>NZ_JADWYM010000001.1 GCF_022414535.1 Streptomyces sp. MUM 2J
CCGCGGACCCGGGACGCCGGGGCCCCCCGGGGCGGTCTGCGGGGCGGGGGGTCCGGCGGGGGGAGGGACCTCCCCGGCGACCTCCTTCCCGGCGGGCGGCGCGGGCTCGGCGGCGCGACCGCGCCGGGAGGGCGCACCGGCGCCCGCAGCACCACGGCCGGCGGGACTCCCCGGACGGGGACCACCTGCCGAGGCTCCATCGGTCCGGGCCGGTCCCCGGGGCGCCGGCGTCCGGTCCTCCCGGGCTGCGCCACCGGGGCGCGGTGGGACGTCCGGCGGGTCCGGCCACGGGGGCGCAGGCACGGCGTCGGCCGGCACCGCGGCCGTGTCGGGATCCACCGATACGGGCGCTCCTGCGCCCGGAGGGGGCGTGCGGCCTCCGGGCGCCCTCCCGGCGAATCCCGGGGGCATCGGCCCCGGAGGGAAGGTCGCCGGGGCCTCGGGAGTGGGGGGCGGCGGCTCCCAGGGAGCCCTCGGCCGGGTGCGCCGGGCCGTGCCGGGGTCCGTCCCGGAGCGGGGCGCGCCGTCGGGGGGTGGCTCGGCCCCGCCGGCACGGCCCGTCTGGGGGTGCCGCCGCGGGGGAACGGGATCCGCCGGCGGCGGCGCGGGGGGAACCGGCGGCTGCCCCAGCGTGCCGGCCGCGGACGCGAAGCGGTCGTCCAGGGAGTCGGGCGTGGGCGTGGCACCCGTGTCCTCGGTGACGTCGTCGTACAGCTGTGCCCACCAGTCGTCCCCCTGCCCGGCGGGCCTACCCCCCTGCTGGCTCATGCCCCTAATTGTCCACCGCGCGGGGCATGTGGAAACGGGGCATCGGGAAAATCCGGCACGCCGGTCCGCGCCGGACGGTGTGTCGGGTGACCGCGTCGTCGGGCCTGTTCGCGTCCTGGCGGCGCAAGGCGCCACCGCTGCGGTTCGGCCGGTCCGGCGTGACCGGGCAGGGTCCGCGGGGTCCGGACCGCACCGGCCTGGAGACCCTCTCCCCGCCGAACGGCCGGGCTGACCGCCGCGAGCGTCGCCGAGTGGCTCGGCCGGGGCTGCCGGCCGTGTGGCGCCGGGTGAGGCGGCTGATCGAGCTGACCGGCGTGACGACCCTGCTGCCACGGGGCTGGCACGCCCGCGGACGGGGCTGGGCGACCCGGACGGGGCAGCCGTCCCCGCCGGAGCCTCCCTCTTCCCGGGAGGGGGCCGAGGGGGTACGCCTTCACCTGCGCGTTCTCCCCGCGTCCGGCACTCTGGGCAGATGGGAGCGTGGGAACTCCTGCTGATCGGCGTGGTGCTGCTGCTCGGCCTGTGCGGAGTGCTGGTGCCCGGAGTTCCGGGGTCGTGGCTCGTGTGGGCCGCGATCCTGTGGTGGTCGCTGCAGGACCCGCAGCCGGTGGCCTGGAGCGTCCTGGTCGGGGCGACCGCGGCGCTGCTGCTGGCGCAGGTGGTGCGGTGGGCGCTGCCGCCGCGCCGGCTGCGCACGAGCGGCGCCACCCCTCGCATGGCCGTGTACGCGGGGGTCGGTGCCGTTGCCGGCTTCGTCCTGCTCCCGGTGGTCGGCGCGGTCCCGGGCTTCCTGGCCGGCATCTACCTGTCCGAGCGGCTGCGTCTGGGCGGGCACGGCCAGGCGCGGTCCGCGTTGCGCACGGCGATGCGGTCGGGTGGCTGGAGCGTCCTGGCGGAACTGTTCGCGTGCCTGCTGATCGTGGGGGCGTGGCTGGGGGCGGTGTTCGGGGGCTGAGGTGGGCGAGGGGGGCCGAGAGGGGCCGAGGGGGTGGTGGGCCCCGGGTCCTGCGGCCGGGATCCGGTCTGCGTCACCCTCGCATCGCTCCTGAGGGGGGTCTGACACCTTGACGACGTCTCCTAGAGCGCGCCCTCCAGGGTGAGCAGCCGGACCTTGCGCTCCAGTCCGCCGGCGTAGCCGGTGAGCGAGCCGTCGGCACCGATCACCCGGTGGCAGGGCCGCACGATCAGCAGTGGATTGGCGCCGATCGCGCCGCCGACGGCGCGCACGGCGGCGCGGGAGGCACCGATGCGTGCGGCGATCTCGCCGTACGTGACGGTCGTCCCGTAGGGCACGGTGTCCAGGGCCGTCCACACCTGTTCGCGGAAGGCCGTGCCGTGCGGGCGCAGCGGCAGCGCGAACTCCTTGAGGTCGCCGGCGAAGTACGCGGCCAGCTGCTCCCGGGCCGCCGTGAACAGTCCGGGTGCGTGCACCCAGCCGTCCCGGAGCACGCGACCGCCCTTCTGGCCGGGCACGGACAGCGAAGTGAGCCGGCCGTCCGGGTCGGCGGTCAGCAGGAGCGGGCCCAGCGGGCTGCCTACCTCGGTCCAGTGGGTCGGGGCGGTCATGGAGACTCCAGTCCCCCTGCGATGCGCAGGTGTTGTACGGCGTAGGTGCGCCAGGGGCGCCAGCCGTCGGGAAGGTCGGCGCCGGGCGGCGCCACGTCGGGGTCGCCCAGGGCGCGGGCACGGACGGCCGCGGCGGTGGCGGCGCCGACGCCGGGGACGGCGAGCAGGGCCTGCTGCGCGTCGTCCCGGTCGGCGCCGGCGTCCAGCCGTACGGCGCCGTCGGCGAGGGCGGCGCCGAGTGCGCCCAGTGGGCTGTCGGGGTCGGCGCCGGCGAGGACGCCCGGTTCGGGGAAGAGGTGGGTGAGGCTGCCGCAGGGGGCGTCGAGGGCCTTGCCGTAGCGCCGGACCAGCCGTTCGGCCTCGGCGCGGCCCACCAGGGACCGCACGGCGAACTCCTCGGGGTCGGCGGTGCCCGGCGCGCGCAGGCCGGGCCGCGCCGCGACCAGCGGGGCGAGACGGGGGTCGGCGCCCAGCCGCTCGTCGACGGCGTACGGGTCGGCGTCGAGGTCGAAGAGGCGGCGCAGCCGTTGCACCGCGGTGCTCAGATCGCGCAGGTCGGTGAGGTGCAGCCGCGCGTCCAGCCAGCCGCCCGGGTGGGCGCCGCGGCCGGGCCGCGGCATGCCGGGCCGTTCGTCGACGGCGACGGTCCCGGTGCCGTACGGCAGCCGCAGGACCCTGCGGAACACCCGCTCTCCCGGTGGGCCGGTGACCTCCTCGACCCCGGCCACGGCCTCGCGGTGCAGCTGGTCGAAGACGGGGCCGGACCGGTACGGCCCGCGGTGCGCGAGCCGCAGCGGGATCCCGGCGCCCGGGGTGTCCGGACGGCTGCCCCGGGGGGCGGCGGCGCGCAGTCCGGTCGGGGTGTCCGCGTACACGTCCCTGATGGTGTCGTTGAACTGGCGGACGCTGGCGAAGCCGGCGGCGAACGCGATCCGGGTGATCGGCAGGCCGGTGGTCTGCAGCAGCACGCGTGCGGTGTGCGCTCGCTGGGCGCGGGCCAGGGCGACCGGGCCGGCTCCCAGCTCGGCGGTGAGCTGCCGCTGCACCTGCCGGGCGCTGTATCCCAGGCGGGCGGCCAGGCCGCTCACGCCCTCCCGGTCGACGACTCCGTCGCCGATCAGCCGCACGGCCCGTCCGACGACGTCGGCGCGGGCGTTCCACTCGGCCGAGCCCGGCACCGCGTCGGGCCGGCACCGCCGGCAGGCCCGGAACCCCGAGCCCTGCGCGGCGGCGGCCGTGGCGAAGAACCGCACGTTGCGCCGCTTCGGCGGGACGGCGGGGCAGCTGGGCCGGCAGTAGATGCCGGTCGTCGTCACGGCGAAGAAGAACGCCCCGTCGAACCGGGCGTCCCGGCTCCGCACCGCCTCGTACCTGGTGTCCTCGTCCATCACGTCTTCCAGTCTGCGCCCGGGGCGCGGCCCGGACCGGCGGGATTCGGACGTGAAGGTGGGACGGGGACGCGCCGCGCACCCGTGCGGGGAGGGTCCGGCGAGGGCGGGCGGCTCCTCCCAGGGCGGGAGGAGCCGGTCCGGGCCGGGGCGGGGGCCGGACCCGGCCCCCGCCGTGAGGTCCGGCCCGGACCGGGGCCCGGACCGGAGTGCGGCTATCGCAGGCGTCCCCGCTTGGCCTCCATCGCCGCCCGCCCCTGAGCCCCCTTCCGCTTCCAGTCCTTGCGCAGTTCAGCCCGGAGTCGCGCGTCGGTCTTCGCGACGATCCGCTGGTTCTCGCGCTTCAGCTTGCGGTAGCTCTCCAGCCGGCGCACGGGAAGGTCACCGTCCTCGATGGCCGCCCGCACCGCGCACCCCGGCTCGCTGTCGTGCGCGCAGTCGTGGAACCGGCACCGCGCGGCGAGTTCCTCGATCTCGGAGAAGACCTGCCCGACTCCGGTCTCTGCGTCCCACAACCCCACGCCGCGCAGGCCGGGGGTGTCGATCAGGACGCCGCCGCCCCGGAGGGCGAGGAGGTTGCGGGTGGTCGTGGTGTGGCGGCCCTTTCCGTCGATGTCGCGGATGGCCTGCACGTCCATCACGTCCTCCCCGAGCAGCGCGTTGGCGAGGGTGGACTTGCCCGCGCCGGACTGCCCGAGCAGCACGGACGTACCGCCGGAGACAAGCGCGGTGAGCACGTCGAGGCCTTCGCCCCGTGCCGCGCTGACGGCGAGGACCGGCACTGCGGGAGCCGTCGTCTCGACGTCCTGGACGAGGTACGACCGTGTCACCGCGTCGGGGACCAGATCGGCCTTGGTGAGCACGACCACGGGTTGCGCCCCGGACTCCCAGGCCAGGGCGAGGAAGCGCTCGATGCGGCCGAGGTCGAGTTCGGCGCCGAGGGAGACCGCGATGATCGCGTGGTCGACGTTGGCGGCGAGGATCTGGCCCTCGGACCGCTTGGAGGAGGTGGAGCGGACGAAGGCGGTGCGGCGGGGCAGGCAGGTCCGGACGTAGCGGGGGTTGCCACCCGGCTCGACCGCGACCCAGTCGCCCGTGCACACCACCCGCATCGGGTCGTGCGGGGTGACGAACGCGGTGTCCGCACGCAGCACACCGCCGGCGCCGACGACGTCGCACTGTCCGCGGTCGACCCGGATCACGCGGCCGGGCAGCAGCCCCTCGGCGGCGTGGAGGGCGAACGCTTCGGCCCAGGCCTCGTCCCAGCCGTACGCGGTCAGGTCGCGCGGAGCCGCGGACGACGTGGGCGAGGAGGAGAGGGAACCGGATGAACCGGAAGAACCGGATGAACGGGAAGAGCTGGAAGTCAAGGGTGACCCTTCACGAGGGCGGCACCGGCACGCGCCGACGGGCGCGGAGAAACAGGGTGAGGTCAGCCGGTGGCCACGGAGGTGGACTGGACGGATTCCTGGCTGCGGGCAGCGCCCGGCGCAAAGACAGCCATCGGTCGACACCTCCTCGTCCCTGTACGCGGCCCGCGGTGGCCGACTGCCACCGCGCGCAACGCCCTCACCCTAGCGGGACCGCCGCGTCCCGGGTCAACCGCTTTTCCGCGCGCTCCCTCCGTCCGGTCGCGCGGGGCCCCGGTCCCGTACGGCTCGGGGCGCGGCGGCCGGGCCGTGCCTCACCGGCGCGGCATCCCGGCGGCACGGCGCGCTGCGCCTCCGTTCGCCCTGGCCGTACCAGGACACGGCCCGCGCGGCCGGTTCGTCGTGACCACCCGTTCGTCATGACCGCCCGTTCACCCCGCCCGGCAGGTCTGCCCGTTGAGGGTGAAGCCCTTCGGGTCCGCGTTCCGGCCCTGCCAGGTACCGAGGAAGCCGAAGGATACGGTGCCGCCGACCGGGACGGGCGTGCTGTAGCCGGTGGCGCCGACGGTGACGCCGGGACCGGACTGGGAGAAACGGGCGTCCCACATCTGGGTGATGCGCTGGCCGTCGGGGAAGGACCAGGCGACGCTCCAGTCGTCGAGCGCGTCGGCGGTGGTGAGGGTGACGGCGGCCTGGAAGCCGTTGGCCCACTGGTTGAGGACGCGGTAGTCGACCGCGCAGCCGGCTGCCGCAGAGGGCTCTCCGCCCTGGCCGGGGGCGGTCGACACGGTGGTGCCCTGCGGCTCGGGGGCGGGGGCTTCACGGCCGGCGGGTGGCGTACCGGTGGCGGGCGTGGCGCGCGTCGTGGGCGGGGGTGTGGGCGTGGACGGGGTGGACCGGGGGGCGAGGGTACGGGCGGGTGTCGGCGAGGCGGGCGGCAGGCCGGGGATGGCGTCGGTGGCCTGCCGGCGGCCGACGTCTTCGGGGCGGGCCGCGGCGTCGTCCGCGGAGCCGAACGGCATCAGGGAGACGGCGAGCGCGAGTACGGAGACCAGGCCGGCCGTGACGAGCAGTCCGCCGCGGGCGAAGCGGGCTCCGGCGTCCGCTTCGCCGTGCCGGTCGGCCGCCGGGTCCTCGGGGCGTCCCGCGCACAGACGCGCCTCGGCGGCGCGGCGGCGCCGTTCGAGGTAGGCCGGTCCGCCCCAGCCGGTGACTCCCCCGGCCAGGGCCGCGGGCAGGGTCCCGTCGTGCAGGCGCAGGCAGGCGGCGGCCTCGGCGCAGTCGACGCAGGTCGCGAGGTGCCGGGAGAGGTCGTCGGGGGTGTCGGTGCCGGGCCGGCGGGTGACGGCGTCGAGAAGCCGCGCGTAGCTGCGGCACTCGGCGGCGAGCCGGGCGTCGAGGTGGCCCCTGCGGCATCGGTCCCGGAACAGGGTGCGTGCCTGGTCGAGGGCGTCGGCCGCGGCGGCCGGGTCGAGGCCGAGGCCACGGGCGGCCACGTGCGGCGGCAGCGCCTCCACCTCAGCCGCCCAGAGCAGTTCGGCGTCGGTTTCCGGCAGGTCGCGCAGCGCGCGCAGGGCGAGGGGACGGCCCTGCGGCGGGCCGGTGCAGCGGGCGGCCCGGCCCGAGTTGAGCCACAGGCGCAGGTCGGGGTCGAGCCGGTGGCCCTCTCCCGCGGCCTCCCAGCCGGCTGCCGTGGTGCGGACGGCCGTCAGCAGCAGCGGGATCCGCGGCAGCCGGTCGGGGCGGCGGCCGGGCGCGCGCCGGTTGACCGGCTCTGCGTCGCGTGCCTGGCGCAAGCCGAGTGCGAACGCCTCCCGGGCCAGGGCCTGCGCGGCGGCGGAGCCCGACGTGCACAGGTCGGCGTAGGACAGCACGGCGTCCCAGCACTCGGTGAACTGCGCAGCCTCGGTGGCGTCCTGGGGAGTCGGCAGGTCGGGCAATGGGTCTCCTGCATCCACAGGCGAGGTCAACTCACTGCACTGGCAACTGAGTTGCGGGAACCCTCGCAGTGGTGTCCGAGCCTTTCACGCCTCCGACACAACTGACAAGCGCCCTGTTCAGATGTCGCGGGCCGTCTCCGCGCCCTGTGCGCGGAGACGGCCCGCGGGGTGCTCATCGCGCCACGGCCGGATCCTGCGCCGGGAGACTGTCCATGAAGGAGCTGACGGAGAAGACGGCGTGACCGGGGCCGGGCGGGCCGTAGCCGGGGGGCGAGGACAGGCCGAACTCGTCCATGGTGGCGCGGTAGGCCTCCAGCAGGCGGATGTGGTATTCCAGCGGCGCGCCCTGCGGATTGGCCTTGCCGAGCGGGGTGGTGGGTTCCGGGCACCAGGTGGTGAACCGGGGTGTGATGCCGTGCGACATGAAGAAGCGCAGGCCCTCGGTGGTCGAGGCGATGGCCTCGTCGACGTCGGTGAAACCGAACGGCTCGGCCATCTCCACGCCCGCCACGAAGTTCGGGATGACGTTGCGCGCACCGAACACGTCGGCCGAGTCGAGGATCCTGCGGTGCCACTCGTCCCGTCCGACGTACCGCTCCTTGCCCGGGCAGTACAGCTCGAACAGCCGGCGGTCCCACACCTCGTAGTTGGGGTGGTAGATCTGCACGCCGTAGTCCTTGAAGCGCTGCACGTCCGCCTTGGGCAGCGCCTGCGCGACGACCTTGCCGATCCAGCGGCCCGGGAAGCGCTCCTCGATGGCCTTGGCGTAGTGGCCGTAGAAGTCGGCCTCGTCGCGTCCGGCGACCGACTTGGTGATGGCACCCCCGGTGAGCGTGTAGGCGGTGGAGGCCCTCTGGGTGTCGTACCGGTCGATGATCTCCAGCGCCTCCAGGACCTCCTCCACGTCCTTCACGCCCGTGTAGGGGCGGCCGGCGGCCTTGTGCTGGCGCCAGTTGTGGTTGATGTCGCAGTACTGGCACTCCTCCTTGGCGCCGAAGTACTGGCAGACCCGGAAGACGGTGAGGTAGATCAGGTAGCCCCACTGGATGGTGGGGGCCACCTCCATCACGGACTTCCCGCTGGAGAGGGTGTGCCGGTAGTACTCCGGCATCGGCGGCACGCCGACGTCGGCGATGCGCCTGCCGTCCAGGTACAGGCCGAGCATGCCCTCCTCGTCTGCGGCGACGCGGTAGGGGGACGCCGGGTTCACACGGACGGACACCACGGTCCGGCGCAGGTCGTACGGGCCTCCGGTGAGGATGATCTCCTCCGGCGGGCGGCGCAGCGCGGCCTCGCCCAGCTCGGGCAGGGTGCCGTGGTCGAAGGAGAAGATGAAGTAGGACTTCGGCTTGACCTCGCCGGCCGCCTCGTTGGCGGTGTCACTGAGCGCCGAGGGGTCGAAGGCGACCCCGCCGCGCAGCAGGTCCTCCTTGAAGACGGCCTCCCGCGGCACATGCGGAAAGCGCTCCATCAGATCCTCGACCAGCGCGGTGCGGCTGCCCATCCGTCTCTCCTCCCACAGGCGTACGACTCCTCACGTTATGCCCTGTCTCCGGAGCCGTCGGGGCCGGGTCCCCTCGCGTCGCGCGGCATCCCCCGGCACGGGGGTGTCCGGCGGCAGCGCAGGCACCGCCTCCGGGGCCGCCCTGACGGCCCCATCAGCCCTTCGTCGGCTAGGCTTCCGCCTAGAGGCCCTAGGTTCTGCTGGTTCTCGGAGGTTCCCCTTGGCCCGTGCCGGTATCACCGTCGGCCGTCTCGTCGCGGCGGCGGCCGATCTCGCCGACGAGGCCGGGTTCGACCAGGTCAGCCTGTCCGCGCTGGCACGGGGCTTCGGGGTGAGGGACGCAAGCCTCTACTCGCACGTCAGGAACCTCCAGGAACTGCGGACGCGGATCGCCCTGCTGGCCGGCGGGGAGATGATCGACCGGATCGCGGCCGCCGTGGCCGGGCGCGCCGGCAAGGAGGCGCTGACCGCCTTCGCCGACGCCTACCGGGAGTACGCCCTGACCCACCCGGGGCGCTACGCCGCCACCCAGATCCGCATCGACCCGGCCGCCTTCGCCGGCACGCCCGTCATGCGCCGTACGGCCGAGATCACCTACGGCGTGCTCCGCTCCTACGGCCTGGAGGAGCCCGACCTCACCGACGCGGTGCGCCTGCTGCGCAGCACCTTCCACGGGTACTGCGCCCTGGAGGCGGCCGGCGGCTTCGCCGCTGCCCGCGACGTGCAACGGTCGTGGGACAAGGCCGTGGACGCCCTGCACGCGGCCCTCACCCACTGGCCCCGCGAGGCCGGGCACGGACCGAGCGGCAGGAAGCCCGAGAGCCACGCCTGACCAGCAGGAACCGGTGGACTTCGGGTACGTCCTCGGATCCGGCGCCGGCGGCATCACCGCCCGGCCCCAGGGGTACGCCGGGCGAACGACCGGGTCCTCGGCGTCGTACCGCCCCCGTTGTCCGGACGCTTGCCGGGAAGCCGTCTCCCGCTGTCTCGTCACATGGCGGATCAGCGAGGTCGTGCGCGGATCGTGCGGGGCGGTCGTCCAAGCGGACAGGGGAAAGCAGCGGCATGCGGGCGGCAGCCGACGTCACCCGGGCCCGCCCCCTGGCCCGGCGTCCCCGGGTCAGCCACCGGGACGGCCGCCCGGGCCCGCGGGGGAGCCGGCCACCGTATGGCCCGCGACCGCGCTCACTCGGCTACCGTCGACGGCATGACCTGCGGCCCCACCCTCGCCGAGGCCCTCGCCGCCGGGACGGTCGTCCTCGACGGCGGCCTGTCCAACCAGCTGGAGGCGGCCGGGCACGACCTGAGCGACGCGCTGTGGTCGGCGCGGCTGCTGGCGGAGCGGCCCGAGGCGATCGCCGAGGCGCACGGGACCTACTTCGCGGCGGGCGCCGATGTGGCGATCACCGCGAGCTACCAGGCCACGTTCGAGGGATTCGCCCGGCGCGGGATCGGCCGCGCGGAGGCGGCCCGGCTGCTCACGCTCGCCGTGGAGCTGGCGCGGCAGGCCGTACGACACGCCCGGGGTGCGGGGACGACCCGGCCGCTGTGGGTGGCGGCGTCCGCAGGTCCCTACGGAGCGATGCTCGCCGACGGGTCCGAGTACCGGGGGCGCTACGGGCTGAGCCTGCGGGAGCTGGAGCGTTTCCACCGGCCCCGGCTGGAGGTGCTGGCCGCGGCCGGGCCCGACGTGCTGGCCCTGGAGACCGTGCCGGACACGGACGAGGCGGCGGCGCTGCTGCGGGCGGTGCGCGGGCTCGGTGTGCCCGCCTGGCTGTCGTACACCGTGAACGGGACCCGCACCCGGGCGGGGCAGCCGCTGGAGGAGGCCTTCACGCTGGCCGCGGACGCGGACGACGTCGTCGCGGTCGGCGTCAACTGCTGTGCCCCGCGGGACGTCGGGACCGCCGTGGAGATCGCGGCGCGCGTGACGGGCAAGCCCGTGGTCGCCTACCCCAACAGCGGTGAGGGCTGGGACGCCGGGGCGCGCCGCTGGGACGGCCGCTCCACGTTCACCCCCGGTCAGGTCCTCGGCTGGCGGGACGCGGGGGCGCGGCTGATCGGCGGCTGCTGCCGGGTGGGGCCGGCGGCCATCGCCTCGATCGCACGGGCCCTGGCGGACCGACCCGGGTGACACGTCACGGCGGGTCGGCGGTGCGCCGGAGCGTGGCCTGCCGGCGGCGCGACCGGGGTGGGCGCGGGCCGGGACCGGCGGTGCAGCGCTCTCGCCCCGGCCGGGCGCCCTCGGCCGGAGCGCGGGCACCCGCCGATGCGCTGCCGGGGATGGACCGAGGGCGCCCGAAGTGGCGGCCCGGCGGACCTCGGCGGCGCGGTGCAGCCGGCGGCGCCCGGCGGTGCGTGCGCGGGGCCCGGAGCCGCCGGACGGGGTGCGGGGGTCAGTGCCGGCGGACGCCGACGGAGCGCCGGAGCCGCTGCACCGCCGAACGCCGTTCCGTGCCGCGCGCGGGCGAATCGGGGTCCGGGCCCGACGCGAGCACGGACTCCCCCGGGGTGGGCTCGGCGGAGGCCCACAGGGCGAGTTCGGCGTCCCGGTGGCCGCGGGCGGTGTAGGGGTCCCGGAGATCGCGCGGGCCGGAGCCGTCTGCCCGGGGCCCGCCGTCCGGCGCCGTCGGTGCGGCCTCACCGAGGATCCGTACCGGGTGTGTGGCGTCCCAGGCCTCCCAGCCCGGGTCTCCCCCGGCGGCGAACCGGACCCAGGCGCCGTGCATCTGTTCCGCCAGCTCGCGCGGACCGCCCGGGCCCGCGAGCTTCGCGGACTCCGGCGTCTCGCCGGTGTCGAAGACGAACCCGAGTTCCAGCGCGTGGCAGGCGCCGAGGCCGGGCAGCCGCGACGGCCAGGCGAACTCGTAGACGTACGACGATCCGGGCCGGGCCCCGGCCAGGCGGTGCATCGGCAGGCGCAGGAGATGGTCGGTGACCATCTGGCCGACGATCTCGGCGGTGCCGGCCCGCGGGTTCAGTGCGCGGTAGCCGCGTGGGACCTCGTGCCCGCAGTGGCAGCGCGCCATGGCGCCGGCGAGTGCCATCGGGCCGAGCCGGTCCACGCGCTCCAGCAGCCCGCCCGGCACCAGCCACAGCCGGTACTCGTCCCGGGTCCAGCCCATCAGCAGTTCGGCGCCGGGCGCCACGGTGCCGTCGATCAGTGCCTGGAGCGGGTCGCGCGGCACCAGGTCGCCGTCGACGACGATGCCGAAGGACGGTCCGCCGAGCACCGGGGTGCTCAGCCGGCCGGCCTCGGTCTGGGTCCGCAGCAGCAGGTCCCGGTCGACCTCGGCGAAGGCCTGTGCGGTCGCCGGGATCTTCAGCCGGGTCGCCATGCGGCGTACCATGCGCCGCACCTTGTCCCGGTCGAAGGCCTCCGGCGGCCCGCTCTGCAGGACGACCCGGCGGAACAGACCGTGCGCCTGCGGGGCGGCCATCAGCGCGCCGACGCTGATGGCACCGGCCGACTGCCCGCACAGCGTCACCCGACCGGGGTCGCCGCCGAAGGCGGTGATCGAGGCGTGCACCCACTGCAGGGCGGCGAGCTGGTCGCGCAGCCCCGGGTTGGCGGGGGCGTCCGGGAACAGGCCGTAGCCCTCGACGCCCAGGCGGTAGTTGACCGAGACCAGGACGACGCCGTCCCGGGCGAAGGCCCGGCCGTCGTAGACGGGAACGGCGGAGGAGCCGCGGGTCAGGGCGCCGCCGTGCAGCCAGACCATGACCGGCAGCCGGGCGCCGGGGCCGGGGTCGGGCGTCCACACGTTGAGGTTGAGACAGTCGTCGCCGGGCACGACCGGGTCGGACAGGTACTTGTCGAAGGCCTCGGAGTACGGGGGCTTCGGGGGCGTCGGGCCGAAGGCCGCCGCGTCGCGCACGCCGCCCCACGGCTCGGGCGGCTCAGGGGGGCGGAACCGGCGGGGGCCGAAGGGAGGCGCCGCGTAGGGGATACCCCTGAAGACGGCGATGCCGTCCTCGTACCTGCCGCGCACCCGCCCGTAGGGGGTCCTGACCACGGGGTCAGCCTGGCCTGCCGTCATGTGCCCACCAGCCCTTCGCAGCACACGTGCACCGGTATCACCAGAGCATGGCACCGGAGCCGGGTATTCCGTCACCCGGATCCGGTGGAACCGCGGCGCCCTGCCCGTTCGCGTGAGGAAGTCCCCCACCAGGGAAGCAATCGCTTTCTGCCCGCTGGTGGACCTTCGGACGGGCCTCGGGCGGGCCCGCGTGGTCGCAGCCTGCCTCGCCGCCGCGGCCCGCCGTGCCGCCGTGGGTCCGGAGGTCCGCGGCACGGGGGACGCGGTGAGCACCGCCGCCCCGCGGCCGGGGGGACCCACCGTGAGACCCGCAGGTCAGGCGGAGACGCTGCCGTTGTGCGGGTCGCCCTCCCCACGGGCCCCCCTCCCGGCGCCGCCGCGGTCCACACCTCGCCCCGGGCGCCTGACCCGTACCCGGCGGCCGGGCGGAATCAGGGGATGCCGCGTTCCAGCAGACGGGTGGCCGCAGGCACCCCGACGCCGCGCCCGGCGTCCGCCCCGGGCGGGCGCCCGTCGGCGGCCCCGTCCGCCGGACCGTGCAGGCCGCTGTCCGATTCGTTCAAGACCGGGCCGCCGGGCGCTGCCTACGGTGGCCGTATGACTCCACGATTCGATGCCGTCGGGCTGGTCGTCTCCGACATGGCCGCCTCCGTCTCCTTCTACCGCCGGCTCGGGTTCTCCTTCCCCGAGGGGGCCGAGCGGGAGCCGCACGCCGAGGCCGAACTGCCCGGCGGGCTACGGCTGCTGCTGGACACCGAGGAGGGCGTGCGCTCCTTCCACCCCGGCTGGCGTCCACCCTCCGGCGGCCCGCGCGCGTCGCTCGCGCTGCGCTGCGACGGGCCGGGCGAGGTCGACACGGTGTACGAGGCGCTGGTGGGCGCCGGTCACCATGGCGAGCTCAAACCGTGGGACGCCTTCTGGGGGCAGCGGTACGCCGTCGTGCACGACCCGGACGGCAACGGCGTGGACCTGTTCGCCCCGCTAGCGGCCGGCGAGTAGTTCGCTCAGTGTCCGGCCGGCCAGCTGCTTCACGTCGCGCGCGAGATGAGCCTGGTCGGCGTACCCGGCGCGGACGGCGGTGTCCGCCCCGGGCATCCCGGAGCGGGCCAGGGCGAGAGCACGCCGGAAGCGGAGGATACGGGCCAGGGTCTTCGGCCCGTAACCGAACGCCGCCAGCGAACGGCGGTGCAGCCGGCGCGCCCCGATGCCCAGCTCGTCGGCCGTGGCGGCCACGGGACGGCCCGCGTCGAGGGCCGCGACGAGCCCGCCGAGCAGGGGGTCGTACACGTCGGCCTGTGCCGCGAGCGTGAGGGCCGCCGCCTCCAGGCCGGCCTCGGGGTCGGCCGCCGCCTCGACGAGCGTGCCCAGTCGCCGGGCCCTGCCCGCGGGCCACAGATCGGCCAGATCCACGCGCCGGTCGCGCAGTTCGTGGGCGGGGACGCCGAGCAGGGCGGGTGCCACACCAGGGCGGAACCGTATCCCGGACCAGGTCACGGGCGGGCTCGCGGTGGCGTACGCCCGGGTGTCCGGTCCCGCCACCAGCAGCCGGCCCTCGCTCCACAGCAGGTCCATGCAGCCGTCGGGCAGCACGTCCTGCCCCGAGGGCCCGGACGGGGTGTTCGTCCACACCACCGCTCCGGCCGGCCGGGACGGCCTCTCCGCGTACATGCGCCTCAGGCTACGCCGCGCGCCCGCGGGTACCCGGGGCGCGGCGGCGGGGAGGCGGTCGAGCACCGCCCGGGCTGAAGGCGCTCACCGATGGGCCCGGACGGTGGACGGGAGTTCACTGGAGGTATGACAGAGCTTGCGAAGGACACGAACGTGAACGACCTGACGGTCGTGGTGACCGGCGCGTCCGGCCGTACGGGCCGGCGGGTCGCGCAGGCCGTCGACGCCGCTGGAGCCACCGTGCGGCCCGCCTCCCGGGCCCACGGCTTCGACTGGCACGACCGCGCCACCTGGGCCGACACGCTGCGCGGGGCGGACGCGGCCTACCTGGTGTACCCCTTCGACGTGGGCGCGCCGGAGGCGGCGCTGGGCGTCGGTCTGCTGGCGCACCGGGCGGTGGCACTCGGCGTGCGGCGGCTGGTGCTGCTGTCGGCGCGCGGCGAGGAGGGCGCGCGCCCCGCCGAGGAGGCGCTCCGGGAGTCCGGAGCGGACTGGACGGTGGTACGGGCCGCGTGGTTCGCCCAGAACTTCAGCGAGGGGCCGCTCGCCGAGGAGCTGCGGCGCACCGGGGAGCTGGTGTTCCCGGCCGGTGAGGTACGTGAGCCTTTCGTCGACGTCGGGGACGTCGCCGAGGTGGTGGTCGCGGCACTGGGTGACGAGCGGTACGCGGGGCAGGCGCTGGCGGTGTCGGGGCCACGGCTGCTGACGTTCGGGGAGGCGGTGTCGGCCGTGGCGGAGGCGACCGGGCGGGAGCTGCGTTACCGGCCCGTCCCGGCACCCGAGTACGGCCGGCGGCTGGCGGAGGCCGGGATGCCGGCGGAGGAGACCCGGTTCCTGGTGGACCTGTTCGAGCAGCTGCTGGACGGGCGCAACGCCTATCTGTCGGACGGCGTGCGGCAGGTGCTGGGACGCGAACCGCGGGACTTCGCCGACGTGGTGCGGGAGGCGGCCGCGGCGGGCGCCTGGACGCCCTGACCCCGGCCCGGCCCGAGCCGGCGGCCGCCCACACCGAAGCCACGGACCGGCGGGCCGGCGAGTCGGCGAGTCGGCGAGTCGGCGAGTCGGCGAGTCGGCGAGTCGGCGAGTCGGCGAGTCGGCGAGTCGGCGAGTCGGCGAGTCGGCGAGTCGGCGAGTGGCGCCCCGCCGACCGCCGGGGTCGCGAGGCCACCGGACCCGGGCCCGCGGGGCGGACGAGCCCCGGGCCGCTGAAGCGGCGCCGCCCCCTGGCCTGCCGTCGACGGCAGGGGCGGATCTCCGGGTCGGCGGTGGCGGAACGGCCCTGCCCGGGGCCTGCGGGACGCCGGGCGGCGGAGCCGGGGTGGCGACGAAGGCGGAGGCGCGGGCCGGGGCGGCGGTCCGGCGTCACTTGTCCGCGGACGGGTCCTCCGCGGTGGCCTTCGGTGCGTGGTGCGCACTGCGCGCATGGGTGCGCAGGCGGCCGGACAGGTCCTCCGGTGGCAGGAAGCGCGACCAGCGCTCGGGGAACTCCGAGGGCATGTCGGCGGGGTCGTCGGGATCCTCGTGGGCGCGGACGGCGGCGAGGTGGGCGACGTACTCGGCGGCCTCCTCCTCGCGCAGGCGCTCGTTGGCGGCGCGGGCCGCGGCTGTCGCGGCGGCCGGCCACACGCGGTCGATCGCCGCGTTGACCGCGGCTCCCACGAGCACAGCGAACGCCGACATGCCGATCCACAGCAGCACGGCGACGGCGGCGGCGAGCGAGCCGTAGATCGTCGCGCCCTCGATGGTGTGCTGGAGGTAGATGCGCAGCAGGAAGCTGCCGAGCACCCACATGCCCAGCGCGACCAGGGCACCGGGCACATCCTCGATCCAGGGGGAGCGGACCGGGACCGACACGTGGTAGAGCGTCGTCAGGAAGGCGACGGACAGGACGATGACGACCGGCCAGTACAGGACCTGGACCAGCGTCGCCGACCAGGGCACGATCCGCACGACCGCGTCCGGGCCCGCGACCATCAGAGGCAGCGCGATCGAGCCGATCAGCAGCGCCACGACGAACAGCAGGAACGCCATCAGCCGGGTCCTGACGATGCCCCGCACCCCGTCGAGGCCGTACATGACCGTGATCGTGTCGACGAAGACGTTCACCGCGCGGGAGCCGGACCACAGCGCGAACAGGAAGCCGATGGAGATCACATCGGGCCGGCCGCCGGCCAGCACGTCGTCGAGGATCGGCTGCGCGATCTGCCGGACGCCCTTGTCGGACAGGACGGTCCGGGACGCCTCCAGCAGGTTGTTCTCCAGGCTGGTGATGGTGTCGGTACCGGTCCAGTCGTCGACGTAGCCGAGCAGGCCGATGAGACTGAGCAGCAGCGGCGGCACCGACAGCAGTGTGAAGAACGCCGCTTCCGCGGCGAGACCGAGGATGCGGTACTCGATGCAGGAGTTGACGGTGTCCTTCAGCAGCAGCCAGGCGGTCCTGCGCTTGGAGACGTTCCGGTACAGGGCACGCGCCCGGTGGAGACGGCCGGAGGGGCTGCCGAGCGGCTCGGGTGACTGACTTGCTGGCTGCACGCCCTAAAGGTATCCGCCGGGACGTGGTGCACTCACCCCTGGTGGCACCGGGGGTCGTCCGCCGGCCGCGGTTGGCCGTGTCGGGCCGGTCTCGACCGGCCCGCCGGCGGGTAGGTTGCGAGACATGGCAGGCAGCACGCACACGGTGAGCAACCAGCCCGAGCCGCTGACCGGGTACGACGTCTTCTCCGCCGACCGTGCCCTGGTGGCGGCGGTCGAGCGGCACCTGGACCCCGAGTTGCTCGGCGAGGTGCGCGGGGAGTTGTCGGCACTGGGCCGATCGGCGGGGTCGGCGCAGCTCCAGGAGTGGGGCGTGCAGGCCAACGCGTTCCCGCCACGGCTGCGCACCCACGACCGCTACGGGCGGCGGATCGACGAGGTGGAGTTCCATCCGGCCTGGCACCGGCTGCTCGGCAAGGGGGTCGCGGCGGGCCTGACCGCGGCGTGGACACGGCCGGGCGGGCATGTCCGGCGGGCGGCCGGGTTCCTGGTGTGGTCGCAGGTCGAGGCCGGCAACGGATGCCCGCTGTCGATGACCCACGCGGCCGTGCCCACGCTGCGCACCGACCCGGAGCTGGCCGCCGAGTGGGAGCCCCGGCTGACGTCCATGATCTACGACCGCGAACTGCGGCCCGCGCGGCTGAAGGCGGGCGTGCTGTTCGGGATGGGCATGACGGAGAAGCAGGGCGGTAGCGACGTGCGCGCCAACACGACCGTCGCGCGTCCGCTCGCCGAGGCCGGGACGTATGCGCTGACCGGGCACAAGTGGTTCTGCTCGGCGCCGATGTCGGACGCCTTCCTGGTGCTCGCACAGGCGGCCCCAGGGACCGGAACCGGGGGGCTGACCTGTTTCCTGGTGCCGCGGGTGCTGGCGGACGGGTCCCGCAACGTCTTTCTCATCCAGCGTCTGAAGGACAAGCTCGGCAACCGCTCCAACGCGTCGGCGGAGGTCGAGTTCGACGGCACCTGGGCGCGCCGCGTCGGTGAGGAGGGGCGCGGGGTGGCGACCATCATGGGGATGGTCGCGGCGACCCGGCTGGACTGCGTACTCGGCTCGGCGGGGCTGATGCGGCAGGCGGTGGCGCAGGCGGTGCACCACTGCACGTACCGGGAGGCGTTCGGCGGCCGGCTGGTCGACAAGCCGCTGATGCGCAACGTCCTGGCCGATCTGGCTCTCGAGTCGGAGGCGGCGACGACGCTGGCGCTGCGGCTCGCGGCGGCGTACGACGACGGCGGCGAGCAGGAGCGGGCACTGCTGCGGATCGCGTTGCCGGCCGCGAAGTACTGGGTGACCAAGCGGTGTGCGCCGGTGGCGGTGGAGGCCGCCGAGTGCCTGGGCGGGAACGGCTACGTGGAGGAGTCGGGGCTGCCCCGGCTGGTGCGCGAGTCGCCGCTGAACTCGGTCTGGGAGGGCGCGGGCAACGTGCAGGCGCTGGACGTGCTGCGGGTGCTGCGGCGCGAGCCGCGGTCCCTGGACGCCTACCTGGTGGAGATCGGGCGGGCACGCGGGGCCGACCACCGGCTGGACACCGCGGCGAAGAACCTGCTGACGGAGCTGGGAGGCCTGGAGGACGTCGAGGGACGCGCCCGGCGGCTGGCCGAGCGGATCGCGCTGGTGCTCCAGGGGTCGCTGCTGGTGCGGTTCGCGCCGTCCGAGGTCGCGGACGCGTTCTGCGCGGCGCGGCTGGGCGGCGACGGCGGCGCGGCCTTCGGGACACTGCCGTCCGCACTCGACCTGGCGGCCGTCGTGGAGCGGGCCCGCCCGGTCGGATGACGCGGGGGTGGTGCTGCGCCGACACGGCACCACCCCCGCCGCGTGGGCCCGTTCGACGCCGGGGACGCCGCTCGGGACGGCGTGGCTCAAGTCTCGGTCAGCACACGAGCGCTCCACCAGAGTTGCAAGGGGTTGCAACTTGTCGGCCCGCGTGAGCGGAGTGTGCCCCTCCGTCACGGGCGGGCGGCAGTATGGGGACACGCGGCGACACCAGCCGAACAGGACCGGAGAGTATCGGCCGCAGGGCTTGACATCCGTGTCGCACGTCCTTGCCGGGAGGATCCAGTGGCGAAGACGCCCTTGAACGTGACGCATCTGGCCGCCGTCGACGCGGCGCGTGCCGCGCGGGCGCTCAGCAGGGTGCGCGAGGCGACGCTGGCCGGGCGGCGCACGACCGTCGCGCCGCGGCCGGTCATAGAGGAGTCCTGGGGACGGGTGCTGCGCAGCGGGGTGGACCCGGAACACGGCTTCCGGTCGGGGACGCTGACGGACGAGGAGGTGCAACGGCGGCGCGAGGAGTCGCCGCTCAGGCATGTGCTGCCGGTGCTGCGGCGGGGCCTGCTGTCGGTGACGGGTCCCGCCCGGCACATCATGGTGGTCGCGGACGCCGACGGGCGGGTGCTGTGGCGGGAGGGCTCCCCGGCGGTGCTGCGCAAGGCGGACGGGTTCGGTTTCGGGCCGGGGGCGGACTGCCGGGAGGACGTCGTCGGCACCAACGGGGTGGGGACGCCCGCGGTGGTGCACCGGCCGGTGCAGGTGTTCGCCGCTGAGCACTTCGTGCGTTCGCACGCCTCGTGGACCTGCGCGGGAGCCCCGATCACCGATCCGCGCGACGGGCGCATGCTCGGCGTGGTCGACGTCAGCGGGCCGCTGGACACGATGCATCCGGCGACCCTCGCCTGGGTCGACTCGGTGGCCCGGCTCGCCGAGGCGCGGCTGAGGGAGAGGCACCTGGAGTCCCTGGAACGGCTGCGGGCGACCTCGGCGCCGCTCCTGGCGCGGCTGGGCGGCCGGGCGGTGGCGGTGGACCGGCACGGCTGGACGGCGGCGGTGACGGGGATGCCGTACGCGAGCCGTGTCGCCCTGCCGAAGTCGCTCGCCGCGGGCCACCGGTGGCTGCCCGCCCTGGGCCTCTGCGCGGTGGAGCCGCTGGCAGGGGGCTGGCTGCTGCGGCACCTGGACGACGCCGGCGACGCCCTGTCGCACGGGGCCGCCCGGATCGTGCTGGACCTCTCCCGGCAGCGCGGCTGGACGGTGACGGTCACCGGTGGCGCGGGCTCCTGGAGCCACGAACTCAGCCCCCGGCACGCGGAACTGCTGTACCTGCTGGCCGTCCACCGCGCCGGCCGCAGTGCGGCGGGCCTGGCCGAGGACATGTTCGGCGACCCGGCCCGGACGGTGACCGTGCGGGCCGAGATGTCCCGGGTGCGCAGGTACCTGGGGTGCTGGTTGTCCCACCGGCCGTACCGGTTCTGCGAGGGCGCGGAGGTGGACCTGCTCCTGCCGGCGGACCCGCGTGCGCTGCTGCCGCACTCCACGGCACCCGCCGTCGTCGGGGCGCGCGACTCCGCCGCCGTGTCGTGACCGCCGGGGACATCATGGTCCGAAGGGGGACCGACGGGGGCATCTTCCGCGTATTTGCGCGGTCTTCGTCCCCCTCGGGGCCCGGCTGCCGTAGCATCCTCTACGGGCCACCCCACCTGCTCCTCGGGTCAATGCACGGATCACCAGGCGCAGTTGGCTCGTCTCGGGAGGACCGATGAAGCATCGCGGGAGACATCGCCGGCGCAGACGGGGCAGGGCGCTGCGGGCGTGCCTGACGGGGACCGCCCTGGCCCTCACCGCCGCCGCCACCATGATCAGCGCTTCCCAGGCCACGGTCACCGACGATCCGGGACCGCTCACCCGGCTCGCCTCCACGGCCGAGCTGGAGCAACTGCAACTGGCCGAGGAACCGGAGGCACGGGCGGGTCTGGACCGGCTCGCGGCGGCGATGGGGCGGCCCGTGGGGGTCGCGGAGGTCCTCGCGGGCGCCGACCACACCCTGCGCACCGCGGACGCGTGCCCGGCCGACGACCGGCGCTCGCTGCCCACGGCGCCGGCGGCCACGCGCGCGTACTGCTTCGGCGCCGCCGACACCCGGTCCTGGCGGCCGGGCGCGGTCGCCCTGCCCGGCGACCGCGCCGACGGCCGCTGGGACGGCCGCCGCGTACTGGTGTCGGCCTGGTCCCGCCCCCGCTCCGCGGAGGACGGGCCGGCCGGTGGGACGTCCGGCGGCACGGACGCCGCGTCCTCCGCCGCGCCGTCCGGCGGCGCGGGCCCGGCCCGCGTCGCCTTCATCGACGCCGCCGACCCCGACCGCCTCGCCTACACCTGGGCGCTGCTCGCGGTGCCGGTCGACGGCGGGCGCGACTACCGGGCGCTGTCCTCCCCCGTCGCCGGCATGGTCTGGTACGGCGACAAGCTCCTGGTCACCGCCGGCGGGCGGGACGACCGCGCGCTGTACGTCTACGACGTGGACCGCGTCCAGCGCGCCGATGTGGACAGCACCGCCGTCGGCCGGGTTCCGGGCGGCTGGTCGGCGGGAGGAGCCCGGTTCGTACTGCCGGCCGTGGGCGCGTACCGGCTCACCGGCGACGCCCGGATCGGCAGCATCGCCCTGGACCGCACGACCTCCCCGGACAGCCTGGTGGCGAGCGAGGCCGTGCCCGAGGGCAGCCGGCGCCCCACGCGGCTGTGGCGCTACTCCCTCAGCCTCGACCCGGCGCGCGCCGGGCTGCCGTCCGTCGATCCGCGCGGACGGGCGGTCCCCGACGCGGCGTACGAGACGAAGGTCACCGAGGTGCGCGGCGTGCTGGCGCGGGGGCCGGTCTGGTACGTCACCGGTGCGGCGGAGAACGCCGACGGCCACGGCATGCTGTGGCGCCTGGAGGACGGCGGCGGCACCTCGGCGCGGTGCGGGCCGGACGACACCCGGCAGTGCTGGAGCGCGCCCGCCGGATCGCTGACGCTGGCGGAGGGGACCGGAGCGGTCTGGTCGCAGTCCGGGCGGATGCTGTTCTCGCAGGGGCTGAACGCGATCGACAGCTCGCAGGGGTAGATGGTTCCCTGGCCGGTATGGCCAACATCCCCGTCACCACCTGGTCCCTCGAACAGACGTCCCCGACCGACCTCCTGCCTGCCCCCGCGCCCGAGGGAGACGTCCGCATCATCCGCGGCGAGGTGCCCTCCCCCGAGTTCAGCCGCTTCCTGTACGCCTCTGTCGGCGGGGACATCCGGTGGACGGACCGGCTCGGCTGGAGCCACGCCCGGTGGCAGGAGTACCTGGACCGGCCCGGGGTCGAGACCTGGGTGGCCTACGACCGGGGCACCCCCGCCGGGTTCGTGGAGCTGGAGCCGCAGGACGACGGAGTCGTGGAGATCGTCTACTTCGGACTGATCCCGG
The DNA here is from genome assembly GCF_022414535.1 of Streptomyces sp. MUM 2J. Taxonomy (GTDB): domain Bacteria; phylum Actinomycetota; class Actinomycetes; order Streptomycetales; family Streptomycetaceae; genus Streptomyces. The sequence continues at coordinate 21,996 of NZ_JADWYM010000001.1, forward strand.
CCTTCCGCGGGCGGCGGATCGGTGGGCATCTGCTGTCGTACGGCGCCGCCCGCGCCTGGGACCTGGCGGACCGCTGGCCGGGACGGGGGGAGACGAAACGGGTGTGGCTGCACACGTGCAGCAAGGACGGCGAGTACGCCATGGACAACTACCTGCGGCGCGGCTTCCGGCTCTTCGAGACCGAGGTGGAGGAGGAGCCGGAGGTGCCGACGCCGGGCCCGTGGCCCGGGGCCTACCCTGCCTGACCTGCATCGACAAGGCCCTTTGCGGCCAGTGTGACTGACGACACCCTTGTCCCATATAGCGGGACAAGGGTGTCCGCATATTGGACGAAGCTGGACTGTGTCCAGATCGCCGTGACACGCTTCCGTCATGCCTGGAACTGGAATCGCCTTGGTGAGTCGGCGGCACGTCGACCTCGGCCGCATGTCCAGCGCCATCTGTCCGGCGCGCTGACAGCCGCCAGCATTCCGTTCCCGCTCCCCTTCCCGACTGCCCTGCGCAACGCCGCGCACGTGTGCCTCCGTGCGCCAAAAGGGCAGGTCAGAGTCGCTTTCCGCCTGTCCCGAAGGACGTGTCCGCCATGGCCGCCACCCCGCAGAACCCTGCCGCCTCCTCGTCTCGCCGCAAGGTGAGCCGACACCGCGGCGAGGGTCAGTGGGCCGCGGGGCACTTCACCCCGCTCAACGGCAACGAACAGCTGAAGAAGGACGACGACGGTCTCAATGTGCGGACACGCATTGAGACGGTGTACTCCAAGCGGGGCTTCGACTCCATCGACCCCAGCGACCTGCGCGGCCGGATGCGCTGGTGGGGCCTGTACACCCAGCGCAAGCCCGGCGTCGACGGCGGCAAGACCGCGATCCTGGAGCCGGAGGAACTGGACGACGAGTACTTCATGCTCCGCGTCCGCATCGACGGCGGCGCGCTGACCACCCGGCAGCTCCGGGTCGTCGGCGAGATCTCCGAGGAGTTCGCGCGCGGCACCGCCGACATCACCGACCGGCAGAACGTGCAGTACCACTGGATCCGGATCGAGGACGTGCCCGAGATCTGGAACCGCCTGGAGTCCGTGGGCCTGTCCACCGTGACCGCCTGCGGCGACACCCCGCGCGTGATCATCGGCTCCCCGGTCGCGGGCATCGCCGAGGACGAGATCATCGACGGCACGCCGGCCCTGGAGGAGATCAAGCGCCGGGTCCTGAACAACAAGGCGTTCTCCAACCTCCCCCGCAAGTTCAAGTCCGCGATCTCCGGCTCGCCGCTGCTGGACGTGGTGCACGAGATCAACGACGTGGCGTTCGTCGGCGTCCGGCACCCCGAGCACGGCCCGGGCTTCGACGTGTGGGTCGGCGGCGGCCTGTCCACCAACCCCAAGCTGGGCGTGCGGCTGGGCGCCTGGGTACCGCGCGACGAGGTCGCGGACGTCTACGAGGGCGTCCTCTCCATCTTCCGCGACTACGGCTACCGCAGGCTGCGCACCCGGGCCCGCCTGAAGTTCCTCGTCGCCGACTGGGGTGCGGAGAAGTTCCGGCAGGTACTGGAGGACGAGTACCTGGGACGCCGCCTGACCGACGGCCCCGCCCCCGAGCAGCCGGTGCAGCAGTGGCGCGACCACGTCGGCGTGCACCGCCAGAAGGACGGCCGCTACTACGTCGGTCTCGCGCCGCGGGTCGGCCGGGTCGACGGCGCCACCCTGACGAAGATCGCCGACCTGGCGGAGGCGCACGGCTCGGGCCGGATCCGCACCACCGTCGAGCAGAAGATGATCATCCTCGACGTGGCGGAGGACCGGGTCGACTCGCTCGTGGACGGCCTGGAGGCGCTGGACCTCACCGCCCGGCCGTCCTCCTTCCGCCGCGGGACGCTGGCCTGCACCGGCATCGAGTTCTGCAAGCTCGCCATCGTCGAGACCAAGCAGCGCGGCTCCCAGCTGATCGACGAACTGGAGCGCCGCCTGCCGGAGTTCGACGAGCCGATCACCATCAACATCAACGGCTGCCCGAACGCCTGCGCCCGTATCCAGGTCGCGGACATCGGTCTCAAGGGCCAGCTGGTCGTCGACGACCGGGGCGAGCAGGTGGAGGGGTTCCAGGTGCACCTGGGCGGCGCGCTCGGCCTGGAGCCGGGCTTCGGCCGCAAGGTGCGCGGACTGAAGGTCACCGCCGAGGAACTGCCCGACTACGTCGAGCGGGTGCTCAAGCGGTTCCAGGCCGAGCGCACGGACGGCGAGCGCTTCGCGGCCTGGGCGGCGCGGGCGTCCGAGGAGGCCCTGTCGTGAGCGAACGTGCCGCCCCGTTCTACTGCCCGTACTGCGGGGACGAGGACCTGCGTCCCAGCGAGGCCCCGGAGGGGGGCCACGGCGCCTGGGAGTGCGCGGCCTGCAACCGCGCGTTCCGGCTGAAGTTCCTCGGGCTGCTCGCGCGGGGCGTCCGGCGAGCCGACAACGGAGGGGACCCCAGATGACGACGGCTCAGGAAGACCGTGACGCCGAGGAGTTGAAGGCACTCGCCGAACAGGCGGGCCGCGACCTGGAGGACGCCTCCGCGCTGGAGATCCTCCAGTGGGCGGCCGAGACCTTCGGCGAGGACTTCTGCGTGACGTCCTCCATGGAGGACGCGGTCGTCGCACACCTGGCGTCCCGCGCCATGAAGGGCGTCGACGTGGTGTTCCTCGACACCGGCTACCACTTCCCGGAGACCCTCGGCACCCGGGACGCGGTGGAGGCCGTGATGGACGTCAACGTCATCACGCTGACCCCGCGTCGGACGGTCGCCGAGCAGGACGCCGAGTACGGTCCCCGGCTGCACGACCGCGACCCGGACCTGTGCTGCAGGCTCCGCAAGGTGCAGCCGCTGGAGGAGGGCCTGAAGGGCTACCGGGCCTGGGCGACCGGACTGCGCCGGGACGAGGCCGAGACCCGGGCGAACACCCCGGTGGTCGGCTGGGACGCCCGGCGGCGGAAGGTCAAGGTCTCCCCCATCGCCCGCTGGACGCGGGACGACGTCGACGCCTACGTGGCCGAGCACGGCGTGCTGACCAACCCGCTGCTGATGGACGGCTACACCTCCGTCGGCTGCGCCCCCTGCACCCGCCGCGTCCTCGCGGGCGAGGACGCGCGCGCCGGCCGCTGGGCGGGCCGCGCCAAGACCGAGTGCGGGCTGCACGGATGACGACGAACCATCAGGAGACCGACGTGACGAGCGGAGCCACCGTCTGGCTCACGGGTCTGCCGAGCGCCGGCAAGACGACCATCGCGTACGAACTGGCCGGACGGCTGCGCGCCGAGGGCCACCGCGTCGAGGTGCTCGACGGCGACGAGATCCGCGAGTTCATCTCCGCGGGGCTCGGCTTCAGCCGCGAGGACCGGCACACCAACGTCCAGCGCATCGGCTTCGTCGCCGAACTGCTCGCCCGCAACGGCGTCAAGGCGCTCGTCCCGGTCATCGCGCCGTACTCCGACAGCCGGGAGGCGGTGCGCAAGCGGCACGACACGCACGGGACGGCGTACCTGGAGGTGCACGTGGCGACGCCGGTCGAGGTGTGCTCCGTCCGCGACGTGAAGGGCCTGTACGCCAAGCAGGCCGCGGGCGAGCTGACCGGGCTCACCGGTGTCGACGACCCGTACGAGCAGCCCGAGACGCCCGACCTGCGGATCGAGTCGCAGAACCAGACCGTGCAGGAGTCCGCGACAGCGGTCCACACCCTGCTCAGCGAAAGGGGACTGGCATGACCACCGTCGCCACCCTCGCCGAGGGCACCGGCAGCCCGTACGCGCTCTCCCACCTGGACGCTCTGGAGTCCGAGGCGGTGCACATCTTCCGCGAGGTCGCGGGCGAGTTCGAGAACCCGGTGATCCTCTTCTCCGGCGGCAAGGACTCCATCCTCATGCTGCACCTGGCACTGAAGGCCTTCACCCCCGCACCCGTCCCCTTCTCCCTCCTCCACGTGGACACCGGCCACAACTTCCCCGAGGTCCTCGCCTACCGCGACCGCGTCGTCGCCGCACACGGTCTGCGCCTGCACATCGCCTCCGTACAGGACTACATCGACCGCGGCGTCCTCAAGGAACGCCCCGACGGCACCCGCAACCCCCTCCAGACACTCCCCCTCACCGAGAAGATCCAGAACGAGCGGTTCGACGCCGTCTTCGGCGGCGGACGCCGCGACGAGGAGAAGGCCCGCGCCAAGGAACGCGTCTTCTCCCTCCGCGACGAGTTCTCCCAGTGGGACCCCCGCCGCCAACGCCCCGAGCTGTGGAACCTCTACAACGGCCGCCACGCCCCCGGCGAACACGTCCGCGTCTTCCCCCTGTCCAACTGGACCGAACTCGACGTCTGGCAGTACATCGCCCGCGAACACGTCGACCTTCCCGGGATCTACTTCGCACACGAACGCGAGGTGTTCCGCCGCGGCGGCATGTGGCTCACCGCCGGCGACTGGGGCGGACCCGACGACGGCGAGACGGTCGAGAAGCGCCTCGTGCGCTACCGCACCGTCGGAGACATGTCCTGCACCGGAGCCGTCGACTCCGACGCCACCACGCTCGACGCCGTGATCGCCGAGATCGCCGCCTCCCGGCTGACCGAACGCGGCGCCACCCGCGCCGACGACAGACTCTCCGAGGCCGCGATGGAAGACCGCAAGCGCGAAGGGTACTTCTAGCCATGAGCACGACCACCACCGAGGCGCTCTCGGCCACCACCCTCCTGCGGTTCGCCACCGCCGGCTCCGTCGACGACGGCAAGTCCACCCTCGTCGGCCGGCTCCTGCACGACTCCAAGTCGGTCCTCACCGACCAACTGGAGGCGGTGGAAAGGGCATCGGCCCACCGCGGCCAGGACGCCCCCGACCTCGCCCTGCTCACCGACGGGCTGCGTGCCGAACGCGAACAGGGCATCACCATCGACGTCGCCTACCGCTACTTCGCCACCCCCCGCCGCCGCTTCATCCTCGCCGACACCCCCGGCCACGTGCAGTACACCCGCAACATGGTCACCGGCGCCTCCACCGCCGAACTCACCGTCATCCTCGTCGACGCCCGCAACGGCGTCGTCGAACAGACCCGCCGCCACGCCGCCATCGCCGCCCTCCTGCGCGTCCCCCACGTCGTCCTCGCGGTCAACAAGATGGACCTCGCCGGACACAGCGAAACCGTCTTCGCCACCATCGCCGAGGAATTCACCGCCTACGCAACCGAACTGGGCATTCCCGAGATCACCGCGATCCCGATCTCGGCCCTCGAGGGCGACAACGTCGTGGAACCCTCCGCGAACATGGACTGGTACGGCGGCCCGACCGTGCTGGAGCACCTGGAGACCGTCCCGGTCAGCCACGACCTGGCGCACTGCCACGCCCGGCTTCCCGTGCAGTACGTGATCCGCCCGCAGACCGCCGAGCACCCCGACTACCGCGGCTACGCGGGCCAGATCTCCGCCGGCAGCTTCCGGGTCGGCGAGCAGGTGACCGTCCTGCCGTCCGGCCGGACCACCACGGTCACCGGGATCGACTTGCTGGGCGAGCCGGTCGAGGTGGCCTGGACCCCTCAGTCGGTGACCCTGCTGCTCGCGGACGACATCGACATCTCCCGCGGCGACCTGCTCGTGCCCAGCAAGGACGCGCCGGCCACCACACAGGACGTGGAGGCGACCGTGTGCCACGTCGCCGACCAGCCGCTGACGGTCGGCCACCGGGTGCTGCTCAAGCACGGCACCCGCACGGTGAAGGCGATCGTGAAGGACATCCCGTCCCGGCTGACGCTGGACGACCTGTCCCTGCACCCGCACCCGGGACAGCTGGTCGCCAACGACATCGGCCGGGTGAAGATCCGCACCGCCGAACCGCTGCCCGTCGACTCCTACGCCGACTCGCGGCGCACCGGCTCCTTCATCCTCATCGACCCCAACGACGGCACCACGCTCACCGCGGGCATGGTCGGCGAGTCCTTCGCCGCCCCGGAGCCGGTCAAGGACGCGGCCGAGGACGACGGGTGGGACTTCTGATGGAGAGCACCGCCGTCCCCGGCGCGGCGTTCGTGCCGGAGGGCGCCCGCATCGGCCGGACGCGCCCCCGCACGAGGTCCGGCGTGCCGGGCGGCGGGCGGGGCGGGGTGGCGCGATGTGCGTGACCCCGTGCCCGTGCCGCTCCCGTCACCGACGAAAACGCCCTGCCGATCTCCCGGCCACGGCCTGAGGCCGTGACCGCCGGGCCACCGAGAGGAACCCCTCCCGTGCCTGCCACGTCCGTCCCCCGCCGCGTCCTCGTGGTCCTCGCCGCTCTGCCGCTGCTGGCCCTCGCCGCCTGCGGATACGGCTCCCGGGCCGTCGACGGCCCCGCGCGGCAGCAGGCCGTGCCCGGTGCGGCCAAGGTCGACGGACTGGACTCCGTGCGGATCGGCTACTTCGGCAGCCTGACCCACGGCACGGCCCTGGTCGGCCACCACGAGGGCTTCCTGCAGCGGGCGCTGGGCGGCACCCGGGCCAGGTACCAGGTGTTCAACGCCGGCCCGTCCGAGATCGAGGCGATCAACTCCGGCTCCCTCGACGTCGGCTGGATCGGTCCTTCCCCGGCGATCAACGGCTACACCAGGTCGGAGGGCGGGAACCTGCGCATCGTCGGCGGTTCCGCGTCCGGCGGGGTGAAGCTGCTGGTCGACCCGGAGAAGATCAGGACCCTCGACGACGTCAAGGGCCGCCGGATCGCCACTCCGCAGTTCGGCAACACCCAGGACGTGGCGCTCCTGGACTGGATCGCGCAGCGGGGCTGGAAGGTCGACGCGCTGAGCGGCAAGGGCGACGTGTCGGTCGTGCGCACGGACAACAAGATCGTGCCCGACGCCTACCGGTCCGGGTCGATCGACGGCGCGTGGGTGCCGGAGCCGACCGCGTCGCGGCTGGTCGCCGAGGGGGCGAAGGTGCTGCTCGACGAGTCGGACCTGTGGCCGGACAGGAAGTTCGTGACCACGAACATCGTCGTGTCGCAGAAGTTCCTCAAGGAGCACCCGCAGGCCGTCGAGGCGGTGCTGAAGGCGTCGGTCGAGACCAACCGGTGGATCAACGCCCATCCGCAGGAGGCGAAGGCCGCGGCCAACGCCCAGTTGCGGGCCGACGCCGGAAAGGCGCTGCCGAACGAGATCCTCGACCCGGCATGGGAGTCCATCCGGTTCACCGACGACCCGCTGGCCGGCACCCTCGCCGCTCAGGCGGCGCACGCCGTGCGGTCCGGGCTGCTGGAGCGGCCGGAGCTGGCCGGCATCTACGACGTGGCTCCGCTCAACCGGGTCCTCACGGCGATGGGCGAGCCCACCGTCGGCGACGCCGGACTCGGTGTCAGGTAAGCCCCCAGACCACGCAATTCCCAGGAGGTGACGACCATGGCCGTGACGATCGTCAAGGCCGAGGGCGCCGGCGCCGAGGCAGTCGAGTACGCCGCCCGGATCGACCGCGTCTCGAAGTCCTTCGCCGGGCCCACCGGACAGCATCTCGTGCTGGACGACATCAGCCTCGATGTCGCGCCGGGCGAGTTCGTCACCCTTCTGGGGGCCTCGGGCTGCGGCAAGTCGACGCTGCTGAATCTGGTGGCCGGCCTGGACCGGCCCAGTTCGGGTGAGATCGGCACCGACGGGCGCCCGGCCCTGATGTTCCAGGAACACGCCCTGTTCCCGTGGCTGACCGCCGGGAAGAACGTCGAACTCGCTCTGAAGCTGCGGGGCGTGCCCCGCAGCGAGCGGCGCGGCCGGGCCGAGGAACTGCTCGAACTGGTGCGTCTGAAGGGCTCGTACGGCAAGCGGGTGCACGAGCTGTCCGGTGGCATGCGCCAGCGGGTGGCGATGGCCCGCGCCCTCGCCCAGGACAGCCGGCTGCTGCTGATGGACGAACCGTTCGCCGCACTGGACGCGATCACCCGGGACGTGCTGCACGACGAGCTGACCCGGATCTGGGCGGAGACCGGCCTGTCGGTGCTGTTCGTCACGCACAACGTGCGGGAGGCCGTGCGGCTGGCCCAGCGGGTGGTGCTGCTGGCGTCCCGGCCCGGCCGGGTCGCACGTGAGTGGCGGGTGGACATCCCGCAGCCGCGCCGGATCGAGGACGCCCCGGTGGCCGAGCTGTCCCGTGAGATCACCGAAGTACTGCGTGGGGAGATCCGCCGTCATGGCCAGCACTGAGACGACCGATACGCCGGTGGAGGCGTCCGCCGGGGACGGCCTCGACGGGCTGGAGGCCGGCCTCGACGCCCTGGAGACCTCCGAGGCGGGCCGCCCCCCGTTCCGGAGAACGCTGATCGACAAGGTCCTGCCGCCGGTCGTCGCCGTCGCCGTGGTGCTGGTGGTGTGGCAGGGCCTGATCTCGCTGCGGATCGTCGACGACCCGGCCGGGCTGCCGTCCCCGGCCGACGTGGCCGGCGAGTTCAGGGACGCCTGGCTGCAGGGCACCCTGCTCGACTTCGTCTGGACGAGCATCTCCCGCGGTCTGCTCGGCTTCCTGTTCGCGCTCGCCATCGGCACCCCGCTGGGGCTGCTGGTGGCCCGGGTGAGGTTCGTGCGCGCCGCGATCGGGCCGATCCTGTCCGGGCTCCAGTCGCTGCCGAGCGTGGCGTGGGTACCGCCGGCGGTGATCTGGCTGGGTCTGAACAACTCGATGATGTACGCGGTGATCCTGCTGGGGGCCGTGCCGTCGGTCGCCAACGGCCTGGTCTCCGGCATCGACCAGGTGCCGCCGCTGTTCCTGCGGGCGGGCCGCACCATGGGCGCCACAGGCCTGCGGGGCGCCTGGCACATCGTCATGCCGGCCGCCCTGCCGGGCTACCTGGGCGGGCTGAAGCAGGGCTGGGCGTTCTCCTGGCGGTCGCTGATGGCCGCGGAGATCATCGCCTCCTCGCCCGACCTGGGCATCGGCCTGGGCGCGCTGCTGGAGAACGGCCGCAACGCCAGCTCCATGGCCATGGTGTTCGAGGCGATCATCCTGATCCTGTTCGTCGGCATCGCGATCGACCTGCTGATCTTCAGTCCGCTGGAGCGGTGGGTGCTGCGCAGCCGCGGCCTGCTGGTGAGGAACTGAGGTACGTCATGCGCGCTCCGGTCCTGCTCGTCATCGCCCACGGCAGCCGCGACCCGCGGCACGCCGCGACCGTGCACGCCCTGGTGGAGCGGGTGCGGACGTCCCGGCCCGGCCTGCGGGTGGAGACGGGCTTCCTGGACTTCAACATCCCCTCCGTGCACGGGGTGCTCGACGCCCTGGCGGCCGAGGGCGTCCGTGACGTCGTGGCGCTGCCGCTGCTGCTGACCCGCGCCTTCCACGCCAAGGCGGACATCCCCGCGGTCCTGCGGGGGGCCCCGCCGCGGCTGCGGATCCGGCAGGCGGAGGTGCTGGGCCCGTCCCCGCTGCTGCTCGCGGCGCTGGAGCGGCGCCTGTACGAGGCGGGGCTGTCGCCCGCCGACAAGTCCTCGACCGGGGTCGTCCTGGCCTCGGCGGGGTCGAGCGACCCGGAGGCGAGGGCAGTGATCGCTGACATCGCGCGGGAGTGGCGGCACACCGGTTGGTGCGCCGTGCGGCCTGCCTTCGCCTCCGCCTCCCTGCCTCGCACACAGGACGCGGTGCGCGCGCTGCGTGCCGACGGCTGCGAGCGGGTGGCCGTCGCGCCGTACGTCCTGGCCCCCGGCTTCCTCCCGGACCGCATCGCCCGGGGCGCGGCCGGAGCGGACGTCCTCGCGGACGTCCTCGGCTCCGCACCGGAGGTGGCACGGCTGCTGCTCCGGCGCTACGAAGAGACCCGGGTACCGGGCCTCACGGCCGTCGGCGCCTGAACGGACCACCGGCCAGCGTCGCGGGGCGCGCCCGCCGCCAGCGGCAGCGCGGCGGCAGGTCGCGCTTCACTGCCCACGTGCCACCGGCCCCGCAGTGACGAGGCCCTCGGCGACGGGAGCCGCGGGCTCTCGGCATGGGAGCCATCGCGCCGCTCAAGGACCGGTGTGCGAACAGTTCGTAGCATCAGATTGCGACGAACGCGAGTGGAGCCACGTCCGAATGCGGTAGGCATGCAGGCAGCGCCGACAGCCCTCCCCGAGATGCAGTCCGGTTACGGGAAGCGCACGATGAGAGAAGGGCGACCTCTCTGGAGGTAATCCGAATGCGACGTCTACTCAACGCCGTAGCGGCCCTGGCCCTTCCAATTTCCCTTGCAGGAGCACCTGCTGTAGCGGCGTCGCACGGCATTCCGACGACCACCTCGGCGACCAGCGCCAGTGCCGCACACAAGTTGATGCTTCCAACAAGTCTCGCGGCCCAGGGACCTGACGACGTATGCGACTACACCAAAAGCCGGCCGAACCTTCGCCTGGGGTCGTCCGGGCCCGCGGTCAGACAAGCCCAGTGCTACCTGAATCAGGCCATAGGTGCTGACCTGATCGAGGACGGAGACTTGGGCCGGGTCACCCGAGCCGCGACAAAGGAATTCCAGCGATGTGCCGACATCGTGGTCGACGGGCGCATCGGAGCCCAGACCTGGTCGTTCCTTTCCTTCTGGGCCAACGCGCCAGGTGCTCCCTTCTGTTGACCGGACCAGGTCGTGGAGGGAACACATGCGACGATTTGCCGTGGCCGGCCACCGGACTGTCCACGAGGGAGAAAGCGCCGTGAGACGTAGCCGTCCCCTCTCGGGCACGCGCAGATTCCCGATTGCTCTCTGCAGTGCGCTGGCGATTGCAGTGGTGCCCAGCACCCATGCACTCGCCGCACCCGAGAGTCCCCCACAAACACGGCAAAACTGCCCAGACATTGCCTTCATCGGCGTTCATGGGACCGATGAAGTAGCGGGCGAATCGTCAGTTATTAACGAAACCTACGAGACGCTCAAGGGAAAGTTGAACAGTGGCACCACAATAGAAAAGGTGAGCATTGATTACGGAAAGATCAGGCTGCAGGATTACTTCAACCTCTTCCGCGCGGACGAGTGGAACGCCAAAATATCCAAGGGTGTCGATGAAATTGGCACCGTAGTTACAGACTACTTCAAGGCGTGTGGAAACACTACCCGCTTCGCTTTCTCCGGATACTCTTCAGGTGCATGGATCGTCGACAAGTACTTGGCGGATGCTGCGGGTACAAGAATCCTGGACAAGGTGGACGGGGTTGCACTCTACGGCGATCCCCAAGAAAACGGTACCGCGGCGAAGGGCATCGCCCGGGTGGGGGCCTGGGGAATCAAGACTGCGGTCGCCCCTCTCCCGGCTGCCAGACTCGGCTCCGACCGGGTAAAGAGCTTCTGCCTTCCCGCCGACCCCGTATGCGGGGGCGCTGGCACCCAAACAGGAGCAGCGGACCACCGTCTGGAACTCGCTGCCGCTTGCGCCGTGACCCCCGCTTGCACGCACAAGCAGTACGCGCCTGGAGCGACAGCGAAAGGCGGCGAGTTCCTGGCAGGCCTCGTGCGCCGGAACCTCCTTCCCCATATCGTGAAGACGGTAATGTACCAGGAAGGATCGCTTATTTACATCAGCGTCTACTTCACCGATCCCCGCGGAAACGCAGAAGGTTTCGGCTTCAAGGGCGTCAAAGGCTCTGGATGGGCAGAGGAAAATCATACGTTCTCAGATCCGTCATACGGGCGTGTCAAACTTGGGACGGCGAACAGTACGAGCAGAATTGACTACCCGTTTAATCATGACTGTGGCGGGGCGCGGCAGTACGAATCAGACGTCGAGTTTTGGATCACCACCGAAACAGGCGCAAGAAGCCAATCGATCGTCAAGCACTTGAAGTGCAGTTGATCAACCGTGGTGGGAAGCCGGATCTCGCTCACCTACCCCGTGACCGTGACGCACCGCCGGTCTGGCCGTAGTTCTCGGCCACCGGCGCCGGCCCGGACCCGAACACCCTCCACCCGCGCGACCATGCGAGACGTTGAGGATCAAGCTGAGATGCGCCGGTCGCCTTCCTGAGGCGGGTGTCGGGAGCGCCGACGGGCCGGGCGGGGCGACGCCCGCGTCCGGCCCGTCCGTTCGCCGCTAGAGGTCGAACTGGTGCTGGTGTGTCGTGTGCCCGTGCGTGTAGCCGAGACCGTCGTTGATCCGTCTCATGTGCGTGTTGCTGCTGGCGGTGTCGGTCAGCAGGCCACCGAGCTCCGGATACCGCTCGTGGGCCTGCCGGATCGACTCCGCCTTCATCCATCGGCCGAGGCCGTGTCCACGGTGCTCGGGCAGTACCCCGGTGCCGTAGTGCTGGCCGTCACCCGTGCCGTTGCCGGGGACGACGAGTTCGGTGAACCCGGCGATCGAATCGTCGGAGGTGGTGACGGCGACGACGGTGTGCAGCCGGTCGCCCCGCTCTTCGACGGCCTTCGCGGCTGCCCGGACCCGGTCCACGTCCCAGGTCACCGTGCCGTAGTCGGTGTCGTCCATGGGCATGTCGTCCATGGCACGACGTGAGGCGGCGAACGTCTGGGCAAGGTGGTCGGGAACGGTTCCCTGCCATGACACCAGCCGATAGCCGGGATACGGACGCGCGATGATCCCGGCGAGTGCGGTGGTGTCCACGCCGGCCAGCGCCAGGCGGGAGTACATCAGGGTGAGAACCCTGCGGAAACCGCGCGCCGTCGCGAAGTCGTCGCCGGCCGATCCTGCCTCGGCCTGCGCGATGACGCAGCGTCGGGCGTTTTCCCGGGCCGCGGCCACGGCGGCGTCGAGGAGCCGGGAACCGACGCCCCGGCGTCGCTCCGCGGGATGGACCTGGAGGGTCAGTTCGGCCAGGTGTTCCTGGCCGGGAGCGACGAACAGACGCAGAAAGGCCGTCCCGACGGGGATGGAATCGGCGTCGGACGCCAGCCACGCCTGGCGCCGGCTGTGCGGTCCGTGAGCGGGGTCGGTCAGTGGGGTGATGCAGAGGGACAAGGTGTCTCCGTCGTGAGGAGGTGGAAAAGGCCGGTACGCGGGCTCAACTGCCGGGCACTCCTGCGCATGTGCTCCACACCTCCTCGTAGACGGTGCCGGTCCGGAACAACGTGGACGGCGGGGCGAATCTAGCCGGACCGCCCGGCCCTCGGCAAAGGATTAAACGGCTTGGTGGAAGGCCGGTGCGGGTGTGTGGTCCCGGCCGCTCGGCGACGGCCGCGACGAGGACCGTCGCCTCGTGGCGGACCGCGACCCCGACGTGGTGGGTAGCCCACCTCGCGGGGCCTTTCGAGGCGGTTGCTGCCGGGCTCCCCACGCGCCGGCCCTTGTGGTCCCCGTCATCGGACCCTGGGATCCGCTCTCGATGCCCGGCCTAGCGGCACAGCCCGTCGCCGAGCGGGGTGCGGGCGTAGCGGACGACGCGTCCGCTGCGGGTGCGGGTGAGCAGGCCCGCGTCGTAGAGGACGGCCAGGTGCTGACTGACGGCGCCGGGGGTGACGTCGAGGCGGTGGGCCAGCTCCGTCGTGGAGGCCGGTTCGGCGAGCAGGACGAGCAGGCGGGCGCGGGGGCGGCCGAGGAGGCGTGCCAGTGCCTCGTCGGTGACCGGGGGAGGTTCCTCGGACAGCCGGGCCCGTCCGCGGGCCGGGTACATGAGCACAGGCGGGCGGGTGGGGTCGAGCAGCGGCTGGGCGCCGCGGGCGAAGAACGTGGGCAGCAGCACCATGCCCCGGCCGTCGACGCCGACGTCGGTCCACGGCGCGGGCAGGGTGTCCCGGGTGGACAGGCGCAGCAGACCCGAGGTCCAGGTGAGTCGGTCGTCGAGCCCTGCGAACAGCGCCCCCGCGCCCTGTTCCGCCAGGACCCGCCCGCGGTGGGCGAGATCCGCCTCCAGGATGGTCTGCGCGCGCGGCCACCAGGCGGCGGCCAGGCAGGTGTGCCAGTAGGCGTCGAGGACGGTCGTGATGCGGTCGAGGAACGCCCCGGGGTCGGCGAGACCCCGGTCGACGACGGGCGGGAGGGCCTGCGGGGTGCGGTAGGTCGCGCGGAAGTCGGCGTCGACGACGTCCGGCGGGGTGGCGGCGAGCCGGTCGAGTTCCTCGGCGAAGCCGGGACGGGCCCGGTGCGGGCGCGGGGTGAGGAAGTCCGGGATCCACAGCCAGGGGGAGACGAGCGCGGTGAGCAGGTCCCGGTCGAGGAGGTCCAGGTGCGGGCGGATCCGGCGCAGCCACGGCCGGTGGTGGGGGTAGCGGGCAGGGTCGTGCAGGCACCGCAGGGAGAACACCGCCTCCTGGAGCGGGGAGTAGGCGAAGGAGGTGGTGGCGAGGTCGCCGACGGCGAAGCGGAATTCGATCATTGAGCCCCACGCTAAATCATTGCCGATGCCGTTGGGCGGCCGGGTTGGCTGTGTGCATGACCACGACACCAGCCTCCCGGACCTCCGGCCGGCCCGGCTCCCCCGCGCCCGAGCGGGCCACCCGGACGGCCGGGCTGCTGCCCGCCGATCCCGTGCTGCGCCGCGCCAGCGTGCTGACGCTCGTCAACTCGGTCGGCAACGGACTCTGCTTCCCTCTCGGCGTGCTGTACTTCACCCGCATCGTCGGCCTGGACACGACCGCGGTCGGTGCCGGGCTGACGATCGCGGGGCTGGTCGGCGTGGCGGCCGGGGTGCCGGCCGGCCGGACCGCTGACCGGTGGGGTGCACGACGGGTCGGCGCGTTGCTGTGGGGCGGTACCGGGGTGGCGACGGCGTCGTACGCGCTGGTGCACTCGTACGCCGGTTTCCTCGTCGCCGTGGTGTGCGCGACGGCGCTGCAGATGGCGAGCCGTGGGGTGCAGGGAGCACTGTACGCGGACGTGCTGCCGGCTGCGACCCGGGTGGAGGCGCGGGCGTACCTGCGGATGGTGGTGAACGTCGGCACGGGTGTGGGCGGCGTGTTCGGTGCGGTGGCGCTCCAACTGGACACGCGGGCCGCGTATGTGACGGTCATCCTGGTCAACGCCGTGACCTTCGCAGGGCCGGCGCTGCTGCTGCCCCGGCTGCCGTTGGCACCGCACGTGGCCGAGCGGCTGTCGCCGGACTCCGCCGTGCCGGGCGCGGAGCGCTGGCGGGCGGTGCGGGACCTGCCGTTCCTGGCGGTGACCGTCCTCAACGCGGTACTGGTCGTGCAGTACTCGCTGGCGGAGGTCGGGCTGCCGCTGTGGATCGTGGAGCGCACCGACGCGCCGCGCTGGACGGCGGCCCTGCTGATGATCGTCAACTGTGTGCTGGTGGCGCTGCTCCAGGTGCGGGTGGCTCGGCGCGCCGCCCAGGTGCCGTCCGCGGTGCGGGCGATGGGCTGGTCCGGGATGCTGCTGGCGGCGGCCTGTGCGGTGTACGCGCTGTCGTCCGGGCTGTGCCCGGTGTGGGCGGTGGTCGCGCTGACCGCGGGCGCGGTGGTCCAGGTCTTCGCCGAGGTGCTGTCGGCCGCCGGCGGCTGGACGCTGGGCTACGCCCTCGCCGACGCCCGCGCCCACGGTGTCTACCAGGGAGTGTTCGGCGCCGGCATGTCGGCGGGCCTCATGGCCGGCCCGGCCCTGGTGACCGTCACCGCCATCGCCCACGGCTCGGCGGGCTGGGCGGTGCTGGGCGTCCTGTTCGCCGTGGCGGGGCTCGCGATGGGTCCGGCGGTGCGGTGGGCCCGCCGGGACGGCGAGTGGCGGGGCGAGACGGCGTAGGGCGGCCCGGGCGGGTTTCAGCCGAAGGACAGGCCGCCGGTGCGGGTCCTCTTGAGTTCGAAGAAGTCCGGGTCGGTGGCCAGCGTGCGGAAGCTGTCGAAGAGTTCGGCGGCCCGCGCACCGCGCGGGACGGCCCGCAGCACCGGCCCGAACCACACCGTGCCGTCGACGTGGAGGGTGGGGGTGCCGACGTACCCGCCGGAGTCCGGTTCGGCGCCGGCCTCGTGGGCGGCGCGCACGGCGGCGTCGCGGGACGGGTCGTGCGCGGCGGCGGCGAGGTCGGCGGGGAGCCCGAGTTCGGTGAGGGACTCGGTGACCACGGCGTCGTAGTCCTGCTGCTTCCGCTCGTGGATGCGGGTGCCGAACGCGGTGTACAGGTCGCGGAGCACCTTCTCGCCGTGCTGCTCGGCGGCGGTCACGGCGACCCGGACCGGGCCGATCGACTTGTCGACCAGTTCGCGGTACCAGTCGGGCAGCTCGTTGCCGAGGTTGTGCAGGTACAGACTCATCGCCCGGAAGCGCAGGTCGAGCGGTCGATGCCGTTCGACCTCCAGCAGCCAGCGGGAGGTGATCCAGGCGAAGGGGCAGGCGGGGTCGAAGAAGAAGTCGACGCGGGTGGGCGAGGAGTGGGTCATGGAGGCGACGCTAGGCGGCCGATTGGGGCGGTGTCCCGGCCCAATCGGCGGCGTTCCGCATGGTCCACCTGCGGGGCTGCGCTCCGCTACGCGGGTTCGGTCAGCTCCACCAGCTTCGTGACGGTGTTCCAGTTCCGGCTGGTGGCGATCAGGGCGTCGGTCCCGCGGGCCCGGGAGAGCGCGTCGGCGAGTCTGGAGCGGCCGAGGCCCTCGGGGGCGTACAGGTACAGAACGCGGTCGCCGAGGCGGAACTCCTCCGGCAGGTGGGCGGCCGGGTCGATGCACGCGTAGCGCTCGGCGGCGACGGGCCCGGAGAAGTAGGTGACGTGCAACTGCCTGGGCTCCAGTTCGGCGGCGGGGAACGGGCAGGCCTCGGCGACGGCCCGCAGATACGCGTGGTCGCGCACGATCACGTCCACGGGGAAGCCGAACCGTTCCTCGATCGCCCGGGCGAGCTCGGCGGCGAGGGCGTCCTCATCGCCACGGTCGGCGCCGAAGACGGCCTGGCCGCTCTGCAGATAGGTACGCACGCGGGCGTGGCCGAGCTCCTCCATCAGAGTTCGCAGGTCGGCCATGGGAAGCTTCCGGCTGCCACCCACATTGATTCCGCGCAGCAGCGCCGCGTACATCGTCGTCACGTCTTCACCTTAGGCGGCCGTCGTGCTCCGTGGGGGCGAGCACGACGGCCGTGTGCCGGGGACGGACGCGACGCCGGCCTCCCGGGGCGGGATGCGCGAAACTCTGACGGGTCGACGGCCGCAGATCAACATCTCCCGGCGGCTGTGACTTGTTCGACAACCGTGCGTTCCGGCGCCGCGGGCCTCGGTTGCGGACCGGGACACCGGCGACCCTGACACCGTTCCCGGAGACGCCGCAGGTACGTGTAGGGGCCAGGCTCCTCCCCGGTGGGGACGGCGCGCGCTCCGGGGAGAGGAGCCGGGGGTACCGGACTTCACCGGGCAGCAGGACGAGATGGCCTTATTCCGTCCCTACCTTCGTAGGTGAAGGTGACGGCACGGGGTCGTCGCCGCGCACGAGGGGGCAGGCCCGTCATGAGGAGTGGAGAAACGCGGGTGCGGGGTCTCGCCGCGCGTGCCGGCGGCTGGAGCGCCCGGCACCGGTGGGCGGCCGTCGGTATCTGGTTGCTGTTCGTCGCCCTGGCGATGGGGCTGGGGACGGCGGCGGGCCGCGTGGACGTCAAGGACAGCGACCAGCTCGGGGGCGAGACGCACACCGCGGCGAGGATCATCGAGGACGCGGGGATCGACGAGCCCATGAGCGAGAGCGTCCTGATCCAGGCGAGGAACGGTGAACTGAAGGCCACCGACGCGGAGTTCCGGGCCGCGGTCGCGGACGTCGTACAAGCCGTCGAGGGCACCGGGCAGGCGACGGACGTGACGTCCCCGTACGACACGCGGACGATCTCGAAGGACGGCCGCAGCGCGCTGGTGCAGTTCGACATGCGCGGTGCCGCCGACACCGCCCACGAGCGGGTGGAGCCGGTCCTCAAGGCCGTCCGGGGCGTCGGGCGGGGCCACTCCTCGCTGCGGATCGAGGAGATCGGCGGCGCGAGCATGACGAAGCAGTACAAGGACGCCTTCGGGGACGACTTCCGGAAGGCCGAGTACTCCGCCGTGCCGGTGGCCCTCGGCATTCTGCTGATCGCCTTCGGCGCGCTGGTGGCGGCGTTGCTGCCGGTCCTGCTGGCGATCACCGCGATCATGGCGACGATGGGCCTGATGGGTGTCGTCAGCCATCTGATGCCGATGAGCGACACCGCCGGCTCCGTCATGCTGCTGGTGGGTATGGCGGTCGGCGTCGACTACTGCCTGTTCTACCTGCGCCGCGAACGGGAGGAGCGGGAGGCGGGACGGGATCCGGGGACGGCGCTGCGCATCGCCGCCGCGACCAGCGGCCGGGCGATCGTGGTGTCCGGCGTCACGGTGTGCGTGGCGATGGCGGGCATGCTGTTCACCGGTCTCGCCGAGTTCGAGGCGATGGGCCTGGCCTCCCTGATGGTGGTCGCCGTGGCCATGGTCGGCTCGGTGACGGTGCTGCCCGCGCTGCTCTCGCTGCTCGGCGAGCGTGTCGAGAAGGGCCGGATCCCCTTCCTCGGGCGGCGTCGACGCACCCGGGGCGGCATGGGCGACAGCGGCAGCCGGTTCTGGAGCGCGGTGCTGCGCGGCGTGCTGGCCCGCCCGGTGGTCTCGGTGGTCGCGGCGGGTGGTGCGCTGCTGGCCGTGGCGGCGCCCGCGCTGGGCATGAAGACCCAGCAGCTCACACTGGACCAGGAGTTCGGCGACACATTGCCCATCGTGCAGACGTACGACCGGATCAACGACGCCTTCCCGGGCGGCACCGAGCCCGCGGAGGTCGTCGTCGAGGCCCGGGACATCGACGCGCCCCAGGTGCGGGAGGCACTGGCCGCGTTCAGGGAACGGGCGATCTCGTCGGGCGCCTCACGCGGGCCGGTCGACATCAGGGTGCACGAGGCGCAGGACGTGGCCTTCGTCTACGTCCCGCTGGTGGGCGGCTCCGACCGGGACGCCGCGGGCGCGAGCCTGGAGAAGCTGCGAGACGAGGTGCGTCCGGCGACGCTGGGCCGAGTGGCGGGCGTGCAGGCGCCGATCACCGGGCAGGTCGCGGGATCGCACGACTTCAACGACCAACTCGTCGGCTCGGTGGTGCCGGTGTTCGCGTTCGTCGTGGTGTTCGCCTTCCTGCTGATGCTGCTGTCGTTCCGCTCGCTGACGATCGCGATCACGTCGATCCTGCTCAACCTGCTGTCGGTGGGCGCCGCGTACGGCATCCTCGCCGCCGTGTTCCAGCACGGCTGGGGCGCGTCACTGGTGGGCGCGCAGGGCGTCGGCGCCATCGTCACCTGGCTGCCGCTGTTCCTCTTCGTGATCCTGTTCGGCCTCTCGATGGACTACCACGTGTTCGTGGTCTCCCGGATCCGCGAGGCGCGGCTGCGCGGCCGGACGACCAGGGACGCGATCGCGCACGGGGTGGTCACCACGGCCGGAGTGGTGACCGGTGCCGCCGTCATCATGGTCGCCGTCTTCGCGATCTTCGGCACACTGTCCATGCAGTCGATGAAGCAGATGGGCGTGGGCCTGGCCGCCGCGGTGCTCATCGACGCCACCGTCATCCGCGGCGTGCTGCTGCCGGCGGTGATGGCCCTGCTGGGCGAGCGCAACTGGTACCTGCCGTCGTGGCTGCACCGGCTGCCGGACCTCACCCACGACGAGGCGCCGGAGGCGATCGCCGGTCCCGTTCCCCGCGACGACCGGGGCGAACCACTGCGGGTGTGACGCGCCCCGAGGGCCCGCCGGTCTCCGGTGGGCCCTCGGCCGTGCCCGCCGCCGGCCGCCGCCCGGCCGGTGCGAGACTGACCGTCGACCGCGCAGGTGCGGGACGCGGGAACGGGACACGGAGGCGGACCATGGACGAGGCACGCGCACGGGAGGTACTGGCCGCGGCCCGGGTGCTGCCGGGGCCGGCCGGGGACGCGCGGCTGCTCGCCTTCGGGGAGAACGCGGTGTTCGCCGCCGGTGACCTGGTCGTGAAGGTGGGCCGGGACGCCGAACTGCTGGACCGGGCACGCCGGGAACTGGACGTCGCGCTGTGGCTCGCCGGGGAGGGCGTGCCGGCCGTCCGGGCCGCCGCACCGAAGCCGCTGCTGGTGGCGGGGCACCCGGTGACGGTGTGGCACCGGCTGCCCGACCCGCTGCGGCCCGCCGAGCCGGAGGACCTGGCCGCACTGCTCCGGCGCGTGCACGCGTTGCCCATGCCCTCCTTCGCCCTGCCGCCGCGCGAACTGCTGGGCGGGGTGGGGCGCTGGCTCCGCCTCGCGGGGGAGGCGATCGACCCGGCGGACGCCGCGTATCTGCGTCGGCGCCGCGACGGTTTCGCCGAGGCTGCCGCCGCCCTGACCCCGCGGCTGCCGCCGGGGCCCATCCACGGCGACGCGCTGCCGCGCAATGTGCACATCGGTCCCGACGGTCCGGTCCTTGTCGACCTGGAGACCTTCTCCGCCGATCTCCGCGAGCACGACCTGGTGGTGATGGCCCTCTCCCGCGACCGCTACGGGCTGCCGGCGTCCGCGTACGACTCGTTCACGGCGGCCTACGGCTGGGACGTGCGGGAGTGGGAGGGGTGCCCGGTACTGCGGGGCGCGCGGGAGACGGCGAGCTGCGCGTGGGTGGCCCAGCACGCGCCGGGAAACCCCGGCGCGCTGGCCGAGTTCGAACGGCGGGTGGCGTCCCTGCGGGACGGGGACGAGACGGTGCGCTGGTATCCGTTCTGATCGCCGGGCCCGGCGGATCGAGCGCACCGGTCCCGCAGGTACCGGCCGCGCGGGGGCGGCCACGGCCCGTCCGGGGTGCCTCGCGGAACGCCGGGCGCCTACGGCGCCCGGGCCTCACGGTCCTGGATCGTCCGGGCGGCCCGGCGCAGTTGGGTCAGGACGGTACGGACGGCCGCGCGGGCCGTGCGCTCGGGGCGGTGGAGGGCGTCGATGTGCCGTCGGGCCCGCACACCGCTGAGGGGGCGAAGGACGATACCGGGGTGGGCACGCATGGTCCAGCGCGGCATCAGGGCGATGCCTCCTCCGGCGGCCACCACCTCGGCGACCACCGCGAACTCGTTGATGCGGTGCGCGAGCCGGAGCCGGCGGCCGGCCGCGGCGGCGATCGCCTCGATCGTCGCCAGCACCGGGAAGCCGTCGTGCACGGTGACCCACGGCTCGTCGGCCACGTCGAGCGGGGCGACGCGCCGCTTGGCCGCGAGTCGGTGACCGGCCGGCACGGCGACGTCGAGCGGCTCGCGCAGCAGTGTCGTCGCGATCACCGTGCCCGGCCATGCCGGGGCGTGGTCGAGGCGGTGGGCCAGCACCAGGTCGTACTCCCGGGTGAGCCGCGGGAAGTCCTCCTGCGCCACGTCCTCGTCGGCGAGGGCTGCCCGCGGCATGCCGGGTGCGGACAGGGAGCGCAGCAGCAGCGGGAAGAACGCCGCGCCCGCACTGTGGAACGCCGCCACCGACACCTCGCCGTCGGGCCGGGCGGCGAACTCCTCCACGGCGCCCCGGGCCCGCGCCAGCGCGGTCTCCACCTCGACAGCGGCGGCGGCCAGCGCCTGCCCGGCGTCGGTGAGCACCAGCCGCCTGCCCTGCCTCTCGGTGAGCGGCACCGGAAGGGAGCGCTGGAGCAGCCGCAGTTGCTGTGAGATCGCCGACGGTGTCACCAGCATCGCCTCGGCGACCGCGCTGACGCTGCCCAGTTCGCCCAGTTCCCGCAGAATCCGCAGCTGCCGTTCGTCCATGCCCGCAGTGTAGGAGGCCGATGAAGGAGAACTGAAAGATCCTTTCAGTAAGTGGTAGTGGGCTGCACGGTCGGTGGCGGTGCACCGTGGGCGGGTGACCGACACCCGCCGTACCGACGTGGTACTCCTGCTCGTCGCCCTCGTCTGGGGCTCCAGTTACCTGTCCGCCCAGACGGCTGCGGCGGCCCTGCCCGTGCTCACGGTGCTGTTCGCCCGCTACGCCCTCGCCGCCC
The DNA here is from genome assembly GCF_022414535.1 of Streptomyces sp. MUM 2J. Classification (GTDB taxonomy): domain Bacteria; phylum Actinomycetota; class Actinomycetes; order Streptomycetales; family Streptomycetaceae; genus Streptomyces. The sequence goes on from NZ_JADWYM010000001.1 coordinate 43,784, forward strand.
TCGTCTGTCTCGGTATGGTGGCGGCTCTGCGGAGCGGGTGGTCCCGGGACGAGGTGCGGGCCGGACTGCCGCTGGGGCTGACGCAGGCCGCGGTGCTGGTGGTGGAGACATACGGGGTCGCCCACACGACCGCCGCCAACGCGGGGCTGATCATCAGCCTGGCCATCGTGCTCACCCCGCTGCTGGACCGCGCCGGGCATCCCGGCGGACTCCCTGCCTCCTTCTACGCCGCTGCCGGGCTGTGCGTCCCGGCCGTCGCGCTGCTGATGTCGGGCAACGGTTTCCACGCGCCGCGCCTCGGCGATCTGCTGATGCTGGGCGCGGCCGGGGTGCGGGCCGGTCATGTGGCGCTCGTCGGGCGGATCACCGCTCGGCGAACGGTGCGGCCGGTGCACCTGACGGCGGTGCAGACCCTCGTCGGTACGGCACTGTTCCTGCCGCTGTCCGCGGGCGGACTGCCGGACCTGGTCCGCGCATCGGGCGGGACCTGGGGGCAGCTGGTCTACCTGGCCCTGTTCTGCAGCGTCTTCGCCTTCCTCGTGCAGACCTGGGCGGTGCAGCGCACCTCCGCAAGCCGGGCCAGTCTCCTGCTGGGCACGGAACCCGTGTGGGCCGCGGCCGTGGGCGTCGCGCTCGCCGGGGAGCGCTTCACCCCGCTCACCGCCCTCGGCGCGGCGCTCATGATCGCCGCCGGCTACCGGGCCCAGGCCGTGGAACGCGCCCACCGGGCCGCGCGGACGGCTGCCGAGGAGGGCGCCGCGCGGGACCGGGCCGTCCGCCGTACCGCGAAGGCCCGTGACCGCGGAAGCGGCTGTCGGGGACTCTCCCCCGGGGCGCGTCCCGGCACGGCCCCGGTGCCACCCGTCGAGGAACCCACCGGCCGGGCGGCCGCGCTGCCGGCGGCCCGTCACCCCGGCGCGGCGGCGCGTCCCTCTTCGGCCGACCCGACGCCCGGCCCGGTGCCCGACCCGGTGCCCGGGGCGAGGACCGGCCCGGTGCCCGGGGTGAGCACCGGGGTGTGACGGTCACCGGACCGCTCTGCGGCAGGGCCACCGCGCAGCCCCGGGACCGGCGGCACCGGCGAGGAACCGCCTCGACCGGGACGCGTCCCGTGGCCGTGATGCACGATTGCGCTCGGTCAAGCAGGGCCGTGGCGGCGCTGCGGCTGCCTGCCGCGGCGCTCGGGAACATGCCCCGGACACCTCCGCGGGCCGGCTCCCGCACCCGAAGCGGCCTTCGGTGCCCCGGTCACCGGCTGCGCGGAATGACCGGCCAGGCCGGCTCCACGACGGCCGCCGGGTTCGTGGTCCGCCTCAGGTACGCCTGAAGCGAGGCCGACTGGGCAGCCGCCGCGCGCACCTGGAGTTCGTGCAGGTCCGTCAGGGACATCGCGCCGACGGGCCGGTGTCTCTCCCCCATGCTCCGCACCACCCGGACGGCGGCCACGGCGTCCGCCTTCGCGTCGTGCGCGTCGTCGAGCGCCACGCCGTAGTGCGCGCACAGCGCGTACAGGGCGCGCTTGCCCTTGCGGTAGCGGTCGACATGCTTGTCGATCACGAGCGGGTCGACGACCGGCGAGGGCGTGGTGCCGAGCCGCTCGGTGATCGACCGCAGCCCGTACCGCCGGCACTCGCGGTCCAGCAGCGACAGGTCGTAGCGCGCGTTCATCACGACCAGTGGGGTCCCCGAGCGCAGGACCTCGGCGACGGCCTCCGCTATGTCCTCGATCGCGGACGCGGCCGGGAGTCCGTGCCGGCGGGCATGGTCCGTGGAGATGCCGTGGATCGCCGACGCCTGGGCGGGTATCGCCACCCCGGGGTCGAGCAGCCACGTCCGCTCCGAGGACACGGTCCCGTCCGGCTCCAGGGCCACGACCGCGGCGGTGACGATGCGGTCCGCCTCGACGTCCGTTCCGGTCGTCTCCAGGTCGAAGCCGATCAGCAGCTCGCGGTGCCAGGCCATGGCGTCCCCCTTCGTGGTGGTGCGTTCCCCCCAGTGGCCTCCACCTTCGCACGCGCCACTGACAGTCCGACGCGGGCGTTCCGCTCGGGGTCCGGCAGGACACAGCCCGGACACGGCACGCCCGCCGGACGGTTCACGACACAGGGCGCGAATCCGCCCAGGACAGCTCGAACTCCTCGCGATAGGTGGAGAACAGGCCCCCTTCGCCGGCCCCGTCGGACGTGACCACCCGGTCGCCGTTGCGCAGGACCAGCACCGGTGACTCCATGCCGCGGGCCCGCCGCAGGTAGGCCTGCACGACCGCGATGCCGTCGGAGCCGTCGCCGTCGACGAGGTAGGCGGTGAACCGGGGCGTCTCGTCGTAGACCTGGATCTGGAATGCCCCCTGGTCCCGCAGCCGGGAGCGGACCCGGCGCATGTGCAGGATGTTCATCTCGACCGAGCGGCTCAGTTCCCCACGCTTGAGGCCCAGTTCCCGTTCGCGTCGCTTCACCGCGCTGGAGGCCGGGTTGAGGAACAGCAGCCGCACGCGGCAGCCGGCCTCGGCGAGCCGGACCAGGCGCCGCCCGGAGAAGTTCTGCACGAGCAGGTTGAGGCCGATCCCGAACGCGTCCAGGCGGCGCGCGCCGCCGAAGATGTCCTCGGCCGGGAACTGGCGCAGCAGCCGCACCCGGTCGGGGTGCACGGCGACGACGTCCGCGTACCGGTCACCGACGAGGTCCTCGACCGCGTCGACGGGGAGACGGCGCGCGGAGGGCACGTCGCCGCCCGTGCCGAGCATCTCCAGCAGCCGGGCGGACGCCCGTTCCGCCTGGTTCAGCACGGTCTCGGACAGGGCGCGGTTGCGGGAGACGACGTTGCGGGTGACCTCCAGCTCGTCCAGGGCGAGTTCGAGGTCCCGGCGGTCGTCGAAGTACGGTTCGAAGCAGGGCCAGTGCTGCACCATCAGCTCGCGCAGCTGGGGCAGGGTGAGGAAGCTGATGACGTTGTCGTCGGCGGGGTCGAGCAGGTAGCCCTTGCGGCGGCTCACCTCACGGACGGCGACGGCGCGCTGGACCCACTCCTGGCCGGCGGGTCCGGCCGCGGCGACCACCCAGTCGTCACCGTGGACGGGCTCGTAGACGGGCCGCAGCACGGCGGTCACCACGGCGCGCAGCCGCTGCTCGACCAGGTTCAGCCATATGTACGCCCGCCCCGCGCGCTGGGCGCGCGTGCGCACCTCACGCCAGGCGTCGGCGTCCCAGTCCAGCTCCGGGCCGATGGAGTTCGGCTCCATCGGCCTGGCCAGGGACACCGTGCCGGGCGGGACGTCTGTGGAGTTCCCCTCGTGACCCTCGTCACCAGGGGGCAGCTCCAGCCCTCCCGAGCCCACCCGCGCACCGCCTTCCAGTCCCCCGGGCACACCCCGTCTCAACGATCAAGGAAGCGTACTCCGGGAGCGGTCGGCGATGCAGCCGGATGGACAGGGTCATTTCCCAACTGCACGATTCCGCTTGTCCGTTCCCACCACCGTCGGCAGGTGGAGTGAGCGGATTCATAGTGGCACCCGGCGGGCGGAGGGGGGCGGCGCCGGGGCGGGACGACCCAGTCCGTACATGTGTGCGAACGTGGGCGCGGAGGCGGCCGTGCCGGACCGGCACGGCAGGAGGTACGGATGTCCCGCTTCCCCGCGGGCGCCGTCGGCGGCACGGACCGCCCGCGGGCGCCGTACACAGCGGGGCCGGGTGCGGTGGGGCGCGCTCCACCTCGCCCTGCGGCGGTCGCGACCGCCGCAGCGACCCCCGCCACCGCGGCAGCCGCGCCCGACCGCCGCCACACGCGGGCGGCGGTGCACCATCGGGTGCGCAGGATCCGGCCACTCCACCTCTGTCCCCGGGAGTGTGCACGCGCACCAGCGGCACGCCCGTGCACGGGCGTACCACGGCTACCGACTGGCCGCACGGTAGGAGGGGGGCACGGCGGGGACGGTTCCATCACTTTCGGGGAGACTCGGACCGAAGGCGCTCCCCGTGGCGCCGCACACCTGAAAGAGTCGTATCCATGCAGGTCTGGCCTGGCGAGGCATATCCACTCGGTGCCACCTATGACGGCGCCGGCACGAATTTCGCGGTCTTCACGGAGGCCGCGGACCGAGTAGAGCTGTGTCTGCTGCACGACGACGGCTCGGAGACGGCGATCGAGCTGCGCGAGAGCGACGCGTTCGTCCGCCACGCGTACGTACCGGGCATCATGCCCGGGCAGCGCTACGGCTACCGTGCGCACGGTCCGTACGATCCCGAACGCGGGCTGCGCTGCAATTCGGCGAAGCTCCTGCTGGATCCGTACGCGCGTGCGATCAGCGGCTCGATCCAATGGGGCGAGGAGGTGTACGGCTACCACTTCGGGGCGCCGGACCGGCGCAACGACCTGGACTCGGCGCCGCACACGATGTCGTCGGTCGTGGTCAATCCCTACTTCGACTGGGGCGACGACCGCAGGCCGCGCACCGACTACCACCACACCGTGATCTACGAGGCCCACGTCAAAGGGCTGACGATGCGCCATCCCGGGCTGCCGGAGGAGTTGCGCGGCACCTACGCGGGGCTCGCCCACCCGGCGGTCATCGAGCACCTGACCGAGCTGGGGGCGACGGCGCTGGAACTGATGCCGGTGCACCAGTTCGTCAACGACCACCGCCTGGTCGACATGGGCCTGAACAACTACTGGGGCTACAACACCATCGGCTTCTTCGCCCCGCACAACGCCTACGCCTCCTGGGGCGACCGCGGACAGCAGGTACTGGAGTTCAAGTCGGCGGTGCGGGCGCTGCACGAGGCCGGTATCGAGGTCATCCTCGACGTGGTCTACAACCACACCGCCGAGGGCAACCATCTCGGCCCGACCCTGTCCTTCCGGGGCCTGGACAACCCGCGCTACTACCGCCTGACCGACGACCAGCGCTACTACATGGACACCACGGGCACCGGCAACAGCCTGTTGATGCGCTCCCCGCACGTGCTGCAGATGATCATGGATTCGCTGCGGTACTGGGTCACCGAGATGCACGTGGACGGCTTCCGCTTCGACCTCGCGGCGACCCTGGCCCGGCAGTTCCACGAGGTGGACCGGCTGTCGTCGTTCTTCGACCTGGTGCAGCAGGACCCGGTGGTCTCCCAGGTGAAGCTGATCGCCGAGCCGTGGGACGTGGGCGAGGGCGGCTACCAGGTGGGCAACTTCCCACCGCTGTGGACCGAGTGGAACGGCAAGTACCGCGACACCGTGCGCGACCTGTGGCGGGGCGAGCCGCGCACCCTCGCGGAATTCGCCTCACGGCTGACGGGATCCTCGGACCTGTACCAGGACGACGGCCGCCGGCCGCTGGCCTCCATCAACTTCGTCACCTGCCACGACGGCTTCACCCTGCGCGACATGGTCTCGTACAACCACAAGCACAACGAGGCCAACGGCGAGGACAACCGGGACGGCGAGAGCCACAACCGGTCCTGGAACTGCGGGACCGAGGGCGAGACCGGCGATCCGGAGGTGCTCGCCCTGCGGGCCCGGCAGATGCGGAACTTCGTCGCCACGCTGATGTTGTCCCAGGGCGTCCCCATGATCAGCCACGGTGACGAGTTCGCCCGGACGCAGCACGGCAACAACAACGCCTACTGCCAGGACAGCGAGCTGGCGTGGGTGCGGTGGCCCGAGGAGGAGCACCCGCTGCTGGACTTCACGCGCGCGATGGTGTGGCTGCGCAAGGACCATCCGGTCTTCCGGCGGCGCCGCTTCTTCCACGGGCGGCCGGTGGAGGGCACCCACGACGACCTGTCCGACATCGCCTGGTTCACGCCGGAGGGCCGGGAGATGAAGCAGCGCGACTGGGAGTCGGCTCCCGCCTCGGCCCTGACGGTGTTCCTCAACGGAAACGCCATCTCCGAGCCCGGGACGCGCGGGGAGCGCATCGCCGACGACTCCTTCCTGCTGATGTTCAACGCCTCGCCCAGGGCCCTGGAGTTCGTGGTGCCGGTGGACCACGGCCGGCAGTGGCAGGCCGTCGTGGACACCTCGCTCGACGAGGGGCTGCCGCCCGGTACGGGCGTGAAGGTGGAGGCCGGGGACCGGCTGACGCTGGTGGACCGCAGCATGGCGGTGCTGATGCGTCCGGCCTGACGGACACGCCCCTCGGCACGGCGGCGCCGCCCGCGGGGCGGAACGCCGCCGTGGTGGTGGCGCTCCACGGGACGCGGCCGGGGGCGGGTGCCCGGGGCGGGTGCCGGGGGCTGCGTCCGCAGCTCCCGGTGGCTCGCACGCGGCGCCCCGGTCCGCCCGTCCCTCGCGGCGGGCTTCCGCTGCCGGGGCCCGGCCCGTGGTGCGCGCTGCACGAAGCCGACCGCGCGCAGGCGGATGAGCCGATGACACGAAAGCCGGCCGGGCGGGTACGTACGTTTTCATGACACCTGAGCGACTCGTTCCCGCGGTGCCCACGGCCACCTACCGGCTGCAGCTGCAGCCCGAATTCCCGTTCGCCGCAGCCTCGGCCGCCGTGCCGTACCTGGCCTCGCTCGGCGTGTCGCACCTGCACCTGTCCCCGGTCCTGGAGGCCGTCCCCGGTTCGCAGCACGGCTACGACGTCGTCGACCACGCGCGCGTGCGCGGAGAGCTGGGTGGCGAGGAGGGGCTGCGGGCACTGTCGCGGACCGCGCGGGAGCACGGTCTCGGGCTGGTCGTGGACATCGTGCCGAACCACATGGCGATGGCCCCGCGCCACAACCACGCGCTGTGGGAGGTGCTGAGGGAGGGTCCGGACTCACCGTACGCGCGGTGGTTCGACATCGACTGGGAGACGCAGGGCGGTCAGGTGTTGCTGCCGGTCCTGGGCAGCCCGGTCGGCGAGGAGATCGGCCGCCTGCGCGTCGAGGACGGCGTACTGCGCTACCACGACCACGCCTTCCCGCTGCGCGAGGGCACCGAGGACCTGCCGCTGCCGGAGCTGCTGGACGCCCAGTGGTACCGCCCGGTGTGGTGGCGGCTCGCCCGCACGGAACTCAACTACCGGCGGTTCTTCAGCATCTCGGAGCTGATCGGTGTGCGGGTGGAGGACCCGGAGGTCTTCGAGGCCACGCACGCCACCGTTCTGCGGCTGCTGCACGAGGGCGTGCTCGACGGTCTGCGCGTGGACCATCCGGACGGGCTCGCCGATCCCGGCGGCTACCTGCGGCGGCTGCACGAGGCGACCGGCGGCCGCTGGACCGTGGTGGAGAAGATCCTCGCGGACCACGAGCACCTGCCGGCGTCCTGGCCCGTGGCGGGCACCACCGGCTACGACGCCCTGCGGCACATCGACGGCCTGTTCGCCGATCCGGCGGGGGCCGGGGAACTGCTCGGGCAGTACCGCCGCTTCGCGGCCCCGCAGACGGACCGGGGCGGCCAGTGGGAGGCCACTGCGCGGCGGGCGGCGTACAAGGTGGTCACGCACGAACTGGCCACCGAGGTGGAGCGCCTGACCCGGGTGGCGCACCGGCTGTGCGACGGCTCGCCCGACCCCGCGCTGCGCGACCGCGCGCCGTGGGCGCTGCGCACCGCACTCCAGGAGCTGCTGGTGCGGCTGGAGGTCTACCGGCCCTACTTTCCCGGCGACGCGGCGTCGGTCGTGACCGAGAAGGCGGCGGCCGAGGCCCGGCTCGCCTTCACGGTGCCGGAGGAGGCCGGCGCGGTCGACGTGGTGCGCGGGCTCGTGCTCGGCCGGCCGGGCGACGGGCCGGAGCACGCGGAGTTCCGGATCCGCTTCGCGCAGACGGCGTCCGCCCTGCGCGCCAAGTCCGTGGAGGACACCGCGTTCTACCGCTACGTGCCGCTGCTGTCGGCGAACGAGGTGGGCGGCGACCCCGGCAGCCCGGCGGTGTCCCCCGAGGACTTCCACGCGTACTGCGCACGCCTTCAGCGGGACTGGCCCGCCACCGGGGTCGTGGTGACGACCCACGACACCAAACGCAGCGCCGACGTGCGGGCCGCGCTGGCGGTGCTCACCGAGTGCCCCCGGCAGTGGGCGCAGGTCCTGGCCGAGGCGACCCGCAGCGGTACGGGCGGCCCCGACGCGCAGCTGGCGTGGGCGGCCTGGCAGACGGTGTTCGGGCTGGGCCCGGCCGATCCCGCGCGGGTTCAGGGGGCGCTGCTGAAGCATGCGCGCGAGGCGGGGCTGTTCACCAGCTGGACGGAGCAGGAACCGCCGTACGAGGAGGCGGTGGCGGCGTTCGCGGCGGCGGGGCCGTGCGGACCCCCGGGCGAGCAGATCACGGCGTTCCGTGCCGCCGTGGAGCCGCACATCCGGGCGAACGTGCTGGGCACGGCCCTGCTGCACCTGACCGTGCCCGGCGTTCCGGACGTCTATCAGGGCACGGAGGGCGAGTTCCGGGCGCTGGTGGACCCCGACAACCGGCGGCCCGCGCGCTTCCCCGCGCCGGATCCCGGTGACAAGGACGCCCTGACCCTGGCCGCACTGCGGCTGCGCCGACGGCGGCCGGACGTCTTCGGCGGCACCGCGACGTACGTCCCGCTGGCCGCGGAGGGACCCGCCGCGGCCCACTGTCTGGCCTTCGCCCGCTCCGGGGAGGTCGTCACGGCCGTGACGCGGCTGTCGCTGCGGCTGGTGGACGCGGGCGGATGGCAGGACACGCGGCTGGCGCTGCCGCCGGGACGGTGGGCCGACGTGCTGTCCCCGGACCGGGTGTTCAGCGGGCACGCTCGCGTGGCGGACCTGTTCACCCGGCTGCCGGTGGCACTGCTGGAGCGGGTCGGGGACCCGGCCGGCGGCTGACCGCGCGGCTCACCGGCCCGGCCGGCCGGGGCGACGGCCGTCCCGCCGGGTGCCGCGCGGCGGGCCCACGAAGGCGACGCCCGCTCCGGTGGGTGGAACCCGGGTGCGGACGCTCGGAGTGCCGGTCCGCGGCGGGCCGGGCGCGGGCACTGCACCGTCCTCGCCGGGCACGCCCCGCGGGACGTGTGTCGGGCGCGCCGAACACCCCGACGCCGACGGCGGCCGTGGGGGCCGGGTGTTTCACCCGGGCGCGCGAGCCGACCGACGAGTGAAACGCCATGATCTTGACACCCCTGGGGTGTGCCGGAGGCGGTCGACGAGGCGTTCCCGACGCTCACCGGCCGGGGCCCGCACCGGCGGTGAACGCCCCCCGCCCCGGCGGCGCATCCGGGCGCCCCCGGGCGTTCCTGCCGCCCGCTTGACAGCTCTCCCGCGCCGTGGGGTACTGCGGGTGCGAAGCCGGGCGGACAGGTCGGGGGGTGAGTCTCCTGCCGGAGCTGCGCTACCCCAGTGTTCCCGAACTGGTCCATAACGCAAAGAAGTTGACTGCCCGGTGGCCGGGCCTGTGTTCACTGAGACAGGTGGGTTCCTCCCGGGCGGGCAGGCCTTTGCATCTGCTGTCCGTGGGCCGGGCGCAGCGGGCGGTACTGGTCGTGGCCGGCGCCCACGCCAATGAGCCGGCCGGCGGCTCCACGTTGCTGGCACTGGCCGAACGGGCCACGCACGAGCGGACGTTGCGGGACGGCGTCTCCTGGCACTTCCTGCTGTGCGCGGACCCCGACGGGGCGAGCCTGCACGTCACCCCCGCACCGCGCGACCTGCTCGACTACCACCTCGGCTTCTACCGTCCGGCCGGCCCCGAGCAGCCGGAGTGGTCGCCGTCCGTCCTTCCCCCGGACCGGCTGCCGCCCGAGACCCGGGCCCTGACCGGGATCATCGACGAACTCCGTCCCTACCTCCAGGTCAGCCTGCACGGCACCGATCTGGGCGGCACCTGGGTGCAGCTGACCCGGGACGTCCCCGGTCTGGCCGAGCCGTTCGCGAAGTCCGCGGCGCGGCTGCACATCCCGGTGGAGACGGGGGCCTCGGACGCGGCGGGCTGGCGGGCGGCCGGGCCGGGTGTGCACGTGATGCCCGCTCCCGGCGCGGGCGCGGCCTACCCGAGCATGCCGGACGACGCCCGGCACAGCACCTGGTACCACGCGCACCGCTACGGCGGCCTGACCGCGATCGTGGAGGTGCCGATGTGGGCGAGCGACCTGGTGGGCGACCCGGCGCCGCACCCGGCACCGGAGGCGGCGCTGCGCGGGCTGGCGGAACGGCTGCGGTGCGACGCCCTCCAGGTGGAGCGGGTGTTCGCCGAGGCCGCGCCACGTCTGGAGGGGGCGGGGGGGCCGTTGCTGCGGGCCGCGCGGTGGGCGCTGGACCTGATGCCGGGGCTCGCCGAGGACTGGGCCGGCACCCCGCCGGCGGACACCACGCGCGCGTACGTCGGGAGTGTGGAGGCCTTCGCACGGCGGCTGCCGCTGCGGGCGGCGGCCATGCTGCTGAGAGTGCTGCGTGAGACGGACGACCGGGCCGCTCCGCTGCTGCAGCACCTCGTGGCGGACTGGAGCAGTGCCTTCGCCGAACGCTTCCGGGCCCGTTGGGTGCCCCTGGCGCACCAGGTGGAGCACCAGTCCGACACGGTCGTCGCCACGGCCCGGTACGCGCGCGAGGCCGAGAGGTGAGGCGCGACACGGGTCCGGCGCGCCGGCCCGTGCGGGGCGGCGCCGAAGCTCCCGCGCCGGCGCGCCGGGCGGTCCGGCGCCCGCGTCACTCCTGGTGCATCGGCACGGCGGTGTCGCAGGACCGGCCCGGCCCATCCGGGCGGGACGCCCCGCGCGCGTGTCTGCCCGCCAGTTCGAACGCGGCGAGGACCACCCTCGACTGGTACTCCACCTGTCGTGCGACCGGGATCCAGCGTGCCCCGCAGCCGTCGCGGTAGTCGGTGCACCACGCGTCGATGAGCCGGTCCAGCTCGGGCAGCGCACCGGCCGCCGCCGGACCGGCGCCCGAGACGAGCTGGTGCAGCAGACCGGCGGTACGCAGGGCGAGGCGCCGTCCGGCGATCCGCAGGGCGGCGAGGTGGGCGGTGCGCAGGGACGGCAGGGGCCGGCTCGGGGCGGCGGTGTCGGGGTCCCAGGCGTCGGCCAGGCCGGGGCAGACGAGTAAATAGTCGCCGATCGGGGCGAGGAGCCGGCCGGCGTCCGGCGCCCCCGCGACCAGGGGGCGGACGCGGGCCAGGAGCCGCTCCAGGGTGGCGGCGTCGTGGCGCAGGGTGTGGCTGATGGTGCGCAGTGCCGCGTCCCGGTCGGCGGGCGGGGCACCGTCCTCCACGGCGGCCACGCCCCACATGGGCGCCTCGACGATCGCGGTCACCGTGCCGTGGCGGTGCGGGTGGTACCACGTCGACTCGACGGCGGCCTCGGTGATGGCCGCGGCCAGGTCGCCGCGCTGCGGCGGGGGTATCAGGTGGACGGCGGGGCCGAGGCCCGGCCAGTACAGGGTGTCGTAGGGGCCCAGTTCGCGCGGGACGCCGAGGCGGGCGGCGATCCGGGCCATGTGGCGGGCGAGGCCGGGCAGGTCGTGGGTGAGTTCGACGAAGCCGCCACCGACGTCGACTCCGTGCAGGGACGCCTGGAAGAAAGGTTTCAGTTGGTCCTGGAGGTCGAGCAGCGCCCGTGTCTCGGGCAGTACGGCCGCGTCGGCACCGTCGGGCAGCCACTCCGGCTGCTCCAGGAAGCCGGGACGGAAGAAGTGCCGGAAATAGTGGCCGAGGGTGTACGGGCCGGACAGCCAGCCCTCGTTGCGCCGCAGCCCGTCGGGGTCGAGGCAGAGCAGCAGATTCCAGGTGGCGTCGGCGCCCTCGGTGAACCTGGGCTCGGCGAGGGCCCGTTCGGCGAGCCGGAGCACGGTGGCGCCGCCCACGGGCTCGTTCGCGTGGGGCCCGGCGACGACGAGGGCCTGGCGACTGCCGTTGCCGACGGACAGCAGCCACAGGGGAGCGCCCGCCCGGGAGGTGCCGACGCGCCGCAGCCGGGCGTCCCGGGGACGGCGGGCGACGAGCGCGGCGGCCTGGTCGGCCAGCTCGTCCACGGCCGGGTAGCGGAGGAGCGGCGACAGGGCACACCTCCACGTGCGGGGCCGTCGGTTCACCTGGTGTCCGTGGTGTACGCACAGTCAGTCACGGCTCGGCAGGAACGTCAACACCACCGCCGGGAGGGAATCTTGCCGCCGCGCGGTTCAGGTCGCGGAGAGCCGGAACGCCACACTGCCGAAACCCACCTGGTCGCCCTCGCGGACGACGACGGCGCCGAGGACACGCCGGCCGTTGACGGTGGTGCCGTTGGTGGAGCCGAGGTCCCGCAGCACCCACGTGCCGTCCTGGCGGCCGAGTTCCGCGTGCACGCGCGAGACCGTCTCGTGGTTCAGCCGCAGGCCGTTCACCGGGTCACGGCCGATCCTCAGCGGCCGGCCGGCGCCGGGGTGCGGCAGCAGCAGCTTGGGCAGCCGCTCGGCCCGCCAGGCGCTGCGCAGCCGTACCGTGAAGCCGGAGACGGCCTCGACGGCACCCAACACGGCGCGCGAGAGACGGTTCTCCCGGGGCAGGTCGGCGGTGAGGGCGGCGAGCTCGTCCGAGCGGCGAGCCGCCAGCGCCAGTTCCATCCGGCGGATGAAGGTGTCGTGCGACAGCCGGCCCAGGGCGACGCCCTCGCGCAGCGCCTTCAGCGCTCGGTCGCGCTCCGCGTCGGACAACCGAGCGGGGTAGGCGGGGAACTCGAAGGACGACGTCACCCTGGCGATTGTCGGTCAGCGGATCCCGGGTGTCCAGAAGGCGGCGAAACGGGGCCACACGCGCGTACCCGGGACGACACCCGCCACAAAGGGAATGATTCAAAAGCGGATTGATCTCGTTTGACGCACCATGGACGGGCTACATCACGGTGAGCAGACGAAGGGGAACCGTCCGTGCAGTTCGAGGTGTGGGCACCGCAGGCCGAACGCGTGTCGCTGGAGTGCGACGGCGCCACGCACGCGCTGGAGCGCGATCCGGAACGGGTGGGGTGGTGGACCGGGTGGGCCGAGGCGCGGGACGGCTCACGGTACGGCTTCGCGGTGGACGGCGGCCCGGTGCTGCCCGACCCGCGCTCGCGGCGCCAGCCCGACGGGCCGGACGGGCTGAGCGCCGTCGTCGACCACGGGCGGTACGCATGGCGGGCCGAGTGGGCGGGCCGTCCGCTGCCGGGGGCGGTGCTGTACGAGCTGCACGTGGGCACGTACACCCGCGAGGGCACGCTGGACGCCGCAGCCGAGCGGCTCGGGCATCTCGCCGAACTGGGCGTGACACATGTCGAGTTGATGCCGTTGTGCCCCTTCCCCGGGCGGCACGGCTGGGGGTACGAGGGAGTGTCCCTGTGGGCGGTGCACGAACCGTACGGCGGACCCGGGGCGCTGAAGCGGTTCGTCGACCGCGCGCACGGACTCGGTCTCGGCGTGGTCCTGGACGTGGTGCACAACCACCTGGGCCCCTCGGGCAACTACCTGCCCGCCTTCGGCCCGTACTTCACGGACACCCACCAGACGCCCTGGGGATCGGCGGTGAACCTGGACGCGCCGGGCTCGGACGAGGTGCGCGCGTTCCTCGTGGGCAGTGCGCTGGCGTGGCTGCGGGACTACCGGATCGACGGGCTCCGGCTGGACGCGGTGCACGCGCTGGTCGACACGCGCGCGTGCCACTTCCTCGAGGAGCTGGCGGCGGCCGTGGACGGACTGGCGGCCGAGACGGGCCGGCCGCTGTTCCTGATCGCCGAGTCCGATCGGAACGACCCGCGGCTGATCACCGTGCGCGAGGAGAACGGCCTCGGGCTGCAGGCCCAGTGGAACGACGACTTCCACCATGCCCTGCACACGGCGCTGACCGGCGAGTCGCAGGGGTACTACGCCGACTTCGCCCGCGCCCCTCTCGCCGCGGTGGCCAAGACCCTCACGGGCGGCTACTTCCACGACGGCACGTACTCCGGTTTCCGGGGACGCCGTCACGGGCGCCCGCTGGACCGCGCCCGCGTCGCCGGGCACCGGCTGCTCGGCTACAGCCAGACCCACGACCAGGTCGGCAACCGGGCACAGGGCGACCGGCTGTCGGCGGCGCTCTCCCCCGGCCTGCTGGCCTGCGCGGCGGCGCTGACGCTGACGGCACCGTTCACTCCGATGCTGTTCATGGGCGAGGAGTGGGCGGCGAGCACGCCCTGGCAGTTCTTCACCGACCACACCGACCCGGACCTGGCCGATGCCGTACGGCGGGGCCGGCGGAGGGAGTTCGCGGCGCACGGGTGGGCGGAGGAGGAGGTTCCGGACCCGCAGGACCCGGCGACGCGCGACCGCTCCTGTCTGGACTGGGCGGAGCGGGAGCGGGAGCCGCACGCGCGCGTGCTGGACTGGTACCGCCGGCTGATCGCCCTGCGCAGCACCCACCCCGACCTGACCGACCCGGATCTCGCCGACACCAAGGTGGCGTACGACGAGCAGGCGCGCTGGCTCGCCTTCCGGCGCGGGGACCTGCGGGTGGCCGTGAACCTGGGCGAGGAGCAGGCGTCCATCCCCCTGGGCACACGCCCGGCACGGGTGCTGGCCGCGTGGGAGCCGGTGCGCGAGCCGGGGCCGGACGGAATGCTGCACCTGCCCGGAGAGTCGTGCGTGGTGCTGGAACAGGAATGAGCCGGGCCGGGGTTCCCGGCCCGCACGAACGCCCGGGGTTCCCGGCCCGCACGAACGCCCGGGGTTCCCGGCCCGCACGAACGCCCGGGGTTCCCGCGCCGCGGCGCCCGTCGCCTGCACCGCGGGGGTCTGCCGCGGCGGCGCCACCCGCAAAACGCCCGCCCGGGGGTGCGTTCCGCGGGCCGCTCTCAGTGGTCGGCCTCCGGGCCGCTCTCCCTGAGTTCCGTCACGCGTTCCAGCAGGATCGCCTCCCAGGCGCGGCGCAGCCGGGTGCGTAGCAGCGGCAGGGGGGTGGTGCCACGGCCGCCGAGGCCTTCGGCCAGCCGCAGGACGGTGTCGCAGCGGGCGAGCCACAGGCCGCGCAGGCAGGGACGGGCGCCGTAGCCGGCGAGGGTGGCGGCACGGACGGCGGCGCCGGATCCCACGGCGAGGGCGAGGCCGGCGATGTCCTCGGCCGGGTCGCCCAGGACGGCCTCGGTCCAGTCCAGGACGCCGCGGACACGGCCGTCGGCACTGACGACGAGATGCTCGCCCCGCAGGGCGTGGTGGACGAGGACCGCGGTGCCGGGCTGCGCGGCCAGCTGGGCCGCTGCGGCCGGGGTGAGCTGACCGAGCCGGGTGGCGTCGAACTCGTCGGCGTCGCCCAGGCGCCCGGCGGCGGGCACCGCCATCCGCCGCAGCGCCTCCAGCGAACGGGCGGGGGAGCGCGGGACGCCGAGCGTCTCGGCCTGACGGGCGGGCACCTCCCGCAGACCGGTGAGGAGTCCGGCCAGGTCGGCCTCGCCGACGGCGGAGACGTCGTGCTCCTCTGCCGTGGCTCCGGGCACCTTGGTGTCGAGGGTGTACGTCAGGCCGGGCGTCCACTCGCCGTGGGCGACGCTCGTCGGCACGGCGACCGGGACGTGCGGGCGGACGAGGTCGCGCAGGCGCAGTTCGCGGCGCCGGCGGAGGGCCGCCTCGCGGTCGGGGGCGAGGCGCAGCACGTGACGCCCGCCGACCCACCAGGTGTGCTCGCCGCCCTCGGTGACGGGCCGCAGCTCGGGGCCGGCGGCGTCGGCGTCCCGCGTGCCGGCCGCGGTCTCCTTCAGCAGGGTACGGACCAGCCGGCGGACGGTGTCCGCGGTGGGTGTCGGTGCCTGGGTCATGGTCGCGCCGTTGTCAGTCGGTGTGGGTGCGGGGGTCCGGCAGGAGTGCTCAGTCCACTATGAGCAGCTCGCGGGTGGTGTTGTTCAGGCGGCGTCCGCCGTCCTCGGTCACCGTGACGATGTCCTCGATGCGGACGCCGAAGCGGCCGGGCAGGTAGACGCCGGGTTCCACGGAGAAGCACATACCGGGCACGAGGGGCTGCTCCTCGCCCTCGATCATGTAGGGCGGTTCGTGTGTGGTGACGCCGATGCCGTGGCCGGTGCGGTGGATGAAGTACTCCCCGTAGCCGGCGTCGGCGATGACGGCGCGGGCGGCGCGGTCGACGTCCTGGCAGGCGGCGCCGGGGCGGACGGCGGCGCAGCCGGCCTCCTGGGCCGCGCGGACGGTGTCGTGGACGCGGCGCTCCTCCTCGGTGGGTTCGCCGACGTGGACGGTGCGGGTGGTGTCGGATCCGTAGCCGTCCTTGAGGCCGCCGAAGTCGAGGACGACCATGTCGCCGCGTTCGATGACGCGGTCGCCGACCTCGTGGTGCGGGTTGGCGCCGTTGGGCCCGGAGCCGACGATGGTGAAGTCGACCTGGGAGTGGCCGAAACGCAGGAGCAGGTCGGCGAGGTCGGCACCGACGTCGGATTCGCGGCGGCCCGCGAAGGGGAGCGTGCGGATCTCCTCGAAGGCCCGGTCCGCCGCCTCGCCGGCCGCGGCCAGCAGCCGCAGTTCGGCGTCGTCCTTCACGGCGCGCAGCATCGGCAGGGCATCGGTGAGGGCGGCGTAGGTGCTGCCGGGCAGGGCGCGCTGCAGCGCCAGCAGGTGCAGGGCCCAGGTGTTGTCGCTGACGCCGAACCGGCCGCCCGCGTCGAGGAGGGGGGCGGTGGCCGCGTAGGGGTCCTTCCCGTCGGTCCATTCACGCAGGGTGAGCGCGGGCGCGCCGGGCGCCTGTGCGGCGTCCGGGGCCTCCAGGGCGGGGACGACGAGGACGGGGTCCCGGTCGGTGGTCAGGACCAGCAGGGTGAGCCGTTCCGTGACGGCGGTCGGCGCGTAGCCGGTGAGCCACACCAGATCGGGTCCCGGGGCGACCAGGAGCCCGGCGAGTCCGGCGTCGGCGGCGGCCCGTGCGGCGCGCTCCATGCGGGCGCGGTGGTCGGCGGCGGTGAAGGGCGCGGGGGCGCTGCCGGTCATGCGGTCCTCCCTGGGCGGATACGGGGACCGGCGGTGTCCCTCCGCGTCGGTCCGTGGCCTGCCAGCATCCTGCCCGGCCCGCGCGGGCCACGCGAGCCGGTCGGCGGGTTCCCGCGGGTCGTGGCGGAATCACGGGGCGGGTGTGACCAGAATGCCGCCCGCCCTCAGGACCCATGGTCGCATCTTGCCCGGCCACGGGCACTGGTCCCCGGGCGGGCATCGGCCACCACCGGCACGGTCACCGCCGGCACCCGCCGACCGGCCGCGGTCGGCACACCGGCCGGAGACCACCGGAACGGCCACCGGACACGCCCGCGCGCCGGGCGCCCTCCGGCCGTGGGGCCGGGGGTGGCGTGGACGCTGCGGCCGCCGGGGGAGAGCGGGCCGCCGGCCGGGACGCGCCGGCCGGCCCGGCCTTCCCCGTGCTGACCGGTGACGGGCGACCCACCCGTCACGTCCGGGGGTCACGTGACGACGCCGGGAACGGCCGACAGCTGCTGGTAGCCACCGCTGCGGTGCCGGACCGTCAGGGTGATCCCGTGTCCGGGGCGGGCCCGGGCCACGGCCCGGGCGAGGTCTGCGGCCGAGTCGACGCGGGTGCGGCCGAAGGCGAGCACGACGTCGCCGTGGACCAGCCCGGCCGAGTGACCAGGGCCGGGCACATGGACGCCGACGACGAGCGCACCCGCCTTCTCCGCGTCCATGACCTCCACACCGAGGCTCGCCCGGGCCGACGTCTCGCTCCCGGACGGCCCACTCGCGGGCGGCGGGGCGGACGCGGCAGGGGCCTGGGCGTGTCCCCCGTGCGGGAGGTGCCACTGGAGGTCGGCGAGGCGGTTCGGCCCGATCACCGTGGCCCCCGTCGCGCCGAGACCGACACCGGCCAGCACCAGGACCGTCCCGACGGACAGGCCGAACAGCAGGGCCGACAGCCGCCGGCCGCGGCGCCGCGCGGCGTGCGGACGGCGGCCCCGGCCGGATCCGGGGTCACCGCCGGGTTCCCGGCCGGGCATCGGCTTGGGACGCAACGCAGTCTGTTCCATCGATCGCCTCCGGCTGGTGCTCTACCCGGCGCACCGGCACGCGACGTGCCACGAACGGGTGAGACTGACCCGGCGTCAACCGCGGGAGGCGGACGGCCGACCGGCCGTCAGGCGACCGTGGTGAGCGCCGCGACCAGCGCGGCCGCCGCTGCGGCCGGCGCGCCCGCGCACACGAGTTCGACGCGGTGCACGACCCGGGGTTCGCTCACCGGCACGGCCACCGCGCCCGGCACCGGCTCGGCGGCCGAGGCGGGCAGCAGGGCCAGGCCACGGCCCGCCGCGGCCAGCGCGGTCAGGCTGCGCAGGTCCGTGCCGTGGCAGCGCACGGACGGACGGAAGCCGCGCCCGCCGTTCAGCGCGCGCAGCCGGTCCAGTGGCAGGCCGGCGTCGGGGGCGTCCAGCCAGCGCGCGTCGGCAAGGTCGCCCAGACGCAGCGCGGGGCGCCCGGCCAGCGGATGCGTGGCCGGCAGCAGGACACGGACCGGCTCCTCCGCCACGTAGCGCGTGGTCAGCGGTGCCACGTCCGGCAGCCGCAACGGGTCGCTGGGCGCGGCGAGGCCGTCGACCAGGCCCAGGTCCGCCCCGCCGGTCGCGACGGCCGCCGGGATCGTGTCGCGGGCGAGCACGCACAGGGTCGTTCCGGCCGCCGGCAGGGAGGCGAGGACCGCCGGTCCGAGTGCGGTGGGCGTCGTGGCGAGCGTCAGCCCGTGCTCGGGTGCGGACGCCATCCGGGCGACGTCCACACGGGCCGCCTCCAGCCGCAGCAGCAGCGGGCCCGCGTGTTCCAGCAGCCGTTCGCCGGCGGCTGTGGGGGCGACGGGGCGGCGGGTGAGCAGCGGGGCGCCGAGGTCCTGCTCCAGCGCGGCGATGTGCTGGGAGACCGCGGACTGGGTGTAGCCGAGTTCCCGCGCGGCATCGGAGAAGGAGGCCAGGCGGGCCACGGTGACGTAGGTGCGCAGCAGGTGCGGGTCCATGGCGGACAGGATCGCATCCCATCAGCGTTGCTTATCGCCCGTCCAGTAATGATCGTTGGACGTGAAGTCGTGCCGGCGCCGAGGATGAGGCCCATGACGCACTCTCCCGTTCCCGCCGCACGGATCGCCCTGGTCGGCGACCGATCCCCGCACGTCGTCTCGCACACCCGCGTCCCGCTGCTGCTCGACGCCCTCGCCGACCGCGACCGGCTCGTCCTGGACGCCTACTGGATCTCCAGCGAGGACGCCACTTCCCGGGGCGCGGTGCGGGGTTTCGACGCCGTGTGGGTGCTGCCCGGCAGCCCCTACCGCAGCGAGGCGGGCGTCCTCGCCGCGATCCGCACCGCGCGTGAGCACGGCGTCCCCTTCCTCGGCACGTGCGGCGGTTTCCAGCACACGCTGCTGGAGTACGCCCGCCATGTGTGCGGCCTGACCCGGGTCGCACACGCCGAGAACGACCCCGGCGCCGACGACCTCCTGATCGAGCCGCTGGCCTGCTCGCTCGCCGGGCACGAGGCGGCCGTCACCGTGGAACCGGGCACGCTCGCCCAGTCGGTGATCGGCGCGGAACGGACCGTCGAGCGCTACTTCTGCGCGTACGGCCCCTCCCGCCACCTCGACACCCTGCGCGCCGGCGGGCTCCGCTTCTCCGGGCACGACGAGGACGGCCAGGTCCGCATCGCCGAGTTGCCCGGCCATCCCTTCTTCCTGGCCACGCTGTTCCAGCCGGAGCTGTACGGCGACGGCTCGCGCCCCCACCCGGTGGTCCGGGCGCTGGCACGCGCCGCCGTCGCGCACGCCTCGGGCGCGGTCCCCGAGGCGGTGTGACCGCCGGCGGGACGCGGGACCGCTCCGGGGGCGGGGTCAGCCCGAGGTGAGGACGGGCGCCGGCGGCCGGTCCGGCAGGAAGCCGTGGGCGCGGCGGGCCAGGAAGGCGGGCTTGTAGCGGTCGACCTCCCGGTGCCAGTTGAGGATGCCGGCCATCCAGTTCTGCAGGTCGGCCACGTAGCCCCCCATCGCCGCGCGCGCCTCCCGCGAGAGCGCCAGATCGTCGTACAGTACGGGCAGTTCGTGCGCGGCGACGTGCTCGAACTGCTGCATCCGCTGGGTCATCAGGTCGTGGACGACACCCAGGGCGGCCGGGTAGTCGCAGCCGAAGAAGTTCTGCACCACGAGGATGCCGTTGTGGATCTCGCCCTCGTACTCGATCTCCTTCTGGTACGAGAAGACGTCGTTGAGGAGGCAGGCGTAGTCGACGGCGGCGTTCTCCAGCGAGCGCACCGGACCGCTGCGGTACACCTCCGGCGGCACCGCCGGGCCGAGGCCCATCCGGCACAGGCTCAGGGTGAGGTCGGCGCCGAAGGTGGCGCGCCGCATCTCCAGGTAGTCGACCGGGTCGGGGACGCGGTTCTGGAGCTGGTTGGACAGCTCCCACACCCAGCTCTCGGTCATCACGTCGATCGCGGCCTTGAGGGTGCGCCGCTGCTCGCGGGTCATCGTGGACGCGGTGCGCGCCCACAGGTCGGTCAGCCCCCGCTCCAGGGCGTTGACCGGGACGACGGACTCCTCGTCACCGACCGGCATGCACGCGGACAGCCGGGACGTGGTCAGCCGGGCGGCGGCCAGGTCGCGGCGGTTGCCGAAGACGAGGGGGTAGTAGTCGTCGCCGTACGTCCCCCAGGCGAGCCATTGCGCGCTCAGGTCCAGGGCTTCGGGGGTGGCGTCGGGGTCGAGTCCGGCCGAGCACAGCGCGAGGTCGTAGGCGGCGAGTTTGTCCTCGTCCCAGACGCCCTCCAGAAGAATGCCCATGCGGTGCGCCCAGACGGTCAGGCGGCCCCGCGCGTCGTCCAGGTACGGGCTGAGCTCCAGCGGGAACGGCATGCGGAAGTCGGGCAGCAGGGACGGCCCGACCTGCTGGAACGGGGTGTGCCGGTAGACACGCGAGCGCTCCGCGGCGGCCGAGGTGAGCAGGGCGCCGACGTGGGCGGCGGAGGTACCGGGCCCGGTCGGAAGCTGCCAGGGCGCCAGGGAGCGGGCGACGCCCTGGTTCATGTAGCGGCTGGAGCGCAGATGCCATTCGTGGCCGCCGGACTGCCAGTCCTGCAGCCCCTTGGTGTACGCCGCGACGGCCGCGACCTCGGCCGGGGCCAGTCCCTGCTCCAGGGCGAGCGCGGGCACTTCGGTGAGCGCGGTGTGCTCGAACTGGTGCAGCCGCGAGGTGAGGACGTCGTTGACGGTGTCGGCGGCCTGCTGGGTACCGCAGCCGAAGAAGGTCTCCAGGACGAGCACGCCGTTGCTGTTCTCCCCCTCGTCCTCCACCTCCCGCTGGTAGGAGAAGAGGTCGTTGCGCAGGTGCACGGCGTCGGAGAAGGTCTCCATCAGGACCCTGAGCGGCCTCGACCCCGCGACGGACGCGGGCACCTCCGCGGTGGCGTACTCCACCAGACCCGCCGACCAGGGAGCCCCGCCGACCTTCCGGCGCATCTCGATGTACTCGACCGGGTTGGCGATCCGGCCCTCGTTGATGTTGGACAGCTCCCACATCGACTCGTTCAGCAGGTGCTCGGTGGCGACGGCGAAGCGGCGGCGCCAGTCCACCGACATCGACGGCACGGTCCGCGCCCACAGGTCGGCGAGCCCGGCCTCCACCGGGTTCTCCGGCTCCGGCACCTCGGCTGCCGGGTCCGGCGGCATGAACAGCGGCAACCGGTCGAGGTGGGCCCTGCCGGCGGCACGGTCCTGGGTGCGCTTGAACATGTCGAGGAAGTGGTCGTCGAAGAAGAACACCCACACGTACCAGTCGGTGATCAGCGACAGGGCGGGGCCGTCGCAGTCGGGGTGGGTGTAGGCGCAGAGCAGGCCGTAGTCGTGCGCGTCGAGGTCGGCCTGCTCCCAGATCCCGGACCCTTCCAGCATGCCCATGTCCCGCGCCCACCGGGCGGAGTGGGCGCGGGCCTCCTCCAGGTGCGGGTTGAGCCGTGCGGGGTACGGCATGTAGAAGTGCGGGAGTTCGAACGGCTGCGTCATGGCCGGCCCCTACCCAGGCCTTTCGGGCCGCATCCGAGGGCCAGTACATGATCACACCATCGCGTGAATCCGCCCCGAACGCCTGCGTGACCGGGCCGCAGGGGGGCCGGTTCCCGCGTCGGCGCTCCTGCCGGACCGGGGCGGCGGGCCACCGTGGCCCGCGTCTCGTGAGCCGGGCGTTCACCCCGGGCCGGGTGGACCGCTGGCGGGGCGGCGCATCCGGGCCCGCGGCAAGGTGGTCGTCCTCCACGCCTCCGCCCACCGCGACGAGCCGGCCTTCACCGACCCGGACGGGCTGCACCTGGACCGGTCGCCCCATCCGCACGTGTCCTTCGGTGACGGCCCGCGCCTCTGCCTGGGCGCGCACCTCGCCCGGCTCCAACTGCGGCTCCTGCAGCGGAAGGTGCTGCGGACGCTGCCGGAGCCGCGCCTGGCGGGCGCACCCGTACGGCTGGTGTCGAACTTCGTCCACGGCATCAAGTCGCCGCCGCTGCACCTCGCCTGAGGCAGTCCGCTCACCGCCGCACCTGGATCAGCGCGTGCGTCCCGCCGGTCCGCCACCGCTGCTGCCCGGCGGCCAGGGCGGCCTCGGTGGCGGCGTCCAGGCCCGTGATCACATCGGACTTCAGGGTGCGCAGCGCGGCCACCGGGCCGGGGAAGTAGGCGGTGACGTCGTCGAAAGGGGTCGTCGGCGGCCACCACCGGTCCCCCACCAGGCGCCGGTAGTTGAGGTCGCCCTTGAGGATGGTCAGCGTGGCCCCGGCTAGTTCGGCACGCAGGTCGCCGGGCATCTCGGCGTACGGCAGGGGTCCCGCGGAGAAGGGGTGGGTCCGCACGGTCAGGGTGCCGTCCTCCAGAGCCGTCCACAGGCGCCGCCCGCGGTCCCGGGCCACGCCCTGGGCACCGGTCAGCCGGCGCAGCACGTCGAGGAGGTCGGCGGTGGTGGCGTCGGAGACGTAGTAGGGGTGCGGTTTGAGGTGCAGGACCGCCCGCGCGACGCGTCCCGCGGCCAGCAGGTGCGCGACGAGGAGCAGGTCGGGGATGAGTTCCCGGCCCGCGTTGTCGGCGACCAGGCACAGGGTGCCGGTCCCCCCGGCGGGGAGCAACGACCACAGGGCGGCACTGTCGTCGGCGACGAGGGCGGGGGCGGGCGCGGCGTCCGCGGGGCCGCCGGCCGAGAGGCGGAAGCTCAGGTCGGCGCGGTTGCCCCACAGGGAGCCGTGCAGAAGGGCCTGCGCCTGTTCGTCCGCGGGCAGCGTCAGCAGGCCGTCCAGCGCGGCCAGTTCCTCGTCCGTCTCGGCGGAGTCGAGTTCGGCGAGCTTGGTCGGGCGGAACGGGTCCACGCCCTGCCAGGGGCCGGGGGCGAAGTAGCCGGTGGCCTCCAGGAGGCTCCGGTAGAAGTAGCTCTCCGACCACAGCCACGGCACGTCGAACCAGGACCGGCCGATGCAGGTGCCCAGTCCCCAGGAGAGCCAGCGGTCCCGGTCGGGTGCGTCGGCGGGCAGCGGCTCGATCACGCCCTCGGCGCAGCTCTCCAGCAGCGCGTCGAGGGCGCCGCGGATCCCGGGTCCGTAGGGGAACGCGTCCCGCACCTGCCGGACGATGGCGGGGTGCCGTCGGGCGAGCACGCTGTGCGGGAACGATCCGGGCCCGTTGCCGAGCAGAACGGGGGCTGCCGGGGCGGGAGCGGGGGTGTCGGACATACGGCTCACCGTACCTCCGCGCCCCGCCGTCCCGGCCGTTCTCACACGGGTGCCGTGATCTCCCGCTCCAGCCGCGTGATCAGGGTCATGTAACGCGGGCGGCGCGGCACCGGCACCAGACCACGGACCAGCACGTGCCACATCTCGGCCATTCTGCGGGGCAGTCGGGTGGCGGGTTCGAGGGAGCGGCCCACGACCCGGGTGCCGACGAAGAAGGAGACGAGTGAGTGGGCGACGGCGTCGATGTCGACGTCCGGGTGGACGTCGGACTCGCGGACCGCGCCCAGCAGCCGCTGGGTGACGATCTCCAGCCACTCGGTGAACGGGTGCCGCAGCGGCGGCCGTACCGTCACCGACCCGGTGGCGAGGCGGAGTCCGGCCCGTGCGACCGGCCCCTCGACGGACATCCGGGTCATGGCGAACATGATGCGCATCAGCGATTCGAGCGAGGGGTAGCCGCGTACGTCCACGTCGCCGGTCACCTGGCGGGAGGCCTGGGACTGCAACTCGATGATGGCGTGGGCGAGATCCTCCTTCGCCGCGAAGTGGAAGTACAGGGCTCCCTTGGTGACCTTGGCGTGATCGACGATGTCGCTCAGGCTCGTCGCTTCGTAGCCGCGCCGGTCGAACAGGTCGGCGGCGGCCGTGATGATCGTCGCGCGGGTCTGTTCGGCGCGTAACTGCCTCGGCATCGAGGGACACTCCTCGGACAGAAAGAACGGGTCATGCCGTTTGTTTATGACTCCCAGTACACGATATCTCACCACTCAGCCGTTCCGACCCGGCAGTCGAAGAGAGACGTTCCGCCTTGGAGACCGACGACCCGAATTCCCGTCAGATCCTGCTCCACGACCTCTATCCAGGCGGGTTCGTCCAGTTCAGCGTACTGATGGAAGCGGGCCTCGTACGACACGGGGCTACGCCGTCCCAGAGTGTGGACGGTGACCGCCTGGCGGGCCGCCTCCAGCAGGAGCATGCCGGGAACGTGATCCAGGGGATGATCGAAGAAAACGGGGTGTGCGGTATTTACTCGAAGGCGCCATCGCCCCTCGCGGTCGCTCGGGGCGAGAACGACATCGGCGGCCAGCGCCCGGCCGACGGCGGCCGGGGGCAGGCCGGGCGGCACGGGCAGGGCTATGACGGTCTCCGGGGTGCGTCCGGCCCGCAGCCGCCGGTAGACGGCATCGCTCATGCAGGTGAAAGCGACGTGCGCGGTGGCGACACGGTCGCCGGACCGCAGGACCCGGGCCGTGTAGCGGGCGGACGCCGGACGCCGGCCCCGGTACTGCACGTCCGTGAAGGCCACCTCCACCTCCAGTTCGGCCGGCAGAGGGCCGACCTGGAGATGTTTCCGGGAGGTCGTCACGTCGAAGGAGTCGAGCACGAACCGGTGGCCCAGGGGAACGTCGTACTCGGCGTGCGAGAGGAGTGTGCCACTCTGCCGGACCGTCTCCACGACCAGCAGCGGGTCGTAGGACGACCAGTCCGGCGACACGTGCAGACCATGGGAACGGGGCCACTGGGCCGATACCGTGAACCGGTCCTCCGCCAGGCGCCGCCAGTCGGTGAGCAACGTCTCCGCGACCGCCGCGCGGTGGACGAGCTGACGGGGAACGGTTGCCGTCATGGACAGGGACTCGGCAAGCTGCCGCGGTTGAGGCATCTCTCTCCCTACGGTCCCCCGGGAGCCGGGCGGACGGCGGGGCGTCCACGCCGCTGAGCACTACGGTACGAGGTGACCGGTTTGTTTTCAACGAGATCAGTCCGTGACGCCCACTGATCGGGGCGTTCCGTAAGATCGTACGGGTCGTTCAACTGCGGCGCCCTCGGAGGGGCTTTCATGGCAAGACAGGAACGCGCCATCAGAACGCGCCGATTGATCCTGGAGGCGGCGGGCGCGGTCTTCGACGAGCACGGCTACGCGTCCACCACCATCGCGATGGTGCTGGACCGGGCCGAAGTCACCAAGGGTGCCCTGTACTTCCACTTCCCTTCCAAGGAGTCGCTCGCCCGGGCCGTCCTCGCCGAGCAGGTCCTGTTCGGGGCCGTCCCGCCACGCGGATGCAAGGTGCAGGAGATCATCGACATGACCTTCGCCGTCGGGCAGCGGCTGCGCACCAACGCGCTGCTGCGTGGCGGCGTACGGCTCGCGGTGGACCAGGAGACACCGTCGGGGGTGGACCGCGGGGAGCCGTTCCGGCAGTGGGCCGAGCGGCTCACCGTCCTGCTGGAGCAGGCCGCCGACCAGGGCGAACTGCTGCCCACGGTACGGCCGGGCGAGACGGTCGAGCTGCTGGTCGGGTCGTTCACCGGCATCCAGCTGATGTCGCGGGCGCTGACCGACCGCGCCGACCTCGGCGACCGGCTGGCGGTGCTGTGGGCGCATCTGCTGCCGAGCATCGCCGTCCCGGGCCTGCTGCCGGGCCTGGACAGCGCGGCGGACCGGGGCGCACGGGTGCTGAAGGAGGTCCGCGACGCCGAGGTGACCCTGGAGGCCGAGGAGCAGACGCCCGCCGGGGTGGAATGACGCCGCGCCGGACGTGCGGCGGGTCGGCCGGTGCCCATCCACACCGGCCGGCCCGCCCGTTCAGCGGCCCTCCACCGCGGGCGGGCCCACCCCGCGGCACGCGGCGGCGGACCTGGGCCCGCCGTGCGGCCGGGGTCGTGCGCGAGGTGCCGCGCCGCTCACGGCCGACCGGTGCGGGGCGGCGGTGACGCGCCGCACCGCCGAGGCGGAGACCCGAGCCGCAGGACGGCACATCGGCCGACCCGGGCGGGGGCACCGGCCAGGTGTGACCCGCGGGCCGGCCGTGGAGAAACGATAGGCGTGGCGCGGGGCACGGGGATACAGAGGAACCCCTCGATCCGCCCCGGGGACCACCCCCGGGGCACCGGCCGGACATGCCACACGGCCTGCCGTCCGGTGGGCGCACCGAACGGCAGGCCGTTCCGCGGCGGACGCGCCGCGCACCGGGACGGAGCACCCGGGGCGCCCGGCCCGGCCGCCGGCACGGACGGCGCCGGGTGCTGCGGCACGGCGCCGCAGCACCCGATGTCACGCGGCGCGCGGACCTGTCCATGGCCGAGGGCCGCCGCGGTGCCGCCGTTCCCCCGAGCCCCGCCCGGCCGCGGCGGCCGCTGCGCCGCCCAACCGGGCCCGCGCCGCCGTCAGTTGACGTACACCGACGCGCCCGCGTCGGTCACCGGCGCGTAGGTGGCGGTGAAGTAGCCGTTGGCGAAGCACAGGGACGAGCCGGACGTCTTGGTGAAGTGCTGGTCGGTGAAGGCGATGGAGTTGTCGGTGTTGCTCGCGGCGCCCGACAGGCCGGCCGCCCGGTAGACGCAGGTGACGCTGCCGAGCAGGGTGCGCAGTTTGACCGTGGTCTGGACGGTGCTGCCCACCGAGGGCGTCACGGCGACCTCGCCCGCGGAGGTCACCGTGGTGGTGTAGGACAGGTTGTCGACCGTGATGCCGGTGACACCGAGCACGCCGAGGACGTTGCTGGTGCAACTGGCCGAGTCGAAGGTGTGGGCGGTCAGGGTCTCGGTCGCCGTGCCGGGAGCGGCGGGGTTGTCCGTGACGGTGGCGGTGAACTGCGAGGACGTACAGGACACACCGCTGGTGCCGTCGGCGCTGGAGTAGAACGTGGCGTTGGTGCCGCTCGCCAGGGAAGCGGTCAGGACGTCACCGGCGGCGACCGGGGCGCCGCCCGCGCCGCCGGTGGTCAGGACGGGGGTGCCGGCGGCGGAGGCCGGGGCGGCGGCGGGGAGCGCCAGGGCGACGACGGCTCCGGCCAGGGTGAGCAGATTGCGAGTGCGCATGCGGGTGCCTCTTCTCGACAGAGTGGGGTGATGGACGAGGGCGACGCGCAAGAGGTGTGCGACGGCGGGCCGAAGGGCGTGGAGCCCTTTCGGACGAGCGGGAAAGAACCCGTTCCGGCGATGTGTGGCGGCCTGCCGCACAGTGGAACGGGCACGACGGATCCGGCGCCACGGATCCGGGCCGAATGAGCAGAGTTGTAGACCTGATGAACCGTCAACGTCAAGGCTGCGGAGCCAGGTTGTGCATCCTCAGGCACGGCCGGCAACACCCTTGACCCTCGACTGTAACCATCGGTAACTTCCGATGGGTCACTACCGCGCACAGGAGAAAGCCCTTGTTGCGGCACCACGGAACGGGGCGTGTGCCCGGTAGGCGCCGTCCGCGCCAGGACGACGCGCAAGTGAACCCGACCCACCCGCATCGACCACGCCGACGGGAGCAGACATGGAAAGCGGTTCCACGACGAACGCCCCGGAGGAGCCGGGGGAGAACGACAGACGCGGCAGGGTCCGGCTGCGCCGCGCCGCCGTGCTCGCGGTGCCGGCCACCCTTGCCGCCGCCGGCCTCGCGGTGCTCACCGCGCAGGGCGCGCTGGGTGTGCAGTTCGCGATCTCCGGGATGCCCTTCACCGTCACCGCCACCGACCTCGACGGAACGGGTTTCGAGCAGTTCGGGGCACTGGACAACATGGCGGAGGGCAGCCCCAACGCCGGCGACACCGGCGGCCAGGTCCTGGTCGTCACCTCCGCGATCAAGAACGCCACCCTCACCAAGCTGTGCCAGAGCGTCGACCTGGGCGGCGTGAACCTGCTCATCACGGCGGGGGACGGCAAGGAGAAGGTGACCGCGACCGATCTGACCACCGACTCCACCGAACTGACCGGCAACGCCGACTTCGGCAACATCGAGATCGGCAACGATGCCAGCACCCTGACCAAGGCCGGGGTGAAGGGCCCGATCGGCGTCTTCAGCCAGCAGGCGGACACCGTGCACATCGCCGACCTGCGCCAGACCAACTACGCGACCACCGCGGGGGTGTTCCGGCTGCCCGGCCTGAAGCTGCGCTTCAGCGGCCAGGGTTGCTGAACGGGATGGCAGAACGCACGCGGACGGGTCCGCGCGCGGCCTTCCGCCGCTGGCGGTACCGGCGGCCGTTCTGGGGCGGGCTGCTGCTCGCCCTGGGCGGCGGCGAGATCCTGCTCACCGAGAAGGCGTCGCTGAAGGTCGTCCTGCACATCGGGATGCAGGGGCTGGCCGGCTACCTGCTGCCCACCCTGATGGTGCTGCTCGGCCTGCTGATCCTGTTCAACCCCGCCCAGCGGCTCTTCTACTCCCTCACCGGCGTCCTTCTCTCCCTGGGCACATGGCTCACCTCCAACCTGGGAGGCTTCTTCCTCGGCCTCCTCCTGGGCGCGACCGGCAGTTGTCTGGCCTTCGGCTGGCTGCCGGACCAGGAGCCGCGTCGGCGCCGCCGGCGCCGGAGGACCGAGCCGCGTGCGGCTGCGGCGGCCGGAACGGGCGAGACCACCTGAGCCGCGTCCGGCGTCCGGCCCGCCCCCCTCGGGGTCCCTGGGCCCGGAAGGCGAGGAGCGCTCCGCACGGGCGGAGCCCGTGTGCCCTCGCGGCGTCCGGCGGGCGGGCGCCGCGAGGAGGGGGCGTCAGGCCAGGCCGGCCGACTTCAGCCATGCCCTGGCGACGTCCAGCGGGTCCTTCTCCTCCAGCTGCACCTGGGCGCCGAGGTCCAGCAGCGCCTTGGTGTCGAGCTTGGCCGAGACGGCGTTCAGCACGTCCGCGCCCTCCTGGGAGAGGCTGCTCTTGTGGACGAGCGGCTGCACGTTCTCGAACCCGAAGAGGTTCTGCGGGTCCTTCAGGACGACGAACTTCTCCTTGGCGATCGCCGGGTCGGTGGTGAAGACGTCCGCCAGCTGCACGGTGTTCTGCTTCAGCGCCGCCTGGGTGAGCGGACCACCGGCGTCCAGGGCCTTGAAGGACTTGAACTCCAGACCGTAGACGTCCTTGAGCCCGACCAGGCCCTGCTGCCGCGTCTGGAACTCCGGCGAGCCGCCGATGACCAGGTCCCCGGCGACGCTCTTGAGGTCGCCGATGCTCGACTCGGAGGTCAGGTGGTACTTGGCCGCGGTGGCCGCGTTGACGGTGACGGAGTCCTTGTCCTGCGCCTGGGACGGCTCCAGCAGCTTCAGCGCGTCGTCGAGCTTCGCGTTGATCGCGGAGGTCGTCTCCTCGGTGGTCTTCGGCGTGGCCTTGGGGTCGAGGTAGGCCAGCAGTGCCCCGTTGTACTCGGGCAGCACGGTGATCGAGCCGTTCTTGATCAGCCCGTACGTGGTCTCACGGCTGCCGATGTTGGGCTTGTAGGTGACCTTGATGCCCTTGGCCTTCAGGGCCTCGCCGTAGATGTCGGCGAGCAGGATGCTCTCGGGGAAGTTGTTGGAGCCGACGACGACGGTCTTGCCGTCCGCCTTCGCACCGTCGAGCGGGTTGTCACCGGTGTCGTCGGACGAACAACCCGTCAGCAGGGCCGTCGCCGCGACCAGCGCGGCCGCCGCCACGCCGGGGATTCTGCTGAAGGGCCTGTTGCGGTGGGCGGTAGAAGTCACGGTTCCCGTTCCGGTTTCGAGGACGACATTCGAGGACGCGCAGAGAACAACGAACTGCTTACGGCACTCCGTATCGATCCAATCCAGCCGGTTCTCGATCAGTCAAGCGAATTCGCCCCGGTGCGAGCCTTCGTTATGGTGCCGGAACCCCTGATGAACCGTCGCAGTTGACGGCTTGTCCCCAGGCGTGGCGGGACCGTCCGCCCGCGTCCGCCGCCGCCCGGGGTCCGGGCGCGGGGCCGAGGCGCGAGCTGCGGGAGACCGGGTGCGGGATGCGGGGGAAGCGCGGCCGCACATGAGGGCGCGCGGAACGCCCTAACCCCGCCTTCGCACCCCCGGTGACACGGTGAGGCGGCCCGCCGCCCAGAACAGTGCGAGCGTCGTGAGGGCCAGCGCCGCCACCAGGGTGGCGCCGCCGACGACCTTCTCGTAGTCGTGCTGGTAGAGGCCGTCCATGATGTAGCGGCCCAGGCCGCCCAGACTGACGTAGGCCGCGATGGTGGCGGTGGAGACGATCTGGACCGCCGCCGTCCGCAGGCCGCCGAGGACGACCGGCAGGGCGACCGGCAGTTCCACCTGGAACAGGATGCGGGCCTCGCTCATGCCCATGCCGCGGGCCGCGTCCACGGGGGACGGGTCGACGGAGCGCATCGCCTCGTACGTGGTGACCAGGATCGGCGGGACGGCGAGGACGACCAGCGGGATCATCACCGGCACCAGGCCGAAGCCGAACAGGATGAACATCAGGACCAGCAGACCGAAGCTGGGCAGGGCGCGGGCGGCGGTGGCGATGAACGCCAGCACGTTGCCCCCGCGTCCGGTGTGACCGGTGAGCAGACCCGCCGGAAGGCCGACGGCCGCGGCGACGCCGAGCGCGATCAGCGAGTAGCGGACGTGTTCGAGCAGGCGCGCCGGGATGCCGTCGTAGCCGTGCCAGTGGGCGCCGTCGCCGAAGAACGCGCCGACGAAGTGGAGTACGTTCACCGGGCGGCGCCCTTCCCCGTGGTGAGGGCCGGTTCGGGCCGGTTCCCGGCGGACGGGCGGCGGGCGCCGCGCGGCATCCACGGGGTCAGGACCCGGCGGAGCAGGACCAGCAGGGTGTCGACGCCAGTGGCCAGGACGGCGGTGCCGATCACGGAGAGCCACACCAGTCGGGGCCGGCCGTAGCTCATGCCGTCGTAGAGCAGGTTGCCGAGCGCGCCCTGGTTGCCGATCAGCATGCCGACGCTGACGAGCGAGATGCTGGACACGGTCGCGACCCGCAGGCCGGCGATGATCGCGGGCGCCGCGATCGGCAACTGGACCTGGAGGTAGCGGCGTACGGGCCCCAGACCCATCGCGGTGGCCGCGTCGAGGGTCTCCTGCGGCACCGAGCGGACGCCGTCGACGATGGCCGGTACGAACACCACGAGGCTGTACACGGCCAGCGGGATCATCACGGTCGTCTCGGTCTGGCCGGTGTAGTCGATGAGGACGACGAAGAAGGCGAGGGAGGGAATGGCGTACAGGACGGTCGTCACCCCCAGCACGGGCGGGTACAGCCAGCGCAGCCGGACGCACAACTGGGCGACGGGCAGCGCCAGCAGCAGGCCGGCCAGGACGGGGATCAGGGCCTCGCGCAGATGCAGGCCGACCAGGCCGAGGTAGCTGTGCTGGAGGTCGCTCGGGAGGTCGAACAGGCCGTTCATCCGGCGACCTTCGCAGAGGCGCCGGCATCGGCGCCGTCAGGGCGACCCGCCGCGTGCGCGGCGCGGATGGCCTCGCCGATGGACTGCTGGGAGACGACGCCGGTGACCCGGCCGGTGCCGTCCACGGCGACGGCCCAGCCGGTGGGGGACAGCACGGCGCAGTCGAGAGCGGCCCGCAGCGAGTCCCGGCCGGCCACGAAGGGCCGGCCGCAGGGCAGCAGGCGGCCGGGGTCGACGGGGCCGTCGGTCAACAGGTCCGGCTCGGCCCAGCCGAGCGGCCTGCCGTCCGCGTCCGTGACGAGCAGGTAGGGGGCGTCGGCCGTGTCGCGGGTGCGGATCTGCCCGGCGGTGGCGTCGGCCGCGACGACCGGCGCGGTGAGCAGGTCCAGATCCGCGGACGGGAAGAAGGACAGCCGGCGGATGCCGCGGTCGGCGCCGAGGAAGTCCTCGACGAAGGCGTCGGCCGGGTCGGACAGCAGCTCGGCGGGCGGTGCGTACTGGGCGAGCCGTCCGCCGGTGCGCATCACGGCGACCGTCGTGCCGAGCTTCACGGCCTCGTCGATGTCGTGTGTGACGAAGACGATGGTCTTGCCCAGTTCCGCCTGGATGCGCAGCAGTTCGTCCTGGAGCCCCTTCCTCACCACCGGGTCGACGGCCGAGAACGGTTCGTCCATCAGCAGCACCGGCGGATCGGCGGCCAGTGCCCGCGCCACTCCGACGCGCTGCTGCTGGCCTCCGGAGAGCTGGTAGGGGTACCGCTTGGCGAGGGTCCCGTCCAGGCCCACCCGTTCCATCAACTCCCGTGCACGGGACCGGGCCTTGTGCTTGCTCCAGCCGAGCAGGCGCGGGACGGTGGCGATGTTGTCGACGATCGTGCGGTGCTGGAAGAGGCCCGCGTTCTGGATGACGTACCCCATGGACCGCCGCAGGGTGTTGACGGGCTGCCGGCGGCTGTCCTCTCCGTCGATCAGGATGCGGCCCTCGCTCGGCTCGACCATCCGGTTGATCATCCGGAGGGTCGTCGTCTTCCCGCAGCCCGAGGGGCCGACGAAGACGGTGATCGCACCGTCGGGGATGTCCAGGGAGAGCCGGTCGACCGCCACCGTGCCGTCCGGATACCGCTTGGTGACTCCGTCAATCCTTATCAAAACGCCGCATGTCCTTCGGGTTTGGCAAGCTTTCGCCCGTTCGACCGACGATTTCGCTCCCACGGACGCCATTGGGGGACGAGTCTAGACCGCCGCTGTTCGGGCGGCTTCGGTGCCGATGCGGTGGGCGTGCCCCGCCGCGGGCAGGTACGGCTCCGGGCCGTCGTTCGGCGCCCGGCTCCACAGGCCGAACGCCTGCGCACCGCGCCGGTCTCAGCCCCGCCCGTCCCCGGGGCGCTGGTGCAGGCGGGCGGCGAGGACGGCCACGTCGTCCTCCGCGTGGCGGGCGTCCAGACGGGCGAGGACCGTGTCGAGGATCTCCTCCAGGTCCGCCGCGCCCGGGAAGCGGATCCCGGCGAGACGGGCCAGGCCGACGTCGATGTCCTCCCCGCGGCGCTCGACGAGACCGTCGGTGAACAGCAGCAGGGTCTGGTCCCCGCCGAGGTCGTAGGTGGCCGGCTCGTATCCACCGAGCCCGGTGCCCAGGGGCGGGCCGACGG
The DNA here is from genome assembly GCF_022414535.1 of Streptomyces sp. MUM 2J. Lineage (GTDB taxonomy): Bacteria > Actinomycetota > Actinomycetes > Streptomycetales > Streptomycetaceae > Streptomyces. The sequence continues at coordinate 77,139 of NZ_JADWYM010000001.1, forward strand.
GCAGCGGCAGCAGTGCCGCCTCTCCCTGCCGGCTGATCACCGCCGGGGGCAGATGGCCGGCGCCGGCGAGCGTGACCTTACGGCGCACCGGGTCCACGCGGGCGAGCAGACAGGTCGCCGGCCGCCGCTCGGCCTCGGTGGCGGCCAGGTCGTCCAGCTGGCGCAGCACGCGGTGCGGCGGCAGGTCGGCCGCGGCGACGGAACGCAGCGAGGTGCGGTAGGCGGTCATGTCGACGGCGGCCTCCACCCCGTGCCCCATGACGTCGCCGACGACCAGCAGGGTCCGCCCGAAGTGCAACCGGACGGTCTCGCACCAGTCGCCGCCGACCAGGGCACTGTGCCCGGCGGGCAGGTAGCGGACGGCGACGTCGAGGTTGGGGTGCGGGCGACCCGGCTCGGCACGCAGGGCGCGCTGCAGATCGCCGACGACCCGGCCGAGCCGCTCGTACTCGCGGGCATGGCGGACGTGCCTCGCGGCCTCCTCGGCCAGCAGGGCGAGCAGTTCCGTCTCCGCCCGGCCGAACGGCCGGCCGCGGCGCGCGCAGACCAGGACGCCCAAGGAGTGGCCGTCCACGGCAAGCGGCACGCGGCACACGAAGGGGCCACGGGTCGTGGGATCCCCCGTGCGGCCGTCAGCGGCACGCCGGTCCCGGCCGGTGCCCGGGGGCGGCTCCGGGCGGCCTGAGGGCGACCGGCGGAACGGCCGTCCGCCGGGGTCGCGGGGCCTGTCCGGCGCCCTCCGCACGACCGGCTCCGCCCGGCTGCGAACGGCACGGACGGCCGCCCAGCGGGCGTCGGGCAGTAGCTCGGCGTTCCCGGCGATCGCCTCGTACCCGGACGAAGCGCGGTCGGTGCGCCGCACCACCGCCGCGGCACCGCCGGTGCGCGCGGCGGCCGTCCGGGTCAGCTCCGCCCAGGTCGTCGCCTCGTCCAGGGTCGTCCCGACGCCCGCCATCGCCGCCCGCAACGCGCCGAGGGACGCCGCGGGCGATCCCCTGCCGCGGAGGGCGGCGGCCGCGGCGGTCCCGGGCCGGGACCGGATCCACTGCACGACACCGAACACCCTCAAAGGGTGACAAAAGTGCGAGCGACTCGCACGAGGCGGTCAACAACCCCCGGCCCGTCGGTTGCCGGACACCGGCACGTCACGCCGGGCGGGCAGGGTCCCCCCGTCCCCTGCCGCTCCCCCATCCGTCGGCCCGTGCGCGCCGGGCACGACGGGGGAAGGACGACGTGCGCCGTGTCCGTACCCCTTGACGACCTGGCCGCCCCCGCTCCCGCCCGCGCTTCCTCCCGGCGCCTTCCCCTGCCGCTCTCCCCCGGCCGTGCCGCCCGCCGGGCGGCCGTGGTGCTGCCGCTGCTGGCGGTCGGCGCCTGGGCGGCGGCCGACTGGCGGGCCTTCCGCGACGGCGCCGCACGGCTGGCCTCCGCCGACCCCGCGTGGCTGCTGGCCGCGGGCGGCTTCACCTGCCTGGGGTGGGTGGCCGCCGCCTGCGTCCGGCAGGGGGCGGTACCGGACCGGCTCCCCCCGGGCCTGCTGCTGGCCTCGCAGTTCGCCGCGGGCGCCGCCAACCACGTCCTGCCGGCGAGTGTCGGCGCCCATGCGGTCACCCTGCGCTTCCTTCGGCGCCAGGGCGTGCCGCTGCACCGGGCGACCGCCTCGCTCGCCCTGTACTCCCTGGTCAAGCCACTGGCGAAGACACCGGTGCTGCTGGCGGTCCTGCTGGTCTTCCCGGACGTGCTGCGCCTGGGCGCCCTGCTCCCCGACCGGCGGACACTGCTCCTGGCCGGCGGCTGCGTGGTGCTGTGCCCTGTCGCGGCGGTCCTCGTCGTGGCACTGGTTCGCCCGCTGCGCGGACCCGTGCGCTCGTTCCTGCGCACGGCGATGACCGACGTGCGGCGACTGCACAGGCGTCCCGCCCGCGTCCTCGCGCTGTGGGGCGGCGCGGCCGTGGCACCGCTGCTCCAGGCCGGGGTGGTCGCCTCGGTCGGGACGGCGTTCGGCCTGCCGCTGACCTGGGCGCAGGTCACGTTCGCGTTCCTGGCGGCGGGCACGGCCATGGGCGCCGTTCCCGCGCCCGGCGGCATCGGTCCGGTCGATGCGGCGCTGCTGTTCGGTCTCGTGGGCTACGGCGCGCCGATGGCCCTGGCGACGGCCACGGTGATCGGCTACCGGGTCCTGACGGTGTGGGTGCCGCTGCTGCCGGGGGCGGTGGTGCTGTCGGTGCTGGTGCAGCGCGGGGCGCTGTGATCGGGCGCCACGGCCTGGCCGCGTCCTGTCCCGGAAGGTCGGGCCCAGGGCGGCGTGCGGCGGCGTGCCGCCCGATCGGGGGTGGCGCTCCGGGGGCGGGCCGCGAGAGCGACCCGCCCGGGGGCGTTGGCTCAGTCCTCGCGCGGCTCCAGCCGGAGCGAGACGGAGTTGATGCAGTACCGCTGGTCGGTCGGGGTCGGGTAGCCCTCGCCCTCGAAGACGTGCCCGAGGTGGGAGCCGCAGCGGGCGCAGCGCACCTCGGTGCGCACCATGCCGTGCGACCGGTCCTGCAGCAGTTCGACCGCGTCGGAGTCCTTCGGGTCGAAGAAGGACGGCCAGCCGCAGTGCGACGCGAACTTGGTGTCCGAGGTGAACAGTTCGGCACCGCAGGCACGGCAGGAGTAGACGCCGTCGGTCTTGGTGTCGGTGTACTCACCGATGAAGGCGGGCTCCGTGCCGGCCTGGCGGAGCACGGCGTACTCGGCCTGGGTGAGTTCCGCTCGCCACTGCTCGTCCGGCTTCTCGACCTCGTACGGCATGAAGGTCAACCCCTTACTTCGCGAGACGGTCCAGGATGCGCGGCCCGAGGTCCGTGACGTCGCCCGCGCCCATGGTGAGAACGAGATCACCGGGCCGGGCCATTCCCGCGACCGTGTCCGGCACCTCGCCCTTGTCGTGCACGGCGGTCACGTCCGCGCCCGCGGCCCGGGCCGCGTCGATGATCAGCTCGCTGGTGACACCGGGGATCGGGTCCTCGCGGGCCGGGTAGATGTCGAGGACGGCGGAGGCGTCGGCCAGGGCCAGCGCCTCGCCCATCTCCTTGCCCAGCTCCTGGGTGCGGGAGAACAGGTGGGGCTGGAACACGACCAGGAGCCGGGCGTCGCCCGCGGCTCCGCGCATGGCCTCCAGGTCGGCGGTCATCTCCGTGGGGTGATGGGCGTAGGAGTCGATCACCTGGACGCCGGCCGCCTCGCCCTTGAGCTGCAGGCGCCGCTTGACCCCGGTGTACGCGGCCAGCGCCGGTGCCATCTGCGCGGCCGGGACGCCGAGGGCGGCTGCGGCGGTGAGCGCGGCGACGGCGTTGAGAGCGTAGTGGCGGCCGGGCACGGAGACGGTGAAGGTGATCTCCCGGCCGTCGAGCAGGACCGTCACCTCGCTCCTGAGCCCCTGCGGGACGACCGACACCACCCGCACGTCGGCGTCCTGCGCCTCTCCGTACGTCACCACGCGCACGCCCCGCACCCGGCGGGTGAGTTCCCGCGCGCCGTCGTGGTCGGCGGAGACCACCAGGGTGCCGCCGGGCACGATCCGGTCGGCGAAGGTCTCGAAGGACGCGTAGATCTCGTCCATCGAGGCGTAGTTGGCGTGGTGGTCCAGCTCGACGTTGAGGACGATCGCGACCTCGGGGGCGTACTTGTGGAAGCTGCGGTCCGACTCGTCCGCCTCGGCGACGAAGATCTCGCCGGCGCCGTGCAGGGCGTTGGAGCCCGGCGCGTCCAGATCGCCGCCGATGGCGTACGACGGGTTCAGGCCCAGCTCGCCCAGGGACACCGCCAGCATCGACGTCGTGGTCGTCTTGCCGTGCGTGCCCGCGACCGCGATCGGGCGCAGGCCGTCCATCAGCGCCGCGAGCGCGTCCGAGCGGTGCACCACGGGGATGCCCAGCTCGGCGGCGCGGGCCAGCTCCGGGTTGTCGTCCCGGATCGCCGACGACACCACCACGCAACTGGCGTCGCCGGCCAGGTGCTCCGCCGCGTGTCCGATGTGCACGGTCGCGCCCAGGGCACGCAGCGCCTCGGCGGTCGCCGAGTCCTTCGCGTCACTGCCGGCGACCTTCGCCCCGCGCTGCGCGAGGATCTTCGCGATCCCCGACATCCCGGCGCCGCCGATGCCGATGAAGTGCGGTCGCTCCATGGCGGGGGGAAGGCCGGGTGCCATGCGTGTCTCCTGCGTATCGGGGGGACGGACGTTCAGCGCCCCACCCTACTGGCCGCGGCGTACGGCTCGGGTCCTCGGGGATTCCGTGCCGTACGCCGTTCCGCGGCACCGTCGCCGGCCCACCTTCCGGCGCCCGCGGGCGCCGGCTCTCACCGGCTCCGCCCCGCCCGCGGCGCGGAGCCGGCCGTCACGCCTTGCTGTGGGAGAACAGCTTCAGCACCGGCACCCCCACCTTGTGCCGCGCGCGCGACGCCCAGTCGCGGTGGAAGAACTCCTCCACGTAGTGCGGGTCGGTCAGGACGATCACCTCGTCCGCGCCGACCTCGTCGACCAGGGACTTCAGCGCGTCCAGCGGGTGGTTCTCGATGAGCCTGCCCTCGGACCGGCTGCCGGCCGCCCGCAGGGCGGTCAGCGACACGTCCAGCGCCCGCTCCCCCACGCTGCGCGCCTGCTCCCCCTCGGGCGTCTCGCTCTCCCGCGCCGCCTCGTCGAGCTCGCCGAGCGCGATGTCGTCGATGGCCCGCAGCAGGCGGTCGGCCTGGTCGCCGCGGGGCTGGAGCAGCACGTGGAAGGCGACCGGCTCGTCGCCGTGCAAGGTGGTGACGAACTCCACGTCGGCGGACGTCAGCGCCTTCTCGATCATCAAAACGCTTGTGAACACCAGGCGCCCCTTCTCCTGTGAGGGCCCGACGGGCCCTTCATCCTCCGTGGGCCGTACCAGGCCCTGCGGAAACCATCCTGCCCCGTGATCCCACGGGGACTGCCGGAAACAGTGTGCCCGGCCGCAACGAAACGGAACGGAATGTTCCGCCGAAGTCGGGCCCACGGGCGGCATCGACCGCCCGCGCGGTGGCGGACGACCGCCACGGACATCATCGACACAGTCATGACCTGCGGTAACGACTGAAGAGGAACCCGTCCTCCTCCAGCAGGGACATCAGTGCGAAGCGGTGCGGAACGGTGACCGAGGGACCGCCGGCGATGCGCTGGGCCCCGCCCGCGGTCAGCATCGGCGAGATCGTCAGGCACAGCTCGTCCAGGACCCCGGAGGCCACCAGCTGGCCCAGCAGCCGGGGACCGCCCTCGGTCAGCAGCCGGAAGTACCCCCGTCCGGCGAGGGCCGCTACGGCGCGGACCGGGTCCACACCGGCGCCGTCGCCCGCGACCAGCACCTGCGCACCGGCCTTCTCGGCCGCCGCCCGGCGCTCCGGGGAGGCCGCGGCGCCCGTCACGACCAGGGTCGGGACCAGGGAGGAGGTGAACAACGGCAGCGAGAAGTCCAGATCCAGGCTCGCGGTGACGACGGCGACCGCCGGCGCCGGCGCCTGTCCGGCCGCCTCGCGCCGCGCCGCGAACTCGGCACGCGCGCGTGCCGGCCGGTAGCCTTCCTGCCGTACCGTTTCCGCGCCGACGATCACCACGTCGGCCAGCGCCCGCAGCGTGCCGAAGACGCGCATGTCGGTCGCGTTGGAGATGGGCTGCGAACGGCCGTCGTGCTGCGCGGCCCCGTCGAGCGTGGACACCATGTTGGCCCGCAACCACGGCCGGAGCTCCCCCGGCGGCTGCTCTGGGTACGCGTAGGCGTCGGCCAGCTCGGCGAGGGTCCACTCCCGCCCGCCGCCGTCGGCCCGAGCCGCCTCACCCGGCGGACGGGCCGCCGTTTGGTCGCTCACAGGGAACAGGCGTCGCATGCCGTGCAGTCTGACATGACCCCGGCCGAAGTGGAGGACGGGGTCCTGGCAGCCCGGGGCTCACGGGGACCCGGAAGCCCCGGAGGGGGGAGGAGGACACCACGGACCGGGAACGGCGGGCGCGACCCCTGGGCCCGGCGCGTGGGGACCGGGGCCCGAGGCCCTAGCATGGGTAAGCGTGTCGTCCTCCACCCCCGCCCCCGACCTCGCCTCCATATCCGGCGCGGCCACCCCCGTGTCCCTGTGCGCCCGCGAGCCGCACGTCCCCGCGGACCGGCTGGTCGCCGAGATGGTGCCGCCGCCGCGGTTCGACGCGGTCCGGTTCGGCACGTACATCCCGGACCCGGACCAGCCGAGCCAGACCGAGGCCGTGGGCGTCCTGGAGACCTTCGCGGCCGGCCTCGGCGGCGCCCACGCCGTCGGCGGCGGCAAGCGCGGCTTCTTCGGCTTCGGGCGGGCGCCCAGGACCCCGGCCGGTCCGCGCGGCGTCTACCTCGACGGCGGCTACGGCGTCGGCAAGACCCACCTGCTGGCCTCCCTCTGGCACGCCACCCCGGCCGCGCCGGACCTCAAGGCGTTCGGCACCTTCGTGGAGCTGACCAACCTCGTCGGCGCCCTCGGCTTCCAGCAGACCGTGCGGACCCTGTCCGACCACCGCCTGCTGTGCATCGACGAGTTCGAGCTGGACGACCCGGGCGACACCGTCCTCGTCTCCACGCTGCTGGGCAAGCTGGTCGACAACGGCGTCGCCCTCGCCGCCACCTCCAACACCCTGCCCGGGAAGCTGGGCGAGGGCCGGTTCGCCGCCGCCGACTTCCTGCGCGAGATCCAGGGTCTGTCGGCGCACTTCCGCGCCCAGCGCATCGACGGCGAGGACTACCGGCACCGCGGTCTGCCCGAGGCGCCGGCACCCTGCACGGACGACCGGGTGGCGCATGCGGCCCAGGCCACCCCGGGCGCCTCGCTGGACGCCTTCCCCGACCTGCTGGAGCACCTGGCCAGGGTCCACCCCAGCCGCTACGGCGCCCTCACCGACGGCATCGGCGCGGTCTGCCTCACCGGCGTCCGGCCGGTGCCCGACCAGTCGACGGCCCTGCGGCTCGTCGTCCTGGCCGACCGGCTCTACGACCGCGAGGTGCCGGTCCTGGCCTCCGGACTCCCCTTCGACCGGCTCTTCGGCGAGGAGATGCTGAAGGGCGGCTACCGCAAGAAGTACTTCCGGGCGATCTCCCGGCTCACCGCCCTCGCCCGGGACGCCCAGCGGCTCGTCGGGGAGCCCGAGACCCCGTAACCGGCCGCCACGCCCGGCAAACGAGCGGGTTCCGGCCAACCCACCCGCTCTTTTCGGGCTCTCTTGTACCGGAAGTCCGTGGTTGACCCTGCAAAGGGCCCTTGCACGTTACCGTGTTTCTTGACCAGCCGTTGACCAGGCAATGGGGCGCACTTGGGGTGCGTCGAGCGCGGAGGGGGGCGCATGTTCCGAGGTACGACGCCCCTGGCCCTGCTCACCACCCCTGCCGCCGCCCTGCCCACCCTCCAGCTCTTCGCAGCCACCGCGCCCTTCGCGTCCGCGCACACGAGCCGTCATGTCGAGGCCAAGACCCTGCCCGAAATCGATCCCCTGACCATGACACTGCGCGACGAGTCGGGTGCGCTTCGCGCGCGTCGTCCGGTGGGCGGCCGGGCCGGCACCGGCGGCCCGACGGGCAGCCGCGACCGTCACCGGCCCGCGGACGCCGCGCCGCAGGCCCCCGACCGCCCCGCACCCGACGCCACGGCGGCCATACCCCCGCCGAACACCCCCGGCGCCGCGTACGCGCGCGCGTCCAGACCAGCGGCGGACCGCAGCACCGCCGCGCTCCAGTCCTTCCGCCACTGAGAGAGGGCCGGCCGCACTTCCCGCGCCCGCCGGGCGGAAGCCGCTGCACAGCACACAGAGCAGTTCTCCCCCCACCTGTGTCCTTCGGAAGCCCGACGCGCCCGACACGGCGCGCCAGGAGGAGTCACCACACATGCAGCCCCTCATCGACAACGCCCGTGCCTTCGGACAGCGCCCTGAGGAGTTCGCCGGACTGGCCGAGGGCCAGTCGCCGCAGGTCCTGTTCATCACCTGCTCCGATTCCCGGGTCGTCCCGGCCCTGATCACGGGCGCCCGCCCCGGCGAGCTCTTCGAGCTGCGCACCGCGGGCAACATCGTGCCGCCGTACGTGTCCGGCACACCCAGCGGAGAGACCGCCACCATCGAGTACGCCGTGAACGTGCTCGGCGTCCGGGACGTCGTCGTGTGCGGCCACTCGCACTGCGGCGCCGTCGGTGCCCTGGTGCGCGGCGAGGACCTGGCGGCGGTGCCCGCCGTACGGGACTGGCTCGCGCACGCCGCGGAGGACCCCGGGGTCTCGGACCCGCAGGATCCGACCGTCGCCGAGGCGGTGCAGAACCACGTCCTCACCCAGCTGCTGCGGCTGCGTTCCTACCCCTGCGTCGAGCAGCGTCTGACGTCCGGTCTGCTCCGGCTGCACGGCTGGTACTACGAGGTCCACACCGGCGCGGTGCGCGAACACCGCCCGGAGTCCGACTCATTCGAGTCACTGTGAGCGCCGGCATGGCCAAGTTCCCACACCTCAGGAAGGACTTCACCGCCTCCCTGGTCGTGTTCCTCGTCGCGCTGCCGCTGTGCGTCGGGGTCGCCGTCGCCTCCGGCGTACCGGCCGAACTCGGTCTGGTCACCGGCATCGTGGGCGGCATCGCCACCGGGCTGCTGCCGGGCAGCAGCCTGCAGGTGTCCGGCCCCGCGGCCGGCCTGACCGTGCTGGTCTTCGAGGCCGTCCGCGCCTACGGGCTGCCCGCGCTCGGTGTGATCGTGCTCGCCGCCGGACTCCTCCAGCTCGCCATGGGCGCACTGCGGCTGGGCCGCTGGTTCCGCGCGATATCGGTGTCCGTGGTCGAGGGCATGCTCGCCGGCATCGGCCTGGTGATCATCGCGGGCCAGCTGTACGCGGCAGCGGGACTGAAGGCCCCCGCCTCCGGCACGGAGAAGCTCGCCGGGCTGCCGCGGGCCGCCGTCGACGCAGTCGACAGCGTCTCCGCGCTCGCCTCCCTCGCGGTCGGCGCGGGCACGATCGCGGTGGTCGTGCTGTGGGGGCGGTTACCGAAGCGGGCACAGGCCGTGCCGGGCGCCCTGGCCGCGGTGGTCCTGGCGACGTCGGCCACGCTGCTGCTCGACCTGCCGGTGACGACGGTCGAGGTGAACGGCCTGCTGGACGCCGTCCAGCCGCCGGGCGCGGACGCCTTCGCCGGGCTCGGGCACATCGGCCTCCTCGGCACGATCCTCGCCTTCACCCTGATCGCCTCCGCGGAGAGCCTGTTCAGCGCCGCCGCCGTGGACCGGCTGCACAGCGGTCCGCGCACCGCGTACGACAAGGAGCTGATGGCGCAGGGCGCGGGCAACGCCGTGTGCGGCCTGCTCGGCGCGCTGCCGATGACGGCGGTGATCGTGCGCAGTTCCGCCAATGTCCGTGCGGGTGCCCGGACGAAGACCTCCCGGGTGCTGCACGGCGTCTGGCTGCTGCTGTTCGCGGCGCTGTTGCCTTCGGCGCTGGCCCTCATACCCCTGCCCGCCCTCGCCGGCATCCTGGTCCACGCCGGATGGAAGCTGATCCCGTTCCGCGGCATCGCCGCCCTGTGGCGGGGATACCGGGGCGAAGCCCTGATCGTCGTGGTCACCGCGGTGTCGATCGTCACGGTGAACATGTTCGAGGGCGTGCTCATCGGCCTGGGCCTGTCGGTGGCCAAGACCGCCTGGGAGGCCTCGCACGCGAAGCTGGAGATCGTCGACAAGGGCGCCGGCGCCGTCCAGGCGTTCCTGTCGGGCAACGCGACCTTCCTCAGACTGCCGAGGATCCTCGACACACTGGAGTCCCTCCCCCAGGACCGTCCCGTCGAGCTGGACCTGCGCGGCCTGCACCACCTGGACCACGCCTGCCGCACGGCGCTGGAGAACTGGGCCGAACGCCACAGTGCCTCCGGAACGGAACCGGTCAAACTGACGGCGGTCTAGCCACCTGCGGTGGCATATCGTTGCAGAATAGGTTGAACGGGCCCCTGCCGGAGGAGACGGAGGAGGTCGTCATGGTCCAGGAACTGGTGACGGTGGCCGTCGCGGCCGGTTCCGCGGGGATCATCTACCTCGCCGCCGCGGCGCGGATCGTCAAGCAGTACGAGCGCGGGGTGGTGTTCCGGCTCGGCCGGCTGCGCGGCGCCGCTCGGACACCGGGACTCACCATGATCGTCCCCGGTGTCGACCGGCTGCGCCGGGTCAACCTGCAGATCGTGACGCTGCCGATCCCTGCGCAGGAGGGCATCACGCGGGACAACGTCACCGTGCGTGTGGACGCCGTCGTCTACTTCAAGGTCGTCGACCCGGCGGCGGCGATCGTCAACGTCGAGGACTACCGGTTCGCCGTCTCGCAGATGGCGCAGACCTCGCTGCGCTCGATCATCGGCAAGAGCGACCTGGACGACCTGCTGTCCAACCGGGAGAAGCTCAACCAGGGCCTGGAGCTGATGATCGACAGCCCGGCCATCGGATGGGGGGTACAGATCGACCGCGTGGAGATCAAGGACGTCTCCTTGCCGGAGAGCATGAAGCGTTCGATGGCCCGTCAGGCGGAGGCCGACCGGGAGCGCCGGGCCCGGATCATCAACGCCGACGCCGAACTCCAGGCCTCGAAGAAGCTCGCCGAGGCAGCCCAGCAGATGGCCGAGACCCCCTCCGCCCTGCAACTGCGGCTGTTGCAGACCGTGGTGGCGGTCGCCGCCGAGAAGAACTCCACGCTGGTCCTGCCCTTCCCGGTAGAGCTGCTCCGCTTCCTGGAGAGGGCCCAGCAGCCCGAACACCCGTACCACCCGGAGCACCGGCAGACCGAGGAACGTCACCGGCCGCCGGAGCCCGTCCCCCCGGCCGAACAGGCGCCGCCTGTCGATCAGGCCCTTTCACCGGACCGGGCCTCCCCGCTCGAACCAACGCCTTCGCCGGACCGGACGGCATCCTCGCTCGAACAGGCCCCGCCGCTCGAAAGCCGGACCCGGCAGTCGGAGTCCGCCGGGGAGTCCGAGCCGCCCCGTCCGCCGAAGCCGGTCCGGCGGACGCCACCGGGCCGGATGGCCGGCTAGGGGGTGTTTCGGACGTAGCGTCGTCCACCCGGGGGCGGGCCGGCGGGATGTTCGCAACACGCCTGGCACCTGACGGGAAGTCAGCCTCCCCGCCGCGTGGCCGACGGCCGTGCCCCGCCGCCCGAACGGAGCCGGTCCTGAAATCATGTCGCCCGTGCCCGCCTCGTCCGGTACGGTCGCGAAATCGTGATCACTGCCGGGGGCCCTTGAGCTTCGCAAGTGGCCTCCCCGGCGATTTCCCGGGCTGAGAGCAGGTTTCGTTCATGGCATGTCGTATCAGCGAGCTCGTGCTCGGTTGCCGCGACCCCGAGCTGCTGGCGCGGTTCTGGTGCGAGGTCCTGGATTTCGTCGTCCTCTCCCGCGAGGACGACGGCACGTTGGAGATCGGGCCGCGCGAAGGGTTCGGTGGTCCCCAGCCGACGATCATTCTCAGTCGCAGGGACGAGCCGGAGAAGGGGAAGTCCCGGCTGCACATCGACGTCAACGCCACCGACCGCGATCAGGACGCCGAACTCCAACGCCTCCTGAAGCTCGGCGCGCGCCCGGCCGACATCGGCCAGACGGGCGAGGAGCAGTGGCATGTCCTGACCGACCCGGAAGGCAATGAGTTCTGCCTGCTCAAGGCACGCCTCAACCCGCTCTGATGCTCGTCGGTCACGCCACGGTATCCAGTACCGGGCACACCGCCACCCGCTGACCCCCGGCCGGTCCGCACGGCCACCCGCCGGTCCGCACGGCCACCCGGGGCACGGCCGTCGCCTCCGCGCCGGGGCCCCGGCGCGTTCGCCGCGGGCCGCCCGGTGGGTGCTCCCGCCGGGCGGGTGAATCGAACGCCGGGCGGGGCGCGGCGGTCACGGCGGCGCCCGGCATGTTCATAACTTCATACGGTGAACAGTCCCGTACGCCGTCTCACCGCCCTCTGCGCCCTGACCGCCGCCCTGGCCACCCTCTCCGCCTGCGGCGCTGCACCCGACCCCGCACCGCCCACCGCGGCCCGCCCGGCCCCCTCGGGCTCGGCACCTGCCTCCCGTCCGCCCACCCTGGCCCCGGGCCCGGCCGGTCTGACCCCCGTCTTCGAACACGGGGCGCGCAGCGGGCCGAGCAGGACCGTGGCCCTCACCTTCGACGCCGACATGACCGCCGACCAGGGACCGCGGGCGGCGGCCGGGGAGCGGTTCGACAACCCGGGACTGATCGGAGCCCTGCGGACGCTGAAGGTGCCGGCCACCGTGTTCATGACCGGCCGGTGGGCCGAGCAGTACCCGTCGCAGGCCCGCTCCATCGGCCGGGACCCGCTGTTCGAGGTCGCCAACCACTCCTACAGCCACTACGCCTTCACCGGCGACTGCTACGGCCTGCCGACCGTCGCCGCCGACCGCATGCGCTCCGAGGTGGAGCGGGCGTACGACGCCTTCCGGCGGGCGGGGGTGCCGGACGCCATGCCGTACTTCCGTTTCCCCGGCGGCTGCTACGACCGGGACGCGCTGAAGGTGCTGAGCGGCACGGGCGTCACCGCCGTGCAGTGGGACGTGGTGAGCGGGGACGCGTTCGCGACGGACGCGGACGCAGTGATCCAGCAGGTCCTGGACGGCGTCAAGCCCGGCTCGGTCGTCGTCCTGCACTGCACCCGCAGCGCCGCCCCGACCACGGAGCGGGTCGTCCGGGCGGTCGTGCCGCGGCTGCGGGCACAGGGCTACCGGTTCGTGAGGGTGTCCGAACTGATCGGGGCCGCGGGCGCCGGGCGCTGACCGGGAACCGGGGCGGTGTTGCCCGCGGCGGCCCCGTTCTGCCCGGCGGTTCGTCCCGGGGACGCCGGCCGAGGGGCACCGCCGGCTCCCTCTGTCCTGATCGCCGGACGGGCCCCACACCGGACGGGCCCCACACCGGACGGGCCCCACACCGGACGGGCCCTACGCTGGACGGGTGAGCGAGGACTACTGCACGATCGGTGAGACGCAGCGGCCGCCGAAGGCGGACGGGCCGCCGTACGCGGAGTGCGTGCTGTGCCGGGAGCCGACGGAGTACCCGGAGTCGTTCGGGGGGATCACGCTCTGCCCGGTGTGCGAGTGGCAGGAGGCGCAGCGCACCGCGTGCTCGGGGTGACCACGCCGCGCCCTCCGCGCCCGCGCCCCGCCCCCCGGTGCCGAAGGCCCGGCCCACGGTGCGTACGGCTGGTCCCCTCGCCGGACCGGCTTGGCAGACTGGGGGCGTGAACAGCGAACCGACGCCCGCCCAGGACAGCCCCTTCCGCCCCGAGACCGGTGCCCGCGACGCCGCCCCGCAGTTCGTGCTGCCGCTCGTCGTACGGGTCGAGCGCGCCGCGCCGCCCGTGCGCACCGACGCGCTGGAGACGGCGGCACGGGCCGTGCTGGTGATGCTGGCCGACGACCGGTCGCTCGGCGACGGTCCGTGGGCGCAGGCGGTGCGGGACTGGCAGGACGCGCGCATCCGGAAGGTGGTGCGGCGGGCGCGCGGCGCGGAGTGGCGGCGGGCCGAGGCGCTGCCCGGGATCACGGTGACCGGCAAGTCGGCGCAGGTGCGGGTGTTTCCGCCGGTGCCGCTGGACGGGTGGCCCAAGGACCTCGCCCGGCTCCAGGTGTCGGGCACGGACCTCGACGATCCGCAGCCGCCCGCCGAGCCGGACGGGGCCGCTCCGGTGCTGTGGCTGAGCCCCGAGGTGGAGATGTCGGCGGGCAAGGCGATGGCCCAGGCCGGACACGGCGCCCAACTCGCGTGGTGGGAGCTGGGCGAGGAGGAGCGCGCCGCCTGGCGGGACTCCGGTTTCGCGCTCGCCGTGCGGACCGCCGGGGTGGAGCGGTGGCGCCGGCTCACCGGCAGCGGGCTGCCGGTGGTGCGGGACGCGGGCTTCACCGAGATCGCGCCGGGCAGTTGCACGGTGGTCGCCGACCACCCGGCGCTGCCCCGGACCTGACCCGCGGCCCCTCGGGGCGCCCCGGGATCTGCCGCCGGGCCGTCCCGCGTGGCCGCCCCGGCGATCACAGGGCTACGGTGGAATCCGCAACGCATCGGCCGCGTAAGGCCGTTGGAGATTCGGGGAGTCGAAATGCCGGGTGACCGTCCGCTGCTCAACACCACCGTGCCGCACTCCGCGCGCATCTGGAACTACTGGCTGGGCGGCAAGGACTGCTACGAGATCGACCGGCAGGTCGGCGACCAGATCCGTGAACTGAACCCGGAGATCGTCGACATCGCGCGCGCCCAGCGCGCCTTCCTCAAGCGCACGGTCACCCACCTGGCGGCCGAGGCCGGCATCCGGCAGTTCCTGGACGTCGGAACGGGTCTGCCGACGCACGACAACACACACGAGGTCGCGCAGGCGCTCGTGCCCGGGGCGCGGATCGTGTACGTCGACCACGACCCGGTCGTGCTCAACCACGCACACGCCCTGCTCACCAGCACCAGCTCGGGCGCCACCGACTACATCGACGCCGACCTGCGCGACCCGGAGGCGATCCTGCGAGCCGCCGGACGCACCCTGGACTTCGGGCAGCCGATGGCACTGATGCTGCTGGGCATCGCCGCGCACGTCCCGGACGACACGGCCTACGCGGTGGTGGGCCGGCTCAAGGACGCGCTGCCGGCCGGCAGCCACCTGGTGTTCTGCGACAGCACCGAGAGGTTCCACCCCACCGAGATGCGCGCGATGGTCGAGCGCTGGAACGAGGCGAGCGACAATCCGCGGGTGAACCGGACGCCGGAGCAGCTGGCCCGCTTCTTCGACGGCTTCGACCTGCTGGAGCCCGGCCTGGTCCCGGTCGCCGAGTGGCGCCCCGACCCGGCGGCGGGCGACCGGCGGGAGGTGGACAGCTTCGGCGGGGTGGCGGTCAAGCGCTGACGTGCCGGGCCGCGCCGCACGGAACCTCAAATGTTGCTCTGAACTCCCCGGGCGCGGGGTTCGACCCGGCCGGGCGGGGCCATACCCCCGTCACCGAGAGGGAGGGGAGATCATGCAGCAGCTGGGGACGGGCATCGGGTGGCGGCCGGAGATCGCGGACGCCGTGGAGCGGATGCCGGGCGTCGACTGGGTCGAGGTCGTGGCGGAGAACGTCTGCCCCGGCCACCTCCCCGACTCGCTGCACCGGCTGCGCGAGCGCGGGGTGACGGTGGTCCCGCACGGCGTCTCACTGGGGCTGGGCGGCGCCGACCGACCCGACCCGGGGCGGCTGACGGCGCTCGCCGAGCGGGCGGAGGCCCTGGGCTCTCCCCTGGTCACCGAGCACGTCGCGTTCGTCCGCGCGGGCGGCCCGATGACCGCGACCCCGCCCCTGGAGGCGGGCCATCTGCTGCCCGTACCGCGCACCCGGGACGCCCTCGACGTGCTGTGCGCGAACATCCGCGCCGCCCAGGCGGCCCTGCCGGTGCCGCTCGCGGTGGAGAACATCGCCGCGCTGATCTCCTGGCCCGGGGAGGAGATGACCGAAGGCCAGTTCCTGTACGAGCTCGCCGACCGCACGGGGGTCCGGCTCCTCGTCGACGTCGCCAACCTGCACACCAACCACGTCAACCGCGGAGAGGACCCGGCCAAGGCGCTCGCCGAACTCCCGCTGGAGGCCGTCGCCTACGTCCATGTCGCGGGCGGCTTCGCACGCGACGGGGTCTGGCACGACAGCCACGCGCACCCGGTACCACAGCCGGTGCTCGACGTCCTCACCGACCTGGCCTGCCGGGTCCGGCCCCCGGGCGTCCTGCTGGAGCGGGACGAGAACTTCCCCGAACCGGCCGAGCTGGAGCGCGAGCTGGGGACGATCCGGGCCGCGGTGGAGCGGGGGGCCGGGGCGCACGTACCGCCGGACACCGGCGAACCGGTGGGGCGGGCCCGGCCGGCCACGGACGGGGCGGCCCCTGCGGAGCCGGGCTCCGGGACCGGAGAGGAGCCGCCGGCCGTACCGGATGCGACCCGTCAGCGCCTGGCCCTGACCCAGACGGCGCTGCTGTCGGCGCTGGTCGCGGGCACACCGGCGCCGGAGGGCTTCGACCGGGTCCGGCTCGGTGTCCAGTCCCGGGCACTGGCCGCCAAGCGGGCCGGGGTGGTGGCCAGGGCTGCGCCGGAGCTCCCCGGGATCCTGGGCGACGCCTACCGTCCCGCCTTCCTCTCCTACGCCCAGACCCACCCCATGACCGCGGGCTACCGCCACGACGCCCTCGGCTTCGCCGCGCACCTGCTGGGCGAGGGACTCGTGGCGGACCCGGGGGCGCGGCACGAGCTGCGGGAGTGGTGGCTCGACCGGTCGGGGCCGAGGCCGCGCTCCCGGCGGCCGGCGGTGCGCCTGGCACGGGCGACGCGCCGGGTACTGCTGCGACGCTGACCCGGACGGTCCGGCCCCGAACGCAACGCACCCCTCCCGGGCCGCCGGACGGCCCTCGGCTGCGGCGTGCGGGGCCACGCCGCAGGAAGCGCGTCACGGACCCGGCCCCGCCCGCGAACGGGCGCGTACACCCCGCGGGACACCTTCGCGGACGAACGGGTCCGCGACTCTGCCGCCGGCTCCGTCCCCCAGCACCCGGCCCGGCCACCACGAACGGAACGTCACGTACCGGCAACAGCGCGTCCGGATGGTGAAAAGTACTGGCACGGTCCCGTCCCCCTGGCATAGAAACACGGCATGTTCTGGGTCCTCCTCCTGCTGCCGGCCTGGGCTGTCGCCGGCGTTGCCTGCACCCGGCTCTGCCTGGCCGCCGCCCGTGCGGCGGCCGTCGACCGGGAGGGCGCGGCCGCGGGCCGGGAGCACGATCTGACGCTGTACGAGGTGGCGTTCCTGTCCGGTGGCCCGGCCCGGGTCGCCGAGCTGACGCTGGTGTCGATGGCCCGCCAGCGCCGGCTGCTGCTCGCGCACACCGGCTGGGCCACCGTCGTCGATCCGCGCGGCCGGGACGACATGGAACGCTCGGTGATCGGGGCGATCGGGCCCGGGGGCCAGTCGCGCATCGCGCCGGTGCGGGCCGCCGCTGCCGCCGCCGACGCGGTCCGCCACCTCGCCGACCGGCTGGTCGTCGCGGGCCTGGCGGTACCGTACGGGTCGCGGACGACGGTCGCGGCGGGCATGCGCCGGGTGCGGCTCGCCACGGCGGCGGTGGTGGCGCTGGCCACGGCGGCGTTGCTGCTGCCCGGCTCCTCGGACCTGCCGCGCTCGCTGGTCGCCCTGTGGTTCGCGCTGCCGCTGGCCCTCACCCTGAGTTGCCTGGCGATAGCCCGGGTCGAAGCGCACCCGTACTCGCACTGGGCCTCTCCGGCCGGGCAGCGACTGGTGGGCTCCCTGGTGCAGCGGGTGGGCGGCGGGGCGGGCGGCGACGACCGCGCCTACCTGGCCCGCGTCGCCGTCCGGGGCGTCCGGGCGATAGGCGAGCCGGAGCTGCGGGCCGCGCTCGCCCACCGCGACGACCACCGGGAGCGCCGGGACTGACCAGTGCGCCGGGGGCGCACAGGAGTCATTGGCGCCGACACCGGCGGACGGTGCTTGCCTTCCCCCGCGGGCGGCCGAAGCATCCCTTCTGTTGCTGACGCGCACGAAGGGAACCGCCATGCGAGCTGCCGCCCTCTCCTCGGTCGCCGGGGCGTTGCTGCTGACCGCCCTGGCCGCCGTGCCGGCGGGCGGCGCTCCCGGCGTCCCCGGTCCGGCCGAGCTGCGCGGCACCGCGGTGGCCGCCGCGCGGGCCGAGGCGGCGGGCGTCGAGTTCGGGACGTGCTCCGACGCCCAGGACATGCCGGGCAGCCTCCAGTGCGGCACGGTGAAGGTGCCGCTCGACTACGCCCACCCCGACGGCCGGCAGATCAGCCTCACCGTCAGCCGGGTCCGCGCCACCCACCGCGACCCGCACGACGGGCACCGGGTGCCCCGGCAGGGCGCCCTGGTCTACAACCCGGGCGGGCCCGGCGGCGACGGCCTGTACTTCCCGCTCGTCGGCCTGCTGCCGAAGTGGAAGCGCATCGCCGCGGCCTACGACCTGGTCGGCTACTCCCCCCGCGGCGTGGGCCGTTCCGCCCCGCTGTCCTGCCAGGACCCCGAGCACTTCTTCAAGGGGCCCACGCCGGCACCGACACACCCCTCGGAGTCGTACAAGCGGGAGCGGGTCGCGCAGGCGAAGGCGTACGCGCGCGGGTGCGCCCGACGGGCCGGGGACACCTTGCGGCACTACACGTCCCTCAACAACGCCCGGGACCTGGACGTGCTGCGGGCCGCGCTCGGCGAGGACCGGCTGACGTTCATGGGCGCTTCCTACGGCACCTACTTCGGGGCGCTGTACGCGACGCTGTTCCCCTCGCACGTGCGCCGGATGGTGTTCGACTCGGCGGTGAACCCGGACCCGGCCCGGATCTGGTACCGCAACAACCTCGACCAGTCGGCCGCCTTCGAGAGCCGCTGGGCGGACTTCCGGCAGTGGGTCGCCCGGCACGACCACGTGTACGGCCTCGGCGACACACCCGAAGAGGTGCAGCACAGCTACGAGCGGGTGCGGGCGGCGCTGGCCGAGCGGCCGGCCGGGGGGAGGGTCGGGCCCGGGCAGTTGCAGGGCGCGTTCCTCCAGGCGGGGTACTACGACGACTACTGGCCGCACCGCGCGCAGGCGCTGTCGGCGTATCTCAAAGGCGATCCGCAGCCGCTGATCGACCAGGCGGGGCCGATCGCCGAGGCGGCGGCCGAGGCCGAGAACGCGAGCGCGGTCTACACGGCCGTGGAGTGCAATGACGCCCCGTGGCCGACGGACTTCCGAGTCTGGGACCGCGACAACACGCGGCTGGCGCGGGTGGCGCCGTTCGAGACGTGGGACAACGCGTGGGCGAACCTGCCGTGCGCCTACTGGCCCGTGCCCCGCCGGCAGCCACCGGACGTGTGGACCGGGCCGGGTGAACTGCCGCACGTGCTGATCCTGGCCGCCGAACGGGACGCGGCGACACCGTACGCCGGGGCGCTGGAGCTGCACCGGCGGCTGTCCGGTTCGGTGCTGGTGACCGAGCGGGACGCCGGCACGCACGGCATCGCCGGGGGGCCGAACGCCTGCGTCAACGGCTACCTGGACGCCTATCTGCTGGAAGGCCGGCTTCCGGTGCGGCGCGCGAGCTGCGCGCCGCACCCGGAGCCGCGACCCCTGCCGGAGCCGGACCCGCTGCCGGACCGGCAGCGGGCGGCGCGCACGCGCTGATCAGGCCAGGCCCGCGACCAGCTCGGAGACGTCCTTGCGGCGGCCGGTGAAGAACGGCACCTCCTCGCGGACGTGCATCCGCGCCTCCGAGCCGCGCAGGTGGCGCATGAGGTCGACGATGCGGTACAGCTCGTCGGCCTCGAAGGCGAGGAGCCACTCGTAGTCGCCGAGCGAGAACGAGGCGACCGTGTTGGCGCGCACGTCCGGGTAACCGCGGGCCATCTTGCCGTGGTCGGCGAGCATGCGGCGGCGGTCCTCCTCGGGCAGGAGGTACCAGTCGTAGGAGCGCACGAACGGGTAGACGCTGACGTAGTTGCGGGGCGTCTCGTCGGCGAGGAACGCCGGGATGTGCGAGCGGTTGAACTCGGCGGGCCGGTGCAGCGCCATGTTCGACCACACCGGCGTCAGCGCGCGGCCGAGCCGCGTGCGGCGGAAGAGGTTGTACGCCTCCTGGAGCTGGTCGCTGGTCTCGGCGTGCCACCAGATCATCACGTCGGCGTCGGCCCGCAGGCCGGACACGTCGTAGGTGCCGCGGATCGTCACGTCCTTCGCGGCGAGCTGGTCGAACAGCTCCTGGACCTCCTCGGCGTAGCCGGAACGGTCCTCGGGCAGCACGTCCTTCAGCTTGAAGACGGACCACAGCGTGTAGCGGATGACCTCGTTCAGGTCCTTGGCCAGCTTGCCCTTGTTCGGGATGCGCTCAGGGG
The DNA here is from genome assembly GCF_022414535.1 of Streptomyces sp. MUM 2J. Lineage (GTDB taxonomy): Bacteria > Actinomycetota > Actinomycetes > Streptomycetales > Streptomycetaceae > Streptomyces. The sequence goes on from NZ_JADWYM010000001.1 coordinate 97,058, forward strand.
CAGTGGTGGGGGCGTCGTCACTCATGGTTCCTATTCTCCTGCTCCGCCGTGCAGACTCTGCACCGGGTGGGCGGTGAGTTCCTGCACAGCTTCGAGATCGCCGCCGAGTTGGTCCACCGCGGCGTACGCGCTCGCGATGCACGCCGGGATGCCGACGCCGTCGTACTGCGCGCCGCACACGGCGAGACCGGGCAGCGCGGCGACGTGCGCGCGGATGCGGGCCACCCGCGCGTGGTGGCCGACCGGGTACTGGGGCAGGCCGCCGTCCCAGCGGGTCACGCGGGTCTGAATCGGCGCGGCGCCGAGGCCGACGGCTTCCTTCAGGTCCCGCCGCGACACCTCGACGAGTTCGGCGTCGTCGTGGCCGAGGATCTCCGTCTCGCCGTACCGTCCGACGGAGGTGCGCAGGACGACGGTGTCCGGGTCCTGCTCGGCGATCCAGCCCCACTTGTTCGACGCGAAGGTGGAGGCCTTGATCGTGTGCCCGTCGACCGGCGGGACGAGGAAGCCGCTGCCGTCGGGCAGGCGGGTGTCAGCGCGGCGGTAGGCGAGGGTGACCAGGGCCATCGAGGCGTACTCGATCGTGTTCAGCTCTGCGGCGGCCTGCGGTGACTCACCGGCCAGCAGGCGGGCGGCGGCGGGCGCGGGGACGGCGAGGACGACGCCGTCGGCGTGCAGGAGGCGGTCGCCCGCCGCGACGCGCCAGCCCCTGCCGGGCTCCCGGCGCAGCTCGGTCACCGGGGTGCCCGTGACGATCTCGCCACCGCGCGAGCGCACGGAGCCGGCGACCGCGAGCGGCAGGGAACCGACGCCGCCGCGGACGCCCATGAAGACCGGCCCGGTCTGCTGGTTCGCCGCGGCCCGTTCCTGGATCTCGCGCACGGCCTCCGTCAGGGAGGTGTGCGTCCGCGCGGCCTGGAAGAGCTGGGGGACGGCCATGCGCAGGGAGATGCGGTAGGCGTCACCGGCGTAGACCCCGCCGAGGAGCGGTTCGACCAGGCGGTCGACGACCTCGCGGCCGAGTCGCGCGGCGACGTACTCCCCCACCGCCACGTCCTCGCCCACCTCGGTGCGCGGCAGGTCGGCGTCCCGCTCGATGCGGGCGAGGCCCTCGCCGGACAGGATGCCCGACAGCGCGGAGGCGGTACCGGGGACGCCCATGACGTGGCCCTTGGGCATGGGCCGCAGAGCGCCGCGGGTCCACAGGGAGGCGGTCGCGGTGGCGGGCGGCTGGAGGCGGTCGGCGAGACCCGCCTCACGGGCGAGGGCCACGGCCTCCGGGCGCCGGGCGAGCAGCGACTCGGCGCCGAGGTCGACCCGCACGCCCGCGATCTCGCCGGGCAGCAGCTTGCCGCCGACCCGGTCGGCGGCCTCGACCACGGTCACGCGCGTCCCCCGCTGCAGCAGCCGGTGCGCGGCGGCCAGCCCCGCGATCCCGGCGCCGATGACGACGACATGACCTGCCACACCCGTACCCGTTCCGTTCATGGCCCCCACCCTCTCAGACGCCTCGGGCTGTGACGCCAGGGCCAAACGGCCCGGACGGGGGTCGGTTCCGTCCCGGGCCCGCGCCGCCCCGGCCGTCGGCCGGGCCCGCCTCCGTGGCCCGGGCGAGTCCGGACCGTGACCGCTTCGGGACCGCACCCCGCCAACGTTCCACCCCACCCGGGCGTCGAAGAAGCGTCAGTCGTCACCGGAGCCCCCGGGGGGAAGCCCATGAAGCCCAGGAAACCCATGAAACCCAGGAAACCCACCTCTCACCCACACGCCCGGCACTCCGCCCGGACCCTGGCCTGGTTGCTGCTGGCCGCCGCGGTGGCGCTCACCGGGTGCTCCGGCGCAGACGACGGGCGGGGTGCGAGCGCCAGCGTCGACAAGGCGGCGGTCGCACCGGACGGCGCGGCCCAGGAAGGCGCGGCGCAGGACGGCACGGAGGCGCAGGAAGGGCCGGAGGGGAGCGCGGCCACCGGCGGCGCCCGCCAGGGCATCGCGTCGCCGAAGCTCTCCACCACCCGCGTCATCCGCAGTGCCTCGCTCACGGTGCAGGTGAAGAACGTCTCCAAGGCCCTGGGCCGGGCCCGCACCACCGTGGAGGACGCGGGCGGCTATGTGAGCGAGGAGAACACCACGCGCGACGACGAGGGCCGGGAGGAGACCCGGGTGGTGCTGCGCGTGCCCGTCGAACGGTACGACGCCGTGCTCACCGGTCTGCAGGGCGCCGGCAGGCTGGTGGACCGCAGCGCCAAGGCGCAGGACGTCACCGATCAGGTCGTCGACGTCGACAGCCGGGTGAAGTCCGCGCGGGCCAGCGTCGCCCGGGTGCGGGAGCTGATGGACCGGGCGACCCGGCTGAGCGACGTGGTGGAACTGGAGGGCGAGTTGAGCCGCCGCCAGGCCGACCTGGAGTCGCTGCTCGCCCGGCAGGCCGCGCTGAAGGACCGCACCAGCCTGGCCGCCATCACCCTGTCCCTGTCCGAGAAACCCGCGGACGCCTCCGGGAAGGGGGGCGACGGCCCCGGGTTCCTGGACGCGCTCGCGGGCGGCTGGCACATGTTCGTGACGGCGCTGCGCTGGCTGGTGGCCGTGATCGGCGCCGTCCTGCCCTTCGCCGCGGCGCTGGCCCTGCTCGCCCTGGCCTGGCGGCGGCTCGTCCGGCCGCGGCTGCCGCGCCACCGGGAGCCTGCGCCCGCGGCACCCGCTGCGGCCGTGACGACCGCGCCGGGCCCGCTGCCGTCGGCCCCGCCGGTATCGCGGGAGCCGGACCGGCAGGACTGAAATGCCCGGCGCCCGTGGCGCGAAGGACGCGCACGGCGGCTCCGGACCTGGGCTACGCCCCCGGCGTTCTCACCGGTGTGGGACCCGGTGCCGGTCGCGGCGCGCAAGGCGGCGCGGGTGGTGGAACGGCACCGCCGGCGTGCCGCGCCGGAAACGGCGCAGCACACCAGGAGGTGCCGGGACCGGGAGCGGCTCCCGGCGGGGAGACGGCGCGGCCGGACCGGCGCCGCACCGCGTCGGCCCCCGCCGCCCCTGCCCGTGCACCGGGTTCCTCCCGCGCCGCGCCCGCGCTGCTACGCCGTGCCGCTCAGACGCGGCAGGGAGGCCACGGACCCGTTGGCGGAGGACGACGCGGACCCGTTGGCGGAGGACGACGCTGAGGACGCCGCCGGGGGCTGCTCCCCGGCGGGCTTGGCGTGCGCCGCCGGGACCCTGGCCGACCGCAGCCGGTGGCTGGCGGCCTCGTCCAGCGTCACCGGCCGCTGCATCTGCGCGGCCAGCCGGCCGGCCTCCTGGCCCAGCCGCGCCACGTCCTCCCAGGGGAGCCGCAGTACGAGGGACAGCTCCGCCTCTCCGTCGGGCAGGGCCTGCATCGCCGGTGGAGTAACCCGCTCGTTCATCGCCTGATCCTCACGGTCGTCCCCGCGACGCGCCTCACCCGCGCCGCGGACGGTCGCACAGACATACGCAGCCGGGCGAGAGGACGTTCACCGATTCGCCGCACGCATCGCGGGCAATAGTTCCTCGTGGTCATCCCCGTCCATGACGTCAACCCGGTGCGCCGCACCCCCTGGGTGACGTACGCCCTGATCGTCACGAACGTCCTGGTGTTCGTGTCCACGCCCGGCCTCGCCGGTTCCGTGGCCGGAGACAGCGACCTGGCCCAGCTGTGCCATCTGCAGGCCTTCCTGGACCACTACGCGGCGATCCCGCAGGAACTGATCCACCATCGCACGCCGCGGCTCGTCCCCACCGGCGAGGTCGGCTTCGGCGTACACGGCGCCGGATGCGTGGTGGGCCCGCCGTCGTACGACAAGTCGCCGGTGCTCAGCGTGTTCACGTCGCTGTTCCTGCACGGCAGTTGGCTGCACCTGCTGGGCAACATGCTCTTCCTGCTGATCTTCGGCAACAACGTCGAGGACCGCATGGGACGCGTCCGCTTCGCCCTGTTCTACGTCCTCTGCGGCTACGCGGCGGCGTACGGCTTCGCGCTGCTCAACGCCGATTCCGGCGACCCGCTGATCGGCGCGTCCGGCGCGATCGCCGGTGTCCTCGGGGCCTACCTGGTGCTGTATCCCAGGGCCCGGGTGTGGGTCCTGGTGCCGTTCCTGATCTTCCTGCCGCTCAGGCTGCCCGCCTGGCTGGTGCTGGGCTTCTGGTTCGGTCTCCAGGCGGTGTACTCCTCCGGCGGGGGCGTCTCCGACGCGGGCACGGTGGCGTACGCCGCCCACGTGGTCGGCTTCCTCGCGGGCATGCTGCTGGCCTGGCCGCTCAAGCCGGGCACGCCCCCGCCCCCGGAACCGCGCGGTCTGCTGTTCGGCCGCCGGGCCCGTCCGGGCTGGTGAAGCGGAGCGCCGGAACCCGGCCGTCCCCGCGGGACCGTCGCGGGCGTCCCGGACCTGCTGTTCCGACGCGCCCGCCTTCCGTCCAGGGCAGTGTGTGATGATCGGCCGAAGCCGGGGAACGACCCGGTCGGCGGGGGCCGTGACACGAGGAGGCCAGGTGGCAGCAGCAGTTGCGCGGGAGCAGTCGACGGGGCTGGGCGTCCCGGCTCTCGTGTCGATCGGCATCGGCGGCATGGTCGGCGGGGGGATCTTCTCGGTCCTGGGCCTGACCGTGCAGGTGGCAGGTGCGGGTGCCTACGTCTCCTTTCTCGTCGGCGGCGTCGTGGCGGCCCTGACCGGTGTCTCCTACGCCCTGCTGTCGGTGCGGGTCCGCAGTCGCGGCGGCACGGCCACGTTCCTCGACCAGGCCTTCGGCACCCGCGTGGCCGGACCTCTCAACCTGCTGCTGTGGCTGAGCTACTTCGTGATGCTCGGGCTCTACGCTGTCGCCTTCGGCTCCTATCTGGCCGCGATGCTGGGCCTGTCCAGCGGCTGGAACCGACCCCTCGGCAGCGCCGTCGTGATCTGCTTCGCCGCGCTCAACGTGGCCGGGGCGCAGGTGGTCGGCCGGGCGGAGTCCGTGCTCGTCTACTTCAAGGTGGCCGTCCTGCTGGTCTTCTGCATAGGCGGGCTGGCCTTCGTCGACACGGCCAAGGTCGCGCCGTCGGCGTTTCCGCACGGCGGCGCCATCCTCTACGCCGGGACCCTGATCTTCCTCGGCTACGAGGGCTTCGAGCTGATCGCCAACGCCGCGGAGGACGCAGCGGACCCCGAACGCACGCTTCCGCGCGCGTACCTCATCTCCATCTGCAGCGTGATCGTGCTGTACGTGCTGGTGGCGTTCGTCGCGGTCGGCAACCTCACCGCGCGGCAGATCACACACGACCGGGACTACGCCCTGGCGGTGGCGGCCCGGCCACTGCTCGGCCAGGCGGGCTTCACCCTCATCGCGATCGCCGCCGTCGTCTCCACCGCGAGCGCCATCAACGCCACCCTCTACGGCACGGCCAAGTTCACCTACCTGATGGCCCGCCACGGCGAACTGCCCGAGCACCTGGCCGAGCCGGTGTGGCACCGCCCGATCGGCGGGCTCATCGCCACCACGCTCGGCACGCTCCTGATCATCAACCTGGTCAACATCGAAGGCATCAGTCTGATGGGCTCGGCCGGCTTCCTGATCGTCTTCGCCGCGGTGAACCTGGCCGCGTCCCGCGTTCCGGACGCCCGCCCCGCCGCCCGGATCGCCGCGAGATGCGGCACGGCCGCGTGTGTCGTCTGCCTTGCCGCGCTGAGCGTCTACGCCGCCCTCAACATCCCTCGCCAGCTTGCCGTGTTCGGCGCCATGCTCGGCGTCGCCGTACTGGCCGAGACCCTCATCCGGGCACGCGGCCGCGCCCTGCCCGCGGGTTCGGCGCCGCACACCTCCGAGTCGAAGCGGTGACCTGCGCGGAAGCGGAAGAAGCTTCACGACGGGCCGGGGCCAGGAGGCGTGAGCGCCGGCCGCGTGCCGGTGGAGGGACCCCTCCCGCAGGGGACACGGCCCGGCCCCGTGAACGCCGGAGGCCCGCCGGGCGGAAGGCGTCCGGCGGGCCCCGCTGAGGTGTGGGTCGGGTCAGGTACCGGGAACGGCCCAGTTCCCGTCGGTGAGGATGCTCAGCCCGGGTGCGGCGGCGTTCCCGGGGAACTCCCCCGCGGCCCCTCGCACCTGATCCGCGATCGAGGTCGCCAGGACCAGCGCGTCGGGCATCGGGCCGATGTCCGACGTGTCCCCGTTGACCAGTGCGTCCCAGTCGGCGTCAGCGGTCCTCCCGGTCTCGTCCACGATCAGCGCCACCGTCTCGGACGGCCTGGACAGCATCTGTGCGAAGAGCACGCGTTCGACCACGCGCACCTGATCCGCGGTGAGGCCGTCCAGATAGTAGGTCTGCTTCTCCCAGCCGAACGGCTCGTACGAGAAGCAGCACGTCAGGTCGACGTCCGGGGAGAACCACCACTCCACATTGAGCGTGCCGACCGCTGAGCCGACGAGCTCGGCCACGGTGGCCGCGGGCAGGGGCACCTGGCCGCCGTCGACGTCCAGGAGGATCGCCGATCCCCCGACCGGATGCTCGAGTGAGATCCCGGCCTCGGCGAAGGCCCGCGTCAGGGTGTCGAACCCGGCCCGGGTGGTCCGGGTCCGATACCACGAGAGGTAGGCGTCGGACATGGTCAGCAGCTCATCCTGAAGGTGTGCACGTTCTCCGCTCCTGCTTCCACACGATGTCAGACCGTCGTCCGAGCGTTCGGCCGGGGCTTCCGGCATGGCGTGACGGCCGATGGGGGCGTACTCGATGGGGGGCGTGGCCGAGTCGGCTCTTCGCCGTGTTCCTGTTGCTTCCGGTACCGGCGTCTCGACCGCCGGCCGATCGTACGACGGCGCGCCGGGCGGCCGTCGGCGTCGACCACCTCTGGCGGACACCTCTGTGGCCCTGTCGGGATACTCCCGACAGGGCCACAGATTTGCTGCTGCATGCAGATCTGATGCGAAGGTCAGGCCCTGCGACTGCGGCCTGGCCCGACCCTCCGCTCCACACCGCGCTGGAAGTGGTCAGCGTTCTTCAACGATTTCGATCGTGGCGCCGAAGTGACGTTGAAGATCACGGGCGAACTCCTCGCCTCCCCTTCCGGGAACCACGTGATGCCACCAGGCAAACACCTTCGGATCAGAAAGGTTGATACGCACGGTCGCAATCTCGCGGAATCGCTCGTCGACGACATTCACAGCATGCGAGAAATCGTCGAACCCTTCCATTCCCCTCAGAGAACGGTCCGCGAGTCCACGCTCGATCGCATCCCGGACACGAAGGTCATGGAAGTACTCGGGGAGCACGTCGTCGTAACCTTCGACGCACACGGCCACGAACTCTCTCCACGACGCCAGGTCCCGCAAGGCGGAAACACCCTCATCTCGCCCTGCCCTGACCTGTACTTGCTCGTACCCTTGGAGGAAATCAGTTCCGATTCCCAAGATTCTCCACCACCTCTCGAAGGGAACACGCGGAGCATCCCGTCACTCGACAAAGGACCCGCCGTACTTTGACTGCTGCTCCCTCATGTAGTCATCCAGATTCCCGCCCGGACGGAAGAAGGTCTGAATATTCCCTCGACTGTCCAGCACTCCGAAATAGCCAGTTCCATGATCCGCTCGGAACAGCGTCCCATCGTTCGACACCAGGTCACCATGACGAGGACTTCCGGACATGAATTTACTGGCCGCTTCCTTGTAGGCCCTGAATCCACCAGGACCATTGAATTCGGCCATGTCCGGCTGATGGTAACCGTGCGCCCCGGTCCAGTTCCCCTTCTTGTTGAGCTGCACTCCAAACGCATGCTTCATGTAGTGCCGAAAGGCTGACATGGGAGAATTGAATTCCGGCCCACAGTTCGAGTTGTGTACAAGTACCGGCGTGGCCCCCGCCAGCACATAGTACGTGTGCAGTTCCTCGACGGTGAGGTTGTACGTGTCCTGATGTGCCTGGTAGGCGTGCGTGCCCAGGACGGTGACGGTGGCGCCGTCGTCCGTCCGCAGGGCCATTCCGGGCTTCAGGTCGGCGGCGTTCAGCCAGGCGTGCTCCGACTCCGACCAGAACGGGTGGTGGTCGGTGGTGTGGATGGTGCTGGCGTCGCCGGGAGTTCCGACCTTCACATCGACGTAGGACTTGTCGTCCTTGGTCAGGAAGGTAGTGGTGACGGTCTCGCCCGCGGTGTACCCGGTCTCGGGGTCCGTGGCGCGCACCCGGTCACCAGGCCTGAGGTCCTCGATCGGCTTGCTGGAACCGTCGGCGAGAAGTACCTCGGTCCCTGCCAGGAAGCTGTTGCAATGGTCCAGGAGCCGGCCCGCGGAGAACCCGTTCCCGCTGGGTGGCCGTACCGGCATCTCGACCGAGCGTGGCGTCTGCTCCTCGTGGAAGACCTTGTTGACAATCCTGCTGAACAGGCGGCTGAGCCGGCCGGAGTTCTTCGCCGTGGCCTCCGCCAGGCCGATCTCGGGCGCGGCGGGTGACGGTACGAACGGAACGGACGAGTAGCCGACGATGTAGCCGAACTTGTAGGCCTTGGTGTCCTTGTCCTCACCCCGGATGGTGTCGTGGACGCTGAACGGGGTGTTGCCGTTGCGGTCGTTGCGGACGTCCTGGGCGGCCCCGTCGGTCCATCCGAGCGCGTCTGTGATGCTGTAGACGCCTTCTGAGAAATCGTAGAAGCCGTCGACAGCACCGTTCCAGGCACCCTTGCCCGCGTCGCTGACGGCATTGACGACGCTGTCCACCCAGCCCCAGAGCAGACCGGTCGGATCCGACAGCGTCACCGGGTTGCCGTTGGCGTAGGCGTACCCGTTCATCTGCAACGGGTCGCTGATGTCGATCACCGGGTCGACCGAGAGGAATCGCCCGGTGACCGGGTCGTACTCACGGGCGCCGATGTGGGTGAGGCCCGTGGTGCTGTCGGTGACGCCGGTGCCCAGGAAGGCACTGCGACCGGGCCAGTTGCCCGGCTCGGCACCACGGGGGTTGCCGTACGGGCCGAACTTGCGCCGGGTGACGGCCTGGCCGTCGGCGAGTGAGACGGCTGTGGTGGCCGTGCCGAGCCGGTCGGACAGCAGGACGCTCAGCTCGTGACCGGTGGGCTTGCCGTGGGTCCTGCGGAGCGTCGTAGGAGCGCCGGGCTGGCTGTAGTAGCGCTCGGCGTTCAGTGCGGTGCCGGCCGAGTCGACCGTCACCGTGGTCTCACCCAGGTACAAGGTGCGGGTGGTGGCCGTCTTCTCGACGAGGCGATCGCCCTGGGCGTCGTACAGGTAGCTGGTGGTGTCGCCCGCGGTCCAACGCTGGGCGTCGCCCGCGGCGCAGTCGCTGAGCTGCAGGTTCCGTCCGTCGGTGAAGTCCGCGGAAGGAACAGCCACACACTTGCCCGAGGCGGCCTGGTACAGCGAGTCGTCGGCCGCGCGGCGCGTGAAGGTCTGGGCCGCGCTGCCGTCGCAGGCGGACAGGACCAGGTTCGTACCGGAGGCCGTGGCGCACTTGCCCAGGGCCCGCAGGGTGTCCCCGGTGAACTGCCACTGCTGGGCCGGAGTTCCGTTGCACCGGTACAGCTGGACGGGTGTGCCGTCGGCCGTCTTGGCGCCCTCCACGTCCAGGCATTTGCCCGACGCGTTGACCACTGCTCCCTTGCCGGTGCCGAAGCCCGAGACCGAGGTGACCTTGTTGCGGCGGTCCCACTCCAGGTTCTGGGTGTCACCGCCCAGCGTGCGGGTGATGGTGTTGCCCGTCACGTCATAGCCGTACGTGGCCATCGAGGTGGCAGTGGAGCCGGGTTCGTGGACGACGGAGTCGACGCGGGTCAGGGCGTGCGGCCGGGTGACGGTGCTGGGCTGGGTTCCGTTGTTGCCGGAGGTGACGCCGTAGTCGTAGGTGTAGGTGTCGTCGAGCGCGGGGTCGTTCAGGTCGTGGTCGACCAGTTCGGTGCGGTTGCCGACCGAGTCGAAGTCATAGGAGTACCAGTAACCGTCGCCGTCGGGGCCGGCGGTCACGTCCTTCGGGTCGGGGCCGGCACCGCGCTCCCCCGAGGCGTGCGGGCAGCCGCCCGTCGCACCGGTCCAGGCGTTGCGGAGCTGCCCCATCGGGTCGTAGGAGAAGCACTGCCGATCGCGGCTGCCGTCCGCGCGCACGTCGGTGATCCAGGTGACGTTGCCGGCGATGTCGTAGCCGTACCACGTGTCGTCGAGCCGGTGCGGGCCCGCTGTCTCGCGGTCGTACACGCTGCGGGTCAGGCGGCCGGTGTGGACGTCGTACTCGTTGGTGGACCACACCCGGTGCCCGGACTCACCGGAGACGGTGCGCAGGACCTGGCCGTAGGGGCTGTAGTCGGCGTCGGAGGTGTACCAGTTCAGACCGGAGGTCGTGAGGGGGACGCCGTCGCCGTTGTAGCGGGTGATGACGCGTTCGGCCGCCAGACCGCCGGGGGTCGCGGGCAGGTCGGTGTACAGCGGCTTGCCGGTGTCGGTGTAGCCGTAGCCGTAGCCGTAGCTGCCGGCCAGGCCCTTGGTGGCCTCCGTGTCGGGAATGGTGGTCCGTGTTCCGGTGACGCGGTACTCGCTGTCGTACCCGGTGACCTCGTTGACGAAGGCCTCACCGGAGTAGTAGCGGGCGGACGAGGCCAGTTGCCCCTTGCCTCCGGACACGGAGTCGTACGTCCACTTCGCCACCAGGGTGCCGTCCGCTGCGTCGTCGCGCAGTGCCGTCCTGCGGCCGAGCACATCGTAGGCGGTGTACTGACGGCGACCCGCCCCGTCCTGCGACCAGATCTGGCGGTCGAGGTCGTCGTAGCCGAACGTGAACGTCCCCAGATCCGGGTCCGTGGCGCCGGTCAGGCGACCTCGGGCGTCGTGCTCGTAGCTCCAGGTGTTGCCCTGGGCGTCCGTGACCTTCGACAGGGTGTCGCGAGCGTCATAGACGTAGTGGGTGTTCTGGCCCTCGTGCAGGCCGACGTCCGTGTAGTAGCGGACGGCCCGGGTGCGGCCCAGGGTGTCCGTGAACGTCTTGACGGCGTTGCTGCCCAGGCGCGTGGAGGTGCCGTCGCCGGTCTTCCCGCTCCAGACGAGGGTCCAGTCGCCGCCGTACTTGTAGACGGTGGAGGCGTCCGGGTCGCCCTCGTGCAGCTCGGTCGCCTTGACGGGGCGACCCATGCCGTCGTAGGCGGTCTGGGTCGACGCGGGTAGCTGGAACACCGATTCCGGCACGAAGATCTCCGTGTCCGGTTCGCCTTTCGCCAGGTACTCGTTGTCGGTCTGCTCGACGGTGCCGGAGGCGTTGTGGAAGACGTCGGTGACCAGGCGGCCTCCGCCCAGGGCCTCGGACTGGGTCTGCCGCGGGCGCAGCAGACCGTCGTAGATCGTCACCGAGTCCTCGTAGGTGCCGTTGTCCCGCAGGGTGCTGCTGGTGACGGCGGGCGGCTCGTCGGCGCCGATCTGGTAGGCGAACCGGTGGACGGCCTTGTCGGTGCCCTGCTTGTGCGAGGGCGTCCACACCGCGGTGGTGCGGCCCAGGTCGTCGTAGGTGGCGGTGGTCCTGCGGTCGTTGGCGTCGGTCACCGTCAGCGGGGTGCCGCGCCCCGGGTCGACGAGGGTCGACCGGGTGAACCCGGCCGCGTCGGTGGTCGTCGTGGTGAAGGCCGTCCCCGTCGCGGGGGTGTACGCCGTGGTCGACTTGTGGCCCTGCGCGTCGGTGACGCTCAGTACACGGCCCAGGGCGTCGTACGTGGCGCGGGAGGTCGTGACCCAGCCCGAGCCGTCGCCCTGGACGGTGTCCACCTGGTACGGCAGGCCCCGGGTGGGCGCCGTGCCGAAGGCGTTCAGCGCGTCGTAGGAGGTCCGCGCGTCGGACACCACCTCGTCCGCGCTCGCGGTGGGGGCGTGGTCGCAGTCGCCGGCCGTGGTGCGCACGCGCTGGACGAGCCCGATGAGGTGCTCGGCGGTGTTGTGCACGTAGGTGGTGGTGGTGCACTGCCGGTCGCCGGTGGTCAGCTTTCCGTCGGCGTCCGGCGTCAGGGTGGAGCGGTAGGAGGTGAGGGGCAGGCCGTAGGTACTGTCGACCGTGGTGACCGTCCGCACGGTGCGCTCGTGGCCCGTGCTGGTCATCCGGGCCGCGTCGGTGCGGGTGACCCCGGTGCGCCAGGCGTCCAGGTCGGGCAGGCCGTCGCCGCGCTTGCGGGTGGCGGTCTTCTTGGCCCACGGCACGGTCACCTGCCGCGAGGCGACGGTGCCGCCGGACTTGGTGTAGACGATCGTCTCGGCGGTCAGCCCCTGGTAGGGGAGCAGGTCCTCGGCGAGCGAGCCGCCCTTCGAGTCCTTCACGGTGACCTCGGCCCGGCCCGCGTCACGCGACATGCCGCGGAAGAACCGCAGCCGGGCCTGGGACTGCTCGGTGGCCTTGTTGCCGCCGGTCCCGGCGGTGACGCCCTTCTTCACCAGCACCGAGGCGTAGCCGCGCCACTGGCTGTAGGTGCGCAGGGCGGGCTTGCTGAACTCGTCGGTGTCCTTGGCCCAGGCTCCGTCGCCCTCGTACGTGTAGGTGGTCACCACATCGGGCTGGCGGGCGACCCGGTCCTTCTCGGTCACCTTGGCGACCACGTACTTGTTGAACCACTCGATCTTCGGGGTCTTCAGGTCGGGGTCGGGCGACCAGTGCACCGGGAAGCAGCGGGTGCCGTTCGTCTTCGGGTCGGGGGCCGAACCGCTCGGGCACGGCATGGAGTAGGAGACCTGGATCTCGCCGCCCGTCTCGGTGCGGATGGTGGCCACGCGCAGCCGGTCGAAGTCCGGTGTCGGGTCACTGGCCGAGCGGGCCACCCGGTTGGGCATGTCGTCGACGTTCGGCAGGAAGGTCACGGGCGGCAGGGACGTGCCCGAGCCGTCGGTTCCGTAGCCGGTGCGGGTGATGGAGTCCAGCCACAGCGGCGGGTGCGTGTCGGTGCGCTGGCGCGGGAAGGACTGCTCCAGCGCCCAGTGGTCCACCTTCGACAGCGCGGTGGAGCCCTCGGTGCGCTGGGCGTAGGTGGTCACGCCGGTCAGCCGCTTGCGGGTCCAGAAGGTGGGCGCGCTGACGTAGCAGTTCTTGACGTCCGCGGTGCAGTTGAGCGTGGAGGGGGTGTCCCACCAGGGCTGCTTGTCCTCGTAGTTCTTCGAGGTGAACTCGGTGTCGGAGCATTCGACCGCGCCTTCGGCCACGCACCGCTCGGACACGGAGAACGTCACCTTGGCGGACGGCGAGCCGCCCAGGTCGTCGGCGCGCAGGCCGTAGCGGATCTGCTTGGGGTAGCCGCCGCGCACATAGGAGACGTGCTGCTTGAACTTGCCGTTCTTGGCGTAGTGATTGGTCTCGCGGGCCCAGTCGACGACCATCGCGTTGCCGTGGACGTCCTCGACGTAGTCGAGGTTCCAGCGCCAGGCCTGGGTGCAGGCCGAGTCGGCGAAGGCGGTCTTGTGGCAGGGTTCGCCCGCGTGGTTGCCGAAGACCGGTGCGGTGAAGACGGAGTTCGTGTCGGCGAGCCCGCCGTCCACCTTGTTGCGGCCGAACCAGTAGCGGGTGCCGTCGCGCGTGGTGACGATCCAGTACTCGCCGTCGTTGTCGCCGTTGCCGTTGGTGCTCGACGTCTTGTGCTCGACGCGCTCACCGCCGTCGGACGACGGCGTCCACTCCCCGGAGGCGTCGTCGTGCACCAGGTCCGTCGTGGTGCCGCCGAGCGACATCACCACGTTGTCGGAGGCCCAGCACAGGTCGGCCTTCTTCTTGTCGGTGCCGTTGTCGTTGTTCGGGCTGCCGTCGAGGTCGTCGGAGCACGTGCGGTAGCGGCGTTCGATGAAGCCGGGGTGGTAGCTCCAGCCGTCGCCCACCCAGGAGGCCTGGCCGTTGGCGACCGATGTCTTGCCGTCGACCGCTTGCGACGAGTAGTCGAGGGCGATCTTGGGGGCGGGGCCGGCGGGCGGCTTGGGAATCGTCAGCGGGTACGTCCACGAGAAGCCGCCGCCACTGCCGCCCGCCGTCCAGGTGCCGGACGGGGAGAGGTCGGTGGCCTTGTAGGTGCCGCCCGCACCCGACGCGGAGTCCGTGGCGGCGAGCACCATCGGACCGCCACCGGACTGCGCGGTCAGGCCCTCGGTCTGCGCGGTGGCCGGGTCCACGGTGGCGCGTACGGTCTCGGTGCCCGGGTCGTTCTCGGTGGGCACCTCGGTGGGGGTGGCGCAACCGTCCTGCTCCGGTGCGGTCAGGAAGCACTCGGGGAGCTGCACCAGTTGGAGCCGGGAGGCCCATTCCGTGCCGTACAGGTCCTCGAACTTCCCGTAGTCCAGCTGGACGTCGACCGGGGTCGCGCCGCTCGACGGCGGGGTCACCGTGATGATCGCGCCGTCGACGGAGGCGTCCTCGGTGCTGGAACGCGGTTGTACCGCCACGTTCCAGGTGCCCGTGGGGGCGGGAGGCTCGGGGTCGGACTCGGTGGGCGAGGCCTTGCCGATACTCACCGGCAGGTCGCCGGCCTGCACCAGCCGGTCGCCGGACGCGTCCAGCGCCACAGCGGCCGAACCGCCGGGCGGAGGCGCGGTCTTGGTCGGGTTGTACTCGTCGGGAGGCGTCAGCTCGCCTTCCCAGTCCTCGTACTCGCCCGCCTTCGCCTCGTCCAGTGAGGCAGCGGTGCTCTTCTGAAGATCCGTCAGCGGCACATCGTCACGCGCGTGCGGGGCGATGGCCCACGCCGCGCTCGGCAGCAACGCCATGCACAGCGCCATGGAGACGCTGACGGCGGCCGCCCGATTCCGGAGCGGCCGCTGGTCGGCACGGAACGCTCTGACGGAAGGCAAGCGGAATGAACGCGCCGGAACCGGCGACATGTGGCTCCCCCCACACCCACTGCGAACCACGGTCGGGTAGCCCACAGAAAATTGACAAACAGCGCACAGATTCTGCGACGGGTGATCACACGAAATCCACCAGCGATCGTCTCACGTGACGTCAATCACATGAAATGAAGGGAACCTTTCGGCTTGTTTCCTCACGCGGTGCACGGATTCATGCGATGAACGGCCATCTCGTGATCACCCGAACAAGCTTCCCCTTGCCGCGGTTACATGCCCGAGCCGGACATCTACGTGATCACATCGCCCTCAGATGCCCCTTATGCCGGGGTGAATCGGCCGTACCTCTCCTCCGTCCGGCGCATCGATCAAGCTCCCACCTGCGGTAGCCGCCGTGGCGAGGCCCGCGGGCGGAGGCCGGCAGGTACACCGCCGCCGCACCGGACCACGCGTGACGAATCGTCGAACGATGGGCCATGCTCTGCTGGCGTCAATTCCGGGCGGTGATGCGACAGGACCGTTCCACACCGCGCTCCGGACGCCGATCCAGCCGGTTTCTGAGGGCAGACCAGCAGCACAACGCCCCAGGGGGGAGACAGAACATGGAGGCCGCGGACAACGCGGACACGGATGCGGGACAGGCGAATTCCGTATCGGCACGACCACCGACCGAACCCGAAACCGCCCCATCCGCGGGAGAATCGAGACGTCGGCGCACACACCGGATCAGAGCAGGCCTCGCCGCGCTGGTGGCGGTGGCGATCGCCGTGCCCGTGGGCCTGCACCTGGCCGGCGGCAAGGACTCCGGCACGCCGTCGCGTGAGCGAAGCGACCACCACTCGAAGGGGCCACTGACCGCCCCGGAGGCCATGCGACGCGCGCGGGTGACCGGCAAGGACGTCGAGGTGACGGCGGAGCGCACAGCGAACGCCACCACCTGGGCACAGCCCGACGGACTGTTGCGAACGCGAACGTACAGCGACACCATCCGGGCCGAGGTCGACGGGCGGTGGCAGCCGATCGACCCGACGCTGCGGCACACCGAGAAGGGCTGGGCGGCCACCGCGGTCAACGACCCGATCGTCTTCAGCGACGGGACGCCGGGCGCCGGGCGGAGCTCACGGGACACGGTTCGCGCCCCCCTGCATCCGGCCGGCACCGGAGAGGACGGCGGCTTGGCGAACGCGCAGTGGAGCGAACTGGTACGGATGACCACCGGTGGTCATGAGATGACGGTCAGCTGGCCCGGCCCGCTGCCCGAGCCGGTGGTGGACGGCCCACGGGCGCTGTACCGCGGCATACGTCCCGGTATCGACCTGCTGCTGACGGCACGGGACAGCGGCTACTCCCATGTGCTGATCGTGCACGACCGGGCCGCGGCGCACGACCCGCTGCTCGATGAACTGCGCTACCGGCTGTCCGCACCCGAGTTGGCGTTCCGGCTCGACCCCGCATCGCACGCCGTCAGCGCGCTCGACGCAGACGGTGCGGACATGGCCAGCAGCCCCACTCCGTACGCCTGGGACTCCGCGGGCCGCCCCGCCGTGACCCTGGGCGAGCAGCCCCCGTCGCCCAGCGAGGTCGACCCGACGTTCGACCTGCCGGGCCTGGCCGGACCGCAGCCCGGTACCCACGACGCCGCGCTGGGCACCGCGCTGGAGCCCGTCGACGCGGCCCCGCACGACGCCGTCCTGTCCGTCACGCCGGTCCGCGCCCTGCTGGACGCCCCGGACACCGTCTACCCGGTCTTCGTCGACCCCTCCTTCAAGGGTCACAAGAAGAACTGGACGCTGCTGTACAAGCGCCACCCGACCCAGAGCTTCTACAACGGGCAGAACTTCAACGACGGCACCAACGACGCCCGCGTCGGCTACGAGGCCACCACCGGCGGCCTGTCCCGCTCGGTGTTCACCCTGGAGCAGTCCGGCAGTCTGCACGGCGCCACGATCAAGAGCGCGTACTTCCGGGCGCTGCAGACGTATTCATGGGGCTGCAGCGCCCGGAAGTACGACCTGTGGCTCACCGGCGCCATCTCCGGCTCCAGCACCTGGAACCACCAGCCCAGCTGGAACCGCGTGCTGTCCAGCGCCACCAACGGCTACGGCTACAAGTCAGGTTCCTGCCCGGACCGTTGGGTGAAGCTCGATGTGAGATCCGCCGCTCAGGAGGCCGCGGACAAGAAGTGGGGCTCCATCACCGTCGGACTGCGCGCCGCGAACGAGAGCGACACCAACTCCTGGAAGAAGTTCCAGGCCAACGGCGAGAACTCGCCGTACATCGAGGAGACCTACAACCGCAAGCCCAACCAGCCGACGGCGCAGACCATGACGCCGGGCCCGGACTGCGACCTCTCCAGCCCCTACTCGGCCGTGGGCAAGTCCGACCTGACCTTCCGTGCCAAGGGATCCGACCCCGACGGCAACCTGAAGTACCTGCACTTCAGGGTCTGGCCCGACGGCGACAGCGGCCACCGGATCGTCGACCAGTACCTCACCACGGACAGCAAGGGCTACGCGGACATCAAGGTCGGCTGGGACAAGTTCTCCGACGGCAAGACCTACGCCTGGGACGTCCGTTCCAAGGACAGCGAGGGCGCGGTGTCGTACTTCGCCCCCGACGGCAGCCAGCCCTGCCGGTTCCAGGTCGATCTCAAGGCACCGCCGTCTCCCACCGTGACGTCCACCGACTTCCCGGCGGCGGACGGCACCGACAGCACCTGGTCCACAGTGCGGTTCGGCGCCCCCGGCAAGCTGGCTCTCACCTCCGCCACCGAGGTCGTCCGGTACGAGTACAGCTTCAACTCGACCGGCTTCGGTGAGAAGGCGAACGCCGACTCGCAGGGCAAGGCCACCTTGAGCGTCACACCACCGGAGGCAGGGCCCAACATCCTGTACGTGCGCGCCGTCGACGGCGTCGGCAACATCTCCCGGCAGACCGCCTACCGCTTCTACGTCTCACCACGCGCCGAGCCGGACGGCGCAGGTGACACCACCGGCGACGGTCAGCCCGACCTCTTGGTGATCACCGACACCGGACGCCTCAAGGCCTTCCCGGGCGACAGCCGCGGTGACCTGCACACCGGGATGGACGCCTCCTACGACACCTCCTCCGGTAAGGCCGTGCCCACGCCGGACGGCTATTGGACCGACGCGCTGATCACTCACGACGGGGACTGGTTCGCGGGCGACGGCGTCCAGGACCTGCTCGCCCGCACGGCCGACGGGAACCTCTACGTCTACCCCGGCGACGGCTACAGCGGCTTCGACGTCTCCCGGCGCCAGCGGGTCCTGCTGCCCGCCGGAGCCCCCGACGCCTCGAAGCTCACCCAGATCCTGTCCGCGTCGGACGTGGACGGAGACGGCAGGCCCGACATGTTCGCGAACTACGGCGCCCAGCTGTGGATCTTCACCGGGTACACCGGAGGCAGCTTCGCCACCGCGCACAAGATGACCAACAGCGCCTGGGACGGCCGTGACCTGGTCCTCGTCGACGACGTGACCGGGGACGGAACGGCAGACCTGATCTTCCGCACCTACAGCAGCGGCCGGCTCTACCTGCGCGAGGGCAAGCCCGGACCGGGGGGCAGGGCGACCGACATCCTGTCGCTGGGCCTGGCCTCCACCTCGCGTACCGGCGCCGACGCCGTGTACGGGGAGTCGGGCTGGGCGACGGACAACATCCCTCACCTCATCGGTACGCCCGACGCCGACGGTGACGGCATCCCCGACCTGTGGGTGATGTTCAAGAGCGGAAACGTCTACCTCTACCCGGGCGGGCGCACGACGCACGGCAGCCCCCGCAAGGTCATCGACGAGGCGGGCGAGCACAGCGACTGGAAGCGGCCGGTGGGCCTGGGCTGAGCCCGGTGGGGGGCGTGGCAGGGACGCGTGCAGCGGTCCCGGCCGCGCCCCTCGCCGGTGTGCGGACGACCCGCCCGCCGAAGCCGGGCGGGTCCGGCCCCGACGACGTCGTCCTCCACCCGGAACGGTCGCAGGCCATCAGCCACGCCGACGACCTGGCCTCACCGGGACCGGACGCACGGGGCTCGACACCGCCCGGGCCCCGCGCCCTGCCGGTGTCTTCCGGCGGGCTCGGGGGCCCGGTGCCGCGCGTCAGCGCGCGGTACGGGCGTGGACGTCCTCCACGAGACGGGTGAGGGCGTCGGGGTCGGTGGACGGCATGACGCCGTGGCCGAGGTTGAAGATGTGGCCCTCCAGGCCGGCGGCCGCCTGAAGGACCTCGCGGGTCTGGGCCTCGACGGCCTCCCGCGGGGCGAAGAGCACTGTCGGGTCGAGGTTGCCCTGGAGCGCCTTGCCGGGGCCGACGCGGCGGGCGGCCTCGTCGAGGGGGACGCGCCAGTCGACGCCGACGACGTCGGCGCCGGCCTCGCCCATGAGGCCGAGCAGTTCGCCGGTGCCGACGCCGAAGTGGATGCGCGGGACGCCGTAGTGCTCCACGGCGCGGAAGACCTTGGCGGAGGCGGACATCACCGAGCGGCGGTAGTCGACGGGGGCGAGGGCGCCCGCCCAGGAGTCGAAGAGCTGGACCGCGGACGCACCGGCCTCGATCTGCACCTTCAGGAAGGCGGCCGTGATCTCGGCGAGACGGTCCAGCAGGTCGGCCCACAACTCGGGGTCGCCGTACATCATCGCCTTGGCGTTCTCGTACGTCCGGGACGGGCCGCCCTCGACGAGGTAGCTCGCGAGGGTGAACGGAGCGCCGGCGAAGCCGATGAGCGGGGTGCTGCCGAGTTCGCGGGTGAGCAGGCCGATGGCCTCGGTGACGTAGGAGACGTCCTCCGGGGTGAGGTCGCGCAGCCGGGCCAGGTCCGCGCGGGTACGGACGGGGCGCTCGACGACCGGGCCGACGCCGGGCTTGATGTCGAGGTCGACATCGATGGCCTTGAGCGGGACGACGATGTCGCTGAAGTAGATCGCCGCGTCCACACCGTGCCGGCGCACCGGCTGCAGCGTGATCTCGGTGACCAGTTCCGGCCGCATGCAGGACTCCAGCATGGGGATGCCCTCGCGCACCTTGCGGTACTCGGGCAGGGAGCGCCCGGCCTGCCGCATGAACCACACCGGGGTGTGCGGGACGGGCTCACGCCGGCACGCCTTCAGGAAGGGACTGTCGTACGTCGCGGTCGGCTGCTGGCCCGTGGGGCTTCCGTTGGCACTCACGACGGCAAGTCTCGCACGGCCCGGGGGACGCCGTGGCGGCACCCGCCCGCGCACCCGCGGGCCGTCGGCTGGTGTCTTGCCCTGCACGAAGGCCCGCTTCCCCTTAATGTTCCCCGCATGGCTGCGGCTCAGGGACGACTGTCGGACGGCACGGGCGGAATGGACGAGGCGAAGGACAACAACGAGGGGGGATCGGGGGGCGGATCGGTTCCACCGCCGTTCCGGGCCGCGGTGGAGGCACTGCGCACCGCGCGCCTGCGCCCGCAGGTCGAGATCGAGCCGACGCGGGCGCCACAACGGCTCGCGCCGTTCGCGTACGCGCTGGAGGCCACGGTCGTGGACGGCGATCAGGATCTGGCGGACGGCCGGCTGGTGCTCCTGCACGACCCGGCCGGACACGACGCCTGGCGGGGTACCTTCCGGCTGGTGACGCTGGTGCGGGCGGATCTGGAGGCGGAGATGGCCGCCGATCCGCTGCTGCCGGAGGTGTGCTGGTCCTGGCTGACGGGGGCACTGCAGGCGCGCGGGCTGACGTATGGCGAGCCGAGCGGCACGGTCACGCGCGCAAGCTCCCACTACTTCGGCGGGCTCGCCGCACGCCCCGCGGCCTCGCAGATCGAGATCCGCGCCTCCTGGACCCCGCGCGAGGGGCTGGGCGGCGTCCCGGACGCGGCGTCCCATCTGACGGCCTGGTGCGACCTGCTGGCCCAGATCGCCGGCCTGCCGCCGGCCGGGCCGGGCGACGCCTCGGTGGTCACGCTGCCCCAGCGGCGGGGGCCCGAGTCGCGCTGAGCCCGGGCAGGACACCACTTCTCCGGCCCGTAATCCTGCACGGGCCCGTCTTGGGGATCTCTTTGTCGATACGGACACTTTGAGACCCATCTCGCCACCCAAACGGGCCCGATCGCACCCGACCGATCCGATTCGACCTTCGGACGATCGAGCGCGTGTCCGAATTGCGCGGATTGTTACTCACTAGATCGTGATCATTCTCTAAAGCCCACCAGGGTCGGTGCCGAAGACGACTGTGACCTTGAAAGCAGGGTTCGTCCCCATCCCGCACCCCAGGAGGCCTGGTGTCCGTTCTCCTCGAGCAGCCCTCAAGCCTGGTCGCCTACCGCCCGAACAAGCCCACCGCCATGGTCGTCGTCGCCGACCCGCGCGTCCGCTCCACCGTCACCCGCCACCTGTGGGCGCTCGGTGTGCGCGACGTCATCGAGGCCTCGTCCATCGCGGAGGCTCGTCCCCGCATCGGCAACCCCCGCGACATCTGCGTCGCCGACGTCCACCTGCCCGACGGCTCCGGTCTGACCCTCCTGTCGGAGACCCGGGCCGCGGGCTGGCCCAACGGGCTCGCCCTGTCCGCCGCCGACGACATCGGCGCCGTGCGCAACGCCCTCGCGGGCGGCGTCAAGGGCTACGTCGTCACCGGCACCCGCACCAACGTCGGGCTCCCCACCCGGCCCGGTGCGGCCCCCATCGGCGCCGCCGCCGCACGCATGCACCGCCGCCCCCCGGGCGCCCCGAGCCACCCGGGCGGCTACCGCGAGCTGTCCGGCCGCGAGGTGGAGGTGCTGCGACTGGTGGCGGAGGGCCAGTCGAACAAGGCGATCGGCGTCTCGATGGGCCTGTCCGCACTCACCGTCAAGAGCCACCTCGCCCGCATCGCCCGCAAGCTCGGCACCGGCGACCGGGCCGGCATGGTCGCGGTGGCCCTGCGGACCGGGATCATCCACTGAGCCGTTCGCCCGCCCACCCCTGCCGCAGCCCCCTCGCCCCTTCCCCGCCTTCTCTTCCCCTCTCCCCCTCCTGCCTCTCCCTCCCCCATCCCCTCCCTCGGCTTCACTGACGTGAACGGGACCGGCCGCCGTTCCCGGCTGCGCCACCCCCCCCTTCCCCGTAAACCCCCTCCCGCATCGGACTGACCGGTTTACGACCCCTGAGCGCCCGTCGGCGGAACGTTCCGTCGACGGGCGCTCTCCGCGGATGGATACCCTTGACATGTGACCGACGCCCAAAACACCGCAGCAGACACTTCACTGCGAACCACCGGAGGCGCCCCTCCGGACGACGGCGGGTCTTCTGCCGAAGGGGCGCCGATTCCTCTCCTGGAGCCGCGCGAGGGCATCCCGCCCGTGATCGCGGACGAGGCCTCGCTCACCGAGGCCGTCGCCGCGTTCGCCGCCGGGACCGGGCCCGTGGCCGTCGACGCCGAGCGTGCCTCCGGCTACCGGTACGGCCAGCGCGCCTACCTGGTGCAGCTGCGCCGCGAGGGCGCGGGCAGCGCGCTGATCGACCCCGTCGGCTGCCCCGACCTGTCCGGCCTGGGCGAGGCCCTGTCCGGCGTGGAGTGGGTGCTCCACGCCGCCACTCAGGACCTGCCCTGCCTGCGCGAGATAGGCATGGTCCCGACGCGGCTCTTCGACACCGAGCTGGCCGGACGACTCGCCGGGTTCCCGCGGGTCGGTCTCGGCGCCATGGTCGAGAACGTGCTCGGCTTCGTCCTGGAGAAGGGCCACTCCGCCGTCGACTGGTCCACCCGGCCGCTGCCCGAGCCCTGGCTGCGCTACGCCACCCTGGACGTCGAGCTGCTGGTCGACCTGCGCGACGCGCTGGAGAAGGAGCTGGACCGGCAGGGCAAGCTGGAGTGGGCGCAGCAGGAGTTCGACGCGATCGCCTCGGCCCCGCCGCCCGAGCCGCGCAAGGACCCCTGGCGGCGGACGTCCGGCATGCACAAGGTGCGGCGGCGCCGGCAGCTCGCCGTCGTCCGGGAGATGTGGCAGACCCGCGACCGGATCGCCCAGCGGAGGGACGTGTCGCCGGGAAAGGTGCTCTCCGACACCGCGATCGTGGAGGCCGCCCTCGCCCTGCCGGGCCAGGTGCACGCCCTGGCCGCGCTGAACGGGTTCGGCCACCGCATGGGGCGGCGGCAGCTGGAGCAGTGGCAGGCGGCCGTGGACCGCGCCAGGTCGCTTCCCGAGTCGGAGCTGCCGCAGCAGGGGCAGCCGGCGCTCGGTCCGCCCCCGCCGCGGGCGTGGGCGGACAAGGACCCCGCCGCAGCACAGCGGCTGTCCGCCGCGCGGGCCGGGGTGACGGCACTGGCCGAGCGGCTGAACCTGCCGCAGGAGAACCTCGTCACGCCGGACACGGTGCGCAGGGTCTGCTGGGAGCCGCCGAAGGCGGTCGACGCGGAGTCCGTGCGGGCCGCGCTCACCGGGTACGGCGCACGCCCCTGGCAGATCGAGCTGGTCACACCGGTCCTGGTCGGCGCGCTGTCCGCGTAGCCGCCCCAGGGCGTGCGGCGACGGCCGGCCTGCGACGCCCCCACCGTCCGACCGCCCGCCCCCGGTCGCCCGGCCCGGCCCGCGCCGGGCGACCGGGGGTGGCGCCGGCGCGACCGCGGCCCGAGGGCGTTCGGCCGGGCGCACCGCACGACGGCCGATGCCGCGCGGTGCCGTGCGTCGAAATCAGGCCAAGATCCTGCGCGGACGGGCGGCGAACGGGGAAGGGAAGCACGAGGCGGAGCCGGGACGCCCGAGGCGCCTCGGGCGGTGGTTCCCCTGCCGGGACGGCGGACGCGTTCGCCGGCCCCCAGGGCCAAAGGCCGTTGACCGGACCGGCCCGCGGCCGTGTCGGCTGCCGTCGCCGGTGCCTCCACGGTGGTGACCGCTGCCGCGGAGACACCGGCGGCTCCGCCAAGAGTGTGACCTTCGCCGCTTGGGCCTCCGGGACTGGGCAGCAACATTACCCGCGAGTAGCATGGGCCTGAGCGCACGCTCAGCGTGCCGCGGCAGTGCCATCCCGCA
This sequence comes from Streptomyces sp. MUM 2J, assembly GCF_022414535.1. Classification (GTDB taxonomy): domain Bacteria; phylum Actinomycetota; class Actinomycetes; order Streptomycetales; family Streptomycetaceae; genus Streptomyces. The sequence goes on from NZ_JADWYM010000001.1 coordinate 120,804, forward strand.
CCCTGGAGGAGAGCCATCGTGCCTCGTACCGTCAGGGACGTCGTCTTCGTCGACGGCGTCCGCACCCCGTTCGGCAAGGCGGGCCCGAAGGGCATCTACCACGAGACCCGCGCCGACGACCTCGTCGTGAAGGCGATCCGGGAGCTGCTGCGCCGCAACCCCGGGCTCGATCCCCAGAAGATCGACGAGGTCGCCATCGCCGCGACCACCCAGATCGGCGACCAGGGCCTGACGCTGGGCCGCACGGCCGGCATCCTCGCCGGGCTCCCCCAGTCGGTCCCCGGCTACTCCATCGACCGCATGTGCGCCGGCGCCCTGACGGCCGTGACGACGACGGCGGGCTCCATCGCGTTCGGCGCCTACGACGCCGTCATCGCCGGTGGCGTGGAGCACATGGGCCGCCACCCGATGGGCGAGGGCGTGGACCCGAACCCGCGCTTCGTCTCCGAGAAGCTGGTCGACGAGTCGGCGCTGTTCATGGGCATGACCGCCGAGAACCTGCACGACCGCTACCCGCACATCACCAAGCTGCGCGCCGACGAGTACGCGGTGCGCTCGCAGGAGAAGGCCGCCAAGGCCTACGCGGGCGGCCAGATCCAGCAGGACCTGGTGCCGATCTCGGTACGCCGCACCGACCCCGAGGCCGGCGAGACGGGCTGGGGCCTGGTCACGGCGGACGAGCCGATGCGCCCGGGCACCACCCTGGAGAACCTGCAGAGCCTGAAGACCCCGTTCCGTGTGCACGGCCGGGTCACCGCGGGCAACGCGGCCGGCCTGAACGACGGCGCCACCGCCTCGATCATCGCGAGCGGGGACTTCGCCCGCGAGCACGGCCTGCCCGTCAAGATGCGCCTGGTCTCCTACGCCTTCGCCGGCGTGGAGCCCGAGGTCATGGGCTACGGCCCGATCCCGGCGACGGAGAAGGCGCTGGCCAAGGCGGGCCTGTCCATCTCCGACATCGGCCTGTTCGAGATCAACGAGGCCTTCGCCGTCCAGGTCCTGGCCTTCCTCGACCACTACGGCATCGCCGACGACGACGCGCGCGTCAACCAGTACGGCGGCGCCATCGCGTTCGGCCACCCGCTGGCGTCCTCCGGCGTCCGGCTGATGACGCAGCTGGCCCGCCAGTTCGAGGAGCAGCCGCACGTCCGCTACGGCCTGACCACCATGTGCGTCGGCTTCGGCATGGGCGCGACGGTCATCTGGGAGAACCCGTACTTCGACGGAGGCGACAAGTGAGCACCACCGCTGAACTCCTGAAGGGCGCGGCCGAGCTCTTCCCGGACGAGGTCGTCACTCAGGCGCACGTACGCCACTTCGACCTGCCGCTGGGTGCCGGGCGCTTCGCCCTGATCACCCTGGACAACGGCCACGACCACACCAAGCCGACCACCTTCGGCCCGCAGTCGCTGGCGAACCTCAACACCGCCGTCGACCAGGTGGAGAAGGAGGCCTCCGAGGGCGGGATCGTCGGCGTCGGCATCACCGGCAAGCCGTTCATCTTCGCAGTAGGCGCCGACCTCAAGGGTGTCGAGCTGCTGAAGGAGTGGGACCACGCCTACGCCGTCGGCAAGGGCGGCCACGACGTCTTCAAGCGGCTCTCGGGCCTGGAGGTCCCGACGTTCGCCTACTACAACGGCGCGGCCATGGGCGGCGGTGTAGAGGTCGGCCTGCACTGCACCTACCGCACGGTGTCGAAGGCCGTCCCGGCGTTCTCGCTGCCCGAGGTGTTCCTCGGTCTCGTCCCCGGCTGGGGCGGCTGCACCCTGCTGCCGAACCTGATCGGTGCCGACAGGGCCGTCTCGGTCGTCATCGAGAACAGCCTCAACCAGAACAAGCAGCTCAAGGGCCGCCAGGTCTTCGAACTCGGCATCGCCGACGCCCTCTTCGAAGGCGCGGACTTCCTGGAGCAGTCACTGATCTGGACCGCGCAGGTCCTCAAGGGCGACGTCGTGGTCGAGCGCCCGGTGATCGACCGCGGCGAGGCCTGGGACCAGGCCGTCGCCAGGGGCCGCTTCATCGCCGACGGCAAGGTGCACGGTGCGGCCCCGGCCGCCTACCGCGCCCTCGACATCATCGCCGCCGCCAGGAACGGCGACCTGGAGCAGGGCTTCGACGCCGAGGACAGGGCGCTCGCCGACCTGATCATGGGTGGCGAACTGCGCGCCGGCATCTACGCGTTCAACCTCGTGCAGAAGCGCGGCAAGCGCCCCGCGGGGGCCCCGGACAAGAACCTGGCCCGTCCGGTGACCAAGGTGGGCGTCGTGGGCGCGGGCCTGATGGCCTCGCAGCTCGCCCTGCTCTTCCTGCGCCGCCTGGAGGTCCCGGTCGTCCTCACGGACATCGACCAGGAGCGCGTCGACAAGGGCGTGGGCTACGTCCACGCCGAGATCGACAAGCTGCTCGCCAAGGGCCGCGTGAACCAGGACAAGGCCAACCGACTGAAGGCGCTGGTCACCGGTGTCCTGGACAAGGCCGAGGGCTTCGCGGACGCGGACTTCGTGATCGAGGCCGTGTTCGAGGAGATGAGCGTCAAGCAGAAGGTGTTCGCGGAGGTCGAGGCGGTCGCGCCCGCGCACGCGATCCTGGCGACGAACACCTCCTCCCTGTCGGTGACGGAGATGGCGTCGAAGCTGAAGCACCCCGAGCGGGTCGTCGGCTTCCACTTCTTCAACCCCGTGGCGATCCTTCCCCTGCTGGAGATCGTCCGCGGCGAGACGACGGACGACGCCTCCCTGGCGACCGCGTTCGCCGTCGCCAAGAAGCTGAAGAAGACGGCGGTTCTGGTCAAGGACGCCCCGGCGTTCGTGGTGAACCGCATCCTCACCCGCTTCATGGGCGAGATCCAGAACGTCATCGACGAGGGCACGCCGGTCGAGGTCGCGGAGAAGGCGATCGAGCCCCTGGGCCTGCCGATGTCCCCGCTGGTCCTGCTGGAGCTCGTCGGCCCGGCCATCGGACTGCACGTCTCCGAGACGCTCAACCGGGCGTTCCCGGACCGCTTCACGGTCTCCCCGAACCTGAAGGCGGTCGTCGAGGCGGGCAAGCGCGGCTTCTACGTCTACGACAGCGGCAAGCCCGAGCTGGACCCGGAGGTCGCCGCGCTGCTGAAGCAGGGCGGGACCGTCCTGACCGAGGAGCAGGTCCGCGACCGCGTCCTGGACGCCGTGGCCCAGGAGATCGGGCTCATGCTCGACGAGGGTGTCGTCGCCGAGGCGCAGGACATCGACCTCTGCCTCATCACCGGCGCCGGCTGGCCCTTCCACCTGGGCGGCATCACGCCGTACCTGGACCGTGCGGGCGTCTCCGAGCGGGTCAACGGCAAGAGGTTCCTGGAGACCGGGGTCGCCTCGGTTCCGGCGTGACCGTCGCGACCCGCGTGACCGGCATGGCCGGATCACGGACGTGAAGAGGGCCCCCGCACGAAGCTGTGAGACGTGCGGGGGCCCTCTCCGTCGTGCCCCGCGGCCGGTGGACCGGTCCGGTGGCGGCGCCGGCGCGGCTCAGTGCCGCGGCGTCACATCGTCCGCCACGGTGCCAGGGCCAGGCCCGGCTCGTCCGTGCGGACGGTGAGCTGCAGTCGGCCGGTCGACGGCGACAGGGCCACCGCGGCGAGACGGCCGTCGGAGTCCAGGGCGAGGGAGACCTCGGCGTCGGTGGGCAGTTCGGGGCCGGACTCGCTCCACCGGGCCCCCTCCAGTTCCTGTTCGCTCGGGTAGACGGCCAAGGCGACCCGGCCCGCGGCCGAACGCTGGGCGAGCACCGTGCAGTCGTGGCCGTCGACTTCACAGCGGACGGCTGCGACCGGGCCGGGGCCGGCCGCGGCGAGCAGGGCGACGGGCTTGGCCCCGCAGCGCCAGGCGCACAGCCGGCCGTCCTCGTCGACGAAGAACAGGGTGGTGTGCTCCTCGGAGGTGGCCACGGCACGCAACGTGCCCGGGCGGGCCACGATCTCCACGGCCTCCTCCACCGCGAACGGCCCCTCGGGCTCCTGCTGCCTCCAGTGCACGAGGCCGCCGGGGACGGCCGCGTACACCTCGACCCGGCCGTCCCCGCCCGCCACCGCGGCGGGCGGGCCCTGGATGTCCCGGCCCTTGAGGTCACGCCACGGTTCCCAGCCGCCCTTCGCCGACTGGGCCCGCATGCTCAGCCCGCCACCGCCGTTGCGGACGAAGACATGGGCGCGGCCCTCGCCGTCGACGGCGAGGGCGGGATCCCCGGTGCGGTCGCCCTTGCCGTTCGGGTGGCCGATGGGTTCCCAGTCCAGGGGGGCCAGCAGGGGCCGGAAGTGCGTGGAGTGCACCAGGCCGGACTCGCCGGGCACCGTGGGACGCCAGGAGACCAGGTGCCCGTAGGCGTCAGTGCCCTGGCCGACCGCCAGGACGGGATGCAGGCGCTGGTCCCCGCCGATCCTGCGCGGGTCGCCCCAGGGCCCGCCGGGTACCCGCTCGGCCCGGCACAGCACGGCCTCGCCGGAGAGCTGATAGACACTGAGGCGGCCGTCTCTGCCGCGTATGAGCCACTCGCCGTTCACCGGATCACTTTATTCCGTCGCCACCTGTGCCGCCGCACCCGGGGCAGCCGTCCGGCCGCCTCCCCCGGGCGGCACCGGGGACCCGACGGGCATCGGCACGAGGGTGGGGGCGCGAGGGCGGTGAGCGGCACGAGGGCACGCAACGGCGTGCGAGGCTTGCCCCATGGACGACAGCAGCCCCCTTCTCGTGATCGTCGACGCCGCGAACGTCGTCGGTTCCGTACCCGACGGCTGGTGGCGGGACCGGCAGGGGGCGGCGCGGCGGCTTCGGGACCGGCTGGCGGCCGGCGGACTGCCCGGGCACACGGGTCCGGTGGAGATCGTCCTGGTGGTCGAGGGCTCGGCCCGCGGCGTGGAGCCGGTCCCCGGTGTGCGGGTCGAGGAGGCGCCCGGCAGCGGCGACGACCAGGTGGTCGAGCTGGTCGCGGGTGCCGCGGGGCGCCCGGCTCTCGTCGTCACCGCGGACCGGGAACTGCGGCGGCGGGTGTCCGAGCTGGGCGCGCGGGTCACGGGGCCGCGGGCGGTGCGCCCGTCGGCCTAGTGCCGCGGCAGACGACGTTCGCCCGGCGGGGAGCGGCGTCCGGTGCGTGCTCCCGGGGTGCCGGCCGGAAGTCCTCGTACTGGGCGTACTCGGGCTTTCGGCCGGTGCGGCGGGAGTGTGTGCCGGGCGCCGCGACGGTGCGAAGGTCGCCTGTTGCAGCACTGGGAACGGGGAGCCTGCGACCGGGACCCGCTGGTGCGGTCCGTCGGTGACCTGCCGGGGAGCGCCGCCCGGACGCCTCAGGGGCGGTCGGCCCCGGCGGTCTGTTCCTGACGGGCCAGGCGGCTGTGGGAACGGCCGTAGAGAAAGTACACGAGGAAGCCGATGAGCATCCAGATCGCGAAGCGGAGCCAGGTCTCGGCGGGCAGGTTGAGCATCAGCCACAGCGAGGCGCACACCGACAGGACCGGGATGACCGGCACCCAGGGTGTGCGGAAGGCGCGGTGCAGGTCGGGACGGGTGCGCCGCAGGATGATCACACCGATGGCGACCACCACGAACGCGAACAGGGTGCCGATGTTCACCAGCTCGGCGAGTTCGCTGAGCGGGGTGAAGCCGGCGAGCACCGCGATGAGCACGCCGAGCAGCACGGTGGGCCGGTGCGGGGTCCTGAAGCGGGGGTGGACCTGGGAGAAGAAGCGCGGCAGCAGGCCGTCGCGGCTCATCGCGAAGAACACCCGGGTCTGGCCCAGGAGCAGGATCATGCACACGGTGGTCAGGCCGACCGCGGCGCCGAAGCTGATGAAGCCCGAGAACCACGGGTATCCGTTGGCCTTGAACGCGTCGGCGAGCGGGGCGGACACGGACAGGTCGGTGTAGTGCTGCATGCCGGTGACGACGATGGACACGGCGACGTACAGCACCGTGCAGATGAACAGCGATCCGAGGATGCCGCGCGGCATGTCGCGCTGCGGGTTCCTGGTCTCCTCGGCCGCGGTGGCGACGACGTCGAAGCCGATGAAGGCGAAGAAGACGACGGAGGCGGCGGTGAAGATGCCCATCACGCCGAAGTTGGAGGGCGTCCAGCCGAACATCAGCTGGATGAGGGGCGCCTTGAGACTGTCGCTGGCCGGCACCTCCTGCGCCTTCGGGACGAACGGGTCGTAGTTGCTGCTGTCGATCAGGAAGGCGCCCGCGATGATCACGGTGAGCACGACGATCACCTTGATGGCCACGACGATCGAGGTGACGCGTGCGGACAGCTTGGTGCCGATCACCAGGACGGCGGTGAGGAACAGCACGAGGCCCGCCGCCAGGATGTCGAAGCCGAAGCCCTCGGCGCCGTCCCGGGAGCCGAGGGCGGCGGGCAGGTGCCAGCCGGCGTGGTCCAGCAGTGAGGCGATGTAACCGGACCAGCCGACGGCGACCACCGCCGTGCCGAGGGCGAACTCCAGGACCAGGTCCCAGCCGATGATCCAGGCGGGCAGTTCGCCGAGGGAGGCGTAGGAGAAGGTGTACGCGGAGCCGGCCACCGGAACGGTGGAGGCGAACTCGGCGTAGCAGAGCGCGGCGAGCGCGCAGACGACACCGGAGACCACGAAGGCCAGCGCGACCGCGGGGCCGGCGTTGTTCTTCGCGACCGTACCGGTGAGGACGAAGATGCCGGTGCCGATGATGACACCGACACCGAAGACGGTCAGGTCCAGCGCGGACAAGGATTTCCTGAGCGCGTGCTCTGGCGCCTCGGTGTCGAGGATGGACTGCTCGACCTTCTTCGTTCGGAAGAGGGTGCTGCTCACGGAGACCTCCCACGCTGTGTCGTCCTCGACATGATCGAGAGGAGGGCCGTCGCATATGCCCTGGCGCGCACCCTTTCACGCGAATGGGCCGGTTTCACCACTCTCGCGGGGGTGAAACCGGCCCATTCGGACGCCGATCGGGGAGGCGTTCCGGTGTGATCTTCAACCTTCGGCGTCGAACGCCGGAGATCAAGCTGGTGCCGCGGCAGGCCCTAGTCCCGCGCGGGCTCCACCTCGGCGGGGGTGCGCGCGTACCGTCCGTCGAGCTTCGCGACCAGGCCGGTGACCTGGCGGGCGATGTCCGGGGCGGTCAGGCCGATCTCGGCGAGGATCTCGGCACGGGAGGCGTGGTCGAGGAAGCGCGGCGGGATGCCGAAGTCGCGCAGCGGCACGTCGACGCCGGCGTCCCGCAGGGCCTGGGCGACGGCCGAGCCGACGCCGCCCACGCGGGAGTTGTCCTCCACGGTGACCACGACCCGGTGCCGTTCGGCGAGCGGGGCCATGGCCTCGTCAACGGGCTTGACCCAGCGGGGGTCGACGACGGTCGTGGAGATGCCCTGCTTGTCGAGCAGGTCGGCGATCTCCAGGCACATCGGCGCCAGCGCCCCGACCGAGACCAGGAGGACGTCGGGGCGGTCGGTGCCGGGCTCGCGCAGCACGTCCATGCCGCCCACCCGGCCCACGGCGGGCACGGCGGGGCCGACGGCGCCCTTGGAGAAGCGGACGACCGTCGGCGCGTCGTCGACCTGGACGGCCTCGCGCAACTGGGCGCGGACCTGCTCGGCGTCGCGGGGGGCGGCCAGCCTGAGGCCCGGCACGACCTGGAGGATCGACATGTCCCACATGCCGTTGTGGGAGGCGCCGTCGGTGCCGGTGACGCCGGCGCGGTCCAGGACGAAGGTCACCCCGCACCTGTGCAGGGCGACGTCCATGAGGACCTGGTCGAAGGCGCGGTTGAGGAAGGTGGCGTAGACGGCGAAGACCGGGTGCACGCCCCCGGCGGCCAGGCCGGCCGCCGACACGGCGCCGTGCTGCTCGGCGATGCCGACGTCGTAGACCCGCTCGGGGAAGGCCTTGGCGAACTTGTCGAGGCCGACCGGCTGGAGCATGGCGGCGGTGATGGCGACGATGTCCGCGCGCTCCCGGCCGAGCGCGACCATCTCGTCGCCGAACACGGACGTCCAGTCGGCGCCGGAGGTCGCGATCGGCAGCCCGGTGTCGGGGTGGATCTTGCCGACGGCGTGGAAGCGGTCGGCCTCGTCCTGGAGGGCGGGCTGGTAGCCGCGGCCCTTCTCGGTGAGGCAGTGGACGATGACCGGGCCGCCGAAGCGCTTGGCGCGCGTCAGCGCCGACTCCAGGGCCTCGATGTCGTGACCGTCGATCGGGCCGACGTACTTCAGGCCCAGGTCCTCGAACATGCCCTGCGGGGCGATGAAGTCCTTCAGTCCCTTCTTCGCGCCGTGCAGGGTCTCGTAGAGCGGCCTGCCGACGACCGGGGTGCGCTCCAGGACCTCCTTGGTGCGGGCCAGGAAGCGCTCGTAGCCGTCGGTGGTGCGCAGGGTCGCGAGGTGGTCGGCGAGGCCGCCGATGGTCGGCGCGTAGGAGCGCTCGTTGTCGTTGACGACGATGACCAGCGGGCGGTCCTTGGCGGCGGCGATGTTGTTGAGCGCCTCCCAGGCCATGCCGCCGGTCAGCGCGCCGTCACCGATGACGGCGACGACGTGGCTGTCGCGGTCGAGGATCTGGTTGGCCTTGGCGATGCCGTCGGCCCAGCCGAGGACGGTGGAGGCGTGGCTGTTCTCGATGACGTCGTGCTCGGACTCCGCCTGCGAGGGGTAGCCGGACAGGCCGCCCTTCATCTTCAGCCGGGAGAAGTCCTGCCGTCCGGTCAGCAGTTTGTGCACGTACGACTGGTGGCCGGTGTCCCACAGCACCTTGTCCCGGGGCGAGTCGAAGACGCGGTGGAGGGCGATGGTGAGCTCGACCACGCCGAGGTTGGGGCCGAGGTGGCCGCCGGTCTTGGAGACTGCGTCGACGAGGAAGGTGCGGATCTCCCCTGCCAGCTGGTCCAGCTCCTCCAGGCTGAGCCGGTCCAGATCGCGCGGTCCCCTGATGCGGGTCAGCAGCGGCACCCGTGCCTCCTTGAAGTCAAGCTGTTCGAGCTGTTGCCGGGCTTGTCGAGTCTAATGTTCCGTCTCTGCCGGCGGTGCGCGGCCTCTGCGTCGTACGTCACGCGTTCGGCCGTACCCGGGGACGCCCTTCTCCGCGCCCCGACGGCAGCGCCCCCGTGACAGGGCTGTGCCCGGCACCGCCGTCGGTGCCGGGCACGGGCCGTGGCCGCCGCGCGGGGCGCGCGGCGGCCGGGACTGCGGGCGTCAGGCGCGGCCCGCGGTCCGCTGGGTCTTGCGGGTGACCGAGTCGATGAGCACGGTGGCCAGCAGCACGGCTCCGGTGATCATGTACTGGATGGGGGCGCCGGTGCCCTCCAGGGCCAGCCCGTACTGGATCGAGGTGATCACCATGACACCGAGCAGGGCGTTCCAGATCCGGCCGCGACCGCCGAAGAGGCTGGTGCCGCCGATGACGGCCGCCGCGATGACGTTCATCAGCAGGTCGCCCGAGCCGGCGCTCTGGTTGGCAGCCGCGATCTTGGAAGCCCAGAACAGGCCGCCGACCGAGGCGAACAGACCGGCCAGGGCGAAGACCGAGACGCGGACCGCGACCACGTTGATACCGGCACGGCGGGACGCCTCGACGCTGCCGCCGAGCGCGAACACCTTGCGGCCGTACGGCGTGCGGCGCACCAGGAAGTCCATGCTCACGAGCACGACCAGGAACAGCAGCAGCGCCAGGGGCAGGCCCTTGTACTGGTTGAACATGACCGCCGCGGCGAAGGCGACGACGGCCAGCAGGGCCGTGCGGAGCACGATCTCGCTGAGCGGCCGGGACGGCACGCCTGCGGCGTCGCGGCGCCGGCCGTCCAGGAACGCGGTGACGAAGTAGAGCACCACGGCGACCCCGGCCAGGCCGTAGGCGGCCGCGACGTCGGAGAAGTAGTACGTGGTCAGCTTGCCGACCACGCCGTCGCTGTCCAGGTTGATGGTGCCGTTCTGCCCCAGTAGGTGGAGCATGAAGCCGTTCCAGAACAGCAGGCCGGCCAGGGTGACCGCGAAGGCTGGTGCTCCGATTCTGGCGAAGAAGAAGCCGTGCAGGGCGCCGATGGCCGCGCCGCTGACGATGGCGATGGCCAGGGCCAGCCACTCGTTCATGCCGTGTGTGACGGCGAGCACCGCGAAGATCGCCCCGGCGACACCGCTGACGGAGCCGACCGACAGGTCGATCTCACCGAGCAGCAGGACGAAGATGATGCCGACCGACATCATGCCGGTCGCGACCATGGCGACCGAGATGTCGTTGAGGTTCTTCGCGGACAGGAACGCCGAGTTCAGGCTCTGGAACGTGATGCAGATCACGACGAGGCCGATGACGACCGGGATGGACCCGAGGTCACCGCCGCGGATCTTCCGCTTGAACTCGTTGAGGTAGCCGGCCAGTCCCTGCTCCCGCACGAGGAGGCGGGGGTCGACGGCCGTGTCGGAGCCGGCGGCGGCGTCGGGGTTCTCGACGATGTGCTTGTCGGCGGTGGCGGAGGTCTTGTCGGTGCTCACTGCTGAGCCTCCCCGTTGGTGCGCGCCGCACGGCGGGTCACGGCGTTGTCGGTGGCGCCCGTGATGGCGGAGATGATCTCCTCCTGGGAGGTCGTCTTGACCTCGAAGACGCCGTTGTTGCGGCCCAGCCGCAGCACGGCGACCTTGTCCGCGACGGCCTTGACGTCGGCCATGTTGTGGCTGATGAGAATCACGGCGTGTCCACGCTCACGCAGCCGCTCCACCAGGTCCAGGACCTGGGCGGTCTGCTCCACGCCGAGGGCGGCCGTGGGCTCGTCGAGGATGACCAGCTTGGGCTCGCCGAGCATGGAACGGGCGATGGCCACGGTCTGGCGCTGCCCGCCGGAGAGCGAGGCGATCGGGATACGGACGCTGGGAATGCGGATCGACAGGGTGTCGAGCAGCTCGCGCGAGCGGCGCTCCATCTCCACCTCGTCCAGGACGCCGCGACGGCGCAGCTCCCGGCCCAGGAACAGGTTGCCGACGACGTCGATGTTGTCGCACAGCGCGAGGTCCTGGTAGACGGTCGCGATGCCCAGGTGCTGGGCGTCGTGGGGCTTGTTGATCGATACTGCCTTGCCCTCCCACTCGATGGCGCCCTCATCGATGGGATGCACGCCGGCGATCGTCTTGACCAGCGTGGACTTTCCGGCGCCGTTGTCGCCCACCAGGGCGACCACCTCACCGGCGTGGACCTCAAGCTCGACGTCGGTGAGCGCCTGGACGGCACCGAACCGCTTGGAGACCCCGCGCAACGCCAGCACGGGCGTAGCGGACACGTGAACCATCTCCTTCGCCGCCTGACCCGGCGGAAGGGTTGTGCAGAAGCATGGATGGGGGGTTCCGTCCGGCGCCCCGCTGGAGCTTGCGGGGCTGATGACGGCGGGGCGCCGGAGGAGCTTTGCGGAGCGGGTCCCTGACGTGGGGTGCGGGCTCCGGTGGGAGGTCCCGCACCCCGACGGGGTCCCGGTCTAGTTGAGGCCGATCTTGTCGCAGGCCGCCTTGTACTTGGCGGTGCAGATCTCGGCGACCGTGTAGACGCCGTCCTTGACGACGGTGTCCTTGATGTTGTCCTGGGTCAGCGAGACGACCGGGACGAGGACCGAGGGGACGCCCTTGGTGGTCGGGCTGTCCACCGAGTCCTTGGCGACGGAGTCCAGGGACTGGCCGTGGGCGAGGGCGACGGCCATCTTCGCGGCGGCCTCGGCCTCGGGAGCGTACGGCTTGTAGACGCTCATGTACTGCTCACCGGCGACGATGCGCTGCACACCGGCGAGTTCGGCGTCCTGGCCGGTGACGGGCGGCAGCGTGGCGAAGCCGCCGGCCTTGAGGGCGGTGATGATGCCGCCCGCCATGCCGTCGTTGGCGGAGTACACACCGACGATGTTGTCCTTGCCGAGGGCGGAGATCGCGCCCTCCATGTTCTTGTTGGCGTTCTCCGGCTTCCACTCCTTGGTGTCGTACTCCTTGCCGACGTTCACCTTGCCGTCGAGGACGGAGTGGGCGCCCTTCTTGAACAGGGCGGCGTTCGGGTCCGTGATGGACCCGTTCATCATGACGATCTTGCCGCTCTTGGCCTTGTCGCCCAGGGCCTTGAGGAGCGCCTCGCCCTGCGCCTTGCCGACCTGCTCGTTGTCGAACGAGGTGTAGGCGTCGATCGGGCCCTCGGCGAGGCGGTCGTAGGCGACGACCGGGATACCGGCGTCCTTGGCCTTCTTCACCGAGGTGGCGATCGCCTTGGCGTCCACCGAGTCCACGATCAGCACGTCGACCTTGTTGGTGATCATGGTCTCGACCTGCTGGGCCTGGACGGTGGCGTCCTGCTTGGCGTTGGCGTAGACGATCTCGCCCTTGTTGTTCGTCAGCGCCTTGATCTGCTTCTCGATCAGCGGGCGGTCGAACTTCTCGTACCGCGCGGTCTGGTTCTCCGGCAGCAGCAGACCGACCTTGATCGCGTCACCCTTGTCGGTGGCGCCCCCGGACGACTGTGCCTTGTCGCCGGACTCCTTGGCGCTGCCGCAGGCGGCGAGCGAGACGGCCATCGCACCAGCGGCAACGGCAACGGCAGCACGACGCATTCGCTTGTTCACTTCAGAAACCTCCCTGACGAGGCCGCGTCGTTGCGGCCGAGGTGGCTGGAAGTCAACTCGGCCACACGTGCGACGTCAAGAAGTAAATCCTTAACGGGTTGGCAACGGTGCCATCCGTTCTCTAAGTGAAGGCAGGTGCCACAACTGGAAGGGCACCGGCCCCGCTTCCATCCAAAAGCGTCGAATCGCCCATCTCGCTGAGCGCGAGAGCAAGCGCCCCGAGCACTTCTGCACGGCCCCCGAGCGCCCCGGGGAGAACGGAGAGCTGGCGCGCCGCGCTGGGGATCGCATAGCGGCCGACGGACTCCCTGATCGGCCCGAGCACCAGCTCACCGGCCTCGGCGAGATCACCACCCAGGACCACCCTGCTCGGGTTCAGAAGGTTGCACAGGTTGGCCACTCCCATGCCGATGTGGCGGCCTACGTCGGCGATCACCCGACGACAGCCCGGGTCTCCGTCCCTGGCCAGTCGCACGACGCCTTCCATCGTCAGGTCGGTGCCGTGACTGGGCTGGAGGAGCGGCAGCACATAGCGCGCGGCCGCGAACGTCTCCAGGCAGCCCCGGTTTCCACAGCGGCAGACCGGGCCGGATTCATCGAGTGTAATATGTCCGATTTCTCCGGCGGTTCCGCCGGGTCCCCGGTAGATCTTCCCCTCGATCACCAGACCCGCGCCGACACCGCTCGCGACCTTGATGTAAGCAAGATCACGCACGCCCCGCCCGGCCCCCCAGACCATCTCGCCCAGGGCTCCCAGATTGGCGTCGTTGTCCACGTGGACGGGCACGCCCAGGCGTTCCCGCAGCTCCTCGGCGGGCTTGGTACCGCCCCAGCCGGGCAGGATCGCGGTCGACCCCAGGGTGCCGGACTCGACGTCGATCGGACCGGGCACACCGAGACCCACCCCGGCGATCTTCGAACGGTCCACCCCGGTTGCTACGATCAAGCGGCTGACCAGCTCTTCCGCTCGGTCGAAGCCTTCCCGGGCGGAGGCGTCGACGTCCAGCGGTTCGGACTCCTCGGCCAGCACCTGGTGGGCCAGGTTGCCGATGGCCACCCGTAGGTGCGTATGCCCGAAGTCCACTCCGATCACGATGCCGGCGTCCCCGCTCAGCGACACGCTGCGGGCCCGCCGCCCGCCCGCCGAGGTGGGTGTGACCTCGACCGTTCCCCCGCCCTTCAGTTCTCGGACGATATTGGAGACCGTGGCCGCCGACAGGCCGGTGGCCCTGGCGATCTCCGCCTGGGTGAGCGATCCCGCCAGTCGCACGGCGCGTACGACCCGCTCCAGGTTGGCTCGGTGCAGCGACGACTGCGACCCCGGAGTCTCCACGACGACCTCCTGCGCGCGCGGGGCCGCTTCGGTGAGACCCCGTCTATGTCCAACTAGTGAACTCTAAGCTGAGCTGTTCGGGTTGCCTCCCGTCAAGAGGTTGAACGGTTTCCGCGAGGGTGCACACACCGCAACGCGCCGTCCCCGATCCGGGAACGGCGCGCGTACGGGCGACTGCGGAGCGCTGTGACGAGGGCGGGACGCCGCGGCGGCGGCAGAGACCCGGGCCAGCCCGGTATGCCCTATTTGAGGGTCGCCGAGGTGAGACCCGCCTGTACCTGGCGCTGGAACGACAGGTACACCACGAGCATCGGGACCATGGCGATGGTGACGCCGGCGAACAGCACCGGGAGGTCGGTGGCATACCCCTGCTGCTGTTGCAGCTGGATCAGGCCCTGGGTGAGGACGTACCGCTCGGGGTCGTCGCCGCTCTGCGGCTGCATCAGCACGGTCGGGAGGATGAACTGGTTCCACTGACCGAGCGTGTTGAAGATGCCGACGCTGAGCAGGCCCGGCTTGGCCATCGGCAGCATGACCTGGAAGAAGGTCCGGCTGTGCGAGGCACCGTCCAGGATGGCCGCCTCGAACACCGCCGTGGGCAGGGTCCGGAAGAAGGCGTGCATGAAGAAGACGGTGAACGGCAGCGAGTAGGCGACGTACACCAGGACCAGTCCCTGGTAGGTGTTGAGCATGTCCAGCCGCTTCACCATGAAGAACAGCGGGACCAGAGCCAGGAACACGGGGAACATCGCGCCGGCGACGAAGAAGTAGTACAGCAGCCGGTTGCCCCAGAAGCGGTAGCGGGCCAGCACGTACGCCGCCATGGAGCCGAGGAGCATCGTCAGCGGCACGGAGAAGACCAGCACGATGACGGTGTTCAGGAAGTAGTCGCCGATGCCCTTGTCCCAGGCGCGGCCGAAGACGTCCAGGGACCAGTGCTGCGGCCAGCCGAAGGCGGAGCCGCCGATCTGGGCGTCGGTCTTGAAGGAACTGAGTACCAGCCACAGCAGCGGCAGCACGATCAGCAGGGCCCACAGGGCGAGGAAGCCGTGCGAGAAGACGTTCAGCACGACGCCCTCACCGCGCTCGTCGCCGGTGTGCGCGGGCACCTTGTGCACGCCTCGCTGGGCGGGGATGGCGGACGTCTCCTTGATGGGTGCACTCATCGTCGTCTCTCCCGCTCAGAACTCGATGCGCTCGCGGCGGGTGGCGCGCAGCATCACCACGGACACGATCAGGGTGAGCAGCAGCATGACGACGCCCATGGCGCAGGCGTAGCCGCTCTTGCCGTAATAGAGGAAGTTGCGCATCATCACCGTCGCCATGACCTCGCTGTGGTGGTCGGGGCCACCGCCGTAGTCGCCGGAGGTCATCGTGGAGACGAGGATGAACATGTCCATCGCCGCGATGCCCAGGTAGACCCAGGCGGTCTGCACCGCGTCCCACAGCAGCGGCAGGGTGATGCGGAAGAAGGACTGCGCGCGGCCGGCGCCGTCGATGAGCGCGGCCTCGTAGATGTCCCGCGGAATGGACTGCATGGCGGCGGAGAACAGCACCAGGTAGAAACCGACTCCGTGCCAGACCACGACCGCGATCAGCGCCCACAGCACGATGTTCGGCTCGTTCAGCCATTCCACGGGTCGGCCGGCGTCGACCAGGCCGAGTTTGATCAGGATGCCGTTGAGCATGCCGCCGTTGTCACTGCGGTACACGGCGCCGAACAGCACCGCGAGAATGGCCAGTGACAGCACCTGGGGGAAGAAGTAGACGACCTTGTAGAACCTCGACCCGGCGACACCCCTGACCCCGCCCGCACGGCTGCGTCCGCCCGCGTTCAGCATGAACGCGAAGAACAGCGCGAGCAGGATGGTGATCACCGGGATGAACACCAGGAACAGGATGTTGTGCCAGATGGCCTCCGTGAAGATGTCGTCCTTCAGCAGTGCCTTGTAGTTGTCCAGGCCGACGAACGAGAAGTTCTGCGACTGGCCCTTCCAGTCGGTCAGCGAATAGCCGAACGTCTGGAGGTAGGGCCAGATGACGAAAATCAGATAGAGCGCCACGGGTACGAGGAGAAATCCCGCGACGAACCGGTACTGCCCTTTGCGCATGGCGTTCCTGCCCCTGCTGTCCGGTCGGTGGCCGCGCCCCAGGTGAAGGGGGCGCGGCCGGGCCGAGCCAGTGACCTGGCTTGCCGGTGCTGTGACCGGAAGGGGCTGTCGCGAGCCGATGCCCCTTTCCGGTGACGGCACCTGGTGCGGCACTAGCGGGGTGTGTCGAAAGTCCGGTGCGGTGCCCGCGGGCGCCGCGGGTGCTGTGCGGGACTTTCGAAGCACCCCCTAGTCGCGGTGGTTCTTCTTGGCCGCCGGGTCCTTCGCGGCCTTGTCGACCGCGGCCTGGGCCCGCTTCAGCCATTCCCTGGGCTGGATGCGCTTGGCCATCAGCTCGTTGGAGGCGTTCTGGATGGCGGTGTCCATCTCGCTGTACCACTCGGTGTACAGGTAACGGAAGGTGTCGTCGCCGGCCGCCTTGGAGACCTCGACCGTGGACTGGGTGCCGGGGCGCAGCTGCACACCGGGGTCGACGCCGTCCTTGAGGATGGTCAGCGAGTTGGCCTCCTTGGCGAACAGCGTGGACCACTCACGGGAGAGCATCCGCCGCATGAACTCCTTGGCGGCGGGCAGGTTTCCGGCCTTGGCGGGGATGATGAACGGCTCGCCTGAGCCGGCCCGGATCGCCTCGTAGGGCAGCGCGCTGCCGGGCAGTACCGGCATCGGCATGAACTTCATGTCGAAGTCCGGCGGGGTCTGCTTCAGCTGCTCGTTCTCCAGCCAGGAACCGCAGGTGATGAAGGCGGCCTTGTACTGGTTCCAGCGGGTCTGCGACTCGGTGTGGGTCAGGCCGTTGGTGCCGGGCATCAGGTAGCCCTTCTCGACCACCTCGTAGATCGCCTCGACGCCGGCCTGCGCGGCGTCGGAGCCGACGAACGCCTTGGGGTCGAGGTTGTCGATCGCCTTCATGGCGTCCAGGCCGCCCTGCTTGGCGATCAGGTCCATGATGGCGACGTTGATGTAGTACGGGTACTTGCCCTGGTGGGCGAGGCCACCGATGCCCTGCGCCTTGGCGTCCTTGCAGACGGCGAGGAAGTCGTCCCAGGTCTTCGGCTCCTCCCAGCCCTTCTCCTTGAAGAGCTTGCCGGAGTACCACAGGCCCCACACCGTGTAGATGTAGTTGAGGGCGACGACCTTGCCCTCCTGCAGGCCCGGGTCGAGGGTGCCGGGAATCAGGGTGTCGCGGACCTTCTTGTCCGGTTCGTCGACGGAGGGCGCGTCCAGCACTTCGGCCAGGTCGAGCAGCTGGCCGTTCTTGTAGAGCACGTCGATCTTGATCTTCTGCGCGCCGGAGTCGTCGACGATGTCCGGGGGGTTGCCGGCATTGAAACGCGGCTGGAGTTTGCCGGTGATCTCCTGGGTGCCGGTGTGCGTGGAGGTGACGCCCACCTTCTTCTGGAAGTCCGCCTCCCAGGCCCTGGCGTAGTCGTCGCCGTAACCGCCCTTGAAGATGACGACGTCGAGCTTGCCGCTCTTCTGCACGCCGAACGGGTTGTCCTTGGTGGTCTTGCCCTTGGCGTTGTTGTCACCGGAACCGTCGCCGCCGCCGCTGGCGCAGGCGGACAGCAAGCCCATCGCGGGCACCGAGACCAGGCCGAGCGCGGCGGACCGCTTGATCAGATCGCGGCGCCCGACACCGGCGCCGGGGGTGGGTGAACCGTGCTTCTCTTCGGGGATGGATCCCATGCTCAAGTCCTCGCCTTCTTACAGGACTCAGGCGGTGAACCGGATCCTCCCCGGCACCGCGGTCAGGTCAAGCAGGGTGGTGCAAGCAAGGTCGTGCAGGAAGTGCGGATCGTGCGAATCGCCGACAGGTATAGTCCACTTCCCGCCAGCGGAGCAAGATCGAATGCAAGGTTGGCCGACGGTCTTTTCCGAGTTGAGACCTGGCGGAAATATGAGCCCCCTGTGCACCGAGTGACGGAAAAGTCCGCGACACGGCCCCCGAATGGCGCAGCGAACACCCTTGACACCACTGGGCACTTGACCCACTACTGGTTTCTGCGCAGCGATCCTGACAACGTTGTCTCGCAGTGCGGGAGGGTGCCTCGCGATGCTCAGAACTCGACACGGACACGGACCGGCGGTCGCGCTGACGGCCGCCTTGGTCATGGCGGTGGGCGCGCAGGGGACGGCAGTGGCTCTGCCCGGCCGCGCCCCTGCCACCGACCGGTCGTTCGCCTCGTCCTTCGAGGCGGGTGACCCCGCTCCGGACTGGCTCAGCACGGTCGACACGGCGGCCGACGGCAGCAAGCGCGCCTCCGGCGTGGACGGCGGCTACGGCAGCGGCATTCCCGGCAACGTGAACGACCACGTCACGGACGTGAGGGCGAGCGGCGAGAACACCGGCGCCGGCGAGGTGAAGGAGAACCTGGCCGACGGCGAGCCGAGCACGAAATGGCTGACGTTCGAGCCCACCGGCTGGGCGGAGTTGGACCTGGACAAACCGCACAAGATCGTGACATACGCACTCACGTCGGCGAACGACCACGCGGAACGCGACCCACGGGACTGGACCCTGAAAGGATCGGTGGACGGCGCCGACTGGAAGACCCTCGACACCCGGTCCGGCGAGACGTTCTCCCAGCGGTTCCAGACGAAGACCTACGACCTCCCCGCGGCAGCCGTCGGCGACTACCGGCGCTTCCGCCTCGACATCACCCGCAACAACGGCGCCGCCGGCATCCTGCAACTCGCCGACCTGCAGCTGTCCACCGGCACCACCGACGGCCCCGTCCCGCGGGACATGCTCTCACTCGTCGACCGTGGCCCCGTCGGCTCCCCCACGGCCAAAGCGGGAGCCGGCTTCACCGGGAAGCGGGCCCTGCGCTACGCCGGGCGGCACACGGCCGACGGGCGGGCGTACTCGTACAACAAGGTCTTCGACGTCAACGTCCGGGTCGGCCGCGACACCCGCCTGGCGTACCGGATCTTCCCGTCGATGACGGACGGCGACCGCGACTACGACGCCACGAACGTGTCCGTGGACCTCGCCTTCGCCGACGGCACCTACCTCAGCGACCTCGGCGCCACCGACCAGCACGGCTTCCCGCTGACCCCGCGGGGGCAGGGCGCGGCCAAGGTGCTCTACGTCAACCAGTGGAACGACGTGACCGCGCCGATCGGCGCGGTCGCGGCCGGCAAGACCGTCGACCGGATCCTGGTGGCGTACGACTCCCCGGCCGGGCCGGCGAAGTTCCGCGGCTGGCTGGACGACCTGAGCATCCGCTCCGTCCCACCGGAGCGGCCCCGGGCGCACCTGTCGGACTACGCGGTCACCACCCGCGGCACCAACTCCAGCAGCAGTTTCTCCCGCGGGAACACCTTCCCGGCGACGGCTGTCCCCCACGGCTTCAACTTCTGGACGCCGGTCACCAACGCCTCCTCGCTCAGCTGGCTCTACGACTACGCCCGCGGGAACAACGCGGACAACCTGCCCACGATCCAGGCGTTCAGCGCAAGTCACGAACCCAGCCCCTGGATGGGCGACCGGCAGACCTTCCAGGTGATGCCCTCGGCCGCGGCCGGCGCCCCGGACACCGGACGCACACAGCGCGCGCTGCCCTTCCGGCACGAGAACGAGACCGCCCGGCCGTACTACTACGGGGTCCGCTTCGACAACGGCCTGCGGGCGGAGATGACGCCGACCGACCACGCGGCGATGCTCCGCTTCACCTACCCCGGCGACGACGCGAGCGTGGTCTTCGACAACGTCACCGAACAGGCGGGACTGACGCTCGACCGGGAACACGGTGTCGTCACCGGGTACTCCGACGTGAAGTCCGGTCTGTCGACGGGAGCGACACGGCTGTTCGTCTACGGCGTCTTCGACCGGCCCGTGACCGACGGCGCCGCGAGCGGCGCGCGCGGGTACCTGCGGTTCGACGCGGGATCCGCGCGCACCGTCACCCTGCGCCTGGCCACCTCGCTCATCGGCGTCGACCAGGCCAGGGACAACCTGCGCCAGGAGATCCCCGACGGTACGGGCTTCGAGGCGGTGAAGAACCGGGCCCGGCGGCAATGGGACGCCCTGCTCGGCCGGGTCGAGGTCCAGGGCGCGACGCCCGAACAGCTCACCACGCTCTACTCCAGCCTGTACCGGCTCTACCTGTACCCCAACTCCGGCTTCGAGAAGGCGGGCGGGAGACACCGGTACGCCTCGCCCTTCTCGCCGATGTCGGGCCCGGACACCCCGACCCGCACCGGCGCGAAGATCGTCGACGGGAAGGTGTACGTCAACAACGGGTTCTGGGACACCTACCGGACGACCTGGCCGGCGTACTCGTTCCTGACACCTACTCAGGCGGGTGAGCTGGCGGACGGGTTCGTGCAGCAGTACAAGGACGGCGGCTGGACGTCACGCTGGTCCTCTCCCGGCTACGCGGACCTGATGACGGGCACCTCGTCCGACGTGGCGTTCGCCGACGCCTACGTCAAGGGCGTCGGCCTCGACGCGAAGGCGGCCTACGACGCGGCGGTGAAGAACGCCACCGTCGTCCCGCCGTCCCCGGGCGTGGGCCGCAAGGGCATGGCCACCTCGCCCTTCCTCGGCTACACGAGCACGGACACGCACGAAGGCCTGTCGTGGGCCCTGGAGGGATACCTCAACGACTACGGCATCGCGCGCATGGCGCAGAAGCTCCACCGGGAGACGGGCGAGAAGCGCTACGGGGAGGAGGCCGCGTACTTCCTGAACCGCGCCCGCGACTACGTCAACCTCTTCGATCCACGGGCCGGGTTCTTCCAGGGCCGCGACGGTGCGGGAGCGTGGCGGGTGGACTCCGCGCAGTACGACCCGCGTGTGTGGGGCTACGACTACACCGAGACCAACGGCTGGGGCTACGCCTTCACCGCCCCGCAGGACTCCCGCGGACTGGCCAACCTCTACGGTGGCCGGGCCGGTCTCGGGCAGAAGCTCGACGCGTATTTCGCCACCCCTGAGACGGCCTCCCCGGACCTCGTCGGCTCCTACGGCGGTGTCATCCACGAGATGACCGAGGCGCGGGACGTCCGCATGGGCATGTACGGGCACTCCAACCAGGTGGCGCACCACATCGCCTACATGTACGACGCGGCCGGCCAGCCGTGGAAGACGCAGGCGAAGGTGCGCGAGGTACTGTCCCGGCTGTACGTCGGCAGCGGGATCGGGCAGGGTTACCACGGCGACGAGGACAACGGCGAGCAGTCGGCGTGGTTCCTTTTCTCCGCGCTCGGCTTCTACCCCCTGGTGATGGGCAGTGGTGAGTACGCGATCGGCTCCCCGCTGTTCCGGCAGGCCACCGTGCACCTGGAGAACGGCCGCGACCTGGTGGTGAAGGCGCCCCGGAACAGCACACGGAACGTGTACGTGCAGGGGGTGAAGGTCGACGGCCGCACCTGGACGTCGACGGCGCTCCCCCACCGGCTGATCGCTGAGGGCGGGGTCCTGGAGTTCGACATGGGTCCGCGGCCGTCGGCCTGGGGCACCGGGAAGAACGCCGGACCGGTGTCGATCACCCGGGACGACCGGGTTCCGGAGCCCAGGGCCGACGTACTGAAGGGCGACGGCCCGCTGTTCGACGACACCTCGGCGACACGGGCTTCGGTGACCGCGGTGGACCTGCCGGTCACCGCCGACGCCGAGGCGGTGCAGTACACCCTGACCTCCGCGGACCGCTCAGAGGCCCCCACCGGCTGGGTGCTCCAGGGTTCGGAGGACGGCGAGCGCTGGCGCGACCTGGACCGCCGCTCGGGCGAGTCCTTCCGCTGGGACCGGCAGACCCGGGTCTTCTCGGTCCCCCGGCCGCGGGCACTGCGTCACTACCGGCTGGTGCTGGACGCCCGATCGACGCTGGCGGAGGTGGAGTTGCTGGCCTGATCCCGGCCCCCGCACGCCGGCGACGACCGTGATTCCCGGCTGCCGCCCCGGCGCGCACAGGTGAGGGCCGCACCCCGTCGTCGGGGTGCGGCCCTCGGCTCGCCGTGCGTGGCCGCCCGGATGCGGCGTGCCGGCTACTTGCGGATCAGGCTCCGCAGGACGTACTGCATGATGCCGCCGTTGCGGTAGTAGTCCGCCTCACCGGGGGTGTCGATGCGGACGACCGCGTCGAACTCGACGCCGGTGTCGGTGGTGACCTTCACCGTGCGCGGCGTGCTGCCCTCGTTGAGCGCGGTGACGCCGGCGATGGAGAAGGACTCCTCACCGGTCAGGCCGAGGGACGCGGCGGAGGCGCCCTCCGGGAACTGCAGCGGCAGGACGCCCATGCCGATGAGGTTCGAGCGGTGGATGCGCTCGTAGGACTCGGCGATCACGGCCTTGACGCCCAGGAGCGCGGTGCCCTTGGCCGCCCAGTCGCGGGACGAGCCGGAGCCGTACTCCTTGCCGGCCAGGACGACCAGCGGGATGCCGGCGGCCTGGTAGTTCTGCGAGGCGTCGTAGATGAAGGAGACCGGGGCGCCCTCCTGCGTGAAGTCACGCGTGTAGCCGCCCTCGGTGCCCGGCGCGATCTGGTTGCGCAGGCGGATGTTGGCGAACGTACCGCGGATCATGACCTCGTGGTTGCCGCGGCGGGAGCCGTAGCTGTTGAAGTCACGGCGTTCCACGCCGTGCTCCGTGAGGTACTGGCCGGCGGGGGTGTCGGCCTTGATCGCGCCGGCCGGGGAGATGTGGTCGGTGGTGACCGAGTCACCCAGCTTGGCCAGGACACGCGCGCCGGAGATGTCGGAGACCGGCTCCGGGTCCATCGCCATGCCCTCGAAGTACGGGGGCTTGCGGACGTACGTCGACTCCGCGTCCCACTCGAAGGTGTCGCCGGTCGGGACGGGCAGCGACTGCCACTGGGCGTCGCCGGCGAAGACGTCCTGGTAGGACTTGGAGAACATGTCCTCGCCGATGGCATTGGCGACGACGTCGTTGACCTCGGCCTCGGTCGGCCAGATGTCCTTCAGGTAGACCGGGTTGCCGTCCTGGTCGGTGCCCAGGGCGTCCTCGGTGATGTTCACCTTCATGGAGCCGGCGAGGGCGTAGGCGACGACCAGCGGCGGGGACGCCAGGTAGTTCATCTTGACGTCGGGGTTGATCCGGCCCTCGAAGTTGCGGTTGCCGGAGAGGACCGAGGTGACGGCCAGGTCGTGGTCGTTGACGGCCTTGGAGACCTCCTCCGGCAGCGGGCCGGAGTTGCCGATGCAGGTGGTGCAGCCGTAACCGACCAGGTTGAAGCCGACCTTGTCCAGGTACGGGGTCAGGCCCGCCTTGTCGAAGTAGTCGGTGACGACCTTGGAGCCCGGGGCGAGGGTGGTCTTGACCCACGGCTTGCGGGTCAGGCCCTTCTCGACCGCCTTCTTCGCCACGAGGGCGGCGGCGACCATGACGTACGGGTTGGAGGTGTTGGTGCAGGAGGTGATGGCCGCGACCGTCACCGCGCCGTGGTCCAGCTCGTAGGTCGTGCCGTCGGGGGCGGTCACCGGGACCGGGTTGGACGGGAAGCCGTTGGGGTGGACGGCCGGGGCGTCGGAGGCCGGGAAGGACTCCTTGCCCGCTTCGTCGACGTCGTCGACGTAGTTGCGGACGTCCAGCTTGAACTGCTCGGCGGCGTTGGCCAGGACGATGCGGTCCTGCGGGCGCTTCGGTCCGGCGATCGACGGGACGACCGTCGACAGGTCCAGCTCCAGCTTCTCGGAGAAGTCCGGCTCGGCCTTCGGGTCCAGCCAGAGGCCCTGCTCCTTGGCGTAGGCCTCGACCAGGGCGACCTGCTGCGCGGAGCGGCCGGTCAGGCGCAGGTAGTTCAGGGTCTCGTCGTCGATCGGGAAGATCGCGGCGGTGGAGCCGAACTCCGGCGACATGTTGCCGATGGTGGCGCGGTTGGCGAGCGAGGTGGCGGCCACGCCCTCGCCGTAGAACTCGACGAACTTGCCGACGACGCCGTGCTTGCGGAGCATCTCCGTGATGGTGAGCACGAGGTCGGTGGCGGTGGTGCCGGGCTTGAGCTCGCCGGTCAGCTTGAAGCCGACGACGCGCGGGATCAGCATGGAGACCGGCTGGCCGAGCATGGCGGCCTCGGCCTCGATGCCGCCGACGCCCCAGCCGAGGACGCCGAGGCCGTTGACCATGGTGGTGTGCGAGTCGGTGCCGACGAGGGTGTCGGGGTAGGCCTGGCCGCCCCGGACCATGACCGTGCGGGCCAGGTGCTCGATGTTCACCTGGTGGACGATGCCGGTACCGGGCGGGACCACCTTGAACTCGTCGAAGGCGGTCTGGCCCCAGCGCAGGAACTGGTAGCGCTCCTTGTTGCGGCCGTACTCCAGCTCGACGTTCTGCTTGAAGGCCTCGTTCGTGCCGAACTTGTCCGCGATGACGGAGTGGTCGATGACCAGCTCGGCCGGGGCCAGCGGGTTGATCTTGGACGCGTCGCCGCCGAGCTCCTTCACGGCCTCGCGCATGGTGGCGAGGTCCACGACGCACGGCACGCCGGTGAAGTCCTGCATGATCACACGGGCCGGCGTGAACTGGATCTCCTGCGACGGCTGTGCCTGGGAGTCCCAGCCGCCGAGCGCACGGATGTGGTCGGCGGTGATGTTCGCGCCGTCCTCGGTGCGGAGCAGGTTCTCCAGCAGGACCTTCAGGCTGTAGGGGAGCCGGGCGGAGCCCTCGACCTTGTCCAGGCGGAAGATCTCGTACGACTCGTCGCCCACCTGCAGCGTGCTGCGGGCGTCGAAGCTGTTCGCCGACACGACAGTCTCCTTCATTGATGTGCGCGTACCACCGCAATCCTGCCGCCACACCGACTCGGCCGATCCGATAAGGTAAGGCTAAGTTAGGTAACCCTTACTGAGTTGGCGGCTGCGGTGCGCCTCAGCAGATATCTCGATGTCGAGATAACTCTAGTACATGGGCGCGGGATGGTCATGCCCGGACCGCCCGCCCACCGCCCCTTCGGAGCACTCCACCCGGGGAGGAGACCACCACCCCCAGCCGGATCAGACCCGACCGGGACGTCAGCCTCACCCTCCCGCCGGGCCCCCGCCCCACTCCCCTGCCGCCCTACCGGGCGACCCTCGACCACCGGAAGATCACTGAAGGCGTTGCGGCGGGTCCGGCCCCGGGCCGCGCGATCACGCACCGGCAGGCTCACCGAGGTCCGGGACGACCCCCGACCCCCCCCGCCTCCCCACTGACGTCGGGCGGCTGTGCACACCCGACGCCGCATGGCATGTTTGCATATATCTGGCATAGCGGTCGCCATCGGATTTGACGCAATATCGGATATCCTCGAACGGCATCCCACCAGGGCGCACTGACCGCCCGTCACCCGAATGGCCCCCTCGGCGAGCGCCATCTCATATCTGAGATAACCTCAGCCTCATGGCAGACGACTACCTCGTACGCATCGGCAAGCTCATCCGCGACGCCCGGCAACACCGTGGCTGGACGCAGACGCAGCTTGCCGAGGCGCTCGGAACCAGCCAGAGCGCCGTGAACCGCATCGAGCGCGGCAACCAGAACATCAGTCTTGAGATGATCGCTCGAATCGGGGAAGCCCTGGACAGCGAGATCGTGTCCCTGGGCTACGCGGGCCCGATGCATCTGCGGGTCGTCGGCGGGCGGCGGCTGTCCGGCGCCATCGACGTCAAGACGAGCAAGAACGCGTGCGTGGCCCTGCTGTGCGCCTCACTGCTCAACAGGGGCCGTACGGTGCTGCGCCGGGTGGCCCGCATCGAGGAGGTCTACCGCCTGCTGGAGGTACTCAACTCCATCGGTGTACGCACCCGCTGGATCAACGACGGCGTCGACCTGGAGATCGTGCCGCCGGCCGAGCTGGACATGGGGGCGATCGACGCCGACGCCGCCGTCCGCACCCGCTCCATCATCATGTTCTTCGGCCCGCTGCTGCACCGCATGGACCACTTCAAGCTGCCGTACGCCGGCGGCTGCGACCTCGGCACCCGCACCATCGAACCGCACATGATCGCGCTGCGCCGGTTCGGGCTGGACATCGCGGCGACGGAGGGTCAGTACCACGCCCAGGTCGACCGCTCCGTACGCCCGGAGCGACCGATCGTCCTGACCGAACGCGGCGACACGGTGACCGAGAACGCGCTGCTGGCCGCCGCGCGGCACGACGGCGTCACCGTCATCCGCAACGCCTCCTCCAACTACATGGTCCAGGACCTGTGCTTCTTCCTGGAGGCGCTCGGCGTCCGGGTCGAGGGCATCGGCACCACCACGCTCACCGTGCACGGCGTGCCCCACATCGACACCGACGTCGACTACTCGCCCTCCGAGGACCCGGTCGAGGCGATGAGCCTGCTGGCCGCCGCCGTCGTCACGGAGTCGGAACTCACGGTGCGCCGGGTGCCGATCGAGTTCCTGGAGATCGAGCTGGCCGTCCTGGAGGAGATGGGCCTCGACCAGGACCGCTCCCCCGAGTACGTAGCCGACAACGGCCGCACCCGCCTGGTGGACCTCACCGTCCGGCCCTCCAAACTGGAGGCGCCGATCGACAAGATCCACCCGATGCCGTTCCCGGGCCTGAACATCGACAACGTGCCCTTCTTCGCGGCGATCGCGGCCGTCGCCCAGGGCAAGACGCTCATCCACGACTGGGTCTACGACAACCGGGCCATCTACCTCACCGACCTGAACCGGCTGGGCGGCCGCCTGCAGCTGCTCGACCCCCACCGCGTCCTGGTCGAGGGGCCCACCCGCTGGCGCGCCGCGGAGATGATGTGCCCGCCGGCGCTGCGCCCCGCAGTGGTCGTCCTGCTGGCGATGATGGCCGCCGAGGGCACATCCGTCCTGCGCAACGTGTATGTCATCAACCGCGGGTACGAGGACTTCGCCGAGCGCCTGAACACGATCGGGGCGCAGATCGAGATCTTCCGGGACATCTGATACGACGATGCCGCCGGACCCTGTCTGACCGCTGTTCGGCCGGTCAGGACGGAGTGCGGCGGCATCTCTGGGACTTCTCTGGGACGTTGGGCCCGCGGCGGGCTGCGAGCCACGCTCCACGGGCTCTACCGACCGGCGGATCCGTGCATGGCAGGGTTTCCTTGCCGGGAAGCGAGGAGCGACAGGGGCGCGGCAGCATTACCTCGCGCGGTCCGCGCCAGGACGGCCGCCCGCAGCCGGCACGCGCCGGCTGCGGCAGAGGCACCGAGGCAGAGCTGCCCCGCGCCTCCTGCCAACGCGACGTTGCCCGCGTTCGCCACGACTCCACCGCCGAGCGCAGCCGAAAAGCGAACACCTCAGAAGCTGTGTCACGCCCCCTTTCCGCAGGTCACCGGGCTTGACATGGAGGTGATGCCGGGGGTCCTGCCCGGACTGACGTCGATGGGCGGTGAAGCAGACGGCGGCTGTTGACGGCTACCTCCGAGAGCCCGCGCTTTGCTGGACATCGCGTCGGAACAGGGCCGTCCAGAGGAAGGGTTCGCCGAAGTACGCGGACCCGGTCGGTTCGTCGCGCATGAGCCGAAGCTCGACCTCTGTGAAGGCGGAGAAGATCCGGCGTAGGGAATGTGGGGTGTAGGCGAGTCCGCCATGGAGGCGGGCGTCACGGTAGAAGGCCGCGTCGGGGAGCTCGGATCCTCCGCTCTCTCCGCCTGTGAAGCAGGTGAGCGCGAAGTAGCCGCCGGGTGTGAGAAGTCGGTCGAGCAGGGCGAGGTAGCTGATGCGACGGTGGGGCGGCAGGTGGTGGAAGCAGCCCGAGTCGTAGATCAGGTCGTAGCGTCCGGTCAACTCGGTGCCGGCGAGGGCGAAGGCGTCTCCCCTGTGGAACTGGATGTGGGCTCCGGTCTCACGGGCGCGCTCCTCGGCCCAGCCGACGGCTGTCGGGGAAAGGTCGACTGCGTCCACCTGGAAGCCGAGGGAGTCCAGGTAAAGGGCGTTGCGTCCGGGGCCGCAGCCCAGGTCGAGCGCCCGGCCCGGGGTGATGAGCCGGCGGTCGAGGTACGAGGCGAGATTCTCGTCCGGCTTGGCCTGGAAGAACGGCACCGCTTTGGAGCGGTCGGCATAGAAGGTGTCCCACCAGGCGGCTGCGCCGTTCGTCCAGCGGTCGGCGTCCGGCGTGAACAGGTCGTCCAGGAGTTCCAGTACATCCTCGACGGTGCGGATACTCCGGTCCATCCGGCCCCCTTTCGCGATAGCGGAGACAGTACGGTGACCACAACCAGCCGCAGCCGGGGCGTCCCGTCCGTGCCCATACCGGCACCGTACGACGGGCGGCACCCCCTATGACAGGTCCCTCAACGGGCAATGTGCCAGCAGGCCCCAGTGACCGAGCACCTGCTGCAACCTTCCGGCGTCGGCCTTCTGCACGTTCGTCAACTCCACTTCGCTGAGGCTGCTCCGCCCGACCTCTTCGCCCAAGAGCGGCAAGCCATGAACCGCGTGTGGGACGAAGCGGTCCAGGCCGACCCGAGCCTTTTCGGCGCAGCCGTACTTGGCCCCGGCAACGGCGGCCGGACGGGGCACCCCGCGGTCCCCGATCGGTTATTCGTGGCCGTCCATCCCCACGAAGTCGCCGTGCCAGCTGTGGTACCAGACCTGGCCGGTGGCGGCGTCGACCGAGAGCATCCCGGTGATCTTCCCGGACTGCAGGGTGTGCAGGGTGTAGTAGCCCGGGAAGGACTCCGGGTCGCCCGCGGTGAGCGTGGTATCGCGGTCGTGGAGCCACTGCTGGGCGATGTCGCGTGCCTGCGAGGCCGAGACCGTGGTGTGGCCCCGGCTGCCGTGATGCATGCCGTAGTCGGTGTTCCACATCATCGCCGGCCCGTACTCGATCTGCACGGCGCCGTCGGCCGGGTTGACCAGCACCTCGGTGGCCTGACGGCCGGCGGTGGTCTCCAACTGGGCGTAGAAGTTCAGGGTGAACTGCATGACCTCGCCGACCCGCAGGTCGAGCCGGTCGGCGAACGCGGTGGCCCGTTCACGGGCCTGGTCGAGGGTCCGCACCGGATGGCCGTCGCCCGCGAGCCACCAGTTGCCCGTCATGCCGGAGCCCATCATGCCGGGTGCCCAGGAGCCGCCGTCGCCGCCCATCATGCCGGGACCCTCGTCATCGTTCCACAGGTCCGGCCCCCATCCGCTGGTCGGACCCGACGGCACGGGCTCACCGCTCGCCAGGTCGGCGGGATCGTTGCCGGGCGCCGTCGCGGTCGGCACCGAAGGCGTGGTGCCGGTGGCATCGCCGCCCGCCCCGCACGCACCGAGGCCCACCACGCCCGCCAGGGCGAGAGACGCGAGAAGCGCCGCATGCCTGCGCCTACGATTCATGATCCTCACCCTGCCGCCTCTCGGCTCCGGCCACTCCTGCGGGGCCGCTGTTCGCACACGTCCCAGTCTGGCGCCGGACGCTCAGCCGGCCCACGGGCCATCCAGCCCACAATCACCGGCGGACGGCCCACACCGGGTGTCTGGCGCCCGTCAGGGACCTGGTCGAGGCCCGGAGGTACCGACGGTCGTCCCCGGTCGGTGTCCACGGCTGTGCCGGAGCGCGTTCCGCCGGAGTCGCACGCTGCGCCGAGACTCCGTGCCGTGCACCGCAGCGACCGCTCGACCTGCATGAAGCACGGCCCACGGCGCGCGGTCTGCTCAGCCGGACGGAAGCCGGGACCGCGTGCCCCACCCCGCCGCCGACGTGTCGTCACGCCGGTGAGAACGGCGGGCGACGCGGCCCGCCACGCGTCGCTCAGCGAAGCCCTGTGGTCATCAGCAGTTCCGCCTGGCCCTGCTGGTGGAACTCCAGCGCCAGCAGGGCCAGGGCAAGGACGGTCCACCCTGCTCGGCCGGGCCGAACGCGCAGCGTCAGCCAGCGTCCCGTGGCAGCCCCCGCGAGCAGGCGGGCGAGGGCGGCGAGCGAGCCGAACGCGATCAGCAGTCCCGCGGGGTTGTAGCGCCAGGCCATCGCGACGTCTCCACGGAAGGCCTCCACCACCGAACGGGTGAGCCCGCAGCTCGGGGCCATGACGCCGGCGAAGTGCCCGGGCCCGTGGAGGTTCAGCGGAAGCATGCCCCACACTGCCATCGCCGAACCGGCCAGGACCACCACGGCTCCGGCCGCTCCCCACAGCCACCAGCGCGGCTCGCGGGCATCCCAGGCCAGCCGGGCCCGCGGGCCCCAGTGCCCTGGCGGACCGGCCGGGATCGGCACCTTCCGCATCGTTCTCCTCGCCCCGTGGCCCTGGGCCCGTCCGGGCACCCGCGCTTCTCGTCCGGTTTCCCTGCCGTCATGTTCCCGGGAGGCGGGCACATCCGCCAGCGCTCCCTCCCGGCCTCACGGCGCGGCGTGCCACCGCCACGCGGTCCGCTCCGCCGGGCAGGGCCCGGGCAGCCGGTCCAGCGGAGGAGTGCAGGGGCGGGTGCGCCCCGGTGCCACCGTACGGGTGCGACGGGCCGGTGGCGCGGGGAGCGTCCGGCGGCTGCTCGCCCTGCCTCAGCCGTGGCCAGGAGCCGGGACGCCGACACCGACGCCCGCACCCGCAACACCCACACCCACACCCACACCCACACCCACACCCACACCCACACCCACACCCACACCCACACCCACACCGGGGAACGTACGCCGGACTCCTCCGGCGGAGGCGGCACCGGAGTCTGGTAGGTTCGCGGCGATTGTCGCCGGGGGGACTGAGGGGTGGTGACCGACGTGGTCGGAACGGCCTCCGCTCCCCACTCCCGCAACCCCCTTCTCTCCCGCGTGCCGGGGGCACGACGAGCCCCGGCGATCCTGCTGGCGGCCGTTCTGTCGGTCCTGACCGCGGTGACTCTGCTGTGCATGTCGGCCCCGGCAGCCGAGCACTCCTCCGGCATGACCTCGGGCCATGCACCCGTCACCGTCCCGGCCGGGGACGCCGCGGAGCGCGCCGTCGCCCTGTCGGCGCCGGCGGCTCATGTCTGCGGCCGGTGTCCGGACGAGAGCGGGCAGCGATGCGCCCCTCCGCAGGATCGGGTGGTGCCCGGCAAGGCGCCCGATCCGTGGCCGTGTGTCACGGCCCGGCCGGGAGACGTCGCGGTGCCGGGCACCGCACCGCCGTCCCTCCTCACCAGGGCCCGCAAGCGTCCGGCACCCCGGGCGCCCGATCTCCACCTTCTGCAACTGCTCCGGGTGTAGCACCCGCAGCGGAACCGTGAGCCGTCGACGAGCTCCGGTCCCGGCATGCCCGTGCACACCGTCCACAGCGTCAGAAGGATCCAGCGATGCCTCTCCACCGCCGCCCGGCCGCCACCGTCTCCGTCCTGCTCGCCGCCACACTCGCCGCCTGCACCGGCAGCTCCGAAGCCCCCGCGTCCACGGAGTCGTCGGCCTCCACAGCCGCCGTGAGCCACATCCACGGCCTCGGTCTCGATCCCGCCGACAACCGCCTGTACGTCGCCACCCACGAAGGTGTCGTCCAGGTCCTGGACGACGGGTCCGCCCGGCGCGTCAGCGACACCGCCGACTACATGGCGTTCACCGTGGCCGGCGCCCACACGTTCCTCGGCAGCGGCCACCCCGCCGATGACGGCGCCGGGCACGCCGACCGCGGCCTGCTCAGGAGCACCGACGCCGGCAGGACCTGGAAGACCGTCTCCCTCGGCGGTGAGGCCGACTTCCACGCCCTGGAGTACGCCCACGGCACCGTCTACGGATACGACAGCACCCACGGCCTGCTCCGGGTCAGCGGGGACGGCCTGGAGTGGGACGACCGCGCGGAGCTGGCCGCCCTGGACATCGCCGTCAGTCCCGATGACCCCGATCTCGTCCTGGCCACCACCGAGCGCGGTGTCGCCCGCAGTACGGACGGCGGCCGGACGTTCGCGCAGGGCGCGCGACCGGTCCTGGCCTTCGTCTCCTGGGCCGCCTCGGACGCCGTCTACGGGATCGGTCTCGACGGCGGGCTGTACCTGAGCACCGACGCAGGCAGCAACTGGAAGCAGGCGGGCACCGTCCCGGGCGGACGTCCCCAGGCCCTCACCGCCGTCGACGCCGAGCACGTTCTGGCCGCCACCCAGGACGGGGTCTACGCATCCCGCGACGGCGGCACGACGTTCACCGAGCGTCTTCCGGTCGCCTCGGCCCCCGGACACTGATCGGGCGCGTCCGACCGCCGGCGGGGGCACCTGGGCGCCCCCCGCCAGCACGCGGGGTTCCAGCGACCCCGGCGCGTCCCGGGGTCCGACGGCGTCCGCACCCTTCTCGGCGTCCGGCGCCGGCTCCTCCGTTCCCTTCCCCCACCGTGCTCGTGGACACCGCCCCTGCACACGGGACGACGAGCCCACCGGGAGGTGATCGGCGGATTCTGCCCGCGGAGGGGCGGGGCGGGCACGGACCCGCCTGCCCCCGGTACCCGGGGGAGCGGGCTACGGCGAGACGGGCGTCGCCCGGGCCGGTGCCTGCTGCGGGTGCTGGTCCAGCCAGCGGTGGGCGGCCAGTTTGACCCGGTCCTCGACGAGGAACCACAGCAGGGCGTACCCCCACACGGCGGCGGCCCAGCCCCAGCCCAGCGGCGTCATCAGCAGGCCGTTGACGGCGATGAGGGTGGCCACGAGCTGGGTGCCCAGCACGGCGGCCAGCATGACCGGAGCAGGGGCGGGGCGGGTCCAGAACGGGTGGCGGGTCCGGGTGACGAAGACCGTGAGGTGCCCTGATACGGACAGCTTGAGGTAGATCAGCGTGCGGACGAGGTCACGGTCGAGGCCGAGCACCTGGTCGGCGAGCGAGAACAGCAGGAAGGTCTCGGCCACGCCCATCAGGCCGATCGAGGCGGCGATCACCATCACGGTGCGCATGTCCCAGGAGGCCGGTTTCTCGGCGCCGCGTACGTGGTCGTAGGCGATGGACAGGATCGCCCCGTCGTTGAGCAGCGCCAGGAAGACGATCATGACCGGGGTGACGGGGAAGAAGTCGAACGCCACGATGGCCAGGCTGATCAGCAGCAGCACCCTGATGGTCTCGGCGATGCGGTAGGTGGCGTAGGAGACCATGCGGGCGAAGATCTCGCGGGCCTGCCGGATGGCGTCGACGATGACCGACAGGCCGGGGGCGAGCAGGACGACGTCGGCGGCGGCGCGCGCGGCGTCGGTGGCCCCGGAGACCGCGATGCCGGCGTCGGCCTGCTTGAGGGCGGGGGCGTCGTTGACGCCGTCGCCGGTCATGCCCACGATGTGGCCGCGTTCCTGGAGCAGTTTCACGATCGTGTACTTGTGCTCGGGGAAGACCTGCGCGAAGCCGTCGGCCGCCTCCACCCGCGCCGCCGGGGACTGCGCGTCCGCCCCGACCGGGCGAGGTCGCACGGACTGCTCCTCGTCGCCGGTGTCCGGGACGGCGGTGGACGGCTCGGCGGTGAGCGTGTCGGCTGCCAGGATGTTCTCTCCCAGGCCGATGCGGCGGGCGACCTCCCGGCCGATCGCCGTCTGGTCACCGGTGACCATCTTCACCTCCAGCCCGAGTTCGCGGGCCGCGGCCACGGTGGCGGCCGAGTCCTCGCGGGGCGGATCGGCCAGCGGCAGCACGCCCAGCAGCCGCCAGCGGCCGGAGGCGTCCGTGCGTGCGACGCCGAGCGCCCGGTAGCCGCGGGCCGCGAAGTCCTCCACCGCCTCCTCCACCCGCTCTGCGGCGGGGTCGCCCGCGCACAGCCCCGCGATCACCTGCGGCGCCCCCTTGCTGACCCGCTGGCGACCGTTCCCCGGGGTGGTCACGGTGGCCTCGGTGCGCTTGGAGACCGGGTCGAACGGCGTGAAGGCCACCACCTCCCCGCCGGAGTCCGCCTCCTGCGGTGCCGCGGCGAGGACCGCGAGGTCGATCGGGTCGCGGTCCTCCGCCCGGGAGGCGAGCGCCGCCGCGGCGAGCAGCTCGGCCGCGTCGGCACCGGGCGCGGTCCACGGGGTGGCCACCGCGAGCCTGTTCTGGGTCAGGGTGCCGGTCTTGTCCGAACACAGCACGTCGATGCCGCCCAGTTCCTCCACGGCGGGCAGGTGGGAGACCACCGCCTGGCGGCGGGCCAGCTGACGGGCGCCGACCGCCATCGTCACCGACAGCACCGCCGGCAGTGCCACCGGTACCGAGGCGATCAACACGACCAGCGCGAACTCCAGTACGGTCAGCACCCGGCTGCCGCGCGCCACCGACACCACCACCGTCAGCGTCACCAGCACGAGCGCGGCGACGATCAGGTACTGGCCGATCCGGACCACCGCGCGCTGGAAGTGGCTGACCGTGCCCGCCTCCTGGACCAGACTGGTGGTCCGGCCGAAGAAGCTGTCCGCCCCGGTGGCGTACACCAGCGCGTCCGCCTCGCCGCGGACCACCACGGCACCCGAGTACAGCACCTCCCCCGAGCCCCGGCCGACCGGCAGCGACTCGCCGGTCAGCGCCGACTGGTCCACGTCCAGGCTGCCCGCGCCGAGCAGCCGGGCGTCCGCCGGGATCACGTCGCCCAGCCGCAGGCGGATCACGTCCCCGGCCACCAGTTCCCGCACGGGAACGGTCTGCCAGGTGTCGTCGCGCCGTACCCGGGCGGTCGTCGCCAGGCGCTGCTTGAGTGCGGCGATGGCGTTCGCCGCCTGGTGTTCCTCCGCGAACGCGACTCCGCCGTTCATCGCCAGCAGCACCCCGATGATCACCGCGTCGGTCCAGTGCCGCACCAGCAGCGACAGCACCAGCGCGACCTCGATCATCCAGGCGATCGGCCCCCAGAAGTAGCCCAGGAACTCCAGCAGCGGGTTGCGGCGCTCCTCGGCGATCTCGTTCGGGCCGTTCCGCCCGAGTCGCGCACGCGCCTCCTCGGCGGTCAGCCCACGTTCGGAGGCGTCCAGTGCGGCCAGCACGGCCGGCAGCGGTTCGTCGGCCGCCACGACCTGGTGCGTCCGCGGCTGCCGGTCGTGATCGTCGGGCATGCGTGCCTCCGGTGAGGGGTACGTGCGGGTGCGTCGCGCCTGCCGGTGGCTACCGGTCCGTCTGCTCGGCCTTGTCGTGGAACTCGCGGAACGCGGCGAAGGCACGCGGGCCGTAGACGGTGCCCGGCCCGCCGTTCATCAGGACCGCGACCCCGATCGCCTCGGCGGCCTCCTGCTCTCCGGCGCCCTGACGGACGGCGCCCTGCGCGTGGGCGGCGATGCAGCCGTCGCACTCCTTGCTCACCGCGATGGCCAGCGCGATCAGCTCCTTGGTCCGCGCGTCCAGCGCACCGGGGGCCAGCGCGCCCTCGTGCAACTGCTTGTATCCCTCATACACCTGGGGAATCGCGCGCCTCAGCTCACGGGCCGGACCCCGCAGTTCATCCCGCACCTGTGCACCGTATGCCATTGTTCGTCCTCTTTCCGTGACGGGGGAAGTCCTGGCCCGTGGGCCGGGCGGGAGGAGCCGGGGACGGCCGTGGCGGATCACGGAGTGCGCACGGGGGATTCCCGACGCCGCACCGGCCGGGTGCGGCCGTGCGGCGTCGCGCCCACCCGTCGCCCTCACACCTCCGTGGCTGCCTTTCCTCCCCACCAGCCTCCTTCGCGCCCGGGGCCCGCCGACAGGGCCGGACAGCCCCCATTCCCCCGGGCCGTACGGTCACCGCCCCGGCCCGGAAGCCCGGGCTCCGAGGGAATCTCTCGCAGTCGGCCGGTCCGGCCGCACGCGACACCCGGTCCACGACGCGCCGCCTCGCCGGAGCACCCAGGTGAGCCGGGGTGGGTGCAGCGGCTCGTCGCAGTCCGGGCGGGCACCGGATTGCCTCCCCGCGCAGGGAGCACGGCCGAGCCACCAGGGGACGATCCGGTGCGGCTCGTCCGGCTGGCGCCCCTCGTCCTCTTCGGTCTGTTCGTGGTCGCGTTCCTGCTCCCCCTGCACCGCTCGCTCACCGGGACCGCGAACCGGTGAGCGAGGCGCTCACCGACCGGGCCGTGTACGACCTCGCGCGCCGCGAACCACCAGCAGGTTCATGAGGCGTCGGCGGGCGCGTGGGCGAGGGCGGAGGGGGAGAGCCGGCCGACGATCGCCGGAGCCTCGCGGACGAGTGCATCGTTCTCCACCGCCTCGACCATGAACAGGGCGAAGTCCACGCGCCGCGTCAGGTTGCTCGCCAGGACGGGGTCGCCCACGTGGCGGCTCCACACGGGCAGCCCCTGGCTCTCCCCTTCCTCCAGGTCGCTGCCGCGGACCACGGTCCAGCGGGTGTCGCTGGCGAAGATCCTTCGACAGGCCTCCACCTGGTCGTCCAGGTCCACCACGCGCGCGAGCTTCGCCAGCGCCCCGAAGGCCGCGACGAACGCCCTGAGCCGGAGCGGGTACACGTCCTTCCCGTCGCGCGTGATGTGCCATCCGCAGGAGAACACCAGGCGCGCGCCGGGGGGCGCGAGGTCGAGGACCGCCTGCGCCGTCCCGGACGCGTAGTGCCGCATCCCCCACGGCGCGAGCACCGTGAGCACCGCGTCGCACCCGTCGACGGCCCGTGCGACGACCGCGCGGTCGTCGGTGGCACCCGGCAGGACCGTGATCCGGTCGCCGAACTCCGCGAGCTTGGCCACGCTCTGCTCCCGGCACACGCCCACCACCTCGTAGCCGCGGTCCAGGGCGTGCCGCACCATGTAGCGCCCGAGCTTCCCCGAGACTCCGATGATGCACACCTTCTTCCGCCCGTCCGCCTTACGCGCCCCGTCCGGACCGTACGACTCCATGGCCTTGCCCTCCACTCTCCCCACCGGTGATCCTTACGCCGTAAGGTTCCTTACAGCGTAAGGCTACCTTACGAAGTAAGGTGGTCAAGGGGGGACACAGAGGCAGACGAGGAGGACATCGTTGTCCGGACAGGAAGCCCGCATCCCGGAACGCCGTCAGGGCGAGCCGCTGAGCAGGGAGACCGTCCTGCGGGCGGCGGTCGACCTGGCCGACGAGGCCGGCGTCGGCGCACTGACCATGCGCAGGCTGGCCGAACGGCTCGGCGTCGAGGCCATGTCCCTGTACCACCACGTGGCCAACAAGGACGCGATCCTCGACGGCATGGTCGACGTGGTCTTCGGCGAGGTCGGCCTGCCGCCGGACGAGTCCGGCTGGAAGGCCGCGATGCGGCAGCGGGCGGTGTCGATGCGCGACGCGCTCAGCCGCCACCGCTGGGCGATCGGCCTGATGGAGTCGCGCGCGAACCCCGGACCCAGGACGCTTCGCCACCACGACGCGGTCATCGGCAGCCTGCGGGCCGGCGGCTTCTCCGTCGCGGGCGCGGCACACGCCTTCTCCCTGCTGGACAGCTACGTGTACGGCTTCGCGCTGCAGGAGGCCACTCTGCCGTTCGAGGCATCCGGGGGCGACGTCGGGGAGCTGACCGAGGCGATCCTCGACACGGCTCCGCGCGGCGAATTCCCGCACCTCACCGAGCTGGCGGTCCGTCACGTCGCACAGCCGGGCTACGCGTACGCCGACGAGTTCGCCATCGGGCTCGACCTGATCCTCGACGGCCTGGAACTGCGGCGCGCACACCCGCACTGGTCCGGCGACTGAGGACCGCGCCGACCGAACGGGGGGACGGGCGCGGGGCTGCGCGTCCCCGAGGCGACGGGGCCGCGCGCCAGGCGCGCCGGCGCACCGATCGCGCCGGTGCGTTGCCGCCGATCGCCGGGGCCGGCGCCCGGTGGTGCGCTGCACCCCGGTGTACCCGGAGGCGGGCGGCTCGCAGAGAGCATGGGGGGATCTCCCGTGTGGGGGCGCGGACCACGCGCCCGCCCCGGTGGCCGGACGCGCTCGCGCAACGGGCGGGCGTGGGGAACGGACGGCGGCGGGACGACGGCGGGGTCCGTCGCGTCGCACCGGGGAAGCGCACCCCGCCCCGGACAACGTGAGAGCGTTCTCAAACCTGGAGACCAAGGACCGCGTCCGCACAGTGTCAGCATGTGTGCAACACGCCGACAACGGGGACTGCACACTTCGCTCCGAGGCCCGCGGCCGCTTCGACAAGCCTTGTTTTTCGGCCATTTGACGGACCGTCGGACCAGTTGAGCTGACCGCAGGGCTCCTGACGCGCCCTCCCCACGGCATCGCGGAGCCCACCCCGCACGCCACGAGGGGCGCCCGGAGAGCTTTCGCCCTCCGCACGGATCCGGCCGCACCCGCCGAGCCCCCGGAAGCCCCCGCACCCCCACCCGCGCCCCCGCCCGCGCCCGCCGCCCACCTGCCCGCAGCCGCCCCCCTCACCGGCGCCGCGACCCAGCGCCCCCACCATCCGGCCGCCCACACGCGGCATCTCCCCCACGGCACCTTCGGAGCCCCAACGGGCCGGCGGGGAGGGCCGGCACGTGCACCCGCCTCGCCCTCGACGGGCACCTCCCCACCCCTCCACACCCCTCCACACCCCTCCACACCCGGCGACCGGACGTCCGCTGCGGCCGGGCGGCCACCGGTCCGGGGCCGGGCCGGCGTGGCCCATCCGTTATCCGTTCGACTCTTGACGCGGCCAGAGCCGCTGCGGAGACTGAGCACCGCTTGAGAGCGCTCTCAGAACGCTCGGCATCGCGTCCCGCGTGTCCCGTCCCGAAGCCATGGGAGGCTTCCATGCCCATCTCCCGAGCCGCCGCACAAGCCACCCTCAGACTCGGGGCGGTCGCACTCGCCGGTGCTCTGCTCGCCGCCTGCGGATCCGGGTCGTCCGGGTCCTCCGAGTCGTCCACGGGCGGCGGCGAGATCACCCTCACGGTCGATCTGTTCGGCACCTTCGGCTTCAAGGAGGCCGGCCTCTACGCGGAGTACGAGAAGCTCCACCCGAACATCACGATCAAGGAATCCAGCACCGAGAACGAGGCCGACTACTGGAAGGCCCTGCAGACCCGGCTCGCCGGCGGCGGAGGCCTCGCCGACGTCCAGGGCATCGAGGTGGGCCGCATCGCCTCGGTCACCCAGCAGCAGGCCGACAAGTTCCAGGACCTGAACTCCTTCGGCGCCGCGAGCCTCAAGAACGACTACTCCGCGGCCAAGTGGGCGGCTGCGGCGACGACCGACGGCCGCACCCTCGGCCTGGGCACCGATGTCGGCCCCGAGGC
This sequence comes from Streptomyces sp. MUM 2J, assembly GCF_022414535.1. Classification (GTDB taxonomy): domain Bacteria; phylum Actinomycetota; class Actinomycetes; order Streptomycetales; family Streptomycetaceae; genus Streptomyces. Next base: position 159,795 of record NZ_JADWYM010000001.1, read on the forward strand.
GATCTGCTACCGCACGGACCTGTTCAGGAAGGCCGGCCTGGCCACCGACCGCGACACACTGGCCGAGAAGTGGGCCACCTGGGACGGCTACCTGGAGCTGGGCAAGCAGTACCAGGCCAAGGCCGACTCCAGGAGCCACTGGATGGACAGCGTCGGCAGCCTCTACTCGCTGATGATGGGACAGCAGGAGGAGCGCTACTACGACGCCTCCGGAAAGCTCGTCTACCAGGACAACCCGGCCGTCAGGTCCGCCTGGGACACCTCCGTCAAGGCGGCGCAGGAGGGGCTGAGCGCCAAGCTCGCCCAGTGGACCCCCGCCTGGAACCAGGCGTTCAGCAGCGGTTCCTTCGCCACCATCGGCTGCCCCGCCTGGATGCTGGGCTACATCAAGGGCCAGGCCGGTGACGGCGGTGCGGGCACGTGGGACGTCGCCCCGCTGCCCGGCCGCGTCGCGGGCAACTGGGGCGGCTCGTACCTGGCCGTCCCGAAGGGCTCCGCGCACGCCAAGGAGGCCTACGAACTCATCAAGTGGCTGACGGCCGCGCCGCAGCAGGCGAAGCTCTTCGAGAAGCAGGGCAGCTTCCCCTCGAACCTCGGCGCCATCAAGGAGGTCGAGGGCGTCAAGGACGCCTACTTCAGCAACGCCCCGATCGGTGAGATCTTCGGCAAGGCCGCGGAGAGCTCGCCCGTGCAGGTGCTCGGCGTGCACGACAACGACGTGAACACCCAGATCACCAACGCGCTCGGCGAGGTCGAGCGCAAGGGCGCCAGCTCCGCCACCGCCTGGGGCCACGCCGAGAAGGGCGTCCGGAACGCGGTCGGCTGACCCGGCGTCACCCGGCCCCGTGGGGCGCGAAGGACCGCCCCCCCCCGGCCCTGCCGCTCCTTCGCGCCCTCCCCCCGACGTCCCCGCGGACCTCTCCGATCGAAGGCCTCACCATGACCCTGACCGCCACCGCCCCGCCGCGGCCCGCGGCGCCACCGGCCCCCCTGCGGCGGTTCCTGGCCCGGCTGTCGCCGTACGCGTACATCACCCCGTTCTTCGCGCTGTTCGCCGCCTTCGGGCTGTTCCCACTGCTCTACACGGCGTACGTCTCGCTCTACCGCGTCGAGCTCCAGACACCGGGGCGGATGGAGTGGCGGGGCCCGGACAACTACACCGCCCTCTTCGGCGACGAGTACTTCTGGACCGCGCTGCGCAACACCTTCACCATCGGTGCCGTCTCCACCGTCCCGCAGCTGCTGATGGCGCTCGGACTGGCCCACCTGCTCCACTACAAGCTGCGGGGCCGCACGTTCTTCCGCGTCACCATGCTGCTGCCCTACGCCACGTCCGTGGCGGCGGCCACCCTGGTCTTCGCCCAGCTCTTCGGCCGCGACTTCGGGCTGATCAACTACCTGCTCGGGCTGGCCGGCATCGACCCGGTCGACTGGCAGTCCGGCACGGTCGCCTCGCAGATCGCCGTGTCCACCATCGTCACGTGGCGCTGGACCGGCTACAACGCGCTGATCTACCTCGCCGGCATGCAGTCCATCCCGGCCGACCTGTACGAGGCCGCCGAGTTGGACGGCGCGTCCCGCTGGAGGCAGTTCCTGCACGTCACCCTGCCCGGGCTGCGTCCCACCGTCCTGTTCACGATCGTGGTGTCCACCATCGGCGCGACCCAGCTGTTCGGCGAGCCTCTGCTGTTCGAGGGCAGCGTCTCCGGCGGCATCTCACACCAGTACCAGACCCTCGGGCTCTACATGTACGAACAGGGCTGGGGCTTCTTCCACCTCGGCCGCGCCGCCGCCACCGCCTGGGTGATGTTCCTGCTCATCGTCCTGCTGGTGCTGGGCAACACCTTCGTCGCCCGCCGTCGCAGCGGTAAGGAGACCGAGCGATGACGACCCTCGCCGCACCACAGCCCACCCGCGAGGCCGACGCCTCCTCCCGTCCGGCCCGCCGTCCGCGCGGGGGGCGCGCGGGGGGCCAGCGGCACGGTGGGCGCGTCGCGTACGCCGTCCTCGTCCTGGCGGCCCTGTTCTCTGCGTTCCCCTTCTACTGGACGATCGTGGCGGCCACCCGCTCCAACGCCGAGCTGGCCGCCACCCCGCCGGCGCTGCTGCCCGGCGGCAACCTGATGCACAACTTCCGGCAGGTCCTCGAACAGGCCGACATCGGCAGGGCTCTGCTCAACTCCCTGATCGTCTCCGGCTCGGTGACGGTGGGGACGGTGCTGTGCTCGACCCTGGCCGGCTTCGCCTTCGCCAAGCTCCGCTTCCGGGGGCGCAACGCGCTGCTCGCCCTCACGATCGGCACGATGATGATCCCGCCCCAGCTCGGGGTGATCCCGCTGTTCATGGTCATCGCCCGGCTGCACTGGGTGAACCAGCTCCAGGCCGTCATCCTGCCGGGGCTCGTGTCCGCCTTCGGCGTCTTCTTCATGCGCCAGTACCTGCTGCAGGCGCTGCCCGACGAACTGGTCGAGGCCGCCCGGGTCGACGGCGCGTCGACGGCACGGATCTTCTGGAGCATCGTCGTCCCGATCGCGCGACCCGGCATGGCGGTGCTCGGGATCCTGACCTTCATGGCCTCGTGGAACGACTTCTTCTGGCCGATCATCGCGCTCACCTCGCAGGAGCCGACGGTGCAGGTCGCCCTGCGGCAGCTGGGCGGGGGGTACGTCCACGACCAGTCCGTCATCATGGCCGGCACCCTGCTCGGCACGCTGCCCGTCCTGGTCGTCTTCGGTCTGCTGGGCCGGCAGATCGTGGGCGGCATCATGCAGGGCGCGGTGAAGGGCTAGGAGACTGTTGCACATCTTGCTTGAGGTGCCCGAGTCGCCCCGGTTCGCTGGTAAATGTCGATCGGGGCGATCTGGTGCAAGGTGGGCGCGTTTTCGAGATCTTCAGGACGCTCCCAGGGGCAGGCCCGCGGACCGGACGCACCCGGCGGTACGGCAGCCCGGCGTGCCTCCTCCGCCCGAAGGCCCGGCAGGCGGCGCCGCACACCGCGAGCCGGTGAGCCGCACCGGTCGCGGCGCCGGCCCGCCCCGACCCGGCCCAGGAACCTCCTCGGCCCCCACCTCCCGCCACGACCACGATGGAGTCCCGATGACCGCAATCGACGCCCGCACCGCGACCTCCGACGGGGTGACCTTCCCGCCGGGGTTCCGCTGGGGTGCCGCGACGGCCGCCTACCAGATCGAGGGGGCCGCCGCCGAGGACGGCCGGACACCGTCCATCTGGGACACCTTCAGCAGGATCCCGGGCATGGTGCGCAACGGAGACACGGGAGACATCGCGGCGGACCACTACCACCGCATGCGGGAGGACGTCGCGCTGATGGCCTCCCTCGGGCTGACGGACTACCGCTTCTCGGTCTCCTGGCCCCGTGTGCAGCCGACGGGCCGCGGCCGGGCTAGCGAGAAGGGCCTGGACTTCTACCGCGGCCTGGTCGACGAACTCCTCGCCCACGGCATCCGGCCCGTGCTGACGCTGTACCACTGGGACCTTCCGCAGGAGCTGGAGGACGCGGGTGGCTGGCCGGCACGCGAGACGGCGTACCGGTTCGCCGACTACGCGGCGCTCGTGGCCGAGGCGCTCGGGGACCGCGTTGGGACCTGGACGACGCTGAACGAGCCGTGGTGCGCGGCGTTCCTCGGCTACGCCGACGGCGTGCACGCGCCGGGCCGTACGGAGCCGGGGGCGGCCCTGCGGGCGGCGCACCACCTGAACCTGGGCCACGGCCTGGCCGTCGGTGCGCTGCGCCAGCTGGTGCAGCCGTCGGCCGAGGTGTCGCTGACGCTGAACCTCGCGGCCGTCCGCCCGCTGACCGGCGGGCCGGCCGACGCCGACGCGGCGCGCCGCGTCGACGCGCTCGCCAACCGCGTGTTCCTCGACCCCGTCTTCCGCGGCGACTACCCCGGGGACCTGCGGGCGGACACCGCGGGGCTCACCGACTGGTCGTTCGTCCGGGACGGCGACCTCGACGAGGTCTCGCGGCCCATCGACAGCCTGGGCATCAACTACTACTCCCCCACCGTGGTCGCCGCCGGCTCGCACCCGCTGCCCTCCCCCTGGCCCGCCGCTCAGGACCACGTGCGCTTCGTGCCCGCGCCGGGACCGCGCACCGCCATGGACTGGCCGGTGGACGCCGAGGGCCTGTACGCGCTGCTGACCCGGCTGCGGGACGAACTGCCCGGCACGCCCCTGCTCGTGACCGAGAACGGCGCCGCCTACGACGACTACGCCGACCCGAGCGGAGCCGTGCACGACCCCGAGCGGATCACCTACGTGCGGTCGCACCTGGAGGCGGTGCACCGGGCGATGGCGGCGGGCGCGGACGTCCGCGGCTACTTCCTGTGGTCGCTGCTGGACAACTTCGAGTGGGCCTACGGCTACGGCAAGCGCTTCGGCATGGTGCACGTGGACTACCCCAGCCAGCGCCGCACGCTCAAGGACAGCGCCCGCTGGTACGCGGACGTGGCCGCCCGGGGCCGGCTTCCGCACGCTTGAGCCCCTCCCGGCCGGTCGGGGGCGGGGCGCCCGTGGACGATCTCGTGAGAGCGCTCTCCACCAGGGCGTTCCCGGCCGGGAACGGGAGGCTACGCTGTCCCCGTCCCCGAGAGGAGCGTTCCTTGTCCGACCAGATCTCCGCGCGCCGCCCCACCCTGGAAGCCGTCGCCGAACGGGCCGGTGTCTCCCGGGCCACCGTGTCCCGAGTCGTGAACGGGGGCAGTGGGGTGCGGGAGGCTCTGGTGGAGAAGGTCCGCCGCGCGGTCGAGGAGCTGGGGTACGTGCCCAACCAGGCGGCCCGCACCCTGGTCACCCGGCGCACGGGCGCGGTCGCCGTCATCGCCGCGGAGCCGGAGACCAAGGTGTTCACCAACCCCTTCTTCGCCCAGCAGCTGCTCGGCATCAGCCGGGAACTGGCCGCCCACGACCATCAGCTGGTGCTGCTGCTGACGGAGGGCACGGCCGACTACGAGCGGGTGGGCCGCTATCTCGCCGGCGGGCACGTGGACGGCGCGGTGCTGTTCTCCCTGCACAACGAGGATCCGCTGCCGGACATCGTCCGCCGGGTGGGGATCCCGACCGTGTTCGGTGGACGTCCTGGCTGGCCGGGGTCGGAGGCGGACCGCAGCCTCCTCTACGTCGACTCGGACAACCGCGGCGGTGCCCGCGAGGCCGTGCGCCACCTGATGGCGCGGGGGTGCGGCCGGATCGCGACGATCACCGGGCCGATGGACCAGACCGCATCCGTGGACCGGCTCGACGGCTACCACGACATGCTCATGGACGCCGATCCCCGGCTGATCGTGGAAAGCGACTTCACGGAGGCGGGCGGTGCGCGGGCGATGGCCACGCTGCTGGACCGCGTCGGCGACCTGGACGGTCTGTTCGTCGCCTCGGACCTCATGGCCGTCGGCGCCCTGCGGGTTCTGCGGGAGCGCGGGCGCCGGGTGCCCGAGGACGTGGCGGTCGTCGGCTTCGACGACATGGCCAGGGTCGCTGAGCTGACCGACCCTCCGCTGACGACGGTCCGGCAGGAGATCGAGGAGATGGGCCGGCTGATGGTGCGCCTGCTGCTGCGCAGCCTCGAAGGACAGGCGAAGGACGGCGGTGTCGGCCGTCCGCTGTCCTCCGTGATCATCCCGACCCAGCTGGTGCGACGCACCTCGGCGTGAGCGGAGCGGCCTGCGCGGCCCGCGGGTGGCCGGTCCCGGTCGGCTCCGGCAGCGGTGCGCCCCGGCGGTGCGCGGCCGGGCACGGGTGAGCGCTGACTCCGCCGGAGGCAGCCACGCCGTGCCGGCGGGAACCGGAGGGTCACCCCCTCCGTCCCAGGCCTGCCGTCGCCCGGTGGCCGGGCGACGGCAGGCCTGGCGCGGCATGGGCGGCTCCCGCGGGACGCCGGCGGTGCGGCGGGGCCCTGCGGGCCACTCGGCCGACCGGTTCACCGGGGCGGTGGCCGGGGACGCCCGGCCCCGGACGCCCGCTGCGCGTGGAGGGCCTGCCCTGCCCGCCGCCGGGCAGGGCGGGGACGTGTGCGTGCGGTCCGTCAGTCCTCGGTCAGGGTCACGTCCTGCCGCCGGACGGCGTGGAAGCGGGGCAGGGGGAGACCGCCCTGGGAGCGCAGTTCCATGACCGTGGCCTCGACGCGGGCGGTGCCCTGCTCCAGCGCTCCCGGCGTGGGCCTGCCGGTGTTCCGCCAGGGGTGTTCGGCTCCGTCGCAGACCGCGCGGGTGCCGCCGATGCCGTGGCGGACGGTCGGGGACTTCTGGGCGAGGGAGGAACTGACGAACACGGGGCCGCTGTTGCCGAGACAGCGGTAGGTGCCGGAGAGGGTGACCGTGCCGTCGGCGGCGATGCGGCCGGTGGGGTCGACGGTGACGGTCTCGTGGGGGTCGGCGAACGCGGCGGGTGCCGCGGCCGGGAGGAGCAGGGCGGCGCCGGCCGCGGCACCGAGGGCGAGGGGAAGGTGCCGGCGAAGGACGCTGGTCATGGAAGGCCTCCTGGTCATGGGGGCTTCCACTGGTACCGGGCCGCGGCGTCCGGGCGTGTGACCGTCACCCCTTCGGTGGCGAGTCCGCGCGGGTGGCCGTGAAACGCTCCTCGCCGTGCCCGGGCTCGGGTGCTCCGTGCCGCACCCGGTCGTGTGACCGACGTCCCCGGCTCTGCGGGCGGCGCACCGGACGGTACGCAACGGCGGCGGTCCGCCGGTTCACCGCGGCGCGCCCCGGGGAGCGAGCCGCATGCCCACGCGGGGCCAGATGCGGTGGACGCGGTCCAGGCCGCGGTAGATCCAGTCGACGCGCCGGCCGTCGACGGTCAGCCAGGCACCGCCGTCCACCCAGGGCCCCCAGCCGCCCGGTTCCGTCACCTCGACCGGTTCCCCGGTCAGCTCGGCCGCGAGACTCCGCAGGGCGGCGGTGTCCAGCGGCTCCCGGTAGTACAGGCCCAGGTCCGCATCGGAGTCGGGACGGTGCGTTCCCCTCGCCCGGCTGCCACCCAGGCACACGCCCACCACGCCGCCGACGCCGGCCGGCCGGTCCGCGGTCTCCGTCAAACGCTCCACGCCCCGGACTCTGCCGAACCGCATCGCCCCGTGCCACCGCGTTTCTCACCACCCGCCGTCTCCCGGGTTCCGGTGCGCCCCCGTCGGGTCACGGGATCCGGGGCGGGGCGGCGGTGCCCGAGCAGGTTCTACGGCAGCACCGCGAAGCCGTCCAGTTCCACCATCGCCTGCTCGTCCCAGAGGCGCACGACGCCCACGACCGCCATCGCGGGGTAGTCCCGGCCCGCCGAATCCCGCCAGATACGCCCCAGTTCGCGGGCGTGGGCGCGGTAGTCGGCGACATCGGTCGCGTAGACGGTGACGCGGGCGAGGTCGGCAGGGGTGCCGCCCGCTGCGGCGAGGGCCGCCAGGAGGTTGCCGAGCGCCTTCTCGAACTGCTCCGGCAGCGTGCGTCCGGCGACCTCGCCGTCGGCGTCGAGCGCGGTCTGGCCGGCCAGGAAGACGACGCGGGAGCCGGCCGCGACGACGGCGTGGGAGAACCCGGCGGGCGGGGACAGTTCGGGCGGGTTGACGCGCCGGGTGGTCACTCGGCCTCCAGGTCGGCGTAGAGGTTCTTGGCGATGATGCCGCGCTGGACCTCGCTGGCGCCCTCGTAGATCCGCGGCGCGCGCACCTCCCGGTAGAGGTGCTCCAGAAGGTGGCCGCGCTGCAGCGCGCGGGCGCCGTGGAGCTGCACCGCGGCGTCGACGACGTACTGGGCGGTCTCCGTGGCCAGCAGTTTCGCCATCGCGGCGCGCGCGGGGACGCCGGGGTCGTGCCGGTCGTGGGCCGTGGCCGCCGCGTACACCATCAGGCGGGCCGCCTCGGTGCGCACCGCCATCTCGGCGACCTGGTGGGCGACGGTCTGGAGGTCCTGGAGGGTGCCGCCGAAGGCGCGGCGCCGGGTGGTGTGCGCGACGGCGGCGTCCAGGGCGGCCTGGGCCATGCCGACGGCGAAGGCGCCGACGCTGGGACGGAACAGGTTGAGGGTGCCCATGGCGACGCGGAAGCCGTGCCCGACGTCGCCGAGCACGTCGTCCGCGGTGACGGGCACCTCGTCGAGGAGCAGGGTGCCGATCGGGTGCGGGGAGACCATCTCCAGTGCGCCACCGGTCAGTCCGGGGCGGTCGGCGGGGACGAGGAAGGCGGTGACGCCGCGCGCACCGGTGCCGGGGGACGTGCGGGCGAAGACGGTGTAGAAGTCGGCCTCGGGGGCGTTGGAGATCCAGCACTTCTCGCCGGTCAGCCGCCAGCGCCGCCGGCCGTCGGGCACCGCGCGCGGGGGGCCGGTGGCGGGGCCGGGATCGGTGGGCGGAGCCGGTCGTGGCCCCGCGTCGCCGGGCACCGCGGGGCCGGCGACGCGGGAACCGTCGGTGTGCTCTCCCTCGGCCCGCAGCCGCAGCGCGCCCGCGTCCGAGCCCGCCTCGGGCTCGCTCAGGGCGAAGGCGGGCACCGCGGTGCCGTCGGTCACCGCGGGCAGCCAGCGGTCGCGCTGGGCGGGGGTGCCGTGGGCGTGGACGGGGTGGGCGCCCAGTCCCTGGAGGGCGAGCGCGGTCTCGGCCTCGGTACAGGCGTAGGCGAGGGACTCGCGCATCAGGCACAGGTCGAGGGCGCCGGAGGTGAACAGGCGGCGGAGCAGTCCGAGGCGGCCGAGTTCGGCGACGAGGGGGCGGTTGACGCGGCCGGGCTCGCCCTTCTCGGCGAGCGGGCGCAGCCGGTCGGCGGCCAGCGTGCGCAGGTCGGCGCACCAGGCGGTTTGCGCTGGTTCGAGCGAGAATGCGGGCATCGCCGGTCCTCTCTCCCCGCGGCCGGGTGGCCGCTCCCCCGACGATATCGCGCTGTATTGACTGTCGTCATCAAGGCGATACGCTCGCTGGGGCGACCCCACGACGAGCCCGCTAGGCAAGGCCACCAGGCAAGGGGGCGAACCGCCATGCACGTCTCGGCCCACGTCGACACCTTCGCGCGCGACCACCTGCCGCCGCCCGGCCAGTGGCCCGAGCTCCGCTTCGATCTGCCGGAGCTGAACTACCCCGAACGGCTCAACTGCGCCGCCGAGCTGCTGACCGGCCCTCCGGACGGCCGTCCCGCCTTCCGCTCACCGGACGGCCCGGTCTGGACGTACGGCGATCTGCGCGCACGCGTCGATCTCGTCGCCCACGTGCTCACCGGCGAGCTGGGGGTCGTACCCGGCAACCGGGTGCTGCTGCGCGGCCCGACCACGCCCTGGCTGGCGACCTGCTGGCTGGCGGTGCTCAAGGCGGGCGCGGTCGCCGTCACCGTCCTGGCCCAGCAGCGCCCGAACGAGCTGCGCACGATGTGCGAGATCGCCAGGGTCGGGCACGCCCTGTGCGACGTCCGCGCCGTGGACGACCTGGTGAAGGCGGACGTACCGGGGCTGCGGATCGCCACCTACGGCGGCGACGCCCCGGACGGCCTGCACCGGCGGCCGGTGCCGGACACCCCCTTCCGGGCGGTGGACACCGCGAGCGACGACGTCGCCCTGATCGCGTTCACCTCCGGCACCACCGGCCGCCCCAAGGGGTGCATGCATCTGCACCGGGACCTTCTCGCGATCGCCGACACCTTCTCGGCGCACGTGCTGCGACCGCGCGCGGACGACGTCTTCGCCGGCTCTCCCCCGCTCGGGTTCACCTTCGGCCTGGGCGGCCTGGTGGTCTTCCCGCTGCGGGCCGGGGCCAGTGCGCTGCTGCTCGAGCAGGCGGGCCCGAGCCACCTGCTGCCCGCGATCGCCGCGCACCGCGTCTCGGTGCTGTTCACCGCCCCGACCGCCTACCGCGCCATGCTGACCGACCTGGACGCCGAGGACGTGAGCTCCCTGCGCCGCTGCGTGTCGGCGGGCGAGAACCTGCCCGAGGCCACCTGGCACGCGTGGCGGGAGCGGACCGGGCTCGGGATCATCAACGGCATCGGTGCCACCGAGTTGCTGCACATCTTCATCTCCGCGGCCGACGAGGCGATCCGGCCGGGCACGACCGGGGTGCCCGTCCCCGGGTGGCAGGCCCGCGTGCAGGACGGGCTCGGGCGCCCGCTGCCCGACGGCGAGCCCGGCCTGCTGGCGGTCCGCGGTCCGGTGGGCTGCCGGTACCTCGCCGATCCCCGGCAGCGGGAGTACGTGCGCGACGGCTGGAACGTCACCGGCGACACCTACGTCCGCGAACCCGGCGGCTACTTCCGCTACGTCGCCCGCGCGGACGACATGATCATCTCGGCCGGGTACAACATCGCCGGCCCCGAGGTGGAGGACGCGCTGCTGCGGCACCCGGACGTCGTCGAGGCGGCCGTCGTGGGGCGGCCCGACGAGGACCGCGGGCACGTCGTCGTGGCCCACACCGTGCTGAGGGAGGGGGCGCCGAGGGACGGCGAGGCACTGCGGGCCTTCGTCAAGTCGGAACTGGCGCCGTACAAGTGCCCGCGGGAGATCGTCTTCTGGGACGCGCTGCCGCGCACGGCGACCGGCAAGCTCCAGCGGTTCAAGCTCCGGGCGGACGAGTGAGACCGAACGTGACCAGCAGCGATGCCGAAGACTTAAGATGATCAACGTGTCAGACCAGCATGCTCCACGGTCCTTGATCGTCACGCTCTACGGCGCCTACGGCCGCTTCGTGCCCGGCCCGGTGCCCGTCGCCGAGCTGATCCGGCTGCTGGCGGCGGTGGGGGTCGACGCCCCGTCCGTCCGTTCGTCGGTCTCCCGGCTCAAACGGCGCGGCCTGCTCCTGCCCGCGCGCACCGCTCAGGGCGCCGCCGGCTACGAACTCTCGCCACAGGCACGGCAGTTGCTACTGGACGGCGACCGGCGGATCTACGCCCAGGCACCCCCCGAGGACGAGGGCTGGGTGCTGGCGGTGTTCTCGGTGCCGGAGTCGGAGCGGCAGAAACGGCACGTCCTGCGTTCCCGGCTGGCCGGACTCGGCTTCGGCACGGCGGCTCCCGGTGTGTGGATCGCACCGGCCCGGCTCTACGAGGAGACCCGGCACACCCTGGAGCGGCTCGGCCTGGAGGCGTACGTCGACTTCTTCCGCGGCGAGCACCTCGGTTTCGCGGCCACCGTGGAGGCGGTCTTCCGGTGGTGGGACCTGGCGGCGATCGCCAAGGCGCACGAGGCGTTCCTCGACCGCCACGCGCGCGTGCTGCGCACCTGGGAGATGCGGGCCGACACCCCGCCCGAGGAGGCCTACCGCGACTACCTCCTGGCCCTGGACTCCTGGCGGCACCTGCCGTACACCGACCCCGGACTGCCCGCCGGACTGCTGCCGGCCGACTGGCCCGGGGTGCGGTCGGCGGCCGTGTTCCAGGCTCTGCACCGGCGACTGCGCGATGCGGGAGCGGTCTTCGCGGGCCTACCCGACCGACCGGCGGAAACATGATCTGAAGCCGCGGCCACCCCGTGGAGACGGCCCGCGCCCACCTGCCGGCCCGCCTCGGCCGGGGAAGACACCCGCGGCACTGCTGCCGCCGTGCGGAGCGTGGGATACACGGCGTGAGCGACCCGGACGGCAGCAGCCGGCCCGGGGCCGGTGCCACGGTCCGGCTCACCGGACTGCCCCGCCCCGGCAAGCCGACCGTCGCCCGCCCCCTCCCCGCCCGGCCGGCGGCCGGGGGCCGCCGTGTGGAGCCGGCGTGGTCCGGCTCAGCTCCGCAGGGTGAGTCGGGGCCTGGGGGCGTCGGTGCGGCCGGCCGGCGGAGGCCGGTTGCCCGCCCGGTACGGCGCCGGCCAGGGGGCGCCCGGCCCCTCGTAGCCCTGCTCGGCCGCGGCGTGCAGCGTCCACTGCGGGTCGTACAGGTGGGGGCGGGCCAGCGCGCACAGGTCGGCGCGTCCGGCGAGGATCAGGGAGTTGACGTCGTCCCAGGAGGAGATGGCGCCGACGGCGATCACCGGCACGCCCGCCTCGTGCCGGATCCGGTCGGCGAACGGCGTCTGGTACGACCGCCCGAACTCGGGCTGCTCGTCGGCCACGACCTGGCCGGTGGACACGTCGATGGCGTCGGCGCCGTGCGCGGCGAAGGCACGGGCGATCTCCACGGCGTCCTCGGCGGTCGTGCCGCCCGGAGCCCAGTCGGTGGCGGAGATGCGCACGGTCATGGGCCGTTCCGCGGGCCAGACGGCCCGTACGGCGTCGAAGACCTCCAGCGGGAACCGCAGCCGGTTCTCCAGCGGACCGCCGTAGGAGTCGGTGCGGTGGTTGGTCAGCGGGGAGAGGAAACCGGACAGCAGGTAGCCGTGCGCGCAGTGCAGTTCGAGCAGGTCGAAGCCGGCCCGGGCGGCGCGCCAGGCGGCGCCGGTGAACTGCTCGCGGAGGTCGGTCAGCTGGGCCCGGGACAGCTGCCGCGGGGTCTGGCTCCGCGAGGTGTAGGGCAGTGGGGATGCGGCGACGAGGGGCCAGTTGCCGTCCTCCAGCGGCTCGTCCATGCCCTCCCACATCAGCTTGGTCGAACCCTTGCGGCCCGAGTGGCCGAGCTGGACGCCGATCGCCGTGCCCGGGGACTGCGCGTGTACGAAGGCGGCGATCCGCTTCCAGGCCACGGTCTGCCGGCCGGTGTACAGGCCGGTGCAGCCCGGCGTGATCCGCCCCTCCTCGCTGACGCACACCATCTCGGTCATCACCAGGCCCGCGCCGCCCAGCGCGCGGGCGCCCAGGTGGACGAGGTGGAAGTCGCCGGGGACACCGTCGTGGGCGGAGTACATGTCCATGGGCGAGACGACGACGCGGTTGCGCAGGGTCAGGCCGCGCAGCCGGAACGGGGTGAACATGGGCGGGGTACCCGGCGGGCAGCCGAACTCCCGTTCCACGGCAGAGGTGAAGCGGGCGTCGCGTAGGCGGAGATTGTCGTGGGTGACCCGGCGGGAGCGGGTGAGCAGGTTGAAGGCGAACCGGCGGGGCGACTGGTCGAGGTGGAGCGCCAGGTTCTCGAACCACTCCAGGCTGGCGCGGGCGGCGCGCTGGGTGGAGGCGACGACCGGTCTGCGTTCCTCCTCGTACGCCGCGAGTGCCGTCGGCAGGTCCGGCTGCTCCTGGAGGCAGGCGGCGAGCGCGAGGGCGTCCTCGACGGCGAGCTTGGTGCCGGAGCCGATGGAGAAGTGGGCCGTGTGGGCGGCGTCGCCGAGCAGGACGACGTTGCCGTGCGACCAGCGCTCGTTGACCACCGTGCGGAAGCAGGTCCAGGCGGAGTTGTTGGAGCGGAGGGGACGTCCGCCGAGGGCGTCCGAGAAGATCTTGGCGCAGCGTTCGATCGACTCCTGGGGGTCCGGTGCGTCGAAGCCGGCGGCGCGCCACACCTCTTCGCGCATCTCGACGATCACGGTCGAGGCGTCGGCCGCGTAGGGGTATCCGTGCAGCTGCATCACGCCGTGCTCGGTCTCGGCGATCTCGAAGCGGAAGGCGTCGAAGGCGAAGTCGGCGGCGAGCCAGATGTAGCGGCAGCGGTGGCCGGTCACCCGTGGCCGGAACTCGCGCGCGTAGGCCTCGCGGGTGGTGCTGTGCACGCCGTCCGCGGCGACGACGAGGTCGTGGGACCGCGCCAGCAGGTCCGGGTCGGGGGCGGCGGTGCGGAAGCGCAGGTCGACGCCGAGTGCGGTGCAGCGTGCGTGCAGGATCTCCAGGAGGCGCTTCCTGCCCAGTGCGGCGAAGCCGTGGCCGCCGGAGGTGTGGCGGGTGCCCCGGTGCACGATGTCGATGTCGTCCCAGCGGACGAAGTGCTCGGCCAGCGCTTCGTGGACGGCCGGGTCGGCGTGCTCGATGCCGCCGAGGGTCTCGTCCGACAGGACGACTCCGAAGCCGAAGGTGTCGTCGGGGGCGTTGCGTTCGTAGACGGTGATCTCGCGGGCGGGGTCGAGGCGCTTGAGCAGGACAGCGGCGTAGAGGCCGCCCGGGCCGCCGCCGACGACGGCCACCCGCAGGGGGCGTCCGGTCCTGTCCGGCGGCCGGGGGTCGTGGGCGGCCGGTCGCGCGGTTCCCCGCGCCGGGGGCGTCGGCACGGTCACCGCCCCCGCCACTTCGGGGGGCGCCGCTCGGTGAACGACGCATGGAACTCGGCGTAGTCCTCGCCGGTCATCAGCAGGGCCTGCGTGGAGGCGTCGAGTTCCACCGCCGTGGACAGGGGCATGTCCAGTTCGGCGGTGAGCAGGGCCTTGGTCTGGGCGTGGGCCAGGGCCGGGCCCTCGGCCAGCCGGCGGGCCAGCCGCCGGGCGGCCTCGTCGGCCCGGCCCTCCCCGGCCAGCTCGCTGATCAGCCCGATCCGCTCGGCCTCGGGGGCGCGAACCGGTTCGCCGAGCATCAGCAGGCGGGTGGCGTGACCGAGGCCGACGACCCGCGGCAGCAGGTAGGCCGCGCCCATGTCGCCGCCGGAGAGGCCGACGCGGGTGAAGAGGAACGCGAACCGGGCCGTGGGGTCGGCCACCCGGAAGTCCGCCGCCAGGGCGAGGACCGCTCCGGCGCCCGCGGCCACGCCGTGCACGGCGGCGATCACCGGGAACGGGCACTCCCTCACCGCCCGGACGACCTGGCCGGTCATCCGGTTGAAGTCGAGGAGCGTGGCGGTGTCCATGGACAGGGTCGCGCCGATGATCTCGTCGACGTCCCCGCCGGAGCAGAAACCGCGTCCCTCGCCGGCCAGGACCAGGGCGCGTACGGACCGCTCGCGGGACAGTTCGGCGAGCAGGTCGCGCAGGTCGGCGTAGGCACCGAAGGTGAGCGCGTTGAGTCTGTCGGGGCGGGCCAGGGTGACGGTGGCGACACCGTCGGTGCGGTCCACGCGAAGGTGCTGCCAGTCGGAGGTGGGGGCGGCGGAACCGGTGAAGGGACTCATCAGCAGGGTCCTCCCTCAAGCACGGTGACCCCTCGAAGTTATCACTCATTTGTGACCGTCGTCAGGATGGCGACACATACGGGGCGTGATCCGGTCGCCCCGGCACTGTCACGATGTGACCGGGATCCACCGGATCGTCGACGGTCGGGTAACGGCGCGAAGGGCCGTGCGCGGCGGACCCGCCGGGCGGGTAGGCCGCTGGATGCCGGGGCGAGGGTCCCGGAGGGTGCCCGTCGGACGGCTCTGCCGGAGGGCGCCGTACCATTCGTACGGTTGAAAGCAGGACAGCCTGCGCCATGAACGGACTCGCCTTGCACGAACGCCCCGCCCCCGCCGCCTCCTGGCGCATCGCGCTGCCGCACACCACTGCGGCCGTGCCGGTCGCCCGGGCGCTGGTCCGCACCGCACTGGCCGAGCTGGAGCACGGGGCCGACTGCCACACCGCCGAGCTGCTGACGGCGGAGCTGGTGGCCAACGCGGTGGAGCACACCTCGGGACGCTCGCCGATAGAGCTGGTCGTGGAGCTGCTGCCGAGCGGCTGCCAGGTCGAGGTGCACGACCCGGACCCGGCGCCGCCGGGCGGCCTGACGGTCCCGGCCGGACCGGCGCCCGACCCGTGGCAGGAGCACGGGCGCGGCCTGCTGCTGATCCGCACCCTGAGCTCGTCCTGCGGACACCGCCCCACCGGGTCCGGCAAGGCGGTGTGGTTCAGACTGCCTGTGGTTCCCGCTCAGCGGCGTCCGGTGTGACCTCGCCGGCCGTGCGGGCCAGCCGGGAGTTGCGGCGCCCGTAGGCCGCGTAGACGGCGAGGCCCGCCAGCAGGAACACCGCGAACTGGACCCAGGCCGTCCGGCCGGTCTCGTACATCAGGTAGAGGCAGAAGCCGATGCCCAGCAGCGGCAGCGCCGGGTACAGCGGCACCCGGAACGTGCGCGGCAGTCCGGGCTCGCGGCGGCGCAGCGCGATGACGGCGACATTGACGACGGCCATGATCGCCAGGGTGCCGATGGTGCACAGGCCGACCACCGCGTCCAGCGAGGCGAAGGCGGCCGGGACGGCGAACACGCCGGCGACGACCAGGGTGCCGGCGACCGGGGTCGCGGTCCGCGGGGAGACCCGCTCGAAGACGCGCGGGATCAGTCCGTCGCGGGACATGGACATCAGGATGCGGGTCTGGCCGTACATGACGGCGAGCACCACGGAGGCGATGGCCACGACCGCGCCGAAGGCGATGACGCCGCCGCCGGCCGAGGAGCCCGTGACCAGGTTCACGACGTGGGACAGGGCGGCGGGCCGGCCGCCGACCGCCCCGGCACCGACCGCGCCGGTGGCGGCGAGGGCGACGGCGCAGTACAGCAGGGTGACGATGCCCATGCAGACGAGGATCGCGACGGGAACGTCCCGCCGCGGGTTCCTGGCCTCCTCACCGGCGGTGGTGATGGCGTCGAAGCCGATGTAGGAGAAGAAGGCGGCCGTGGTGCCCGCTCCGATGCCGCCGAGGCCGGCCGGGGCGAAGGGGGTGAGGTTGCCGTCCCTGAAGGCGCTGAAGCCGATCGCGCAGAAGGCGAGCAGGATGACGAGCTTGATCACGGCCATCACGGCGGTCGCTCCGGCGCTCTCGCGCACCCCGCGCACCAGCAGCACGCAGCCCATGGCGATGACGATCACCGCGGGCAGGTTGACGAGGCCGCCGTCGCCGGGACCGGCGGACAGGGCGGCGGGCAGCTGCCATCCGGCAAGGCTGTGCAGCAGTTCGTTGACGTACTGGCTCCAGCCGACCGCGACGGCCGAGATCGAGACGCCGTACTCCAGCAGCAGGCACCAGCCGACCAGGAAGGCGGTGCTCTCCCCCAGGCCGGCGTAGGCGAAGGAGTACGACGACCCGGAGACCGGGATCGCCCCGCCCAGCTCGGCGAAGGAGAACGCGGTGAACACGCAGGTGATCGCGGCCAGGACGAAGGAGACGACGACGGCGGGCCCGGCCTGGGCGACGGAGTCGGACAGGCCGACGAAGATGCCGGTGCCGACGATCGCTCCGACGCCGAAGCAGATCAGCTGGAACAGGCCCATGGTGCGGGCCAGGCCGTGGCCCTCACGGTCGGCGCCGGATTCGGCGACCAGCAGGGCCGGGGACTTGATGCGGGGCATGCGGGTGGTGCTCGATTCTGGGGGCGGATGCGCCCGGGTCGGGGCGCGCGGCTGCCTCGGAAGGGGTGGCTCCGGGCCGCCGGACAGCATAAGGCCTGATCAGGCCAGTGTTGCCACCAAGATCGCTTTGATGGTGTGCAGCCGGTTCTCGGCCTCGTCGAAGACGACCGAGTGGACGGACTCGAAGACCTCGTCGGTCACTTCGAGGGCGTCCGGACCGTGCCGCCGGTGGACCTCGCGCCCCACCTCGGTACCCAGGTCGTGGAAGGCCGGCAGGCAGTGCAGGAACTTCACGTCCGGGTTGCCGGTGGCGCGGAGCACGTCCATGGTCACGGCGTACGGCGCGAGGGCGGCGATGCGCTCGCCCCAGACCTCCTTGGGCTCGCCCATGGAGACCCACACGTCCGTGGCGACGAAGTCGGCGCCCGAGACGCCCTCGGCGACGTCCTCGGTGAGGGTGACGCGCGCGCCGCTCGCCTCGGCGAGTTCGCGGGCGGTGTCGACGATCTCCTGTGCGGGCCAGTAGGACTTCGGGGCGGCGATCCGCACGTCCATGCCGAGCAGGGCACCGGTGATCAGGTAGGAGTTGCCCATGTTGAAGCGGGCGTCGCCGAGGTAGGCGAACGCGATCTCGGTCAGCGGCCTGGCGCAGTGCTCGGTCATGGTGAGCACGTCGGCGAGCATCTGGGTGGGGTGCCAGTCGTCGGTGAGGCCGTTGTAGACGGGCACACCCGCGTGTGCCGCCAGCTCCTCGACCTTCTCCTGACTGTCCCCGCGGTACTCGATGCCGTCGAACATCCGCCCCAGCACGCGCGCGGTGTCCCTGACCGACTCCTTGTGCCCGATCTGGGAGCCGGAGGGGTCCAGATAGGTGGTGTGGGCGCCCTGGTCGGCGGCGGCGACCTCGAACGCGCAGCGGGTGCGCGTCGAGGTCTTCTCGAAGATCAGGGCGATGTTCCTGCCGCGCAGGTGCGGCGTCTCCGTCCCGGCCTTCTTGGCCGCCTTCAGCTCCGCGGCCAGCTCGATCAGGCCGCGGAACTCCTCGGCGGTGAAGTCCAGCTCCTTGAGGAAGGGGCGGCCGGCGAGGGCGGTCGGGACTGTCGCCATGAGGGCGCTCCAGAGGGGACGGGGAACCACGGACCATGGAAGTCTATACGATACTCAGCATTTATATACAGCCACCGGTCCGGGCCGCCCACCCACTACACCGGGTCCCGCTCGACCGGGCAGCTCATGCAGCGCGGCCCGCCCCGGCCGCGCCCCAGCTCGCTGCCCGGGATCTCGATCACCTCGACGCCCTGCTTGCGCAGATGCGTGTTGGTGGTGGAGTTGCGCTCGTAGGCGACGACGACACCCGGCTCGACGGCGAGGACGTTACAGCCGTCGTCCCACTGCTCGCGCTCGGCGGCGTGCACGTCCTGGGTGGCGGTGAGCACCCGGATCTCGCTCAGCCCGAGCGCGGCGGCGATCGCCCGGTGCATGTGCTCCGGCGGATGGTCGGTGACCTTCAGCTCCTTGTCCCCCGAGCCCGGCTCGATGGTGTACGAGCGGAGCATGCCGAGCCCGGCGTACTGCGTGAAGACGTCACCGTCGACCTGGGTCATCACGGTGTCGAGGTGCATCAGGGCCCGCCGCTTGGGCATGTCCAGCGCGACGATGGTCCGGGCCGACCCGGCCGCGAACAGCTTGTGCGCGAGCATCTCGACGGCCTGCGGCGTGGTGCGCTCGCTCATGCCGATAAGGACGGCTCCGTTGCCGATGACGAGGACGTCCCCGCCCTCGATGGTGGAAGGGTAGTCGGCCTGCCCCTGCGACCAGACGTGGAAGGACTCCTCGCGGAAGAGGGGGTGATGGCGGTAGATCGCCTCGAAGTGGACGGTCTCGCGCTGACGGGCGGGCCAGCGCATCGCGTTGATGGAGACGCCGTCGTAGATCCAGGCGGAGGTGTCGCGGGTGAAGAGGTGGTTGGGCAGCGGGTCGAGGAGGAAGTCGTCCAGTTCCATGGCGTGGAAGCGGACGGAGACCGGCTCCGCGTGCACGTCCAGGAACTCCCGCTTGGTCATGCCGCCGACCAGCGCCTCGGCCAGCTCGCGGGCGGGCAGGGTCTCGAAGGCGGCGCGCAGGTGATCGGTGGCGAGGGGACCGTACTCCTTCTCGTCGAAGACGCGGTCCAGGACCAGCGTCCGGGCCACCGGGATCTCCAGCGTCTCGGCGAGCAGGTCGCCGAAGAGGTGGACGGCGACCCCGCGGTCGCGCAGCACGTCCGCGAACCCGTCGTGCTCGGCGCGCGCCCGGCGCACCCACAGCACGTCGTCGAAGAGGAGGGTGTCCTTGTTGCTGGGGGTGAGCCTTTTGAGCTCGAGATCGGGCCGGTGCAGGATCACGCGGCGCAGCCGCCCGGCCTCGGAGTCGACATGGAATCCCATGCCTCCATCCTGGCCACCGACGGCCGTCTTGACCCGTCACTCGCACGTTTCTCCGGTCATTTGTTCTCGTCCCTATGACGAGAACGGGGTGGCTCACTCCGCCCCGAAGACCGTGGTGCGCCTGCGCCGCCGCGGTACCGCAGGGGCACCACGGCGGGAAGCGGGAGGGGCGCCCGGGGCCGAAGGACGGCGGGGTGCCGTCGGGCCCCGGGCACCCCGCCGGTCACAGCCGCGGGTCCACCGGCTCCGACTCCAGGGCCAGCACCGCGAACACGGCCTCGTGCACCCGCCACAACGGCTCGCCCGCCGCCAGCCGGTCCAGTGCCTCCAGTCCGAGGGCGTACTCACGCACGGCCAGGGACCGCTTGTGGCTCAGGGACCGCTGCCGGAGCCGGGCCAGGTTGTCCGGACGCGTGTACTCCGGGCCGTAGATGATCCGCAGGTACTCGCGGCCCCGGCACTTGACGCCGGGCTGCACCAAGCGCCCCTCGGGACCGCGCACCAGCGCGCCGAGCGGCTTGACGACCATGCCCTCACCGCCGCGGCCGGTCATCTCCAGCCACCAGTCGACGCCGGCCCGCACCGACTCCGGGTCGCCGGTGTCGACGTAGAGGCGGCCGGTGGTCCGCAGCAGGCCGGTGGAGTCGTGCTCCACCAGCCGGTCCAGCAGCGCCAGCTGCTCGTCGTGCGGCAGCGCGGCGAGGCTGCGGCCCTCGACGGCCAGCAGCTGGAACGGGGCCAGGCGGACACCGTCCAGGCCGTCCGTGCTCCAGCAGTAGCGGCGGTAGGCGGCCGTGAACGCGCCGGCGTCCGCGGTCCGCTCGCGGTGCCGGGCCGCCAGCGCGTCCACGTCGACGCCCCGGGCCGCGGCGCTCTCCAGCGCGGCGAGCGCGGCGGGCAGCACCGCCGCGGAGGCGGCGCCGACCGCCGCGTACTGGGTGCGCAGCAGCCCGGACGCCTTCAGCGACCAGGGCATCAGCTCGGCGTCCAGCAGCAGCCAGTCCGTGTCGAGCTCCTGCCACAGCCCGGCGTCGCCGGCCGCGGTCCGCAGCCGGCCGAGGATCTCCTCGGTCACCGCGTCGTCGTCGAAGAACGGACGCCCGGTACGGGTGTACAGGGCCCCGGTCCGGCCGTGTGCCCCGAACCGCTTCCCGGCCACCTCGGCGTCCCGGCACACCAGTGCCACCGCCCGCGAGCCCATGTGCTTCTCCTCGCACACGACCCGCTCCACACCGTCCCGCGCGTAGTTCGCGAACGCCTCCGCCGGGTGCTCCAGGTAGCCCTCCACCCGGCTGGTGGCCGTCGGCGCCATGGTCGGCGGCAGGTACGGCAGCAGCCGTGGGTCCACGGCGAAGCGGCTCATGACCTCCAGCGCCGCCGCCGCGTTCTCCTCCCGCACCGCGACGCGGCCGGCGTGCCTCGTCTCCACCACCCGGCGGCCGTGCACGTCCGCCAGGTCCAGCGGACGGCCGTCGTGCCCGCCCGGCGCCTCCGTGCGCAGCGGCTTGACCGGCTCGTACCACACCCGCTCGGCCGGTACGTCGACCAGCTCGCGCTCCGGCCAGCGCAGTGCCGTCAGCCTGCCGCCGAAGACGGCGCCGGTGTCCAGGCAGACGGTGTTGTTCAGCCAGGTGGCCGTCGGCACCGGCGTGTGGCCGTAGACGACCGCCGCCCGGCCGCGGTAGTCCTCCGCCCAGGGGTAGCGCACGGGCAGTCCGAACTCGTCGGTCTCGCCGGTGGTGTCGCCGTACAGGGCGTGCGAGCGGACCCGGCCGGAGGTACGGCCGTGGTACTTCTCCGGCAGTCCGGCGTGGCAGACGACCAGCTTTCCGCCGTCGAGGACGTAGTGGCTGACCAGCCCCGCGACGAACTCCCCCACCTCCTGCCGGAACTCCTCGCTCTCGCCCTCCATCTGCGCGACGGTCTCCGCGAGCCCGTGGGTGAGCTGGACCTTACGGCCCCTCAGGTGGCGGCCGTACTTGTTCTCGTGGTTGCCGGGCACGCACAGCGCGTCACCCGACTTCACCATGGACATCACACGGCGCAGCACTCCGGGGCTGTCCGGGCCGCGGTCGACGAGGTCGCCGACGAAGACGGCCGTGCGGCCCTCGGGGTGGACACCGTCGGCATAGCCCAACCTGCCCAGGAGCGCCTCCAGTTCGGCGGAACATCCGTGGACGTCGCCGATGATGTCGAACGGGCCGGTCAGGTGGGTGAGGTCGCTGAAGCGCTTCTCGGTGACGACGGTGGCGGCGGCGACCTCGTCGGCGCCGCGCAGGACGTGCACCTTGCGGAAGCCCTCACGCTCCAGGTGCCGCAGGGAGCGGCGCAGTTCGCGGATGTGCCGCTGGATGACCCTGCGCGGCATGCCCGCCCGGTCCGGGCGGCCGGCGTTGCGCTCGGCGCACACCTCCTCCGGCACGTCCAGCACGACGGCGATGGGCAGCACGTCGTACTGCCGGGCCAGGTCGAGCAGCCGGCGCCGGGCGTCCTGCTGCACGCTCGTGGCGTCGACGACGGTACGGCGGCCGGCGGCCAGTCGCTTGCCGGCGATGTAGTACAGGACGTCGAAGGCGTCGCCGCTCGCGCCCTGGTCGTTCTCGTCGTCGCTGACCAGCCCGCGGCAGAAGTCGGAGGAGATCACCTCGGTCGGCTTGAAGTGGCGCCGGGCGAAGGTCGACTTGCCCGAGCCGGAGGCGCCGACGAGGACGACGAGGGAGAGGTCGGTGACGGGCAGGACGCGCCCCTGCCCCGGTGCTCCGGTCATGCCGCCTCCGCCTCCTTCCGGTCGTTCCTCAGGCCGAACACGGCCATCTGCGTGGGTGGGCCCACCTCGGGGTCGTCGGGGCCGACCGGCCTGAACTCGACGTCGTAGCCGTGCCGTTCGGCGACGGCCGCGGCCCAGGCGCGGAACTCCTCGCGGGTCCACTCGAAACGGTGGTCGCGGTGCCGGGCATGACCGGCCGGCAGAGTCTCCCAGCGCACGTTGTACTCGACGTTGGGTGTGGTCACGACGACGGTGCGCGGGCGGGCCGCGCCGAAGACCGCGTACTCCAGGGCGGGCAGCCGCGGCAGGTCGAGGTGCTCGATCACCTCGCTGAGCACGGCGGCGTCGTACCCCTTGAGCCGGCGGTCGGTGTAGGCGAGCGAGCCCTGCACCAGCCGCACCCGGGCGGCCTGCCGCTCGCCCATGCGCTCCGGCTTCAGCCGCCGGCCGGCGAGGGTGAGCGCCCGCATCGACACGTCCACCCCGACGATCTCCGTGAACGCCTGGTCCTTCAGCAGCGCCTGCACCAGCTGTCCCTGGCCACAGCCCAGGTCGAGCACCCGGGCGGCCCGGGACGCGCGCAGCTCGGCGAGGATCGCGTCCCGCCGCTGCTCGGCGAGCGGAGCCGGCTTCTCCTCGTGCCCGGTCTCCGCCTCCACGGCGTTGTCGATCTCCGCGACGTCGCTGTCGTCGGCCTCGGCGAGCCGGACCAGTTCGAGTCGCTCCCTCGCCTGACGGGTGAGGGACCAGCGGCGCGAGAGGTAGCGGCTGGTGATCAGCTTCTGCTCCGGGTGCGCCGGCAGCCAGCCCTCCCCGGCCCGCAGCAGCTTGTCGACCTCGTCGGGCGCGACCCAGTAGTGCTTGGCGTCGTCGAGGACGGGCATCAGCACGTACAGGTGGCGCAGCGCCTCGGCCAGCGTCAGGGTCACGGACTCCAGGACGAGGTGGACGTAGCGGGAGTCGCCCCACTGTGGGAACGCGGCATCCAGCGGCACGGCCGCGGTGGTGACCGCCCAGCCGAGCGGCTCGAAGAGCCGGCGCACCACGTCCGCACCGCCCCGGGCCGGCAGCGCGGGCACCTCGACGCGCAGCGGCCTGGCCCGGCCGGGCAGTTCGGGCCGGGCACGGCAGACCCCCCGCATGGCGGTGCCGAACACTCCGCTCAGTGCCACCGCCAGCAGCGAGGACGCCGCGTACGGGCGGTCGTTGACGTACTGCGCGAGCGCCGCGTCGGGTGCGCCGCCACGGCCCTTGCCCTTCCCCCGCCGCACCAGCGCCACCGCGTCCACCTCCAGCAGCAGCGCCGCGGTGCAGCGCCGGGCATCGGCCTCGGGGTAGAAGACGTGCGCGGTGCCGTGGGACAGCGTGGCCGAGAACGGGTTGTCAGGATGCTTGTGGAGAAGAAAGCCCAGTTCGGTTGCGGGATTCGTCTCGTCGCCGGTCGTGGAGATCGTCAGGAACACACGACCGAGTATGGGCACGACCAGACCCTCGGCGGTACTGGTTTACCTGCCACGACAAGGCGCCCCGCCCCGGCCGGCGACCGCTGTGCGGGGGTGCGTGGAAGGCACCCCGCGCGGTCCGCCGGGGTCGGTACTACGGGGCGACCCATGTGCCGGTCAGGGTCTGCACGGCCGAGCCGTCGAGGTCCTTCAGCTTCGTCCCCGCGAAGGCGCGCGCCGCGTCGGAGGTGAGCACCCGGAACGCCGGGCGTTCGACCGAGAGCAGGTCGACCATCTGCTCCGCCACGTCCTGCGGAGTCTGGGCCCCGCTGAAGGCACCGCGGGTGCGCTCCAGATAGGCGGACAACGCCGGCGCGTACCGCCCGGCCCGATCCAGCACGTCCTGAGTCACACCCACGTTGCTGACGAACTCACTGGCCACCGCGCCCGGTTCGACCACGCTGACGGACACGCCGGCGGTGGCCGCCACGGGCGCCAGGGACTCCATGAAGCCCTCGACCGCGAACTTGGCCGCGCAGTACGCCTCGTTGAAGGGCTGGCCGACCACTCCGCCGACGCTGGTCACGGTCAGCACCCGCCCCTTGGCCGCCCGCAGCAGCGGCAGGGCCGCCTTCGTCACGTGCAGCACACCGAAGAAGTTGACCTCCATCACGGCACGTACGTCCTCGACGCTCTCCTGCTCCAGGGTGCCGACATGACCCGCGCCCGCGTTGTTGACCAGCGCGTCCAGCCGGTCGAGGCCCGCCAGGCACGCCTCGACCGTGGCCGGGTCCGTCACGTCCAGGGGGCGGACGTCGACGGCGACGCCGGCCTCCTCGGCCGCCGCGAGCAGCGGCCCCGCCTTGGCGGTGTCGCGCATGGTGGCGATCACACGCCAGCCGGCACGCGCCGCGGCCACAGCGGTGGCCTGTCCGATGCCGGAGGAGGTGCCGGTGATCAGGACGGTTCTGGTGCTCATCGCGATGTCCCTCGTTCGCTCATGCTTCATGATTAATATGGAACATAACTATGATGCAGCATATTCGGTAGCGTCAAGCGCATGGCTACGCTGGGCGTCATGCCCAACCCATCGGATGAGCTCACCAAGCAGATCGTCGGCCTTTTCGCGGCCATCAACCGCCGCTACTCCCAGGAGGCCGAGGCCGCCGCGGCGGCCCACGATCTGACCCCGCTCCAGGCCAAGGCCCTGCTCGCCGCCGGGGACCCCGTCCCCACGCGCCACATCGCCGACCGGCTGCACGCGGAGCCGTCCAATGTGACCGTGATCGTCGACCGGCTGGAGTCCCGCGGCCTGGTCGTACGCAGCCCCGACCCGGACGACCGCCGCGTCAAGCGGGTCGCCGCCAGTACGGCGGGCCGCACCGTCGCCGCCGACCTGCGCGCCCGTATGCCGTTCGCCGCCGATCCCCTGGCCCGGCTCACCACGCCGCAGCGCAAGACGCTCCGCGAACTGCTGCAGCTGATCCTGGAGACCTGACGGCCCCACCGCCTCCCCGGGCCTGCGACGGCTCGCGGCGACCGCCCCGGCGGGCTCCGGGAGCCGTCGAGCCGGGGCGGCACCGAGCGGCCGGGGCGTCGCCGGGAGGCCGTGGGCATCACACGGCCGGGCGTCGCCGAGGTGGCCGGGACGTTTCCCGCCCCGGCCCTGCCGACCGCTCCTCGGCGACCGGACGGCGGGCGGCCGAAGGACCGCCCGCCGGACCGGCACCCGCACACCGACGCGCGCCCCCGGCCGGGGCTGCGGAGGCCGCCGCTCCGGCGACCGTCCGGTCGCGGCCGGGACGCGGTCCTCAGGACAGCTGGGACTGCACCTGCGCGGAGATCAGCTCCAGGTGGTCCAGGTCGGCCAGGTCCAGGACCTGGAGGTAGATCCGCTGCGAACCGGTCTCCGCGTACCGGCCGATCTTGTCGACCACCTCGGCGGGCGTGCCTGCCAGGCCGTTGGCCTTCAGCTCGCCGACCTCCCGCCCGATCGCGGCGGCGCGGCGGGCGACCTCGGCGTCGTCCCGGCCGACACAGACCACGAGGGCGTTGGACAGGACGAGGTCACCGGGCTTGCGGCCGGCCGCCTCCGCCGCCGCACGCACCCGGCCGAACTGGCGCTCGCTGTCTTCGACCGCGGCGAACGGGATGTTGAACTCGTCCGCATAGCGGGCCGCCAGCCGCGGAGTGCGCGTGGCTCCGTGGCCGCCGATCAGGACCGGGACCTTCCGCTGGGCGGGCTTGGGCAGCGCGGGCGAGTCGGCGAGCTGGTAGTGCCGGCCGCGGAAGTCGTAGGTCTTGCCGACCTCGGTCTGCCACAGGCCGGTGACGATCTCCAGCTGTTCCTCCAGACGAGCGAACTTCTCCTTCGGGAAAGGGATGCCGTACGCCGTGTGCTCCTCCTCGAACCAGCCCGCCCCGAGGCCCAGTTCGACCCGGCCGCCCGACATCTGGTCGACCTGTGCGACCTGGACGGCCAGGACACCGGGCAGCCGGAACGTGGCGGCGGTCATCAGTGTTCCGAGCCGGATGCGCCGCGTCTCGCGTGCGAGACCCGCGAGGGTGATCCAGGCGTCCGTGGGGCCGGGAAGGCCGTCGGCGGACCCCATCCGCAGATAGTGGTCGGAGCGGAAGAAGGCGTCGAATCCGAGATCCTCCGTCGCCTTCGCCACGGTGAGCAGCGTGTCATAGGTGGCCCCCTGCTGGGGCTCGGTGAAGATGCGAAGATCCATGCCCTCCATCCTGCCCGTCGCGGTGCGGCGCCCTCCCAACCGGCCCCGCGCCCCGGCCGGGTGAATATCGTCAACCCCGTGCACGGGCCCCGGGCAGGCCAGTGACCCGGTTCGACGGTGATCGTTGGCTCGTGCGGAGCCGGACCGCCCGGCACCCGCGCCGGCGGCCGCTGCCGGAGCGTCATCCGCGCCGGCCTCCCGGGGGGCCGGGGGCCGAGGAGGCCGTCATGTCCGAAGAAGCCGTGCCGCAGCAGGGCGGGGGCTCCGCCCAGCCGAAGGGGCTGCTGCAGCAGATGGAGGAACTGATGGCGGCGCTCAACGCGGACCTCTCCGACCTCCATGAGGAAGCTGGTTTTCCCACCTTGGGATCCCAAGAGCATCTCCGCAGCTCGGCGGGCGAATAGGGAGGCGGATGGGGCCTGCTCACGGTCCCGCCCCGTGCCGCGAGCCGAAGTCGCCGTGCGTCGCTGTGCGCCGGTCGCGGAGGCCTGAAGGGCCGGTCGGGCCCCTCGTCGTGACCGGCCGGTGGAGACGGAGCCGAACGACCGGGCGGTGAGCCGCCCCCCAGCCGCGAAAGCCAGCTCTTGATCGCCTCCCGGCCCTGCGCGCCGGGGCCGCTGACCGATGCGACCGGCTCGTCGGGACCTGGCGACGGACGCCCGCCGCGCGGAAGCCCGCCCCACCGCCGTCCCGCCGTTCGGCTCCACCGCCCTGGTCCTCCGGGCCGCCGGAGCACAACCGTCGGCTCCTCCGGCTCCGGGGGATCGCGCCCTCCGGCGTCGTCGACCGGTGCGGCGGCCCGGATCAGGTGCGTGCCGGAGCACGGGTACGTCGCCGGACGGTCGGCGTTCGGACGGCGTCGCCGCGGCGGCGGCCGGGCGTTCACCGCTCCGGCAACGCCTCCTCGCGGGCCGCGAGTTTGCGCAGCATCTCCAGGACGCGGTCCCGGGATTCGTCGGCCGCGTCGATGGCCTCCATGCACTGCCAGTACCTCGCCTCGTCGTCCGCCCCGCTGGCGACCCCGACGAGTGCGATGCCCACCTCGCCGAGGAGGCCGCCGAGAGCGAGCAGCGCCTGCCGGGCGTCGTCCAGTTCGGTGAGCTGGGCGGCGCGCAGGGCGCCCGGGCCGAGGTCGGGGATCTCCAGCACCCCGCAGCCGCGCCCCGCGAGTTCGGTCAGCCCCAGCGCCTCGCCGCGTAGTTCCGGTGGGCCGGAGACCGCCAGCCGACTGCCGATCGCCTGCGCCAGCGCCTGCGCCTGCCACACCTCCGCCAGCGTCCCGGTCACCTCACTGCTCGCCGCGAGCGCCTCCCTGCTCGTCAGGATGAGCCGCACCGCCTCCATACGCTGCCCCCGTCCGTCCCCGACGTACTCCGCGCACGTCACCGCCCGAACTCCCTTGTCCACTACCCAGAGTGAGAGCAGGTGGGACGAAAAGCCAGAGGAAGACGGAAATCTCTGGACAACGAATCGGTTTCGGACGGTTGAACGGATACGGAGAGTGAGAATGGAAGGCGTCAATCCTCTTCTGGCCGCCGGGCGGTGATCCCGCGTCGGTCCGTCACCCCTCGGCTGCCGGCCGGTCCTTGGCGGACGCCCCCTCACCGGCCGCTCCCTCCACGACGGTCTCCATCCGGCCGTTCCCTCCGCCAACCATCTCTACGGGGACGGTCTCTGCGCGGACGATTCCGCACGGGCGGCCCAGGGCGGCCGCACCTGCGACCCCGCCGGATGGTCCGGACCGTTCGTTCCTCAGCCGCCGACCGCGCGGGCACCCGGGCCGTCTCCCGGCCCACCGGACGGGTCATCGGCCGGTTCGCCGGAGGGGTCACGGGCCGGTTCGCCGGAGGGGTCACGGGCCGGTTCAGCCGTCGGTCGCGGCTCGGGCGGCGGTGGGAACCTCTGCTCGTTCCGCTCGATCTTGGCGGCGAGTGCCGCCAGCGGATCGATGTCGAGCACCTCGCACAGCTGGAGCAGATAGGCGAGGACGTCGGCCACCTCGTCCCGCACCCGGCGCGCGGTGCCGGGTTCGTCCATCACCCGGGACGATTCCTCCGGGGTCAGCCACTGGAAGATCTCCACCAGTTCGGAGGCCTCCACACTCAGCGCGGCCACGAGGTTCTTGGGGGTGTGGTAGGGCTGCCAGTTCCGCGCTGCCGCGAACTCGGCCAGCCTGCGCTGGAGCTGCGCCACGTCGAGAGGATCGGTCACGGCTCCAGGTGTACCACCGCGACCCCCTCGACCCCGGCCGTCCAGCTCGCGTCGCTGACCGTCCCGACACAGCGGATGTGACCGTACTCGCCCATCCGCGCCGCCAGCCGGGCCAGTTCCACCCGCTGCCGGGCGTCCAGGCCGCGATCGAAGCCGTCGACGAGGACGGTGAGCGTCTGCAGCGCGTCGGGCACCTCGCCGACCGGGTCCACCTCCAGGACGCCGGCGCCGGTGAGCAGCACCAGCGCCAGGGCGAGGTAGCGCAGTTCGCCGTCGCCCAGCCGGGCCAGCTCGCTCACCGTCCCGTGGCCGCGGTCCAGCACGCCGCGCACGGTGCCGTCGCGCTGCAGTTCGGCGCGCAGGTCCGCGACCGGGCCGGCACATCCGGCGCGGGCCGCGTCCACCAGCTGCGCATGGCGGCGTACGCACTCGGTTCGGGTCCGCCACAGCACGTCGGCGAGGTTGTCGCAGCCGCTGAGCAGCCGTCCGGACCCGTTCGGGACGGGGGCGCGCATACCGCCGGGACCGGGGTCGCAGGAGAAGACCGACCGGAGGGCGACCACCATCTGCTCGGCGGCGGCCAGCACATGACGCTGCCCGTCGGTCTTGCCCGCCACCCGCAGCGGCAGGAGCGCCGTGCCGAGCCGGTCGTCGGGCAGCGGCGCCCGGGTCACCGGCGACGAACCGGCCGTGTGCCAGGCGGCCTGCACCGTACGCCGTCCGGGGTCGCGCAACGCGGTCTGGAAGAGGACGACGTCCCCGGCGGTCAGCCGCTCGCCCACGATGCGCAGCTCGGGCTCGGCCTGTACGGCGATGTCGAGCCGGACGGGACCGGCGGGCCCGTCGGCGGTGCAGCCGATCCGGAAGCCGCGCCGCCGCTGGGCGTCGGGCCGCGACCGGTCCGGCACCAGGGACGCCGGATCCGGGAACACCTCGCCGAGTTCCATGCCGCCGCCGAACCGCGCGAGAGCCTCGCAGGCCCGCAGCGCCGTCGTCTTCCCGGCGCCGCTGGGCCCGGCCAGCAGGGTGAACGCCCCGAGCGGGACCCGCGCGCCACGGTGCCCGGCGAACGCGGACAGCCGCAGTTCGGTGAGGCGGGGGCGGGCGGGGTGCGCGGGGACGGGGGAAGGGGGTGCGGTGGGCCGGGCCGCCTGGGACGGGACCCGGGGCTGCGCCGAGGGCGCGCGCCCCGGCGTTGCGGGCACCGGGGCCGCGGAGGGGAACGACGCGGGAGACGTGGCGGGAGGAGCGGCGGGAGACGCCGGAGGGGACGGGGAACGGTACGCCGCAGAGGACGGGGACGACGGGACACAGGGGAAGGACGCGGAGGACTCGGACGACACGGCCATGATCGCGACGGTACGTTCCGTCCGTACGGCGAATCGTTTCGGCCTCGCGACCTTCCTACGATCGGGGGATGGGTCGGGCGCCCGCCTCAGGCGCCCGACAGGCCGGCGCCCTCCATCAGCCCGCTCACCTCGGTGCCGGGCGGGGTCAGCAGGAACACGTTCCGGTCGACCCGGTGCATGCCGCTGCCGAGCCCGAAGACCACTCCGGTGGAGAAGTCGAGGACGCGTTTGGCGACCTCGGTCTCCGAGCCGGTCAGGTCGAGCAGGACGGGAACGCCGGCCATGAGTGTCTCGGCGACATCGCGGGCGTCGGCGAACACGTTGACCCGCAGGACGACGAAGCGGCGGCGCGTCTCCGTCTCCGCGTCGGGGAGCGAGCGGTGGTTCACCGCCGACGGCCAGGCGTCGCGGCCGCGCAGAGGCACGACCTGGGCGAGCCCTTCCCATTGCTCATCGGTGGCGTCGTGACGGTTCACCGGCTCCCCCCGAACTGACTCGCTCTCACATCGTGCACCAGCCAATTCTTACGCCAAGTCACCCGTTCAGCCCAACAGCGACACGGTCGGCGACGGCCGGGTGGCCGGATCCCCGGGCGCGGGCGCCGCCCGCCCCCTCCTCGGAGGCCGGGCGGACGGCGCCGTCCGGCAGGGCGGTGAGGTGCGTCACTTCCCCCCGGGCGGGCCTCACCGGCGGAACCGGCCATGGCGGGAAACTCTGAATGGTGCTTCACTTCTTTCATGGCCTACCGCAAGACCCCTGCGGAGATCCGCAGGCTCGAAGCCGCCAGAGAGCACCTCGTCGCCTGCGCCACGGCGGTGGTCGCCGACGTCGGCTGGTCACAGGCGTCCGTGACCGCCGTCGCCGACTCGGCCGGGATCGCGGCCGGCTCGGTGTACCAGCACTTCCCGTCCAAGGCGGCGCTCGCCGTGGAGGTGTTCCGGCGTGCCGCGGGACGCGAGGTGGAGGTGCTCGGCGACGTGCTCTCGGGGCCGGGCAGCCCGGTGGAGCGGCTCGCCCGCGGCATCGAGGTCTTCGCCCGCCGCGCCCTGGAGAACCGCGGACTGGCCTACGCGCTGCTCGCCGCACCGGCCGAACCCGCGGTCGGTGCCGAGCGTCTCGACTTCCGCCGTCGCTACCGCGCCCTGTTCGCCGAGGTGGTGCGCGAGGGGATGGCAGCCGGTCTGCTGCCCGCGCAGGACGGCGAGATCACCGCCGCCGCGCTCACGGGCGCCATCGGCGAAGTCCTCGTCGATCCGCTCGGTGCCCCCGGGGAGGACACCACCGGCGCACTGCTGGCCGAACTCACCGCCATGGCCCTGCGCTGTGCGGGCGCTCCCGTCCCGTCCGCTTGAGCACCGCCCCCGAACCCGACCGCACCGAACCCGACCGTCCCCGAACCCGACCGCACCGAACCCGACCGTCCCCGAACCCGACCGCACCGGACCGGCCGTGCCGCACCGATCCGGCGCCGGACCTCACCTGGAGGAATCCCATGTCCGCGACCGCCACACCGCGCAGCCGCCCCACCGCCGTCACACACGAGGTGAGCAACCAGCCGCCGCCGCTGGCCGGCCACGACGCCGCGGACGACCCGGTGCTGCTGGAGGGGCTGCGACGGGAGGGCGTGCAGTGGCACCTGGAGGACCTGCACCGGCTCGGCCGCCTCGTCGGCAGCGGGGAGGCGCAGGACTGGGCGGAGCAGGCCAACCGCCACGAGCCCGAGCTGCGCACCCACGACCGCTACGGCCACCGGATCGACGAGGTCGAGTTCCACCCGGCCTACCACCGGCTGATGGACGTCTCCGTCGGCGCGGGCCTCGCCGGTGCCGCCTGGGCCGACGAGCGCCCCGGCGCCCACGTGGCGCGGGCCGCGAGCTTCATGCTGGCCACGATGCTGGAACCCGGTCACCTGTGCCCCGTCTCCATGACGTACGCGGTGGTCCCGGCCCTGCGCCACTCCCCCGACCTCGCCAAGACCTACGAGCCGCTGCTCACCAGCCGTGTCTACGACCCCGGTCTGCGCACCCCGGCCGGCAAGCGCGGTCTG
Source organism: Streptomyces sp. MUM 2J (assembly GCF_022414535.1). Lineage (GTDB taxonomy): Bacteria > Actinomycetota > Actinomycetes > Streptomycetales > Streptomycetaceae > Streptomyces. The sequence continues at coordinate 191,786 of NZ_JADWYM010000001.1, forward strand.
CTCGCCGGGATGGGGATGACCGAGAAGCAGGGCGGCAGCGATGTCCGGGCCAACTCCACCACCGCCACCGAGCAGGCCGACGGCAGCTGGCGCCTGCGCGGGCACAAGTGGTTCACCAGCGCGCCGATGAACGACCTCTTCCTCGTCCTCGCCCAGGCCCCGGGCGGGCTGTCCTGCTTCCTCGTCCCGCGGGTGCTGCCCGACGGCAGCCGGAACACCTTCCGTATCCAGCGGCTGAAGGACAAGCTCGGCAACCGTTCCAACGCCAGCAGCGAGCCGGAGTTCGACGACACCGTGGCCTGGCTCGTCGGCGCCGAGGGCAAGGGCGTGCGCACCATCATCGACATGGTGACCATGACCCGCCTGGACTGCGTGCTGGGTTCCGCCGCCGGCACCCGTGCCGCCCTCGCCCAGGCCACCCACCACGTGCGGCACCGTGTCGCGTTCGGCGCCACGCTCGTCGACCAGCCGCTGATGCGCAACGTGATCGCCGATCTGAGCCTGGAGTCGGAGGCCGCCACGACGCTCGGGATCCGGCTGGCCGGCGCCGCCGACCGCGCCCGCGGCGGCGACGAGGCGGAACGGGCGTTCCTGCGCCTGGCCACGGCGGTCGGGAAGTACTGGGTGTGCAAGCGGCAGCCCGCCGCGGTCGCCGAGGCCCTGGAGTGCCTGGGCGGCAACGGCTACGACGAGGCGTCCGGTATGCCGCGCCTGTACCGCGAGGCCCCGCTGAACGGCATCTGGGAAGGGTCCGGCAACGTCAACGCCCTCGACATGCTGCGGGCGCTGGCCCGCGAACCCGCGTCGCTCGACGCCTTCCGCGCGGAGGTCGCGGCGGCCTCCGGTGCCGATCGCAGGCTGGACGCCGCCTGGCGGGAGTTGGAGGGCGAACTCGTCCTGACCGAGGACGCGCCCCTGCGCGCCCGCCGGGTCATCGAACGCGCCGCCCTCGTCCTGCAGGGCTCGCTCCTGGTCCGGCACGCGCCGCCGGCCGTGGCCGACGCGTTCTGCGCGTCCCGGCTGGCCGGGGACCGTGGGCTGGCGTTCGGGACACTCCCCGCGGGGACGGACTTCGCGGCGCTGCTGGAGCGCCTGCCGGTCTGACGGCACCTCCGGGGGCCCGTGCGTCCCGGTCGCACAGGTGATCCGCCGGACTGTCCGGGGCCGTTCGGGGTGGCCGACAGGGCGGATGACCCGATGGGCCGGGCGACCGAGCGGGACGGGTGACAGCGGGGGGCGGGTGGCGCAGCGGCCGAGGGCGCCTGCCGCCCGCCCCGCCGTCAGTCCCGCTCCCCGCTGCTGAGGACCACTGCGGCCAGCGCGGTGCGGGAGGTCACCCCGAGCTTGCGGTACGACTTGGCCAGGTGGGCCTCCACCGTGCGCGGGCTCAGGTGGAGTTGCTCGGCCACGTCCCGCGTCCGGGCGCCGGTGGCGACCAGGTCGCAGATCTGCCGTTCCCGGGCGGTGAGGGCGTGCAGGGGGCGTCCCGCCTCTGCGGGGAGGGCGGCGAGCCGGGCGGCCGCCTCCTCCTGGAGCCGCAGCGAACCGGTCCGCATCCCGAGGTCGGCGGCGGACCGCAGCCAGGACTCGCCCTGGTCGGCGCCGGCGGCCGAACCCTGCACGGGTGCGCCGAGGACGAGGGTCCACGCCTGCTGGACCGGCCGGCCCGCGATCCGGAACAGTTCGGCGGCGGAGCCCAGCAGCCCCGCGGCCTGCCGGGTCCTTCCGTTCGCCGCGCACACCAGGCCCAGCGCACGCTGGGCGAAGGCCCGCTGGTCGGGCTGGGCCAGTCGATCCGCCTGGTCGACGGCGCGCTCGGCCCATTCCCGGGCCGCGTCGGCGTCCCGCGTGGCCATCGCCGCGCCGGACAGCAGGGAGAACAGCATCGGGCGCAACGCCGCCTGCATGGCGGGCAGTTCGGGGCCCTCCCCGGCGGTGAGCAGCGTGGTGATGCACTCCTGGGCGCGACCGTCCATCAGCTGCGCCTGCCCGAGCACGCCCGCGGCACTGCGGTGCCACCAGCTGCCGGGTTCGGTGTCGGGGGCCGCCATCGCCCGTTCGGCCAGCGCCACGGCACGGCTCGCGGCCCGCCGGCCGCCCTGCCACACGGCGATGCCGGCCTGCTGTGCGAGGGCCATGCGCAGCATGTCGCCGCTGCCGAGCAGCCGGGCGCACTGCACCGACTCCTCGGTGGCACGGCGGGCGTCCGCGAGCGCGCCCGCCCACAGGTGCAGGCAGCCCAGCCCGAGCTGCAGGTGGAAGAGGACGGGCAGGTGCCCGGCCCGGCGGGTCAGATCGACCCCCCGGCGCAGGTGCCGGGCCGCGTCGGCGGACCGCCCGGTCAGCAACTCGCCCCAGGCGAGCTGGGCCAGGCACTCCGGGTCGCGCATGATGCCGGTGTCCGGCAGGGCGTCGAGGAGCAGCCGGGCCCGGGAAAGGGCGTCGGCCGCGGCGTCGGTCCTTCCCAGGTAGGCGTTGCCGAAGCCGGTGAGGGCACGGGCTCCCGCCTCGGTGAGCCGGTCCCTGCCCTGCACCGCCGTCCGGGTCACGTCCTCCACGGCGGGCAGTGCGTCGAGGAAGGCACCGCGCATCAGCGCGACGGTGCCGAACTCCAGGTGCAGCGGGGCGGTGAGCGGCGTCACGACGCCGCCGGTGTCGGCGAGCGCCTGCCGGAGCAGGGCGTCGGCCTCCGCGTACCGGCCGAGCATGCGTTCCGTGCGGGCGCACAGGGCGACGGTGGCGGGGTCCGGGGCGCGGCCCGCGGTGCTGTCACCGAGCAGGTCGTGCAACAGGGCGCGGCTCTCCGCGGACCGGCCGGAGACGGCCAGCGCGCGCGTCAGTTCCAGGCGGAGACGGTGCCGGCGCGCCGCCGTCGAGGGGGTGTCGGGCAGAGCGCGCAGGGCTGCGCGCAGCCAGTGGGCGGCGGTGGCCGGGGCGCTGTCCCGGGCCTGGACTGCGGCCTGCTCCAGCACGTCGAGCACCCCCGGGTCGCGGTCGCCCGGGCAGTGTTCGGCGTGGCGGGCGCGCTCGGCGGCGGGGGCGCCACGGCGCGTCAGCTCCGCGTAGGCCCGGCAGTGGGCGGCCCGCCGCCACACCGGGTCGGTGTCGGCGTGCACGAGCCGGCGCAGGACGGGGTGGCGGAAGGCGAACAGCGTGTCGCCGTCGAGGGACCGCACGATGTCCCGGGCGGCGAGGGCGGCCACGGCCCGCAGCGTGGTGCCGGAGGGCAGGCCGGCGACCGCCGCCAGCGGCTCCACCGAGAACCGGTCGCCGAGGACCGCCGCCGCCGAGGCGACGCGGCGGTGCTCGGGGGCGAGGACGGCGACCTCGCCGAGCAGCAGGGCGGCGAGCCGGTCCGGGACGCCGTGGCCGGCCGCGCGCGGGGCCGGGATGGCCGGGAGCAGGGTGTCACCACCGGACGGGGTGGCGGGGCCGTCCGGGAGCACGTCGGTGGGCCAAGGGCCGAACGGCGGGGCGAGGGGGATCCCGGCGCTGCCGGCGGACACGGCCGGGCCGGTCGTGTCGAGGCCGCCGGTGGGGGCCGGCGCGTCGGCGGGCCCCCGGGTGAAGGAGGAGCCGGGCCGGGCCAGGGCGATGAGGAAGAGCGGGTTGCCGCCGCTGTCGCGGTGCAGCAGATCCGCGTCCGCCCGGTGCCCGAGCAGCGCGGCCAGGTCGGCGCAGTCCGGGCGGGACAGCGCTCCCACCGGCATGGGTTCGACGGTGCCCGTCTCCTCGCCGTGCGCGAGCGCCGCCAGCAGGCGCGGCGAGGTCTGGCGCGGGCGGTGCACCAGCACCAGCAGGACCGGCCCGGCGGGCTGATGCCGGATCAGATGGCAGATCTGCTGGATCGTCTCCGGGTCGGCCCAGTGCAGGTCGTCCAGGAGGAGCAGCAGGGGCCTCGCACGGGACCAACGGGTCAGCACCTCGCGCAGTCCGGCGTGCAGCCGGAACGCCTCCGGACCGGCGGGGACATCGGCACCGCGGGGTGCTTCGGGGCGGCGAGGGGCGTCCGGGAGGTCGGCCGGGGGGACGGGGCCGGATGACAGCAGTGCGCGCGCCACCTCCGGCGGCACGGCGTCGCGGTCCGTGGCGAGGGCGTCGGCGAGCGTGTCCGCGAGGACCTGGAGGGGCGCGGAGCCGGCCACTAACTCCGAGGCACGGCCGGTCAGGACCCGCACGCCCCGGATGCGGGCGCGCGCGGCCAGTTCGGCGGCGAGGCGGGTCTTGCCGATCCCGGGATCGCCGCCGATGCCGAGGACCTGCCCCCGGCCGGCGCAGAGCATGTCCAACAGGCGCTCAAAACGGGCGAGTTCGTGCGTTCGGCCGATCAATGCGGACGTCTCCGCGATGTGCTCGGGCTGGCTTGCCATGGCGCCGCACTCCTGTCCCCAAGGCGCTGACGAGCCGACAGGCCGTCACGGGCCCGGGCTCGGCCCGACTTCCGGCGCCACTATAGGCACGACATGGACACGGCAGCTTCACACGCCCCGCAACATCTTTACGTACTTTTACGAATGCCCGACGACTCGGCGTTCGGCCTAAATTGCCAGTCCGGGCCGGGTGGTGAACCGCCGGGTCCGGATGACCAACGGGGCTGTGGTACCAGCCCGTTTCCGCCCCCAGGCGGAGGCGGGCCGGTGACTGCCGAGGGGAACGGGGAGGCAGCATGGCATGGCCGGATCTCGACCGACCGGAACATCGTCCGTCGGAACCGGAACATCATCGACCGCACCACGGACGGCCGGGAGCGCATCCGCCGGCCGGGCGTCGGCAGCGGGAACCGGAACGACAGGGGGAACAGGGGGAACAACGGGAACAAGGGGAACAAGGGGAACAAGGGGAAGGGGAGTGGGAAGGGGAACGGAAGCCGGCGAGGACGCAGCAGGGACGAGAGGAACCACAGCGGAGAGCAGCCGTCGGGAGCGGGGGCCCCGCAGGCATGCCGTTGACCGCTGAACGGCCCCACGAGGGCCGCCTGTACGGGCTCCACGCACCCAAGACGGGTGGGCCGCCCGACGATCCCGGGCCGCGGCCCGAACCCCGGGGCGTGGGCCACAACGCGACCCTGGTGGACGTCGCCGGGGCCGAGGAACTGCTGCAGGACGCGATCGCCCGCAACCCCGGCGACGTGCTGTGGATGGGCTCGGTGGGCTGGGACACCTCCTCGCTGCCCGGCCTGCTGCGCCGGATGGTGGCGGAGGACGGGACCGTCTTGGGTCTACGCGCGCTGATCGACCGGAGCTGCGACGTCCCGGCGGTCGCGCCGTGGCTCGCGCGGCCCGGGGGGCCGTTCGGGGTGCGCACCGCCCCGTCCGTCCCGCAGGACCTGCTCGTCGTCGGCCGGCGGCTGGCCGTCGTCTCCGCCGGACGGTGCGGGGACGAGCCGTTGCTGTCGGTCGTGGGCGAGCCGATCGGGGTCCGGATGATCCGCGGCCTGTTCGAGGCCGTATGGGCGGGGGCGCTGCCGCTGGAGCGGCACGACCAGGTCGACGTCCTGGTCCGCGACGACCTGAAACGGGCCATCCTGCATCTGATGGCGGAGGGCGCGAAGGACGAGATGATCGCCCGCCGGCTGGGCGTCTCGCTGCGGACCTGCCGGCGGCACGTCGCCGAGATCCTGGAGAACCTCGGCGCCTCCAGCCGCTTCCAGGCCGGTGCACGTGCCGCACGCCTGGGCATGGTCGCCCCCGGCTCGTTCTGCGCCCCCGGGCACTGACCGGCGGGGGCACGGAGGCGGTCGCGCCGAGTTCGCCGGCACGACCAGGACCAGGCACCGGTCGTGCCGAGTGGCGGCGCCGCTCGGCACGACCGGCCCCTGGCCCGTGCGGGACGGCCCGCACACGCCACGGTCCGGCGGACGGTGAGCCGCTGCCGCCCGGCTCCGTTCGGGGGCGGGTACGGATCGTTCAGGGGAGGGCGTCGCCGGTGAGGAGGAGCAGCAGGGTGGCCAGCCGGGCCTCCTGGGCGGTCCCCGCCCCCAGCCGGTTGAGTGTCATGTGCAGGTGCGAGCCGAGCACGCCGAGGGCCCGTTCCCGGCCGCCGGGGGCCGTGGACCACGTGTCCACCGCCGTGCGCAGTGGCGCGGCCCACTCCTGCCACGGTGGTCCCGGGTCACGCATCAGCCGCCGCAACTCCGGTGCCGCCGCGCGTAGTCGCTCCGCCTGGGTGCGCAGCGCGGCGGGCACCCCGGCGGCGGAGTCCCGCTCCGCGGCGGCGGGACCGGCCGGCTGCCCGCCGTAGCGGTCGTGCGCGGTCAGCCAGGCCGCCCAGCCGTCCCGCACCGCTTCGAGGAACGTCCGTATCTCCGGCCCGGGCAGCGCACCGGCGGCCACCGCGGTCGCCGCCAGCGCCTGGCCGAACACCTGGCGACGGGTGCGGGGTTCCCGGCACGCCCGCAGCGCGAGGGCGCTGGAGCGATGGAAGAGGTCCTCGCTGAGCGGCATCAGTCCGGCGCCGCCGTAGCGCTCGTTCTCGGGGGCGTACGCGGCCCTCACCACTCCCGGCGGCCGCAGGGCACCGGGGTCGAGCGGCCCGGTGCCCTCGCCGGTCCGGGCCAGGGAACCGACCGCGGAGGCGTAGTCGGCCTGCGTCAGCCGCCGTTCGGCGGGGACCTCCGCATCCACGTCGGCCACCGCCCGGTGCAGCAGGTCCTCCACGCCCTGGGCGGCCTCGTCGTCGAGCCCGGCGATGCGCAGGCGCAGATGCGGGCCGCCCTGCCAGTAGCGCACGAAGAACCAGGGGTGGTTCCCGCCGGCCGGGGCGGCCGGGCCGTCCGCACGGCCGTCCGGTGCCGGGGCGGACGCGTACCGGGCGACCGCCGGTGCCACCCCGGCTGCCAGCGCACGGTCCGTCACGTCGGCTCCCCAGGAGGGCAGATGAAGGTGCCAGGTGCGCCACCGCGCGGTGCCGTCCCCGATCGGGTCCGTATCCATGTCGGGTCCTCAGGTCCTCAGGTCCAGCATCGGTTCGGCGAACCGGGAGCGTCCGCACACGGTGATGAAGACGGGAAGGGTCCGCCGCGGCAGCCCGGCCAGCCGCTGCACCCGGAACTCGTCGTACGACCGGGCCGGCCGCGCGTACAGTCCCCGTGCCGCGGCGGCGAGCTGGAGTCCGTGGGCGGTCCATCCGCACCACAGGTTCAGCAGCGACCAGGCCACCGGTCCGAGGTCGTCCAGCAGGGCCCGCACGTCCACCGCGCACGTCCACACCATGGACGCGTGCCGCAGCCCGCAGTCCGTGCCCGGGGACATCGGATAGCCGAACGCCTCCTGGAGCAGCGTCATCACCCGCGGGTCGTGGCGGACCGGCTGCACCTCGCCGTCGACGACCTCGTAGTAGCCCGGTTCCCGCCCGCCCACGCCCTGCAACGCCACCAGCAGCCGCACCCGCCGGCCCACCTCGGCCAGGGCGTCCGTGGGCGCCGGCACCCGGGCCCAGGCGACCGCCTCCCGCAGCGCCTCCTCGGGCAGCCGGGCCGGGCGGCCGGAGAACCCGGACAGCCGCCCCGGGACCCGCCCGGCGGTGCGGTTCCACAGCACCCGGTCCCAGGTCGGCCCCGGCCGCGCCGACGTGCCGTCCGCGCCGGACGCACCGCCCTGCGGTGCGCCGGGAACGGCCGGTGTGGTGCGGGCGGTCCCCTCGGCGGCGCTGTCGCCGCCGGACGGCGCCTGCGTCGCCGAGGGCGGTGCGGACGCCGTGAGCCGGTAGCCGGCGACCTCGTCCGCCTCGTCGAGGGAGGGGTGACCGGAGGCGCCGGCGAGCAGCCCGTCGAGCGCCGCGTACGCGCCGGGCCCGGGGGCGCCGCCGGGCAGTGGGCTCCCCCCGGCGGGCGGCTCCACGTCCCGCAGTGCCACGCGCACCGGGGCCGACCAGCGCCCCGGACCGGTCGCCCGCACCATGCGGGCGCAGGCGGCGGCGTCCGCGTCGTCCAGGACGAGTTCGGCGCGCACGCCGAACAGTTCGGCCGCCACCAGCAGGCCGCGGACGGTGATGCCGGTCTCCAGGTCGCCGAGGGCCGCGCGGAGCCGGCCGTAGGGCGTGGGCAGGTCGGTGTACCGGGCGGCCAGCACCACGTCCAGGTCTCCGCGCGGAACGGGCAGTGCCGCGTACGGGACCGCCAGGTCGACGAGGGCGTGCCGGTAGGGGTCCAGGTAGGCGGCGCCGTGCCGGGAGAGGGTGAACGCGTGCACCGGGAACTTGCTGCGCACCGAGGCCACGGGGCGGTGGTCGTTGAAGCGGTTGGACGGCTCGCGGCGCTGCAGGCCGAGCGCCGCCAGCAGCAGATGACCGGCCCGGTCGGCGGCGGCGTGGGCGCCGACGCGGCCGTGCGGGTGGACCGCGCCGTGGAGCAGGTCGGCGGTGCCGTGCGGCAGCGGTGCGCCGAGGCCGCCTCGGGCCGCGGCGGGCGGGAGCAGTGCGGTCGTGGGGACGGTGTCGTCGATCTCGATCGGCCCCCCGAACAGGGCCTTGCCTGGCCCCTGGCGGTAGGCGAAGCGGTGGACGGCCTCGACGGTCAACTCGGCTCCTGAGAAGTGGGGTGGGGGAGGGCCGCCCCGGCGGGCGGTGGACCGGCCCGGTGGGCGGACGGCGGCGGGGGACGCATCGCGACGGGGGCCGTGCGGGGCGGGCCCGGGCGGACGCCTCCCGGGTGGGACGGGGACGGACGGCCCTGGTGCGGGAGAGGCCCCGCGTGGGCCGGGTCCGGGACGGGCGGGGTGGTCATGGGAACGGGTGCGGGTCGAGGCCGTCCACGGGGGAGCCGGACGTGTCGCGGGGCCCGCCCGGCCGGGGCGGCGCCGTCACCGCCGAGACGTCGGTGCCGCGCGGCAGCTCGGCCCCGTCCTCCGGCACGGGCGCCGGCCGCGTGTCCGGTAGGCCGCCGAGCAGGCGGCGCAACCCGGTGAACCGCTGGTGCACCTGGCCGAAGCACATCGGCACGATGCCCGGGACCACCGCCTTGACCACGGCCAGACCCGCGTCGGAGTGCTCCGGTGTCGTCTGGTCCACCAGCAGCACGTCCGCCAGTCCGGCGGCCTCGTACAGCTCCGCGAGGAAGCCGAGACCGCGGGTCACGTCTCCGCGGGCGGCACGGGCGTAGACCCCCGGCCAGCCGGGGAAGGCGTCCGCGAGGGGCAGGACCGGACCGCCCAGCACCTCGGTCACCCGCGGCAGCAGGCGCGGATCGGCGTTGCGCCGCGGATGGTCCATCAGGTCGTCGACCAGGCACCGGTCGGCGATCATCGGCTCGATCGCCACCGGGTCCCACGTCAGGCCCGTCTCGGTGAGCTGGGCCAGCTCCCACAGGGCCGCCCGGACCGCGGCCTCCGGATCCGGGCTGCCGCCCGCCGTGCTGAACGCGGCCGGCAGAGCGCCGTCCTGGCGCAGCGCCAGCGCCCACACCACGGGTACCGCGATGTCGGCCGTGGCGGCCAGCAGGCGCACCTCGAAGCCCCGGGCCCGCGCCATGTGCAGCAGCAGCCGGCTCTGCGGGTCCCGCACCGTGGCGGGGTCGATCTCGGGCAGCGGGCGCCGGCGGTGCCAGGCCAGCAGGAAGGCGTCGCGCTCGGCCAGCTCCAGCAGCGAGTGCAGGGCGGCCTCCTCGTACGACGAGCCCAGCGCGCAGCCACTCGACGACTCCAGGACGTGGTTCAGGCGCCGGTCGCCCGGCTCTCGCGGCGGATACCGGTACTGGTAGAAGCCTGCGTCCGCGGGCACCAGCAGCGGGTGGCCGTCGCGCAGCCGGTGCGCCCACACCCAGTCCATGCGCGTGCCGGCGTCCCAGGGACGGACCCGGGACAGTGGATGCGCCAGCTGGGCGTCGGTGTAACCACCCAACCGGGCCGGGTCCAGGGCCCGTTCGCCGAGTTCGGACAGGCTGCGGCCGATGACGGGCGCGGCCCCGTGCGGGTAGCCGGCCATCCGCTCGTACGCCTCCAGATAGGCGACCGCCTCCGCCTCGCCGTACGTGCGGGCCCGGCCGTGCCCGGCGGGTGAGCCGCCCAGCAGCCGCACCTCGGACATGGCGAACGGCACGTGCGCGTCACGGCTGACCCGCACCGCCGGGCCGAAGCCGGAGTCGGCGAGGGCCTCCCGCATCCGGTCCGCGTCCATGCCGAACGGGGCCCCGGCCCGGGTCGGCACCGGCGACGGGCTGGGCCTGGGCAGCAGTCGCGGCGCCGACGGCGGACGGGACGCGTCCCCGGGAGCGCCGGGCGTCCCGCACACCGGGCAGCGGTAGGTACGCCGCAGCCGGTGACGGCGGACCGATCCGTCCGCGCGCAGGACCACCAGCTCGCCCGGCGCCAGGGGTGCCGCCGCGACCACGGCGCCGTACACCTCGGCGGCGTGCCGCAGCCACGGCGGTCTGGGGGGCACCGGACGCCGACCGCCCGCCGGGGCCGGAACGGGACCGGCGGATGCGGGCGAAGCGGCACCGGCCGGTGCGGTGGGTGTGCCCGGTCCGGCCACGGCGGGCAGCCGCGGAGGGGCCGGCGGGGCCGTGGGCGGCACGGCGGCTCTGGACTCGGCTGCGAACCGCAGGAGTTCCTCGCCCTCGGGGCGGTGGCGGTGCGACCGCCGGGTGACCAGGCAGCCGGCGCACGCGGGAGGCACTCCCTCCTCCCCCGCGGCCCCGGGCGGCAGCCACAACGGGCCGACGAGGACGCTCCCGGTGTCGACGCGCACCGACAGCAGGCCGGCCCCCCGCGCGCGGGCGGTGGACAGGGCCGACTGTTCCCAGGTCCGGTCGTAGGCGCCGCTGACGGCGACCACGCCCACTCCGGGGTGGTGCGCCCAGCCGCTCCAGTCCCAGCCCTCCGGGGCGCCCGGACCGGCCAGCACCTCGGCGACCGCGCCGGGTACCGGACCGCTCCCGGGGTGATCGGCCGCCGTGGCGCTCCCGTCGGCCCCGGCCTCCAGGCCGTCGGTGGGCCCTGCCGGGGCGGCCGCCGCCTGCCGGACCGGTCCCGCAGCGGCGTTCATCGCCGCTCCAGGAGTCCGCAGGGCAGCGGCAGCCGGGGCAGCACACCGTCGTCGACCAGCCGGTGCGCGACGAGCGCGCCCGGCAGCGCCGCACCCCTGCGCGCGAGGGCCGCGGCCCGCGGCGGTGCGAGCGAGTGCAGCACCCAGGTCCCGGGCGGGTCGTCGTGACCGTCCGGCCGGGTTCGCCCGGACTGGACCCGGGCGCAGGACTCGACCAGCGCCGCGTGCACGGCGGACTCCCGCCCGGGACCCCACTGGCGGCCCAGCACGGCACCGTCGCCGTCCCGCACGGCGGTCGCCACCCACCAGCCGAGCGTTTCGACCGGCCTGAGGTCCAGCCGTACGGGTTGCTCGAAGTGGTCGAGCAGGGTGCCCCACAGGGCCCGCACCTCGTGGTGGGCGACGGAGTCCCAGTCCACCGCGCGCGCACCGGGCGCGTACGGGTGCGGAACCGGCGTGAGCCGCAGCAGGCCGTCCAGCAGCCACTGGTGCTCGGTGACGCCCGCGCAGGCGACCGGGCCGCCGGGAGCCGCGGCCTGCGCCCCGGCCACGACGGTGCGCAGGCCGGCGAGGAGTGCCTGCACTCCGGCGACGGCCCTGCTGGGGCCCCAGCCCGACGTGGTGCGCTCGGAGTCGACCCAGCGCGCGGAGGCCACGGAGACCGGTACCTGCTCCACGTCCAGATCGCGTTCGAACCGTGCCGGGCCCGTCCACCGGGCGGTCAGCGGCGCCGAGTCCGCGTAGGCGCCGGTCGGGTCGGGGGCGGCTGCCCGGCCGTCCGCGAGGTCGGCCAGCAGCGCGGCGACGTCGACACGCTGCCACCGGCCCGCGACGCCTGCGCCGACTCCCGGAACTCCCCCCGCCGGTTCCCTCCCGGTGCCGCCCGGCTCCCCCTCACCGGAACCGGAGGCGGCCCGTGCCACGGCCGTCGGCCGGGCAGCGTGCGGTGCGGTGGCGGACGCGCCGGGGGCGGAGGCTGTCGAGGCGATGGCCTCGTCCTCCGCCGGTCCCGCCGAGCCGTCCCCGGCCGGTCCGGTCAAGGGGATGCGTCGCGACTCCAGGGCGTGTCCCCACACCAGGGTCAGATGGGGTGCGGTGTCGTACGAGGGGGGTGCGGCGTCCGGGGCGTGCCCGGAGACCTGGTCGGCCGCGGGGCCGGCCGGGCCGGTGCCCGAGCCGTCCGCCGGGTCCGTACCGATGCCCGTGAGGACCTCGACGCAGGCGCGGGCGGCCAGGGCACCGGCCAGCACGGCGCTCATCGGGCGCGGCGTCCAGCCGTCCGGTTCGAGCGCGGCCCAGGACGCGGCCCGCTCCAGAGCCGCCTGCGGGTCCGCGGCAGGGCCGCGGGGACCGGGGGCGGCCACGGCGGCCAGATCGGTCCGGGCCACCACGACCACGCAGGGGTGCCCCGCGGCGGACGCGGTGCGCCAGACCTCGGTCTCGTCGGGGCCGCCGGGCCGGTCCACATCGGCGACCAGCACGGTGACGTCGGGCCCGTGCCCGGGCACGGGCTCCCCGGCGCCGGGTTCTCCGGCGCCGGGGCCCCCGGCGTACTCTGGTGCGGGAGCGTCCGGCAGGAGCCGGACCCGCTCCACCGCGTGGGCGGCGAGACCCCGCAGCAGGGCCGGGACCGCCGGTCCGGAGCCGCGCACCTCGACGGTGGCCGAACGCAGCGCGGCGAGGACCCCGTAGGGGTCGTCGCTGTGGTCCTCCAGGAACGCCAGGACGTCGGCGTACCGTTCGGCGGTGTCCGGGTCGGGCTCGGGGGTCTCCAGGGCGTCCAGGTCCAGCAGCACCCCCTGGTCCAGCAGGGTGCGCAGGATGTGCGCAAGGACCGGGCGGGCCTGCTCGGTGCCGTCGGCCGCGACCAGGTCGTCCAGGCAGGTGCCGTCCGACAGCGGGCCGAGGTGCCGGTCGAGGAGGGCGAACAGCGCGGGCGGTCCGCCCAGGACGAACGACCGCCGGGAGTGCGAGATGTGCACGCCCCGGGCCACGGGTGCCAGATGGGCGCCGGAGCGCAGCTTCACCCGGGTACGGGGGCCCGGACGGGCCTGAGCCGCTCCGCCCGCGGTCCGGCCGTGTGACGTCTCCGGGGCCGCGGTGCCCTCCGTACGCGGCGTGGCGGAGGGGGCGGTGGACGCGGTCATCGGGCGTCCCCCTCGGTCCGTGCGGTCGCCTCCGGCCGGGTGGGGGTACCGCCGGACGGTTCCGGGGGCGGGCCGGCCGCGTCCCCGGCGGGCAGGTCGTACTCGACCGCCCACTCCACCGCGTGCCGCCCGGGCCGGACGCCGGGCAGGGCCTCCTCCAGGTAGCCGGGGCTGCGCCGGTCCAGCAGCCGGGGCAGCACCCGTGCCGTCAACGCGCTGCCCAGGTCCAGGTACTGCGGCTTGTCGCGGCGCCGGGCCTGCACGTAGGCGCGCACGCCGTCGTCGCCCTCGCGGGACGGCAGGCCGCCCAGCGGGGTCTTGGCGACGACCTCCTCGGGCACGTCGTGCGCGGCGCGCCAGTCGGTCAGCGCGATCAGGTGCTCCGCCTCACCGAGGGCGCCGGCCTCCGCGGGGAAGTCGTCCCCGGGGTACCAGCGGCGGCGCCCCAGCACCACCTGACCGGCCGTCAGCCGGGGCAGGGCCATGGTGCGTCCGGCGGGCTCGCCGGCCCGCAGCCGGCGGGCGCGGACGCCGGCCAGCGGGTCCAGGGTGACGCGCCCGCTGTCGGCCAGCCACATGGCGATGCGCAGCGGCGCCGGCAGCAGCTCCGACCACTTCATGCCGCAGGTGACCGGGACCACCGTGCGCCCGTCGCGGTCGGTCAGGGAGAGGGTGTCGGTGGCGGGGTCGTGGTCGAGGCGGAGGCCCGCCCAGTCCTCCGGGGTGAGGGTGTCGGGCAGCAGGGGGATCCGGTGGTTGATGTTCGCGTTGTGCAGGCCGCGGTCCTCCAGCACCGTGCCGCCCGCGCTGCCGAACTGGCGCAGCACCCGCGCGGCGGTGCGGTCGGCCGTGTCGCCGCCGAGGTCCCGGTCCGGGCCCAGGAAGCGGCTGCCGAGCAGGTTCCGGCCGCCGTAGCAGTCGTTGAGCACGAGCCGCCCGTCGGCGGGCTGCACCAGCAGTGCGTACGAGGCCGCCCGGCGGCGGAAGAACGCGGGCATCCGGTCGGCGAACGCGGCCAACGCGGCCGGGTCGAGGGCCGCCTCGGGTGCGTCCCCGGCCGCGTCGACGGCCAGCAGTACGTGGCCCACCGCCTCCGAGCGCAGCGCCAGCAGGTCGGCGAGGGCGCCGTCGGGCGGCCCGAAGTCCTCGGCGGTGGCGGCGCTCAGCGCGGTCTCACGCCGGTAGACCATGGTCACCAGGTCGTCGGCGGCGTCCAGCAGATCGACGCGGGCGCCCGGCCCGTAGCGGTCGGCGAAGGCCGTGCCGAGCAGGGCACGCACCTCGTGGTGCCGGTCGAAGACGGAGAGGAACGAGGTGACGTCGGCCAGGTCGGCCAGGGCCGGACCGTATCCCTCGTCGGTGACCTGGGCGGGCGGCAGCACGAGGTCCTCGTTGACGTGCAGCCGGGCCGGCCTGAGCGAGCGGGCGTTGAGGTCGGCCTCGGCGCGGCGCAGCCGGGTCAGTGCGGCCACCCGTCCGCTGACACCGCCGGACGTCAGGTCGCGCAGCGCGCGTTCCGTCTCGTCCAGGACGGGCAGCGCGTCCGGGTCCTGCCGCCGCAGGACGGCGCGGGCCGCGGGCAGGGGGTCGGCGAGCTGCTCGTCGAGGGCGGGACCGGGCCGCAGGATGCCCGCGGCGAGCGCCTGCGCGAGGAACCCGGCAGTGCGGGCGGGCGGCAGGCCGAGCCGTGCGGTCAGTTCCGCCGCGAGCACGTCGGTGCGGATCGGGCCCAGGGCGGTGAGGGCCAGCAGGACCGACAGCGGGCGGGTGAGCGAGGCGCTGACCAGTTTCACGCCGGAGGCGAGGCGGCGCACGAAACGTACCTGGGAGTCGTCGGCACGCAGGCTGCGGTTGCTCTCGACGACGGCGGGCAGCCCGGCGGCGGCCCGCTCGGTGTCCCAGGGCCGCTCACCGGTGCCGGTCACCACGGCGCCGAACAGCGCGCGGTCCAGGGAGACGAACGCGCGGGCCGACCGGCGGTCGAAGTCTCCGGCGTCCAGCCGCTGCCCCTGCGGGGACCAGTGGGCGAAGCCGACCGCCGTGAACCGGGACAGCGGGCTGGTGCGCACCATGGCCCGGGTCAGGTGCTGGAGGATGCCGCGCTCGGACTTGCGCAGCCGGGCGGAGGGGGCGGCGAAGCCGGAGCGGTAGCGCCGGACGGCGTCCAGGACCTGCGGCGAGTTCAGCGCCAGGGAGAGCTGGAACGGTTCGGCGGCGCACAGTTCGGCCAGTACGGCCCGCTCGTGGGCGACCAGTTCGCCGTGTCCCGCGGTCAGCGCGGCCCGTGCGAGCAGCGACCGCTGCCGTGCGTCGAGCCAGGCGGCGACCGCGGGCGGCCAGTCGCCGGACATCAGCGCGGGAGCGGGGTCCCGCTGGTTGTGGATGTCCCGGCGCAGTTGCAGGGCGCGGTGCCGGTCCCTGCCGGTGGCCCGGCCCGCCACGTCGTACAGCTCGTCGCAGGCCTGGTCGGCGACCTTCGCGGCGTCGGTCCCGGCGGCGGCCAGCGCCCGCAGGGCGACGGTGAGGCCGGGGGCGCCCAGGCGGCGGCCGGGCAGGGGGTTGACCCGCATCAGCAGGGTGTCGGCGAGGACCGGCCGGCCCGCACGGGCGGGTTCCGCCGGCTGCGGCGGGGAGGTCGGCTCGACGGAGGTGTCGACGGACATGGCGGGCGGTCACCTTCCTGTGCGGGCCCGGCGGACGGGCGGGCGGGCCCGGGGTTTCACTGCGGGGGCGGCGGACGGAGCCGGTACGGCCGGCGGGGCCGGCCCCGGCCGGGCGGCGGCTCCGTCCGGGCGGCGGCTCCGTCCGGGTGCGGGGACGCGGTCGCCGGGCGGGGCGACGACCGGGAGGACCGGACCGACGGCCGGACAGGTGGCCACCGGGGCGGCCGTCCCGGGTCCCGCACGGCCGGTTCCGCGGGTCGGCGGCCGGGTCCGCCCGGCCGGGGCGCCCGGCGGGCCGGGTCCACGGAGCCCGGCCCGCCGGGGTACCGCCGCGGTGGTCACGGGGCCCTACGGGGAAGGGGTCCCGCGACCTCCGCGGCGGTGGTCTCACACGGTGGCGGCCGCCGGCTCGGCCGGGGCACCGCCCAGGAGCGGCATCACCTCGGACGCGAACAGCTCCAGGCTGCGGAAGGCCTCCGCACCGCCCAGCCCGCCGAAGTCGGTCTGCCACAGCAGCACGTCGGCGGCCAGCCGCTCCTGGAACCGGCCGATCTGCTCCGCCACGTGCGCGGGGGAGCCGACGAAGGCGGTGCCCGAGGAGCGCAGGTCCTTCGCGGTGAGAGTGCGGGCGATCCGGTTGAAGCCGGTGTAGCCCTGGTAGTCGCTGGAGGTGGTGTCGTCCCAGCGGGTCAGCGCGGAGGTCCACACCTTCAGGTAGCGGTCCAGATGGATGTCGGCGATGCGGCGGGCCTCCTGGTCGGTCTCCGCCACGAACAGCGGCAGGCTGGCCGCGACCCGGGGTGCCGCCCCGGCGCCGTGGGCGCGGGCGAAGCTCTCCCGGTAGGAGCCGACCAGAGCATCGTCGAAGGAGGTGCCGGAGGGCGTGATGAGCAGTCCGTGCCCCAGCTCTCCGATGCGTACGAAGCTCTCCGGGGACCGTACCGCGGCGACCCAGAACGGCGGTCGCGGCGCTTGCGTGGGCCGCGGCAGCACGGTGGCGTCCCGGAACGAGAAGAACGGGGTGTCGAGCGTGACACCCTCCTCGGTGAGCAGCCGGCCGACGGCGTCGACGGTGGCCTCGAACCGGGCGCGGCTGCCGTCCATGGGCACCCCGAGCGCCTCGAACTCGTAGGGCAGGTAGGCGCGGGCGAAGCCGATCTCCAGCCGGCCGTCACTGATGGCGTCCACCATGGCGATGCGGGACGCCAGGTCGATGGGGTGGTGGAAGACCGGCAGCACGCAGCCGGTCATCAGCCGGACGGAACGGGTCTGCGCGGCCACCGCGGACAGGAACGCCAGCGGGCTGGGGCAGTAGCCGCCGTAGGGGTGCAGGTAGTGCTCGGTCATCTTGACGTAGTGCATGCCGGACTCGTCGGCGATCCGGGACATGCGCAGCACGTCGCGGAAGTACTCGGTGGCGGGCTTGGCGTCCGGTGCGGAGTCGGGAAGGAAGGACACGCCGAAGCGCATGGTGGTCTCCAAAAGGGGTGTCTCGGCCCGGCGGTGGGCGGCGGTGGCACCGCACGGGCGCCGGGCCCGCCGCCGGACGCCTCGCGGTGGCGGGTCCGATGGCGGTGCGGGCGGGATCGGGTGGGCCCGCGCGGCGGGCCCGGGACACGGGCGGGCCGGTCACCAAAGCGGGCGCGGGAGGCGTGCCGTACGGTGCCGGGGCGGGCGGGGACGGCACGGTGTACGGGTGTGGGGCGGGCCGGGGCGTGCGGGCCCCCGTCAGGCCGGCAGGCCCCGGCCCCGAGGCCGGGCCGCCCCCGGGGCCCGGCGGCACGGTGGTGGCGTGGCCTCTTGCGACGTCCGGGAGCTCATGGGCTGGGCACCGGTGGCCGGGCGGCGGCCTCGACGGCGGTGCGCACCTGCTCCGGGAGCTCCCGCTCGGCGAAGCCGGACATGCGCTCCAGCCAGGTCTCGCCCAGCAGTTCGTCGGCGGCCTCGCTCACCCCGTAGCACAGGTAGTAGCGCCGCAACGGGCTGACGCCCAGGCAGGTGAGGGCCGAGTAGAGCGTGTTGAGGACGAGGCGGTGGGCGGTCTGCCAGTACGGCTCGCTCACGGTGATGCCGCTGTGGTGGGCCGCGGTGTGGAAGGCGTTGGGCACCGGCCGGTCGTCGGTGGGGGCCGTGGCCGACCCCAGGGCGCCCAGTGTCTCGTCGGTGATCAGGCCCGTCGCGGTGAACGCCTCGGCGACTCCCCGGCAGCGGGCGAACGCCGCGGCCCAGTGCGCCAGCACGGACATGCCGGGCGGAGCCGCGGCAGAGCCGGTGGACGCCGGTTCCTGAGGGGCCGCGAAGGCCGACGGCGCCGGAGGGAGGGTGGCGGACAACGGCTCCTCGGCGACGGCGGCGGCGAAGAACTCCCGGTCCCTCGCGTACCGTTCGCGAAAGGCACTCCGCAGGTCGGTGCGCCCGCCGACCGCCGACATGACGCCCTCGGCGTGCGAACGGTAGGGCAGCGTGCCCACACCCAGCCCGTACGGGTGGCCGCGGGCGAGCAGCGCGAGCACCCGCGTCACCAGGCGCAGGACGTCCGTGCCGTCCGCGCCGGTACCCTCCGCGCCGTCCGCCGGCCCGGTCCCGCGCTCCGGGGCCGGGGCACCGGGCACGGCTCCCACGCTGTGCAGCAGCGGGGACAGCAGATGGGACGACAGCTGGTCGCGGGCGTCGGCCAGGGCGGGCGTCCAGCCCGGCGGCGGTTCGGTCTCCTCGTCGACCTCCACCACGCCCTGGGCGCGCAGCGGCGGATGGGGCGGCGGGACGTTCTCCCAGCGGCCCAGTTCCGCGGCCCGCACCCGGTAGGCCGCCTCGTCGGGGGCGGTCGCGGGCAACGACCGGGCGGCCCGGCCGGCGAGTTCCGCGAAGTCGTCCAGAAGCAGGGTGTTGCTGGCCAGGGGGCGCAGTGTGATCCGCAGATGGGAGCCTCCCAGCCAGCCGCGGCGCACATGCGCCAGCGGCACCCACTGCTGTGCCGTCAGCTCCCGGAGCGGACCGGCCAGCAGGCGCAGCAGCGGCAGCGGGTCCGTCGAGTGGTCGTGGACCCGTACGATGCGGGTCCGTCCGGGCAGATCCACGCGAGCCTCCTCCGGAAGGGGCGCGGGGGAACCCTGGTGGACCGTGGTCCCCCCGCCGTGATGAGCGGTATTCGAGCCGGCCGGCGGCCGGCACACACATGAGCCCGGGCTGAGGACCGGGCCGCGAGCGCCGTCAGTGCCGGACGGTCAGCAGCAGCAGCACGACGAGGACGAGGAGATGGAGGCGGCGTCCAGCGCGGCGCCGTCGACCACGTCCTCCGCGTCGTCCACGAACTCCGCGTTGTTGATGATGATCGACGCGCCCATCTCGGGCAGCGCCACCGCGTCGTTCACGTCGAGGACCTGCAGGTCCTCCAGGTCGAAGGCGGCGAACTCGGTCGCGGTCTGGCTCATGTCGCATGTTCCCTTCGTGGGTGTTTGTCGGACTCGCCCGCAGGGTGAGCGGGACGTGTCCGCGAGGTCGCTCCGGCCGGCACGGTCCAGGTGCGTCAGGTGCCGTCCGGACGGGCGGGCCGCCGGGGACGTGCGGCCGGCGGTACGTCGGAGACGGCCCGCCGGCCGGCACGGGCCGACCGGAGCGGTGCTCATCGTGGGCGACCGCGTCACGCCGCAACAAGGCCTGCCGGGCGGCAGCAAACTGCGGATCACCGGCCGGATCTGCAGCTTGGTGCCAGGCCGCTCCCGGGCGCCCCGAACCGCTGGACGCGGGCCGCCGACGTGGGCATCGTCGGTCCGCGTACCGGGCGCCGCCCGACCCGGCCGTCGTGCCCGAACGCCGTGGCCGGTGGCCGGGAGAGGCGGCCCGCGGCGCAGCCCGCAGGCACCGGTCCGCGTTGCCGTCCATCGTCCGCGGGTCCGCACCACCGCCCGTACCACCGCACCTCCGCGCCGCCCCCTGTGTCCGGCGGTGGCGGGGCGCGCGCCACCACGCGCGGCGACGGAGCGGCGCGGATCCGGGACGACGCGCGAACCGGCGGACGCCGGCCGGCGGCGGGCCACGCCACGGGGTGCCGCCCGGTGCCACCGGGCGGCTCGGGGCCGCCTCCGGGCGCCGACCAACAGGGAAGGGAGCACGATGACCGAGGGCCACACGATCAGTCCACGGCCGAACGGCCGTGCCGGGCGCGGAACGGGGACACCCGCATGATCGCCGCGCGAGGGCTGGAGCGCACCTTCCCGGGCAGGCACGGTGCTGTGGAAGCGGTCCGCGGGGTGGATCTGGACGTCGCCGAGGGCGAGGTGCTGGGTCTGCTGGGCCGCAACGGCGCCGGGAAGACCACCACCGTGCGGATGCTGACGACACTGCTGGACCCGACCGCCGGGACGGCCAGGGTCGCAGGCCACGACGTGGTCACCGAGCGCCGCGAGGTACGGCGGCGGATCGGACTGGTCGGGCAGGGCGGCGCCGCGGGCAGCGAGCACCGGGTGGTGGACGAACTGCGCACCCAGGCACGGCTGCACGGCCTGGGGCGCCGCGAGGCCGCCGAGCGCGCCGCGCAGCTGTGCGCGGACTTCGGTCTGGAGGGTCTGGAGCACCGGCTGGCCAAGACCCTCTCGGGCGGGCAGCGGCGCAGACTGGACATCGCCCTGGGCCTGGTGTCCCGGCCCCGGGTGCTCTTCCTCGACGAGCCGACCGCCGGTCTGGACCCGCACAGCCGGGCCGCCGTGTGGGAGCACGTGCGCTCGCTGCGCACCGAACACGGCGTGACGGTCTTCCTCACCACCCACTACCTGGACGAGGCCGACCAGATCTGCGACCGGATCACCGTCGTCGACGAGGGCCGTGTGATCGCCGACGACACCCCGGAGGCACTCAAGGACGCCACCGCCGGGGACACCGTGGTCATCGCCACCCGGCAGGTCGCCGAGGCCGCCGTCGCCGTCGGTCGTGCCGTGCCCGGGGGCCGGGTGGACAAGGCCGCCGACGCGGTGCAGGTGCGGGTCGTCGAGGCGCGCCGCCGGCTCGCCGACATGCTGCGGGAGCTGGACCACGCGGGCGTGGACGTCGAGTCGGTCCTCGTGAAACGGCCGTCCCTGGACGACGTGTTCCTCAGCCTGACCGGGCGTTCGATGCACGCGCAGCAAACCCGGCACAAGCAGCAGGGACAGCCGGGAGACGACGGGCAGCGGGAACAGCACGAGCAGCGGGAACCGCAAGGGCGGCGCGGGGAGGGCGAAACGCCCTGCACGGCGTCCGAGACCGCCCCCGCCTCCGCCCCCGCCCCTGACGCCGGGGCCGCCACGGCCGCCGGCCCACCCGCACCCGGCACGGCCGCCCGCCCAAAGCCCGCGGCGAGCGCCGCGTCCCCCGCCGTGGCCGGCGCGGCGGCCCGACCGGCGGCGAGCGGGACCGCCACGGCCACCCCCCGGGAGGACCAGTGACCCCCCAGCCTGTCAACGACGCCCTCGCGGTGTTCCAGCGCTCCCTGCGCTACACCGTCCGCAACCCCGCCTGGGTCGCCGTGGGTCTCATCCAGCCCACCCTGTACCTGGTGTTCTTCGGGCCGCTGCTGCTCAAGCTGTCCGAGGGGCCCGGCTTCGACCACGCCGACTCCTGGAGCGTCTTCGTCCCCGGGCTCCTCGTCCAGCAGGCCATGTTCAGCTGCATCTTCGTCGGCATCGGCATCCTCAACGAGCGGCGCGCCGGTGTCCTGGACCGCATGCGGGTCAGCCCCGCCCACAAGACCGCCCTGCTGGCCGGCCGGGTCGCCCGGGACGTCGTCGTCCTGCTGGTGCAGGCGAGCGTGCTGGTGCTGGGCGCGGTCGCCGTCGGGCTGCGCGCCTCCCTGCCCGGCGTGCTGCTGGCCGTCCTGCTCGTCGGGGTCCTCGCCGCCGGCATGTCCTCGCTGTCGTACGGGCTCGCCCTCCGCATGGGCCAGGAGGAGGCCTACAGCGGCGTGCTCAACGCCGTGACCCTGCCGGTACTGCTGCTTTCGGGGATCCTGCTGCCCATGTCGCTGGCCCCCACGTGGCTGGCCTGGTTGTCCCGGATCAACCCGCTCACCCACGTCGTGACCGCCGAACGCCATCTGTTCGCGGGCGACCTCGACAGCACCCGGGTGCTCCTCGGCGCCGGGCTGGCCGTCCTGCTGGTGCTGTTCGCCGGACGGTTCGGCATCCGCGCGATGCAGGACACGGCGCGATGAGCGCCCCGGCCGCTCCGGCGCGGCCCGCGGCCGAGCGCGGTGTGCCGCGCCGCCTGCGTCTGGACAACGGTCTGCGCGTCGTGATCACCGAGGACCACGACGCGCCCGCCGTGGCGGTCGCCGTCACCTACGACGTCGGGTTCCGCTCCGAACCCGAGGGACACAGCGGCTTCGCCCACCTCTTCGAGCACCTCATGTTCGAGGGCAGCGAACATGTCGGACGCGGCCTGCACGCCCGCCTCGTGCAGGCCGCCGGCGGCATCTTCAACGGCACCACCCACCGCGACCACACCGCGTACTACCAGGTGGTGCCGGCCGAAGCCCTGGAACGGGTGCTGTTCCTGGAGGCCGACCGGATGCGCGCGCCCCGCATCACCGAGGAGACCCTCGCCCACCAGATCGCAGTGGTCGGCGAGGAGGTGCGCCGCAACATCACCGGCCGTCCCTACGGCGGTTTCCCCTGGGTGCAGTTGCCCCCCGCCGTCTTCACCACCTTCGCCAACACCCACAACGGGTACGGCGACCTGGCCGACCTCCGGGCGAGCGGCCCCGACGACCTCGCTGCCTTCTTCGACGCCTACTACGCCCCCGGCAACGCGGTGCTCACCGTGGTCGGCGCCGTCGACGCCGACCGCTGCGCCAAGTCCATAGCCCGTCACTTCGGCCCGTTGCCCGCCCGTCCCGTCCCACCGCGCGCCCGGTTCGGCGAGCCGGAGCCGACCGCGGACCGGATCGACGTCCACGACGTGCCGGGGCTGCCGCTGCCCGCCCTCGCCCTGGGCCTGCGCCTGCCCGACCCGGTCGGCGACTTCGACGGCTACCGGGCCGCCACCGTGCTCGGGGCGCTGCTCGGCGACGGCGAGACGTCCCTGCTGCACCGCACCGTCGTCCGCGAACGCCGGCTCGCCACGTTCGTGCACGCCGGTGCCGGGCTGACCGGGGTGCCCTGGGAGGTTCGCGACCCGGACGTGTTCGTGATCCGCGCCATGACCCCCGCCGAGCACACCGCCGAGGCCGTGGCCGACGCCGCCTTCGAGGCCCTGGAACGGCTCGCCGACAAGGGCCCCGACCCGGCCGCACTCACCCGTGCCGCCGCCCGGCTGGCCACCGAGCAGTACCTGACCCTGGACCGGCTCGGCTCCCGCGCCCGCGCCCACGGCCGCTTCGAGCTCCACCACGGGGACGCCGCCCTCGCCGACCGGCTCCCCGAACGCCTGTTGCGGACCACGCCCCGGCAGATAGCCGACGCCGCGACCGCGCTGGCCGGCCGGCACCGCCGCGGCGTGCTGCTGCGCCCGGCGCCCACCCACGGAGGCCGAGGATGACCACCGCCGCCACGTCCGGGACCACCCCGCCCGCTCCCCCGCGCGCCGGAACCGGCCGTCCGCC
Organism: Streptomyces sp. MUM 2J; assembly: GCF_022414535.1. Lineage (GTDB taxonomy): Bacteria > Actinomycetota > Actinomycetes > Streptomycetales > Streptomycetaceae > Streptomyces. The sequence continues at coordinate 215,149 of NZ_JADWYM010000001.1, forward strand.
CGCCGGGCTTCCCCCGCTCGGCACCCCGCTCCCCGTGCGGCCGCCGGAGGCCGTGACCCGCACCGCGGCGAACGGCCTCAGGGTGATCGCCGTGCGGCGGCCCGCCGTGCCGCTCGCCGAACTGCGGCTGCACGTCCCCTTCGACGGCGGGCCCGCCGAATGCGGCGCCACCGCCGAGGTGCTGGCCGCCACCCTGCTCGGCGGAACCGCCGGGCCGTCCGCCCTCGACCGGACCGCTGTCGACGACCGCGTCGCCGACGCCGGCGGGCGGCTCTCGGTGCGCGTCGACCCGGAGGGCCTGGAGGTGTCCGGCACCGCTCTCGACGACGGGCTGCCCGGGCTGCTCGACGTCCTGGGCCGCTGCCTGGCCGCCCCGGCGCTCGACCCGTCCGACGTCATCGCCGAACGCGCCCGCCTGCTGCGCCGTATCGAGGTGGCCCGCAGCGCACCCCGCCACCTCGTCCGCGAGGCGCTGCTGCTGCGTGCCTTCGGCGACCATCCGATCACCCGTGAGACCCCTCGGGCCGACCTGGTGGCCGCCGTGGAGCCCGGTGCCGTCGCCCGCCTGGCCGCGGACCGTGTGGTGCCGCGCGGATCGGTTCTGGCCGTCGTCGGCAGCGGCGACCCCGAGGCGACCGCCGATCTCGTCTGCGGGGCGCTCGCGGGCTGGCGCGCCGGCCGTCCCGCCACCGGGCCCACCGCGCCGCCCCCGCTGCGCACCGGCCCCGTGACCGTGGTGGCCCGCCCCGGCGCCCGCCAGGCGCAGATCCGGCTCGCCGCGGACGCGCCGCCGCGCACCGACCCCGGCTACGAGGCCCTGGTCGTCGCCAACATGGTGTTCGGCGGCTTCTTCTCCTCCCGGCTCGTCGGTGAACTGCGCGAACGGCACGGCTGGACCTACCAGGCGCAGTCCCGCCTGTCGGAGCACGCCGGCCGACGGGCCTCGCTGCTCGTGGAGTTCGACACCGACCCGGACACCGCGGGCGCGGCCCTGCGGGCGACGCACGAGCAGCTGGCGGCTGTGGCCGGCGCGGTGCCGCCGACCGCGGAGGAGGTACTCGCGGCCCGGTCCCACGCGGCCGGCCTCACCGCACTGTCGCTGTCGGGGCGACGCGGCCTGGCCCGCCTGCTCGTCGCCCTCGACCGGGCCGGGCTCGACCACCACTGGCTGCCGGGCCATCTGCACCGGCTGCGCACCGTCGACCCCGACGCGGTCCGCGACGCCGCCCGCCGCCTCGCCCCCGACCGCTTCACCGGCGTGGTGTCCGGCGACCCGGCCGTCTTGGAGCCCCGGCTCGCCGCGCTCCCCCCGGGATGGTCCCCGGCTCACTGATCTCGGCCGAACCGTGCGGGGCCGCCTCGCCGGGCGGCCCCGCACGTGCGCGGAGGACGCCCGGTGCCGGGCGCACGACGGATCCTGGGGGCGGCCACGAGGGGATCCGCCCCGTCGGCGCGGCGGCACCGGTGGCGGGGCCGCCGGCGCGGAACGGTACCGTCCCGGGCGGGGGGACCAGACGGGGTGCCGGCGCCCGACGCGTGCCGCATGCCCGGCCACGACGACGCCGGCACAGGGGAGCCATGACCAGCGACGACTTCTTGTACGACCACGCGGACCGGGCCGTCGGCCGCTGGAGCGCCCGGCTGCTGGCGCTGAGCCGGGCCGTCCACGCCGAGCCGGAGACGGCGTTCGCCGAGCACGGGGCCGCGGCCCGGGTGGCCGAGGTCCTGCAGGAGGCCGGGTTCGACGTCGAGCGTGGTGTCTGCGACCTGCCCACGGCGCTGACCGCGACGGCGGGCGAGGGCGATCTCACGGTGGGGATCTGCGCGGAGTACGACGCCCTTCCCGGGGTGGGGCACGCGTGCGGGCACAATCTGATCGCCGCCGCGGGCGTGGGTGCCGCAATCGGCCTGGCCGCCGTGGCCGACCGTCTCGGCCTCCGGGTGAAGCTCCTCGGTACGCCCGCCGAAGAGCACGGCGGGGGCAAGGTCCTGATGCTGGAGCGCGGGGCGTTCGACGATGTCGCGGTGGCGATGATGGTGCACCCGGGCCCCACCGACCTGACCTTCGGTGGCGACCGCACCACCGCCGCCGCCCGCTTCGAGGTGGTCTTCCGGGGACGCACGGCACACTCGGCCAAGTCCCCGCACGAGGCGCTCAACGCGGGTGACGCGGCGGTCGTCGCCCAGGTCGCCGTCGGCCTGCTGAGGCAGCAGATCACCTCCGCCTCACGGGTCGCGGGGTTCGTCCGGGAAGCCGGGCAGCGCACCAACATGATCCCGGAGCGGGCCGTCCTGGAGTACGAGGTGCGGGCACCCGCCGCCGGGGAACTGGCCCCGCTCACCGAACGGGTCCTGGACTGCTTCCGGGGCGCCGCGATCGCCACCGGGACCACGGCCGACATCCGCCGCACCCAGCCCGACTACCTCGACCTGCGGCAGGACCCCTGGCTGCTGGGGACGTACGAGCGTCATCTGAAGGAGTTCGGCCGCGCCGCCGAGCCGGTGCCGCCGGGCAGCGTGAGCGCCTCCACCGACATGGGCAACGTCAGCCACGTGCTGCCCTCGATCCACCCGCACATCGGCGTCCTCGGCTGCCGGGCGACCCCGCACCACGCGGAGTTCGCCGACGAGATGACCACCCCGGCCGCGGACACCGCGCTGCTGGACGCCGCGCGCCTGCTGGCCAGGACGGGCGTGGACCTGGCCCGTGACGCCGAGCGGCGGGACCACTACGTGCGGGCGCATCGGCGGCGCCTGCGCGGCGGCGCCGCCGGCTGACGCCGGGACGGCCGGCCGGCGAGGAGCCGGCAGGGCGCGGTGCCCCGTCCTCGCGGACGTTCGGCGGGGTGGCGAGGCGCTTGCCGGATCGGTGGCGAGCGTCACGACACGCCTCGGACGCAAGGGCATTGCTCCAGGAAGTCGCCCGGGGCCGGGCGCACCCACCCGGGGAACGGGCCGCCCCGCGCGGCGGAGGGTCAGCCGCTCACGCGGCCTGGGCACCCCGACCCACACGAAAGGTAAGGTGACCCTAAGTTCGCCGCCCCCCGTTGTTCGGAGGCCCCATGACCCTGCCCGCGCTGCCCGCGGACCCCCTGCGACGACCGCCCCGGCTGCCCCGTCCGCACCCGGTGCCCCGGCTCTCCGGGGCCGCCGTGGACCTGCCGTCCCCGGCGGACGAGGCGGAGTTCTGGGAGCGGGTGCTCCGTGCCGGTACTCCGCTGGTCGGGCCGGACCCCGGGGGAGACCCGGACCACGCGGCGGTCACCTTCCTGTGGCGCGGCGATCACACCACCCGGGCCGTCCAGGTCATGCCCAACAAGATCGGCGACCCGCGCTCCCCCGAGGACAACCTCATGGACCGGGTACCGGGCACGGATGTCTGGCACTGGACGGTCCGCCTGCGCCGCGACTGGCACGGCACCTACGACCTGCTCGTCGACGACACAGCCGACACAGCCGACGCAGACAACGCAGACAACGCCAACAACGCCAACAACGCCAACAACGCCAACAACACGGACAACGCTCACAACGCGAAGGGCGCAGCCGCGGGGCACGAGGGCGGCGGCGGCACGGCTGCCGGGCGCCCGGATCCGGGCAGTGCCCCCTACTGGCCCTGGCTGCGGGCCCGACACCGCAGCGACCCGTTCAACCCACGCCGCCTTCCCCGCCGTTGGAGCGGCAGTCCGCTGCCGTACGCCGAACTCCCGGACGCCCCCGGCGCGTCCGCATGGGTGCCCCGCCCCGGTACCGCGGGGGGCACGCTGGGCGAGCACCGGGTGACGAGTACGGCGCTCGGTACCGGCCGCCGGGTCTGGCTGTACGAGCCCGCCCGGCGTGGACCGGGCGAACTGCCCGTGCTGGTGCTCCTGGACGGCGACCACTGGGGGCCCCACCTCGGTGTGGCGCACCTGCTCGACAACCTGATCGCCGACGGCCTGATCCCGCCGGTCGCCGCCGTCCTGCCGGACTCGGTCGACGCGGACACCCGGTACCGGGAGCTGACCTGCCGTCCGGAGTACGTCTCCTTCCTCGCCGACGAGCTGCTGCCGTGGGCGGCGGAGCACCTGCCGCTCACCCGCGACCCCGGTCGCACCGTGATCGCCGGGCAGAGCCTGGGCGGGCTGATGGCGGCCTACGCCGGACTCACGGCCCCGCACCGGTTCGGGCACGTGCTGGCCCAGTCGGGCTCCTTCTGGTGGCCCGCGGGCCCGCACGCCGAATGGTTCGCGGACGCGCTGGCCGCCTCCGCACGGGTGCCGGTGCGCTTCCGGTTCGCCTTCGGCGAGCAGGAGTGGGTGGCCCTGCCCGCCGCCCGGCGGCTGCGGGCCGCCCTGACCGCCGCCGGCTACCACGACGCCGTGCACCGCGAGTTCAACGGCGGCCACGACTACCTGTGCTGGCGGGCCGAGCTGGCCGACGCGCTGGTGGCCGCGCTGTCCGGCAGCGCGCACGCCGCGGCGTAGCCCGCGGGCACCGGTACGTCCGCGACCCACCAGCCCGCCGGCACCCGCGGCCGGGGACCGGTGCCGACGAGCAGGGTGCGCGGTCCCGCTCCCCCGAGGCCCTCGCCGGTCGCCTTCAGGCAGGCCTCCTTGCGGGTCCAGCAGCGGGCGAAGGCGACGGCGCACGCGGCGGGGTCCGAGCCCGCCAGGCGCGTCAGCTCCCGCTGCTCGACGGGGTGCAGGGCGCGTGACGCGTCCATGGCCGTACGGGGCTGCGGCAGTTGCTCGACGTCCACCCCCACCGGCCGGTCCGCCAGCACGATCAGAGCCAGCCCTCCCGAGTGGGAGAGGGAGAAGTGGAGCCGCTCGCCCGCCGCCCCCGCGACGGCGGGCCGGCCGTGCGGTCCCCGGCAGCCGGGGCAGGGCAGGCGGGTGAGCGGCACCTCCGCCGGGCGCATGTCCAGCCGCTCGCCGAGCAGTTGCCGCAGGGCGGTGTGCGCGGCGGCGAAGAGCGCCCGGTCGCCCGGCCGCCTGAGCGCCGCCGCACGACGGCGCTCCGCCGCGTCCAGGGTGGACGCGTTCCGTGGGCCGGCGGCGGGCGGGCGTACGGCCCACACCTTTGGCCCTTCCGGCCCGGCTCCGGGCACGCTCACCCGGGACACGGCACTCACGCCGGGGACGCCTCCGTCCCCGGCACCGACTCCGCTTCTGCCGCCGTCTCCGTCTCTTTCTCCGTCTCCGTCTCCGTCTCCGTCTCCAGCCAGTGCGCGCAGGCCTGGCGGTCGGCGGGGCCGAAGCGGGGCGTCCAGCCGGGCGGGACCTGCCGCCACTGCGGCCACAGGGACCGCGCGCCCCGATCGTTCTCCAGCACCAGGTAGGGCGTCGCCCGGTCGAAGGGGGCGAGGTCACCGGGGTTCATGCGTCGATCTCCCTGAGCCGGGCCGCCAGGACGGCGCCGACGGTGTCGAGTTGGCGGTCCTGTGTCATCCGCGGATGGGTGCAGTCCAGGTCGACGTTGACGATCCGGCCGCCCGCATGGGGCCGCCACGCCTCGTACGTCAGCCAGTCCTCCTTGCGGGGCGCCGCCGCGGTGAAGAACACCATGTCGCCGTCGTAGCGCCGGTGGTGGTGCTCGCGCATCAGGCGTGCGTTGTGCGGCACGATGTCGACGATCCGGGACAGCGTCCGGCCGGGGAGCCCGGCCAGCGGGCTGCCCGCCCGGCTGAGCGAGGCCACCACGTCGCCCCTGCTGCGCTCGTCCCGCCGTTCCAGGCCTGCCATCCGCAGTACGGCGGTGAGCGCGTCGCCCTCCTCCGGTGCCGGCCGGTCCCGCCACTGCTCGGCCGGGAAGGCGTCGAGCAGGGCCAGCAGGTCGACCCGCTCCCCCGCCTCCTGCAACAGCACGGCGACGGTGTGCGCCAGCGCCCCGCCCACCGACCAGCCGAGCAACCGGTACGGACCGGACGGCCGGACACGGCGGATGTGCCGGACGTACAGCGCAGCGGTCTCCTCCAGGGTGTCCGGGAGCGGCGCCGGATCGAGCAGTCCCGGCGCCTGGACGCCGTACACCGGCTGCCGCGGCCCGAGCCGGGCGGGAAGGCCCGCGTAGCACCAGGCGATGCCGCCCGCCGGGTGGAAGGCGAACAGCGGTGGCCGGTCGCCCTCGGCACGCAGCGGGAGTACGGTCCCCAGGGCGTCCCGGGAGGCGGGGCCCGCCTCGTCGATCCGGGCCGCCAGGGCGGCGGGTGTGGGCGCCGCGAAGAGCGAGCCGACGGTCAGTTCGACGCCGAACTCCTCCCTGACCCGGGCCACCAGGTGGACCGCGAGCAGGGAGGTGCCTCCCAGGTCGAAGAAGGCGTCGTCGGGCCCGGTCTCCTCCAGGCCGAGCACCTCGGCGAAGAGCCGGGCCGTCGCCGCCTCCCGCTCGGTGGCCGGGCGCCTGGAGGCGCTCGCGAACACCGGGGCGGGCAGCGCACGCCGGTCCAGCTTGCCGTTGGGGCTGAGCGGGAAGGAGTCCAGCCGGACCACGGCCGCCGGGACCATGTGCTCCGGCAGGGTCCCGGTCAGGGCCCTGCGGACGGCGGCAGGGTCGGCGTCGCCGGTGATGTAGCCGATCAGCCGCTGGTCGCCCGGCCGGTCCTCGCGGACCAGCACGACGGCGCCGTCCACCCCGTCCCGCGCGCTCAGTGCGGCCTCGATCTCGCCCGGTTCGATCCGCTGGCCGCGCAGCTTGACCTGGTGGTCGGTGCGGCCGAGGTACTCGACCTCGCCCTCGGGTGTCCAGCGCGCCAGGTCTCCGGTGCGGTACATCCGGCTGCCGGGCGGGCCGAAGGGGTCGGCCACGAACCGTGCGGCGGTCAGCTCGGCACGGCCCAGGTAGCCGTCGGCGAGCTGGGCACCGGCGAGATAGAGCTCACCGGGGACGCCGGGCGGACAGAGCTGGAGGGCGGCGTCCAGGACGTACAGACGGGTGTTCCACACCGGTGCGCCGATCGGCACCGGTCCGTCGTGCTCCGGCCGGCAGGCGTGGTGGGTGACGTCGACGGCCGCCTCGGTCGGCCCGTACAGGTTGTGCAGCTCCACTCCGGGCAGGACGCGGGCGAAGGTGTGCGCGGTGTCCCGGGGGAGCGCCTCGCCGCTGCAGAACACCCGGCGCAGGCCGCCGAGACCGCCCTGGGCACTGTCCGAAGGGACGCCGCCGCCCGCGACGGCCGGGTCGGCGAGGAACATCTGGAGCATGGAGGGCACGAAGTGGCAGGTGGTGACCGCCTGTTCGCGGATCAGCCGGGCCAGGTAGGCCGGGTCCCGGTGTCCGCCAGGCTCGGCGACCACGAGGGTGGCGCCCACCCGCAACGGCCAGAAGAACTCCCACACCGACACGTCGAACGAGGACGGCGTCTTCTGCAGCACCCGCTCGCCGGGGGTGAGCCGGTACGTGCCCTGCATCCAGCGCAGCCGGTTGTCGATGGCGGCGTGCGGGACGACGACGCCCTTGGGCCGGCCGGTCGAGCCGGAGGTGTAGATGACGTACGCGGGGTGCGACGGGGTGAGCGCGCGGGCCGGGTTGGTGGGCAGGTACCCGTCGAGGTCGAGCCCGTCCAGCACGGCCAGGGGCGTTCGGGTGGTCTCCGGCAGCCGGCCCGCCCGGTCGGTGACCGCGCAGACGGGCGCGGCGTCCGTGAGCATGTGGGCCAGGCGTTCGTCCGGGTAGTCCGGGTCCAGCGGCAGGTACGCGGCACCGGACTTGAGTACTCCGAGCAGGGCGACCGGCAGCTCCGCCGAGCGGGGCACGGCGACCGCGACGACGGTGCCCGGACGGGCGCCCAGCGAGATCAGGTGGCGGGCCAGCCGGTTGGCCCGGCCGTTCAGTTCGGCGTAGCTCAGCACGCTGTCGCCGAACACCAGGGCCGGGGCGTCCGGGGTGCGGTTCGCCTGTGCCTCGATCGGGCCGATCAGGGTGGTGCCCGGCAGTTCCCGGGTGGTGTCGTCGAGGGCGTCCAGGAGCTGGGCCCGCTCGGCGGGCAGGGCGACGCCGTGCACGGCCGTCGGCAGGTGCGGATCGGTCCGGGTGAGGCGGGTCAGCAGGGACAGGAAGCGGTCCTGGTGGAGGGCGACCTCGGCGTCCTCGTGGAGAGCCGGGTTGGCGTCGTGGTCGATGCGCAGCCCCCGCTCCCCGCCGAGGTCGTACACGTTGACGGTGAGGTCCTCCACCGGGCCGGAGGACAGGCTGCGGGCCAGCGCCGGGGAGCCCGCGAAGTCGGCGCCGAAGTCGAAGGGCATCACGTTGACCAGCGGCCCCAGCAGGGCCCGGCCCGCGCCGAGCAGGCCCAGGTCGCGGCGGATGTCCTCGTAGCGGTACCGCTGGTGACGGCGGACGGCACGGACGGCCAGGACCACCTGGCGGACCAGTTCGGCGAAGGTGGCCTCCGGGTCCACCGCGAGCCGCAGGGGCAGCACGTTCATCACCATGCCGGGGATCCGCAGGGCGTCCGAGCCCATCCGGCTCATCATCGGCAGGCCCAGCACCACGTCCCGGCGCGCGGTGGCCCGGGAGGTGTACAGCGCCTGGGCGGCGATCAGCACCTCGGGCCAGGTGGCACGCAGTCCGGCGGCCAGCTCGCGCAGCCGGGCCGCCTCCTGCCCGTCCAGATGGGCGCTGCGGCGGTGGAACGACCGGGAGGGCAGCGCGGACCGGCCGGCGAGCAGCGGGGCCTCCGGACGGTCGGCGAGCAGCTCGCGCCAGTGGGCGGCGTCCGCGGCGCGCGCGTCGCCCGCACGGTACTCGGCGTCCTGGGCGAGCAGCCGGTCCAGGGTGCCGAAGGGGCGCGGGGCGGGTGGGCGGCCCTCGGCCAGCGCGGTGTACACCTCGGCGGTGCGGCGCATCAGCAGCATGTAGCCGTACCCGTCCATGACGAGGTGGTGGATCCGCTGGTAGTACAGCCACCGCTGTTCGCCGGTACGGAACAGGACGTACCGGAACAGCGGGCCGGCGGCGAGGTCGAAGGGGACGGCCAGGTCCGCGTCCATCCACGCCTCGGCCTGCCGGTCGGCGTCCGGACGGCCGCGCAGGTCCCGCACCTCCAGGGGCGGGTCGGGCCACCGGCAGGGGAACTGGCGGGGCCCGTCGGCCAGGTCGGCGACGCGGACCCGGAGCGCGTCCGCCTCGTCGGTCACCTGCCGCACGGCGCGGGTGAACAGGGTGGTGTCCAGCGGGCCGTGGATCTCCAGGCACTGCGCGGTGTTCAGCGCGGGGCTGTCGGGGTCCAGGGCCTGTAGGTACCACATGCCCGACTGGGCCGCGGTGAGCGGCAGTCCGCGGTCTGCGGCCCCGTGCCGGGGACCGGTGTCGGTGGGCGCGGCGGTGGTGTCGCCGATCGGTGCGAGGGTCATGAGGCGGCCCCCAGCAGGGGCGCCCACGCCTCGATGGCGGGCCGCTCGGCGAGGTCGGCGAAGTCGGCGGCGACGCCGTGGTCGCGCCGCCAGCGTTCCAGCAGGGACATGATGCGGACCGAGTCCAGGCCGTGGTCGACCAGGTTCTCGTCGACGGGTACGTCCGCGGGGTCCTCGCCGAGGCAGTCGGCGACATCGTGGCGGATCTGCTCGATGGTGAGTGCCATGGCTGCTCAGGTCTCCTTGGTGAGTGCGCCCTTCAGCGCGTCGGTGAGTGCGTCGGTGGTGTCGACCCGGGCGCAGCGGCCGGCCGCCCAGCGCAGCGCCATGTCGTGGTCCTCGCGGGAGAAGTCGGCGACGGCGTCGGCGGCCACGAAGGCGCGGATGTCCCGCATCCAGGCGTCCGCCGCGCTCATCAGTACGCCGATGTGCGCGTACACGCCGGTGACGATCAGTTCGTCGCGCCCCCAGGCGGCCATCCGTCCGGCGAGTTCCGTGCGGACGAAGGCGCTGTACTTCCATTTGGTGAGCAGGGTGTCCCCGGGTGCGGGGGCCACCGCGTCCGGGATCGCGAGCGCGCGCGGGTCGTCGGCGACGCCCGGTCCCCAGAAGTCGAGTTGCAGGCCGCGTTCGGCGGGGGTCTGGCCGCCGCGCTGCACCGAGTAGACGACCGGCGCACCGGCCGCGCGGGCCGCTCCGATCAGCCGGGCCGTGTTGCGGAGCATCCCGCTCAGGGGCTGCTCGCCGGTGGGGAAGGCGTCCAGGAAGTGCTGCTGCAGGTCGTGCACGAGCAGCACCGCGCGGGACGGGTCCGGGACCCATGTGACCCGGTTCTCCGGCAACTCGCCGGCGGTGGGCGGCGGATAGCCGCAGATGGCGGGAAGTGCCATGGTGGTGGGGGCCTTTCAGTGCTGCTCGGTGGGGTGTGCGGCGGCCGTCTCGGTGGCGGCCGACCGCAGCCCGTTCTTGCTGACCTTGCCGACACCGGTGTGGGGGAACGCGTCGACGAAGCGGACCTGGTCGGGCACCTTGTAGGCGGCCAGGCCCTGTTCGCGGACGAAGCGTTTGATCGTCACCGGCTTCAGCGGCCCCGCGTCGGGGCGTGGGATCACGTAGGCGAGGGTGCGTTCGCCCAGGTAGGCGTCGGGGACCGCGACCACGCAGACGTCGTGCACCCAGGGGTGGCGCAGGACGGCGTTCTCCACCTCCTCCGGGGCGATCTTCTCCCCGCCGCGGTTGATCTGGTCCTTCGCCCGGCCCTCGACCACCAGGTGCCCGGTCGGGGTGCGGCGCACGATGTCCCCGGTGCGGTAGAAGCCGTCCTCGGTGAACGAGCGGGCGTTGTGCTCGGGGGCCCGCCAGTAGCCGCGGATGGTGTACGGGCCCCGGGTCAGCAGGTGCCCGAACGCGCCCTCGGGGACGTCCTCGTCGCGGTCGTCGGCGATGCGTATCTCGTCGTCGGGGGAGATCGGCAGGCCCTGGGTGGTGACCACCGTCTCGTACGGGTCGTCCAGGCGCGTGTAGTTGACCAGCCCCTCGGCCATGCCGAAGACCTGCATCAGCCGGCAGCCCAGGGCGGGCTGGAGGCGCCGTGCCGCCGCCTCGCTGTACTTGGCGCCTCCCACCAGGACCAGCCGCAGACTGGACAGGTCCCGGTCCGCCCCGGCGGCGGTGTCGGTCCACACCAGGGCGAGCGGCGGCACCAGGCCGGTCATGGTGATCCGCTCCCGTTCGATCAGGGGGAAGGCGGTTGCCGGATCGGGCGACGGGCACATCACCACGGTGCCGCCCGCGTACAGCGTGCCCAGCCAGCCCGGGGAGCTGGCGGGGAAGTTGTGCGCGGCGGGCAGCACCACCAGGAACCGGGTGTCCGCGTCGACGCCGCAGATCCCGTTGGAGCCGCGCAGGGAGTAGAGGTAGTCGTCATGGGTGCGCGGGATCAGCTTGGGCACGCCCGTGGTGCCCCCGGACAGCTGGAGGAAGGCGAGTTCGTGCGGTTCGGGCCGCCGCGGCTCCGCGCCGGCGGCGGGCGGGTCGCACGGCACGTCGGTGAGGGGTGTGTGCTCGCCCGGGTCCCCGACCACGAACACGTGCCGCAGTGTCGGCGTCGTCCTGCGCACCTGGGCGGCGAGTTCGCGGTGGTCGAAGCCGGCGTGCCGGTCCGGGATCACGTAGGCGGCGGCCTCGGTGAAGGAGCAGAAGTAGGCGATCTCGGACTGCCGGTGCGCGGGGAGCGCGTACACGGGCAGCGCGCCGATCCGGAACAGCGCGAACGCCACCTCGACCAGTTCGCCGATGTTCGGCAGTTGCAGGACGACGCGGTCGCCCCTGGTGATGCCGCGGGCCCGGAAGCCCGCTGCCAGCCGGTCGACGCGCTCGTCGAGCTGCCGGTAGGTCCAGGTGCGCCGGTCGGGCGCCGGATCGATCAGGGCGATCCGGTGCGGGTGTTCCGTGGCCCGCTCGCGCAGGAACCCGCCGAACGTCTCGCCGCTCCAGTACCCGGCCGCGCGGTAGCGCTCGGCGAACTCGGCCGGCCAGGTGGGGGCGTCCGTACCGGGGGTGGTGGCGGAGGACGGGCTGTCCGTGGTCACAGTGCGGCTCCCACGGCGTCGAGGAAGGTGCGGAACTTGGCGGCGGTCTCGTCGGTCTCCGCCTGCGGCGAGGAGGCGGCCACGACCCCGGCGCCGGCGAACAGGCGCAGCCGGTTGCCCTCGGCCTCGGCGCAGCGGATGGTCACGACCCACTCGCCGTCGCCGCACGCGTCCTGCCAGCCGACCATCCCGGTGTAGGCGCCGCGGTCGAAGGGCTCGGAGGCGGCGATGACCTCCCGCGCCACATCGGTCGGGGTGCCGCACACCGCGGGGGTCGGGTGCAGTGCGGACGCCAGGTCGAGGGCGGTGGTGGCCGGGTCGGCGAGTTCACCGGTGACGGTGGTCGACAGGTGCCACATGGCGGCCGTGCGGACCAGGGTCGGCCGCCCGGGGACCTCCAGGCGGGTGCAGTACGGCTCCAGCGCCCGCCGTACGGCGTCCACCACCACGGCGTGCTCGTGCAGGTCCTTCTCCGACTGCAGCAGCGCGGCGGCGCGCCGGACGTCGTCGGCGAGGTCGGCGCTGCGGGGCGCGGAACCGGCCAGCGGGTTGGCGGTGAGCAGCCCCCCGGTACGCGCCACCAGCAGCTCCGGGCTGGCGCCGACCAGGGTGCGGCCGGGGCCGGCGGGGACCGCGAAGGTGTATCCGGCGGGGTCGCGCCGGGCCAGGCGGCGCAGCATCGCCGCCAGGTCGGGTGCCGTGGCGGAGGTCAGTTCCAGGGTGCGGGCGAGGACGACCTTGTCGAACTCCCCGGCCCGCATGCGCTCCACCGCGGCGGCGACCGCCTGACGGTACACGGCGGCCGACGGCACCTCGCGCACCTGCCAGGGGTGCGGGGCGCCCTCGCCGGCGGGGAGAACGGCCGACGGGTCCTCACGCAGGGCCGGAGCCCGGCGCAGGCTTCTCGGTACGGCGAGTGCGGCGGGGGCGTCCCTGTCGAACGGGACCGCGCCCATGACCAGCGGGACAGGGGCTCCGGCGCCGTCGGTGCGGCGACGGTGTGCGGTCTGCTCGGCGAGCACGGCCCGCACCCGTTCCCCCAGCGGTCCCGTGCCGTGGGGGACCTCGGCGGCCGTGCCGGTGCCGAGCAGGGTGCGGTGGGGGGTGGCGAGGAACCGGTGCCCGCCCGGCCGGTAGGCGCGCAGCAGCGCGCCGGCGGCACCGGGCAGGACGGCAGGGGCCGGCGGGGGCGGTTCGTGCACAGAGGTGGTCATGAGGTTCTCCGGGTCCGTCCGGCGCGGGGCGTGGGGCGACGGAAGTCGGGGGCGGGGGGTGCGAAGCGGGGCGGGTGCGGGGGTCAGGCCCGCAGGGTGGCGCCGCCGTCGACGTAGAGGTCGTGCATGGTGATGTGGCGGGCCCGGTCCGAGGCGAGGAAGACCACGGCGTCGGCGATGTCCGCCGGGTCGGCGATCCGGCCGAGCGGAATGCCGGTGCGGTGGGCGGCGAGGTCGCCCTCGATCACCCGGCGCGCCGCCGCTTCCTCGTCGTCGCCGGTCCACAGCGCCCGCTGCATGTCGGTGAGGGTCGAGCCGGGCGAGACGGTGTTGCACCGCACGCCGTGCGCGGCCACTTCCAGGCCGAGGCACTTGGTGAACATCACGGCCGCCGCCTTGGACGCCGCGTAGGCGGACAGTCCGGCGCGCGGGATGCCCGCCGCGTTGGACGCGACGGTGACGATGCTGCCGCCGCCGCGGGCGGCCATCCGCCGCGCGGCGGCCCGTGAGACGTGGAAGACGCCGGTGGTGTTGACGGCGAAGGTGTCGGCCCACACGTCGTCGGTCGTGCCGGTGACCGGGGCGGAGTGCAGGACGCCGGCGACGTTGACGGCGATGTCGAGCGGGCCCAGGGTGTCCTCGGCCTCGGCCACGGCGGCCTCGACGGCCGCCGGGTCCCGTACGTCGAGGGCGCGGGCGACGACCCGTTCCCGGGGTCCGCCCGGTCCGCCGTCGTCGGGCCCGCGGCGCTCGCCGTCGCGGTGCCGCCGCGGGTCCCCGGGGTCCTCCCCGGCGAGGCGGCGGACGCCGTCGGCGTGGAGGTCGGTGGCCAGGACCCGGGCGCCGCGGTCGGCCAGCGCCCGCACGACGGCCTCCCCGATGCCCCTGCCGGCCCCGGTCACCAGGGCGTTCCGGCCGGTGAACTCCGTTGGTGAGAGGGTCACTTGACCATCGCCTCGCGGATGTCGCCGAGCACCTTCAGGGCGGCCTGGGCGCCCCCGAGGCTGGTCCACATCGAACCGTCGATCTGCACGGCCTGACCGGACCTGACGGCCTTCAGCTGCCGGTACGCGGGCTTCTCGGCCAGCTGGTCGAGCAGCCCGGCGTCCTTGCCGCCGGAGGCGAGGGTGCCGATGAACAGCCAGTCGCCGTCGATCTCGGAGAGGTTCTCGTCGCTGATCGGGGTGGAGTGGCCCTCGCCCTTGTCGTTCTGGATGCCCGGCCGCTTGAAGCCGAGGTCCTTCAGGACGTCGGAGATGAACACGCCCTGCTGCATCACCGCGGTGCCCTTGGCCGAGTACCGGGCCACGGACACCGACGCGCCGGCCCGGCTGCCGAGATCCTTCTTCAGGGCCGCGGTCTTCCCGTCGTAGTCGGCGAGGAAGGCCTTGGCCTCGTTGGTCCTGCCCAGCGCCTTGCCGGTGAGCTGGAGGGAGGTCTTCCAGTTCTTGCTGCCGTCGAGGGTGACGACGGTCGGCGCGATCCGGCGCAACTGCTGGAGGACCTGCTCGTCGGCCGTCTGCCCGGCCAGGATGACGTCCGGCCTGGCGCGGACCACCTTCTCGATGTCCGGGCCGGTGACCGCGCCCACCACCGGTATACCGGCCGCCTGTTCGGCGAGGTAGGCGGGTGCGCCCTGCTGGCCGCGGCCCGCGGTCAGGCCGACCGGCTTCACCCCGAGGGCGAGTGCCGAGTCGAGGTCCATCTCGCTCAGCGTGAGCACCCGCCGGGGGTGCTCCGGCACCTTCACCGCCGTGCCGGTGGCATCGGTGACCGTCACCGTGCCCGTCGCCGTGCCCGTCGCCGCGGGCTCACCGCTCCCTGACGCGCCGCCCGAGGAGCCGCAGGCGGTCAGGGACAGCGCGGCGGCGGTCAGCGTCACAGCCGCCAGAGCGGGGCGGGTGAAGCGGTTCGGGCGAGATGGGTGGTTCATCACCATGGCGTGCCTTTTCCTGTTTCTCTGCATGGGTCCGGTGGTCGGGCAGCGCGCTTCTTCGTTGCGGCAGCACCTCTGCGATCCACGACCACAGGGACCTTGACGGCCTTTCGGCAGGCGTGCGCCACCAGGGCGCCCCACCGAGGGAAGCAAAACTTAGGTTAGGCTAACCGTATGTTGACTGTGCAAGGGGGCGGGGTGGAAGGGAGCGGGCCCGGCCGGACGAGCGGCCCCGCGGCCGGATCCGCGACGGGGGCTCCGGGCGCTCCGGACACCCCCGAAGCCCCGGCGGAGCCCGACGCACCAGGGGGACCGCCGTCTCCGCTCGGACGGGCGCCAGGGCGACTCACCCCGTGGGCCGTCGCCGGCGTCCTCGTCCTGCTGCCGGTGCTGGGGCTGCTGTCCCTGCTGATCGGCACCGGCTCCAGTTCACCCGCCCGCGCCTGGGCCTACCTGCTCGGCGACCCGGGCGCCCGGGCCGACGCCCAACTGCGCCTCGCCGTCGTGGACCTGCGCCTGCCGCGGACCCTGGCCGGGCTCCTGGTCGGCGCCTGCCTCGGAACGGCCGGCTGCCTCCTTCAGGCCGCCACGCGCAATCCGCTGGCGGAGACCGGGCTGCTCGGCGTCAACTCCGGCGCCGCCTTCGCGGTCGTCGTCGGACTCACCTTCTTCGGCGTCGGCTCCCCCGAGGGCCTGCTGATGTGGGCGCTGCTCGGTGGCATGGCGGCCAGCGCGGCCGTCCTGCTCCTGGCGAGCGCCGGACGCACCGCGGGCTCACCCCTGCGCCTGGTGCTCGCCGGCTCGGCGCTCGGCGCCACCTTCCACGGCCTGACCTCCTCGGTACTGCTCGGCACCCGGTCGACCTTCGACACCTACCGCTACTGGACCATCGGCTCCCTCGCCGGAACCACCACCGAAGGCCTGCTCCCGCTGCTGCCGCTGGCCGGCGCCGGACTCCTCCTCGCGCTGCTGACCGCGCGCCCGCTGTCCGCCCTCGCACTCGGCGACGACAGCGCCCGGTCCCTGGGCCACCGTCCCGGCCGCACCCGGTTGGTGACCGCGGCGGCCGTCTCCCTGCTCGCCGGGTGTGCGGTCGCCGTCGCCGGGCCGATCGCCTTCCTCGGACTTCTCGCGCCGTACGCGGCCCGTGCCCTGACGGGGCCCCGCATGACCGCCCAGCTCCTGCTCTCCGCGGTGGTCGGCACGGACGTCATGCTCGCCGCGGACATCCTCGCCCGGATCGTCATCCGCCCCTGGGAGACCCCGGTCAGCGTGCTCCTCGCCTTCGTCGGCGGCCCGCTGCTGGTCTGGATCGCCCGTTCCTCCCGCCTGTCCACCGCAGGAGCCACCGCATGACGGACGTGACACCGCACGGGATGCCGGAGAGTCCCGCCGCGGCACCGAGGACCGCACCCGGTCGCACCACCTCCCCCGTTGCGCACGCCCCCACGGGCACCGGCACGTCGCCCTCCTCCCCCGGCCCGGAGTCCCCGCCCTCCGGAACGTCGGCCGCCTTCTCCCCCCGGCCGATGTCCCCGCCCCCCGCCCCGCCCCCCGGCCGGGGGGCGATCGGCATCACGCCCCCGGACAGCACCGTTCTGCGGCGCGGCACGCTCTCCTGGCTCTTCCCGCGGCGCGGCGCCCTCGCCGCCGCACTGCTGCTGCCGCTGATCGCCGTCCTCACCGTCCTCGCCACGCTGGCGAGTTCGACCGGCATGAGCCTGGCCGACACGGTCTCCGGGCTGCTCGGCACGGGCGACCCGGGAGCCACGATGATCGTGCGGGACTTCCGGCTGCCCAGGATCTGCGTCGGCGTCATGGTCGGCGCCTGTCTCGGCATCGCCGGCTGCCTGACCCAGGCCCTCGCCGGGAACCGTCTCGCCACCCCCGACCTGATCGGTGTCAACGACGGTGCCACGGCGGTCGTCGTCGCCACCGCCGCCGGATCGTCCACCGGCATGGTCGGCGCCTGGTGGCTCGGCCCGCTCGGCGCCGTCGGCGCCGCCGTGCTCGTCGTGCTGTGCGCGGGCGGCGCGGGCACCGCCGGCTACCGCGTCCTGGTCGTCGGCATCGGCGTCTCCACCTTCATCGGTGCGGCCGGTGACCTCATCATGTCCCGGGAGAACGACAACACCGCCGGTGGCGTCTTCCTCTGGGCCGTCGGCAGCCTCAACGGCCGCGACTGGACCGTCGGGACACCGCTGCTGATCGCCCTGATCGTGCTGCTGCCGTTCGCCCTGGCCGTCGGTCACCGCCTCCAGCTCCTGCGCTTCGACGACGACGTGGCCGCCGCCCTCGGCGCCGACCTGCGCCGGGTACGGGCCGCCGCGCTGGCTCTCGCGGTCGCCCTGGCCGGCATCGCGGTGGGCGTCGGCGGCCCCATCGGGTTCGTCGCGCTGGCCGCTCCGGTCCTCGCCCAGCGGCTGGCCGGACCCACCCGGGTGCCCGTCCTGGGCTCGGCCCTGGTGGGCGCGGCACTGATCACCGCTGCCGACGCCCTCGGCCGCGTCGTCGCCCCCGTCGAACTCCCCGTCGGTGTCGTCACCAGCGTCCTGGGCGGCCCGTTCCTGCTCTGGGTGCTGCTGCGCGCCGACCCCGACGGGACCACCACCGGAAAGGCCTGACCCCACCGTGACCGACCTGACGCAGCCGGGCCGCCCGGGCCTGGACGTTCGCTCCCTGCACGCCGGCTACCCCGGCCGCCCCGTCGTCCGGGGCGTCGACCTGACCGTCCCCGCCGGGCGGGTCGCCGCGGTCGTCGGCCCCAACGGCTGCGGCAAATCCACCCTGTTGCGCACCATCGCCCGCCTGCACCGGCCCGACTCCGGAACCGTCCGTGCGGCGGGCGAGGACGTCTGGTCACTGACACAGCGCCGCGCCGCCCACCGGATCGCCCTGCTCCCGCAGGCGCCGCGCGCCCCCGAGGCGATCACCGTGGCCGGCCTGGTCCGCTACGGCCGCCACCCCCACCAGGGCCTGCTCCGCCAGTGGTCGCGCGCCGACGAACAGGCCGTACGGGAGGCCCTGGACGCCACCGGCACCGCCGGCCTGGCCGGTGAGCGCCTCGACCGGCTCTCCGGTGGTCAGCGGCAACGCTGCTGGCTGGCCATGGTGCTCGCGCAGCAGACCCCGGTCGTCCTCCTGGACGAGCCCACCAGCGCGCTGGACCTCGGCCACGCGGTCGAGGTCCTGGAACTGGTCCGCGAGGTGGCCGCGGCCGGACGCACCGTGGTGATGGTCCAGCACGACCTCGCCGCCGCCGCTCGGTACGCGGACACCGTCGTCGCCATGAAGGACGGCCGCGTGACCGCCCAGGGCGCCCCGGCCGACACCGTCGACGAGGCCCTGGTGAAGGACCTCTACGGCATCGACGCCGACATCCTCCGCGCCCCCTCGGACGCGTCCCCGGTGGTCGTCCCCCGCCCACGCGCCCGGGTCGTCTGACCCACGGGCTCGGAACGTGCCAGGGCGACACGACGTCCGCCGCACGGCCACACACCGAACCTCACGCACACAGGGTGTCGCCGTCTGCCGACCGGACCACTGACCCCGGCAGGTCGCAGAGGGCGTCGCGCACCGGCCGACGGCCGGGCGGGCGCCCGGACAGCGGGGCGGACCACGGCACGCCGTGGGGCGGACCGGAGCACGGGAGCGTCAGCAGCCCGACGACCACGGCGTCGGCCTCCCGAACACCGCCGGCGGCCGGGACCGGACGGCGTCGCGGCCCGCTTCGGGGGTGGCGTGATCGGACAAGAGAATTCGGACAGACCGCCGTAGGGTCGCGACATGCACCAAGAACCGGACCTGACCGGCATCCCCGTGGACACCTCCGCCCCCGTCCTGGTCACCGGCGCGACGGGGTACGTCGCCGGGTGGCTCGTGAAGGGCCTCCTCGACGCAGGTGTCACGGTGCACGCCGCAGTGCGCGACCCGGGCAGCACCGCCAAGATCGAGCACCTCGTCGACTTCGCCGAGAAGGCGCCGGGTGACATCCGGTTCTTCGCCGCGGACCTGCTGGAGGAGGGCTCGTACGCCGAGGCGATGGCCGGCTGCCGCATCGTGTTCCACACGGCGTCCCCGTTCACCAGCCAGGTGGACGATCCCCAGCGCGAGCTGATCGACCCGGCCGTCCTGGGCACGCGCACCGTGCTGGAGAGCGCGAACGCGACCCCCTCCGTGCAGCGGGTCGTGCTCACGTCCTCCTGCGCCGCGATCTACACCGACGCCACCGACTGCGCCAAGGCTCCCGGCGGCCGGCTGACCGAGGACGTCTGGAACACGACCGCGTCGCTGGACTACCAGCCCTACAGCTACTCCAAGCTGTTGGCCGAGCGGGCCGCGTGGGACATCGCCGACGCGCAGGACCGGTGGCGGCTGGTCGTCATCAACCCGTCCCTGGTCATCGGGCCCTCGGTCAACGCGCAGCCCACCTCGGAGAGCTTCTCGATCGTCCGGCAGCTCGGTGACGGCACCCTGCGCCGGGGCGCCCCCCGTGCCGGGCTCGGTGTCGTCGACGTCCGCGACCTGGCCCGCGCGCACATCGCCGCCGGGTACCTGCCCGACGCCCACGGCCGCCACATCCTCTCCGGCCACGACGCCGACCTCCTCGCACTGGGCCGGGCCCTGCTCCCGCGTTTCGGGGACCGCTTCCCGATCCCCAGGCGTGCTCTGCCCAAGCCGCTGGTGTGGCTCGCGGCGCCGAGCGCCGGGCTCTCCCGCACCTTCGTCAGCCGCAATGTCGGCGTGGAGTGGCACGCGGACAACGGCAAGAGCCGCCGTGAGCTGGGCATGGTCTACCGGCCGCTCCAGGAGTCGATGGAGGACATGTTCCAGCAGTTCGTCGAGCAGGGCGCGGTCACCGCCCGCGCGTAGCCCGATGTCGACCTACTCCCTCACCGCGGGCTGGCGCCGCGTCCTGTCCGCTCTCGGTCTGGACCCTGCGGCGGTACTGCGGCACGCCGGTCTGCCCGCGGATCTCCCGGAGCGTCCGCAGGCGCGGATCGGGGCCGAGGAGTTCTTCGCGCTGTGGGAGGCGGCCGACGCCCTGTACACCGGCCCCGACCTGGCGGTCGCGGCTGCCTCGGCGGTGTCGGCCGATCACTTCGACGCGCCCGTCTTCGCCGGGCTGGCCAGCCGCGACCTCGCCCAGGCGGCGGCACGCATCGCCGTCTACAAGCGGCTCATCTATCCGGTGACGCTGGACGTGCGCACCGATACGGGCCTCAGGATCGCGCTGCGCCCGCGGGACCCGTTCACGCCGCCCGCCGTGCTGGAACGGTTCGAGCTGCTCTTCTGGGTGGCCTTCGCCCGGCTGGCGACGGGGGTCCGGGTGGGTCCGGCGCGGATCACGGTGCCCGCGCCGCCCGACGACCAGTCCGCCGTGGCGGAATTCCTCGACGGCGTCCGCCTCACCCGCGGCCACCGCGCGGAAGTGGTCTTCTCCCCGAACGACATGCACCGGCCGTTCGTGACCGGCGTGCACACCGGAATGTGGGAACACGTCGAACCGGACCTGCGCCGGCGCCTGCGCGACCTGGAGGAGTCCGCGACGTGGGCGGAGCGCACGCACACCGCACTGCTGACCTGCCTGCCGGCGGGGCGGGGCACCCTGGCCGACGTGGCGGCCGAGCTGGCGACGAGCCCGCGCACCCTGCAGCGCCGCCTGGGTGCGGAAGGAACGTCGTTCCAGAAGGTCCTCGCGCAGACCCGGGAGCGGATGGCCCGGGCCTACCTGCGGCGCTCCTCCCTCTCCTACACCGAGATCGCGTTCCTGATCGGGTACGGGGAGCTGACGTCGCTCCACCGCGCCCTGCGCCAGTGGACGGGTGAGACGCCGCGCGGCCTGCGCTCCGACGTGAGCGGACCCGCCCTCAGCGGTCGGCGCTGATCTGCCCGACGCCCCCGTCGGGCAGCCACCGGGCCCGGCAGCCGGCCGCACGTCCTTTCCTGCGGCGCGTCCGTCTCCACCGCAACGGCCCTCTTGGGCGGCGTCCCAGGCCGCTCGGCGCTGTGCACGGGACTTCGACAAGCCGAGCACCGTGCCGGTCGTCGCCCCGGCCGGGCCCCGGGGGTGGGAGGTCGACGGCCTGACGTCACGACCCGCCGGTGCGGCCCTGCCGCGCGACGGCGCCGGCGAGGTCGTCCAGGAGCACCTCGGCCACCAGTTCCTCGACGACGGCGGAGCCGTGCTCGGCCATGGCCCCGGCCAACTCCGCGTCCCACGGTGCCTCGGTGATGCGGCCGGCGCTGGGACCGTGCGGGTTGCGGGCGACCGCCGTCCGGTAGTCGGCGGCGGTCATGCGCCAGGGTCGCGCCGGCGTCCTGTCCATGATGTACGCGGCGATGCGGATCCCTTCGCCGTCGAAGTCGCCGTGGTGGCGGAGGGCTGCGCCGTGCTCCGCGAGCATGCGCAGCAGCCCGATCACCGCGCTGTTGGGCCACCCCGAGGTGCACACGAGAGGCGGGCAGTCCGGGCCGAACCGGCGTACCGCGAGAGCCAGGACGCTGGGGTTCTCCACGGCGTGCACGACGACGGGTACCGGATCGGCGGCGAGGGCGAACTCGCCCGGGGCGCGCAGTTGGGCGAGGGTCAGGCAGGTGGCCTGTCCGGCCTCGGCACAGACGCGCGCCACGCGCGCGAGCGGGCCGTCGCCCAGCGGGCGCAGTCCACCGACGAGAACGGTGGCGGACAGGTCGTCGGCGGCGACACCGGCACGCGCCCACAGGGCCCGCCGGTCGGCCGCCGACCGCGGCGGGTCGGTGTCGTGCAGGGCCGCCAGGGCACGCAGGACGAGGCCGGACACAGGGGTGCCGTCGTCGAGCGCGTGTGCATGGCCGTCGAGGACCCGGGCGGCGAAGACGGGCAGTGGTTCCGCCGGGGCGGGCAGTTCGGCGAGCACCGTGAGCGCGTCGGTGAGCAGGGATCGCGTGTGTTCCACCGAGCCCCCCACCGGGCCGGCTGCCCGGCAGGAGGCGGCCCAGTCGGAGAGGGCCGGCTGGGCCCGCACGATGGCGTGGCCGTCGAGCCAGGTCCACAGATCGGCGCGGTCGGACTCCCGGCGGCGCCGGTCGGCCGCGCGGTCCCCGAGCGGACCGACGAGCGCGGTGACGGTTTCCCGCACGGTACGACCGGACAGCTCGGTCACGGCTTCCTCCAGCCGGAGCATGGCGACGGTGGGCCGGGCCTCCGGCAGCCGGTCCAGACCGAGCAGGTCGGCGAGGGCCTCGCGTTCGGCGTCGTCCAGCGGTCCGAGGCGCACCCGGGAGACGCGGCGACCGGAGGAGAGGCGGTCGTGGACCGCGTGCCACAGCGGCCGGAGTTCGGGACGGCGCAGACTGTCCTCGCCCCGGCGCCGCCCGGGGCCGGTCATCCCGCCTCCAGATCGCTGCCGGTCCAGACGAATCGGGCGCTGGTGACCGCGTCGTCGTGCCCGTCGGTGAGGAGCTGGTGGACGGCGATGCCGGGCAGCTCCCCGTAGGTGCACCATTCGTGGTCGGAGGTGACCACGAGGTCCAGGTCGAGTGCGGTGAGCAGGGCGAAGACCTGTCCGCGGTTGACGGTGTCGACGCCGACGAAGACCTCGTCCAGCAGGATCGGCCGGGGCGCCAGGGGCACGGCCTCGTAGTGCGCGGCGACGGCGGCGAACAGCGGCAGGTGCAGGGCGATGGCCTTCTCCCCGCCGGAGAGCGCACCGTGCAGCTTCTTGGTCAGCGGCTGCCATCCGGTGCCGTTCGCCCGGTCCAGGCGGACGGTGAAGCGGTGCCAGGCGGTGTAGTCGAGCACCTCGCCGAGCTGTTCCTCCCAGCTCGCGGCGGTGCCGCTGCCCTTCGCCTCCTCGATCCGGGTGCGGAAGAACGCGTGCAGGGCGTCCCGGTCGGACTCGGTGACCCGGCCGGGGTCCTTCAGCAGCAGCTGACGGGCGGTGCGGGTGGTGTCCGGAAGGTCCGGGCGAACGTCCCAGACGAGCTGGACGGCGACGTTGGAGGCGGTACGGACCCGCTCCAGGTGCCCGTTCATCCGGTCGACGAGTTCGCCGGCCTGGCGGATGCGGGCCGCGAGGTGGCGGCGGATGTCGCCGGTGAGGATCTGGTCGAAGAGACGCCGCTCGGTGCCGGTGATGTCGTCCCGGCTGCGGTCGCGTTCCCGGGTGAGCGTGTCGAGCAGGCCGGTGGCCCCCACGCGTACGCCGTCCAGGGTCGCGGTGAACAGCTGGATGTCGTCGTCGGGTTCCAGGTCCAGGTCGGCGCGGGCGCCGACCCGCCGGCGGGCCTCGTGGACCGCTTCGGAGAGGCGGGTCGCGGCGTCGCCCAGGTTGCGGGGGGCGTGCGGGACGCCGGGCCACTGGGCCGCCGTGGCTCGGGCTGCCTCCAGGGTGGCCCTGGTGCCCTCCCCCGCGTCCGGTTCCGGTGCGATGCCGGCGTCCTGTGCGAGCCCGACCCGGCACAGGTGCCGGAAGCGGTGCGCCGCGCCGTCGCGGGCCGCGACGGCCCGTTCCCGGAGTTCGGCGTCCTGGGCGCTGGTGGCCCGCAGTTCCCCGATGCGGCCCTCCAGGCCCAGCAGGAGGTCGGCCGCCCGAGCGGCCTCCTCCCGGCAGCCCCGCAGTTCGGCCCGGGCCGCGGCGACGCGGGCGACGATCTGCCGGTAGTCCTCGCCGACGGTGGCCTCCGCCGCCTCCAGACGTGCCGTCAGCCCCGCCGCCTCCGCTTCGGCGGCGGCCGCGGCCTCGGCCTGCTCGCCGGCGGACCTGCGCGAGCGCTCCGCCTGCGCGGCCGTCCGGTGGGCCCGGTCGGCGGCGGTGGCGGCCGTGAGGTGGGTGTCCACCCAGGTGTCGGCGGTGTCGCGGAACCGGTCGACCTGGGCGGAGAGTTCCCGCAGCCGGTCGCGGTCGGTCGGCAGCCCGTGTTCCGCGGCCAGGCGGCTGAGCGTGCGCAGTGCTGCCGTCACCTCGTCCTCGTGCCGTGCCAGCCGCCCGGCGGCGTCGCGTACGGCGTCGTCGCGGGCGGCCACCGCCGCCTCGGCCCGGTCCCGGTCCCGCCGTCGGGCGTCGAGCGGCCGGTGGTCGGGGCGGGCGCCGCGGTCGGCGTCGAGCCGGGCGCGGCGGGCATGGAGTGTGCGGAGCCGGTCGTCGAGTGCGGCGAGGGCCGCGTTCGTCCCACCGATGCGGTCGGTCAGGTCACCGATCAGGCGGTGCCGGGCCCGCTGTCGTGCCAGGGCGCCGATGTGGGCCGGTTCCGGCTTGCTCCAGGTGCCGGTGGCGAGCGCGAGGCGCCAGGCGCCGTCGGCGGAGACGGCGGCGGGGTGACCGGAGGGCAGGGTGGCGCCGTAGGCGATCCCGGCGAGGATGCGGGTCACCGTGTCGGGCGGGACGGGGATGTCCTCCTCGGGCATCAGCACCTCCAGCAGGCTGGGACCGGAGGTGGCCACGGCGAGTCCGGCCTCGGCGCGGGTGTCGTGGCCCGGCAGCGAGATCCCGTCGTAGGGGCTGACCCAGGCGTCCAGGAGGCCGGACGCCTCCAGTGCCGCCTCAACCGCGGCGCGGACGGCGGGCGGGACCTCGTCCCGGAAGGTGACGAGCCGCCACAGGGGTGCTCCCGCGGTCGCCGTGCGGACGGTGGTCCGGGTGGGCGGGGGCACGGGCGGGAGATCGCCCTCGCCGCTGAGTCCGCGGATCTTCTGCTCCAGCCTTCCCCGCTCGTCCACCAGGTCCTGGCGGGCGGCGCGGGCGGCGGCCTCGGCCGTACCGATCTCCTGTTCCAGCGGGCGTGCGGCGGCCTCGACCAGAGCCGTCACCTCGGCCTCGGCCGCGGCCCGGGCCATGAGTTCCGCTGGGTCGGGGATGCGGAGTTCCACACACCCCTCGGCCCAGGCGAGCAGGTGTTCCGCGTGTGCGGCAAGCGCGTCGTCCCAGGCGTCGGACGCCTCGTCCCGCCCGGCGATCGCCTCCGCGAGCCGGGTACGGGCCTGGTCCAGCAGGTCCTCGGCGGCGCCGCGGTCGCGCACGGCGCGATCGTGCTCGTCGACCGCCCCGGTGACGAGACCGACCTGCTGCCGCCGCGCGGTGACCGCGCCACGCAGTAGCCGGCGGGCCTGCCGGGCCCCGGTCCCGTCCACCGTGCGGGGGATGGTGGAGGTGCCGGGGCGACGATCGCTCGCTTCCTGCCCCGGGCCCTCGTGGGGCGTCACCGCGAGGTCCGCGTCGAGGGCGGTTCCGATCTCGTGCCGGAGGGACTCCATGCCCGCGGCACGGGCCGACCGCAGGGCCTCGTCGGCGGCTTCGCGCGCGTGTTCGCCGAGGGCGCGGGCCCGCTTCGCGGCCTCCTCGGCGTGTCCCCCGTCCCGGTCCGCCTCGTCGCGGGCGGCCAGGGCCAGGGTGCCCTGCCGCCCTGCGGCGGCGGCCGCGTCCTCCACGCGGCGCCGCAGCCGGTCGAGTTCCGCTCCCTGCCGGTACGCGTCGCTCTCGCGCAGGCCCTCGACGGTCTCCTCCAGGGCGTGCGCGCGCCCCTCCTGTTCCTCGCGCAGTGCTTGCGCCGACTCTCGCCGGGCCAGGTCCTGTTCGAGTGCCTCGGCGCTGTGGCGGGCGACGCGGGTGAGGTTGTCCACATCGGTGGTCGCCGAGATCAGGGCGGCGGAGGCGGCGCGCAGGACCCGCCGCGCGTAGCCGCGCTGCCGGGACGCGACGGTCTCGGCGGCCGCGACCTCGCCGTCGAGCCGTCCGAGGTGTTCCCGTTGGCGGTCCAACCGCTCGAACCCCTCGGCGAGTTCGGCGATCTCTCCCTCGCCCAAGGGGGGCAGTGCACGCGACAACAGGGTGGAGAGCAGGGAGGGGTCGAGCCGTTCGGACAGTTTGGGCTGGCGCAGTTGCAGCAGGGCGGACAGGAGCGACTCGTAGCGTTGCTCCCCCATGCCGGCGAAGAGTTCGCGTCGGACGGCCGTGCGATGGTCGGCGGCCGAGGCGTGCACGTCGCCGCGCTCGCCGAGGACCTCGGCGAGCGCGGCCCGGGTCAGGGGCTGTCCCGCCTCGTTGACGAGGAGGACGCCGTCGGGGTGGGCGATCCGGGTGCCGGTGGTGAAGTAGTCGGCGTGGACCGTGCTGGTGTGCACGCTCGCCTGCAGGCGCGCGCCGCAGCCGAACCACCGCTCGGTGCCGTCGTCGCCGACGCGGCGGAACTCCATCCACACGTAGCCGACGCGGGTCTTGCCCGAGGCGCCCTCGCCCAGCAGGTTCCAGTGCATGGTGCGTTCCGAACCACCGAAGGTGGACAGCCGGTTGGGGCGGAGGCTCGCGTCGAAGAGGAAGGGCAGCAGCAGTTCCAGGGCCTTGGACTTGCCCGAGCCGTTCTGGCCGCGCAGCAGCAGACGGCCCTCGTGGAAGGTGAAGGTCTCGTCGTAGTACCGCCAGACGTTGAGGATGCCCGCGCGGTGCGGCTGCCAGCGGCCCGGGGCGGCGTCTCCCGCCGTCGCCCGTGCGTCCGCCCGGTCGGTGGGCTCCGGTCGCCGCGGGAGGGGAAGCTCCGTCACGCTCACCGATGTTCTCCTAACTCCGGGGCACGCCCGGAGGTCTCGCCGGGCCCTACGGCCCGCTCGTGCACGGGGGCGTCCGTCACGTCCGCGCGCGTCTCCTGCACAGGGGCGTCCACCGCGCCCGCCCCCGCCCCCCGCACGGGGGCGTCCCCCGCGTCCGCACCGGTCGTCTCGGTGAGGCGGTAGCGGTACGCGGCCGGGCGGGCGACGACACGGCCCCCGGCCGTGCGGGCGAGGCCGGTGTCCCGCAGGACCCGCACGGCGTCGTCGGACAGCCGGGCCGCACCGTCCTCGGACTGGTACGCCCTGGCCCAGCGCGGGAACCGGCGCAGCAGCTCCGCCCCGGCCTCGGCGAGTTGCTCGGGCAGCAATCCGGCGGGCGCGGCGCACAGCGGCTCCAGCAGGAGCAGGGCGGCGACCCGGGCGGTGGACGTGTCGTCGGGGAAGCGGACGTCGGTGGCGATGCCGTCCGGGTCCACGAGCAGGAATCCCTCGGCGCGTTCCTCCAGGAGGAAGCCGGCCTGCTCGACCGAGCGCCGCAGGATCTGCCGTCCGGTCAGCGAGGTGACGTACGCCAGCTCGTCCCCGGCGAGGTCGGTCCGGTAGAGCACGGGGTCGTCGAAGAGCCGGCGCAGTACCGAGTGGCGCAGCCTGAGATTGCGCTGGGCGTCCGTGGCGGCGGTCTCGCCGCGCGGCTCGTCGCCGGACGCACCGCCGTAGCGGCGCTCCCGCGTCAGCGCGGTGAGGAGTTCCCCGAACCGCGCGGGCACCTCGTCCGGGGGCACGGCGAGCCGGGAGGCGCCGACGGGCGCGGCGGGCAGCCGCATCAGCAGCGTGGTGTCGACGCGGTACAGGACCTTGGCCTCGGCGGAGGCGACGTACGCATCGGTCGTCCCGTCCACCGCGCGCAGGACGTCGTACGACTCCAGGAGCTTGAGTATGTCGACGAAGGCCGTCCGCTCCGCCCGCTGGACGGGGTCGAACGCGGTCAGCGCCCCGTCGCCCGCGGTGGCCCGGACGACGCGGTCGGCGAGCATGCCGATGGTCGTCATCGGCAGCGACAGCAGCTCGGCCGCGGTCACGCACAGCAGCACGTACCGCCGGCGGTCGAACGGGGCCCGGCCGGCACGGGCCCTGCGAGCCGGGCGGGAGGCGTCGGGCTCGGCGCGGACCTTGGCGAGCCGGGCGTAGCCGCGGCGGGGCTCCACGACCAGGGTCCAGCCGCAGGTGTAGTCGAACCACCGGGCCAGGGGCTCGCGCCGGCGCCGCACCAGTTCGAAGCCGGCCGGGTCGGCGGCCTCGGTCAGCAGCGGGCGGGCCAGCAGGAGCCTGACGGCCCGCGCCACCTCTTCCCTCTCCGCAGCGGCCAGCTGGTTGGCGAGGGTGCTCATCCGGCGGCCTCCCTGGGCGCGGCACGGAGGGCCGGGGCGGTGCTCGTTCCGCCGGCCGCCGTGATGCGGACGACGTAGTCCGGTCCGGCCAGCGCGCCCTCGGCGGTGCGCAGGACGGCGGTGTCCCCGTCGGGGGGCGGGGACAGCACGATCTCCACCCGGCCGTCCCCCGTCACGGCGCGGCGCAGGCCGCCCGTGTCCGGCCGGGCGGTGAGGGCACGGCCCAGCAGGTCCAGCAGCCGGTCGAAGACCGCGGGGTCCAGCACTCCGAAGGAGGACAGGCGCACGGGTCCGTCGGTCTCCAGCACCCGCCAGGCGCGCGCGAGTTCCGCCCGCTCGGCCCGGGCCCGCTCGGCGCGCTCCGCCCGGACGGCCGTGACGTCCCGCACTCTGGCCGTGCGGGTGAAGCGCTCCGTGCGTCCGCTGGTCCGCAACAGCGCCGACACCGCCACCGGCGGGGCGTCGGACCAGGAGCGGGACGACGGGATCAGCTCCGGATCGGGGTGGGCGAGGTGGGCGTGCCGCGCCGGGCCGAGGCCGAAGGCCGCCGACCACAGCCGGTGCAGGTCCTCCTCCCCGGGCGCCGCGGCGAACCAGCGCGCCAGTTCCCGGAAGTCCTGAACGGCGCTGGAGGATCGGCGCCGTGACTCGTTGATCCGCTCCAGGACTTGCAGGAGCGAGACGATGGCGCGCCGGGCGATGTCGTGCAGTTGCTCGATCCGGGGCCGTGCCCCGTCGTCCGGCAGGAACCACGCCCGCAGACCCGCCCAGCGTGCCCGCCTGCTCTCCAGCCAGGCGGCCGCGGGATCCGCACCCGCGACCGGGGGCAGCTCGGCCCCACGCAGCGCTCGCTCGCGCAGACCGGCGGCGCCCCGCTCCTCCACCCGGGCCACGGCGGCGCCGACCGCCTGCCCGCGCCGGTCGAGGTTGACCAGGAACTCCTGGAGGTAGGCGACGGTGGCGGCCTTCACCTCGCGGAAGACCTCCGGGTCCGCGCCCTCGGCCCGCAGGAGGCGTTGCAGTTCGCCGTTGAACGCCTTGGTGTTCTCCACCAGCGCGTCCAGGTGTCCCTCCAGCTCCCGGAGTGTCGTGTAGATACGGCGGTCGGCCGCGGCGGGCTCGCCGGACAGCAGGCACAACTCGTCGAGCCGGTCGGCGATCGCCTCCAGCACGGCGGTCTGCAGCGCACCCGTGGAGGCGAGCACCTCCAGCGCGTGCCGTACGCCCGCGAGCGCGGCCTCGCCGCGGCGGGTGAGGGAGTACTGCAGGTTGCGGCGCTCGTACTCCTCGGCGGTGCGGTAGTTCTCGGCGTGGTTGTGCACGACGTCCAGCAGTTCCCACTGCACGAGCCTCGCGAGCGCATCGTGCAGTTCGGCGTCCTCGACCGCCGCCACCCAGCCCGCCCCGCGCAGTCGCCGGCGTACCGCGTCGAGGCCCAGTGCCGTCTCCAGGTGCTCGCCGGCCGCGCCGAAGGCGTCCAGCACCGCCCCGTACAGGTCGGCCCTCTCCCCCGTCGTGAAACGGAACATCTCCGGTGGAACCCTGCGCACGCCCGTCGCCCCTCCCCCGCCGCTCCGGCGGCATCCCGGGCTCCACCGTAAACGGCGGAAGCGGCATCACGGGACCGTGTCCCGGAAGCGGGGTGTGCACCCCGGTCTGCGGATCACACGGCTCTGCCGCCGGACCCGTCGCCCGGCCCGCCGGCGAGGAGCTGCGCAGCAGGTTCCGCCCGCCCGGTGCCCGGCCGAGGTCGGGATGTCCCACGCGGCACGCTCGGAGAGCGTCTTGCTCCTGGTGTGCGCGGTGGCACCGGGTCTGACAGCCGGCGCTCCGCCGGCCCGCGCGCAGGGTGTTCTCCGCCCCCGCGCGGAGAACCCGCCGTGAAAGCGGGCGCACGCCCCGTGACCGGATGCAGTGACACTCCGCGACGACGAAGGAACGATCCGGTTCCGCAGGCGGACCGCCCCCATCGAATCCGATTTCTTACATTTTGAGGGGGTAGATCCTTCATAGGAATCGGTCCGAGCTGGCGCGCCTGGCACGCATCACACACAGAGCATCAGCCGCCGCTCACACACCGCGCGCGGCAGGAGGGGCGATGGACTACTGGCTGATCTGGCTCATCGTCGCCGCCGTGCTGGCCGTGGCGGAGATCTTCACGCTCACCGCCGCGCTGGGACTTCTGGGCGGAGCCGCACTGCTCACGGCGGGTTTCGCTGCGGCCGGGCTACCGGCGCCCCTCCAGTTCCTCGTGTTCACGGTCGTCTCCGCCGGCGCCGTGCTGTTCGTCCGACCGGTCGTGCTGCGCCGCACCATGCGGCCTCCGACGGCGCGGTTCGGCGTGGAGGCGCTGGTCGGCAAGAGCGCCTACGTGGTGACGGAGGTGACGGGGACGAGCGGCAGGGTCCGCATCGGCGGCGAGGAATGGACAGCCCGCGCCTACGACGAGGCGCTGGTGATTCCTCCCGGAGCAACGGTCGACGTCATAGAGATCAGTGGGGCCACCGCCCTCGTGTACCCCCGGGAGTGAACCATGGAATTCTCGGCCGTCCTCGTCGCCGCCCTGATCGTGGCGCTCCTCGCGGTCTTCACCGTGCTGCGGGCGGTACGCATCGTGCCCCAGGCCCGCGCCCGCAACGTCGAACGGCTCGGCCGCTACCACCGCACCCTGACCCCGGGCCTCAACGTCGTCATCCCCTACATCGACCGCGTCTATCCGGTGATCGACCTGCGAGAACAGGTCGTGTCGTTCAGACCGCAACCGGTGATCACGGAGGACAACCTGGTCGTGGAGATCGACTCGGTCCTGTACTTCCAGGTGACCGACCCACGGGCCGCCGCCTACGAGATCGCGAGCTACCTGCAGGCGGTCGAGCAGCTGACCGTCACCACGTTGCGCAACGTGGTGGGCTCGATGGACCTGGAGAAGGCTCTCACCTCACGTGACTCCATCAACACCCAGCTCCGCGGTGTGCTCGACGAGGCCACCGGCAAGTGGGGGCTGAGGGTCAACCGGGTCGAGATCAAGGCCATCGACCCCCCGCAGTCGATCAAGGACGCGATGGAGAAGCAGATGCGGGCCGAACGGGACAAGCGAGCCGCGATCCTCGGGGCGGAGGGGCAGCGCCAGTCGCAGGTTCTCACCGCCGAAGGTGACAAGCAGGCCGCCGTCCTGCGCGCGGAGGGCAACCGCACGGCGGCGATCCTCACCGCCGAGGGACAGTCCCGGGCCATCGACGAGGTCTTCCAGGCCGTGCACCGCAACGACCCCGATCCCAAACTCCTCGCCTACCAGTACATGCAGATGCTGCCCCAGCTCGCCCAGGGCCCGGGCAACACCTTCTGGGTGATCCCCAGCGAGGTCACCTCCGCGCTCGACGGCGTGTCCCGCGCGTTCAGCGAGGTCCTGCCCCAGTCGCCGGCCACCCGCCGGGAGACCCCGCGCGACAAGGCCGTCCAAGCCGCCGACGACGACGCGGCGCGGGCCGCGGAGGCGGCCGCCGAGGCCGTCGCCGACGCCGCCGCGGCCGACGAAGCCTCCGGCACCGTCGCAGGCGGCCCCCGCGCCGACGAGGGATGAACCGCGCAGACCCGGCGCCTACCGCGCCGCGAAGCCCACGAATGCCGCCCAAGCGGCGGGCCCGACGGGGATGAAGGGTTGATCGACGCCCTTGGAGTCCCGCACGCAAACAACGTGCGGGAGCACAGCGACTTCGACGCACTGGCCGCCCTCACCACTGCTGTAGCTGCTCGTGCGCCACGCAACGACTTCATCGACGTCGATGTTCATGCCTCTCCCAGCAGTTCCTCAATGAGCGCCAACGACTCACGGGGCGTGAGAGCTTGTGCCCTTAGCAGACCGTACTGCTCCTCAAGCTCGCGGACAGTGCCCCGGTCCGTGTAGAGGCGGCTGTGCTTGTAGGCCTCCACGTAGGCGATCCTCCGCGCATCCTGCGTCTCGATCAAGGTGAAGGGACCAGCCAGACCGGCGTGCTCATCACGCGCATTCGGCATGACCTGGATCTCGACGTTGCGCCGCTGCCCGCACAGCAGGAGTTGCTCCAGTTGTCCGCGCATCACGTAGGTGCCGCCCAAAGGCCGTGTGAGCACGGACTGTTCGATGACGAAGCTGAGGGTCGGCATGGGCAGACGGCTGAAGATCCTCTGCCTCGCAAGACGTGCGGCGACCCGCTCCTCGATCGTCTCATCGCTCAACAGCGGCCGCCGCATCGTGAACACGGCCCGCGCATACTCCTCCGTCTGCAACAGCCCGTTGATGAGGTGCGTGTCGTAGACGTGCAACTCGACCGCCTCCCCCTCCAGCCGCGCCGCGTCCCGGAAGAACGCCGGATACTGGGCCCGAGCCACCTCCTCCTTCATCTCCCGGAGGACCCCGCCCGCGTCCAGCACCTCGTCGGCCTGGTCGATGAACCTCGGTGGCGGCACCCGGCGCCCCTGCTCGTACGCGGCGATGGTGGAGACCGAGTATCCCGTCAGGGAGCCGAACTCGGACCGCTCCAGGCCCGTCCGCACCCGGAACCGCTTCAACTGGCGCCCGAAGACCCGCAGGACACCGGAGCCGGCGTCCGGTTCCGGCCGCAGCTCGTCCCCGTCGCCGCTCTCGGACGTCTCGTCCACGCGTCCCGTCGGCTCACTCATCCCCGTACCACCTCCCCCGGTCAACGCGTCCCCGCGCCGACCGTCACACTCCGTACCGCCTACACCCGCGTA
The DNA here is from genome assembly GCF_022414535.1 of Streptomyces sp. MUM 2J. Classification (GTDB taxonomy): domain Bacteria; phylum Actinomycetota; class Actinomycetes; order Streptomycetales; family Streptomycetaceae; genus Streptomyces. The sequence continues at coordinate 247,868 of NZ_JADWYM010000001.1, forward strand.
CCGCACGCCTACAGCAACTCTCCGTGTGCGCGCCATATCTGGTCACGCTAGGACGACACCGACAGCGTGGACCCCATGAACAGCCGAACTTCCCCCGCACGGCGACCCGACGAAGCCCGGGCCGAAGCCGGGGACGCATCCATGGTCAGGACCGGGGCCGGTGCCGCCCGCCCCCGTGCCGAGTTCGCGATGGCCTTCACCTCCTCCCCGCGCGGAGCGCGTCTGGCCCGCAGGCTGGTCTCCCACCGCCTCGATGCGTGGGGGCACCCGTACGGCAGCCGCGTCAACGACACCCTCACCCTGATCGCCGCCGAGTTGACCGCCAACGCCGTACGGCACGGGCACGTCGCCGGACGGGACTTCCGCCTCCGGCTCACCCGTGGCACCACCACCCTGCGCGTCGAGGTCACCGACGCCCGGGCCGAAGGCGTCCCCCTGCTCTCCGACCGGGAACCGCCCGGCGACGCGGAGTCCGGCCGGGGGCTGCTGATCGTCACGGAACTGGCGACCCGCTGGGAGGTCACCCCCCGCGTGGGCGCCCCGGGCAAGGTGGTCTGGGCGGAACTGCGTGTGACGTGAGCCAGGAAATCGGAAAACCATCAGGTCACAGGGCGTTTTGTGAAGGCCCCGGAATCGTCGTGCACTCCGCATGATGTGTCGGCGGGATGACGCGCAACTGAACGCTGCGGGGTAAACCCCGAGTTCAGGACGTTTTTCACACGCCTTTCCAGCCAGGCGCCGCAAGTCGGCGGGCGCCAACAAATGCCGATGGGTCCTGTCCCGCACTTCGAGCACCGGCTGCTCTTGTCCGCGCCCTATCAACACCAGGGTCGGCACCACGCCATGTGCCCGGAACTCGATGTGGTTGCGCTCACCCTCCGGCATGCAGCCGAGCACCGACACGATCAAGCCGTACACCTCGCCGTCCGGGGCGATCTCCCCGCCCACGTCAGACCCCCTACGGCGGTACGCCGCAGTGCGCCGGCAGCGGGACGCCGTTGCCGGACCGGTCGCCGCAGAAGGCCCGCCGCACCTCGCCGACCAGCATGGATGCCGCGACGCGGGGGCCGGACGAGCTGCCGGAGCACGCGGCGACCTCACGGCATCCGCAGGTGGCCACCGAGTGGCTGATCAAGTCTCAAAGCTTCACCACGAATTACACACACGCCCTCTACATAATGGCCCCGATGGTCTAGATTGACCGTGCTTCACCTGTTCGGACGCGAGGCGATCAATAAATGATCTATGAGTCCGGCGCCACAGAAGGCAAGTAGTCGCGTCCCCGGCGCCGGGCGTGGGGGTGATCAATTCCTGGAGCCCTGGAGGGGGCCTTGGGTGCGGGGAGCACCCGAGATTTCGACGGGTTCCGCACACCTCGGGAATCTGGCGGGTCATGCGAGTCCGCTGCCGCCAGCTTGGATTGTCCAGATAGTTCTGCACCGGCCGGGATGTCATGCACAGGGGGGCCTCCCGGGCGGAGAAACAGTGTTGGGCGAACACGTCAAACCACTGGATCTGGGGGGGTTCTGTGAGGCAAGGAGGACTAGTCAGCGCGTTCCCGTCGACGCGCGGGCGTCTGGCGAACGGGACGGTCGGCCAGCCCGCGATCGACTGGGAGCAGCGTTACCGCCGTATCGTGATCACCAGCGACACGGTGGCCACCGCCATCGTGGTGGCGGCGATCGGCAACTTCTTCGGAGCCCGGGACGCGGCCAACTGGCACGAGAAGTGGGGGATCCTCGCGTTCGGCACCGAACTGCTGGTGCTGGGAACGCTCGCGGTGAGCCGGTCGTGGGCTCCGGCCGTGCTCGGCCAGGGCGCCGAGGAATTCCGCCGGCTCGGACGCTCACTGTTCACGGCGACCGTCGTACTGGCGCTCGGCGGGATCGCTCTCACCTCACGCAACATCAAGCTGTGGATCTTCGTCGCGATCCCCGCGATCGCGCTCACCACCATGACCGCGCGGTATCTGCTGCGCCTCTGGCTGCACAAGCAGCGGAAGGAAGGACAGTGCCTGCGACCGGTGCTCGCCGCCGGGAGCAGAGGCACCGTGCGCGACCTGATCGCCCGGACCCGCAAGTTCCCGCACCTCGGCTGGCGGGTGGACGCGGTGTGCACGACGGACGGTCTGGGGCTCGACGGTGACCTGCTGGACGGCGTGCCCGTCGTCGGCCGGCTGGCGGACGTCGCCAAACACGTCCACCACGACGGCTACCGCGTCGTCGCGGTCACCCCGGACCCGCACTGGTCACCGGACCGGCTGCAGCGGCTGGCCTGGAACCTCGAAGGCAGCGACGCCGAGATGGTCGTGGCCCCCGTGCTGATGGAGGTCGCCGGCCCGCGGCTGCACATCGACGCGGTGCTCGGGATTCCGCTGCTGCGGGTCAGCATGCCGACGTTCACCGGGGGCCGCCGAGCGGTCAAAGGGGTCGTCGACCGGATGGGCGCGGTGCTCCTGCTGCTGCTGTTCGCGCCGCTGATGCTGTTCGTCGGGCTGCTCGTGGTGCTGGACAGCCGGGGTGGGGCGCTCTACCGCCAGCGCAGAGTCGGCAAGGACGGCCGCGAGTTCACCATGTTCAAGTTCCGCACCATGGTCGCCGGGGCCGACCGGGCACGTGCCGAGCTGGCCGACCGCAACGAGGGCGCCGGCCCGCTGTTCAAGCTCCGCCGGGATCCGCGGGTGACCCGGGTGGGGGCAGTGCTGCGCCGGTACTCGATCGACGAGCTCCCGCAGTTGTTCAACGTACTCACCGGATCGATGTCTCTGGTCGGTCCGCGGCCTCCGTTGCCGGAGGAGTCCGCGTCGTACGGCCCCGACATCCGGCGCCGGCTGCTGGTCAAGCCCGGACTCACCGGCCTGTGGCAGATCAGCGGACGCAGCGACCTGCCATGGGAGGAGGCGGTCCGGCTGGACCTTCGGTACGTGGAGGACTGGTCGCTCGCCCTGGACACAGTGATCTTGTGGAAGACGCTGCGTGCGGTGTTCTACGGGCAGGGGGCCTACTGATGCGCAGGTGTCGTCGTCCGGCCGGTGCGCGAACCGCAGGCCAAGAGGGCCTGCCTGGGGGGAGGAACGGATCATGAGGGTCAGCGTTTTCGGACTCGGCTACGTGGGCTGCGTGTCGGCCGCGTGCCTGGCCGGCATGGGTCACGAAGTCATCGGGGTGGACGTGAACCAGGTCAAGGTCGACCTGGTCAACGAGGGCAGGGCCCCGGTGGTCGAGGAGCGCATCGGCGAACTCATCGCCGAGGTCGTGCGGACCGGAGCACTGCGCGCCACCCGCGACGTCCGCGAGGCGGTCATGGCCAGCGATGTGTCGCTGGTCTGCGTGGGCACGCCGTCGGAGGCCAACGGCAGCCTGTGCACCACGTACTTGGAGCGGGTCACCGAACAGATCGGCGCCGCCCTGGCGGATCGCGACGGGGACAGCGGGCGGCACACCGTCGTGTTCCGCAGCACCATGCTCCCGGGCACCTGCCTGAACCTGCTGGTGCCGATCCTGGAGAAGCACCTCGGCGGCACGGCCGGGGTGGACGTCGGGGTCGCTGTCAACCCGGAGTTCCTGCGCGAGGGCACCAGCGTGCGGGACTTCTTCGATCCGCCCAAGACCGTCGTCGGCGAACTCGACCCGGCAAGCGGCGACGTGGTGACGGCGCTGTACGAGGGCCTGCCCGGTGAGGTGTTCCGGGTGCCGGTCCCGACGGCCGAGGCGATCAAGTACGCGGACAACGCGTTCCACGGCCTCAAGATCGGCTTCGCGAACGAGCTGGGCGCGGTGTGCCAGGCGCTCGGGGTGGACTCGCACCAGGTGATGGACGTGTTCCTGGCCGACCGCAAGCTGAACATCAGCCCCGCCTACCTGCGGCCCGGCTTCGCCTTCGGTGGCTCCTGCCTGCCCAAGGACCTGCGCAGCCTGGTCCACGCAGCGCAGCGGGCCGACGTCTCGGTGCCCATCCTCGCCCATGTGCTGCCCTCCAACTCCGACCATCTGCAGCGCGCGGTGGAGCTGGTCGAGCGCACCGGCAAACGCCGGGTGGGCCTGTTCGGGTTGTCCTTCAAACCCGGCACCGACGACCTCCGCGAGAGCCCGCTCGTCGAGCTGGCGGAAAGACTCTTCGGCAAGGGGTACGACCTGAAGATCTACGACGCCAACGTGAGTCTCTCCCGGCTGCTCGGGGCGAACCGCGAGTACATCGAGACCCGGCTGCCGCACCTCGCGCAGCTCCTCGCGGACTCCGTCGACGAGGTGCTCGAACACGCCGAGGTGTGCCTGGCCGGGACCAGGGACCCGGCCGTCCTGTCGGCGCTGCCCCACGGCGACGGCCCGGTGATCATCGACCTCATCCGCCTTCCCGACGCCGAAACGCGCCAGACAGAACCGGGGTACATGGGCCTTGCTTGGTAACACAACCAGCGGCGACCGGCCGGACCGGCGTGCGCTGATCCTGGTGGAGAACCTCTCGGTGCCGTTCGACCGGCGCGTGTGGCAGGAGTGCACGACGCTGCGCGACGCGGGCTGGGAGGTGCACGTCATCTGCCCCCAGGGCACCAAGCGGGACACGGAGCCGGAGGCGGAGATCGACGGAGTGCGGATCCACCGCTACCCGTTGCGCGCTGCCACCGGGGGGCCCGCCGGCTACCTGCGGGAGTACGGATCGGCTCTGTGGCACACGGTCCGGCTGGCCCGCAAGGTCGGCCCGGTCGACGTGGTCCACGCCTGCAACCCGCCCGACCTGCTGTTCCTGCCGGCACTGTGGCTGAAGCGGCGCGGTGCGCGATTCGTCTTCGACCAGCACGACCTGGTACCCGAGCTGTACCTCTCCCGGTTCGACCGCGGCCGGGACCTGCTCTACCGCGCCGTGTGCGCGCTGGAACGGCGGACCTACCGGGCCGCGGACGTCGTGCTCGCCACGAACGAGAGCTACCGGGACGTCGCGGTGCACCGTGGCCGCCGGCGGCCGGAGGACGTGTTCGTGGTGCGCAGCGCCCCCGACGTCGACCGGTTCCACCCCGTACCGGCCGAGCCGGACCTGAAGCGCGGCAAGCCTCATCTGCTGTGCTACCTGGGCGTCATGGGCCCGCAGGACGGCGTCGACTACGCCCTGCGCGCCCTGGCGAAGCTGCGCGACGAGCTCGGGCGGACCGACTGGCACGCGGTGTTCATCGGCGCCGGCGACACCTTCGACGCGATGGTGGAACTGTCGCGGCGGCTCGGGCTCTCGGAGCACGTGCAGTTCACCGGGCGCATTCCGGACGCCGACCTGGTGCGCTACCTGTCCACCGCTGACGTGTGCCTCTCCCCCGACCCGCACAATCCGCTCAACGACGTGTCGACCATGAACAAGGTCCTGGAGTACATGGTGATGGGCCGGCCGATCGTCTCGTTCGACCTCCGGGAGGCGCGGGTCTCCGCCGGTGACGCCGCCGTCTACGCGCCCGCCAACGACGAGGCCGAGTTCGCCCGGCTCATCGCGCTGCTGCTGGACGATCCGGAACAGCGGGCCCGGATGGGCAAGATCGGCCAGGAGCGGATCAGTGGGCCGCTCTCCTGGCGCAACTCCCAGCGATCGCTGCTCGCGGCCTACGCCGCTGCCTGCCGTGACCGCGCTCCGGTGTCGGCGGACACGCCGAACCGGGCGGGGAGGAGGCCGCTCCATTGAGCGATGACACGATACGCCTGGTCACGATCGGGCGGATTATCCGCCGGCGCTGGCGGCTTCTCACCGTCCTCGCCGTGGTGGGTGCGCTCGTCGGCTTCGGCGCCTCGCTGCTGTTTCCGCCGCGCTACACGACGTCGGCGTCCGTACTGCTGCCGGGGGCGTGGGAGGAGCGCGAGCTGCGTACCCAGGCGGAGATCGCGACCAGTTCGGTGGTGCTCGACCGCGCGGCCGCCTCGCTCGGCTGGTCCGGGGTCGGCGGCACAGAGCTGCGGGACCGGGTGAGCGCCACGGCCACGGACGGGAACATCATCAAGATCGCGGGCACGGCCGAGACCCCGGAGCGCGCGCAGAAGCTCTCCGACCAGGTGGCCCAGCAGTTCGTCGCGTTCGCCGCGCGGATCGCGGGCGACACCACGGACCCCGAAACGACCTCGGGGCCCGAGGCGCTGCGGCAGATCGTGGTGCAGACCAGCCGCCGCATCACCGAGCTGGCCGAGGCGGCCGACCCCGGGCGGACCGTGGAGAGCGTGCAGGGCCGCACCGAACTGGAGAAACTGCGCACCACGCTGCAGGAGGCCATGGACAAGCTGGACCAGGCCGACCCGGCCGCGAACAAGGCCAACATGGTCGTCATGGGGACGGCGGCCCGGCCGACCGGTGAGGCCCCGCCGACGAGGATGCAGCTCATCGTCACCGGGGCGCTGCTGTTCTTCCTGCTCGCGGTCATCGGCCATCTCACCGCCGCACGGATGAGTCGCCGGCTGCGCACCGAACCGGAGATCGCGGCGGCGCTGGGCTCGCCTCTGCTGGGCACCGTCGACGTACCCGGTGCACAGCTCACGCACCGGCCGGAAGGCCGTGGCCCGCGGGCCCGGCTCCGCCGGCTGCTGGGCGTCGACGTCCGGTGGGACACACCGACCCCGCAGACGTCCGGCGACGAGGCCAGCAGGCAGATCCGCTACCGGCGGGTGTGCGCCCGCCTCCGGGACCACCTGCCGACGCCCCGGCGGCTGCTGGTCGTCGTCCCGGACGGCGACGAGATCGCCCGCAGGGCCGCCGGGCTGCTCGTCGCCGAGGCGGAAAGCGGCCCTTCCCCCGACTCCGCGAAAAAGGGATACCCCGTGCTGCGGGTGGTGGGGGTCCCCGTGTCCCAGCCGATGGTGCCGGACCGCGGCGAAGAGTCCGGTGCCCTGGTCGTGCTCAGCGCGGGCAGCTGGACCGCGGGGGAACTCACCGGCATCGCCGAGGCGTGCGCGGACGCCGGGCACGAGGTCGTCGGCGTCGTCCTCGCCGGCGCGGTCCGGGCCCTTGCGACGCGGTCCCCCGACCGTCCTCGGGATGCCGCCACGCCGGCGCTCGCGATCGGCGACCACGCCACGGGAGGTTCAGGGTGACGACGAGTACGACGTCGGAGTCGCCGGCCGCAGCTCCGCTGCTGGACCTGCAGGCACTGGTGGTGGCGGTGCGGAGGCGGCGCCGCCTCTGGTCCTCCCTGGCGCTGCTGGGGCTGCTCGTCGGCGCGGCGGTGGCGGTCCTGTTGCCACCGCCGCCGACCGCGGTGACCCAGGTGCTGGTCGCGCACCAGGCGGACCAGCCGAACGACCCCGGAACGCTGATCCGCACGGACGTCGCGCTGCTGCACACCACGCGGATCGCCGACAGGGCTCTGCAGTCCCTGAAGTCCCGGGAGACACCCGAGGACTTCATGAAGGACTACGCGGGCCTCGGCCTGACCAACAACCTGCTGCAGATCAGTGTGACGGGTGACAGCGACGCGGAAGCGGTGGCCCGGGCCAAGGCCCTGGCCGACGCGTTCATCGCGGACCATGTGAGGCGGATACAGGAAGCCGCGAACGCCGAGGCCAAGAGCCTGCTCGACCAGCGCAACCGGATGCGGGACGAACTCACCCAGGTCAACAAGGCGATCGGAGACGCGTCGCCGGACAGCGGGCCGAAGGCGTCGGCGAACATGGAGTCGCTCTTCGCCCGCCGGGCCGAACTCACCTCGCGGATCACCGATTTCAGCCAGCGCGCCGCGGAGGCGCGTGTCGGCACACCGCAGCTCATCGCCGGCACCCAGATCGTTGACGCACCTCATGCGGTGCGGCACTCCCTGCCCAGGACCGCTGCCACCAACGCCGTGATCGGGCTCGTCCTCGGGCTCTTCCTGGGGCTCGCGGTGGCCGCGGTCGGCGCGGTGGTGGCGGACCGCCCCGTACTGCGCCGGGAGATCGCGGCGAACCTCGGCGCCTCGGTCATCGCGGAACTGCCCCGTGGCTCGGGCAGGCCGTGGCAGCGCCGGCGGATCCGGGCGGAACGGACACGACTCACCACGTCCCTGGCCCGTACCGTGCGCGGCTCCGCGGAACCGGTGTCGCTGCTGGAACTGGGCTGTGCGCGCAGCGCGAGTGCGATCGCCCTGGACGTCGCCCGGGCACTGGCCGCGGAGGAGCCAGTGGTCGTCGTCGACGGTCTGCCCGGCCAGCGACTCGCCAACCGCCGCCCGAGGCCGGGAGATCCGGACGTGGTCGGCGGCGAGCATGCCGCGTCCGGGTCGCATCAGGAGCGCCGGCTCGGCGTGGGCTCGGTGGCGCCGGGCACGGCGTGGACCGACCTCCAGTACCTCGGCACCCGGACCGTGCTGGTCGTTCGTGCCGGGCACGGCAGCGCCGCATGGCTGCACACCGTGGCGCGACAGCTCGCGGACCAGCGCATTCCGGTGATCGGCGTGGTGCTGATCGACCCAGATCCGCGTGACCGGACCGACGGCACGCTGTGGGACGGGCTGCACACCGCACTGCGCGGCCAGAGCGAGCTGCTGGCCCGGCAGAAGGCGACGGGCCGGCGGCGGACGGAGCGGCTGCCGATGTGGGCGGCACGGATCCCGGACAGCGACCAGGAGGCGCGGTAGGACATGTGTGGCATCGCAGGCACGTACCGGTGGCCGGACGGGAAGGCCGTGACCGACCGGCTCACCGATACCCTCGCTCACCGCGGTCCGGACGGGGCGGGCCGGTACAGCCACCCCGCCGGTGACGGCGAAGTGCACCTCGGGCACCGCCGGCTGGCCATCATCGACCTGTCCGAGACCGGCGCCCAGCCGATGGTCTCGGACGGCCTCGTCCTGACGTACAACGGCGAGCTGTACAACGCGCCCGAGCTGCGCGCCGAGCTGGCGGCCGCCGGGGTGCGCTTCCGCGGTACCTCCGACACCGAGGTGCTGCTGGAGGCCTGGCGGCGCTGGGGCACGGACTGCCTGCCCCGACTGCGCGGCATGTTCGCCTTCGGGATCTTCGACGAGCGAACCGGTGACCTGGTGCTCGCCCGCGACCAGCTCGGCATCAAGCCGCTGTTCCTGCTCCGGCGCGGCGGGGGGCTGGCGTTCGCCTCCGAACTCAAGGCGCTCGCCGGCGCGACCGGCGGTTCGCTGGAGGTGGACCCCGCGGCGCTGGTCGCCTCGCTGCTGTACTACTGGGTGCCGGACTCGCGGTGCGCGTTGCGCGAGGCGGAGAAGCTGCCCCCGGGGAGCTGGCTGAGGTGCCGGCCCGACGGCCGGGTGGAGCGCGGCCGGTACTGGAACCTGAAGGACGTCGCCGCCGAGGGCCGGGAGCGGGCCCGGGCCGGCGAGGAGCCGGACCTCGCCGCCATCGTCGAGGAGTCGACCCGGCGTCACCTGCTCTCCGACGTACCCGTGGCGACCTTCCTCTCCGGCGGCCTCGACTCCAGCTACCTGACCGCGCTGGCGGCCCGCCACCAGCCCGGGATCTCCGCCTACACGATCGGGTTCCGTGCCGAGGACGCCAAGTTCGAGGCGATGCCGGACGACCTGCGGTACGCCCGGCGGGTGGCCGAGCGGTTCGGCGTGGACCTGCGGGAGATCGAGATCGCTCCGAACGTGCTCGACCTGCTGCCGCAGATGACGTACCACCTGGACGAGCCGATCGGCGACCCCGCCGCGATCAACACGTTCCTGATCTGCTCGGCCGCCCGGGAGGCCGGGGTCAAGGTGATGCTCTCGGGCATGGGTGCCGACGAGTTGTTCGCCGGTTACCGCAAGCACCTGGCCAACCTGATCGCGCTGCGCTACCAGCGCGTCCCGCGGCCCCTGCGGCACGGCCTGTCCCGGGCCGTGGACCGGCTGCCGGTCGCCACGGCCCGCCGGGGGTACCGGTCGGTGCGCTTCGCGAAGCGGTTCCTCTCCTTCGCCGATCTGCCCGAGGAGACCGCGTTCCGGCGCAGCTACACCATGTACGACCAGGAGGAGCTGCTCGCCCTGATCGATCCGGACCTGGCCGGGACGGTCGAGGACGTGCTGACCGAGCACGCGGACATCTACCGGGACAACGACCTCGACGACTTCGTCAACCGCATGTGCCTGGGCGACGCCCGGATGTTCCTGCCGGGCCTGAACCTCGCGTACACGGACCGGTCGAGCATGGCCGCGTCGACCGAGGTGCGGGTGCCGTACGTGGACGTCGAGGTGGTCAGGGCGGCGTTCGCCGTGCCCGGTGACCGCAAGATCGTGGGACGGCAGGGCAAGGCCGTCCTCAAGGAGGCGGCCTGCTCGATCCTGCCCCGGGAGATCGTGTACCGGCCCAAGGGCCTGTTCAGCGCCCCGCTGCGGGCCTGGATGAGCCGGGATCTCGCACCGCTGGTGCACGAGGTGGTGCACGACGGCGTGCTCGTCCGCTCCGGGTTCCTGCGCCGCGACGCGCTGGCGCGCATGGTCGCCGAGGACGCCGCCGGGCAGCGGGACTTCTCCAAACATCTGTGGCACGTGCTGACCCTCGAGTACTGGTACCGCGGGGCGACCTCCGGGGCCGGCCAGAACTCGACCGTGACGGCGTAGAGACAAGAGGACTTCGGGTGAAACAGGTCGTTCAGAACTACAAGAGTGGCGAGCTGGCGCTGCTTGACGTGCCGGAGCCGGGGTGCAAGCCGGGCGGAGTGCTGGTCCGGAGCGCCTACTCGCTGATCTCCACCGGAACCGAGCTCATGAAGGTGTCCGAGGCCGGCATGTCGATGCTGGGCAAGGCGCGCTCCCGGCCGGACCAGGTGGCCAAGGTCGTGCAGAGCGTGGCCACCAACGGGGTGCCCGCCACCTACCGCAAGGTGATGGGCAAGCTGGACTCCTACACGCCGTTGGGCTACTCGCTGTGCGGGGTGGTCGAGCAGGTCGGCACCGGGATCGACGATGTGAAGGTCGGCGACCTCGTGGCCTGCGCCGGCAACGAGCACGCGCTGCACGCCGAGCTGAACTGGGTGCCGAAGAACCTCTACGCCCGGGTGCCGGACGGTCTCGCACCGCGGCACGCGGCCTTCGGAACCGTCGGGTCGATCGCGTTGCAGGGCGTCCGCCGCGGCGAGGCACAGCTCGGGGACGTGGCGCTGGTCATCGGCCTCGGGCTGATCGGGCAGTTGGTGGTGCAGTTGCTGGCGGCTTCGGGGGTCCGCGTCGTCGGGGCCGACCCCGACCCATTGCGCTGCGGACTCGCCGAGCGCCTGGGCGCGGCGGCCTGCGGCGATCCCGCGTCCGCGGCCGTGGAGACCGCCGTCGCCGAACTCACCGGCGGTCACGGCGTGGACCAGGTGTACCTGGCCGCCGGCGGCGGCAGCAACCAGCCCGTCGAGCTGGCCGCCAAGTTGAGCCGGGACCGCGGCCGGGTCGTCGACATCGGCAAGTGCCGCCTGGACCTGCCGTGGAACGCGTACTACGAGAAGGAGCTCGACGTCCGGTTCTCCCGCAGTTACGGCCCCGGGCGCTACGACCCGGAGTACGAACTCGAGGGACGGGACTACCCGATCGGCTATGTGCGCTGGACCGAGCGCCGCAACCTGGCGTGCTTCCTCGACCTCGCCGCCCGCGGACGCGTCGACGTGGAGCCCCTGGTGTCCCACGTGGCCGACTTCGACGACGCCGTCGAGACGTACCAGAGTCTGAAGGACGGCGCTCTGAAGGCCGTGGCGGTGTTGTTCCGGTACCCCGAAGGCGCGGGGGAGACGGAGGCGGCCGCCCCGGCGGTGGCCGTGCCCGCGGTGCCACGCGGCACCGGGGCGTCCGCCCCCGCCCGGCCCGCCAGGACGCCGGTGCGGATGGCGTTCGTCGGCGCGGGGAACTACGCGACGTCGATGCTGCTGCCGCACCTGACACAGCGCGACGGCGTCGAGTTGTCCACCGTCGTCACCACGACGGCGCTGTCCGCGGCCAACGCCAAGCGGAAGTTCGGATTCGCGAAGGCGACCACCGATCTCGACGCCGTGCTGGGCGACCCGTCCGTCGACGCGGTGTTCGTGGTCACCCGCCACAGTTCGCACGCCGAGCTGACCCGGAAGGCGCTGCTGGCCGGCAAGGCGGTGTTCGTGGAGAAGCCGCTGGCGCTCTCCGAGGACGAACTGGCCGGCGTGCTCGCGGCGGTGGAGGAGTCCGGCAACGACCGGCTGCAGGTCGGCTTCAACCGCCGGTTCGCGCCGCTGCTGCAGGAGGCCAGGAAGCGGTTCGGCGCCCGGACCGGGCCGGCGAGCCTCCGCTACCTGGTCAACGCGGGCCGGCTGGAGCACGGCAGCTGGTACCTCCAGCAAGGCACCGAGGGCTCGCGGTTCGCCGGCGAGGGCGGGCACTTCGTCGACACGGCGAGCTGGCTGCTCGATGCCGACCCGATCTCGGTGTACGCGCTCACCACACCCGGCAACGAGGACCTCCAGGTCGTGCTGCGCTACCCGGACGGGTCCACCGCCACCATCAGCTACGTCACCACCGGCCCGGCCGGCTTCCCCAAGGAGACGCTGGACCTGGTCGCCGACGGCCGCGCGCTGCGGCTCGACGACTTCGTCCGTGCCACCGTCTACGACGGCCGCCGCAGGCGATGGGTCAGTTCCCGGCTTCCCAAGGCCCGGGACAAGGGCCAGTCCGCCGAGCTGGCCTCGTTCGTCAAGGCCGTGCGGACCGGCGGGCCGATGCCGATACCGCTGGAGTCGCTGGCCACCACCACGGCGGCCACCCTCGCCGTGCAGTCCGGCCTGGCCGGCGGCGCGCCGGTGACGCTGGCGACGGCGCGATGACCATGAGCGCGGGCTGGTACCTGCGGCGGCTGTCCCGGATGGGACCGCGGGAGGTCGGCGGCCGGGTGGGCGACGCGGTGCGCAGGCGGCGGTGGCGGTCGGCACGGCCGGCCTGCCCGAGCGTGACCGGCGCCCGGTTCACCGCGGTCCTGCCCACAGGGGCGATCGCCGCCGTGCCACCGGACGCCGCCAAACGTCTCGTCGCCACGGCGGATCGGCTGATGGCCGGGCACGCCGAGTTCTTCGGGGTGGACCGCGACGACCTGGCCGACCCGGACTGGTGGTACGACCCGAAGACCGGGCGCCGGGCTCCGTGGGGCTACGCCTTCGACGTGCCGTACCGGAACGAGGACGTGGTCGGGGACATCAAGCAGATCTGGGAGCCGTCCCGGCATCAGTACCTCACCGTGCTCGCCGCCGCCTACGCGATCACCGGGGACGAACGGTACGCCGAGCGAGTGGCCGAGCACCTGCGGTCGTGGTGGACGGCGAACGCGCCGCTGCGCGGAGTGCACTGGACCAGCGGCATCGAGCTGGGGATCCGGCTGCTGTCCTGGGTGTGGATCCGCCGGCTGCTCGACGGCTGGCCGGGCGTGGCCGGGCTGTTCGAGGACAACCCGGCGGCACTCCACCAGATCTGGCACCACCAGCGCTGGCTGGCCGCCTTTCCCAGCCGGGGGTCCTCGGCGAACAACCACGTCATCGCCGAGGCCGCCGGGCAGTTCGCCGCGGCCTGCGCGTTCGGATGGTTCCCCTCCTCGGCGCGTTGGCGAGCCGACGCGCTGCGGTCGCTGGAGCGGCATCTGCGGAGCAACACCTTCGCCTCGGGCCTCAACCGCGAACTGGCCACCGAGTACCACGGACTGGTGCTGGAGCTCGGTCTGGCCGCGGTGGCCGAGGCGGACACCGCCGGCGTGCCGGTCCCGGCGTCGGTCCGGCTGGTGCTGCTGCGGATGACCGACGCGCTCGCGGCCGTCGTGGACAACCGGCTGCGGCCGCCGCGCCAGGGGGACGCGGACGACGGGCACGGTCTCGTCGTGGACGGCGCGGGCACCGACCGCTGGGCCTCGCTGCTGGCCACCGGGGACGCCGTGTTCGGTCGGCTCGCCTGGTGGCCGGCGGTGACCGGCACCGATGTGCGCACCCCGCTGCTGGCCTCGCTGATCCGGCCCACGGCACCGGCCGTGTCCCGCCCGGCGGGCCGGCCGGCCCATTTCGCCGACGCGGGCATGACCCTCCTGCGGGGTCCGGGCGAGATCTGGTGCCGCTGCGACGGCGGTCCGCACGGATTCCTGTCCATCGCCGCGCATGCCCACGCGGACGCGCTGGCCGTGGAGGTCCGGCACGACGGGGTCGACGTGCTCGCCGACCCGGGGACGTTCTGCTACCACGGGCAGCCCGAGTGGCGGCAGTACTTCCGGTCGACCCTCGGCCACAACACCCTGCAGGTGGAGGGCGGTGACCAGTCCGTCTCCGGCGGCCCGTTCCTGTGGACCCGGCACGCCCGCAGCCGCGTCCTGGTCGCGGACACGTCCGGCGCCTCCGGCGGGGGGACGACCCGCTGGTGCGCCGAGCACGACGGCTACCAGGGCACCGTGCACCGCCGCCGGGTGGAGCTGGCGGCCGCGAGCCGGGAGCTGAGGGTGGTCGACGAGGTGCGTGGCCCGCGCCGGGCCGTGCGCCTGGCGTTCCACCTCGGCCCGGCGATCTCCGTGGACCTCGTGGGGAGCCGGGCGGTGCTCACCTGGACCCGGGACGGCGAGGACCGCTCCGCGGCGCTCGACCTGCCCGAGCAGCTGACCTGGCGGGCGCATCGAGGCGAGAGCGACCCGCCGCTGGGCTGGTACTCCGCCGGCTTCGGGCGCAAGGAACCCGCCACGACGCTGGTCGGCGCCGGCTTTGCCGACGGCGTGGAGGGGTTCACCACCGTACTCGGGTTCCGCGGCTAGGGGGCTTCTGATGGATCTCCGTGGAGGAAGGAGCAGCGTCCGGTGCGTTCCCTCGTCGTGCCGGCCGGAAGTCCGCGTACCGGGCGTACTCGGGCTTCCGTCCGGCACGGCGCGTGGGGGCGCCTCCCACGTCCTCGGGGCGGTCGGGGAGCGTGCCGGACGTCGCGCCGCCGCGGAGATCCGTCGAGGGCTCCCCGGGGGAGGACGTGTGGGGATCAAGTGGCGGCACGGGGCGTTGCCGGCGGTCCTGCTGGCGCTGGCCCTGACGGCGGCGACCGGCTGTGACAGCACCCAGGACGCCCGGCCGAAGCCGACCGTCGCGCCGCCCACGTCCGTGGCCCGGGCGTGCGCCGAGCCCCCGGCCGGGCCGACGAAGGCGCCGGCGGGCGCGGTGACGGTCGACCCGGCAGTGGCCGGTGACCTGGCCGCGAAGACCAGGAACAGCCCCCCGAACACCACGTTCTGGCTTCGACCGGGCACGCACAGGCTCGAACCGGACCGCTACGCCCAGGTCATCCCCAAGGAAGGGGACACCTACCTCGGTGCGCCGGGCGCGGTGCTCGACGGCCGGAAGAGCAACCAGTACGCGTTCGGTGGCACCGCCCGCGACGTCACCATCCGCTACCTGACCGTGCAGGGTTTCGTCGCCCCGCACAACGAGGGCGTGGTCAACCACGACTCGGCCGACGGGTGGGTGATCGAGCACGCGACGATCCAGAACAACTCCGGCGCCGGGCTGATGGCAGGTGCCCGCCAGCAGGTCCGCGACAGCTGCCTGCGCGCCAACGGCCAGTACGGCATGAACGCGTACAAGGCCTCCGGCGTCATCAGCGGCCTGGTGGTCGAGGGCAACGAGATCGTGGGCAACAACAGGGACAACTGGGAGCGGCGGCAGCCGGGCTGCGGCTGCGCCGGAGGCGTCAAGTTCTGGGCCGTGGACGGCGCCGACGTACGGGGCAACTGGGTGCACGACAACCATGGCCCGGGGTTGTGGGCGGACACCAACAACAACGACTTCCGCATCGAGGACAACGTGCTCGATGCCAACGACGGTGCCGCGCTGATCTACGAGGCCAGCTACAACGCGGTCATCCGGAGGAACACGATCCGGCGGAACAACTGGGTCGAGGGCCGCAGGCACGCCGAACTCGGCGACAACTTCCCGTTCGCCACCGTCTACGTGTCCGAGTCCGGCGGCGAACCACGGATAAGGGCCCGCACGGACAAGATCGAGATCTACCGGAACGTGCTGGAGAACAACTGGTCCGGAATCACCCTGTGGGAGAACGCCGACCGGTTCTGCAACAGCCCGGCCAACACCTCCTCCGGCACCTGCACGTTGCTGGTGAAGAACACCGCCCGCTGCGCACAGCCGGCGATCGCCACCGCACCGCTCTACGCCGACTGCCGGTGGAAGACCCAGCGGGTGGACATCCATGACAACCGCTTCGTGCTGGACAAGTCCGTCGTCGACTGCACCGTGAAGTGCGACCGCATGGCGGTGCTGGCCAACTACGGCACCTATCCGGACTGGTCGCCGTACCAGGGCGAGCGGGTGGCCGAGGCCATCACCCGCAAGCAGCACAACCGCTGGCACGACAACGTCTACATCGGACCATGGACGTTCGTCGCCCAGGACCCGAGCCGGACACTGGACTCCGGGCAGTGGCAGGGCACGCCGTACCAGCAGGACGCGGGCAGCACCTTCCGGGCACGGGGCGGTGGTTGAGATGGCCACGGACCACACGCCGAAGATCGTCGGAGCGGCCTGGGGGCTGCTGATCCTCAACACGCTCGGCTCCGCCGGCGCGAAGACCATCGTCCCGCTGCCCCGCTCCCTCATCCAGATGGCCACGATGGGCGCGCTGGTCGCCGCGTTCGCGCTGGCGCTCGCGGTCAATCCGCGGCTGCGCGTCCGGCCCAACGCCTACGTCTTCCTGCTCACCCTGCTGCTGGTGCCCAGCGTGATCTCCAGCGTGAACCTGGAGTCCGGGTTCGGCGCGCTGTTCCGCTGCGTCCGGCTGGCTCTCTTCATCGGCACGCTGTGGCTGCTCAGCCGCTGGTGGGACGGCGGCCTGACGTTCGTCCGGCACCACATCCGGCTGTACTTCGTGGTCCTCGGGTCGGTGGCCGCCGGCGCGATCATCTCACCGGGTGCCGCCATGCCCGACCTCTACGGCGGGCGGCTGGTCGGCGCGTTGTGGCCGCTCACCCCACCGCAGATCGGACAGTACGCGGCAGTGATCATCGGGCTTGCCGTGCTGCTCCTCCTGGGACGCCGGACCAACGGGGGCAGCGCGGCTCTGGTCATCGTGCCGGCCCTCGTCCTGCTCGCGCTGACCCATACCCGGACGGCCACGATCGGCCTGCTCGTCGGGCTGTCGTTGGCGATCGGCTCGCTCCTGCTGACCAGCGCCGCCGCCCGCCGGTTCTTCACCTGGGCGGTGCTCACCGCCGCCGTGGCGGCGGTGGGGTTCGGCTCCGCGCTGCAGGCGTGGTTCCTGCGCGGGCAGAGCCAGGAGAACTTCAGCAGCCTCACCGGTCGGGCCAAGGTCTGGGACGCCCTGCTGGCGGCACCCCGGACGACCCCGGAATACCTGTTCGGCGCGGGCCTGGGCGACAAGTCCTTCGGCGGGCTGCCGATCGACAACAGCTGGCTGGCCGTCTACAACGAGCAGGGCATGACCGGCGTCGCCCTGGTTGCGGCGATCATCATCGTGCTCGGCGGTGTCGCGCTGCTGCGTCCACCGTCACTGCAGCGGGCCTGCGCGATCTTCCTGATCAGCTACTGCGCGATCGCGTCGTACACCGAGGCCGGGCTGGGCGACGCGTCGCCGTACCTGCTGCATCTGGCCGTGGCCGCCTCGCTGCTGGCGGCACCTGCCACGGCCGGCCCCCTCGCGACACCCCACGTTCCTCGACGACGCGCCCCACGATGGGCCCGCAGATCGGAGGTGACCTGAGCATGCACGTCCTCGTGGTGCACAACCGCTACGCCTCGGCACAGCCGAGCGGCGAGAACAAGGTCGTCGACCAGGAGGTGGCGCTGCTGCGCGGAGCCGGCCACCGGGTCGAGCTGTTCGAGCGGCGCAGCGACGACATCGCCGCCCGGTCCCTGCCGGGCAAGGCCGCGGTACCGCTGCTGGTTCCGTGGAACCCGGGGGTCCGCGCGGAACTCGCCGCCCGGCTCCGCACCGAGCGACCGGACGTGGTGCACGTCCACAACGTCTTCCCGCTCCTGTCACCGGCGGTGCTGGCCGCCTGCGCCGACGCCGGCGTGCCCGCCGTCGCCACGCTGCACAACTACACGCAGGTCTGCCCGCCCGGCACGCTGCAGCGGGACGGCCGGCCGTGTACCGAGTGCGTCGGGTCCTCGCCGCTGCCCGCCGTCCGGCACGGCTGCTACCGGAACTCCCGGCTGGCGACGGTGCCGCTCGCGGTCAGCCTGTCGGTCAACCGGCGGCGGTGGTGGTCCGGCGTGGAGCGGTTCTTCTGCATCTCCGCGGCGCAGCGCCACGTCCTGGTGCGGGCGGGCATGCCGGCCGAGCGGCTGGCGGTGAAGCACAACTTCGTGCCCGAGCCGGGCGTCCGTCGAGCGGGCGCCGGCGAGCACCTGCTCTACCTCGGCCGGCTCGCGGAGGCCAAGGGCGTGCGCCTGCTCATGGCCGCATGGGACGAGATCACCGCCGGCGGCGGTGTGGGCGTGCCGCTGGTGATCGCCGGCGCGGGGCCGCTGGAGCGAGAGGTGTCCGCCTGGGCGGCGGGCCGGGACGACGTGCGGTACGTCGGCCTGTACGACCCGGCGCAGTGCCGGCAGGCCATCGCGCGGTCGGTCGCCGTGGTGGCTCCCTCCACCTGGCTGGAGGCGTTCGGCCTGGTGGCCGTGGAGGCGATGGCGGCGGGGGTCCCGGCCGTCGCCGCCGGTCACGGCGCCTTCGTGGAACTGGTCGAGGACGGGGTGACCGGGCTGTTGCACCAGCCGGGCGAGTCCGCCTCGCTGGCGTCCTGCCTGCGCCGGATCACGGCCGAGCCGGCCGGCAACCGGGCGATGGGCCAGGCGGCCCGGCGCCGCTACGAGCAGGACTTCAGCCCGGACGTCGGGCTGGAGCGCCTGGTGGACGGGTACCGCACCGCGATCGCGGGTCGGTCCGGCGGCGGGGACCCCCTGCCGCCGGTAGGGGACACACACACTGGCTCGTGGCGGGAGCAGCCGCGCGAGCGGGATGGGGGCAGTAGATGACACGATGCCGACTCTGCGGCTCGGCGGCGCTGGAGAGCGTCGTCGATCTTGGGGCGACCCCGCCCTGTGAGAGCTTTCTCGCCGCGGACCAACTCGACCGGCCGGAGCCGACGTACCCGCTGCACCTGCGGGTCTGCACGGACTGCTGGCTCGCACAGATCCCTCCGCTGATCACGCCGGAGGAGACGTTCACGCAGTACGCGTACTTCTCCTCCTACTCGACCTCCTGGGTGGAGCACGCACGCACGTTCGTCGCCGACGCCGTGCAGCGGCTGGACCTCGGCACCGACGCCTTCGTGGTCGAGGTCGCGAGCAACGACGGGTACCTGCTGAAGCACATGGTGGACCGCGGGATCCGCTGCCTCGGCATCGAGCCCTCGGTGAACGTCGGCGCCGCGGCGCGGGACGCGGGTGTGCCCACGCTCACCGAGTTCCTGGACCCGGACGTCGGCGCCGGCGTCCGCGCCGAGCACGGCCCGGCGGACCTGGTCGTGGCCAACAACGTGTACGCGCACATCCCCGACGTGGTCGGGTTCACCCGGGGGCTGCGCGCCCTGGTCGCCGACGACGGCTGGGTCTCCATCGAGGTGCAGCACCTGCTGACCCTGATCGAGGAGAACCAGTACGACACGATCTACCACGAGCACTTCCAGTACTACACGGTCGCGTCCGCGGCCCGGGCGCTGGCGAGCGGCGGACTCGCGCTCGTGGACGTCGAACTGCTGCCCACGCACGGCGGCTCCATCCGGCTGTGGGCGCGTCCGACCGAGGTCGCCGGCGAGCCGGCCCATGGGCTGTCCCCTGCTCCGGAAGCCCCTCCCGGCCGAAGGCAGGGGGATGAGCCGGG
Organism: Streptomyces sp. MUM 2J; assembly: GCF_022414535.1. GTDB lineage: Bacteria > Actinomycetota > Actinomycetes > Streptomycetales > Streptomycetaceae > Streptomyces. Next base: position 267,624 of record NZ_JADWYM010000001.1, read on the forward strand.
AGCGTGGGGAAGGGTGGCCGACGTGCTGGACCGGGAGAAGGCCGCCGGGCTGCAGGAGCTGTCCGGGTACACCGAGTTCTCCGCCCGGGTGGCCAAGGTGCGCCGGGACCTGCTGCGGTTCCTCATCGAGGCGGCCGACCGCGGCGAGACGGTCGTCGGCTACGGCGCCCCGGGCAAGGGCAACACCCTGCTCAACCACTGCGGCATCCGGCCCGACCTGCTCCCCTACACGGTCGACCGCAACCCCTACAAGCACGGCAGGTTCACGCCGGGCACCCGCATCCCGATCCTGCCACCCGAGCGGATAGCCGCCGACAGGCCGGACTACGTCCTCGTCCTCCCGTGGAACCTGCGGGCCGAGCTGGTCGAGCAGTTGGCCTTCGTGCACGACTGGGGCGGCCGGCTGGTCTTTCCCATACCGGAACTGAGCATTGTCGAGGTCAAGTCATGAAGGTCGTACTGTTCTGCGGCGGCTACGGGCTGCGCATGCGCAACGGAACCTCCGACGACGTGCCCAAGCCGATGGCGATGGTCGGCCCGCGACCACTGATCTGGCACGTCATGCGCTACTACGCGTACTACGGGCACACGGAGTTCATCCTGTGTCTGGGGTACGGGGCCCACCACATCAAGGACTTCTTCCTCAACTACGAGGAGACCACGTCCAACGACTTCGTGCTGCGGGGCGGGCAGACCGAGCTGCTGTCCACCGACATCGCCTCCTGGACGATCACGTTCGTGCAGACGGGCATCGAGTCACCGATCGGGGAGCGACTGCGCCGGGTCCGGCACCACCTGGACGGCGACGAGATGTTCCTCGCCAACTACGCCGACGTGCTGACCGATGCCCCCCTGCCGGAGATGATCGACCGGTTCGCCCGGCGCGACGCCGGTGCGTCGATGCTGGTGGTGCCGCCGCAGTCCTCGTTCCACTGCGTGGACCTGGGCGATGACGGCCTGGTGGGGGGCATCACCGCGGTGAGCGAACTGCCGCTGTGGGAGAACGGTGGCTACTTCGTGCTCCGCCAGGAGGTCTTCGACCACATCCCGGAGAACGGCGACCTGGTCGCCGACGGATGCACCCAGCTGGCCAAGCGCGGACGGCTGGTGGCGCACCAGCACCGCGGCTTCTGGAAGCCGACCGACACCGTGAAGGAGCGGGCCGCTCTCGACGAGGCCTATTCCCGGGGCGACCGCCCGTGGGCCGTGTGGGAACGGGACGGCGTGCCGGCGGGCGCGACCGGTGGCGGGTTCGGCTCCGGAGCAGGGGCGTGATCCGGCTCGGGGCCGGGCGCCCGGACCGGATCGTCGCGGTGGGCGCGCACTGCGACGACATCGCCATCGGCGCCGGTGGCACGCTGCTGACGCTGTGCCTGGCGCGGCCGGGTGTCCGCGTCGACGCGCTGGTGCTCTCCGGCGGTGGCAGCGAGCGGGAGCAGGAGGAGCGGGCCGCGCTTGCCGCCTTCTGCCCGGGTGCCGACCTGCGGCTGACCGTGCTCAAGCTGCCGGACGGCCGGCTGCCGGCGCACTGGGAGGAGGCCAAGGCCGCGGTCGAGGAGCTGCGCGGGCAGACCGAACCGGATCTCGTGCTGGCCCCGCGCACCGATGACGCGCACCAGGATCACCGCGGCCTGGCGCAGCTCATACCCACCGCGTTCCGCGACCACCTCGTACTCGGCTACGAGATCGTCAAGTGGGACGGCGACCTCGGCCGTCCGACGGCGTACCAGCCGCTGTCGCCGGAGGTCGCCGAACGCAAGGTGCGGCTGCTGCAGGAGCACTACCCCTCGCAACGGCACCGGCCCTGGTACGACCGGGAAGCCTTCCTCGGGCTGGCCCGGATCCGCGGCATCGAAAGCCACGCGCGCTACGCCGAGGCGTTCGCCGTCACCAAACTCACTCTCGATCTGGGGGAATGAACCTTGCGCGTACTGCTGACCGGGCACCAGGGCTACCTGGGCACCGTGATGGCACCCGTCCTCGCGGCCGCCGGGCACGAGGTCGTCGGGCTGGACGCCGGCCTGTTCGCCGACTGCGTGCTGGGCCCGCCGCCCGCGGACCCGCCGGGGACGCGGGTGGACCTGCGCGACGTCACGGCCGAACACGTGGCCGGGGTGGACGCCGTGGTGCATCTGGCCGCCCTGTCCAACGACCCGCTGGGAGCGCTGGCGCCGGAGCTCACCTACGACATCAACCACCACGCGTCCGTGCGGCTGGCCCGGCTGGCCCGCGACGCCGGAGTGCGGCGCTTCCTGTACGCGTCGACCTGCTCGGTCTACGGCGCCGCCGGCGGGGACGACCTGGTGGCCGAGGACGCCCCGCTGCGCCCGGTGACGCCGTACGCGGAGTCCAAGGTGCGGGTGGAGGACGGCCTGCACGCGCTCGCCGACGGCGACTTCAGCCCGGTGTTCATGCGCAACGCCACCGCCTTCGGCTACTCGCCCCGGCTGCGCGCCGACATCGTGCTGAACAACCTGGTGGGCCACGCCCTCCTCTCCGGTGAGGTGCTGGTGCTCTCCGACGGCACCCCCTGGCGCCCGCTGGTGCACGCCGCCGACATCGCGCGGGCCTTCGCGGCCGCGCTGGTCGCGCCGCGGGAAGCGGTGCACGACCGGGCGTTCAACATCGGCAGCGAGACCAACAACGTCACGGTCGCCGAGATCGCCGAGCAGGTCGCCGAGGCGGTCACCGGCTCGCGGGTGGTGATCACCGGGGAGACGGGTGCCGATCCGCGGTCCTACCGGGTGGACTTCTCCCGGTTCCGCGCCGCGGTGCCCGGCTTCGACTGCGAGTGGACGGTGAAGCAGGGCGCGCTCGAACTCGCCGACGCCTACCGGAAACACGGGCTGACCCGGGACGACTTCGAGCGGCGCTTCACCCGGCTGGCCGTGCTGCGCGCGGCGTCCGACGCCGGCACCGTCGACGACACCCTGCGGCGGCGCCGATGAGCGCGGCCGGCGAGGAGATGTACGCGCTGGTGGAGCGGTTGTACCCGCTGTGCCGGAGCATCACCGGCGACGGGGTGCGGGCCACCCTGGAGATCGTCGGCGAGTACGTCCCGCTGCAGGTGCACGAGGTACCGACCGGGACCCGGGTGCTCGACTGGACGGTGCCGCAGGAGTGGAACATCCGGGACGCGTACATCGCCGACACCGCCGGCAACCGGGTCGTCGACTTCGCCGCGTCCAGCCTGCACGTGCTCGGCTACAGCGTGCCGGTGTCGGCGACCATGCCGCTGGCCGAACTGCGAGGGCACCTGCACACCCTGCCGGACCACCCGGCCTGGGTGCCGTACCGCACCAGTTACTACAAGCCGGAATGGGGCTTCTGCCTGGCCCAGGAGACCTTGGACGCCATGCCGGACGGCGAGTACGAGGTGTGCATCGACTCCACCCTCGCCGACGGCCACCTCACCTACGCCGAGCACGTGGTCCCCGGGCAGGTCACCGACGAGGTGATCGTCTCCTGTCACGTCTGCCACCCGTCGCTGGCCAACGACAACCTGGCCGGCATCGCGGTGGCGACGTTCCTGGCCCGGGCGCTGGCGGAGCAGACACCGTGGTACACCTACCGGTTCCTGTTCGCGCCCGGCACGATCGGGGCGATCACCTGGCTGGCCCGCAACGCGGAGCGGGTGACCGGGGCATCCCCCGCTCGTGGGGGTCCCCCCGCGCGCACGACGCCGAGCGAGGGGGAGGAACCGGGAGCCGGGGGGAGGGTCAGGCACGGACTGGTGCTGGCCTGCGCCGGCGACCCGGGCCGGCTGACGTACAAGCAGAGCAGGCGTGGCGACGCGGAGATCGACCGGGTGATGCGGCACGTCCTGCTCGCCTCCGAGCGCCCGCACCACGTCACCGAGTTCACTCCGTACGGCTACGACGAGCGGCAGTTCTGCTCGCCCGGGTTCGATCTCGGCGTGGGCTCGCTCAGCCGGACCCCGTACGCCGGCTACCCCGAGTACCACACCTCGGCGGACAACCTGGACTTCGTCCGGCCGGAGGCGATGGAGGACACGCTCGCCCTGTGCCGCGAGGCATTCACCGTGCTGGACCGCAACCGGCGGTACGTCAACCTCAGCCCCTACGGCGAACCACAGCTGGGCCGGCGCGGGTTGTACGACTCGCTCGGCGGCCGCAGCGACGCGAAGCAGGCCCAGATGGCGATGCTCTGGGTGCTCAGCCTCTCCGACGGCGAGCACGGTCTGCTGGACGTCGCCGAGCGGTCCGGGCTGCCGTTCGACACCGTCGCCACCGCGGCCGGCGCCCTGGAGGGCGCCGGACTGATCAAGGCATGACGCCGATGACCACCGAGGGGGAGAAGGCGCCGGCGGCGCCGGCCGGAACCGCCCGGCGGAGCGCCAAGCGGGCCGTCGTCGGCCGGCTGTCCTGGGGGCTGGCGGACCAGGCGGCCTCCAGCATGACCAACTTCGCGGTGGGGATCTACGTGGCCCGCTCGCTCGGGCTGGCCGCGTTCGGCGTGTTCAGCCTGGCCTGGGTGACCTACGGCGTGGTGCTCAGCGTCTCCCGCGGGCTGGCCACCGACCCGCTCGTGGTGCGCTTCAGCGGCGTCTCGGACGCCTCCTGGCGCGGGGCGGTGGCGCGGTCGTCGGGTACCGCGCTCGGCGTCGGTGCCGCCATCGGCGCGGCGTGTCTGGTGGCCGGGCCGGCTCTCGGCGGCCGTGTGGGGCCCGCGTTCGCCTGCCTTGGCGTCATGCTGCCGGGGCTGCTGCTGCAGGACGCCTGGCGGTACTCGTTCTTCGCCGCCGGCACCGGCCGGAAGGCGTTCGTCAACGACCTCGTGTGGGGCGTGGCGCTCGTCCCGGCCATGGTGCTGGCGGCCCGCGTGGGCAGCGTGCCCGCTTTCGTGCTGGCCTGGGGCGCGTCCGCCGCGGTGGCCGCGGTCTACGGCTGCTTCCAGTCCGGGATCCGGCCCCGCGTGAGCGGAGTGCGCGAGTGGCTTCGCGAGCACCGCGACCTCGGCTACCGGTACCTGGTCGAGAACGTCAGCACCAGCGGCGCGAGCCAGCTGCGGGCGTACGGGCTCGGGGCGATCGCCGGGGTCGGCGCGGTGGGCGCCGTCCGGGGCGCCGAGCTCCTGCTCGGCCCGTTCCTCGCCGTGCTGATGGGGCTGTCGCTGGTCACCGTCGCGGAGGCGGCACGGGTGCTGCGGCGGGCCCCGCACCGGCTGGGCCCGTTCTGTCTCCTGCTGGGCGGCGGCCAGGCAGCCGCGGCGCTGCTCTGGGGCGCGTCGCTGCTGCTGATGCCGGACCGCGCCGGCGAGTTCGTGCTCGGGGACGTCTGGCACTCCGCCTCCGGACTCATCGTGCCGGCCACGCTCGGCGTGGCCGGCGCCGGCCTCGGCACCGGCGCGGCGGCCGGGCTGCGCGCACTCGCCGCGGCCCGGCGCAGCCTGCGCAGCCAGCTCTTCGCCTCCGCCTGTTACGTCGCCGGCGGGCTCGGCGGGGCAGCCGTGGCCGGCACGGTCGGCTCGGCCTGGGGCGTCGCCGCCGCGACCGTCGGCAGCTCGGCCGTGTGGTGGCTGCAGTTGCGCTCCGCCCTGCGCGAGCGCCACCAGAACCCGATCAGTGAAGTGAGGACGTCATGACCACCCAGCCCCGGCTGAGCATCGGCCTGCCCGTGTACAACGGCGAGGAGTACCTCGCCGAGTCGCTCGACGCCCTGCTCGGCCAGACCTACGAGGACTTCGAGCTGGTCATCTCGGACAACGCCTCGACCGACGGGACCCAGGACATCTGCCGCCGGTACGCTGCGCGGGACTCGCGCATCCGGTACCTCCGGCTGCCCCGGAACATCGGCGCCGCGCCGAACCACAACTACGTGTTCACCGAGTGCCGCGGCGAGCTGTTCAAGTGGGCCTCGCACGACGACCTGTACGCCCGGGACCTGCTGCGGCGCTGCGTCGAGGCACTGGACGAGCGGCCGGACGTGATCCTCGCGCACAGCGGCCAGGCGGTCATCGACGGCGACAGCCAGGTGAAGGTCCCGTACGCGTACGGGCTCGCCACCGACTCGCCGCACGCCCCGGAGCGCTTCCGCAGCCTGCTGTTCGAGCCCGGCGGCGACGACTTCTACGGGGTGATGCGGGCCGACGTGCTGCGCCGGGTGAAGCCGCACGACAGCTACCACCACGCGGACCGCACGTTCGTCGCCGAGATCACCCTGCACGGGCCCTTCCACCAGGTGCCGGAGCTGCTGTACTTCCGCCGCGACCACCCCACCCGCGCCGAGCGGGCGAACCCCGGCAAGCGCTCCCGGTGCGTCAACCTGGACCCGCGCCGGGCCGGCCTGCTGCACCCGACGCCCCGGCTGCTCGCCGAGTACGTCTGGGGCTTCGTCTCGGCGATCCGGCGGGCACCGTTGTCCCCCGCGGACCGGCGCGCCTGCCACCGCCACCTGGCCGCGTGGATGACCAGCCGGGTCCGGCCGGGCGCCGGCGAGCGGGTCGAGGACCGCGCCCCGGTCGACCCGGCCCTGCACCGCGTCTCCGTCGACGCCCTCGTCGCCGGCCGTGAGGGGAGGCGGGCATGACGTCCGAGGACGGAACCCCGGTGCGCGTCGGGGTGTTCGGCCTGCTCGGCTCCGGCAACCTCGGCAACGACGGGTCACTGGAGGCCGTGCTCGGCTACCTCCGCGCCGAGCACCCGGAGGCGGTCGTGGACGCGCTGTGCGGCGGACCCGAGGTCGTCACGACCCGGTACCGGATCCCCGCGACACGGCTGCACTGGTACCGCGGGGAGTACCGGACGGCGTCCAGGGTGGGCGCGATGGCGGCCAAGGGGCTGGGCAAACTCGTCGACGCCGCCCGCACCGCTGCCTGGGTGCGCCGGCACGACGTGGTGATCGTGCCGGGGATGGGCGTGCTGGAGGCCACGCTGCCGCTGCGGCCGTGGGGCTTCCCGTACTCACTGTTCCTGCTCTGCGCGGCCGGCCGGCTGTTCGGCACCCGGGTCGCGCTGGTCAGCGTCGGCGCCGCCGCGATCGGCAGCCGGCCGACCCGGACCCTGGTGCGCTGGTCGGCGCGGCTGGCCACCTACCGGTCGTACCGGGACGCCCTGTCCCGCGACGCGATGCGGGAGATGGGCGTGGACACGGCGCGGGACGAGATCTACCCGGACCTCGCCTTCGCCCTGCCGGCGCCGCCGGCGAGCGCGCCCTCGGGTCCGCAGGGCCCGGTCTGCGTCGGTGTCATGGCCTTCCACGGCGGCAACGACGACCGTGCCCGGGCCGAGGAGATCCACCGGCGCTATCTCGACGGGACGATCCGCTTCGTCCGCACACTCGTCGAGGACGGCAGGACGGTCCGGCTGCTCACCGGCGACGAATGCGACGGGCCGGTGGTCGCCGCGATCCTCGACGCGGTGGACTCGCCGCTGGTCACCGCCTCCGGGGCGGCCTCGCTGGCCGACCTGATGAAGGAGGCGGCGGCCGCCGACACCGTGGTGGCGACCCGCTACCACAACCTGGTCTGCGCGCTGAAGGTCGGCACGCCGACGCTCGCGCTCAGCTATGCGGCGAAGAGCGACGCGCTCATGGCCCGGATGGGGCTGGACGCGTACTGCCACCCGGCGCGCGAGGTCGACGCCGACCGGCTGCTGGAGCAGTTCCGGGCGCTGGAGAAGCGATCGGCGGAGGTGCGGCGGACCCTCACCGAGCGGAACCTGGTCGCCGCCCGGCGCCTGGAGCACCAGTTCAGCGCCTTGACCGCGGCCCTCTTCCCGGCGGCCGACCACACCCACACCCATGCCCTGCGGGAGGCTCCATGAAAGCGCTCGATGTCCCGGCGATCGCCGGCGCGTACCTGTTCGAGCCCACGCCGTACACCGACGAGCGCGGCTTCTTCTGCCGCACCTTCGACGCCGACGTGGTCCGCTCGGTGGGACTCGACCCGGACGCCTTCGTCCAGGACAGCGTGTCCCGCTCGGTCCGGGGCGTGCTGCGCGGTCTTCACCTGCGCTCCGGCGCCGGCGAGGCCAAGCTGGTGCGGTGCTCGTACGGGAGGATCTTCGACGTCGTCGTGGACCTGCGGACGGACTCGCCGACATACCGCAACCGGGCCTTCTTCGAGCTGTCCGACGAGACACAGGTGACCCTGCACGTCCCGGCGGGATGCGCGCACGGCTTCCAGGCTCTGACCGAGACCGCCGACGTCTCGTACCGGATCGACCGCCCGCACGATCCGGCCGAGGACGTGACGATCGCCTTCGACGACCCTGAGCTGGCCGTTCCCTGGCCGCTGCCGGTCACATCGATGTCCCAGCGGGACCGGGAGGCGCCGAGCCTCGCCGAGGTCCTGCAGCGAAACGAGAGTTGAGGACGGCGTGGACGCCAAAGCCACCGAAGAGCTCCTCCTGCCCCGGTCTCGGAGGGCGAACGAGCGGCTGCACGCCATGATCCCCGGGGGCGCGCACACCTACGCCAAGGGCGACGACCAGTATCCCGAGGACCTGGCCCCGGTCATCAGCCACGGCCACGGTGCCCACGTCTGGGACGTCGACGGCAACCGCTACATCGAGTACGGCTCCGGCCTGCGGTCGGTCAGCCTCGGCCACGCCCACCCCCGCGTGACCGAGGCAGTGCGACGGGAACTCGACCGCGGCAGCAACTTCGTCCGGCCGTCCGTCGTGGAGATCGACGCCGCGGAACGCTTCCTGGCCACGGTGCCGACCGCCGAGATGGTGAAGTTCGCGAAGAACGGCTCCGACGCCACCACCGCCGCGGTGCGCCTGGCCCGCGCCGCCACCGGCCGCCCGCGGGTGGCCGTCTGCGCCGACCATCCGTTCTTCTCCGTCGACGACTGGTTCATCGGCACCACGCCGATGTCCGCCGGTGTTCCGGCAGCGACCCGCGAGCTCACCGTGGCGTTCCCCTACGGGGACCTGGCCGCCACGGAGGAGCTGCTCACCCGGTACCGGGACGAGGTCGCCTGCCTGATCCTCGAACCCGCCACCCACACCGCCCCTTCCCCGGGCTCCGAACTCGGTTCGAGCAGGAAAGACCCCACGTCCGCGTACCTCGCCGGCCTGCGCGAGCTGGCCCACCGGCACGGCTGCGTACTGATCTTCGACGAGATGATCACCGGCTTCCGCTGGTCCGAGGCGGGCGCCCAGGGCCTGTACGGCGTCGTCCCCGACCTCTCGACGTTCGGCAAGGCGCTGGGCAACGGGTTCGCCGTCTCCGCGCTGGCCGGGCGCCGCGAACTGATGGAACAGGGCGGACTGCGTCACTCCGGCGACCGGGTGTTCCTGCTGTCCACCACACACGGAGCGGAAACGCACTCCCTGGCAGCGATGATGGCCGTGCTCACCACCTACGCCGAAGAGGGCGTCACCGCGCGGCTGCACGCCCTCGGCGAGCGGTTGGCCGCCGGTGTCCGCGAAGCCGCGGACGGCATGGGCGTCGGCGACCACGTCATCGTCCGGGGCCGGGCCAGCAACCTGGTCTTCGCCACCCTCGACGAGAACCGGCAGCCGTCGCAGCAGTACCGCACCCTGTTCCTGCGCCGGCTCCTCGCGGGCGGAGTGCTGGCCCCGTCGTTCGTGGTGAGCAGCGCACTCGGCGAAGCCGACATCGACCGCACCGTCGACGTGGTGGCCCAGGCGTGTGCGGTCTACCGGAAGGCACTGGACGCCGCCGACCCCACCCCTTGGCTGGGCGGACGACCGGTGAAGCCCGTGTTCCGCCGCCTGGCGTGACCTGACGTCAGCGGGGCTCCCGCCGACCGGCGTCGGCCGGCCGATCGGCCGGCTGGTCGGCCAGCCGGTCGGCCAGCCGGTCGACCAGCCACGCGGTCGCCGGTGTCACCGCCAGCGCGGTGCACCAACCGCCCAGGACGTCGGTCGGGTAGTGCGCCCCCAGGGCCACCTGCGCCCAGCCCATGGCGGCGCCGGCCACCAGCGCCGCGGCGAGCACGAGCGACCCGCCGGCCGTCCCGCCGAGGCCCAGCCGGCCGGTCACGAGCAGCGCCACCACGAGGGCGAGCGCGGTGGCGAAGGCGGTGTGCCCGCTCGGGTAGGACAGACTCCCGTCGTGGATGGTGCGTCCCACCAGGGTCTTGAGCAGCGTCGCCGTCCCCACCGCCGTGCCGGCACCGGCGACGACGAGCACAGCGGCGCGAGGGCGCCGAAGCAGCAGGCAGCCCGTCACGGCGACCACGACCAGCGCCGCCGCTCCCGCGGGCTCCCCCAGGAAGTCCAGGGCCAGAGCGACGTGCCTCCATGTCGGCCCCGGACCGTCCACCACCGCCGAGATCCGCGCGTCCACCCTGCCGGGCCGGCTGTCGTCGGCATACAGGACCCCGAGCACGACGACCACCAGCGCGGCGAGGGCCGCATTCAGCCCGAGCCACACGCGCAGGGACGGGGGCAGCACCGCGGGCGCCGGCCGGCCGGTCACACGCCCGCCGCTGCCGGCCGCCCCACGGTGCTGTACCGCGGTCGGTGGACGATGTTCCCGATCTTGCTCCGTCGAGGCAGGGTGCGCGTGCGCCCCTCCGTCCGACTGGTGGGCAGTCATGGATCAGCGGCTTCCCGTCTCCCCTGCTCCCGGCCCTCCCGAAGAGTGCCCGGAGCCTGCTGTCGGTGCCCTTCGTGTCCACCGTGCGCGGCATCGTCGGTTCCGGGCCTCCCCTCCCGGCCTGCTCCGGCCGAGCGCCCCAGGGCCACCGACACCGGCCGGCGTGACCTCCGGTTTCTGCCGGCCCCCACCAACGAGGCCCCCTCGTGTACGGCACGGCCCGCGCGGGAGCCATCAGCCCGTGCAACCCCGAGGCGCCGACCTGCCCGCACCCTGGCCAAGGGCACCGCGATCAGTCTCTCCTTGCCACCCTAACCAACAATGCGGTCCCGGCACACCGCCGTCGGAGAGTCCGGTGGCGTCATCCACGACACATCACGATCTCGGCCTCGACGACACTCCTTGGCGCCGTCCACTCCGACCACGCAGTGCAATTCGCCTCCTGGGCCTTCACCGAACGCGCCAGCTCCTCCACAACCGCCGGCACCGACACTCAGTGCTCGGCATGCTCACCCCGACCGAGTACGAACTCCGTACAACACGAGCAGCCTGAAACCAAGCGAGCGACTCTACGGAAGTCGGGGCACATCAGGAACTCCACGAATCCGGGATCGGCTCATCAACACCGACTCGCCGCACTCCACCCTCCTCATGCCGATCGGCGTGACACGACAGGAACCGATGGCACGTCGGCTGTTCAGCGGACCGGCAAGGCTGCGACACGATGGAACCGGTGACATCCGCATGGCCGACCTCAGCCATTTGGGTGACTGGACGAGCACCGTCGAGCCTGCCACGCTGACGGGCGCAAGGAGAGGCGGCCAGGCCGCACCGGGCAGCCGCTGTCGCCTGTACGACCGGACGGGACCTACAGAACGGTGATGCGCGTGGCGACGAAGGAGCAGTACGAAAAAGTCATTCTGAAAGCGGAGATCCAGGGCCTCAACGCGCTGTCGAAGCAGGAAATCGACATGCTCAGGCGTCTCGCCCAGCAGGCGGGAACGATGGGGAACCGGGTCAGGAACCTTCTCAGGTAGGGGTCGTCACCGAGAGCCGCAGCAGGGAGCACTTTCATGGGACTGTTCGGATCGAGAGAATCGCTCAACCTTGAAGAGCCGGGCCACGTCGAGATCGCCGACCATGTCAGGACGCGCGTTCCCGATGTCGGTGAGCACTTCCTGGACTTCATCGGCGTCGGCAGAGATCAGTTGACACCCCATATCGATGCGCTCCGCACGGGGAACGGGTGGGTGCCCACCGGCGCGCTCCGCCCGTACGGGTTCAAGAAGCTCAACAACGGCCCACTGGCATTCCTTAACATGATGGTTTCATATGACCACATCACGATGTCGGTCTGGGCGAGCTTCGGGCTGCGCGGCGGCGACAAGCGGACGGTCGAATCCACGGTAACCCGGGTCATGGAAGAGCAAGGTCATGCCGCAGCGGCCACCTGGGCCCTCGTCGCGCGCCCGAACACCCGGCTGGATCTTGAGTTCCTGGGGGAATCGCTGATCTCCCGCTGGGACGAATCCGTCAGCACGATTCGGAACGGCGACGTCATCAAGGCGTTCAAGAAGTGGAAGAGCGCCGTCTGAGAAGCCCGGATTCGTCGCGTGGCCCCACACAACTTGACGATCACGCCAAATACCCACTCGGCCGGGGCGCGCTGGCACGGCTCGAAGCTCTCCCGAACCCCGGCTGACCAGCACGTTCCCGCCCCTGCAAGCAGCACCACCCGACCGGAGCCGTGGAACCCGGCGCCCACCCGACGCGACAGCCGGGCCATCAGCCTGGTCACCACCAGCCTGAACAGCCGCAACGGCCCGCCGAAGAACCAGCGGACCGTCACGTAGGATCGAGGCTAGGAAACGCAATTGGCGGCGTCGTCGCCTTCCAGTGCACCTCCGCTCGAAGTCAGGACGCCAACTCCGTCGGGGTCCGGCATGGTGACGTTGCTGTTGTTGATCACAACCTGGCTCTTGGTGGCAACGCCGCCCAACTTGTAGGAGAGGGTCGTCGCCCCACCGAATTCCAGGGTGGGCGCCTGGCGTACCCACTGCCCCCAATAGCAGGGCAAGATTTCCATCGTATTGGTTTCCGATACGGTGTTGGACTTGGAATAGCTGTGACCATATGTTTCGGTCAGCGTGATGTCCACCGCATTGAAGAGGGTCGTCTTCGCGCTGACGGAAGTAGTGTAGGTGTCAGTCGTGGTCGTTGTGTCAGACCAGGTGATGGCCTGGCGCGCAGAAGTGGGGTTGAGGTTCACCACTTTGTCCCCGACGGCGTGCGGAGACGTATAGCCGTTGGTCATGCTGGTCTTTTCCCATGTGACGGCACAGTCGGTGCCCGAGATCTTCCAAGCAGGCGGCAGGGCCATCCAGTTCAGGTGCTGCTCTATGCAGTCATTCAGCGCGTCTGCAGAGCCAACGGGTGAATCGAGGGCGTCGATCGTACTGACAGGCACGGTTGCTGCTTCTGCTGGAACTGCTTGCAGGGCCAGTACGCCCGAAAAAGCAGCCGTAACGGCGGGGACGGCGAGACGCCGGAGTCGGATCATGGGACTACCCTTCTTTTCGGAATGTGGCAGAGCGTCCATTGGCGACATCTGGACGCATGACTGCTACCCGATTGAATGCGAGCACTTGATCGGGTGACACGCCAGGTCCAGAGGAATCCATGGAAGCTGTTCGCTGATTTTCGAAGGATTCGCTGCACTGCACTGCGAGAGCAAGGATTGGGCGCTCTCGATCAACTGTCGCGCAATGTGGTATCGACGTCCCCTTCTGCGATCAGATACGTGAGACCGATGCGATCCGTCGAGGCCGAAGCCTTTGGCGTGCATTCAACGTAGACCCCAACTTCTCTTGCATGCAAGGCAGTTGAGGAAGAGTTGAGAGATCTAACCCATTCACAGCTTCCTCACAGTTTACTGATTCTAAATTCAAGTTCTCGCCCCGCGGTCCCGAAATTCTCGTCATGTCCGCGTTTTCCAGGGCGGTGCGCCTTGATCAACACCGTTGCGTCTACTGATCTTTGAGACTGAGACGACACAGCAGGCGGCTCCAGCGCTGCCTTCTCCTGGAAATACAACTCGCAGGCACTCGACGGACGCACAGCCGCCACGAACAACCAGGCCAACTGGGTCGGCGACGGCTGGTCCCTGGAACCCGGCTACGCCGCTGCCGCTCGTTCAGGTGCAGCCGTATCAGCTCAGACTGGGACAGGGCCATCGTGTACTCCTCGTGGTTGAACAGGCTGTTCACCACGGAGAGTTACGCGGTGGCCCGCCTCCTGTTCAGGGAGCGGGACTCACCCGTCGAAGTGCGCCCCGGACAGACGTCCGCGCACAACCAGCCGCTGATCCCGTACACCACAACGAGGGCCGCCATCTCGGGGCGTATGCCGAGGTGTTCCAGGAGATGCGGCGGGGCATCAGCGATCCACTCGCCGACCGCGAGCAAGGAGGTCACTCCGGCCAGCACCGCGCACGCGGTCAGCGCGAGCACGACCACCAGAGCGTGCCGCACGCCGCGCGGATCTCGCGGATCGGGCACCTCGCTCAGCCGCTCCGGCAGGCCCGGGACCTCCTCGGGCACGACCCCGGGATGACGGCGGAGTCGGTCAAAGGCAGGCGGGATCGGGGATGACGCGTCGGCGGGCACGGTCTTCCACCCGGATCACGGGACGCCGAGAACTCCATGATCTTGGAAGCCGTGCCTGTCACGTTCCCGGGACCCCACCGAGCGAGCAGATCATCACGAACCGGAAGTCAAGCAACTACGCCGGAGCCCTGCGTAGTGGAGTTCAGTCGCTCTCGGAAGTGGTGCGTTCCCGCCCTGCGCCGCGTACCGGGATGCCTCCACATCGCATCCGTGCACCGTCAGCGGGGCCGGCCCGGTCGGCGGCAGTGCCGTCCGGACCGCTTCCAGAGCTGCCCCGGGGAAGGCCGGGTGGGCGGTGCCGCAGCAGGCACCAGGTCAAGAGCCGGCGGGCGTGGCCCCGCGAAGGTCCTTGGGCCGCAGGTCCACCCAGTGGGTGTCGATGTACTCGACGCACTTCTGGCGCGGGGCTGCGTCGAGTACGGTCCGCCATCCGGCGGGCACGTCGATCGCGCTTGGCCACAGAGAGTACTGCTCCTGGTCGTTGGCCAGTACCAGATACGTTCCGCGTGCGTCCTCGAAGGGGTTCGTCATCCCTCAACCTTGTTCTTCCGCTGGGATGTGGGTGGATCCGGCGACGGGACCCGCCGTGATCGCTGGTCCACTGCCCGGGCGCTGACAGTGATCTCGCCGGGCCGGGCGTGCGCGCGGGCCTCACGGCGATGCAGGACGGCCGCGAGCCGCGCCGGCAGACGAGGGTGACCGCCCGGGCGGACGGCGTGGTCAGCCGGCCGACTTGAGCCAGGCGTCCTGGAAGCTGCGCCGGGCCCTGTGGAGGCGCGAGCGAACCGTGCCGACGGGGACGCAGAGGGTGGCGGCCATCTCCTGCTCGTCCATGCCGTAGACGGCCCGCAGGGTGAGGATCTCCCGGTGGTGGGCGGGGAGCCGGTTCATCACGTCCGAAATGTGCACGGTGATGAGTGGGTTGGCGTCCTGCGCCACCTCGGGGAGCCCGTCGGAGGGACCTGGGCCGACCCGCTTCGTCGTCCGTACGGCCTCCCGGATCGTCACGGCCTTGACCCAGCCGTAGAAGGCGGTCGGCTCGCGCAGCCCGCGAAGGCCCTGGTAGATCGCGAGCATCGCCTCCTGGGCGGCGTCGGAACTGTGCCCGCGTGCGATGCGCAGGCAGAGCCGTCCGACGAAGGGGGCGATGTGGCGGAGGAGGTCGTTCATGGCTCTGCCGTCCCCGGATTGTGCGCGCGGCAGCAGAACCGTGACGGCAGAGGGACCTGGATCCTTCGTCGTTCTCACTACAGGACGCACCCTACTCGAAGCCGAACGGGCCGGGTTCCGGCCGAACTCATGCTCTTTGCGGTGGGGCTTTCGTATGGCCCACACCCGATGACGCGGAATCACGGTCCCAGTGAAACGGGATCGCCCTGAGCCTTTCAAGGCACGGAGCGTGCCTTGGGCGTATCCCGGTCCCCGTGGCACCGTCGGGGCCACCCGCCCTATCCTGACCAGCGACGGCGACCGGGGCATCCGCTCCTGGGACAACGTCATGCATGGGTCATGCGGCGCATGGTGGGCGCGCGGGTGACCGCCGGCAGGCAATCCATGGGAAGTCCGTTCCCGGAAAAACCCGGGAAACCCGGGAAAGCAGACAGGGGAATGGCCAAATGGAGCGCAGAAGCGCTCCTCGCGACCTACGACTCCCTACAAGGGCATCCGCCGTTCCCTTCCCACAGCCGAGCCGAGAAGTCATCGCCCACATTTCCCCTGCCGACTCGCAGGGGTTTCCTTCGGCAGTGAAAGTAAGTACGTCTACTCAGGGTTGGTGCCATGTCTGTTCACGAGGACGCCGGTCGCCCACTGTCGGGCGCGCAAAAGGGCATCTGGTTCGCCCAGCGACTCGACCCGGCGAACGCCGCCTACAACACCGGGGAGTACCTGGAGATCCACGGCCCGGTCGACGCCAGGCTCTTCGAGACGGCGCTGCGCCGCACGATCGCCGAGGCGGAGACCTTCGGCCTCCGCTACACCGACACCCCTGACGGCCCCCGGATGGTCCTGTCACCCGACGGCGACTGGCCCCTCCACCGCGTCGACGTCTCCGCCGCCCCCGACCCGCTGGCGGCGGCCGAGACGTGGATGCGCACCGACCTGGCGACGGCTGTGGAGCCGGCCGAGGGGCCGTTGTCCACCCAGGCCCTGTTCCGGGCCGCGCCGGACCGCTGGCTCTGGTACCAGCGGGCCCACCACATCCTGCTGGACGGGTACGGGTACACGCTGATCGTCCAGCGGCTGGCCGCGGTCTACTCGGCGCTCGTGGCCGGAAAAGAGGTGCCAGAGAGCAGGTTCGCGCCGGTGTTCACCCTGCTCGGCGAGGAGGCGGCGTACCGTGGCTCGGAGCCCTTCGAGCGCGACCGTGCCTTCTGGGCCGAGCGGTTCGGGGGCTTCCCCGGCGCGGTCGGCCTGACCGAGGGCGCCGCGGCGCCGGTCCCCGGCGCCCTGCGCCGCACCACGGACCTCGGCGTCGCGGAGACCGCGCGGCTGACGGCGGCGGCGTCCCGGCTGGGCACGGACAAGGCAAAGCTTCTGGTGCTGACGGCCGCAGCCGCGTACGTTCACCGGGTCACCGGCGCCCGTGACGTCGTGCTCGGCCTGCCGACGTTGAACAGGGTCGGCTCCGCCGCGCTGCGCACACCCGGCATGGTGTCCAACATCCTGCCCCTGCGGGTCGCCGTGGACCCGGCCACCACCGTCTCGGACCTCACCCGCTCGCTCGCCGCCGAGCTGCGCGCCGTCGTCGAGCACCAGCGGTACCGGGGTGAGGACCTGCGCCACGACCTCAAACTGGTGGGCGGCGGGCGGCGCTTGTACGGCCCGGTCGTCAACATCGTGCCGTTCGTCAACGACGCGCGCTTCGGCGAGCACGCCAGCACCTACCACCACCTCACCGGCGGCCCGGTGGAGGACCTGTCGGTCACCGTGCGGCCCGGGGCCGGCGGGGCGGGCCTGAACATCGCCTTCGACGCCAACCCCCAGCTGTACACCGAGGCCGAACTGGACATGCACCAGGAACGGTTCCTGCTCCTGCTGGAGCGCATCGCCGAGGCGGATGCGGACCTTCCGCTCGCCCGGATCTCCCTGGTGCGGGACGGCGAGCTCCCCCGGGCCGTCTCCGTGGACAGCGGCCCCACCGACACGCTGCCCGCCCGCTTCGAGGCGACTGCCGCGCGTACGCCGGATGCGACGGCCGTCGCGTACCGGGGAACCCGTCTCTCCTACGCTGAACTCAACACGCGCGCAAACCGCCTGGCCCGGCTGCTCGTCGAGCGCGGGGCCGGCCCCGGCGGGATCGTGGCCCTCTGCCTGCCGCGCTCCACCGACCTGATCGTCGGCCTCCTCGCCATCCTCAAGGCGGGGGCCGCCTACCTGCCGCTCGATCCCGGCTACCCGGCCGGGCACATCCGCTCGGTCGCCGAGGACGCCTCGCCCGCACTGCTGGTCACGAACGCGGCCACCGCGCCTACGCTGCCGGAGACCGGAGCGGCCGCCGTCGTCCTCGACGACCCCGCCACCGGCCGGGCCCTCGCCACGCGCTCCGCCACCGACCTCACCGACGCCGACCGCCTGGCAACGCTCACGCCGGCACACACCGCGTACGTCATCCACACCTCCGGCTCCACCGGACGGCCCAAGGGTGTGCTCGTCCCGCACTCCAACGTCGTCCGGCTGTTCGCGACCGCCGCAGCGCACTTCGCCTTCGGCCCGGACGACACGTGGACGCTCTTCCACTCGTACGCCTTCGACTTCTCCGTCTGGGAGATCTGGGGTCCGCTTCTGTACGGCGGCCGGCTCGTCGTCGTCCCGTACACGGTCACCCGCTCCCCCGCCGAGTTCCTGGAACTGCTGCGTCACGAGGGCGTCACGGTCCTCAACCAGACGCCGTCGGCCTTCCAGCAGCTCGTCCAGGCGGACCAGGCAGCCGGAGCCGGCGAACTCAGCCTGCGCTACGTCGTCTTCGGGGGCGAGGCGCTGGAACCCGCGCACCTGGGTCCATGGCTCGACCGGTACGGCGACGACACCCCGGCCCTGGTCAACATGTACGGCATCACCGAGACGACCGTGCATGTCACCTTCCAACGCGTCACACGCGCCCTCGTGGAGGACCCCCGGGCGCGCAGCGTCATCGGCACGGCCCTGCCGGACCTGCGGGTGTACGTCCTGGACCACGCCCTCCAGCCGGTGCCGCCGGGCTGGACCGGCGAGATGTACGTGGCCGGGCCCGGCCTGGCGGACGGCTACCTCGGGCGGGCCTCGCTGACCGCCGGGCGGTTCGTCGCCGACCCGTTCGGGCCGGCCGGTGGGCGCATGTACCGCACCGGTGACCTGGCCCGCCGGGCTCCTGACGGCACGCTGGAGTACGCGGGCCGCGCCGACCGGCAGCTGAAGGTCCGCGGCTTCCGCATCGAGCCCGGCGAGATCGAAGCCGCTCTGGTGGGCCACCCGGAGGTGGCGCAGGCGGCGGTCGTGGCACGCGGGGACGGCGGTGCGCAGGTGCTGGTCGCGTACGCCGTGCCGGCCTCCGGCCGGTCCCCGGAGCCGACCGCGCTGCGCGCCCGCCTGGCGGCGGCCCTGCCCGAGCACATGGTGCCGAACGCCTGCGTCGTGCTGCCGTCGCTGCCCCTGACGCCCAACGGCAAGCTGGACGCCAAGGCCCTGCCCGCGCCCGACTTCGCCGCCGCCGCGTCCGGCGGGGCCGCCGGTACGGCGACCGAGGCGCGCCTGTGCCGGCTCTTCGAGGAGGTCCTGAACCTGCCGGAGGGCACGGTCGGCACCGACGACGACTTCTTCGACCTCGGCGGGCACTCGCTGTCGGCCACCCGGCTGCTGACCCGGATACGGGACACGATGGACGCCGAGACGGGCATGGCGGCCGTGTTCGAGGCACCGTGCCCGGGCGCACTGGCCGCGCGGCTGGAGGCGGCCGCCCCGGTCGGCGGCGGGGCGCGGCCGGCCCTGGTGCCGGCGGTGCGGCCCGAGCGCGTGCCGCTGTCGCCCGCACAGGCCCGAATCTGGTTCCTCAACCGCCTCGAAGGCCCCAGCCCCACCTACAACATCCCGTTCGTCCTCACCCTCGGCTCCGGACTGGACGCCGGAACACTGCGCGAGGCGCTCGCCGACGTGTGCGCGCGGCACGAAGCCCTGCGTACGGTCTTCCCCGACGTGGAGGGCGAGCCGTACCAGCGGGTGCTCGCCCCCGGGGAGGCACGTCCGGCACTCGACGTGACGGACGTGACGGCACAGGAGCTGCGGGCACGGGTCGTCCGAGCGGCCCGGTCCGGCTTCGACCTGAGCACCGAACTCCCGCTGCGTTCCCACCTGTTCCGTTCCGATGACGGCGCACACACGCTGCTGTTGGTGCTGCACCACATCGCGGCGGACGGATGGTCCCTCGTGCCGCTGGCCGACGACCTCGCTGCCGCCTACACCGCGCGGGCGGAAGGCCACACGCCGGAATGGGAGCCGCTGCCGGCCCAGTACGCCGACTACACGCTCTGGCAACGCGAGCTGCTGGGCGACCCCGGCGACCCCGCGAGCCGCGCCGGCCGTCAGCTCGCCCACTGGGAGGCGGCCCTGGCCGACCTGCCCGAGCAGCTGGAGCTGCCGTACGACCGGCTGCGCGAGCGGACGCACGCCTACGCGGGCGATGCCGTGCCCTTCGTGCTGGACGCCGGACTGCACCGGGCTCTGGGCGACCTGGCCGCTGCGCACCGCGCAAGCGTGTTCATGGTGCTCCAGACCTCGCTGGCGGCGGCCCTGACGCTGTCCGGGGCGGGCACCGACGTGCCGCTGGGCACGGCGGTGGCCGGCCGTGACGACGTGGCGCTGGACAGACTGGCCGGGTTCTTCTCCAACACCCTGGTGCTGCGCACCGACACCTCGGGCGACCCGTCGTTCGCTGCTTTGCTGGACCGGGTCCGCGTTGCCGACTTCGCCGCCCAGTCCCATCAGGACGTGCCCTTCGACTGGCTGGTGGACAGGCTCAACCCGCGCCGCGAGGTGGGTCGTCACCCGCTGTTCCAGGTCATGTTGGTGATGCAGAACGCGGGTGACGCCCACCTGGAGATGGCCGGGTCGGCCGTGCGCTTCGCGCCCGCCGACGTGGGCGTGTCGCGTTTCGACCTGACGCTGTCGCTGGCCGAGCGGCGCAGCCCTTCGGGGGAGGCCGAAGGGCTGGCCGGTTCCGTGGAGTTCAGCACCGAGCTGTTCGAGCGGGCGACCGTGGAGGCGCTGCTCGAACGGCTGCGCCGGGTGCTGGTGAGCGCCGCCGCCGACCCGCTCCGGCCCTTGTCGCGGCTGCTGTCCGCGGACGACGAGGACCTGGCGCCGACCGGGAGCCTGCCGCAGTGCGAACGGGCCCTGATAGGGCAGGACGGCGTGCGCGAGTGCCTGGTGTCCGTCCGCACCTCGCTGGCGGGCGTGGCCGAGCCGGTGGCGTACGTGGTACCGGACGGGGCCCCGGACCCGGCACGGCTCGCCGTCATCGGGCGGGCCGCGCTGCCCCCGTCGGCGCCGCCGCTGCGCGTCGTCCTGGTGTCGGCGTTGCCGCGCACGGACGAGGGCGCGCTCGACGCGGAGGCGCTGTTCACCCTGCCGGTACCGGACGACGGCGTGGCCGCCGCATGGCGACGGCGGCTGGCCGCCGGGGCCGGTGTGACCGGCGCGGCGGTACTCGTCCGGGACAGCGAGCGGCCCGCCCGCGACCCGCTGCACATCGGGCACGTTCCCGCCGCGCTGCCCGGCCGTGCCGAGGACGCCACGACCGCGTGGGACGACGAGGCCACGGCACCGAGCGGCGAGGTACGGCTGTCGCTGAGTGAGGGCCCGGACCTCGGCGAGCTCCCGTACGCCTCGCTCACCGACGCCCTGCGCGCCGCGGCCGGGGGCGGCGGCGAGATCGTGCACCTGCGGGCGGGCGGCGGCGAGGAGCGCCAGTCGTACGCCCGGCTGGCGGAGGAGGCCTCACGGGTGCTGCGCGGCCTGCGCGACGCGGGCGTGTCCGCCGGCGACACCGTCCTCCTCCAGTTGCCGGACACCCGGCAGTTCGTCGTCGGCTTCTGGGCGTGTGTGCTCGGTGGCATCACGGCCGTGCCGCTGGCCGCACCGCCGGGTGGGTACGAGCAGGAGAGCGCACAGCTGACCCGGCTCACCGGAGCCTGGGAGATGCTGGACCGTCCGTGGGTGCTCGGCCCGGCGGCGGGCCGCGAGGGCATCGTCGCCGCTCTCGGGCGGGAGTACGGGCCGCGTGTGGCAGCTCTGGACGACCTGCTGCGCTGTCCGGAGGACCGCGACTGGCACCCCGCCTCACCCGACGACCTGGTGCTTCTGCTGCTCACCTCGGGCAGCACGGGCAGGCCGAAGGCGGCCGAGCAGCGGCACCGCAATCTGCTCGCACACGCCGTCTCCACGGTCCGGCATCACCGGCTCACCCCGGAGGACGTCTCGTTCAACTGGATGCCCCTGGACCACGTCGGCGGCGTCGTCATGTTCCACGTTCGCGACGTGGTGGCCGGGGCAGGGCAGGTGCAGGCGCCCACGGCCTGGGTGCTGGAGGACCCGCTGCGCTGGTTGGACGCGATCCACCGCCACCGCGCCACCAGCACATGGGCGCCCAACTTCGCCTTCGGACTCGTCGTGGAACGGCTGGCCGAGACCGGTGCCGGGCACGACTGGGACCTGTCCTGCCTTCGCCTGGTCATCAACGGCGGCGAGGCCGTGGTCGCCCGCGTGGCCCGCGGCTTCATCACCGCGCTGGCCCCCTTCGGGCTGCCCCGTACCGCCATGCACCCGGAGTGGGGCATGTCGGAGACCAGCTCGGGCCGCGTCGACGCGGTCCTCACCCTGGACGACAGCAGCGACGACGACCCGTACGTGAGCTGCGGCCGGCCGCTGCCCGGCGTCTCGATCCGGATCGCCGGGGAGGACGGGCGCACGCTGCCCGAGAGCCGGATCGGGCGCCTGCAGGTACGCGGCGGCGCGGTGACCGACGGCTACCACCGTGCACCGCGGCACAACGCGGAGGCGTTCACCCACGACGGCTGGTTCGACACCGGTGACCTGGCCTTCCTGCGGGACGGCGCACTGACGCTGACCGGCCGGGCCAAGGACGTCGTCATCGTCAACGGCGTCAACCACTCCAGCCAGGAGATCGAAGCGACGGCCGAGGAACTCGACGCTCTGGAACGGTCGTTCACGGCCGCCGTCGCGGTGCGTGCCTCGGCGAGCGCGACCACGGACGACCTCGCCGTGTTCTGCGTGCCGCGCGCGGCCGCCGACCCGCGGGCCACGGTGGCCGAGGTCAGGGCGAGAGTGACGCGGCAGTTCGGTGTCACTCCGGCGTTCGTCCTGCCCGTACGAAAGGAGGACATCCCGAAGACCGGGATCGGCAAGATCCAGCGGACCCTGCTGCGCAAGCGCTTCGAGGACGGCGCCTATGCGGACCTCGTCCGGCGCACGGACGTCCTGCTCGGCAACGAGCGCACGACCCCCGACTGGTTCCACCGTCCGGTGTGGCGGCGCGCGGAGCCGGTGCACGGCGTCGACCCGCGGACGGCTGCCGGGCACACGCTGATCGTCGCGGGCACCCTGCGGGAACTCGCGGACGCGCTGGCCGTCCGCATCACCGCGGCAGGCGGCACGAGCACGGTCGTCGCGTCCCGGGAGGACGCCCTGTCCCCGGCGCGGTACCCGGCTGCCGATCGGATCGTCGACGTCACGATGGCCGCTCCCGCGCCGGACACGGAACCGGACCCGGCACGGTCACAGGACGAGGCGCGGTATCTCGGCCGGCTGATCGCCGCGCTCGCCGGCACATCCGGCGGCGACCGGCGGATCACGCTGGAGGTCGTCGCGGCGGGCGGCTGTTCCGTCGTCCCGGGAGACGCCGTGCGGCCGGAACGGGCGGCCGCGACGGCCGTGCTGAAAAGCGCGGTGCAGGAACTGCCGTGGCTCACCGCCCGCTGGACGGACATCGACGACGTGCTCGTCGCGTCCGGCTCCGATGGTGCGGCGGCCGCCGTGCATGCCGAGATCGCCACGCTGCCCAGCGAGGTGGTCGTCGCCCTGCGTGACGGCACCCGCTGGGTCAACCGCCTGGCCGCGCTGCCCGCCCCCCGCCCGGACGCCGACGCGGCGCCCGCCTTCCACCAGGGCGGGCACTACCTGCTGACCGGTGGCCTCGGCGGGCTGGGCGTCGAGCTGGCCCGCAGTCTGCTGACCGGCCACCGGGTACGGCTGACGCTCGTCGGCCGCACTCCGCTCACGGGCGACCCGAAGCGCACCGCCGGCATGGAGGAACTGCGCGCCCTCGGAGACGTGCGCTACGCGGTCGCCGACGTGTGCGACGCCGACGCCGTACGCGGGGTCCTCAGGGACGCGGAGGACACGTACGGACAGCTCGACGGCGTCCTGCACCTGGCCGCGACCTTCGCCGAACTGCCGCTGCCTGAGACGGATTCCGGGCACTGGGACGCTGTCCTGGCAGCGAAGGCGACCGGTGCGGCCGTCCTCACGGACGCCCTGCGCGACCGGCCGGGCACACTCTTCGTGTCCTTCTCGTCGGTCAACGGCTGGTTCGGTGGCGCTCTGGCCGCGGCGTACGCGGCCGGCAACGCGTACCTCGACGCGCTCGTCGAACGCCAGCGGGCCCTGGGGCTGCGCGCCCACAGCGTGGCCTGGAGCATGTGGGACGACCTGGGAGCCAGTGCCGGCTACGCGAAGAAGGACCTGGCCCGGGCCCGGGGCTTCCGCCTGATCGGCAAGCGCGACGGACTGCGGTCGCTGGCCGTCGCCCTGCGCCACGGCCCCGGGCACGTCCTGGTCGGCCTCGACCCGGCCGCCCCCTGGGTGCGCAGCCACCTCGACGCGCCCGCCGAGCCGCTGCGGCACCTCGCCGGATACGTGACGGGCGCGGCGCCCGACACCACGGCCGTCACCGAACCCGACCGCTTCGGCGTCCCGGTGCCCTGCGCAGTCCACCTGGTGGACGAGCTCCCGTCCGGCGGAGGCGGCGACAGCGTCGTCGAGGAGCCCGCCGACCCGCCGACGACGCCGCTGGAGAAGGCACTCGCCAAGGTGTGGTGCGAGATCCTGGGCGTCGACCGGGTCGGCCGTGGCGACAACTTCTTCACCCTCGGCGGCCATTCACTGCTGGCCACCCGGCTCGTCGGCCGGATCCGTACGGCCCTGGGTCTGGAACTCGGCGTTGCCGAGCTGTTCGCCCGGCCCACCGTCGCGGAACTCGCGGAGGCCTGCACCGGACAGGGCACACGCCCACCACTCGCCCCGGTGGAACGCCCCGACCCGATGCCGCTGTCCCTGGCCCAGACCCGGCTGTGGTTCATCGACCGGCTGGAGGGCCCGAGCGCCACGTACAACATCCCGGTGGTCCTCCGCTTCCCCGGGCTGCTCGACAGCCGGGTGCTGCGCCGGGCCCTGGCCGATGTCGTCCGCCGCCACGAGTCGCTGCGCACGGTCTTCCCGGAGCGGGACGGCCGACCGGTGCAGCTGGTGATCGACGCGACGGACGCCGAGCCGGACCTGTTCGTGGCGGAGACGCCGAAGCGGCTGCTGGAGGAGCAGGTGCGCTCGGCGGCCCGGATGGGCTTCGCGCTGGACACCGACCTGCCCTTCCGTGCCCACCTGTTCCAGTCGTCGGACGGCACCAGCGTCCTGCTTCTGGTGCTGCATCACATTGCCGCGGACGGCTGGTCGTTGACCCCGCTGGCCCAGGACCTGACCACCGCGTACCGGGCCCGCTGCGAGGACCGCGCCCCCGAGTGGAACGAACTGCCCGTCCAGTACGGCGACTACGCGCTGTGGCAACGGGAGCTGCTGGGCGACCAGGGCGACCCCGGGAGCACGTCCGCGCGCCAGCTCGCGTACTGGGAGGAGAGGCTCGCCGGCCTGCCGGACGAGTTGGCGCTGCCCTACGACCGGCCGCGCCCGCAGGCACCGAGCCGTCAGGGCCGGCTGGTGCGAAGGACCTTCGACGCCGACCTGCACGCGCGGCTCGCGCAGGTCGGCCGGGAGCACGGCGCCACGCTGTTCATGGTCGTGCAGGCAGCCCTGGGTGCCGCGCTGACGCGCTCCGGCGCGGGCGAGGACATCCCCATCGGTACCGTTCTGGCGGGCCGCACGGACCCGGCACTCGACCCTCTGATCGGCTTCTTCGTCAACACGGTCGTGCTGCGCACGGACACGTCGGCGGACCCGGCGTTCGGTGAACTGCTGCGCCGTGTGCGGGAGACCACCGCGGCGGCGCAGTCGCACCAGGACCTTCCCTTCGACGTGCTGGTGGAGAAGCTCAACCCGCGCCGGAACCTCGCCCGGCACCCGCTGTTCCAGGTCTCACTGGCGCTGAACGAGGCCGCCTCCGGCACGGCCGAGCTGGCCGGCATGCCGGTCGCACCCGAGCGGATGCACCTGGACGTGGCCAAGTTCGACCTGGTCTTCGGCTTCTCGGAGCACCGCGACGCGGACGGTTCGCCCGCCGGACTGGACCTGGCGGTGGAGTACGGCACCGACCTGTTCGACGCCGGGACCGCCGAGTCGCTGACCGACCTGATGAGCGAGGTGCTCGCCGAGGCGGGCGCCGACCCGTCGCTGCGGCTCTCGGAACTGGGCCGCGGCCCGGAGCCGGATCGCGGAGCCGACGAGGAAGCCACGGCCGCCGCGGCGGCGGCGCTCGGCATGCCGGGCGTGCGCGAGTGCGCCGCGGCCGTGCGCCGCGGCACGGACGGGGTGGAACGCCTGGTCCTGCACGTCGTACCCGAACGCCACCTGGCCTCGGCCCAGGTCGCCGGCTCCGTCCGCCGGGCGCTGCCCGCCCAGCGCCGGACGCCGCACGTCGCGCTCGTCTCCACGCTGCCGCGCACGGCGACCGGCGCGGTCGACGCCGAGGTCCTGGCCGCGCTGCCGGTGCTGGACGACGATCTGGCCGTGGCCTGGCGCGACCGGCTCCTGGCCGACCCGGGAGTGGAGACCGCCGCCGTGACCCTCCGGCCCGTGCCGGCCCCGGCAGCAGCCCGGGTCCACCTCGGCCTCGACGCCCCGGTCGACCGCCGGGGCGCGGGTGCGGCGGACCCGGCCGCGGAAAGCGGCACGGCGGCCGACGACGCCCCGCCGTCGGAGACGTACGGCGGCGACCTCGTGCCGGCTGACGTGCCGGACCTGCTGACCGCCCTGCGCCGCGCGACCTGCGCCGGCCCGCAGGCCGAGATCGTGCATCTGCGCGCGGACGGCACCGAGGACCGGCAGTCGTACGCCCGGCTGGCCCAGGACGCGTCCCGGGTGCTGCGCGGCCTGCGGGGGCTCGGCCTGGCCCCCGGTGACAAGGTGCTGTTCCAGCTGGCCGGCACACGGGAGTTCGTGACCGCCTTCTGGGCATGCGCGATGGGAGGCATGGTGGCCGTGCCGCTCGCCGCGCCGCCGCTCGGCTACGCGCGAAGGTCCGCGCAGTCGCAGAAGCTCGAGACGGCCTGGGAGATGCTCGGCCGGCCGCCGGTCCTCACCGCCGCCGGCTCGTCGCCGGACGGCATGGCCGCCATGCTCCGGCGCCCCGAAGGGCCGGCGGCACGGATCGCCGTCATCGAGGAACTGCTGCGGTCCGAGGAGGACACCGACTGGTACGCCGCCGACGGCGCCGACCTCGTCCTGCTCATGCTGACCTCCGGCAGCACCGGCGTCCCGAAGGCGGTCGAGCTGAGGCACCGCAACATCCTCGCCCGGACGGCCGGCACGGCCCAGCTCAACGGGCTGGGCGCGGCGGACGTGTCGTTCAACTGGATGCCGATGGACCACGTCGGCGGCATCGTCCACGTCCACCTGAGGGACGTGGTGCTCGGCGCCCGGCAGATCCTGTGCGCCCCGGGCCGGGTGCTGGAGGACCCGCTGCGCTGGCTGGACGCCCTGTCCGCGTATCGCGTCACCTGGACGTGGGCGCCCAACTTCGCCTTCGGCCTGGTCAACGATCGTGCCGGGGAGTTCGCCGGCAGGAGCTGGGACCTGTCGGCGCTGCGGATCGTCGGCAACGGGGCGGAGAACGTCGTCGTGCGGACCGCCCGGAGGTTCGTCCGGAACCTGCTGCCCTTCGGGCTGCCGGCGGACGCCCTGCACCCGATCTGGGGCATGGCGGAGACCAGCTCGGCGCAGACCGACGCGGTCCTGACGCTGGAGAACAGCGGTGACGACGACCGATACGTCTGCCTCGGCCGCCCCTACCCGGGCACGTCGATCCGGATCACGGACGACGAGGGCCGCGTGGTGCCCGAGGGGACAGTGGGTCACTTCCAGATCCGCGGCCCGTCGGTCACCGGCGGCTACCACGAGAACCCGGAGCAGAACGCGGCCGCGTTCCCCGGGGACGGCTGGTTCGACACCGGCGATCTCGCCTTCCTCAAGGGCGGCGAACTGACCATGACCGGGCGGGCGAAGGACACGATCGTCGTCAACGGCCGCAACCTGGCACCGCACGAGATCGAGTCCGTGGTGGAGGAGCACCCGGCGGTGAGGACCTCGTTCACCGCCGCCGTGGCGGTCACCGCACCCGGTGCGGACACCGACCAGCTCGCGGTGTACCTGGTCCTGCGGCCGGGCACGGACAGGGCGGCGGCGCTGCGGCAGATCGCCGGTGAGGTGACCGCGCGCAGCGGGGTCCGGCCGGCGTTCGTGATCCCGGTCATGGCCGGGGACGTGCCGAAGACGGAGATCGGCAAGATCCAGCGGCCCGCGCTGCGAGCGGCCTTCGAGGCCGGGGAGCATGCGGACGCGATCCGCACGGCCGACCTGCTGCTGGGCAACGAGCGGACGCTGCCGAACTGGTTCCACCGCCCGGTGTGGCAGCCGGCCGAGCGGCCGGCCGCCGCCGGCGACTGGTCCGGCGCCCATGTGGTGCTGCTGGCAGCCAAGGGGCAGCCGCCCGCCGGCGAACTGGCCGCCCTGGTGGAGAAGTCCGGCGGCCGGTGCACGGTGGTCGGGACCGCCTCGGAGCTTGCCGGGCTGGGCACCCCCGCCGACCGGGTCGTGGACCTGACGCGGCTGCGTGTGCGCGAGGAGGTCGTCGGGCTGGCCCGCCTGATCGGCGCGCTCCCCGCGGGCGCGGCGCTCACCGTCGTCGCGCCCGCCGGGGACGCCGCCGGGGTCGCGCTGCTGAAGAGCGCGGTCCAGGAGCTCCCCGGCCTGTCCGGCCGGTGGATCGACGTACGAACGCCGGCGGATCCCGGTCTCGCCGGGCGGCTGCACGCCGAACTGCTCGCCCCCTGCGCGGAGCCGCATGTGGCGCTGGACGCGGAGGCCCGTCTGGTACCCCGGATCGCGGAACTGCCGCCGGTGGAAGCCGACTCCCCCGCGCTCGCGCGGGGCGGACACCACCTGGTCACCGGCGGTCTCGGCGGGATCGGCGTCGAGCTGTCCCGTCACCTGCTGACCCGGTACGGCTGCCGGCTGACACTCACCGGCCGCGCGCCGGCCGACGAGGGCGCCCGTGCGAGGGCCCTGCGCGAGCTCCGCGAGCTGGGCGACGTACGGTACGTGCCCGCCGACGTGGGCGACGCCGCCGACGTGCGGCGGCTGCTCGGCGCGGCCGGTGAGCTGGACGGCGTGTGGCATCTGGCCGGCACTTCGGACGAGTTCCCGGTGACCGAGCCGTCGGCGGAGCGCTGGCGGTCGGTCCTGCACGCCAAGGTGGACGGTGCCGAACACCTGACGGAAGCGCTCGCCCACCGCGAGGGTCTGCTGTTCGTGTCGTTCTCCTCGGTCAACGGCCACTTCGGCGGCGCGATGAACGGGGCGTACGCGGCCGCCAGCGCCTGCCTCGACGCGCTGGCGGTCCGTCAACGGGACCTGGGCCTGCGCGCATACAGTCTGGCCTGGAGCATGTGGGACGCCACCGGCATGAGCCGGGACCGGGTGGCGGTGCGCGAGCTGTCAGAGGCGCGCGGCTACCGGGTGCTGCGGCCCTGCGACGCCGTCCGTTCACTGGACGTCGCGCTGCGGCACGACACCCCGCACCTGCTGATCGGGCTGGACCCGGCCGCGCCCTGGACCGGGGCCCACACCGTCGCCCCGGTGCGGCCGCTGGAGCGGCTCGTCGCGGCGGTGACCGGCACCGGGGATCCGGCCGGCGGCGAACTGCCCGACGCCTTCGGCACACCGGTGGCCTGTTCCACGGAAAGGGCCGGGACGGCCGTACCGGCGGCCGGGGCGGCGCCCGCCGGACCGGCCGACGAACTGATCCGGGCACTGACCGCCGTCTGGGCGGAGGTGCTGGAACGCGAGGACATCGGCCCGGACGACAGCTTCTTCGACCTGGGCGGGCACTCGATCCTGCTGGTCACCGTCCGTGCTCTAGTCAAGCAGAGGCTGGGGCTCGACATCCTGCTGGCCGACCTCTTCACCCACCCCACCCCGGCGGCGATGGCCCGGCATCTCGACGGAGCGGTGACAGCCACGGTCGACGTGTCGGCCGGCGCCGACCGGGCCGCCCGCCAGAAGCAGGCGCGCGCCCGGAACAAGGCTTCCGCCCGCAAGTCGGCGGCGCGGAATGCCGCAGCCCGAAAGGACTCACGCGATGACGGATGAGGACATGAGCAACGCCGGGGGCCCCGGCGACGAGGAGAGCGAGGAGCTGGGCATCGCGGTGGTCGGCATGGCCGGCCGCTGGGCGAGCGCCCGGGACGTCGGGGAGTTCTGGCGGAACCTGCTGGCCGGGCACGAGTCCGCGAAGCCGGTATCCGAGGAGGACTTCCTCGCGGCCGGCGGCTCCCGGAGCGACCTCGGCGATCCCACCCTGGTCCGTATGGCCTCGGTCATCGACGACATCGGCCTCTTCGACGCGGAGTTCTTCGGCTACTCGCCGGCCGAGGCCAAGCTGATGGACCCGCAGCAGCGGCTGTTCCTGGAGACGTGCCAGCACGCGCTGGAGCACGCCGGGTACGACCCGGCTCGCTCCGGCGGCGAGATCGGCGTCTACGGCGGCAGCAGCCAGAGCGAGTACTTCCTCAGCCACGTCCACCCCCGGTACGCCCACGAGCCGGGCTCCCTGACCATGCTGGCCGCCAAGTCCGCGAACATGGTCGACGCGTTCGCCACCCGCGTCTCGTTCGAGCTGGGCCTGACCGGTCCGAGCATGTCCGTACAGACGGCCTGCTCCAGCTCGCTGGTGGCCGTGCACCTGGCCTGCCAGGACCTGCTCAACTACCGCTGCGACACGGCCCTGGCCGGCGGCGCCGCACTCAACCCGTCGGCCCACCGCGGCTACCGGTACGTCGAGCAGGGCGTGCTCTCCCCCGACGGCCGCACGCGCGCCTTCGACGCCGAGGCCCGGGGCACCATACGCGGCGACGGCGTCGCCGCCGTGGTGCTGCGACGCCTGGAGGACGCCCTCGCCGACGGCGACCGCGTCTGGGCCGTCGTCAAGGGCTCCGCGATCAACAACGACGGCCGGCGCAAGCCCGGTTACACCGCTCCGAGCCCGGACGGGCAGACGGCGGCGATCCTCGGAGCGCACTTCGCCGCCGAGGTGTCCGCCGACACCATCAGCTACGTGGAGGCACACGGGACCGGAACACCGGTGGGAGACCCGATCGAGGTGGACGCGCTGACCCGGGCCTTCCGGGAGAGCACGGACCGGACGGGCTTCTGCGCACTCGGCTCGGTGAAGTCCAACGTGGGGCACACCGACGCGGCGGCCGGCGTCACCGGTCTCATCAAGGTGATCCTGGCGATGCGGCACCGCACGCTGCCTCCGACCGTCGGCTTCACCCGGCCCAACCCGTCGATCGACTTCGAGCCGACCCCGTTCCGCGTGTTCGGGGAGGTCAGGCCGTGGCGGCCCGCCGAGGGCGCCCCGCTGCGCGCGGGCGTCAGCTCCTTCGGTGTCGGCGGCACCAACGCCCACGTGATCGTCGAGGAGCCGCCGCAACGGCGTGCCGCCGGGGAGGAGGGAGGCGGGGCGCACCTGCTGCGGGTGTCGGCCCGCACACCGTCCCAGCTGGCCACCGCCTGCCGGCAGCTGGCGGACCACCTGGAAGCGCACCCGGACCTCGGGCTCGGCGACGTCGCACACACCCTGGACGTGGGCCGCCGGCGGTTCGCGTACCGCCGCGCGGTGGCGGCCCGTACGGTCGCGGAGGCCGTCGGGCAGCTGCGCACGGCGGCCGGGGAGCCGGCGGGAGCGCCGGCGCAGGTCGGGCGCCGGGTGGCGTTCCTGCTGCCCGGCGGCGGCGCCCAGTACCCGGAGATGGGCGCGGAGCTGTACCGCACGGAGCCGGTGTTCCGGGAAGAGATGGACCGGGCGTCCGCCGCGCTGCGGCCCCGCCTCGGGCATCACCTGACCGATGAGCTGTACGCGGGGCTGGAGCCGGCCGCGCCGGCCCTGCTGGCATCGCTGGTCGCCGTCGAGCACGCGCTCGCGAGACTCGTCGCGTCACACGGCGTGACGCCCTCGGCGATGCTCGGGCACTCGCTCGGCGAGTACACGGCCGCCTGCCTGGCGGGGGTGATGTCCCTGGAGGACGCCCTCGTCCTGGTGCACGAGCGCGACCGGCTGCTCCACCGCAAAGGCGGTGCGACACTGGGCGTGTGGCTTCCGGAGGAGGAGCTCGCCCCGTATCTGGAGGGCACGGAGGTCGACCTCGCGACGGTCAACTCCCGGACCTCGTGCACGGTTTCCGGCTCGGAGTCGGCGGTGGCGGCCCTGGAGGAGCGTCTGTCGGCGGCCGGGGTCGCACTGTCCCGGGTACGGCTGCGGATCGCACCGCACTCACGGCACCTGGACGCCGTGCTGCCGGAGTTCGCGGAGCTGGTCGGACGGGTCGAGCTGAGCGTGCCACGGATCCCGTACATCTCCAACGTGACCGGCACCTGGATCACGCCGGATCAGGCCACCGACCCCGCGTACTGGGTCCGCCACATGCGCGAGACCGTCCGGTTCGCGGACGGGCTGGCCGAGCTGGCTCGGTCGGGGAACATCGCCCTCACCGAGGTGGGCCCCGGCCGGGGCCTCACCCGGCACGCCCAGGCCCAGCTGGGCGCCGGGACGCCCGTGGTGCCGATGATGCGGCACGCACGGGAGACGCGGTCCGACGTCACGCACCTCCTCGACTCCCTGGGGCGGTTGTGGGCGGCCGGATCGGAGCGGGAGCCGGACACGGACCGGCTCTCAGCGCAGCGTGTTCCCTTGCCGGGTTACCCGTTCGAGCGCACCCGGCACTGGATCGAGCGCGTCACCCCGCAGACGGCGGCATCCGCGCCCGCGCAGGAGGCACCCCTGCCGTACGAACCGAACGCCGGGGCCGCGGAGATCCGTGCCGGCGAGGCGTCGCACGCGGCGCCGTCCGGGACCGGGCACGCGTCGGTGGCCCCGTATCCGCAGACCGTGGCGGAGGACGCGGCCGTCGGGCACGCCCGGAGCGCCGGCAGCGGTCCTGCGCACGGCGGCACCGGCGCCGACGGCCGGACCGAACGGTCCAGCGCGTTCCCGGCGTTCAACCGGCGGCCGGCCCTCGACTGCCCGTACGCCGCGCCGCGCACCAGCCTGGAGCGGGACCTCGTCCAGCACTGGCAGGAGGTGCTCGGCCTCGAAGGCATCGGTGTCGAGGACAACTTCTTCGACCTGGGCGGCGATTCACTGCTGGCGCTGCAGCTGGCGTCCCGGGTCCGCTCGGCCCTGGGCCGGACCTTCACCGTGGCCGCCCTGGTGGAACACCCCACGGTCGCGGACCTGGCAGCCCGGCTCGACGGGGCCCGCGGCGACTCGGGCACCGCGCTGGACGTGGTCCTCGAACTGCGCTCCGGCGGCAGCGGCACCCCCCTCTTCTGCGTCCACCCGGCCGGCGGCGTCGCATGGCCGTACGCGAGACTGCTCCCGGCCCTGGACGACCGGTTCCCGGTGTACGGCATCCAGTCGCGCGGGCTGACGGACCCCGGGGCCGTGCCGCGGACCATCGAGGAGATGGCGGCGGACTACGTGCAGGAGATCCGCGCCGTCCAGACGTCCGGCCCGTACGCGCTGATGGGCTGGTCGCTCGGCGGATTCGTCGCGCACGCGGTGGCCGGGCAGTTGGAGGGGGCCGGGGAGCGGGTGGCGCTGCTGGCCACGCTGGACGCCTTCCCCTTCACCGCGGACGACGCGCTGAAGCTGCCGGACGCCGAGGAGGTCGACGCCTTCCTCATGCAGGTCCTGCTGACCGACGCGGGCATCGTGGTCGGTCCGGACGGGCCCGGCCCCGACCTGGCCGAGGTGGTGAGCAGGCTGCGCGGCTCGGACAGCGTGCTGGCGGGCATCGAGGAGGAGTCTCTGGGCCGGATCGCGGACGTGATGCTGCGCAACACGCAGAGCCTGTTCTCGTACACGCCCGGCACCGTCTCGTGCGATCTGCTGGCGTTCACGGCCACCGAGAGCCACGACGCGTCGGCGCCGGCGCCGGTCTCACGGTGGAAGCCGTACGTGGGCGGTGCGGTGGAGGGCGTCGATCTGCCCTGCGACCACTACGGCGTGCTGCGCGGCGACGCGCTCGGCATCGTCGGCGCCGTGCTGCGCGAGCGGCTGATCCGGCTGGACCGACCGGCTGTCACCAGGGTGCGGGCGCTGTGACCGAGCCCGCCCGAGGACCACACGAGGATGCCGACATGAACAACCGAGAGGCGGGCGACACGCTCCGCCCGGCCGTGCAGCGGATCGTCCGCCCCGTACCGGTGGACGATCCCGCGCTGCGGCTGCTCCTCTTCCATCACGCGGGCGGATCCCACATCGCCTACCGGGACTGGGTGAGGCATTTTCCGGCCGACTGGGAGATCTGCCTGTTCGAGGCGCCCGGCCGGGGCCGGCTGCACCGGCAGCCACTGCTGCCGACCGTGGACGGGCTGGTGCGCTGGACGCTCCAGCCCGGCTCCGGCGTCCGGCCACTGCTGGACCGGCCGTTCGCCGTCTTCGGGCACAGTCTGGGGGCGATGGCCGCGTACGAGTTCACCCGGCTGCTGGCGGCCGAGGGGCTGCCGGAGCCCCGCTGGCTGGGCATCTCGGCGGCGCGTCCGCCGCACGCCGGGCCGGCCGCCGTCACCCGGCGCAGCCATCTGCCCCCGTCCGGACTGAAGGCGGCGCTCCTGAAGATGGGCGGCACCTCGCAGGCGGTCCTGGACGAGCCGGAGCTGTGGTCGCTCTTCGAGCCCGTGCTGCGCAATGACTTCCGGGCGGCCGAGGAGTGGGCGCCCGACACCGGGCTGCCGCGGCTCACGGTCCCGGTGTCGGTGTACGGCGGGCTCTCGGACCCCGCCGTCGGGACCGAGCTGCTGGACGGCTGGGCGGAGTGGACCGAACCCTGGCTCGGCAGCACGTTGTTCCCCGGCGAGCACTTCTACTTTCTGCCCGATCCTCGACCGCTGGTCGACCGGATCGTCGCGGCCGTCCGTGAGGTCACGGGCTGACCGCGACTCGGCCGAACACCTGCGGCGCGGCGGCGGAGCCGTACCTCCGGCCCGCGAAGCGGCGACCGGCGCGGCCGCCCGGACCGGGCGGCCGTGTGCCGGGTGGAGCGGCGTCGGCGGGCCGGAGCAGGGCGGCGTAGGTGGAGGAGGCCCGCGCACCCGGTGGTACGTCCGCACACCGGGGCGAGCGCGCGGGCCCGGGGCAGGGGTGTCCACCACCCGACATGTCACCGGCCCGCCTCCGGGAGGGGCACGGTCGCGGGCGGTGTCCCCACACCGAAACCTTTGCGGTCTTCGGTGCCCGGGCTCTGGGAACGCGCCCGGTCCTGCTGTTCGATGACACTGCCTCAGCTCCGGACCCCACCCGTTCGGGGTGTGATCCACGGCACTGCGGCCAGCCGAGGTGCCCGCACATCACTTCCCACGCTGCACGAAGGAAACCGTGTCCACCGATGCACTACCGCACAACGTCCGATGACACCCCGCCGCGTCGCCCGAGGCCGACGCGGCTGAGCCGACTGACGGCGGCGATCGGCCGCCCTGGTCGCCACTGCGGGACACCGCGCGACCGGCGACGGCCCGGAGCCGACGCCCCCGGTACGGGACGCAGGACGACCGCCCGTCTCCCCGACGGACCGGCGACCCCGGTGGCAGCCCTGTCCGGCTCCCGGCAACTCGCAGGCCGGAGGCCCCACTCCCGAGGAGCCGTGGCAGTGCGGTGCTCTCACCCAGCCCGTGGACCGCACGTGGCCAGAAGGCGAGACGACCGGCACCGCGTCGATCCGCACCGAGGCGGCGGAGCGTTACCAGGACGCCTGGCTCAAGTCGGCCGGCTGACAACGCCCCTGCGGTCAGGGCTCTGTTGCCATGTGACATCGCGACAGAGGCCCCGCCCCGCCGGCGGCCTGATCCCCTGGTGAGGACATGCCCGATTCCACGACACGTTCTCAGCACCCGCTGGCCCAGCTGCGTGCCTTGACCGGGGACACACAGCTCTCCTACGCGGAGCTGGTGGCCGAGACCCACGAAGCACTGGGTTTCGGGAAGCTGCGCAAGCGCCGTGAGAAGGTCTCGCGGTGGGAGACCCAGGGCGTCCCGCCCGACCACAACACGCAGCTGTCGATGGCGCACATCCATCAGGTGCCGGAGGAAGAGGTCCAGCGGCTCGGCTGGCCGCACTGGCTTCACCTGGGCACGGCGGCCATCTCGCGGACAGCCCGGCCGCGGGCCCGGGAAGAGGCCGTCGACGTCGAATGCGACAAGGAACGGCCGACCGTCCACCTCGGGCGCAGCCGCCTCACCCTCACCGGCACCGGCCTCTCCGCCTTCGTCCGGGAGATCCTGGCCGCCGTGGCAAGCCCCCCGCAGCCTGCGGCCCTCGGCAGGCACCGCGTCACCCCCGACACCGTCACCCTGGTCGAAGAGCGCTCCAACGCACTCTACGAGCTGGTGTCGGTCATGAACCCGGTGAGGCTGCACCGGGTCTCCCGTGCCGAACTCGCCCTGGCCAGCGCACTGGTGACCGACAACAGCTACGACCGGGCGACCGGCGCCCGACTGCTGCTTGTCACCGCGCAACTCGCCCACCTGTGCGGCTTCCTCAGCAAGGGCCTCGGCGAGGACGTCCGCGCCGAGCGCTACTACGTCGCGGCCGCCCGCGCCGCCGCCAGGGCGGGCTCGCCCTCGACCGTCTCCCTCTGTCTGGCTGATCTGGCCTGGAGCCACATCGACACCGGCGCCCCCCGGGAGGTCCTCACGCTGGTCCAGGCCGCCCGCGCGGTCACCCCCCGTCCGCCGGCCCGGCTCGCGGCCGTCCTGCACAGCCGGGAGGCCCGTGCGCACGCCCGGCTCGGCGAGATCATCGTCAGCGCCCGGGCCGTGGACCAGACGTCCGCCGCGCTGGCGTCCGGCTCGGCGGACGAGGACACCTCGTACGTCAACGTGGACGACACCTGGCTCTCCGTCGCCGCCGGGCGGGCCTGGCTGGACGCGGGCCAGTCCAAGCGGGCGCTGGAGCACTTCGCCCCGCTCCTCGGGGCCGGCCCCCGACCCGGCCCGCCGGGGCAGCCGCCGCTGCTGATAGCCCGGGATCTCCTGGCCGTCGTGGACGCACAACTGTCCCTCAGAGATGTCGAATCCGCCGTCGCCGCCGCCCGGGCGGCGGCGTCCCTCTTCGAGCGGATGCCCTGCGGGCTCAGCAGCCTGTACCGTGGCAAGTTCACCGCTCATACCGCCGTCTCCGCCGTGCGTGAGCTCGACGACCTCCTTGTGCGGGCGCCCGCGGTCTGAACCTTCTGAAACTGCCCCGGGGCCGGGTGGCCGGCGTCTTCGCAGGTCCCCCGGCGCCGAAGGTCAGCCGATCTCTCACAGGACCGTTCCGACCGCTGTTCCACATGCGCCAACTCGTGTTTCCATAACCGATGTTGTGACGTACGGGGAAGCCGTGAGGAGTTCGCGCACGGTTCTCGGCACCCGGTCACGGCAGTGGAACCTCGCCAAAGCCCGCACGGCGTTCCCGAACAGGTCGGGCGCCGACCACACGATGGGAGAACGACCAACGATGTTCACTCTGGTACGGAACAGAGTGCGGACGGCCGCGCTCGCGCTCTCGGCCGTCACAGCCCTCGCCTTCGGCACGACCGGAACAGCGGCGGCCTGCGCCCCCGCTCCCACCAAACAGGGTCCGACCTCGGTGGCCTACATCGAGGTGAACAGCAACAGCTTGCTCAACGTCGGCAAGTACACCCTCGCCGACGGCGGCGGCAACGCCTTCGACGTCGCCGTGATCTTCGCGGCGAACATCAACTACGACACGAGCACGAAGGAGGCATACCTGTACTTCAACGAGAACGTGCAGCGGGTCCTCGACAACGCGGCAACGGAGATACGGCCGTTGCAGCAGCAGGGCATCAAGGTCGTACTCTCGGTGCTCGGCAACCACCAGGGTGCAGGATTCGCCAACTTCACGTCCCAACAGGCGGCTTCGGCGTTCGCGAAACAGATGTCGGACGCCGTGGCCACCTACGGTCTCGACGGCATCGACTTCGACGACGAATACGCCGAGTACGGCAGGAACGGCACGACCCAGCCCAACGACAGCTCGTTCGTGTACCTGGTGACAGCACTGCGAGCGAACATGCCGGACAAGATCATCAGCCTCTACAACATCGGCCCCGCGGCGTCGCGCCTGTCCTACGGCGGCGTCGACGTCTCCTCGAAGTTCGACTACGCCTGGAACCCGTACTACGGCACCTGGCTGGTCCCCGGCATCGCACTGCCCAAGTCGCAGCTGTCACCGGCGGCGGTCGAGATCGGCCGCACCGCACAGAGCACGGTCGCCAGCCTCGCCAGCCGCACCGTCAGCGAGGGATACGGCGTCTATCTGACGTACAACCTCGACGGCACCGACCGGAGCGCCGACGTCTCCGCGTTCACCAGGGAGTTGTACGGCAGTGACGCCCTCTACACGCCGTAGGGCGCCCGTGCGCCCCGGCAGGCGCCGCTCCCCTCAGCGAGCCCGCCTCGTTCCATAGCGCGGCAATCTGTACGGGCGCGGTGACAACGATGTCACACACGGGCCGCACGCCCGCCTGCCGCCCCGTTGCGGGGCGGCAGGCGGGCTCGCCCCGGCCCCGCGAAAGGTGCCCGGCAGACGGCCGTGCGCCGGTCACGGCACTGCTGCCGGGCACGGCGGCCCGCCGGTACCGTCCTGATGTGCCGGTGCTGTGGTGGATCGTGCCGTCCGGGTTGGCCGTGGGCCTGCTGTCGCCGGTGGGGGGTGTCGCGCTGCTGCTGCCCGAGCGGACCTTCGCGCGTGTGGTGCTGCCGCTGGCGGCCCTCGCGGCGGGTTCGCTGCCGGGCGGAACCGGCCGGCCGCGTCCTGACCGCCTGCGCCCGGATCAACGAGGACCGTCGCCGGCTCGAGCGAGCCCCAACACCCGTGACGCCCCCCTGGGGGACAACCCCTCATGCACCTCGCCGCAGCCCCCGGCTCATCGAGATCGTTCCGCCGGGCGGTCCCGGCGGGCGGCACCTGCGGGTCGTCAGGCGGGACGTGCACCCGAGCTGGAGGGGCACCTCGGGTTCGCGCCGTCGCGATCTTTGTGTTGCGCTTCACGGCGCCCCCTGAGTCAGCGGGGGCGTCTTCCGTTCCCGCGCCGCCACGGTCGCCCCGCGCCCTGCCGTCGCCGTGCGGTGTGCGTGGGGACGACCACCGGCAGGGTCGGGCCCGTTCGGCCCTCCCGGAGGCATGCGCGTGGCGCGTAGAGGTGGGGCATGGCCGCCACCGGGCTTCCGCATGCCCTCGCCCGCCTGTGGCGCGGGGCCCGCGCTCGCGCCGGAGGCGCCGGCGGCATCGGAGGCGCTGGCGGCATCGGCCTCGCCGTGGTCAGGGAGCCGGTCACCGCAGACGGCGGCACGGTCACCGCCGACTCCGGACCGGACGGCGGAACGCGGCTGACGCCCCGGCCGCCCGGGGCCGTGACCGATGGGCCA
Organism: Streptomyces sp. MUM 2J; assembly: GCF_022414535.1. GTDB lineage: Bacteria > Actinomycetota > Actinomycetes > Streptomycetales > Streptomycetaceae > Streptomyces. Next base: position 306,745 of record NZ_JADWYM010000001.1, read on the forward strand.
CGGCTCGTTTCCGACCCTGGCGCGGAGCCGGGAGTCACCTCCCGGGCAAATACCCCCGGGGGTATTTGACGCCGACCTTCAGGCCGTCTTACCCTCGCCGGAGAGATACCCCAGGGGGTAATTGAGGAGGCAACGAAGTGGCTCGTGAAGTGACACAGGAAGCGTTCGCGGCGGCCTGGGCCGACGGCGCGCTCGTGGTCGACGCCCGGGAGGCGGACGAGCACGCCGCCGGACACGTGCCCGGCGCCCGCCTGATGACCCTGCGCACCGTGCCCACACGGTGCGGCGAACTGCCGCCCGGCCGACCGGTGTTCGTGATCTGCGCCAGCGGCAACCGCAGCAGGACCGCCGCGGACTGGATGAACTCCCGCGGCTTCGACGCCTACTCGGTGACCGGCGGCACCAGCGCCTGGACCCGCGCCGGCCACCCCGTCGCCACCGGTTCACACGAGCACGCCACCTGACCCCCGTCCGCCCCCGCACACCGGCCAGCCGGAAGGGAGCACCGCCTTGGCCGCCACACCCTCCCCCTCCCCCAACACCCCGATCTCCGGCCGCCACCGCGTCGCCGTCATCGGCGGCGGCAGCGCCGGCATCACCGTCGCCGCCCGCCTGCGCCGCGCCGGCGTCAGTGACATCACCCTGGTCGAACCGTCCGACACGCACTGGTACCAGCCGCTGTGGACGCTGGTCGGCGGCGGCCAGGCACCCCTGCGTGTCACCCGCCGCCCCGAGCAGTCGGTCATCCCGGACGGCGTGCGGTGGATCCGCCGCCGCGCCCTGGCCGTCGACCCCGAGAGCCGCACCGTGACCCTGTCCGGCGGAGCCGAACTCACGTACGAACACCTGGTGATGGCACCGGGTATTCAGCTGGACTGGGACGGCGTCCCCGGCCTCGGCAAGGCCGTGGGGCACGATCGGGTGAGCAGCAACTACGCGCCGGAGTACGCCCCACGCACCTGGGAGCTGATCCGCGAGATGCGCTCGGGCACGGCCGTCTTCACCCACCCGGCGACCCCGCTGAAGTGCGGAGGCGCACCGCAGAAGATCGCCTACCTGGCCGCCGACCACTGGCGCAGGCGCAAGGTCCTCGACGACATCCGCATCGTCCTCGTCCTCCCCGATCCGGCGATGTTCAAGGTGCCCGCCTGGTCGCAGGTCCTGGAGAAGGTGGCCGCCCGCTACGGCATCGAGGTGCGGCTGCGCTCCGAGATGACCGCCGTCGACGGCGACGCCCGCCAGGTCACGATCACCGACCACGCGCACGGCACGAAGGAGACCCTCGGCTACGACCTCCTGCACGCCGTGCCGCCGCAGAGCGCCCCCGACTGGGTCAAGGCGAGTCCGCTCGCCGACCCGGCCAGCCCGCAGGGCTTCGTCGCCGCCGACAAGCACACCCTCCGGCACCCCTCCTACGACAACGTCTTCGCCCTCGGCGACGTGGCGAACCTGCCCACCTCCAAGACCGGTGCCGCGGTGCGCAAGCAGGCCCCGGCAGTGGCCGGCAACCTGCTCGACGTCATGAACGGGCGTTCCCCCTCGCACCGGTACGACGGCTACACGTCCTGCCCGCTGGTGACGGGCCGGGACCGGATGCTGCTCGCCGAGTTCGACTACGACCTCAACCCCACACCCTCCTTCCCGCTGCTCGACCCCTTCAGGGAGCGGCGTTCGATGTGGGTGTTCAAGCGGTACGCCCTGCCACCGATCTACTGGCACGGCATGCTCACCGGCCGCCTCTGACCGGTCGGCCCGGGCCTCCCCCGACCCGGGCCGGCCACCACACCCCGCCCTCCGACAAGGGCGGACCAGACCCCTCTGCATACCCCCGGGTATGTGATCCCCGTCCAACGTGGAGGTCACCCGACCATGTTCTTCGCCCAGTACTACCTCGACTGCCTCTCCCAGGCGTCGTACATGATCGCCGACGAGAGCACGGGCAGGGCCGTCGTCGTCGATCCCCGCCGCGACGTCTCGGAGTACCTCACCGACGCCGCCGCCCACGGTTTCACCGTCGAGGCCGTGATCAACACCCACTTCCACGCCGACTTCCTCGCCGGCCACCTGGAGCTCGCCGACCGCACCGGCGCCTGGATCGGCTACGGACAGCACGCCGAGGCCGAGTACCCGATCCGCCAACTGGTCGACGGCGAACGCATCAGCCTCGGCGACGTCCAGCTCCAGATCCTCGAAACCCCGGGGCACACCCCGGAGTCGATCAGCGTCCTGGTGTACGAGCACTCCGGCGACACCGTCCCCTACGGCGTGCTGACCGGTGACGCGCTGTTCATCGGCGACGTCGGCCGGCCCGACCTGCTGGCCTCCATCGGCGTGACCGCCGACGAACTCGGCAGGATGCTCCACGACACCATCCAGAACAAGCTGATGGCCCTCCCGGACGCCGTGCGGGTCTTCCCCGCCCACGGCGCCGGCTCCGCCTGCGGCAAGAACCTCTCCACCCAGCGCCAGTCCACCATCGGCGAACAGCGCGCCACCAACTACGCGTGCCGGCCGATGAGCCAGGAGAGGTTCGTCGAACTGGTGACGGCCGGGCAGCCGTCCGCGCCCGCCTACTTCGTCTACGACGCCATCCTCAACCGCAAGGAACACGGCCTGTTCGACGCGACCGCCGCCCCCCTCCCGCTGACAGCCGAGGAGTTCATGCGGCGACGCGCGGCCGGAGCCGTCGTGATCGACGCCCGTCCCCCGCAGGACTTCGCGCCCGGGTACCTGCGCGGCTCGGTCAACGTCCCCGCCGACGGCCGCTTCGCCGAACAGGCGGGCATGGTCGTCGCCCCCGAACAGGAGGTCGTCGTCATCGCACCGCAGGACCGGGAGGAGGAGGTCGTCACCCGGCTGGCCCGGATCGGCTTCGACAGGGTCGGCGGGTACCTGCGCGAGCCCGAGGGAGCCTTCCCGGCCCTGGCCGACGCGATGGAGCGGGCCAGCCGCCTGACCGTCGACGAACTCCGCCGGCTCCTGGCCGGCGACGAACCGCCGCTGGTGCTGGACGTGCGCAACACCGCCGAACGCGAAGAAGGCTTCATCGAGGATTCGCTGCACATCCCGCTGGCCGAACTGGCCCGCCGGATCGACGAGATCCCGGCCGGCCGTCCCCTGGTCGTGCACTGCGCGGGCGGCCACCGCTCCTCCATCGCCGCCAGCCTCCTGCGCCACGAGGGCCACACCGACGTCTCCGACCTGCTCGGCGGCTACGGCGCCTGGCTCGCCCTGCCCGCGCCCGCCGACGTCTGATCCCCCGCACTCCGGGCGGCGACCGCGGCTGTCCCGCGCCTGCGGCGCCCTGTATCGCCCCGCGCCCTCGCAGCCGCCCCTACCCCCATCTGCTCGCAGGAGACGACACGATGGACCCGGACGACGACATCGACACGGACGACGATTCCGCGCACGCGGGGAAATGAGGCGCAGGACATGGACGCGGCGAGCTGGGACGAGCGCTACCGCGGCGGCGAACTGGTGTGGAAGGCCGGGCCCAACCGCTTCGTCGCCGAGGAACTGGCCGGTCTGGAGCCGTCCGGACGGGCGGTGGACCTCGCCGCCGGCGAAGGCCGCAACGCGGTGTGGCTCGCGGAGCGGGGCTGGGAGGTGGACGCCGTCGACTTCTCCGCCGTAGCCCTGGAGAAGGCCGGGCGGCTGGCCGCCGACCGGGGAGCACGGCTGCGCACCGTCCACGCCGATCTCACGCTCTGGGCGCCTGCGGAGGCGACGTACGACCTGGCGCTGATCGCGTACCTGCACCTGCCGTGGCCGGACATGGCCCAGATCCTGCCCCGGGCAGCCGCTGCCGTCCGCTCGGGCGGCACCCTGCTGCTCGTCGGCCATGACGCGGCCAACCCCGAGCGTGGACACGGCGGCCCGCAGGACCCGCGCGTGCTCTACACCGCCGAGCAGGTCGCCGACCTGTGGCGGCCCTACGCCGACATCCTGCGGGCCGAGACCGTCACCCGGCCGGTGACCCTCGCCGAGGGCAGCAGTCGCACGGCCCTCGACGCGCTGGTCCGCGCCGTACGGAGATGACGCCGGCCCGGCGCTGTCGGGCCCTCTGCCCCGCGGGTCCAGGCGAGGTGGCTGTGGACGGAGCCCGCTGAGTTGCCCGGCAGGGCGGCATCGCGGGCGTCGAACGCGGCGGCGGGTTCGGTGAGGGCGACGCACTCGGTGGTGCACACCGGGGTGAAGTCCGCCGGACGGCTGAAGAACACCGGCCGGCGTGGTCGGCCGGCCGGACGGGACCGTGGGTTGACCTGGGCCCCGAAGTCCGGCGCCGTGTCGCCGACGAGCGGCAGGCCGACGGGGTAGGGGCGGGACCGTTCGGCCCCCGTGTGTGCTCGCGAGACGGCACACCCCTCCGGGTGTTCCACCAGGGTGTTCGTGGCGGGCAAGCGGTTTTCGGGGGCGGTGGTCCCGCCCGAAGACATACCCGGGTGGGTACTCCAGTGGGGACCAGCGGCCCATGCCTGGCCGTCACCTCCCGTACGACAGTGAGGTCATGGGCAAACACATCGTGATTCTCGGCGGTGGGACCGCCGGCACCATGACGGCGAACCGCCTGTGCCGTACGTACGGCCGGCGCGAGTGCCGGATCACGGTCGTCGACCAGGACGACGACCACCTCTACCAGCCCGGCCTGCTGTTCGTGCCCTTCGGGCTCGCCCAGCCCGACCACCTCGTCCGCCCCCGTCCCCGGCAGCTCGACGCGGCCGCCGACTACAAGCAGGCACGGATCGAGCGGGTCGACCTGGACGCGCGGACGGTACACCTCGCCGGTGGCATCAGGTTGCCGTACGACGTCCTCGTGGTCGCCACCGGAGCGAGGCTGCTGCCGGAGGAGACCGAGGGGCTGACCGGTCCCGGCTGGGGTGAGAAGGTCTTCACCTTCTACGACCTCCCCGGAGCCGTGGGCCTGCACCAAGCGCTGGAACGCTTCGAGGGTGGTCGCCTGGTGATCGACGTCGCCGACCTGCCCCTCAAGTGCCCCGTTGCGCCACTGGAGTTCGCCTTCCTCGCCGACTGGTACCTCCAGCGGCGAGGCATCCGCGACCGGGTCGAGTTGACGTACGCCACCCCCCTTGACGCGGCCTTCACCAAGCCGGTCGCGGCCAAGGCGCTGGGCGGGCTCCTCAAGGAGAAGGGAGTCGACCTGGTCACGGAGTTCACGCTCGGAGAGGTCGACGGCGAACGCGGGCGGCTGGTGTCGTACGACGAACGGGAGGTGCCCTTCGACCTGGCGGTCGTGGTGCCCCTGCACGGCGGCGCCGAGTACGTGGAGCACTCCGAGGGCCTGGGTGACGAACTGGGCTTCGTCCCCGTCGACCCGCACACCCTGCAGCTCCCGGGACGGCCCGAGGTGTTCGCGATCGGGGACGCGGCCGGACTGCCCGCCTCCAAGGCCGGATCGGTGGCCCACTTCGAGGGTGAGGTGCTGGTGCACAACATCGCCCGTCACCTTGCCGGACAGCCGCTGGACGCCTCCTTCGACGGGCACGCCAACTGTTTCGTGGAGACCGGCTTCCACAAGGCGCTGCTCATCGACTTCAACTACGACACCGAGCCGCTGCCCGGCCACTTCCCGGGGCCCCTCGGCCTGCCGCTGCTGAAGGAGTCGCACGCGAGCCATCTCGGCAAACTCGCCTTCGAGTGGCTCTACTGGCACAGCCTGCTGCCCGGCCGCGAACTGCCCGGCATCGGCTCGGCCATGCCCGAGCACGGCAAGAACCGAGTATCCGCCTGAGCACCGCGAACCCGTCCGAGGCCACGTGACCGTCCGAGGCCACGTGTCCGTCCCAGGGGAGAGGAATCGTCATGCCCACCACCACCTACGCCGGCAGCGCCGTCCCCGTCGACGACGAGGGCTTCTTCACCGACCCGGCCTGCTGGACCGAGCCGATGGCCGAGCAGATCGCCAAGGAGTCCGGCATCGACACGCTGACCGACCGGCACTGGATCGTCATCCGCTTCATGCGCGAGCAGTACGCGGCCAAGGGCACGGGCCCCACCGTGCGCGTCCTCGGCAAGACCTCCGGCGTCAGCGTCAAGGAGCTCTACCAACTGTTTCCCAAGGGACCGGCGAAGATGGCCGCGAAGATCGCCGGTATCCCCAAGCCCCGCGGCTGTATCTGAGAAGGAGCGCAAGCCGCCATGTCCGACACAGCAGTGATCGAGAAGGTCTCGATCATCGTCTCCAAGGGATCCCTGGAGGGGATCTACCCGGCCCTGATCATGGCCAACGGCGCCCGCGCCGAGGGTATCGAGGCCGACCTGTTCTTCACCTTCTTCGGCCTCGACGCGATCACGAAGAAGCACTGGGAACACATCAAGCTGGCCACCGTCGGCAACCCCGGACTGCACCTGCCGACCCTGCTGGGCGGCATGCCAGGGGTTCCGGACCTGGTCACCCGGTACATGGAACGCAAGATGGACAAGCTCGACATCCCGCCGATCCCGGAGTTCATCGAGATGATCGCCGACACCGGGGCGGGCATCTACGCCTGCAAGGCGTCCGTCGACCTGTTCGAACTCGACAAGGACGACCTGGTCGAGCAGGTCCAGGGCATCATCACGGTCGGCGAGTTCTACGAACACGCGGCCGGCGGCCAGATCATCTACACCTGAGATGGCCGGCACGGGCGCCGGGCGTGGGCTGCCGGGCGGGATGCGGCGCGTGCCGGCGGCGGTCGTTCAGCCCTGACGACGACTCGATCGGCCCGGGTGGCCCGCGCGCGCTGCTGTCCGTCCCGTGTGCCGCAGCTCTGCTCGGGCGGTCACGGGGCATCGCGGCACCCCGTTCCAGTCGACCCCGCCGTCGGGGGTCGAGCGTCGTACGAGCCTCAGGAGTCCCCGACGGCCGGGCATCGCGAGCCGCTCCTATGACGCCTGGTCATCATTACGGGACGGCCCCGGGGCAGCTACAAGAACCCGGAGACGGCGCACGAGGCGGCTGCTTCCACTCTCCTGAGTACTCAACGAACGGCCGCCCTCCCGAACTGGAAGGGCGACCGGACGGAGCAGCAGGCAGGCAGACTGAACCCGACCACCCTCAAGGAGTGATCCAGGGTTGAGATCTGGCAGCGCCAGAAGCTCAATGCGTTTCACAGCCGAGGCGTCCCCAAGATGCGCGAGTGACCCAACGCCGTATTCTTGCCGTTCCCTCTGACAGGCGCGCCTCTTCTCGCCATCTACGCAGACAGTTTGAGGAACCCGTCGTCCACGTAAGTCAGCCCCCCGTCATTGCGCCGTGCATCGACCGGCTGTCCGTCCAGAAGCAAGTCTTGGGCGCGGCACTCCCTCGGGCGCAGGAGCCACAGGCAGTGCTGCCCTTCCGACGGTCAGCGGGGGCTGCCTGGAGGGTGACCAGCTCACCCCGCAGGATCCTCCCCCTTCTCGCTCCGGACGCCGGCTCGCACATCGTGACCCACCGAGGACTGTCCACCAGCCCACAACCGGCGCGGTACGCCCCCACGCCGCCCCGGCTCAGGTACGGGTGAGGTCGGCCAGGAGTGCGGGCAGCAGGCGCTCCTCCATGACGGCGTGGCCCGACTTCTCCATGTCCTGGGCCAGTCGGGGATCCCAGGGGCTGGCTGCGGCGGGTCCGGCCAGGGGGGTGGACTCGCCCTGGCCGAGGGCGTCACGGTAGTCGGCGGCGGTCATGCGCCAGGGGCGGGCCCCGTGGCGTTCCACGGCGGCGGCGGTGATGCGCAGGCCCGCCCAGTCGAAGTCGGCGCGCCAGTGCAGCCGGGCGCCGGCCCGTGCGGCGTCGCCGAGCAGCTTGTGGCAGGCGGCGGACGGTACGCCCTCGGTGCACACGAGGGCTGCGCTCTCGGCTTCGAGTTCGGCGGCGGCCGTGCGCAGGACGGCCGGGTTCTCGCACACGAAGATGTCACGGTCGGCGAGGACGACAGGGTCAGACGCGAGCTGGTGGAGGGTGAGCCGGAACGGGATGCCGAAGTCGGCGGCGTCGCGCAGCCAGTCGCAGACCACTGTGTCGCCCTCGGGCCGGATGCCCAGGACGAGGACCTGGCTGGCGAGGTCGTCGGCGATGGCGCCCGCGCTCTCCCACAGGGCTCGGCGTCCGGACCGGTCGCGCGGGACGTCGCCGCCCGCGTACCGGCCGCCCGCGCGCAGAACGAGAGCGCGCAGGACGAGTTGTTCGAGCGGGGCGCCGGGGACGAGGGCCTTGGTGTCCCCCGTGGCCCATTCGGCGAGGACCGGCAGTGGTACGACGCGGGACGGGTCCCGAGGAAGTCCCTCCAGGACGCGCACCGCCGCGTCGACCAGGGACGCGTCCCCCCGGCGCAGGAGCCGGGTGAGCGTGCCGTCGGCGGCGAGGCGGTCCAGCCAGGCCGCGAACCAGTCCTCGCCGGCGAGACGGCTGGAGCGGGCGGACGTCAGGGCCTGTTCTCGGCGGGTGTCCTCGTCGGCGCGTTCGGCGGGCCGGTCGCGCAGGGGGCCGTTCAGCCGGCCGAGGGTCTGGAGCAGACCGGTGCCGTACCGGTCGTACAGATAGGCATCCAGGGCGGCGAGGGGTACGGCGAGGCGTTTGACCGTCTCGGGCCGGTAACGGCCGGTGACACCGATGACGGTGCGGCGCTCGGCCTCACTGGGGGCGGTGAGGCCGATCTCGCCGTCAAGCGCGCCCGAGGTGCGCTCGAGCCTGCGGCGGGCGGCGGTGAGCAGCCGGGTCCAGCCCTCGCTGCGGAGTTCCTCGTACGGCGGTTCCCCGTGTCGCGTTGTGTCCTGCCCGGGCAGCTCAGCCGACATCGGCGACCTCCTTCGGCCCCGGTACGCGGCGGGTGCCCGGCGAGCCGAGCGCGGTGGTGAGGTCTCCGGTGTCGTCGGCGAGCAGCTTCGCGCCGTCCCAGACGAGCAGCAGCGCGGAGACGGTGTGGTCGATCGCCGAGTGCGCGAGATCGTAGTGGGCGGCGGCGGGAACGGAGGCGTGCGCGGCCCACAGGTCGTAGCCGGTCATGAACAGGTCGAGGTCGAACTGCGCGGCCAGCGACATCAGTTCACCCCGCCCGGTGTCGTCGACGCCCGCGAACGCCTCGTCGAGGGCGAGCAGCCGCGGAGCGTGCGGATGCGCGGAGTTGAGCATGGCGTGCGCGGCGGCGAACAGCGGCAGGTGCAGGGACACCGACTGCTCGCCGCCGGAGAGGCGGCTGTGCCGGGCGCGGGTGAGCCGCTCCTCGCTCCGGTCCGGGCGTACCAGCTGGAAGGCGAACTGCCGCCAGCGCCGGTAGTCGAGGACCTGGGCCAGCAGTTCGCGGTAGGGCAGGTCGCGGTGGCGGGCGCGGGCGTTCTTGATCTGCGCCGCGAAGTGGGCGCGGATACGGGCGCGTTCCTCGGGACCGAGCCGGGCGGCGTCCGCGTCGAGGAGGGTGCAGACGGAGCGCTGCTCGTCGTCGAGGTCGTCGGCGAGCAGCCAGCTCACGCCGACCGTCGTCCCCGAGGACATCCGGCGCCGGCGCATGTCGGTGTTCATGCGCCGGATGAGATCGCGGGCGTCGACCGTGCGGTCGTGGATCTGCTGGGCGAGCCGGGTGAGCAGGGCGTCCTCGAGGATGCGCTGCTCGGAGTCGCTGAGCAGTTCGGCCTGGTCGCGGCGGTGCCCGGCGATCTTCCCGGCGAAGGAGACGAGGGGCAGCGGGCCTTCCTCGTCGGCGACGCGGACGACGATGACGCCGTCGGAGCCGTCCCATTCGGGCCGGTAGTCCTGTCCGGCGGCGGCCAGTTGGGCCTGCAGGTCGTCCAGGGCCTTGGTGAGGCGGGTGACGGACTGCTTGACGCTGTTCTCGGTGGGGGTGAGGTCGCGGGTGGCGGCCAGGATCGCCTCGTGGACGGCGACCGCCGCGGCGGGCAGCTCCTCGCCGGCCCAGTCGGCCTCCTGGGCAGGCCAGGCGAGGCCAGGCGGACAGCGCAGGATGTCGAGGAGTTCGCGGGCCGCGCAGGGGGCGAGGCCCCGGGCGGTGTCCTTCTGCTCGGCGGCGGCGACGGCGCGGGCCTCGGCCGCCGCGGTAAGGCGGGCCTCGGCGGAGGCGGTGGCGGCGATGGCGGTGTGCAGGGCGGCGGTCGACATCTCGGCCGAGCGGACCGCGCCGTCGATGGCGTCCTCGGCCTCCTGCGCCTGGCGCATCACGTCCTGCGCCTCCGCGCCGACAGCCTCCTGGAGGGCGTCGAGCCGTGCGGCCTCCTCGGTGTGGCGGCGGCGCGCGGCGCGCTCGGCGTCCAGGGCCGCTTCCTCGTCCTCGGCGGCCGCGCCCAGTCGGTCGGCGGCGGCCTGTACGGCCTGGAGCTGGCGGTCGTGTTCGCGGCGGCGCGCGGCGAGTTCGCGTACCGCCGTCTCGAAGGCGCGGGTGGCGGTCTCGACGGCGTCGACGCGGCCGGTTTCGATGCGGTGCTCGGCGGCGGCGCGGCGCAGGGCGCGCTCGGCGACCGAGGCGGCGGCCACGGCCTCGTCGTACGCGGCCTGGGCGGTGTCGGCGGCTTCGCGGGTGGCGCGCAACCGGGCGGCGGCCCTGTCGAGTTCGCGCAGCGCGGCGGTGATACCGGCAGTGCGGGGCAGGGCGGCACGGGCGGCGTCGTACGCCTCCAGAACGGCGTCCGTACGGGCCTGTTCGCGCGCCGACTCCTCCAGCTGGGCGGCGAGTTCGGCGAGGAGGGCCTCGCAGGCGGCGACGCGGGCGGCGCGGCGGCACTCGCGGGCGGTGGCGCCGACGTATTCGGCGTGCTCCTTGGTGTGCGCGCCGACGAGGACGCCGACGGTGTACCGGCCGTCCGGGGCGATCTGCGCGGCGGAGGAGCCGGGGTCGGAGGTGACGGCGACGGAGCGCAGTACGGCGATGACGCGCGCGGCGGGGATCGGCGTGCCGTCCTCGGGGCGCAGCAGGTCGGCGAGGCTGGGGCCGTCGACGGGGGTGCGGGCGTGCAGGTAGCCGTCGCTGTGCCCGGCCGCCACGGGGGTGTCCTCGGCGGTGACGAGGGCGTCGAGGAGCCCGGACGCCTCCAGGGCGGCTTCCAGACCGGACCGCTCGCCCTCCGTCAGGTGGTCGGCGAAGTCGACGAGTTGCCACAGCGGCACGCCGGTTTCCCCGGTGCGGTCGGCGGTGCGGCCGCGGGCGGCGGGTGGGGCGTCGTCGTGTTCGGCGGCGATGCGGTCGCGTTCGGCCTCGGTCTCGGCGCGGCGGCGTTCGAGGCCGGTGCGCTGGGCTCGCAGGGCTGCGAGGGTGTCGCGCAGCTCCCGCACGGCGGGGGCGACGACCTCGTTGAAGGTGTCGGCGAGAGTGGCCGCTTCTGCTTCGCCGGTGAGATCGAGGGCTTCGGCAAAACGGTCGGCGGCGCCCTCGGGGAGCAGCGGACCGTGGGCCTGCGTCCACTGGGCCAGCGCCGCCAGCGCCTGCGCGCGGGCAGTCTCGACCGCCGACTCGGCGTCGGACTCGGCGCTTTCGGCGCCCGTGACGGCCTCCTGGGCGCGGTCGAGGGCACTCCGGGTCAGAGCGCGGGTCTGCTCGGCGCCGCGGCAGCTCTGCTGAGCGGCGCGCACGGCGCGTACGCCTTCGTGCCGGGCGGCGGCGAGCGCGGCGGACCGCTCGGCAAGCCGGGCGGGCTCGGCGTCGGCCGGGGTCCAGCCGATGCCCGCGGTGTGGGCGTGGTCGGCGACCGCGGCGGCGTCGCGGGACACGGCGGCCTCGAGTTCGGCGGTGAGCCGGCCCGCGTGTTCGGCTTCGGCGCGGGCGCGGCCGGTGGCGGCGGTGCGGCGTTCGCGTTCGGCGGCGGCCTGCTGAGCGGTGTGCTCACAGGTGCGCACCAGGCGTTCCAGGTCGGCCAATTGCTCGATGGCCTGGTAGGCGGCGGAAGAGCGCAGCTGGTCGAGGCGGGCGCGCAGGGCGGTGAGCGCGGCGCCGGCGCTCTCGGCGCGGGTCTCGGCGGCGGTCTGCTGTTCCCGGGCCGAGTCGAGATCGGCTGCGGCGGTACGCAGGGCGGTGGTACGGCCGGTGGTCTCGGTGCGGCGGGCGGTGAGCCGGTCGGCGGCCACCCGGGCGTGGACCCGCAGATAGGTGGAGTAACTGGCGAGGAAGGCCCGGGTGGCGTCGTCGGCGGCGGCCAGCCCCTCCATGGTGCGCTGCACGGACTCCATGTCGTCGAAGGAGCGGGCGGCTTCGGCGATGAGGTCATCGTCGAGGGGGCGCAGGCCCTCGGTGAGGGTGTCGGAGAGCTTGGCCGGGTCGAGGTTCTTGGCGAGCTGCGGGCGGCGCAGGGTGAGGATGAGGGTGAGCAGCTGCTCGTAGCGCTCCCGGCCGAGGCCGAACAGCCGCTGGTCGACGGCGGCGCGGTAGTCGGTCGGGGAGGCGATGAGCTCGTGGCCGAGCTCGGCGGCGAGCTGCTTCTTCGTGAGCGGCCGGTCGTCGTCGGTGAAGAGGGAGAAGTCCTCGCCGACGCGGCCGTCGGTGACGAAGTGCCAGCGGGCGGGGGTGTCCCGGTGGCGCTGGGCGTGCAGGCCGATGCCGCAGGTGACGGCCTCGCCGGTGGCGGGCTGCACGAACTCGATCCAGACGTAGCCGAGTGCGTTGTCCTGCCCGCGGAAGAGCAGGTTGGACTTCATGGTGCGGTCCTCGGCGGCGAAAGGGTTGAGCCGCTTGGGGTCGATACGGCCGTCGAGGACGAACGGGAAGAGGACTTCGAGGGCCTTGGTCTTGCCGGAGCCGTTGGGCCCGCGCAGCACCAGCCAGCCGCCGGCGAAGGAGAACTCCTCGTCCCGGTAGTCCCAGAGGTTGACGATCCCGGCGCGGGTGGGGACGAATCGGATGACCGGGGCGGGATCGGGGGCGTTGGCAGGTGTGGGAGCGGGGATGCTCACGCGGTCGGGTCCTTGAGGGTGTCGTCGGCGAACAGGACTGGCTGCGGTGCGGGTGCGCGGCTGACGGTCTCGCTTCCCTCGCGGGACTTCACCCGGGCGGTGACCCCGCGGTAGCGGGCGAGGAGCGGAAGCGCGAGGACTCCGCCGTCGACACGGGCGATCAGCGACATGGCGGCCAGCAGGTCGAGGACTTGACCGAGCAGCCGGTCCGGGTCCTCGCGCAGGTCGACGGCGAAGCCCTTGCCGTACTCGCCGACGATCTCCTTGAGCCTGCCGCGCAGCCAGGAGTCGGTGACGAAGGGGTAGCGGGTCTCCTCCGGCTCGTCCCGCTTCCGCTCCGCCTCGCGCGTCTCGTACGCCGGTTCCTCTTCGGGTGCGGAAAGTCCGGCGAGCCGGCCGCGCTCCGGGAGGGCGGCGTCGATACGGCGGACACGGCCGGCGAGGCGTTCGGCCGCCGTCGGGGCGGGCAGCAGGTCGGGGGCGTGCCGCCCGGTGCGCTGGGCGGCCGCGCTGATGCGTGCACCGAGCAGCAGCGCGGCCTGGGCGACGGTGCCACCGCCGGGGAAGCGGATGTCGGACAGCCTGCCGGAGGTGTCGACGAGTGCGACTCCCTCGGCGCGGCGCTCCACGCCGAGGCCGGTGAGGCGCTGAAGGTCCTCGGCGAGTGCGGGGGCCCGCAGCTGGCCGAGCAGCTCGGGGTCGGCGTCGGCGTAGTAGGCGACCGGGTTCTCGAGCACGAGGCGGCGGGCCCGGCGGGCCTGGTCGCGGCGCTGTGCGTGGCGGCCCGTGGCCAGGCCGAGCCCGCCGCCGGAGTCGAGGAGCCCGGTGACCGAGGTCAGGTGCTGCAGGACGCGGGAGGGCTGGTAGACGGCGGTGAGGATCTCGCGGTCGATGTCGTACAGGGCCTCCGCGCGCTCGGGGTCGCCGGCCCAGGCGGTGGCGGAGCCGTCGGCGAGGGCGAGGGCGCCACGTTCGGCGAGCCAGGTGACGGCGTCGACGAAGGCGTCCCGGTCGGCCTTGCGGGCGGTGTCCAGGCCGAGGCCGTCGATGCGTACGGCGTCGGCGGCGACCGCGTCGGCGAGTTCGCCGAGGGCGACCTGTGCGCCGTGGCGGCCGAGGGCGGCGAGAGTGAGGACGAGGTAGGCGTAGCGGCGCCGGTCGAAGGGACGGCCGGCACGGGTGACGGCGGGCCGCGTCGCGTCCAGGTGGTCCTGGGCACGCTGCAGCCGCGCGGTGTCGGCGGTGGTGACGAGCCGGTAGCCAAGGACCTCCATGAGGTCGGTGCGCAGCTGCTCGGCCCAGCGGCGTACGGTGGCGAGGGCCGCCCTGTCCGGGTAGGCGGGGGTGATCAGCGTATGCCGCAGGACCAGCCGAACCGCCTTCTGGTAGTCGGCGAGTTCGAGGGGCGAGACGGTCTCGGCGACGCGCCCCGCCCGCCCCCGGCCTCCGGCGGGAGGCGCCCCTGGCCCTCCTGTGCCGGGGGCGTCGGGCGACGGGCGGGAGTCCCGTGCTCCGGTGCTCATACGGTGACCTCCAGTCGCAGCCCGTCCAGGTGCAGGTCGCCGCGGACAGTGCGCACGGTGGTGGAACCCTCGGCGGGGGTGAGAGTGAGGCGTACGCCGTGGGCGGCCCCGGCGGCGGCGGTGACGGTGCGGCTCGCCGGGACGCGGGCGGCGAGCGCCACGTCCATCAGCCCCAGCAAAGCCCGCGTCTCGGCCTCGTCGAGCACCCTGCCGTACACGCCGTCCGACGCCAGGGACACGGCGGCGCGGCGGCGCTCGGCCTGCTCCTTCAGCTGCTCGGCGCGCAGCCGGGCCCGCTGCTCCTCGTTGCGTTCGACGCGGCCGGGGCCCCTGAGCGCCGGGCTGCGGCCGGACTGGACGAGAGTGCGCGCCAGCTCGACCGGTTCGGCCTCCCACCACGACGTACGCCCCGGGATCAGCTCGGGGTCGGCGTACGGGACGGCGATATGGCGGGGCGCGCCGAGCCCGAAGACCGCCTGGAAGAGGGCGTGCGCGTCGTCGTCGCTCTCGCAGGAGGTGAACCACTGGGCGAGGTGGCGCAGTTGACTCTCCCGACTCACCCCGCCGCGGCGGGCCTCGGTGACGCGGCGCAGCAGGGCGAGGACGGAGCGGATGGCGGTGACCGTAGCGTCCTGCAGCCGCTCGGCCTCGCTGTGCTCGCGCTCCGCGAACCAGTGGACGATGCCCTGCCACCGCTGCCGCCAGTCGTCGAGGCGTTCGGCGGGGCTGCGGAAGAGGCGCTCGTCGGCCTCTGCAGCATGCTCGACCATCCGGTCGACGCCGGTGGCCGCGGCGTTCTCGGCGGCTTCGGCGAGCAGCGGGGCGTAGCGGCCCAGCTCGGCGGTGAACTCCCGCATGTGCGCGAGCAGGGCGTCCTTGTGGGCGAGGAACACCTCAGGCCGGGTGTCGTTGGTCCGCGCCAGGTCGCCGAGCATCAGGTAGAACCGGGCGGCGCGCTGCGCCATCTCACCCAGCACGGAGTCCAGTCGGCCGAGCTTGCGGTACACCTCCTCGGCGTCGCCCGCGGCGTTGGCCTCGGCCAGCGCGTGCAGGTCGGCGAGGATGTCGGGGAAGACCAGACGCGACAGCTGGGCGTCCTCCAGCCGCGCCCCCAGGACGTCCTCCACAGCCCGGTACGCCCGGTATCCGGCCTGGGTGAACTGGTAGACGTAGTGCCGGTTGCGGTACTCGGCCAGGTTCGCGGCGCGCGTCCCGTCGTAGCTGCGGTCCAGGACCCGCCACTCGGCGAGCGCGTCGAGCAGCGGCTGTACGTCGCCGACGGCGGCCGCACCGGGATGGTCCGCGGCGAACCGCTCCAGCAGCCTCGCGGCGTCCGAGGCGTGCAGCAGCACCTGATAGTTGGCCCGTCCCCGGTCGAAGGCACGCAGCAGCCACAGATAGTCGTGGCGCTTGTCGGCGGCGGCGAAGTGGAACAGCCGCAGCCGGTCGTCCAGGGTGAAGGCGTCGATGCCGAAGGCGCCCTCGTCGGCAGCTTCCAGGGCCATGGACTCGTCGGTCACGGATGCGATGGCTCTCTCGTCCGGTCGGCTCGGCTCGGATGCGAACAGCGCCCAGTGTGCCAGTCCGCCGTACGGGTTATCGCCACGCCCGGCACCTTGCACTCCCTGCGCTAAAATGCGCCGCCTTACACCCCCCCATGACGCCGAGCCTCCGCCCCACCCGCAGCCCCGCCCGGCACGGGCAACGGTCGCGGTGGACGGCAAGTCCGGCCGCAGGCTCCGCGGCTATCGAGGCTGCCATGCCCGTACGAGGTCCTCCGGTCCCCAGTGCGCGGTCAGTGGCAGATCATCGGCCACCCCGCAGCGGGAGACCGCGACCATCGGGGTGTCCGGGGCGGTACCGGGAACAGCGAGCATGCCGCGTACCAAGGCGTCGTACTCATGACGGCCGAAGGGCTGGGTCTCCAGCCACTTGACCGACCCGACGAAGTGCACCTGCCGGGCCACCGGCTCGCGGTCTGCACCGATGAGGTCGATCTCGGGGTTGTTCTGACGGTTCCACCAGCCGCCGATGGCCTCGGTCTCGGGCCACTCGGCATTGGGCATCAGGCGCAGCAAGGACTCGCGGATCAGCGGCTCGACCGCTCGCCCGCGCCAGGTGGTCCATGACCGCTCGATGCGTTCCAGTGCCAAGTCACCGCGGCCACGCTCGATGAGCGGGATCGCGCGCACCAGGAAGGCCAGCCAGAACCGGAGATACGGGTCAGCGATCCGGTAGCGCTTGTTCTTGCTGTCCGGCTTGACGGACAGGGGGAGATCAGCGGCCAGGACTCGCTTGGCCTGCAGCATGGCCAGCAGCGGGGAGAGCGTGCCGGACGGCAGCGCGCTGACGCCGCCGGCCTGGGCCGCAATGGCGCTGAACGTACGCTCGCCGCTGCCAACCGCTTCCAGGACGGCCCGTGAGTGCGAAGCCTCGGGAAATTCACCCAGCAGGCACAGCTCGCCGGCCACCAGCAGGGGCGAGAGAGGATTGGCGACCGAAGCCCGCAAGAAGTCCGTACGCCCCATACCCGGCCGCCACGACTGCACGATCTCGGGGAATCCTCCAGTGATCAACTGGGCGTCGACGGCCCCGGCGGCGTCGAGCCCGGTCATGGCCTGCACGTCGGCCAGGTTCAGGGGGCGAATGGTCATTTTCGCCGCCCGGCCGAAGAACGGGCGCCCGTACGACTGCAGTGCCTCCATCACCGATGTGTCGCTGCCGACCAGCAGCAGAAGCACGGGCTTGGAAGACAGGTGACGGTCCCAGACGGTCTGGAGTGCGCCCTCGAATTCCTGATCCTGCTCGACCAGCCAGGGCACCTCATCAATCACCGCGATGCTGGGTGAGTCATCGGGTACCGCGAGCGCCAGCGAGCGCAGGGCCTGGTTCCAGTCCTGCGCCTGAAGGCCAGCCACCAGCTCCACCCCCGGCAGCGGCGACTGCGCGAGGGCCGCGGCGAAGTCGGCGCGCTCAGTCACCGGGTTACGCCCTCGGGTGGCCTGAAACACCACGTACGGCGCTCCCGAGCGGTCGCAGAACTCCTGGACCAGTCGTGACTTCCCCACCCGGCGCCGGCCCGTCATGATCACAGCCCGCCCTCGAGTGGCTCCAACACCCTCTGCCACTGCCCGGTACTGCTCGCCCAGCAGTTCAAGATCCCCGACCCGACCTTGAAACTCCATGACACCCCCGGGAACTAACGTAGATAGATTATTACGTAGATTGAATCTTACTTCACCTCAAGCGGCCTCATGAATAGAGTGCACAGACGGCCACGGAGAGTGAGATCACCGGGGCATCCGACGCCTATCAGGGGGATTGGCGCCACAGAGGTCGGCGCGATTCGACCCAGATCCGTCCGTGCGGATCGCGAGGCGCCCCTTGCCTGCGAC
Source organism: Streptomyces sp. MUM 2J (assembly GCF_022414535.1). GTDB lineage: Bacteria > Actinomycetota > Actinomycetes > Streptomycetales > Streptomycetaceae > Streptomyces. The sequence goes on from NZ_JADWYM010000001.1 coordinate 324,531, forward strand.
GGGACGGACGGGTGGATGTGATGGGCCTTCAGAACGAGCGTCATGCGAGCGTCGACAACCCGACGGGCGCGCGGACACGCTTTGCGTCACCATCGCCGTGCCCGTCTGAAATCGCAGGTCAGGCGGGTATCGCAGACAAGCCCCGCGCTTCACCTGTTGGACGAGGGGAAACAGGTCAAGCGGACGACGATAACCACAAAACCGCAGGTCAGGAGCCCTTCGCGGCCGGCTCCAGAATCGCCACGCACTCCACGTGGTGCGTCATCGGGAACAGATCGAACGCCCGCAGCGTCCGCACCCGGTACCCGCCCTCCCGGAAGTACGCGATGTCGCGTGCCAGGGCCGCCGGGTCGCAGGCGACGTAGGCGATCCGCCGGGCGCCCAGGGAGGACAGGTGCTCGACCGTCCTCCGGCCGGCGCCGGCGCGCGGGGGGTCGAGAACGATGAGTTCGACCTCCGTGATGCCCGTGCGCGGCAGCACCGACTCGACCTTGCCCTGCTCGATGCGGACCCGCGGGAAGTCGGCCAGGTTGTGCCGGGCGTCCTCGACCGCTCGCTTGCCGGACTCGATGCCGAGGACGGCGCCCTTCTCGCCGAGGCGGTCGGCGAGGGCGCCCGCGAAGAGGCCGACGCCGCAGTAGAGGTCGAGGGCGGTTTCGCCCTTGCGGGGCAGCAGGCCCTGCATCACGGCCGTCACGAGGGTGTCGGCGGCCTTCGGGTGGACCTGCCAGAAGCCGCCGTTCCCGACGCGGTGGGTACGGCCGTCAGCGCGCTCGCGGACAAAGGGGCGGCCGTGGACGCGGTGGATACCGCCGTCGTTCTCGTCCACCCGCAGCACGGAGACCGGCCGGTCCAGCTCGACCAGCGGCAGGCGGGCACCCGGCCGCGGCGTCAGGATCACCTGGCGGTCCTGGGACCCCGTCGCCGCGATCGCCTCGACCTGGGCCATGCCGGGCCAGTCCCGCCGGACGACGCCGAGCTCGCTGACGCCCTCGGCCGCGATCATGCAGTGGTCGATCCGCTCGACCTCGTGCGAGCGGTGCCGACGCAGTCCGGCGTGCCCCTCGGCGTCCACCGCGTACTGCACGCGCGTCCGCCACTGCGGGACCTGGCCCGCGGGGAGCTTGTCGCCCTCGGCCGGCATCACGGTGCCGTCCCAGCCGGCCTCCTCGGGGGTGAGGCCCGCGAGCCGCTTCAGCTGCTCGGCGATCACCTCGCCCTTCAGACGGCGCTGGGCGCCCGGTTTGGCGTGCTGCCAGTCGCAGCCGCCGCAGCGGCCGGGCCCGGCGAAGGGGCAGGGGGCCTCGATGCGGTCCTTGGAGGCGTCGAGGACCTCGACGGCGTCCGCGCGGAGGAAGCGGGCGCCCTCCTCACCCTCGGTCACCCGGGCCACGACCCGCTCGCCGGGCAACGCGTGCCGGACGAACAGCACCCGTCCGGCGGGGGTGCGGGCGATGCAGTGCCCGCCGTGCGCGACGGGACCGACCTCGACTTCGTACTCCTCCCCCACGAGCGAGCCCGCCTGCGACTTCTTCGGTTCTGCCTGCATGGCGGGGTGACTCCAGATCGAGAGAGGGACGGCGTGCGGGGCCGGACCGGCTCCCGCGTGTTCCGGGAGCCCGACAACAGCCCACCAGTCTACTTGGGCGGCGACGACTCCTTCGGCCGCTCCTGGGCCGGACCGCGGCGCACCGCACCGGGCGCGTTCCATTCCTGCCGCTTGCGGGCACGTTTCTTGGCCGCCTCGGAGGACTGCAGCTGATAGGGCACCGAGGTGACCATGATGCCGGGCGTGAACAGCAGGCGTCCCTTGAGCCGGAGCGCGCTCTGGTTGTGCAGCAGGTGCTCGTACCAGTGGCCGACCACGTACTCGGGGATGATCACCGAGACCGCGTCGCGCGGGGACTCCCTGCGCAGGCTCTTGACGTACTCGATGACCGGCCGTGTGATCTCGCGGTAGGGCGAGTCCAGGACCTTCAGCGGTACGTCGATGGAGCGCCGCTCCCACTCGGCGCGCAGCGCCTTGGTCTCCGCGGGGTCGACGTTGACGGTGAGCGCCTCCAGGGTGTCGGAGCGCATCAGCTTGGCGTACGCGAGGGCGCGCAGGGTCGGCCGGTGGATCTTGGAGATGAGGACCACCGAGTGGACGCGGGAGGGGCGCACGGTGTCGTCGCCGGGGCTCTCCGGGGCGACGAGTTCCGCGGACACGCGGTCGTAGTGGCGGCGGATCGCGGTCATCGTCACGAAGAAGATGACCATGCCGAGCAGGGCGACCCAGGCGCCGTGGGTGAACTTCGTGACCAGGACGACGACGAGGACCAGGCCGGTGAAGAAGGCGCCGAAGGCGTTGATCGCGCGGGAGCGGACCATGTGGCGGCGCTTGGCCGGGTCCCGCTCCTGGGCCAGGTGGCGGTTCCAGTGCCGGACCATGCCGATCTGGCTGAGCGTGAAGGACACGAACACGCCGACGATGTACAGCTGGATCAGCCGGGTCGAGTCTGCGCCGTAGATCCACACCAGGAGGGTGGCGGCGCCGGCAAGGAGCACGATGCCGTTGGAGAAGGCGAGGCGGTCGCCACGGGTGTGCAGCTGACGCGGGAGGTAGCGGTCCTGGGCGAGGATCGAGCCGAGGACGGGGAAGCCGTTGTAGGCGGTGTTGGCGGCGAGGAACAGCACGAGGGCGGTGGCCGCCGCCAGGATGACGAAGAAGAAGCTGCCCTTGCCGAAGACGGCCTCGGCGACCTGGGTGATGACCGGGTTCTGGACGTAGTCGGGACCGACCGGGACGCCGTTCCTGAGCAGGTCGGAGGCCGGGTTCTCGGCCATGCGGACCTTGGTGGCGAGGGCGAGGACGATGATGCCGCAGAACATGGTGACGGCGAGCAGGCCCATCATCGCGAGGGTGGTCGCCGCGTTCCTCGACTTCGGCTTGCGGAAGGCGGGCACGCCGTTGGAGATCGCCTCGACGCCGGTCAGGGCGGCGCAGCCGGAGGAGAAGGCGCGCAGCAGCAGGAAGATCAGTGCGAAGCCGGCCAGGCCCTGGTGCTCGGCCTCGATGTGGAAGCCGGCCGTCGGCGCCCGCATGGTGTCGCCGAGGAGCAGTCCGCGGAAGGCACCCCAGGCGATCATGATGAAGACGCCCGCGACGAAGACGTACGTCGGGATGGCGAAGAGCTTGCCGGACTCCTTCACGCCGCGCAGGTTCATCAGCGTGAGCAGGACGATCACGGCGACGGCGCAGGGCGTCTTGTGCTCGACGACGAAGGGGATCGCGGAGCCCAGGTTCTCGATGCCGGACGCGATGGAGACGGCGACGGTGAGGACGTAGTCGACGAGCAGGGCACTCGCGACCGTCAGGCCCGCCCGGGGGCCGAGGTTGGTGGTGGCAACCTCGTAGTCGCCGCCGCCGCTGGGGTAGGCGTGCACGTTCTGCCGGTAGGACGCGACCACGGTGAACATCAGCACGACGACCGCGACCGCGATCCAGGGGCTGAAGTGGTACGCCGACACGCCCGCGATGGACAGGACCAGCAACACCTCCCCGGGCGCATACGCCACGGAGGACAGCGGGTCGGAGGCGAAGACGGGGAGTGCGATGCGCTTCGGCAGGAGTGTTTCCCCCAGCCGATCACTGCGCAGTGCGCGCCCGATCAGAATCCGCTTGGGCACGTCGGTCAGTTTGGACACAACAGAGGATCGTAAGCCTTCGAACAGGGGCTCGCCCACACACCCACGCCGATCTGCCGCACGGGTGGAAACGGAGGCCCTACGAGCGAGGGATTCCGCAGGCGGTGCCGCCCCGTGCCTAGATGTCTGGACCCCCCGCCGCCACCACGCCCTGGAGGTCCCGTGCCCGCCCTCGCGGAGCCGACCGGAGCCGCCCTCGCACTCGTCGGCCTCGGATTCCTCACCCTGCGCAGCGTGCGCAGCATCACGCGCCGCGGGCCCTGCACCCCCGGTAACCCTGTACGGGGGTGCACACCCCGGACCACCCCTGTGTAGCTTGGTCGCCGGTCTGAGAACCTGTTACCGCCACGTCAGAGACTCTTGACACCGGAAGGACGGTCGTGCACATCGTCATCATGGGCTGCGGCAGAGTGGGGTCCGCTCTCGCCCAGACCCTGGAGCAACAGGGGCACACGGTCGCAGTGATCGACCAGGACCCCACCGCCTTCCGACGCCTGGGCTCCTCCTTCGGTGGCCGCCGGGTCACCGGGGTCGGCTTCGACCAGGACACCCTGCGCGAAGCGGGCATCGAGGAGGCCGGCGCCTTCGCCGCGGTCTCCAGCGGCGACAACTCCAACATCATCGCCGCCCGCGTGGCCCGTGAGATGTTCGGCATCGAGAACGTCGCCGCCCGGATCTACGACCCCCGGCGGGCCGAGGTCTACCAGCGCCTGGGCATCCCGACGGTCGCCACCGTGCGCTGGACGGCCGACCAGATGCTGCGCCGTCTGCTGCCGTCGGGCGCCGAGCCGCTGTGGCGGGACCCCACCGGCGGGGTGCAACTGGCCGAGGTGCACACCTCGACCGCCTGGGTCGGCCACAAGATCAGCAGGCTCCAGGAGGAGACGGGCGTCCGCGTCGCGTTCCTCACCCGCCTCGGCGAGGCGATCCTGCCCACCTCGCAGACGGTGTTGCAGGAGGGCGACCTGGTGCACGTGATGATGCGTGCGGACGAGGTCGAGAAGGTGGAGGCGGCGTTCGCCCAGGGTCCTGAAGAGGAGGGCGGTCACTGATGAGGGTCGCCATTGCCGGTGCCGGCGCGGTCGGCCGCTCGATCGCGGGCGAGCTGCTGGAGAACGGCCACGAGGTCCTGCTGATCGACAAGGCGCCGACCGCGATCTCGGTCGAGCGCGTTCCGCAGGCGGAGTGGCTGCTCGCCGACGCCTGCGAGATCACGTCCCTGGACGAGGCGGCGCTGCAACGCTGCAACGTCGTGATCGCCGCGACCGGCGACGACAAGGTCAACCTGGTCGTCTCGCTGCTGGCGAAGACGGAGTACGGCGTGCCCCGTGTGGTGGCCCGCGTGAACAACCCCAAGAACGAGTGGCTGTTCAACGAGTCCTGGGGCGTGGACGTCGCCGTCTCCACTCCGCGTCTGATGTCGGCCCTGGTCGAGGAGGCGGTGAGCGTCGGCGACCTGGTGCGGCTGTTGCGCTTCAGCCACGGCGACGCCAACCTGGTCGAGCTGACCCTGCCGGAGGAGTCGGCCCTGGCCGGCACGCAGGTCGGGGACGTGGAGTGGCCGCAGGACACCTCGCTGGTCACGATCATTCGCGGCACCCGCGTGCTCACCCCGTCCCGTGACGACTCCCTGGAGCCGGGCGACGAGCTGCTGTTCGTGGCTGCGCAGGCCCGGGAGCAGCAGTTGGAGGACCTGCTGTCGGTGCGCCGGGACGTCGGCTGACGTTCCCTCCGGCACGGCGCGATGAGGGGCGCCCCCGATGACCGGGGGCCCCCTCTCTCGTGTGGTCGCGTCGCCGGGCCGTCACCGCACCGAGCGGTGCGGTGACGGCAGGAGAGGCGAGAGAGGCTGGTGAGGCGGGCGGGACGGCGGCCACAGCCGCGGTGCGCGGAGGTGGCAGATGCCGGGCCGTTCGTCCGTGCGGCGGCGTGTGGGGGCCGCGGGCGGTCTGTCTACTCCCCCGGGCGGACGGCGGCCTCTCGCTCGGCCTTCTCCGCGGCCTCCATCTCGGCGAACACGTCGATCGGCGCCGGAGCCTTCGCCAGGAACACCCAGGTCAGCCAGACTGCCAGCAGGAACGGCGGGATCTTCAGGGCGACCAGCACCCAGCCCAGCTGGGTGGTGTCCGCCCACCAGTACAGCGGGAACAGGACCGCGCACTTGGCGAGCAGGATCAGACCCCAGGCCCAACTGGCCTTGGTGTAGGCCTTCTTACGGCCCGGGTTTCGGGTCCGCCAGGAGAGGTTCTCCTTGAAGACCGGGCCGAGGATCAGCCCGATCAGCGGCACACCGGCCAGCGCGGTGATGATGTACGCCAGCGCCAGACCCAGCGTGTAGAGCATGCCCGGCAGGTAGAAGTCCTTGGCATTGCCGGTCATCATCGCGAAGACGACACCGAAGGCCACGCCGAAGACACCGCTGAAGGCGTGCTTGACGGTGTCCTTCATGGCCAGCCGTACCACGACCAGGACCACGGACACTGCCAGCGCGGCGATCGCCGACCAGTGAAGGTCCTTGTTGATCGTGAAGATCGTGACGAAGAGCAGGCCGGGGAGCACGGTCTCGACCATGCCCCGTACCCCGCCGAACGCCTCGAAGAGCGCGGCCTCCGTCACGGTCCGGGCATCGTCCGCCACAGTGTCTTCGGTCGGCTTGTCGAGGGACGTCACCGGCTACTCCCGTCCGAGCGGTCTCAGTTCGTATTTCGGGTTGAACAGCACCCGGCGGCCCCGGCTCATCGAGATCCGGCCCGATGCGATCAGCTTGCGCCCCGGTTCTATCCCCACGATGGAGCGCCGGCCGAGCCACACCACGTCCAGGGCGCCCGAGCCGTCGAACAGCTCGGCCTCCAGAGCCGGGACTCCGGCCCGCGGGCGCAGCGTGACCGTGCGCAAGGTACCAGTAACCGTGACGATCTGTCGGTCCTGGCAGTCTCCGATCCGGGTGCAGCCGGCGGTCGCGGCGTCCTCCCGCAGTTCCTCGGACTCCAGCTCCGCCTGGGACGAGGAAAGCCGGTCGAGCATGCGCCGGAACCGGCCCGCCTGCTTTTCGGAACGAGGAACAGCACTCATGTCTGAAGCGTACCGGGGTGCACTGTGAGCACCGTACCCCCGGCTCCGTCACCCGAACCGGCGGCTCGCGGACGGCCTCCGTCCACCGGTGGGGCAAGCCCGGGCGGGTGATCCGGAGGGGTGTGCCGGACACGAGAAGGACCGCACCCCGTACCGGGATGCGGCCCTCGTCGTGGACGGATCAGCGGACCTCGGTGATCTCCGGCCCGCGCTGCAGCTGGCCCATGCCTCCGGAGAAGCGGGAGCCCTCCTCCTGCTGGACGCCCTCGGGAACCATCTGGGCGTCGTTGGGGAGCTTCAGGACGATGGGGTCGCGGGGCGCCATCGGGCCGTCACCGCGGGCGACGACCGTGTCCCGGAAGATCTGCTCCAGCAGACCGGCGGCCTGCGGCTGCACCGCGCCCTGGCCCGAGATCACACCGCGCAGGAACCAGCGAGGGCCGTCCACGCCGACGAACCTGACCACCTGGAAACCGCCCGTGCCGTCCGGCAGCTGCACCGGCACCTGCGCCCGCAGCTCCCAGCCGAGCGGGCCCTCGACCTCGTCCACGATGCCACCCTGCTGGGTGATGCCGGAGCCGATCTCCTCACGCACCTCGCCCCAGATGCCCTCGCGCTTCGGCGCGGCGAAGGCCTGCAGCTGGATGGCGCTGTCACGCAGTACGACCGTCGCCGCGACGATCGCGTCGCCGGCGACCTCGACCCTGAGTTCCATGCCGTCGACGCCCGGCACGAACATGCCGCCGAGGTCCACCCGGCCCTCGCCCGGCTCGCGCACCTCGGTGCTGTCCCAGGGCCCGTCGGGCCGCGGCTCGGGCTCCAGGCGCACGCGCTCGCGCTCGCCCTCGTCGTCCGCCTCGGTGTCGACGCTGTCGACGACCTGCTCGGCCTCGCCGGCCGCGCCCTCGGCGGCATCCTTCTTCTTGCGACGTCCGAACACGTCACTGTCCTTCCCGGTCGGATACGACCGAAGCGTATCGATTCCCACCCGTCCGGCCGCCCTCGGCGACCCGACCGCTTGTGCCGCTCACGCCGCCCACCGCGGCATGGCCACCGGTGGACCCGAAGCCCCCCTCGGCCCGCGCCGAATCGGGAAGCTCCGCGACCTCCTGGAAGCGGACCCTCTCGACCTGCTGGACGACCAGTTGGGCAATCCGGTCGAAGCGCTCGAACCGCACGCACTCGCGCGGGTCGAGATTCACCACGATCACCTTGATCTCCCCACGGTACCCGGCATCAACCGTCCCCGGGGCATTCACGAGGGCGACACCGCAGCGGGCGGCGAGCCCCGATCGGGGGTGTACGAAGGCCGCGTACCCCTCCGGGAGGGCGACAGACACCCCGGTGGGCAGCACGGCCCGCTCGCCGGGGGCCAGTGCCTGGGCCACGGTGGTGCGCAGGTCGGCTCCCGCGTCGCCGGGATGCTCGTACGCCGGAAGCGGTACGTCCGGGTCGACGCGCCGGATGAGCACACCGAGTTCACGGCGGTGCTCACGGCTCACGGGTTCACCTCGAAGGCGCGGGTGCGCCGGACCTGGTCGGGGTCGCTCATGGCGGCCTGGATCTCCTCCTCGCGGCCGTGGTCGATGAAGTGGTCGACCTTGACCTCGATGAACAGCGCCTCGGCCCGGACGGCGACGGGACCGTCGGGACCGCCGATGCGCCCGGTCGCCGCCGAGTAGATCTTCCGCCCGGCCACGGCGGTCACCTCGGCCTGGAGGTGGAGGGTGGTGCCGACGGGCACCGGCCGCACGAAGTCGGTCTCCAGCCGCCCGGTGACGGCGATGGTGCGCAGCAGCCAGTTCAGCGAGCCGAGCGTCTCGTCGAGGGCCGTGGCCAGCACCCCGCCGTGCGCGAGGCCGGGAGCGCCCTGGTGGGCGGACTGGACGGTGAACTCGGCGGTCAGGCTCACGCCCTCGCCGGCCCGTGCCTCCAGGTGCAGTCCGTGCGGTTGCCCGCCGCCGCATCCGAAACAGTGTTCGTAGTGGGCACCGAGGATCTCGCCGGGTGCGGGCGCCTCGGGATGGCGCACCGGTTTCACGGCGTCGGCCGGGGGCTGAAGGGCTGCGGAAGTACCACTCACAGGCGCAGACCTTACCCGCCCGTCCGCAGCCCGCCACCGCCGTGCCCGCTGCACCCGGCGGCCCGCCCACCCTGCTCCCGGCGGAATCGGGTCATCGTGCCAAGCTTGGCTCCATGCAGCTCTCCGCCACCCCGTACGAAGAACGCCTCACCGCCCCCCGCTCGTGGTGGCTCGTCTCCGTCCTCGTGGGCATCGCCCTGGCGCTGATCCTGGTGCCCTTCGGCACCCTTCCGACGCTGGGCGGCCTGGTCGGCGGCACCGCCGCCGCGGCCGTGACGGCCAGCGCGTACGGCTCCGTCCGCATCCGTGTGGTCGGGGGCCTGCTCGTCGCGGGCGAGGCGAAGATCCCGGTGACGGCGCTGGGTGCGGCGGAGACCCTGGACGCCGAGGAGGCGCGTGCGTGGCGCACCTACAAGGCGGACACACGCGCGTTCATGCTCCTGCGGGCCTACATCCCCACGGCGCTGCGGGTGGAGGTCACCGATTCCGGGGACCCGACGCCGTACCTGTACCTGTCGACGCGGGAGCCGGAGCGGCTGGCTCGGGCGCTGGAGGCGGCGAAGGCCGCTGCCTGAGGGGTCCGGCGGTGCGCTCGGTCAGTGACCGAGCTCCCCGGCGATCTCGCCCAGCGCCAGCGGCCGGTCGGGCTGCTCCAGCGGCGGCTGCTCGGGGAGGACGTCCCAGGGGACCTGAGCCTTGCGCAGGTCGGTCCGGACGCGCGCGGCGAGCCTTCTGGTCTCGCGGCGGTTCAGGACGGCGCCGACACCGGCTCCGATCATGAACGGCATCAGGTTCGGCAGATCGCGTACCAGCCGCTTCATGATCTGCTGGCGCAGCTCGCGCTTCATGCGGCCCCCGAGGGCCGCGTCGATCGTCGACGGCCTGAGCACGTCGATACCGCGTTCCCCGGACCACGAGCGCAGGTACAGGGTGCTGCGTTCCCTCAGTCCGCCGGGCGGCCGCAGGCCGTAGACCTCGTGGAGTTCGGCGATGAGTTTCAGCTCGATCGCCGCGACGCCGGTGATCTCCGTGGCCAGTTCGGCCGGCATGGCCGGCGGCACGGGAAGCATGGCGGCGGCGCCGATGCCCGCGCCCACGGTGGACGTCGCGCGCGAGGCACCCGCCACGAGTCTGTCCGCGAGCTGTTCGGGCCCGAGGCCGGGGAACTGCCGGCGGAGGGTCGCCAGGTCCCGTACGGGCACGCGCGGGGCGATGTCGATGACGCGGTCGACGAGGTAGGACAGGCCCGCCCGGGCCTGGCTGCCGCTCCTGCGGGCGCCTTCCCGGCCCAGTTCACCGGCTCTGCGCCGGATCGCCGCCGCTCTCGTGCGTGCTGCGGGCACCGTCGCCCGGGCCGGGGGCGCGCTCCGCTCGGGGGCTCCTCCCTCGGGCTGGGTCGGCGCCGGGAGGTGCTCCCGGCCGCCGGGCGATTCGAGCGAGGCCGCCCGCGTCCTGCCGGGTGCCGGATCCGTCGTATCGGATGCCGGTCCCGCCGCATCGGACGTACCGGGTGAGCCTCGCTCGTCGTCACGCACGCCGTGGGGACCGTCGGACGGTCCCGAGTCCGCTCCCCACCGGGGGAAGCGTCGCTTCCGGGAAGGGGTCGAGCCAGTCACGGCCGACCCGGCCTCAGTCGCAGTCGCGGCAGATCGGCTGGCCGTTCCTCTCCCGCGCCAGCTGGCTGCGGTGGTGCACCAGGAAGCAGCTCATGCACGTGAACTCGTCCTGCTGCTTCGGCAGCACACGGACGGCCAGCTCCTCGTTGGACAGGTCGGCGCCGGGAAGCTCCAGGCCCTCGGCGGCCTCGAACTCGTCGACGTCGACCGAGGACGCCGACTTGTCGTTCCGGCGAGCCTTCAGTTCTTCCAGGCTGTCCGAGTCGACGTCGTCGTCGGTCTTGCGTGGGGTGTCGTAATCGGTTGCCATGTCGCTCTCCCCCTCTGGGTGTCTGCGGTGTCTCCAGCGCACGTAACGCGTGAGAGGCCGGACTTGTGCCCGACCCGAGGCGGAGATTTTGCCTCACATCAAGGTCTGTTACTCAATCGACACCCAACCGGACTCCTCAAGAGTGATCGGCTTGGATGGCGAACGGGACCGTACACGGTCCGGACGCCGCACTTCAAAGGCGTCTCACCGTGTACTTCCCGTGATCAAGACCCCCGAAAACCCGGACTTTTCCGACTTTTCATCCCCACTCGTGATCACGGAGAGTGGATGGCCGGAAAATTTTCCTTGTGATCGATGACACAGGGGGGTGCCGGGTCGGTGCCCCGGAAATTCCGCGCAAAGCGAACATCCCCGCGTGTCGGAGGCATGATCTCAGAGAGGCAGGGTGACGCGCATCACGAGCCCGCCGCCCTCGCGCGGCGTGGCCGAGATGTGGCCGCCGTGCGCCCGCGCCACGGACCGCGCGATGGACAGCCCCAGCCCGACGCCCTTGTCGCTGCCGGTGCGCTCCGTGCGCAGCCGCCGGAACGGTTCGAAGAGGTTGTCGATCTCGTACGCCGGAACCACCGGCCCGGTGTTCGAGACGACCAGGACCGCCTGGCCGTGCTGGACCTGGGTGGTCACCTCGACCCAGCCGCCCTCGGGGACGTTGTACCGGACGGCGTTCTGCACCAGGTTCAGCGCGATCCGCTCCAGCAGGACGCCGTTGCCCTGGAGAACCGCGGGATCGCGCTTGCCCCGGAACTCGACGCCCTTCTCCTCCGCCTCGGCATGCACCTGGTCGATGGCCTGCCCGGCCACCTCGGCGAGATCGACCGGCTTGCGCTCGATGATCTGGTTGTCGCTGCGGGCGAGCAGCAGCAGCCCCTCCACGAGCTGCTCGCTGCGCTCGTTGGTGGCCAGCAGCGTCTTGCCGAGCTGCTGCAGCTCCACCGGCGCGTTCGGATCGGACAGGTGGACCTCCAGCAGCGTGCGGTTGATCGCCAGCGGCGTCCGCAGCTCGTGCGAGGCGTTGCCGACGAAGCGCTGCTGGGCGGTGAAGGCCCGCTGCAGGCGCTCCAGCATGTCGTCGAAGGTGTCGGCCAGCTCCTTCAGCTCGTCGTCCGGTCCGTCCAGCTCGATGCGGCGGGACAGGTCCGAGCCCGCCACCGCGCGTGCCGTGCGGGTGATCCGGCCGAGCGGGGACAGCACCCGGCCGGCCATGGCGTAACCGAAGGCGAAGGCGATCACGGCGAGCCCGAGGAGCGCCAGCAGGGACCGGCTGAGCAGGTCGTCCAGGGCGTGCTGGCGCTGCGCGGCCTGGCAGTGCTCCAGCACGTTGTTGAGCTCGCTGTTGGGTGCCGTGTTCAGTGCGGGGCACGTCGTACTGGTGATGTCGAAGGTGCCGGTCACCCGGAGGGACTGGCCGACGCCCTCGTGGAGGGCCTGCGCGGCGAGCAGGTAGATGATCGACAACAGCAGGATGCCGGCGATCAGGAACATGCCGCCGTAGAGCAGCGTGAGCCGTATGCGGATGGTGGGGCGCAACCAGGGGAAGGGCAGTTCCGGTTTCCTCGGGTCCCAGGTGGGCTTGGGGGGTGCCGTGGGCGGGGGCGGTGCGGGTGTCGCGGCCATCACGCGTCAGATCCGGTAGCCGGAGCCGGGAACGGTCACGATGACGGGCGGCTCCCCCAGCTTGCGGCGCAGGGTCATCACCGTCACCCGCACCACGTTGGTGAACGGGTCCGTGTTCTCGTCCCAGGCCTTCTCCAGCAGCTGCTCGGCGGAGACCACGGCGCCCTCGCTGCGCATCAGCACCTCCAGGACGGCGAACTCCTTGGGCGCGAGCTGCACCTCCTTGCCGTCGCGGAAGACCTCGCGGCGGTTGGGGTCGAGTTTGATCCCCGCGCGCTCCAGGACCGGCGGCAGCGGCACGCTGGTGCGCCGTCCCAGGGCACGCACGCGTGCGATGAGCTCGCTGAACGCGAAGGGCTTGGGGAGGTAGTCGTCGGCGCCGATCTCCAGGCCCTCTACACGGTCGCTGACGTCGCCGGACGCCGTCAGCATCAGCACGCGCGTGGGCATGCCGAGTTCGACGATCTTGCGGCAGACGTCGTCGCCGTGCACCAGCGGGAGGTCGCGGTCGAGGACGACCACGTCGTAGTCGTTGACGCCGATGCGCTCCAGAGCAGCCGCACCGTCGTACACGACGTCGACCGCCATGGCCTCCCGGCGCAGTCCGGTGGCCACCGCATCGGCGAGCAGTTGCTCGTCCTCGACGACGAGTACGCGCACGTCGCTAGTCCTTCCTCAAAGCCGCCGAGCGCGCCGCGTGGGCGCGCACTGGCGGAATTCGTACCGGGGGTCTACGCCTCCATCCTGCCGCGTTCGCCCGTAAACCGGTTGTAAGACGGTCGCGCCCGGCCGTCCCGGAACCCACCCGTGGGGTTCCGGCCACCGCCGTCGGCACACGCGGGCGGCTGCGGGCGCGGGAAGATTTCTCGACCCGCCCAGGTTTCCCCGTGCGTCCGCTGGGGGAGGACGGCTTTACACCCCGCGATCACGCTCTGCTTGTGCCGCAGCACCATGCGGTACGCCGCGATCCGCTTCCGCAGAGTGGGCGTGGGTGTCCGGCACCGTCGCCGCCCGGCCGGGCAGCGCTGGGCACCTACGGAGACGTGATCGCCCCTTCCCAATGGCACACCCCCGTGCCACCGACCCACGACCCAGGACGAGGGGGCGCAGCATGGACGCATTCACGGCAGGACTTCTGCAGCGCATAAGGGCTACCGAGTCCGACCTGACGCGGGCGCGTGACGAGGGCGACGACTTCCTTGTCGAGGTGGAGCAGTCGGAACTGGACGACCTGCACCGCCTCGCCGCCGAACACGGAGTGGAGGTCGGCACCTACAGCGTCTGATCGACCCGCAGCACGACAGCAGACCCCCGGCGAATCCAGCGCCGGGGGTCTGCTGCGTCCTCGGGCCCGTCGGCGTCCACCGGTCGGCCCGCCGGGGTCCGTCAGTCGTGCCAGGCGCCGAAGTCCTCGAGCAGCCGCTGGAGCGGTTCGAAGACGGCCGGGGTGGCCGCGACCGTCAGCTCGCCTCCGGGGCGCTCCGCGGGGCGTCCGCCCGTCAGCGCGCCCGCTTCCCGGGCGATCAGGTCACCGGCCGCCAGGTCCCAGGGGTGCAGACCCCGTTCGTAGTAGCCGTCGAGGCGACCCGCGGCCACGTCGCACAGGTCGATCGCCGCGGAGCCGCTGCGCCGGATGTCCCGCACGAGCGGGATGAGCCGCCGGGCCACCCCGGCCTGGTGGTCCCGGACGTCGGCGACGTAGTTGAAGCCGGTCGAGACCAGTGCCTGGTCGAGCGGTGCCGCGGGGCGGCAGACCAGCCGGCGCTCGCCGTCCCGGGCATCGGTGGCCCAGGCGCCGCCGCCGCGGACCGCGTGGTAGGTCTCGCCCCGCATCGGGGCGGCGACGACCCCGACGACGGTTTCGCCGTCCTGTTCGGCCGCGATCGAGACGGCCCAGGTGGGCAGGCCGTAGAGATAGTTGACGGTGCCGTCGAGCGGGTCGATCACCCAGCGGACGCCGGTGCTGCCCGCGGTGGCGGCGCCCTCTTCGCCGAGCATGCCGTCGTCGGGGCGCCGTTCGGAGATCAGGCCCGTGATCAGCTTCTCCGCCGCGATGTCCATCTCGGTGACGACGTCGACGGGACTCGACTTGGTGTCGGCGACCGCGAGGTCCGCCGGGCGGCCGTCCCTCAGCAGTTCGCCCGCCCGGTGGGCGGCCTCCCGGGCGAGCCGCAGCAGGTCCGTGTACAGGGGGTCGGTCACGGTTCTCCTCACGCGTAGGGGCTGTCGGCGCCGCAGGCGGCGGGGCGGGGGGCGCGGGCCGGGCAGCAGCCGACCGGGCAGACGTCGTGGCTGGGCCCCAGCGCGCCGAGGGCGCAGGGGACGACGTCCTGCCCGCGTTCGGCCGAGGCGCGCTCCAGGATCAGCTCGCGGATCGCGGCGGCGAAGCGCGGGTCGGCGCCCACGGTGGCCGAGCGTCGCACCGGCAGGCCCAGTTCCCCGGCCTTGGCGCCGGCCTCGGTGTCGAGGTCGTACAGGACCTCCATGTGGTCGGAGACGAAGCCGATGGGGGCCATCACGACGGCCGGGACGCCGGCTGCGTGCTGCTCCTGGAGGTGGTCGCAGATGTCCGGCTCCAGCCACGGGATGTGCGGGGCACCGGAACGGGACTGGTAGACGAGCCGCCAGGGGTGGTCGACGCCGGTGCGCTCGCGGACGGCGCCGGCGATCAGCCGGGCCACGTCGAGGTGCTGCTCGACGTAGGCGCCGCCGTCCCCGTGGTGCGCGGCCGGGCCGGAGTCGTCCGCGGCGGAGACCGGGATGGAGTGGGTGGTGAACGCGATGTGCGCGCCGGTGCGGACGTCGTCGGGGAGGTCGGCGAGGGACCGGAGCACACCGTCGATCATCGGTTCGACGAAGCCCGGGTGGTTGAAGTAGTGCCGCAGCTTGTCGATCCGCGGCAGTACGAGGCCCTCCGCCTCCAGGGTCGCCAGCGCGCCGGCGAGGTTCTCACGGTACTGGCGGCAGCCCGAGTAGGAGGCGTAGGCGCTGGTGGCCAGCACCAGGATGCGGCGGCGGCCGTCCCGGACCATCTCCCGCAGCGTGTCGGTGAGGTACGGCTCCCAGTTGCGGTTGCCCCAGTAGACCGGCAGGTCCAGGCCGTGGTCGGCGAAGTCCTTGCGGAGGGCGTCCAGCAGGGCGCGGTTCTGGCCGTTGATCGGGCTGACTCCGCCGAAGAGGAAGTAGTGCCGGCCGACTTCCTTCAGGCGTTCCTTGGGGATGCCGCGCCCCCGCGTCACGTTCTCCAGGAACGGGACCACGTCGTCAGGGCCCTCCGGGCCGCCGAAGGAGAGCAGGAGCAGGGCGTCGTAGGGAGTGGCATCGAGCGCGTCTGGCATGACTCGATCCTGCCACCCGGCACCGACGGCCGGGAAACGGCGGGGCGGCGGGAGGGGGCGGACCGGGTGCGTCGCCGGGCAGCACACCGGTACGACCGGGCGCCGGCGGAAAAACGCGGGTGCGCGCGGGCCACCCGACCGTAAGCTGTATCGGCCTCGTTCGCACCTTACGCGACGGCCCGCCACCGTACCGGACCCCCCGGAGATCCCGTGCCCAGCCCCTATCGCGCCCTGTTCGCCGCACCCGGCTCCAAGGGCTTCTCCGCCGCCGGGTTCCTCGGCCGTATGCCGCTGTCGATGACGGGCATCGGCGTGGTCACCATGATCTCCCAGCTCACCGGGCGCTACGGCCTCGCGGGAGCGCTGTCGGCGACCATCGCGCTGTCCGCCGCCGTGGTCGGGCCGCAGATCTCGCGGCTGGTGGACCGGCACGGGCAGCGCCGGGTGCTGCGCCCCGCGACGTCGGTGGCACTGGCCTCCGCGGCCGGGCTGCTGCTGACCGCGCACCGCGGCGGGCCGGACGGGCTGCTGTTCCTGTGCGCCGCCGGCATCGGAGCGGTGCCGAGCCTCGGGGCGATGGTCCGCGCCCGCTGGGCCGCCCTGTACCGGGGCACGCCGCGGCTGCACACCGCGTACTCGTTCGAGTCCGTGGTCGACGAAGTCTGCTTCGTCCTCGGGCCGATCGTCTCCATCGGGCTGTCCACCGCGTGGTTCCCGGAGGCCGGGCCGCTGCTCGCGGCGTGTTTCCTGGCGGCCGGCGTGTTCCTGCTGACCGCGCAGCGGGCCACCGAGCCCGTGCCGCATCCACGCGCGCGTCACGGCACCGGGACGGCGCTGCGCTCGGCGGGGCTCCAGGTGCTGGTGGCCGCCTTCGCCGCCACCGGTGCGGTCTTCGGGGCCGTCGACGTGGTCACCGTGGCCTTCGCCGACGAGCGGGGCCACAAGGGTGCCGCGAGCGTGGTGCTGGCGCTGTACGCGGCCGGATCCTGCGCGGCGGGCCTCGTGTTCGGCCTGCTGCGCTTCACCGGGGCGCCCGCACGCCGCTGGCTGCTGGGCGTCTGCACCATGGCCGTGAGTATGATCCCCCTCCTACTGGTCGGAGACTTGCCGTTTCTGGCCGTGGCGCTCTTCGTCGCGGGCCTGTCCGTCGCACCCACGATGATCACGACGATGTCCCTCGTCGAAGAGCACGTACCACGCGCGCACCTGACCGAGGGGATGACCTGGGTGAGCACCGGGCTCGCGGTCGGCGTCGCGCTCGGCTCGTCCGTGGCCGGCTGGGTGATCGACACGGCCGGCGCGCGGGCCGGGTACGGGGTTCCGGTGACCTCCGGGGCCGTCGCGGTCGCGGTCGGTTTCCTCGGGTACCGCCGGCTGAGCAGGCCGGTTCCGTGTCGGGGAGGCACCCTTGAGCAGCACAGCGAGGCGGATGAACGGCACGTGGCGTAACTGGGGCGGGAATGTCTCGGCCCGCCCGGCACGGGAGGTGGAACCGGCCTCCGTGGACGAGCTGGCCGCCGCCGTGCGGCAGGCGGCCGGGGAGGGGCTGAAGGTGAAGGCCGTCGGGACGGGCCACTCCTTCACCTCGATCGCGGCCACCGACGGAGTCCTGATCAGGCCGCACCTGTTGACGGGCATCCGCAACATCGACCGGGACGCCATGACCGTCACGGTGGAGGCCGGCACTCCGCTCAAGCGGCTCAACGCGGCGCTGGCCCGCGAGGGGCTGTCGCTGACCAACATGGGCGACATCATGGAGCAGACGGTCTCCGGCGCCGCCAGCACGGGGACGCACGGCACCGGACGCGAATCCGCCTCGATCGCCGCCCAGATCAGGGCCCTGGAGCTGGTCACCGCCGACGGCTCGGTGCTCACCTGTTCCGAGAAGGAGAACCCGGAGGTCTTCGCGGCCGCCCGCACAGGCCTCGGCGCACTCGGGATCGTCACCGCGATCACCTTCGCCGTGGAGCCGGTCTTCCTCCTCTCGGCCCGCGAGGAACCGATGTCCCTCGATCGGGTGCTCGCCGACTTCGACCAGTTGTGGGCCGAGAACGAGCACTTCGAGTTCTACTGGTTCCCGCACACCGGGAGCACCAACACCAAGCGGAACAACCGCAGCACCGGTCCGGCCGAGCCCATGGGGCGGATGGCGGGCTGGTTCGAGGACGAGTTCCTCTCCAACGGCGTCTTCCAGGCGGCCAACTGGATCGGCCGGGCCGCGCCCGCCACGATCCCGGCGATCGCCCGGATCTCCAGCAGGGCCCTGTCCGCGCGGGCCTACACCGACATCCCCTACAAGGTGTTCACCTCGCCGCGCCGGGTGCGGTTCGTGGAGATGGAGTACGCCGTACCCCGGGCGGCCGTCGTGGAGACGCTGCGCGAGCTGAAGGCGATGGTGGACCGCTCCGGACTGCGCGTCAGCTTCCCCGTCGAGGTGCGTACCGCCCCGGCCGACGACATCACGCTCTCCACGGCGTCGGGCCGGGACAGTGCCTACATCGCCGTCCACATGTTCCGGGGCACGCCCTACCAGCGGTACTTCACCGCCGCCGAGCACATCTTCACCGCGCACGAGGGGCGGCCGCACTGGGGCAAGGTGCACACCCGGGACGCGGAGTACCTCTCCCGGGTCTATCCGCGCTTCGGGGAGTTCACGGCCCTGCGGGACCGGCTGGATCCGGAGCGGCTGTTCCAGAACGGCTATCTGCGCCGGGTGCTGGGGGCGTAGCGGAGGTTCCGGGACCGCCTCCCGAGGAGCCGGTGCCGGACGGGTCCGGCTCCGGAACGGCACTGCCGGTCGCACCGTCGTCGCCCCCGCCGTCCGACGGGGACGCGTCCGGGGAAACCGGCCCTCCGCCGGGTTCCCCGGACGGTGAGGAGGGTGAACGGGGCACGGGCGAGCCGGAGTCGGCCGGGCCTGCCGGCCCCGAGGGGGCCGGGTGGCCGGACGGGTCGGGGGAATCCGGGGTTTCGGGGGTGTCCGCGGAGCCGGAGGACGACGGTTTCCCTCCGGTGAGGGCGTCGCTCACGGTCGTTCCCCCGCCGCCGCTGAAACTGCTGCCGGACGCCAGCTCGTAGGCGGTGATGCCGGCCATGGTCACGGCGAAGACCAGGGCGGCGGCGACCAGTGACCTGCGCCGTCGCCCGGCCCGCGCGCGGTGGACCGTCGCCTCGCCGTACGCGTCCGGTGCGCGGGGCGGCGTCGTCCCGGCGTACGCGTCCGGCACCCCGGGCGCCGACCGTGCCGACCCGGCCGCACCCGGGGTCCCGCGGATCTGCTCGCCGGTCCGGGTGAGGACGTGCTGGAAGACCGAGCCCCCGCAGGTGGCGATGACGCTGACGACCCCGGCGCCGAGGATCGTGCCGTACACGCCGAAGGAGGAGGCGAGTTTGGCGGCCACCACCGCGGCCACGGCACTGCCGGCCACCTGCGGGACGCTGAGGTCGATCCGCCTCCTCCGCGCCCTTTCGTCCGCTGCGGCACCCGCCGCGCTGAACTCGTCGTCGCCATCGGGCTTTTCGCGCATACC
Source organism: Streptomyces sp. MUM 2J (assembly GCF_022414535.1). Taxonomy (GTDB): domain Bacteria; phylum Actinomycetota; class Actinomycetes; order Streptomycetales; family Streptomycetaceae; genus Streptomyces. Next base: position 343,802 of record NZ_JADWYM010000001.1, read on the forward strand.
CGAACCCTGCCTGCCCTTCCCGTACGAGACCCGTCACTTGATCAGCAATCGGCATATGGTCAACCAACCGCACAAGAAGGGGACGTTCGGACAGAACCGATGGTTCCGGTTCAGGTGGTTGCGTGAAGTACGCCACGCTCAAGATCAGGGAAACCCTCAACGGGACGACCGAGTCCGCCCCCTTGCCGGAAGTCGGGCGGCGCGCCAATCCGCGCACGTGGCCCAAATGGAGTACTGTTGCGAGCCCTGGGTCCGGTCTCCCGTCAGGGTGCCCGGAGCCTCGCCGGACCGCCAGGAGGGGGCTAGTTGCACAGGGTGACGAGGTTGGTCACTTAGCGTGGCGAACCGGTAACCGTGCCATAACGGCGATCCAGGGCCCGCGCCCGACACGCCGGGCAACTCGGCAAGGTTGTGGCAGGCTGCACCCGGGCAGGCCACACTCGACTAGCGGAAGCAGCGACGCACGTGACGTCGGCAGGCACCACCCGGGAGGTCCCCATGCCCGAACTGCGTGTCGTGGCCGTCTCGAATGACGGCACACGGCTGGTGCTGAAGGCTGCGGACTCAACGGAGTACACGCTTCCGATTGATGAACGGCTCCGCGCCGCCGTGCGCGGCGACCGCCCTCGGCTCGGTCAGATCGAGATCGAGGTGGAGAGCCATCTCCGCCCCCGCGACATCCAGGCGCGGATACGCGCCGGCGCGACCGCGGAGGAGGTCGCGCAGATGGCCGGCATCTCCGTCGACCGGGTGCGGCGCTTCGAGGGCCCCGTGCTCGCCGAGCGCGCCTTCATGGCCGAGCGGGCCCGCAAGACGCCCGTCCGCCGGCCCGGCGAGAACACCGGACCCCAGCTCGGAGAGGCGGTGCAGGAGCGGCTGCTGCTGCGCGGCGCCGACAAGGACACCGTCCAGTGGGACTCCTGGCGCCGTGACGACGGCACCTGGGAGGTCCTGCTGGTCTATCGGGTCGCGGGCGAACCGCACTCGGCGAGCTGGACCTACGACCCGCCCCGGCGGCTCGTCCAGGCCGTCGACGACGAGGCGCGCTCGCTGATCGGCGAGTCAGACGACCTTGCCGCCCCGGAACCCAGCTTCCCCTTCGTGCCCCGCATCGCCAGACTGCCGCGCGACCGGCCCCTGGACCGCTCCCTCGACCGGGAACGGCCGGCCCTGCCCGCCCCCCCGGCCGAGCCGGAGGAGGAGGAGACCGCGGCCGAACGGGACTCGCTGACCAGCCTGCTGGAGGCGGTTCCGAGCTTCCGGGGCGACCTGGTGGTGCCGGAGCGCCCTGCGGAATCCGCGGAGGAGCCCGAGGAGGAGGCTGCGGAGGAGGAGCCCCCGGCGCCGGCCGCCTCGGCCGGGTCGGCCTACGCGGACGTCCTGATGCCGCGCTCCATCAGCAGCCACCGCGACCGCCTCATCGGGGCGACCGACCGCCAGGCCGAGGCCGACGGTGTCCGCCCCGGCCGCCGTGCCGCGGTGCCCAGCTGGGACGAGATCGTCTTCGGGACGCGCCGCAAGAAGCAGGAGTAGACCGGCCGCATCCCCACGGCCGGCCCCCTTCCGCGGCGTGCCGGAGGTGGTAGGGGTGGGCTCGTGTGCCCCAGCGGCAGCGGCGTTACCGGTGTGTCGGACCGGCCGGTCCGACACCACCGCGCTCCAGCCTGGCAGCGGCGGCGCCGGATCGGCTCGGTGGCCGACCGCGCGACGTGGGCCGCGGCGCGATCGGCGGAGGAGCTGACCGAGCCGTTCACCCTCGTGGGCGACCCGCCCGATGTGTGGAACGTGGATCCCTCCCCCGCGCACCCACCTGCCGGACCCCTACTGCGGATCCGGTCCCACGGCGACGGGGCGGGACGGGTCCGACGACCACTCCGACCAGGAGCCGACGTAGAGCGCCGCCGGGACGCCGGCCACGGCCAGCGCGAGCACCTCGTGCGCCCCCGAGACGCCCGAGCCGCAGTAGACACCGACCTCCGTACCGTCAAGGGCTCCCAGCTCCTTGAAGCGGCCCCTGAGTTCCCCGGCGGGCCGGAAGCGGCCGTCCGGAGCCACGTTGTCGGTGGTGGGTGCCGAGACCGCGCCCGGGATGTGGCCGCCGACCCGGTCGACGGGCTCGACCTCGCCCCGGTACCGCTCCCCCGCGCGGGCGTCGAGCAGCAGCCCGGAGCGGGCCAGTGCGGCGGCGCCGTCGGCGTCCAGCAGCCCGCCCCCCACCGGCCCGGGACGGAAGTCGCCCTCCCCGGGATCGGGGACGCCGGTCGACAACTCGCCCTCCCACAAAGGCAACCCGCCGTCGAGGACCCGCACGTCCGGGTGACCCGCCCAGCGCAGCAGCCACCAGGCGCGTGCCGCGCCCCAGCCCAGCCCGCCGTCGTACACGACGACCGGCCGGGCCACCGACACGCCCGCCCGGCGCATCGCGGCGCCGAACACCTCCAGGTCGGGCAGCGGATGCCGGCCCGCCGAGGAGGGCGCGGACGCCAGCTCGGCGTCCAGGTCGACGTAGACGGCGCCGGGGAGGTGCCCGGCGGCGTAGGCGGCGCGGCCGTCGAACGGCGGCTCCCCCGCCGCCTTGGCGAGGCTGAGCTGCCAGCGGACGTCGAGCAGTACCGGCGGGTCGCCGTCCGCCAGCTCGTCGGCGAGTTCGGATGCGGAGATGATGGCCTTCATGGTCACCATCCTTGCGTACGGGGTGGCCGCAGCGTCCGTGTCCGGCTACTCTGCTCGGCCGGACAGGCTCGATCACCGGGCGTACGGGATCGGGCACATGCTGTACAGCCGATCACCATCCGCCGGCACGCACACGGAAGCCGACGGGGCACCGCACCACGGCCGCCGTGCGGGCAGCGCCTCTCCCCCGGCGGCGCGCCCGGAGCGCGCGGCGCCACGGTGGTGCGAGCATCGGCACGGGGGTCCGGAGAGCGGAAGCGACGACGGCCGCCGCGAGGGGCCGAGAAGAGAGTGACGATGACCGAGGCACCGGGGACGGCCGGCCGTAACGGCGAGGCGCACACGCGGTACGCGCCCGGCACGCCCTGCTGGGTGAGTCTGATGGTGCACGGGCTGGACGCGACCGAGGACTTCTACCGCCGGTTGTTCGGCTGGGAGTTCCGACCCGGCCCTCGGCAGCTGGGCCCGTACGCGCGGGCGTTGCTGGACGGGCACGAGGTGGCCGGCGTCGGCCAGCTGCCCCCGGACCGTCAACTGCCCATCGCCTGGACGCCCTACCTCGCCTCCGACGACGTGGACCATGCGGCCGAGACGGTCCGGCTGTGCGGCGGCACCGTCGGTGTCGGCCCACTGGACGCCGCCGACGCCGGCCGGCTGGCGATCGGCTCCGACCCCAGCGGTGCGGTCTTCGGCCTGTGGCAGGCCGCGTCCCTCCGCGGTACGGCCGTCACCGGGCTGCCCGGCACCCCCGCCTGGAACGAGTTGCTGACGTTCGAGTCGGTGGGCGTGGCCAAGTTCTACGAAACGGTCTTCGGCTACGAGCCGGAGCCGGCCGACTCGGGCGACGTCGACTACGTCACCCTGCGTGTGGAGGGCCGCCCGGTCGCCGGCATCCACGGCGTGGGGCACGCGCTGCCCCGCGACCGGGGACCCCACTGGATGACGTACTTCCAGGTGGCCGACACGGACGAGGCGGTCGAGCGGCTCGCCGGCCTCGGCGGCCATGTCCTGACACCGCCGTGGGACAGCGCCCGCGGACGGGTGGCGACGGTGTCCGACCCGGAGGGAGCGCGCTTCACGCTCCTGCAGAGCCCGCGCTGACGTGCGGGGACGGTACCTGCGCCGGCTCACGGACCGTCTCGAACGTCCCGTCCCGCCGGACGGCCGGGCAGCGGCCGGGACCCTGCGGCTCAGTCCGGCTGGACCGGCAGCACGTCCGGTGACAGTGCCGCCGCGCGGGCCGACGCGGCCGTCATGCGGCGCCGATGGTGGCGACGGCACAGGACCTCGTACCCGACCTCGTCCACTGACTGGTTGACGTCGCCGACGACGACCTGCGCGCCCTCGACGACCATGGCCCCGCCCACCGTGCGGGCGTTGTGCGTGGCGCGGGCGCCGCACCAGCACAGGGCCTCGACCTGGAGCACCTCGACCCTGTCGGCCAGCTCCACCAGGCGCTGCGAGCCCGGGAACAGCTTGGAGCGGAAGTCGGTGGTGATGCCGAAGGCGTAGACGTCCACCTCCAGGTCGTCGACGACGCGCGCCAGTTGGTCGATCTGCTCCGGTGCGAGGAACTGGGCCTCGTCCGCGATGACATAGTCGGCGCGTCGGCCCTGGGAGAGGTGGTCGACGAGGTACACGTACAGGTCCATGCCGTCCTCGACCTCCACCGCGTCGGTGACCAGACCGAGCCGGGAGGACAGCTTGCCCTCGCCCGCGCGGTCGTCACGCGTGAGGATCATGCCCTGGAGGCCGCGTGCGGAGCGGTTGTGCTCGATCTGGAGAGCCAGCGTCGACTTCCCGCAGTCCATCGTTCCGGAGAAGAACACCAGCTCGGGCATGGGGGGATGAGCACCTTTCGGCAACGGGACCGGCGGGACGTCCGGTGCAGCGGTTCGCGGGGGCTTCGGTGGTGGGGGCGGAGTGTCAGGAGCGTACTTCGAGGAGGGGGACCAGCTGCTCCGCCGGGGTCATCGAACCGTGGTTGCCGACCATGGCCGACTCCTTCGGCTCCCGCTCCGACGCGATGATCAGGACGTCGTCGTGGGCCGCGGCCACCACGTCCCCGATGCGCGCGTACACGCGCTCGTCGACGCGCGGGCCGAACCAGCCCGCGGCGATCGCCTCGTCCCGCGAGGCCACCCAGAACTGTTCGCCGAGCACCTCGCGCCAGCAGGTCAGGACGTCGTTCCCGGCGCCGGGCACCGCGTAGACGTGCCGCGCGCGGCCCTCGCCGCCGAGCAGGGCGACGCCCGCCCGCAACTCCCAGTCCTCGTCGAAGTCGATGCGGTGCTGCTCACCGAACGGCACGTCGATCATGCCGTGGTCGGCGGTGACGTAGAGCGCGGTGCGCGGCGGGAGCTGCTCGGCGAGCCGCTGCACGAGCCGGTCGACGTACATCAGCTGGCCGCGCCAGGTGTCGGAGGCGACGCCGAAGCGGTGGCCGGCGCCGTCGAGTTCGGCGTAGTACGTGTAGACCAGGGCGCGGTCACCGGCGGCGAGCTGCTCGGCCGCGAGGTCCATGCGCTCCTCGCCGGTGAGCCGTCCGTGGAACCTTCCGCCGCTGAGCGCGACCTTGGTGAGCGGGGTGTTCTCGAAGGTCGGGGACGACACCTGCGCCGCGTGCACACCGGCGTCGTGGGCGAGCTGGAAGACCGTCGGGTACGGCTGCCAGGGGCGCGGCGCGGTCCAGGGCTGCCAGCGCAACTGGTTCATCAGCTGGCCGGTGGCCGGGTTGCGGACGGTGTAGCCGGGCAGACCGTGCGCGCCGGGCGGCAGGCCGGTGCCGACCGACGCGAGGGAGGTGGCGGTGGTGGCCGGGTATCCGGCGGTGATCGGGCGCCCGGTGCCGCCGCGCGAACTCGCCAGCAGCGAGGCGAGGTACGGCGCCTCCTCGGGGTGCGCCTTCAGCTGCTCCCAGCCGAGCCCGTCGATCAGGAACACGCAGTTGCGGTCGGCGGGGGTCAGCTCGGGGATGGCGGCGGTGGTGCCGGGTACGCCCATACCCGCGGCGAGGGTGGGCAGCAGGTCCGCGAGCGAACCGGTGCCGTATTCGGGAACGGGTGCCGAGGCGGGCGCGAGGGGCTCCGGATGGTGGTCCCAGACGGTGGGCTGCGCCATCAGCGGGAGGCGTCCGCGGTCGCCTCGGAGATGGCCTGCGCGAAGGCGAGCGCCTGGCGCACCGTCTCCGGGCCGTCCCCGGCCTCGCTGACGCGCAGGCTGAGGTCGTCGGCCGTCGAGTTGCCCGTGTAGCCGTGGTCGGCGTCGCAGTTGGGGTCGCCGCAGGCTGCGGGTTCCAGGTCGATCCGGGAGACGGCGCCCCAGCCGATGGTGAGCACCACCTCGCGCGGCAGCGTGCCCGGCGTGTACGACTCCGGGTTGGCGACGACGCGGCTGACCACCACGGAGGAGATCCGGCCCAGTTTCACGGACTCCGTGGACGTCGTGGCGTACGGCGTCGGGGAGGTGGTGTCGGCGGCCTGTTCGTCGGTGTGGCTGACGATGAAGCGGGTGTCGGTGAGGACGAGCACGGTCACGTGCCGCCGGACCTCGTTCTGGTCGAACGTCGTCTCCTGGTGGACCAGGTACGACCGCATGGGCTCGCCGCCCACGGCGGCCTCCACCGCCTCGGCCACGAGGGCCGGGTAGTAGCCGCTGCGCTCGATCGCCGCACGCAGCCCCTGGGTCGTCGTACTGGTCTTGGCCATGGCGTCCATCCTAATCCCCGTGCGGGGCCGGTCCGGGCCAGTCAGGAGCAACCCGGGCCGTTCGCACGGCAGGGCCGTCGTACCGTCGTCCGTTCCGGCCCCGGGGGCCTCCCTCCGGGCGACGGCCGCAGGACGGGGGGACGACAGGCGCCGGAGGGCGGGTGGCGTCCGCGTCGGCCGTCGGCCCGGTCAGTACGCGGGGAGGGTGCGCGGGCCGAGGTCGTCGCGGGCGGGAGGCGGTGCCAGGCGGACGGAGGCGCCGAGGACGGTCAGGCCGTGCCGGGCGACGACGACCGGCTCCAGACTGACCGCGACGACCTCGGGGTGGTCGTCGACCAGCCGGGACACGCGGAGCAGCAGTTCCTCCAGGGCGGGCGTGTCGACCGGGGTCGAGCCGCGCCAGCCGAACAGCAGCGGAGCCGTCCGGATGGAACGCACCAGCGCGCCGGCGTCCCGGTCGGTGACCGGGATCAGCCGGTGTTCCGTGTCGCCGAGCAGCTGGGAGGCGGCACCGGCGAGCCCGAACGACAGGACGGCCCCGGCCGCCGGGTCGATCACCGCGCGGACGACGGTGTCGACGCCGCGCGGCGCCATCGCCTGCACCACCGGCCGCACCTCGTCCGGCTTGCCGAACAGCCCGGTCAGCTCGGCGTACGCCCGCCGCAGCTGCTCCTCGTCCGCCAGGTCCAGACGCACACCGCCCAGGTCGGCGCGGTGCCTGAGGTGCGGTGCGGTGGCCTTGAGGACGACGGGGTAGCCCAGAGCGCGGGCGGCCTCGGCGGCCGTGTCGGGCGTGGGGGCCTGGAGGGCCGCGCGCACCTGGATGCCGTACCGCCCGAGGAGCTCGCTCGTCGCCTCCGTGCTGAGCGTGAGGCCCTGGCCGCGCGCGAGGAGCCCGTCGATGAGCCGGGCGGCTCCCTTCTCGTCGATGTCGTCGTACTCGGGCACCCGGCCGGGGTCGGCGGCCTCGCGGCGCCACTGCGCGTACTGCACGGCCTCGGCGAGGGCGTGTACGGCGCGTTCGGCCGCGGGGTAGGCGGGGATCAGGCGGGGCGGCGCCGAGGGCGGGGCGTCCGGCGGCGTCGCGGCCGGCGGCTGTTCCGAGGGACGGGGCCGACGGGAGCCGTCCGCGCCGCCGCCCGGCGCCCTGTCGCCGGCCTGCGGTGCCGTGCTCGCCGCGGCGGACAGCGCCTCGGCGAGGCCCCCCAGCTCGACGTGGACGACCAGCACCGGCTTGCCGGGCACCGCCTCGGCCGCCGATCGCAGGGCCTCCGCCAGTTCGGCGTCGCCCGGCGGGCCCTCCCCGATCGCCGGGATCGCCGTGACGACGACCGCGTCGCAGGTGTCGTCGGCGAGTGCCCGTGCCAGCGCCTCCCGGAAGTCCTCCGCGGACGCGGCCGTGGTCAGGTCCAGCGGACGGTGCGGCCGGAGACCGGAGGCGAGGCACTGGTCGTAGGTGAGCAGCCTCAGCGACTCGGAGTTGCCGAGGATGGCCACGCGCGGACCGGACGGCAGCGGCTGGCGGGCGAGGAGCAGGCCGGCGTCGACCAGTTCGGTGATGGTGTTCACGCGCAGCACGCCGGCCTGCCTGAGCAGCGCGGAGACCGTGTCGTGCGGCAGCCGGGTGGCCCGTACGGCGTGCCCCTGGGGCGCGGAGCCGGCGCCCTGGACCACCACCAGCGGCTTCGCCGCCGCCGTGCGCCGGGCGAGGCGGGTGAACTTGCGCGGGTTGCCGATGGACTCCAGGTACATCAGGACGACGTCGGTGTCCGGGTCGTCGTACCAGTACTGCAGGACGTCGTTGCCGGAGACGTCGGCCCGGTTGCCTGAGGAGACGAAGGTCGACACCCCGGTGACGCCGGTGACCCCTCCCCCGCGCCGGTGGAGCCGGGACAGCAGGGCGATACCGATGGCTCCGGACTGCGCGAACAGGCCGATCCGGCCGGGCCGCGGCATCTCGGGGGCCAGGGAGGCGTTCAGCCGGACGTCGGCCGAGGTGTTGATGACGCCGAAGGCGTTCGGGCCGATGATCCGCATGCCGTACGCCCGCGCGTGCCGGACGAGTTCGCGCTGGCGTTCGCGCCCTTCGGGACCGCTCTCGGCGTATCCGGCGGAGACGACGACGAGCCCCTGGACTCCGTGCTCGCCGCACTCGGCCACGGTCCGGGGAACGTGGTCGGCGGGCACGGCGACCACCACGAGGTCGACGGGACCGTCGATGTCGCGCACCGAGCGGTACGCGGGCACGCCGTCGAGTTCGGCGAGGTCCTCGGGGAAGGCGCGGTTCACTGCGTACAGCCGGCCGGTGTAGCCGGCCTCGCGGAGGTTGCCGAGGATGCTGCGGCCGACCCCGCCGGGGGTGCGGCCGGCACCGACGACCGCGACCGCGCCGGGCATGAGCAGGCGCTGCACCGAGCGGGCCTCGGCCCGCTGCTCGCGTGCGTACTGCACGGCCAGCGACCGCTCGGTCGGCTCGAGGTCGAACTCCAGGCGCACGACGCCGTCCTCGAAGCTGCGCTTCTGGGTGTACCCGGCGTCGGTGAAGACCTTGATCATCTTGGTGTTGGCGGGCAGGACCTCGGCGGCGAAGCGGCGGATGCCGCGCTCGCGCGCGACGGCGGCGATGTGCTCCAGAAGGGCGGAGGCCACACCGCGGCCCTGGTGCGCGTCCTGGACCAGGAAGGCGACCTCGGCCTCGTCGGCGGGCGCCGAGGCGGGCCTGCCGTCGGCGCCGATCCGGTCGTACCGCACCGTGGCGATGAACTCGCCGCCCACCGTGGCCGCGAGTCCCACCCGGTCCACGAAGTCGTGGTGCGTGAAGCGGTGGACGTCCTTGGCGGACAGACGGGGGTACGGGGCGAAGAAACGGAAGTACTTCGACTCGTCCGAGACCTGCTCGTAGAAGCCGACGAGGCGGTCCGCGTCCTCGGCGGTGATGGGTCGGACGCGCGCGGTGCCGCCGTCGCGCAGCACCACGTCGGCCTCCCAGTGGGCGGGGTACTCCTGCCGGTCCGGCGCGCTCTGCATGGGCCCCAGACTAAGGCGCGCCCGGCCACCGCGCGGGGCAGTCCGCGGAAGGACGGCCACCGGGCCGGGACCGCGGCCGCGCCGGTGGCGGCCGGGAGGTTCTCGGGGGCCCTCCCGGGCATGCCCCATGATGTGGGAAACTGGTCTAGACAACCCTGAACACCTGAAGGGCAGCAACACATGGCTGAGCGCCGCGTCAACGTCGGCTGGGCCGAGGGTCTCCACGCCCGCCCCGCCTCCATCTTCGTCCGAGCCGCCACGGCCGCAGGCGTCCCGGTGACGATCGCCAAGGCCGGCGGCGCCCCCGTCAACGCGGGCTCCATGCTGGCCGTCCTGGGCCTGGGCGCCCAGGGCGGCGAGGAGATCGTCCTCGCCACCGACGCCGAGGGTGCGGACGGCGCCCTGGACCGTCTGGCGAGGCTGGTGTCCGAGGGGCTCGAAGAACTCCCCGAGACCGTCTGAGCCCCCCGCGGCACGCGCGGGAGCCGCGCTGCCCCCGCGGGGCGGCGCGGCTCCCGCGGTCCCCTCCGGCACCTTTCGGCGCCCGGCCGGGCGGCGCCCGGCCTTCGGTGACCCTTCGCACCCCTCCCGGCCGTCCTCGGCCGCTCGCCGCTCCAGGGAGCCCGCCACCGCTGATCGCCGGAGCCCGCGACCCCGATTCCCCCCGGACCACCCTCCGCGCCCGGGCTCCCCCGGCGCCGGCCGTCCACGCCCGCAGTTCCGCACGGGACACGGCGCGCGGAATTAACGGAGGCACACCCGGAAACGCCGGCGGGTTTACTCGGGCATATCACTCACACGGGCACGCCGGGCGCATCACTGAAAATTCCCGCAACACGAAAAAGGGCAGGGGAAACAACCCCCACCGAATATCCCCTCTTTGTATACGGCGCCCGTGTTAATGCCGCAGCGCCGAGATGTTTACGGCATGTTGCGAAGTCCTCACACGGTCGGCGCGTTCCGCGCCGCCGGAGAAGCGCAGCCGGCGCGCGGTACGGGAACGCTCGGTGTGCTGCGCGGTCAGGGCACGCGCACGTTCACCGTCGCCGCGCGCCACGGCGTCCACGATCGCGCCGTGCTGGGCCCAGACGTCGACGGGCTGGGCGGGCGCCTCCACCGTGTACATCCACGCGATCTTGTGCCGGATCTGGGTGAGCGTGGCGGTCAGCGCCTGGCTGCCGGAGGCCTGGGCAAGCGTCTCGTGGAACCAGGTGTCCAGGGCTCGCAGGTCCTCGCTGCTGCCCTTCCTGGCCCGTTCCTGGCCCAGCCGGACGAGCCCGCGCAGCACCTTCAGATGGGCCTCGGTGCGCCGCTGGGCGGCCCGGGAGGCACCGAGCGGCTCCAGCAGCGTGCGCATCTCCAGCAGGTCGGCGGCCTCCTGCTCGGTGGGTTCGGCCACGCACGCGCCCGCGTGCCGCCGGGTCACCACGAAGCCCTCCGCCTCCAGCGTGCGCAGCGCCTCACGGACGGGGACGCGGGAAACGCCGTAACGGCGCGCCAGCAGTTCCTCGGTGAGCCGGCTGCCGCGTTCGTGGACACCGGCGACGATGTCGTCCCGGATCGCCGTACACACCGAGTGCGCCGGAATACGCATGACCGACCTCCGCCTTAATCCCCGTGAAACGTCGACGATTGACGTGTGTTCAGCGACTCTATGGCAATGCGGCCGAATTTCCGACGGCGGGCCGGAATCCAGGGATATTTTTTGGACAGCGGGCCGAGAACGGTGCGCCGGGCGGGAGGGCGTGAGAAGACATACGGGAGCGGGCGTGCGTGAGCGCGCACGCGGTCGGACGCCGGCGGGCGTGCGCCAAGGGAACCCGCTCCAACGCCGGAAGCCCCGGCGGGGGCCGGGGCTTCAGAGGGTCTCGGGGCGTTTCGTCAGAGAGCGACGCCGTGCGCACGCAGGTAGGCGACGGGGTCGACATCGGACCCGTACTCCTGGGTCGTCCGCGCCTCGAAGTGCAGGTGCGGGCCGGTGACGTTGCCCGTCGCACCCGACCGGCCGATCTGCTGGCCGACGGCCACCTGCTGGCCGACCGAGACGGACAGCGACGACAGGTGGCCGTACTGGGTGTACGAACCGTCGTGCATCCGGAGGACGATCTGGTTGCCGTAGGCACCGCCCCAGCCGGCCTCGACGACGGTGCCGTAGCCGACCGCGTGGACGGTGGTGCCGCTCGCGGCGTGGAAGTCGATGCCGGTGTGACTGCCGGAGGACCACAGGTTGCCGCCGGCTCGGTAACCGGTGGAGACGTAGGATCCGGCGATCGGCGCCACGAAGGTGTTGAGGCGCTTGCGCTCGGCCTCGCGGGCGGCGCGCTCCCGCGCCTCGCGCACCTTCTCGGCCTGCTCGGCCGCCCGCCTGCGCGCGGCCTCCTCGGCCGCCTTCTGGTCGGCGGCCTCCTTCTGGGCCTTCGCCTGGGCGCCGATCTCCTCGGCGACGGAGTCGTCGGCGCTGATCACCGGGAGCAGCCCGGTCTGCTCGGCCGCCGGCTCCGCGGCGAGCGCCGGGGCCGCCAGGGTGCCCACGACGCCGGTGGTGGTGAGGGCGGCGAAGCCGGCCGCCTGCGCGGTGGTCCGCTTCATCCGGCTCGGACGGCGGTGCTTCCCGGTGGCGCAGCTGAACGCCATGTAGTGGCTGGTCCTTTCCTTCCCTCTCGCCTACCGGGTTAGCTGACGGGTTCGGAGCAGGAAGGTCTCCTACGGATCCCCTCGCACCTGGCGCGGGCACCCGATTCACCCCTGGGGACTGCGGTGGGTCCCCGGCTCCCCTGGCTCGCGCCGTACGGGGACTCGGCGATGACTGTCCGGTGCCGCGGGCGCGGCGCACTACCGGACGGACAGCCCGCACGACGCTAAGGCGCCGGACTTTCAATACCCAAACGGAACACGGTTTTTGTAGCGTATCCCACAGGGCAGACAGGCAACCTCCCCATCATTTCGGACATTCGGAGGTCTCCTGGCCTTCGCACGCAAAAGGGCCCCGGTGGTTCGCCGTCCACCAGGGCCCCACGTACGCGTGCCTACTCGGCCGCGACGACGGTGACTTCACCGATGCCGAGAGCCTCCACGGGCTCCTTGATCTGCGCGGCATCGCCGACGAGGACGGTCACCAGCCGGTCCACCGGGAAGGCGCCCACCGCGGCGGCGGTGGCCTCCACGGTGCCGGTGGTGGCCAGCTGCCGGTACAGGGCGGCCTGGTAGTCGTCGGGGAGGTGCTGCTCGACCTGGTCGGCCAGGGTGCTCGCGACGGCCGCCGCGGTCTCGTACTTCAGCGGCGCCACTCCGACGAGGTTCTGCACGGCGACGTCACGCTCGGCGTCGGTCAGCCCCTCGGCGGCGAGCGTCCGCAGCACCGTCCACAGGTCCCGCAGGGCGGGGCCGGTGTTCGGGGTGTCGACGGAGCCGCTGATCGCGAGCATCGCGGCACCCGTGCCGTCCTGGGCGGACCGGAGGACCTGCCCGAACGCGCGGACACCGTACGTGTAGCCCTTCTCCTCCCGCAGCACGCGGTCCAGGCGGGAGGTGAGGGTGCCGCCGAGGCAGTAGGTGCCGAGAACCTGGGCGGGCCAGACCCGGTCGTGGCGGTCGGGGCCGATCCGGCCGATCAGCAGCTGGGTCTGGACGGCACCGGGGCGGTCCACGACGACGACACGGCCGGTGTCGTCGGCGGTCACGGGCGGCACGGGCCGCGGCTCGGCCGGCGAGCCCGTCCAGGAGCCGAGCGTGTCACCGAGCAGCGCGTCGAGGTCGATGCCGGTGAGGTCGCCGACGACCACGGCGGTGGCGGTGGCCGGGCGCACGTGCCGTTCGTAGAAGGCGCGCACGGCCGCGGCGTCGATGCCGGCCACGGTCTCCTCGGTCCCCTGACGGGGGCGCGACATACGCGAGGTCGCCGGGAACAGCTGCCTGGAGAGCTCCTTGGCGGCCCGCCGGGCGGGGCTGGCCAGCTCGTGCGGGATCTCGTCCAGGCGGTTGCGGACCAGCCGCTCGACCTCGCTGTCGGCGAAGGCGGGTGCTCTCAGGGCGTCGGCGACCAGGCCCAGCGCCTTGGCCAGCCGGGAGGCGGGCACCTCCAGGCTGATGCGGACGCCGGGGTGGTCGGCGTGCGCTTCGAGGGTCGCGCCGCAGCGCTCCAGCTCGGCGGCGAACTCCTCGGCGGTGTGCTTGTCGGTGCCCTCGGAGAAGGCCCGCGCCATGATCGTGGCGACGCCGTCGAGGCCGGTCGGCTCCGCGTCCAGGGGCGCGTCCAGCAGCACCTCCACGGCGACCACCTGCTGCCCGGGGCGGTGGCAGCGCAGCACGGTCAGTCCGTTGCCGAGGCCGCCTCGCTCCGGGGCCGGGAAGGCCCACGGCCTGGGCTCGCCCGCCACGGGCCGGGGGTGGAACTCCATCTGGGCGAGCTCGGTCACTTGGCCGCCTCCTCGTCGTCGGTGGCTTCCACGGTGGCCGCGGACTCCGGGTCTTCGGTGCCTTCCACGTCCTCGGCGTGCTCGGGGGCGAGCGGCTCGTAGACGAGGACGGCCCGGTTGTCGGGCCGCAGGCGGGCCGCGGCGACCTCGCGGACCTCCTCGGGCGTCACCTCCAGCACGCGCTGCACGGCCGTGAGGGCGAGCTGCGGGTCGCCGAACAGGACGGCGTACCGGCACAGTTCGTCGGCGCGGCCGGCGACCGTGCCGAGCCGGTCCAGCCACTCGCGCTCCAGCTGGGCCTGGGCTCGCTCCATCTCCTCCGGCGTGGGGCCCTCCTCGGCGAACCGGGCGAGCTCCTCGTCGATGGCGGTCTCGATGACCGGCACCTCGACGTCGCCGGAGGTCTTCACGTCCAGCCAGCCCAGCGAGGGCGCCCCGGCCAGCCGCAGGAGACCGAAGCCGGCCGCGACGGCCGTGCGGTCGCGGCGGACGAGCCGGTTGTACAGGCGGGAGGACTCGCCGCCGCCGAGAACGGTCAGGGCGAGGTCGGCGGCGTCGCACGCGCGCGTGCCGTCGTGCGGGAGGCGGTAGGAGGCCATCAGGGCGCGTGCCGGCACCTCCTCCTGGACGACCTCGCGCAGCTCCCGGCCGATGACCTCGGGCAGGCTGCCGTCACGGGGCTCCGGCTTGCCGTCGTGGGACGGGATGGAGCCGAAGTACTTCTCGATCCAGGCGAGCGTCCGCTCCGGGTCGATGGCGCCGACGACCGACAGGACCGCGTTGTTCGGCGCGTAGTAGGTGCGGAAGAACCTGCGGGCGTCCTCCAGGGTGGCCGCGTCAAGGTCCGCCATCGAGCCGATGGGCGTGTGGTGGTACGGGTGGCCCTGCGGGTAGGCCAGTGCGGTCAGCCGCTCGAAGGCGGTGCCGTAGGGGACGTTGTCGTAGCGCTGGCGGCGCTCGTTCTTGACGACGTCACGCTGGTTCTCCATCGACTCGTCGTCGAGGGCGGCCAGCAGGGAGCCCATGCGGTCTGCCTCCAGCCAGAGGGCGAGTTCCAGCTGGTGGGCGGGCATGGTCTCGAAGTAGTTGGTGCGCTCGAAGCTGGTGGTGCCGTTGAGCGAGCCACCCGCGCCCTGCACCAGCTCGAAGTGGCCGTTGCCCTTGACCTGGGCGGAGCCCTGGAACATCAGGTGCTCGAAAAGGTGAGCCAGGCCGGTACGCCCCTTGACCTCGTGGCGGGAGCCGACGTCGTACCAGAGGCACACCGCCGCGACCGGGGTCAGGTGGTCCTCGGAGAGCACCACGCGCAGGCCGTTGGCCAGGCGGTGCTCGGTCGCTGTCAGGCCGCCGGAGCCTGCCTCGGCTGTGGCCGTGTGACCCATGGGCATGTACGTCCCTTCGATCGCGGAGGCGGTCATCGAGAACCGCGCTTTTCGTGCCGGTCGTGCCACTGTATGCAAGCGTGCGGAGGACCGGCGAAGTTCCCGCGGGGCGTACGCCGAGAGCGAGATCGCGTAGCCTCGGCGGTTGTTCCCGGCCACGGGCCGCGCCGGCTGCCGTACACCTCCCGGTCACGTCATGTCCGGCCCCCGGTCCACATCGTGCCGGGTCCGCGAGACCGCTCCACGCCGGGTCCCGGCCCGCGTTGTCAGTCGCGCGGTCCACAATGGTCCGCGTCAGTCCCGTTCACGCTTCAGCAAGGAGCCGGCAGCGATGGCCCGCCGCAGCACGAAGACCCCGCCGCCCGACGATGCGTACGAGGAGAAGGTCCTCGACATCGACGTCGTGGACGAGATGAAGGGTTCGTACCTCGAGTACGCGTACTCGGTCATCTACTCCCGCGCCCTGCCGGACGCCCGGGACGGCCTGAAGCCTGTACACCGCCGCATCGTCTACCAGATGAACGAGATGGGCCTGCGCCCCGACCGCGGCTACGTGAAGTGCGCCCGTGTCGTCGGCGAGGTGATGGGCAAGCTGCACCCGCACGGAGACGCGTCGATCTACGACGCCCTGGTGCGCATGGCGCAGCCCTTCTCCATGCGCGTGCCGCTGGTCGACGGCCACGGCAACTTCGGCTCGCTCGGCAACGACGACCCGCCGGCCGCCATGCGGTACACCGAGTCCCGGATGACCGAGGCCACCAGCCTGATGACGGAGTCGATCGACGAGGACACGGTCGACTTCGCGCCCAACTACGACGGCCAGGAGCAGGAGCCGGTCGCCCTGCCCGCAGCCTTCCCGAACCTGCTGGTCAACGGCACCTCGGGGATCGCCGTCGGTATGGCCACCAACATGCCGCCGCACAACCTGCGCGAGGTGATCGCGGCCGCGCGCCACCTGATCAGGCACCCGAACGCCGATCTCGACACCCTGATGCGGCACATCCCGGGCCCGGACCTGCCCACCGGCGGCAAGATCGTCGGCCTCTCCGGCATCCGTGACGCGTACGAGTCGGGCCGCGGCACCTTCAAGATCCGCGCGACGGTCTCCGTGGACACCGTGACGGCGCGCCGCAAGGGTCTGATCGTCACCGAGCTGCCGTTCGCCGTCGGCCCGGAGAAGGTCATCGGCAAGATCAAGGACCTGGTCGGCGCGAAGAAGCTCCAGGGGATCGCCGACGTCAAGGACCTCACCGACCGCGAGCACGGCCTGCGCCTCGTGATCGAGATCAAGAACGGCTTCGTGCCCGAGGCGGTCCTGGAGCAGCTGTACAAGCTGACCCCGATGGAGGAGTCCTTCGGGATCAACAACGTCGCCCTGGTCGACGGCCAGCCGCTCACCCTCGGCCTGAAGGAACTGCTGGAGGTCTACCTCGACCACCGCTTCGAGGTCGTGCGGCGCCGTTCGGAGTTCCGCCGCGGCAAGCGACGCGACCGCCTGCACCTGGTCGAGGGGCTGCTGACGGCCCTCGTCGACATCGACGAGGTCATCCGCCTCATCCGCTCCAGCGAGAACTCCGCGCAGGCCAAGCAGCGCCTGATGGAGCGCTTCGCGCTCAGCGAGGTGCAGACGCAGTACATCCTCGACACGCCGCTGCGCCGTCTGACCAAGTACGACCGGATCGAGCTGGAGGCCGAACGGGACAAGCTCACGGAGGAGATCGCGGAGCTGACCCGGATCCTGGAGTCGGACGCGGAGCTGCGCAAGCTGGTCTCCTCGGAACTGGCCGCGGTGGCGAAGAAGTTCGGTACGGACCGGCGGACGGAGCTGCTGGAGTCGGCGGGTGTCCCCGCGGCCGCGGTGCCGCTCCAGGTCGCCGACGCCCCGTGCCGGGTGCTGCTCTCGTCCACGGGGCTGCTCGCGCGCACCGCCGACGGCGACCCGTTCAAGAGCGCGCACGGCCGGCGGGTCAGGCACGACGTCATCGTCTCGGCGGTGCAGGCGACGGCGCGTGGCGAGATCGGCGTCGTCACGTCGGCGGGCCGTCTGCTCCGGATCAACGTCATCGACCTTCCGCAGTTGCCGGAGAGCATGGCCTCGCCGAACCTCTCGGGGGGCGCTCCGCCGTCCGAGTTCATCTCGCTGACCGACGACGAGCAGGTGGTCTGCCTGACCACGCTCGACGAGTCGACACCCGGCCTCGCGCTCGGCACGGAGCAGGGAGTGGTCAAGCGCGTGGTGCCCGACTACCCGGCCAACAAGGACGAGCTGGAGGTCATCACCCTCAAGGAGGGCGACCGGATCGTCGGCGCGATCGAGCTGCGGACCGGCGAGGAGGACCTGGTCTTCATCACGGACGACGCGCAACTGCTGCGCTATCAGGCCTCCCAGGTCCGCCCGCAGGGCCGGGCGGCGGGCGGCATGGCGGGCATCAAGCTCGCCCAGGGCGCGAAGGTCATCTCGTTCACGGTGGTCGACCCGGCGGCGGACGCGGTGGTGTTCACGATCGCGGGCTCCCGCGGCACCCTGGACGACTCCGTCCAGACGACCGCGAAGCTGACGCCGTTCGACCAGTACCCGCGCAAGGGCCGGGCCACGGGCGGCGTGCGCTGCCAGCGTTTCCTGAAGGGCGAGGACTGCCTGTCCCTGGGCTGGGCCGGCGCCGCCCCGGCCCGCGCGGCGCAGAAGAACGGCTCCCCGGCCGAACTCCCGGAGGTCGACCCGCGCCGCGACGGCTCCGGTGTGTCCCTGGCGAAGCCGGTGTCGGCGGTGGCCGGACCGGCGTAGTGGGCAGGCCCGGGCAGTGGCGGGCTGCCTCGTGGACGGGCCTGCCGCGGGACCGTCCTGCCGCGTGACCGGTACGGCCCGGTCACCGGGCAGGCCTTCCGGTGCCTCCTTCCGGTTGCACCGCCAGGGCCTGTTGTACGGCCGTCGCGTCCCGGCCCGGGGCCTGTCCGCTCGACGCCCCCGCGGCAGCGCCCGCTCAGGCCGGGCCCACCGGCCGTACGCCGGGTCCGCACGACCCGCAGAGCCCGGCCGCCGACGGGCAAGGTCTACTTCCGCAGCGGGTACGGACCGGACCGGACCGGCGGCTCCTCCTCCGCCCCCGGCCCGTCAGGATCCCGTACGTAGCGCAGGACGCCCCACAGGCCGTGCTCGTCGGCGGTGTGCGGGGCGTCGTTCCTGCACGCCTCCAGGGCCTTGGCCAGGTACTCCGTGTCGATGCCGGAACCGATGAGCACGAGCCGGGTGAGACGGTCCTCGCCGGGCGGCCAGGGCTCCGGGTAGAAGCGCAGAAAGCGTCCGACGGCGTGGACGGCGTACCGGTTGCGGACGTCGTACGCCCCGAGGTCGACGCAGCCCTTGATCCGGTACAGCCCCTCGGACCTGCTGTCGAGGAACTCCATCAGACGGCGGGGGTCGATCGGGACGCCGGAGGAGAACGACAGGCTGTCGTACGCGGTGTGCAGGTGCCCCGTGTGCCCGTCGCCGGCGTCGTCGTGCAGGTCGTCGAAGGACAACTGCCCGATGCGCTCCTCGCCGGGCCGGCAGTCGAAGAAGAAGGCGGGGTCGACACGACCGTAGGTGGCCGGGACGACCGCGGCACGGTCGTTGAGCGACCGGACGAGTTCCAGGACGCGCGCACCGTCGGCGGTCCGGTCGAGCTTGTTGACCACGACGAGGTCGGCGAGGCCGAGGTGCCGGTCGAGCTCGGGGTGCCTGGCCCGGGTGCCGTCGATCTCCGCCGCGTCGACCACCTCGACGAGCCCGCCGTAGACGACGCGCGGATTCTCGCTGGCCAGCACCATCCGCACCAGCTCCTGCGGTTCGGCGAGTCCGCTGGCCTCGATGACGACGACGTCGATACCGAGAGAGGGGTTGACCAACCGGTCAAGGTAGTGATCGAGCTCGCCGGCATCGACGGCACAGCAGAGGCACCCGTTGCCGAGGGACACGGTCGAGTCGCCCAGGGCGCCGGCGACGGCCATCGCGTCGATCTCGATGGCCCCGAAGTCGTTGACGATCGCCCCGATGCGGCTGCCGCCGCTGCGGTGCAGGAGGTGGTTGAGCAGCGTGGTCTTGCCCGAACCCAGGAAGCCGGCGAGGACGACGACCGGGACCTGCGCCGGGAGCTGCACCGGAACCTGCTGCGGACTCGGGGGCGAAGGCATGTGTACGACCTCTCTCACGCCGACGCGTACACCGGCTCGCAACCCGGCGTACGTATGAGGATGGAATGCCGCCCCAGGATACGAGTCATGAGAATCGCCGCGAAGTGAACGATTGTTAGCAGTGCATGCGGGGCAGACGTTGGGCGAGGCGCTGGCTTGCGCGACCCTCGCATCCCTCCGTGCGCCTCCTCTCCGCCTCCCCGCCGATCAGAGCCGCTCGGCACCCTGGAGGTGGCAAGCGCCGCCCACAGTCGCCGGTCCCCCACAGTCGACCCGCACCCCGACGACCGGCGGACGGCCGCATGATTCGGGGGTTGACATGGCCACACGGAAGCACATCACGGGGAGGTTCAGCTCCACCGCACTCGCCCTTCTGGCCTCCACGGCCGCGCTGACGCTGGCGCAGCGTCAACGGCGTCTCGAGGAGGCACGGCTGCGGGAAAGGCAGCTGGAGCTCGAGGAACTCGCGGTCCGGCGCAGGGCCTACGCGCATCAGCAGCGCATGCACTGGGAACTGCTGGCCAGGGCCATCGACGATCCTTCCCTCGCGGCCGTGATCGACACCTACGACCCGAGGATCCCCGCGGAGAAACGACGCCAGTTCTTCTACGCCAACGCCTGGTACGCCTATCTGTTCCATCTGTACCGCGCAGACGTCCTGGACAAGGAGGAGTTCTACAAACACCTGCGGGAGTTCTTCCAGAGTCCGCTCTTCCGGGAGTACTGGGAGGCTTCGAGGGCCCAGCGCGCCACCCTCAAGCAGTCGTCCGACGAAGCCGACATAGGGCGCATGGTGGACGGCCTCGTACAGGAACTGGACGAGGCCGACACGGACGAGTGGTGGGTGGTGGGCAACCCGCCGGCCGAGTGACGTCCGACCTGGCACACGGTCAACACGCCTTCACAGACGACACGCCAGGGTGTCTTTTCTCCGCGACTACACCCGCCGACGCCACACAGCACAGTATCTTCTGCCCCAACATCATGCCCAAGCCTTCCCGAAGGACTGGTACCCCTTTGAAGATCGTGCGCCGCATCGGTGTGCCTCCGAGCGCCCGTGGCAGTAACTCCGGAGCGAACTGCCCGGATGTGTTCGAGCTGAGCGACGGCAACTTCGCGGTGATCGGCACCGAGGCCACCGAGGCGCTGGACCGCGAGCTGCCCGCCGACGCCTCCCGCGCCGACTACGAACGCATCGTCGTCGTGAGCCGGGAGACGCTGATCCGCGCCAAGGCGGACATCCCCGACGCCTGAGCCGCCCGGACGAGCGCGCATCCCACCGGCGCGTTCCCTCACCTTCCGGCAGCGCACGATCGCTCCATGCCGGAACGCCATCCGGCGAGCAGCCCGGCACCCCGTCCCTGCTCGACCCTCACCGATGAGGCCTGGCGCCAGAACGGCACCAGGCCACACGCATGTCTCAGGCGGCCTCGGGCACCTGCACCGGCGGCACCGGCCCCACGTACCGCGCGACCGGTCGGATTATCTTCGAGTCCCTGGCCTGTTCCAGGATGTTGGCGCTCCAGCCCACCACGCGTGCCGCCGCGAACGTCGGCGTGAACATCTCGCGGGGCAGACCGCACAGTTCCATGACGACCCCGGCGTAGAACTCGACGTTCGTGTGGAGTTGGCGGCCGGGCTTCAGCTCCGCCAGGATCGCCTCCACCCGGCGCTCGACCTCGACGGCGAACTCCACCCGCGGTCCGCCGAATCGCTGGGCGATCTCGCGGAGCATGCGCGAACGAGGGTCCTCGGTGCGGTAGATCGCGTGACCGAAGCCCATGATGCGCTCACCCGCCAGGACGCGCTCGCGGATCCAGGCGTCGATGCGGTCCGGGGTGCCGATGGCGTCCAGGGTGTCCAGGGCGCGGCTCGGCGCGCCGCCGTGCAGGGGCCCCGACAGGGCGCCCACCGCGGCGACGAGGCACGCGGCGGCATCGGCGCCGGTCGAGGCGACGACGCGGGCGGTGAAGGTGGACGCGTTGAATCCGTGGTCGATCGTCGCGATCAGGTACTGCTCGACCGCGCGGGCGCACTCCGGTTCCGGTTCCACACCGGTCAGCATGTAGAGGTAGTTGGCCGCGCAGGACAGGTCCTCGCGCGGTTCCACCGGTTCGAGCCCCCGACCCAGCCGGTACAGCGCGGTCAGGAGTGTCGGCACGGCCGCGGCGGCCACGACGGTGTCCTCCCGGCGCTGTTCGGCGTCGGTGTCGTAGACGGGTCGGAAGCCCTTGGCCGCGCCCAGCAGGGACAGGGCGGTGCGCATACCGGCGAGCGGACCGGAGGACCCGGAGGCCGCGGCGACGGCGGGCAGCGCCGCGCGGACCTCGTCGGGCAGCCGCCGCAGCGCCGCCGTCCGCGCGGCGAAGGCGGCGCTCCGCCCGGCGTCCGGCAGTTCGCCGTGGACCAGCAGGTGCCATACGTCCTCGAAGCCGCGCGTCCGGGCGAGATCGACGGCCGAGTACTGGCGGTAGTGGTAGAAGCCCTCGAGGCCCCGGACGTCACCGACCTCGGTGTCGGTGACGACGACACCGGCGAGGCCTCGCGGTACGTCGACGCGGGTGGCTACGGACCTGTTGACGGACATGTCTTCCTCCCTGAACTTGATTTGACTGTCGATGATTGACAGATTTCTTGTCAATATTGATTGAGTCAATCTATGGGTCCATGCCCGGAGAGGCGGCTACGGTGACCTCCATGCGCGATCAAGAACCCGGCCCCGGCCACCCGGGACGGCGGCTGAGCACCAAGGAGGCCGCCGACCTGCTCGGTGTGAAGCCCGAGACCGTGTACGCCTACGTCAGCCGCGGCCAGCTCAGCAGCCGGCGCACCCCCGGCGGACGGGGCAGCACCTTCGCCGCCGAGGAGGTGGAGGCGCTCGCTCGCCGCAACCGGCGCGACGGCGGCGCGAGCCCGGGCTCCGGTGCAGAGCTGTCCGTGCGCACCCGCATCACGCTGATCGAGAAGGACCGCTACTACTTCCGCGGCGTCGACGCGACCGAGCTGGCCGCACACCGTTCCTACGAGGAGATCGCCGAGTGGCTGTGGACCGGCCGCCTGCGCCCCGGCACCGTCTTCACCGCTCCCGAGGCCACGGTCGCCGTCGTGCGGGGTGTGGTGGACGCGCTGCCCGAACACACCGGTCCGACCGACCGGCTGAGGGTCGCCGCGGTAGCCGCCGCAGCCGCCGACCCGCTGCGCTTCGACCTGTCCGAGCAGACGGTGCTCGGCACCGCGCGGGTCCTCATCCCGACGCTCGTGGCCGCCCTGCCGCCGGTGCTGGAGGACCGCCGCGACGGAGGTCCCCTGGCCCGGCGCCTGTGGAGCCGGCTCTCCGGCCGGGACGCCGACGAGGCCTCCCTGCGCGTCCTGGACACCGCGCTGGGCCTGCTCGTCGACCACGACCTGGCCGCCTCCACGCTCGCGGTACGCGTCGCCGCCTCGGCCCGCGCCCACGCCTACGCGGCCGTCTCGGCGGGCCTGGGCGTGCTGGAGGGCCCCCTGCACGGTGCCGCGAGCGGGCTCGCCCACCGGCTGCTGCTGGAGGTGCTCGACCAGGGCTCCGCCGCCCCGGTGATCGCGGAGGAGCTGCGGGCCGGCCGCCGCATCCCGGGACTGGGCCACCGCCTCTACTCCGGCGAGGACCCTCGCGCACGCGCCCTCTTCGCGCTGCTGGAGCGGATCCCGCATGCGGAGCCCGCCCTCCTCGCGGCCCGGGACATCGTGGCCACCGCCGCGCGCCACACACCCCTGCACGCCAACGTGGACCTGGCCCTCGCCGTACTCACCACCTCGTCCGGCATGCCCTCCACGGCAGGCGAGACGATCTTCGCGGTGGCGCGCACGGCGGGCTGGATCGCACACGCCCTGGAGGAGTACGGAGAGCGCCCGCTGCGTATGCGTCCCAGCGGCCGGTACGTCGGCCCCCCGGCGCCCCAGCCGCTCCCGGAGTAGGGCGGGCGGGGGCCGCGGCGGCGGACGCGCGGACACGGCCGGAAGTCACCCCGCGGCGGCTCAGGTTAGGCTCACCTGTGTGAGTACGTGCGCGACCGTCTCGCGGGACTTCGACGAGCCCGTTTCCGGAACCGCGGCCACCGCCAGGACCTGGCTCCTCCTGGAACAGCCCGGCCCCTGGGGCTCCAGAGCGCTCACTTCGAGCCATCTGGACCCCGTGCTGGGACGCGCCCTGGAGAACGCCGCACGGGGCACCGGCGTGCGGGTCGCACTCATCCGGCGTCCGGGCCGTCACGCCGACCTCGGCACCCCCGCACCGCGCCGGGTGTTCGCGGCACACACCACCCCGGGCAGCGCCTGGCTGCACACCGCCGCCGTGGACGACCCCGGGGAGCTGCTCGGCCTGGATCTCGGTGCGCTCGGCCGCGGCGACCACCGGGGCTTCGACGCGGCGCTGGGCGGCGAACCGCACACCGGCGCTCCGCTCGCCCTGGTGTGCACCAACGGCAAGCGCGACCGCTGCTGCGCCCTGCTGGGCCGGCCGCTGACGGCCGAGCTGACCGCCTCCGGCGTGCACGGCATCTGGGAGGTCACCCATCTGGGTGGTCACCGCTTCGCGCCGACGGTGCTCGTCCTGCCGTACGGCTACGCCTACGGCCGCGCCGGGGCACGTGGCGTCAGGGAGGTCCTGCACGGCGTCCGGGAGGGCCGGATCGTCGTCGAGGGGTGCCGGGGCAGCTCGGCCTGGGAACGGCCCGGGCAGGCGGCGGAGCTGGCGGTGCGCCGGGAGGCGCGCGTGTACGTCGCGGACGCGCTGAGCGTCGTGTCCACGGACGGCGCGGCCCCGCACTGGGAGGTGACCGTCGCGCACGCCGACGGACGCCGCTGGCGTGTGGTGGTGACCCAGGGGGCCGCACTGCCGCCCCGGCCGGAGAGCTGCGCGGCGTCGGTCCTGGGGACACCCGCACGCATGGACGTCGGCTCCGTGCGGGAGCTGGCGCCGGCCGGCAGGCATTGACCGGATCACGGAGCACGGGCCGATCGACCGGGCATCCACACGGTCAGTCGGCCCCGTCCATACCGATCAAGCCGATCCGCTGGCCCGGGCCGCACCCCTGCGGCCGGAAAGGCACCCCCGCGTACCGTCTGGGGCATGAGTCCGACTCCCCCGCACCGTCTGCGCCTGGGCCTGCCGCGACGCGTGTTCTCCCAGGTGCTGCTGATGCAGGTGACGATCGCCGCGGGAGTCGCCGTCCTCGCCGCCGGCCTGTTCCTGGCTCCGCTCAGCCACCAGTTGGACGACCAGGCCATGCACCGGGCGCTCGCCATCGCGCAGACCACCGCGCAGCAGCCGCAGATCGCGGCGGACCTCCAGAGCACCGCGCCACGCCCCGACGGGCCCGTACAGCGGGAGGCGGAGCGGATCCGGCTCGCCACGGGCGCCGAGTACGTCGTGATCATGAACCTCGACGGCACGCGCTGGTCGCACACCGACCCGGCGCGGATCGGCGGCCATGTCTCGACCGACCCCAGCCAGGCCCTGGGCGGCAAGGAGGTCATGGGAATCGACGAGGGCACCCTGGGGCGTTCGGCCCGGGGCAAAGTGCCGCTGCGCGACACCGAGGGGCGCATCGTCGGGGCCGTCTCGGTGGGCATCGCCTACGACAGTGTCCGGGCCCGCCTGATCAGTGCGATCCCCGGTCTGCTCGCGCTGGCCGGCGGGGCCCTGGCCGTCGGTGCGCTGGCCGCCTGGATCGTCTCGCGGCGGGTTCAGCGGCAGACGCGGGACCTGGCCTTCTCGGACATCTCGGCGTTGCTCGCCGAGCGCGAGGCGATGCTGCACGGCATCCGCGAGGGCGTGGTCGCCCTGGACCGCTCCGGCCGCGTCCGCCTCCTCAACGACGAGGCGCAGCGCCTGCTGGGCGTCGGCGAGGAGACGGTCGGCCGGTCGCCCGACGACGCGCTGGGCGAGGGCCGCACGGCGGACGTGCTGGCCGGCCGGGTCACGGGAACCGATCTGCTCACCGTGCGCGGGCCGCGCGTCCTGGTGGCCAACCGGATGCCCACCGGGGACGGCGGTGCCGTCGCCACCCTGCGCGACCGTACCGAGCTGGAGCGGCTCGCACGGGAGCTGGACTCCACCCGGGGCCTGATCGACGCCCTGCGCGCCCAGGACCACGAGCACGCCAACCGGATGCACACCCTGCTCGGGCTGCTCGAACTGGAGATGTACGACGACGCCGTGGAGTTCGTCGGCGAGGTGGTCGGCGACCATCGGACCACCGCCGAACAGGTCACCGAGAAGATCCGGGACCCCCTGCTGGCGGCCCTGCTGGTGGGCAAGGCGACCGTCGCGGCCGAGCGCGGGGCCGCTCTGTGGATCTGCGACCGCACGCGGCTGCCGGACCGGCTGGTCGATCCCCGGGGGCTGGTCACCATCGTCGGCAACCTGGTCGACAACGCGCTCGACGCCGTGGCGGGCACCCTCCACGCGCGCGTGGAGGTCGAGTTGCGCGCCGAGGGCCGTACGGTCGTGCTGACGGTGTGCGACACGGGGCCCGGAATCCCGGTGGAGCACCGGGAACTGGTCTTCACCGAGGGGTGGTCCACGAAGAGGCCGCCGGCCCACGGCAAGCGCGGCATCGGCCTGCCGCTGGTGCGGCGGCTGGCCGAGCGGCAGGGCGGCAGGGCGGCCGTGGGCGACGCGGACGGTGGAGGTGCGCGGTTCACCGTCGTCCTGCCGGAGGCCCTGGCGGAGCCGGACCCGTGTCCCGCGCCGGGGACGTCCGTGGCGGAGGCTGCCAAGGAGGGGACGCGGTGATCGAGGTCCTGGTCGTGGACGACGACATCAGGGTGGCGCAGGTCAACGCCGCCCATGTGGAGAGGGTGCCGGGCTTCCGCGTCGCCGGCCGGGCGCACAGCGCGGGAGAGGCGCTGCGCCGGACGGAGCTGCTCCGTCCGGACCTGGTCCTGATGGACCACTACCTGCCGGACGGAACCGGCCTGGAGGTCGTCCGCGAGATCCGCCGGCGCGAGCACCGGACGGACGTGATCATGGTGACGGCCGCGCGGGACGTCTCGGTGGTGCAGGAGGCGATGCGACAGGGGGCGCTGCAGTATCTGGTGAAGCCGTTCGCCTTCGCGCGACTGCGCGCGAAACTGGAGTCGTACGCCCTGCTGCGGCGGACCCTGGACGCCGGGGGAGAGGCGGAGCAGGCCGACGTCGACCGCTTCTTCGGCGCGCTGTGCGCGCCCTCGGGGCCGCGGTTGCCCAAGGGGCACTCCCCCGCGACCGCCGATCTGGTGCGCCGATGCCTGAGGAGCGCCGACGGCTCCCTGTCCGCCCACGAGGTGGCCGAGCGGACGGGCGTGAGCCGGCAGACCGCGCAGCGCTATCTGAAGCTCCTGGAGCGCACGGGACAGGCCGAACTGACCCTCAGGTACGGCGACGCGGGCCGCCCGGAACACCGCTACGGGTGGGCGACCCGCGTCTGAGGGCACGAACGGCCGGTCAGCCGGCCGCCTTCTCGACGAACTCGGTGGTGTAGGTCCTGCTCAGGTCCACCTCGGCGTTCTTGATGGTGGGGTTGAACGCCTTCAGGACCTTCTCGACGGTCTCCGGACCGCCCTGGGGCATGACACCGTCCTTGGTGAACATCGGCAGGGTGCTCTTGACGGCCTCCTCGTAGAGCGCCTTGTCGCCCTGGGAGTAGTCGGCGGGCATCTTGTCGGCGATCTCGGAGGCGCTGTGCGTGGACATCCAGTTGAGCGTCTTGACGCATGCACGGGCCAGCTTCCGGACGGTGTCCTTGTGGCTGTTCACCCAGTCCGTCTGCATGTACAGGCTGGACGACGGGTACGGCCCGCCCAGCGCCTCCCGCGAGCCCTCGGGCGTGCGCATGTCGATCAGGACCGTGCCGGCCTTCTTGTCCAGGATGGTGGCGACCGTCGGGTCGGTCGTCATCCCGGCGTCGATGGCGCCCTTCCGGAGTGCCGAGATGAAGGTCGGTCCGGCACCGACGGCGACGGGGGTGAACTCGCTGACGCCGACACCGTTCTTGACGGCGAGGTACCTGGTGAGGAAGTCGGTCGACGAGCCGAGGCCGGTGATGCCGAGCTTCCTGCCTCTGAAGTCCTTCGGCGAGGTGACGTCGTCCGCGGCCCGGGCGGAGACGATCTCCACCTCGCCGGGTGCGTGGGAGAACTGCACCACGGACTCGACGGACTTCCCCTTCACCTGCAGGTCCAGCGTGTGGTCGTAGAAGCCGACGGCGCCCTGGACCTGTCCGGAGACCAGGGCGGTCTCCGCCTGGACGCCGGCGGGCTCACTGAGGAGTTCCACGTCCAGTCCCTCGGCGTCGAAGTAGCCGAGCCGCTGGGTGAGCATCGCCGGCAGGTAGATGACCTTGTCGAGGCCACCGACCATGATCTTGACCTTCGTGCCCTTGCCGTCGCCCTTGGCGCCGCCCGCCGACGCCGTGGCGGCAGCGTCGTCGGCGCAGGCGGTGAGCGAGGTCAGGGCGAGCAGGCCGGAGGCGGCCCAGACGGCGAACCGGGTGTTCTGGCGCATGGCGTTCACGTCCTTGGGAGTACGCGGAGCGGAGGGTCCGATGAGGGGAGGTGCGGGGCGAGGGGACGAGGCGGGGCGTCTCAGCCGTCGGAGCCGGACGGCTTCCAGCGGAAGATGCGGCGCTCGGCGAAGGTCAGCAGGCCCTCGGCCACGAGCGCGACGACGGCGAGGATGACCATCGCGGCGTACACGCCGGCCGCGTTGAAGGTGCCCTGCGACTGGGCGACGAGCAGGCCGATGCCCTTCGTGGCACCGATGTACTCGCCGACGATGGCGCCGATGAGGGCGAAGCCGAAGCTGACGTGGAGGCTGGTGAAGATCCACGAGGTGGCGGACGGGACGACGACCTGGAGGGTGACCCGGCGGTCGCCGGCGCCGAGGATCCGGGCGTTGGCGACCAGATTGCGGTCGACCTCGCGGGCGCCCTGGAAGGCGTTGAAGAACACCGGGAAGAAGACCAGGACGACGGCCGAGGCGATCTTGGAGGCAGGACCCAGTCCGAACCAGATCACGAAGATCGGGGCGAGCACGATCCTCGGTATGGAGTTGAGCACCTTGATGTAGGGACCGAGGACATCGGCGAGGAAACGGATCCGCCCGAGGGCGATACCGAGGACGACACCGGCGATCACACCGATGATCCAGCCCACGAGAGCCTCGTACAGCGTGAACCAGATCTGCTCGCCCAGGGATCCGAGCGCCGTCCCGTGGGTGACCCAGGTGTGGATCTGGTCCCAGATCCTGGACGGCATCGAGAAGTTGAACGGGTCGATGGCCTCCGCGCGGGAGAGCACCTCCCACAGGCCGAGTACGGCGACCAGGACGAGCACGCGGGCTCCGGTGACGACGGCCTTGCGCCTGCGGGCGGCACGCGCGCGTGACAGCGCGCGGTCCGGCGCCGGGCCGGCCGTCTCCACCACGGATGCGCCGACCACCTCAGGCGACATGGGCGGCACCCCTTTCCCGCGTGATGCGGACCTCTTCGCCGAGGCACACCCAGATCTCGCGGTAGATCTCCAGGAACCTCGGCTCCAGACGTACCGACTCGACCTTGCGGGGGCGCGGCAGGTCGATGTCGAAGACCTGCTTGACCGTTGCGGGCCCGGCCGTCATCACCACGACCTTGTCGGCCAGGGCGATCGACTCCTCCAGGTCGTGGGTGACGAAGACCACGGAGGCCCCGGTGCCCTCCCACAGCTCCAGCAACTCGTCCGACATCAGGGCGCGGGTCTGCACGTCGAGCGCCGAGAACGGCTCGTCCATGAGCAGGATCTCGGGATCGTTGACGAACGTCGCGGCGAGCGCGACGCGCTTGCGCTGCCCGCCCGAGAGCTGGTGCGGATAGCGGTCCTCGAAGGCGGCGAGACCGACCCGGGCCAGCCACTCGCGGGCCTTCTGCTTCGCCTCGGCCTTCGGCACGCCGCGGAACCGCGGACCCGCCATGACGTTGGACAGAACCGTCCGCCAGGGGAAGGTCGCGTCCTGCTGGAAGACGAAGCCGACCTTGCCGCCGACCGCGCGAACCGGTTCCCCGGCGACCAGAACGTCTCCCTCGGTGGGTTCCTCCAGGCCGCTGACCAGTGTCAGCGTGGTCGACTTGCCACAGCCGGTGGGGCCGACGACCGCAACGAACTCACCTCGTCCCACGGTGAGGTCCAGGCTGCTGACGGCCGTGTGCAGACCCCCCGACGGGGTCCGGAATGTCTTGCTGGCGCCCCGCAGCTCGATGGCGGGGCCGGTGTCTGCGCTCATGAGCCGGGACCGTAGATGTCGCCCGGGTCACGGCAGCAGTCTTGTGGGCGCATCGGCTTCTTCTGCTTGCAACGCTCTGTTGTGCTCGTTTTGCGCGCGTTACAACAACGGAGCCGAAACGCGGGCGCAACCGCCCGCCTGGCCTTGACGGAGAGAGGCCCGATGATTGACGTCCTGGTCGTGGACGACGACTTCCGTGTCGCCGAGATCAACGCCAAGTACGTGGGAAAGGTTCCCGGCTTCCGGGTGGCCGCCCGCGCGCACAGTGCCGCCCAGGCGCTGGCCGCCGTCGAGCGCGGCGGCATCGACCTGGTCCTGCTCGACCACTACCTGCCCGACCAGCCGGGCCTGCAGCTCGTCCACCGGATGAGGGAGCAGGGCCACGGCACCGACGTCATCATGATCACGGCGGCCGGTGATGTGACGACCGTCCAGACCGCCATGCGGCTGGGCGCCCTGCACTATCTGATGAAACCGTTCACCTTCGCCGCTCTCCGGTCCCGGCTGGACTCCTACGCCGCACTGCGGCGCACGGTGGACCGGGTCGGCGGCCGGGGGATCGCCGGGCAGGAGCAGGTCGACCGGATCTTCGGCGCCCTGCGCACGGCACCCGCGCCCTCCTCGCCCGGTCTGCCGAGCGGCCACTCGGAGCCGACCACCGACCTGATCTGCTCCGTACTGCACCGCGCGGACCATCCGCTCTCCGCCCACGAGGTGGCCGCCGAGACGGGCCTGAGCCGTTCCACGGCCCAGCGCTATCTGCGCCACCTGGAGCAGGCCGGCCGCCTCCGCCTCTCCCTGAGGTACGGCGACACCGGTCGTCCGGAGCACCGCTACGCGTGGGTGGCGCCCTGATGCAGCGCTTCCGGCGTCCATGCCGGGCACCGCTCCGGCCGCTCGGTGGCCGGGCGGTACCCGGCAGGCGCCACAAGTCGTGGGCGGCGGGGGAGGGCGACGTTCCCGTGCGCGTCGGGGTCTCAGACGGCCCCCGCGCCCGTCAGCGAGCGAACCTCCGTCTCCGCGTGTTTGGCCTCGTCGGGGATCTCGGTCGAGGTGACCGTGCCGAGCCAGCCCGCGAGGAAGCCCAGCGGGATGGAGAGCAGGCCGGGGTTGCGCAGCGGGAAGTACTGGAAGTCGACGCCCGGGAACAGCGATTCGGGGCTGCCCGACACCACCGGTGACAGGGCGACGAGCAGGAGGGCCGGCACCAGCCCGCCGTACACGGCCCACACGGCGCCCCGGGTGGTGAAGCCCGGCCAGAACAGCGAGTACAGCAGCACAGGCAGGTTGGCGGAGGCCGCCACGGCGAAGGCGAGGCCCACGAGGAAGGCGACGTTGAGGTCACGCGCGAGCAGGCCGAGGGCGATCGCCACGACACCGATGCCGATCGCGGCGGCCCGGGCCACGGCCACCTCACTGCGCGGAGTGCCGCGCCGGCGCCGCAGCGAGGCGTACAGGTCGTGTGCCACGGACGCGGAGGAGGCGAGGGTGATGCCGGCGACCACCGCGAGGATGGTGGCGAAGGCGACGGCCGCGACCACGGCGAACAGAACGGTTCCACCGGTGGAGTTCGCGCCGCCGCCGAGGTCGAGGGCCAGCAGGGGCACCGCCGTGTTCCCGGCCGCGTTCGACCGCCGTACCGCGTCCGGCCCGACGATGGCGGCGGCGCCGAAGCCGAGCACGATCGTCATCAGGTAGAAGCCGCCGATGAGCCCGATCGACCAGACCACCGAGCGACGGGCGGCCCGCGCGGTCGGCACGGTGTAGAAGCGGGACAGGATGTGCGGCAGCCCCGCGGTGCCGAGCACCAGGGCAAGCCCCAGGCTGATGAAGTCGAACCGCGCGGTCCAGCCCCCGCCGTACTTCAGACCCGGCGCCAGGAACGCGGCGCCGTGGCCGCTGCGGTCGGCGGCCGCGAGGAGGAGCCGGTCGAAGTCGCCGTGGAAGCGCACCAGGACCAGGACGGTCAGTGTGACGGTGCCGGCGAGCAGCAGGACCGCCTTGACGATCTGGATCCATGTGGTGGCCCGCATCCCTCCCAGCGACACGTAGACGACCATGAGCGCGCCGACGCCGATGACGGTCCAGGCCTGGGCCGCCTCGCCCGTGCGCCCGAGGAGCAGGGCGACCAGGCTGCCGGCGCCCACCATCTGCGCCACCAGGTAGAGGACGGACACCGTGACCGACGAGGTTCCCGCCGCGATCCGCACCGGCCGTTCCCTCATGCGGGCCGCGACCACGTCGGCGAGCGTGAACCGTCCGCAGTTGCGCACGAGTTCGGCGACGAGGAACAGCACCACCAGCCAGGCCACCAGGAAGCCCACGGAGTACAGCAGGCCGTCGTAGCCGTACAGCGCGATGAGCCCCGAGATGCCGAGGAAGGAAGCGGCCGACATGTAGTCGCCCGCGATGGCAAAACCATTCTCCATCGGCGAGAAGAGCCGCCCGCCCGCGTAGAACTCCTCGGCCGAGCCGTGCCGGTTGCGGCTCACCCAGGTCGTGATCCCCAGAGTGACGGCGACGAAGGCGCTGAACAGCACCAGGGCCAGCGACTGGTGGTCTCCGGTCACGACACACCCCCTCGGGCTCCACGGGCCAGTTCCTGGGTGTCCCAGCGCAGCTCCAGGGCGGCGCGGTCCCGGCGCAGCCGGGCGTGGCGGACATAGGCCCAGGTGAGCAGGAACGTGCTGAGGAACTGTCCGAGTCCGGCGAGCATCGCCACGTTCACCGCGCCCGCCACCGGGCGCGCCATGAGGCCGGGCGCGGTCGTCGCGGCCACGACATACCCGACGTACCAGGTGAAGAACCCGGCGACCGCGGGAATCACGAACCTCCGGTACCGGCTGCGCACCTCCTGGAAGGCCGCGCTGCGCTGCACCGAGAGGTAGACGTCGGCCGTGGCGGCTTCGTCCCGTGCCTGGCGCGCGGACGGGACCGCGGCGACCGGGACGTCCCCGGCCGACTCTCCCCACCCGGAGGCGAGGGCGTCGTACCACGGGTCGTCGTACGGTGCGCCCTCGGGCGCCGCAAAGGCGGACGGAGTGTGGCGTTCCTGGCTGCCGGCGGGTCTCTCGGAACCGCCCCCGCGCGGACGACCGTTGCTTGACTGCATGCCCAAGGATGGGCAGAACGGGAAGGTCTCCGGCTCCTCTCTCCCCGCTCTTCACCCCATCAGGTGACTCAGGTCACCGGAGGCTGCCCCAGCCCCTCCGCACACGCCTGGCGCACCACCCGGGCGCCCTGCGCGCCGCGTGGTCGGGCGCCGTCCGGGCCACCGGACACCGGAACCGTCGGCCCGGTCAGGGACGGTCCCAGCGGGGTGACGGGTTCCGGACGACGCCCCAGCCGGCCGTGAGTGCCGGGGCGCGACACGGTGATCGGGGACCGGGGCCGCGGCCGGACGCCGCGGCCTGACGTCGGTGGTCAGGCGTCGGTGGTCAGGCGTCGATGCGGGACCGGTCGAGCGTGGCTGCGGAGCCGGAGATGAACTCCTTGCGGGGAGCCACGTCGTTGCCCATCAGCAGGTCGAACACGCCTTCCGCGGCCTCCAGGTCGGTGAGGTTGATCCGGCGCAGGGTGCGGTGGCGGGGGTCCATGGTGGTCTCGGCCAGCTGGTCGGCGTCCATCTCGCCGAGGCCCTTGTACCGCTGGATCGAGTCCTTGTACCGGATGCCCTTGCTCTGGAGCTCCATGAGCTTGTCGCGCAGCTCGCGGTCCGAGTACGTGTAGACGTACTTGTCCATGCCCTTCTTCGGCTGGACCAGCTCGACGCGGTGCAGCGGAGGGACGGCGGCGAAGACGCGGCCGGCCTCGACCATGGGCCGCATGTAGCGCTGGAACAGCGTCAGCAGCAGGCAGCGGATGTGGGAGCCGTCGACGTCGGCGTCGGTCATCATGATGATCTTGCCGTAGCGGGCCGCGTCCAGGTCGAAGGTCCGGCCCGAGCCGGCTCCTATGACCTGGATGATCGCTCCGCACTCCGCGTTCTTCAGCATGTCCGTGACGGACGACTTCTGGACGTTGAGGATCTTGCCGCGGATCGGCAGCAGCGCCTGGAACTCGGAGTTCCGGGCCAGCTTCGCCGTGCCGAGCGCGGAGTCGCCCTCGACGATGAACAGCTCGCTGCGCTCCACGTCGTCACTGCGGCAGTCGGCCAGCTTGGCCGGGAGCGAGGAGGACTCCAGAGCCGTCTTGCGGCGCTGCGCGTCCTTGTGCTGGCGGGCCGCGATGCGCGTCCTGGCGGCGGCGACGGCCTTCTCCAGGACCACCCGGGCCTGCTGGGCCGCGTCACGCTTGGTGGAGGTCAGGAACGCCTTGAGCTCCTTGGAGACCACGGCGTTGACGATGCGGCGGGCGGCCGAGGTGCCGAGGACCTCCTTGGTCTGCCCCTCGAACTGCGGCTCGGCCAGCCGTACGGTCACGACGGCGGTGAGCCCCTCCAAGGCGTCGTCCTTGACGATGTCGTCCTCGGCGACCCGCAGCAGCTTCTTGGCCCGCAGCACCTCGTTGACGGTCTTGGTCACGGCCTGCTCGAAACCCGCGACGTGGGTGCCCCCCTTGGGCGTGGCGATGATGTTGACGAACGAACGGAGCGTGGTGTCGTAGCCGGTGCCCCAGCGCAGGGCGACGTCGACGCCGAGCTCACGCGTGACCTCCGCCGGGGTCATCTGACCGTGCTCGTCCAGGACCGGGACGGTCTCCTTGAAGGTGCCCTGCCCGCTGAAACGGAGGATGTCACAGACAGCCCTGTCGCTCGCCAGGTACTCACAGAACTCACTGATGCCGCCGTCGAAGCGGAAGGACTCCTCGCCCTTGCTGCCGCCCTCACCGAGGCCGAACTCGTCCCGGACGACGATGGTCAGTCCCGGGACCAGGAACGCCGTCTGACGGGCGCGCTGGTGCAGCGTCTCCAGGGAGAGCTTCGCGTCCTTGAGGAAGATCTGCCGGTCGGCCCAGTAACGCACCCGCGTACCGGTCCGGGTCTTGGGGATCTTCTTCCCCTTGCGCAGCCCGCCCTTGGACTCGAAGCGGGCGTCCGGTCCGTCGGCGGCGAACGCGCCGGGCACTCCGCGCCGGAAGCTGATCGCGTGGGTGTTCCCCCCGCGGTCGACCTCGACGTCGAGCCGGGCGGACAGCGCGTTGACCACCGAGGCGCCGACGCCGTGCAGACCGCCGGACGCGGCGTACGAGCCGCCGCCGAACTTTCCTCCGGCGTGCAGCTTGGTCATGACGACCTCGACACCGGACAGGCCGGTCTTGGGCTCGACGTCGACCGGGATGCCGCGGCCGCTGTCCCGGACCTCGACCGAACCGTCGTCGTGCAGGATCACCTCGATGTGGTCGCAGTACCCGCCCAGGGCCTCGTCCACGGAGTTGTCGATGATCTCCCACAGGCAGTGCATCAGGCCACGGCTGTCGGTCGAGCCGATGTACATACCGGGGCGCTTGCGCACGGCCTCGAGCCCCTCGAGGACGAGGAGGTGCCGCGCGGTGTAGTTGGACCCGTCCCGCTCGGCTCCTGCCAGCAGCGCTGTGGACGACACGGACGTCTCGGCGGTCACGCGGTTCGCTCCTCGCTGAATTTCAGATGGGCCCCGAAGGGTAGTGGCACGGCTTCAGTCACCGCTCAGAGGGTACCGAGGCCTGGTAGAGCCGTTGTAACGCCACCCTCGTGCTCCTCACAGACTAGTCGAGAGTCGCATGGGTGTTCGATCCCTCGATGGGGTGAAGTGCACATCACGTTCCCTTGGAGGCATGAACCATTTAGGCTCCGGGCACGTCCTCAAGAACGAACCGGCAACCCGGCCGGGAGGACCGACCATGACCGACAGCGCGAAACCGTAAGGCACGACAGACACGCAATACGGCACATTCGCCGCCAACCCGGCAGCAGCCAGCCACCTCGGAAGAATCTTTCGAGGAAAAG
Source organism: Streptomyces sp. MUM 2J (assembly GCF_022414535.1). Lineage (GTDB taxonomy): Bacteria > Actinomycetota > Actinomycetes > Streptomycetales > Streptomycetaceae > Streptomyces. The sequence goes on from NZ_JADWYM010000001.1 coordinate 379,378, forward strand.
CCGCGAGCGGGAACGTTTTGGGGCTGGTTGGATGTTGACCCTGGTACGACAGCTCGTCGAGCTAGAGAAGAGGCGACGTGACTACTGTTCTGACCCCCGCGAGCCCGCTGACGGCCGCTGATCGATGCGACCGCTGCGGCGCCCAGGCGTACCTGCGCGTCGTCCTGCTGAGCGGCGGAGAACTGCTCTTCTGCGCCCACCACGGCCGCAAGTTCGAGCCGGAACTCAAGAAGATCGCCGCCGAGATACAGGACGAGACGGAGCGGCTCACGTCCGTTCCCGGCAACGCCTCCGACGAAGAGCGCTGATCCCTCGCAGAAACGACGAGCCAGGTCCGGCACGGGCCGGTGTACGGGCGGTCGTCCCCGTTGCGGGACGGCCGCCCGTGCGCGTCGTACGGTGATGCAGGTGCCCGAGCCGCGTCAGGCTCCCGCGCCCAGCACCCTCACGACGTCAGACACCCGGGTGTAGACACCGGGGCTGCCCGGCTGCCCGCAGCCACTCCCCCACGACACCAGGCCGATCAGCCGGCCCTGCGCGACCAGCGGGCCGCCGCTGTCCCCCTGGCAGGCGTCCCTGCCGCCCAGCACCTCCCCCGCGCACAACATGCTGTCGGCGAAGTACGCACCCGCCCTGCCGCCCGGATATGCCTGCTCGCACTGCGCATCGGACAGCACATGGACCCGGGCCGCCCGCAGGCTGGTGGCGTAGTCGCCGGCTCCCGTGGTGTCGCCCCAGCCGTAGACGAGGGCGGGCGTTCCCGGCACGTACGCCGGGTCACCCGAGGCGGCCATGGCGATGACGTCCTGCTGCGGAAGCGGTTCGGTCAGCGTGAGCACCGCGAAGTCCCCGGCATTGCTGACGGCGTCGTAGCCGGGATTCACCCACACCTCACGCACCGGGACCTCTCTCCCCGTACCTGACAACAACTGGGTACGCCCGGCGATGACCTCGAGATCACGCACCTGGCCGGGTGGCCCGCCCAGGACCTCCTCGGCCATGCAGTGGGCGGCGGTGAGCACGGTGTCCGGACCGACCACCACCCCGCCGCAGAACTGCCCGGCACGCGTACCGCCGAACCGGTCACGGCTGGACAGCGCAACGGTCCACGGGCCCTGCGACACATCGACCGGGAAACCCCCGACGACAACGCTGTCCGCGGCGGCGGGGGCGGCGGACGCCAGTGGTATGACGGCGGTGACGGCCGCCAGCGCCAGCGGCCCGATCAGCGCCCGAACAAGGTGACGACGCATGCGTACTCCTCACTCTGGGGTGGTCATGGGACACCCAGAGTGATCCAGTGCGCCCGGCGCCGCACTCGCGGCGACAGCACGAAGGCCCGGCTCCCGTTCGGGAGCCGGGCCTTCGATGCCGTGCGGCCGCGACCTGCTGTCGTCCGGCGGCGTGGCCTAGTCGAGGTAGTCGCGCAGCACCTGCGAGCGCGACGGGTGACGCAGCTTCGACATGGTCTTGGACTCGATCTGGCGGATGCGCTCACGCGTGACGCCGTAGACCTTGCCGATCTCGTCGAGGGTCTTCGGCTGACCGTCGGTGAGACCGAAACGCATGGACACGACGCCCGCCTCGCGCTCGGACAGGGTGTCCAGCACGGAGTGCAGCTGCTCCTGGAGGAGCGTGAAACTGACCGCGTCCGCCGGCACGACGGCCTCGGAGTCCTCGATGAGGTCACCGAACTCGCTGTCGCCGTCCTCGCCCAGCGGGGTGTGCAGGGAGATCGGCTCGCGGCCGTACTTCTGGACCTCGATGACCTTCTCCGGGGTCATGTCGAGTTCCTTGGCCAGTTCCTCCGGGGTGGGCTCGCGACCCAGGTCCTGGAGCATCTGGCGCTGCACACGGGCCAGCTTGTTGATGACCTCGACCATGTGCACCGGGATGCGAATGGTGCGGGCCTGGTCAGCCATGGCGCGGGTGATCGCCTGACGGATCCACCAGGTGGCGTACGTGGAGAACTTGTAGCCCTTGGTGTAGTCGAACTTCTCCACCGCGCGGATCAGACCGAGGTTGCCCTCCTGGATGAGGTCCAGGAAGAGCATGCCGCGGCCGGTGTAGCGCTTGGCCAGGGAGACCACCAGACGGAGGTTGGCCTCCAGCAGGTGGTTCTTGGCGCGGCGGCCGTCCTCGGCGATGATCTCCAGCTCGCGCTTGAGCTTCGGCGCCAGCTTGTCGGAGTTGGCGAGCTTGTCCTCGGCGAACAGTCCCGCCTCGATGCGCTTGGCGAGCTCCACCTCCTGCTCGGCGTTGAGCAGGGGGACCTTGCCGATCTGCTTGAGGTAGTCCTTGACCGGGTCGGCGGTGGCGCCGGCCGCGGCGACCTGCTGCGCGGGCGCGTCGTCCTCGTCCTCGTCCGACAGTACGAATCCGGCCTGCTCGGTTCCCTCGGGCTCGTCGGGAGCCTTGTTCTCCTCGACGCCCTCGGCCTCAAGAACCTCGGCGTCGTCCTTCTTGGCACTGGTCTTCTTGGCCGCGGTCTTCTTGGCGGTCGTCTTCTTCGCCGCGGTCTTCTTGGCCGTCGCCGTCTTCTTGGCTGCGGCCTTCTTGGCCGGGGCGGCTTCCTCGGCGGGGTCGGCGGGCGCTGCCGGAGCAGCCGGGGCAGCAGCGGTGCTGGCGGTGGCCTTCCTCGTGGTCACCGTCTTCGCCGCGACCGTCCTGGTGGCGGTGCGCTTGACCGGACTCTTCGCTGCGACGCTCTTTCGGGTGCGCTTGGGCTCCGCGGCACTGACCATCAGCGTCACACCCTCTTCCTCGAGGATCTGGTTGAGGCTGCGCAGTACGTTCTTCCACTGAGTGGCCGGGATCTGGTCGGCTTCGAAGGCCCGACGCACGTCGTCGCCGGCAATCTGCCCCTCAGCCTTTCCCCGCTCGATGAGCGCCATGACAGAGACGGACTCGGCAATCTCCGGCGGGAGCGTACGGGATGTGCTGGCCGACACGAACAACCTCTCGGAACGTTGGAAAACGGCTTCCGGCCCCGTCCACGACGAACAGGGGCCGACCGCCGGCTTGGGGATGGGCCGACGGCGCGGGCGGGGCCGGGGAGATGCACAGCGCCGTCACCGGCGTCCGTATTCCCTCCGCGACTGTCACCTATTAGGTCATCGCGTTGTTTCCACGAGCGTTACGCCCAATCTGCGTGGCCCGAGTCACACCCCGTAAGCACTCAAAAGCGATCAAATATGGGCAGACAAGGTCACCTCACGCTTTCAGCCGGGGCCGGGCACTGTCCGCCACCAGCCGGACCACCCGCCGTCGCGGCGCCGGACCCCGCAGGCCCGTGATCACCCGGGGTCGCCGGGGAGCGGTCCTGCGGGGTCCGACGGGGCGGCCGACCGGCCGGCGATGCCGCAGGAGGGGGCGACAACGCCGGGCAGCACCGCCCGCGGGGTGCGGTCAGTGCTCGCGCGGAGCCGGGACCACGCGCTCGACCCCGGGGTGGACCGTCAGGAGCTGGCGCATGGCCGCCTCGGCCGCAGCACCGTCGCCCGCGGCGAGGGCGTCGACGATCCTGCCGTGGTGGGACAGACACGCCTCGCTGGGTCGGTCACAGCCCGTGACGGGACCGCCGGACACCTGGAGGGCGGAGGACACGATCCCGGAGAGGTGCTCCAGCATGCGGTTCCCCGCGACCTGGATCAGCAGCGTGTGGAACTCGGCGTCCGCCCTGGAGAAGGTGAGCGCGTCGCCCTGCGTGAAGGCGTGCCCCATGATCTCGACCATGTCGGCCAGCCTCTGCTGCACCTCCTCCCGCCCGTGCCCGGCGGCCAGGCGCGCGGCCAGCGGCTCGATCGTCCAGCGCAGCTCGCTCAGCTCGCGGCGCTGGTCGTCGCGCTGCGGCCCGAAGGCGCGCCACTCGATGATGTCCGGGTCGAGCAGGTTCCAGTCGCTGACGGGGCGCACGCGCGTGCCCACGTTCGGGCGGGCGCTGACCAGCCCCTTGGCCTCCAGGACCCGGAGCGACTCGCGGACGACGGTGCGGGAGACCTCGAAGCGCTGGCCGATCTCCTCGGGCACCAGCGGGCGGTCCGCCCCGAGGTCACCGGAGACGATCATCTGGCCCAGTTGCTGGACGAGTTGGCCGTGCAGCCCGCGCCCGCGACTGCCCGCGGCACGCCGGCCCACGCGCCCGAGCTCGGGATCCGCGGCGTCCCAGGCGGGCGGGCCGACGCGCTCGACCGCGGGGGCCTCGGCGTAGGGATAGCGGTCGAGTTCGCCCGGGCCGGCCAGACCGGAGTCGGCGGAGCGGGCGGCGGTCATCATGGTGTGCGCAAGGGTACTCACGGAGTCTTGTGTCGGCGCCGTCCCCAACTCCCTTGAGGGCTTTGGTGAAAAGCACACGAAAGGGTGATCGCTCACCTCGTCGCAATTGACGCCTTATCGGAAGGAAATGGGCCCCTCAAAGGGAAGTTGCACACATTGCGGAATCATTCGGACACACCCGGTCATCACCGGGTCCGACTGCGCAGGGTCGTGAGCAGATACGCGCAGAGCAGGGCGGTCAGTGACAACATCAGCGCACTGCCGACGGGTTGGGCGATCATGCGGGCCGCGGCGGCGAGATAGCGCTCTCCGCCGAAGGGCCAGCGCAGCAGGAACACCTCGCGCATCCGTACCGGCACCCCGGCCGCGGCTCGCACGTCCGCTCCCTCGACGACCCGGTGTACGAGGGGCACGACGGCGACGGGTACGGCGACCACCGCGGCGAGCCCGGCCGTCGTGGAGCGGAAGACGCCCGCAGCCAGGACGCCGGCCCACGCACAGCCGACGACGAGCCCGGCCCAACTCGCGCCCAGCGACAGCCAGTCCGCGGGAACTTCGGCGAGTTCGCGTCCGTAGAGGAGATAGAGCACTTCGGCGTCACAGCCGACCGTGAGGAAGGCGAGCAGCAGCGCGGTGGCCGCGGAGACGACGAGTTTGGCCACGAGCAGGCCCAGTCGGCGGGGGACGGTGCCCCGGTCCGCCGCCAGCGCGGGGTGGCGGAACTCGTCGCCGAAAGCGAGCGCGCCGAGCAGTCCGGCACCGAGCGCCGCCGGCGGCAGGGGGACCTGCTGGGGCCAGGCGGCGAGGAGCCGGGCCTGCGGGGTGTGGCCGATGCCGGCCAGCAGCGCGGCCGTCGCCGCGGAGACGACGAGCACGACGGCGACCGTGACGAACCCCGTGCCGACCCCCGTGGCCCGCCGGAGTTCGTAGCGCAGGGGCCGCAGCGGGCTGGGGGCGGGGCGCACGGAGACGGGAGGCGGGAGAGGGGGCAGAGCGGAGACGGGGACGGCGGGACCGCGCCGAGCGGCACCCCGCGCGGCGCCACCGCCGGGGCGGTCGGGTGCGGATGCGGCCGATGCGGTGGCGGTGGACGGCCCGGGCGGGGTGGTGGGCGCACATGCGGCGGCAGGCCGGCCCGCGGACGGGGTGCGGGCCCCGGGCGGGTCCGCGTCATCAACGGGAGCGGGGCGCGCACCGGCTTCCGGGTGCGGATCGGCACCGGGAGGCGCGTCGGCGCCCGTGCCGGCGCGCGAGCCGAGCTTCGCGCCGGCGCCGGGACCCGGGGCGGTCCGGCTCGGAGTGAGCGTTGCCGGGGGCTCCGGGGGGTCGCCCGCCGGAGGTTCCGGGTGCGGTGTGCGGGCGGGCGCCGACACCGCGAGGACCGCGGAGCCGGGTCGGGACGCCGCTTCCTCCGCGAGCCGCGCGGCGGGGTCCGCCCGGCCGGCGGGGACGTCCGGAGCGGCGCCGTCCGCGGCGGGCGGGTCCACGCCCGCTCCGGGACCCATGTCGCCGATCTCGTCGGCGAGTTGATGGACGAGGATGCCGTGACGGAACGCGGTCTCGCCGACATCCGCGCAGGTGGTGCCGTACACGGAGAGACGATTGCCGCTGTCCTGGACGACCTCGACGGAGCGGCGGGCCGCCCGGGCCTCCTTGGCGACGAGGGCGGCGAGGCGCGCGGCATGGGGGGTACGGACGGCGATCCGGGGGCGGAGTCGGGTGCGGGCGAAGTGGGCCGCGTCCTGGTCGGCGACGAGGCGGCCCCGCTCCAGCGTCACGACCCGGTCGGCGGTGCGGGCCGCCTCCTTGGGGTCGTCCGTGGTCAGCAGGACGGTGCCGCCCTGGGCCGCGTGCGCGCGCAGCGTGCCGTACAGCCAGCGGCTCTCGCGGGCGGACAGGCCGTCGGTGGGGGCATCGAGGACCAGGGTGTGGGGGTCGCCCAGCAGGGCGCAGGCCAGGCCGAGGCGGCGGTCCATGGCGCGGGAGAGGGTGCCGAGCCGCTCGTCGCGCAGACCGGCCAGGCCCACGGTCTCGATGACTTCGTCGGCCCTGCGCACCGGCACGCCCGCCGCGGCGCAGAGCATCCGCAGGTGGCCGCGGACGGTGCGGGCCGGATGCCCCGGCACATCGCCGAGCAGGACGCCCACCTCGCGGGACGGGTGGGCGATGCGGTGCAGGGGGCGGCCTCTGAAGTGGGTGACACCGCGCCCTCGCTGGAGTTCGAGCATGAGTCTGAGGGCCGTGGTCTTGCCCGCGCCCGGTGTGCCGAGCAGCGTGGTGACGCGACCCGCGCCCGCCTCGAACGAGACGTCGTCGACGGCGGGCGGAAGGTCCTTGCGGGGAACACTGGTCAGTCCGAAGGCCTGGATCACTCGAAGCAAGATAGCGCGCGATGTCCGTTTTCAGGGTGTTCGCCCTGCTGTGGCGGCAGAGGTGCGTTCACACCTCGGGACGCAGCATCGGCGGGTTGAGCAGGGTCGCCCCGCCCGCCCTGAAGAGCTGGGCGGGGCGACCGCCCTGGCGGGTGGTGGTGCCTCCGGTGGGCACCAGGAAGCCGGGGGTGCCAGTGACCTTGCGGTGGAAGTTGCGTGGGTCGAGGGCGACGCCCCACACCGCCTCGTAGACGCGGCGCAACTCCCCGACGGTGAACTCGGGCGGGCAGAAAGCGGTGGCCAGCGACGAGTACTCGATCTTCGAGCGGGCGCGCTCCACGCCGTCGGCGAGGATCTGCGCATGGTCGAAGGCGAGCGGTGCGACCGGTTCCCCGTCCCGGCCGTAGCCGCCCTGCTGAAGCAGCTCCTCGACCGGGGCCCAGCGCGCGTTGCTGGCGTCCCCACCGGCGCGTGGTGCGGGCAGGTCGGGGGCGAGGGCGAGGTGGGCGACGCTGACGACACGCATGCGCGGATCCCGCTTGGGGTCGCCGTAGGTGGCGAGCTGCTCCAGGTGGGCGCCGTGGTCCTGGGCCGGGGCGGACGGCTCGTGCGCGCGCAGACCCGTCTCCTCTGCCAGCTCGCGCGCCGCGGCCTGCGCCAGGTCCTCGTCGGCCCGTACGAAACCGCCGGGGAGCGCCCAGCGTCCCTGGAAGGGCGGTTCCCCCCTGCGTACCGCCAGCGCGCACAGAGCATGGCGGCGCACGGTCAGCACGACCAGGTCCACGGTGACGGCGAGGGGCGGAAAGGCTGACGGGTCGTAGGGCATGCGGCGATCATAGTCGTCTGCCTGACGATAAACACTCCCCTCGTCGGCCGCTTCGATGGCTGATCCGATTCGCTCGGGCATGCGGACGCCGGCGCACTGCCCGCCCACGGACGGTACGGCGTTGTACGAGGTCACGCGCGCAGTTGCAGCCCTTGCGCCACCTCCTCGACCATGGCGAGGCCGAGGCGGCTGACCCGCACGGAGAAGGGTGCGCAGGCGACGCTCAGCCCGGTCAGACCGAGTTCTCCGAGGGGCGCGCCGCGCAGGGGACGCAACGTGACCGTCCCGCCGGGTACGTCGGGACGGATCCCGGCGGCTGCGGTCAGCATCAGCACTCCGGCGGCGGCTGCCGTGGCCGCAGGTCGGCAGGCAGCCGGGTGCGGAAGGGGAAGGCTCCCCTCCGTACGCTGCTCGCCCGCGTACATTTCGGGCAGCCGGTGGCCGAAGTGCCCGGCCGCGGCCAGGACGCCGCGCAGCAGTGGGCCCGCTTCCCTCTCGTGGCCGGCCGCGGCCAGGCCGGCGACGGCGACGGCGGTCTCGTGGACGCGCACGGCACCGCTGCGGTGCCCGAAGGGGTTGTGGCCGGGCTCCTTCGCACCCAGTCCGCGCAGTCCCCAGCCGCTGTCCAGGGCCGGACCGCCGAGCAGGCGGGCGAGCCGTTCGGTCCGCACCTCGTCCAGCAGTCCGGGCGCCTGCTCCCCGGCGCCGAGCAGTCCGGTGTCGAGGAGATGGACGGCGGCGGCGCCGAGGTGGGGCAGGGAGCGGCCGTCCGGCGTCCGCGCCGCGACGGGCCGGCCACCGCCCGGGCCGTCGGTCCAGAAGTCCTGCCGGAAGGACCTCCGCATCCGTGCCGCCCACTGCCGTAGCCCGTCGCCGCCCGGTCTGCCGCAGGCGTCGAGCAGGTCGGCGCCGAGGAGGGCCGCCCGGTGGGCGTGGGCCTGGGTCTCGCAGCGGGCGGGGCCGTCGGGCTGCGGGTCGTGCAGGTACCCCGCTTCGTCCACGGCGCTCCGCAGCCAGGTCAGGCACCGCTCGGCCGTCGGCAGCAGTTCGTCGAGATCCCGCTCCGGCAGTCCCCAGCGGCGGGCTTCCGCCAGGAGGACGGGGAAGAGCAGTGTGGCCTCGGTGCCGGTGCAGCCGGGCGGCAGGTGGGGGCCCGCGTCCCGGCGCGGGCCCGGGATCGTCCCGGACCACGGTCCCACCTCCGTGAGCTGGGTGCGGGCGAGGGCGCGCAGGGTGCCGGCGGCGAGCCGGGTGCCCAGGGGGAGCGCCATCCGGGCGGCGGCCAGCGCCTCGGCCGGGGCGAGCCCGCAGCGCCAGGGCGCCCCGGCCGCGAGGTGGATGTCGGAGGGGTGCGCGGGGTCTCGGAGCAGAAGGGCCCGGAGGTCCGCGATGCCGGTTTCCAGCAACGCCGGGACGCCGGGGTCGTCTCCGGTGGCCCGTGCCGCCGCCAGCGGGCTGGTCGTCGTGCAGGCGGCGCTGCGGAGGGGGCCTGCCCCGTCGGGCCGCACCCGCAGTCGGATGCTCGCGGCCGCGCCGGGCGGCAGATCGACCTCCCACCGCAGCAGTCCGGCGGAGGCCAGGGCGTCCGCGGGCGGGGGGTCGGCCGTGACCGAGGATGTGCCGGTGGCGCAGGACCAGCGCAGCCCGGCGTCCTGGACAGTGGCCGGGAGTTCTCTTCCCGCCCGGCCCGCAGCGATCGCGGCCAGATCGGCCAGGTCCGTGCCGAGGGCGATCTCCACCGGCAGACGCAGGGGCCGGCGGGCCGTGCTGCGCAGGGTGATCCGCTCCGTGCCGTCCGCGCAGCGGAGCCGTTCGACCACGAGGTCCGGATCCGGGCCGGCGTCCGGCGACGCGCGCACGGTCGCCACGAACCGGGCCCGGTCGGCTCCGTCCGTCCTCGCCTGCACGGGGAGCGGCTCTCGTCCGGCCACCCGTACCTGGCAGCGGGAGAGCACGCGGCGACCCGACCGGTAGAAGCCCTCCAGACCCCGTCCGTTGAGCTGCCCGTGGTCCGCGGAGACGGCGAGGCCGGGCAGCGAGAGGCAGATCAACGCGGTGTGGACGGAGGGGAGTTCACCGGTTCGGGACGACACCGTGTGCCCGGACGGCGGCGCGGCTGTACCGGACGGGGCGGGCGGGGTCCGCCCGGCCCGGCCCACGGTGGGAGAGGAAGACCCGTCGGGCGGACCGGCCGTACCGCGCTGCCTGTCCGGTGCGGGCGGGCCGTGGTGTGCGGCCCCGGCCGCCCGGGGCGGCGGGTCGCTGGCCGTGCCGGGAGGCGGCACGGGTCTGTCGATGTCGAGGCGGTCGTGGCGGTCGCGGAAGGGCGGCTCGGGCTGCTGCATGGAGGCTTCCTCTGCGCGCCTTACGCCTCGGGCGGCTCGGGCGCCGGGTCGAGGTCGGCGGCGGACAGGAGGTGGTGCGGCGGGCAGGGGACGGTGCGGCGACCCGCCCGGTGCGGGCGCTCCGCCACTCAGGTGAACGGGGCGGGGCACCGGCGGGTCACGCCCGCAGGCGGCCCGGCCAGCCGGTCGGCGGCATGGCGGCGAGCCGCCGATACCGCCCGCCCCGCTGAGCGTGCCTGCCCCGCCGCGCGAAGCACTCTCACCCGGCACTCCCCGCCCGTCCGGGGGCCCGTCCGGGGCATCTCGTCGTGCCGCCCGGTCTCGCCGGGTCCCACACTCCGCCACGCCACGGTCGCGTCCGCCTCCCCGGTGCCGCGCGCTCGGCCACCCGCCTCTCCCCGCCCGTCACGAGACACACCCACCGCTCGACCCGCCGAGTCCGTCACGGCGCATGCGCACTCCCCGCCGCGCCACCCGGCGCCCTCTCTGCCCGCGCCGCCCGCTCCGGTACCGGCCCGCCGCCCGGGCTTGCCGTCACGCCGTGCCGTTCAGGCCCGCGGTCCCCCACCGCCCCCGTCATCGGGGTGCAAACCGTCCGTGCTCGCGGACAACGCGTCGTACACACGGGGCACGCTGCGCTGAGGTGCGTCCTGGCCGGCAGTGCGCGGCCGTGTTCCGCCGGCCGGTGAGGCCGGGGGGCGCCGGCTGCCGGACCGGTCCCGGGCGGGCACGCCGGGCGCCGACGCCGTACGCACGTCGACCGCGTCAGGGCGCCGCGTCCTGCCCGCGGACCCCCGGGTGATGCTGCGACGAAGGCGGCTCGGGGTCCCCACGCGAATCCGCGGCGCGGCCACGGTTCCCGTCCCGTGTGCAGCGGTGGGTTCGGCACCTGCTGCCGTTCCCGGCTCCCTTCCGCCTCCCTCTCCCCCTCCGCCGTCGCCCTCGCCCTCGTCGTCGGCCGGCGCGGCGGCACCCGAGCCTCCGCTGTCCGAGGTCGCGCCGGCAGGCCGTTCGGCGTCCGGCGCCGTTCCGCGGGTCCGGCGCTCGGTGCGCAGGCAGCGACGCACGGACTCCGGGTCCAGGCCCTCGTTCACGGCCTGGTGCAGCAGGCGGGCGAAGAGGTAGTCGGGGTCCGCGCCCAGCGCCATCGCGAATGCCTCCCTGGCCTCGATGTCGTCGCCCGTCGACCAGGCGACCCAGCCGGCGAGGGTCAGGGGCGCGGCTGCGTGCTCCCCGTAGGGACCGACACAGCGCCGCGCGAGGGCCCTCCACAGGCGCAGGGCGGGGCCGGCCTCGTCGCCCTCCATCCACTGGGCGGCGCGATCACGGGTGGTGCGGTCCTGGAGGCCGAGAATCAACTGTGCCGCCTCGCCGTGGTCGAGCAGGCCGTCGTCGCGGCGGTCCGCCGTGAGCGTGCCGGAGACGGGCGGCGCGTCCGCGTAGCGCCCGATGATCCGCCCGGCCAGTTCCACCGTCTCCTCGGCGACCCGCACGCGCTCGGCGTCGTCGAGGATGCGTGGGACCAGTGCCGCCCCGGCGGCGTCCAGCGCGTTCTGCTGTCCGAGGGTGCCGGCGTTCTCCCAGGGCAGCATCCGGGCCCGCAGCTCGCGGAGGGTGCCGCGCACCCGGATGCCGGCGTAGGCGGCGGCCGCGGCCAGCACGGATGTGCCGGGCAGGCCCATGGGGAGGCCTGCGGGCGGGCAGCAGGCCTCGCCCGCGCAGCAGTACGACCAGAACCGGCCGTCCGAGATGCACAGGGCCTCGACGACCGGCACGTCAAGGAGTCCGCACTGAACGCGAAGGGCGCGGGCGAGGGGCTCCAGCCGCTCCATGACCTGCTGGCCGGTCTCGCCCTCCGTCGGTTCCTGGCAGAGGTACGCCACCAGTTGCCCGGGGCGGGCACCCCGGCGTTCGCATCCGGTCACCAGTCCGTGGGCCAGTTGGCGGGCCGCGGCCGTCCAGTCCTCCTGGCCCGCGGGGATGCCGAGCCGGGCCCGGCCGCCGAACCTGCCGCGCTCTCCGCCGCCGTGGACGGCGACCAGGACGATGCTGTCCTCGGGGCGGTAGCCGAGGAGATACGGCAGGGCGTCGGCCAGCTCGGAGGGGCTGCGCAGCGTGACCTCGTGCGGGTCGGCCGGGCTGCCGTGCCCGAGGGGTCCGTCGTGCCCCGCCAGGTGAGCGGGAGCGGTACGGCCGCCGCTCCCGAAGGGGCCGCCGGAGCCGCCGTCGCCGAGCGGAGCAGTGATGCCGCCCTCCGGGAGGGAAGAAGTCGCCTCGCAGCCCTGGACAAGGCCCGCCCCCTCACCACCCGGGAGGAAATCCGCTCCTTCACCCTGGGGGAAGCCGGTCCCCCCGCCACCCGGCAGGAGGCTGCTCCCCTCGCCCTGCTGGAGGCGGCCGGTCGCTCCTCCGCCCGGGAGGGGATCCGCCGGTTCACCTCCACGCTTGCCCGCGGTCCCCTCACCGTCCGGGAGGAAGCCGGTCCCCCCGCCACCCGGGGGGAGGCCGGTCCTCTCGTCACCGGGGAGCAAGCCGCTGCCCTCGCCGTTCCGGCGGGAAGCCGCCGTCTCGCCACTTCCGGAGGAACCGGAGGTTTCGCCGTTCCCGAAGGAATCGGTCTTTTCGCCGTGATGTGTCATGCGCTGACGATCTCGCGGAATCAAATGTTTCGCTTGAGCCTGTGGACAAGTCCGATCAAGGACACGTCAAAAGGTGGCCTGAGCAGCGCAGGGTCAACAGCCGACCCCGGCGCAGCACGCCGCGAGACCGCGAGGCCAGGAGATCACCGGGCCACACCATGGAGCCACGCCGACGGGTCACGGCCGGTCCCCGCCGACCCGCCCTCACCCCGCCGCAGCGAGCACCAGCGGAAGGACCGGGCCGCTGCCCGCCCGGCGCAGCAGGCGGGCGGCGACCGCGAGGGTCCAGCCGGAGTCGGTGCAGTCGTCGACGAGCAGCACGGGACCGGGGGACCGCGTCAGGGCCCCGGCCAGTTCGCCGGGAACCGTGAAGGCACCGGAGAGCGTGGCGAGCCGCTGGGCGGAGTTGTGGCGGCGTGCCGTGTGCGCGCCGTCGGACCCGGTGTGCGCCAGCGTGCCCAGCAGGGGCAGGCGGCCGACCGTCGCGATGCCCTGGGCGAGGGAGGCGACCAGGTGCGGGCGGGTGCGGGACGGGAGGGCGACGACGCCGACGGGCCGGGCGGTGGCGTCGGGGGCGTTCGGAGCCCAGCCGCCGGGTGAGCGTGCCCAGTCGGCGAGGACCGCCACCGCTGCCCGCAGGACGTCGTCGGGGACCGGGCCGTCCGGTGCACCGTCGGCGAGCAGCGGGCGCAGCCGGTTGCCCCAGCCGATGTCGGAGAGCCGCCCCAGCGCGCGCCCGGTGGAGCACTGCTCGCCCGCCGGGATCCGCCCCTTCAGGTCGATGCCCAGGGCGGGCATCCCGGTCGGCCACATCCGGCGCGGCTCGACTTCCACCCCGGGGCGGTCGAGTTCCTTCACCGCGCCCGCCAGGGCCTCGGTCGGGACGGACCCGTCGATCCAGGCGCCCGCACAGTTGTCGCAGCGGCCGCACGGGGCGGCCCCCTCGTCGTCCAGTTGCCGGCGCAGGAACTCCATCCGGCACCGCGGGGTGCCGATGTAGTCGCGCATGGCCTGCTGCTCGGCGGCGCGCTGCCGCGCCACCCAGGCGTAGCGCTCGGCGTCGTAGACCCACGCGGCACCGGTGGCCGTCCAGCCACCCTTCACCCGCTTGACCGCGCCGTCCACGTCGAGCACCTTGAGCATGGTCTCCAGGCGGCTCCGGCGCAGGTCCACCGCCGCCTCCAGGGCGGGGACGGACAGCGGCCGCCCCGCGCCGGCGAGAGCCGACAGGGTCTGGCGCACCTGCTCCTCGGGGGGAAAGGCGGTATCGGCGAAGTAGCGCCAGATGGCCTCGTCCTCCCTGCCCGGGAGCAGCAGGACGTCCGCGTGCTCGACGCCACGGCCGGCCCGCCCCACCTGCTGGTAGTACGCGATCGGCGAGGACGGCGAACCGAGGTGCACCACGAAACCGAGGTCGGGTTTGTCGAAGCCCATGCCCAGCGCCGAGGTCGCCACGAGCGCCTTGACCCGGTTCGCCAGCAGGTCCGCCTCGGCCTGGACCCGCTCCGCGTTCTCCGTCCTCCCCGTGTAGGAGGCCACCTGGTGGCCGCGCTGCCGGAGGTAGGCGGTGGCCTCCTCCGCGGCGGCCACCGTCAGGGCGTAGACGATGCCCGAGCCCGGCAACCGGTCCAGGTGCTCGGCCAGCCAGGCCAGCCGGTGTGCCGCGTCCGGCAGTTCCAGGACGCCCAGCCGCAGGCTCTCGCGTTCCAGCGGGCCGCGCAGCACGAGGGCCCCGCCGGCCCCGGTGCCGAGTTGTTCGGCCACGTCCGCGGTCACCCGGGCGTTGGCGGTGGCCGTCGTCGCGAGCACCGGCACGCCCGCGGGCAACTCCGCCAGCATCGTGCGCAGCCGGCGGTAGTCGGGGCGGAAGTCGTGGCCCCAGTCGGAGATGCAGTGCGCCTCGTCGACGACCAGCAGGCCGGTCGTGGCGGCGAGGCCGGGCAGCACGTGCTCGCGGAAGTCAACCGAGTTGAGGCGTTCGGGGCTGATGAGGAGCACGTCGGTCTCGCCGCGTTCGATCTCCCCGTGGACGACGCTCCACTCCTCCGGGTTGGCCGAGTTGATGGTGCGTGCGCGGATGCCCGCCCGTTCCGCGGCATCCACCTGATTGCGCATCAGCGCGAGCAGCGGGGACACGATCACCGTGGGACCGGCTCCGCGCCGCCGCAGCAGCGCGGTGGCGACGAAGTACACCGCGGACTTGCCCCAGCCGGTGCGCTGCACCACCAGGGCGCGCCGGCGCTCCTCCACCAGGGCCGCCACGGCCTGCCACTGGTCCTCGCGCAGACGGGCGGGACCGCCCGGCGCGCCGACGAGTTCGGCGAGGACGGCATCGGCTTCGGCACGGAGCTCAGCGTTGTCCATGCCCCCATGCAACCCGATGCCGGGCCCCGCCGACCACTTCACTCGGTGTGACGGCGGTCGCGCACCCGGTGCTTTCGGACGACCTCGCCTCTGGACCGGTGCGGTCCGGCGGGGTAGAACGTGCGGTGCGCCGCCGTCCCGTGCATCGACGGGCGCCTCACGGGGCAGTGATATAAGACACTGATCACCGCATACCGGTCGCCGAGCCCAATTGCTCGTTGCCGCATCCAAGTTCGGCAGGAAGAATTGAGGTCCGCTCCCCGCACGGCCCGCCCGTGATCAGGTAGGGCTCTGCTGCGGTGTGCGCTCCCCCGAATCCGACTCGCCCGCAGTGTGGGCGCGTAGCCGAAGGGAGGAACGTGACCTTCGGATTCGCTCCGTCCTCGGCGGGCTCGTTGTCGACGTCCACGTCCGCCGCTTCCGCCAGCCGTCTGCTGGAGCCCGCCGAGTGGGCCTCCGCGGGAATCCCTCTGCTGCGCAGTCCGCGGGAGGTCGTCAGCGGGCTGCACACGCGCCACCGCCCGAGACCGTCGACCGCGGTGGTGGCCGTCCTCGACCCGGAGGAACGGCTGCTGGCGAGCGCGTCCTTCGTGCGGCGGCCCGCGCCGGCCGACGGCTGGATGTTCCGCAACGCGCTGCTCGCCCAGCTGCGCCGGGTCATCCCGCACGACCTGCGGCGCCGCACCCCGGTCCGCACCGCCGTGCTGCTGTACTGCCGGGACGGCGACGCGCGCTGGACGGAGGAGGACGGCGCGTGGATGTGGGGACTGCGCGACGCGTGCACGCTGCACGGGCTGCGGTGCGGGGCGTACATCACGCTGACCCGTGACGGCTGGCAGGTCCTCGGCGAGGGCCGCGGGGGCCGTCACCCGAACGCTGACTCCTCCCCCGAGCCCTTCGGCGCCTCGGAGGTCCCGCCCCCGCTGCCGCGCACCGGCGGTGCCGCGTCGGAGCTCCTGCGCCGGGCAGCGGCCCGCTGAGCCACGGGCCGGAGGGCACCGCGGACCGGCGGAACGGCTCGCCGTTCCGCCGCCGCGGAGCGGCTCGCCCGCCCCCGTCGAAGTAACGATTCGCCAGGTCCCCCGGACGAAGCCGCGAACCTCCGCGGAGGCACCGGCCGCCCGGTACTCCAGGCAGAGTGGCGGGCCCGAGCCGACGGCACGATCCGTCTCCCCCTGCGCGTCCACGCCGCCCTCCCGGTCCTCCGGCGAGCGGTCCTCGCCCACGTGGCACACCGGCGCCCGCGCACCGGCCGGCCCCGTAGGGCGCGCCCCGGCACGGGTGAGGCAGCGGCGGAACCCGCTCGGCGACCCGGCCGGGCCTGCCGGAGTCCCGCACAGGCACACCGCCGCGACACGGCGGCCGCGTCCACGCAGCGTGCGGCACGGCAGGCGGCACGGCACCCCGGGCACGAACAACCGGCTGCCACCCGGCGACGGGACCGCAGGGCACACATCCGCGCCGGCTCCCACCCTGCGGCGGGCACGGCGCAGCACCGCAGGCGACCCCTCCGGGGCGCTGCGGGTGTCCCCGCCCGGCGCCGAACCGCTCAGACGCCCGCGCCCAGCACCGAGTTGATCTGCTGCGGATCGCCACAGACGATCAGCAGCGCGTCGGCCCTGGTGTGGGCGAGCGACAGGGCGGAGGCAGCCGTGGCGTCGCTGCCGCCGTTGACGGCGACGACGACCACGGCACGCGAGGCGGCACGGCCGGCCACGGCGGCGTCGGCGTAGAAGACGTCCTCGCGCGCGTCGTGCTGCGCCCAGTAGGAGGTCTCACCGAAGGACAGCTCGTGGGCGGCCCAGGGATGCGGTTCGCCGGTGGTGACCACCAGCACGTCACCGGGGGTGCGACCGGAGTCCAGGAGCAGGTCCACGGCTTCCTCCGCCGCGTCCAGCGCCCCCTCGACCGAGGCCGGGATCAGCTGGATCTGCGTGGTCGCCTGGGCAGGGGCGGCGGGGCCCTTGGGTCCGGGCTTGGCCGCAGCCCCGTCGCGGGGCGTGCGCTGCGCCGGCGGGGCGGGGCGGAGGGGTCCGGGACGGCCGGGACGCGGCGGGGCCGCGGGGCGGGGTCCGGGTACGGGGCGAGGGGTCGGCGCGCTACGGCCGCTGGCCGGAGTGGCGCGGGGACCCTGGGCACTCTCGTGAATCTGAGGCTCCTCGGGAATGAGAGGCATGACGTGACTTCTATCAAACGTTGGTGCGTCTCACGTGAACGGGTGGCACGTGAGTGCGTGCGGAACGGTCAGAAATCGAAGCCGAGCTGACCCTCGATCTCCGGAACCCCTCCGTCCGCCCCGCTGCGGGCCTTCTTGAGGTGCCGCCACTGGGGCAGCGCATCAAGATACGCCCACGACAGGCGGTGGTAGGGGGTGGGGCCCCACTCCGCCAGTGCGGCCTTGTGCACCGGCGACGGGTACCCGGCATTGTCCGCGAAACCGAAGTGTGCATGTTCGACACCCAGTTCGGCCATCATTTTGTCGCGCTGAACCTTGGCGATCACCGAGGCCGCGGCCACCGCGACGCAGGACCGGTCACCCTTGACCACCGTGCGGACCTGCCACGGAGTACCGAGGTAGTCGTGCTTGCCGTCGAGGATCACCGCGTCCGGGCGGTCCGGCAACGCTTCCAGGGCGCGGACGGCGGCGAGCCGCAGCGCAGCCGTCATCCCGATGTCGTCGATCTCCTCGGGCGAGGCGTGCCCGAGGGCGTACGAGGTCACCCACGCCGAAAGCCGTTCGGCCAGCTCCACCCGCCGCCTGACGGTGAGCAGTTTGGAGTCGGTGAGCCCTTCGGGGGGCCGGCGCAGTCCGGTGACCGCCGCGCAGACGGTGACGGGACCGGCCCAGGCGCCGCGCCCCACCTCGTCGACACCCGCGATGACCTTGGCTCCGGTCGTGGCGCGAAGGGAGCGCTCGACGGTGTGGGTAGGTGCTTCGTACGGCATGGCGCCCTTAGCGTACGCCTCTGTGATCCCCGCGCGACACCCTGGCTCCCACAGGCGTCGCCGGGCCCGGCGACGAGGGCCTCAGACGGTGCCGGGGCGCAGCAGCGGCATCATCAGCCGGTCGACCATCTCATCGAGCTCCTGGTCGGCCCATTCGCTTCCGCACATCTTGGAGCGGTACATCATCATGGCCGGAACCGCGTCCAGCACAAAGCCGTTCAGGGCGTCGGGACGCACCTCCCCGCGATCGATCCCGCGTTCGATGACCTCGCGCAGTAGTTTGACGACCGGCTCCACAACACCTTCGGCGATCACGCCATGGAAGCGCTCGACCTGCAACGGATCGCATTCGTGAATGACTGATCGGAGTGCGGAACCGAGGCGCGAGTACATGGCGTCGCGAGCCCGGCGGCACAGCGCGACCAGATCGGCACGCACGGTCCCGAGATCGGGGGCGGCGTCGAAGGGGGGCAGTCCGGACTGCAGGGCGTCGGCGACCAGGTCCTCCTTGGTGGGCCAGCGCCGGTAGACCGCGGCCTTGCCGGTCTGGGCGCCGGCGGCGACGCCCTCCATCGTCAGACCCTTCCAGCCGACGGTACTGAGTTGCTCCAGGGCGGCGTCCAGGATCGCGTGTTCGAGGACGACGCCGCGCCGGCGGGGGGAAGCCGCCCGGGCGGAGGCGGTCGTCCAGCGCGAGGTAACCATCTGAGTGTCTCCAGCGGACAGAGAGCGGACATTTCCGGGGGAACGGGACGCGCGAGCGGCGGCGGGGGACACGCCTGGCGGCCGACCGCGAGTGAACGCTTGCGTTCACTAACGAGGCTCGCCTACCGTGAGCGCGACAGTGAACGCGAGCGTTCACTAAGCAACTCGTGGGGGACCCATGGTGACAACCTCTCAACTCGTTCAGGACAGGAAACCGGGTGCGGCCCGCCGGGAGGGGCGTCCCGGCATCGCGCTCACGGTCATCGCAGCGTGTCAACTCATGGTGGTACTCGATGCGACGATTGTGAACATCGCGCTCCCGCACATTCAAGACGCGCTCGCCTTCAGTACGACGGACCTCACCTGGGTCGTCAGCGCCTACACGCTCACCTTCGGCGGTCTGCTGCTGCTCGGTGGCCGGGCAGGCGACATCCTCGGGCGCCGCCGGGTCTTCATGACCGGCATCCTGCTGTTCACCCTCGCCTCCCTGCTCGGCGGGCTCGCGCAGGAGCCCTGGCAGCTGCTGGCCGCGCGGGTGCTCCAGGGCATGGGCGGCGCGATCGCGTCACCCACGTCGCTGGCGCTGATCACGACCACCTTCCCCGAGGGCCCCGAGCGCAACCGGGCCTTCGGGGTCTTCGCCGCGGTGTCCGCCGGCGGCGGCGCGATCGGCCTGCTCTCCGGCGGCATGCTCACCGAGTGGCTGGACTGGCGGTGGGTGTTCTTCGTCAACGTGCCCATCGGCGTGCTGATCGCAGTGCTCGCGCCGCTGTACATCAACGAGTCCGAACGCCACACCGGCCGGTTCGACATCGCGGGCGCCGTCACGTCCACGGGCGGCATGGCCCTGCTCGTCTACGGTTTCATCCGTGCGGCCGACGAGGGCTGGCGGGACAGCCTGACCATCGGCTCGTTCGGCGCGGCGGTGGTCCTGCTGTTCGCCTTCGCGTTCGTCGAGTCGCGGGCCAGGGAGCCCATCACCCCGCTGCGGATGTTCGCCGACCGCAACCGCTCCGGAACCTACGTGATCATGCTCAGCCTCGCCGCGGCGATGTTCGGCATGTTCTTCTACATCGTCCTGTTCGTGCAGAACGTGCTCGGCTACAGCCCGATCCAGGCGGGCCTCGCCTTCCTGCCGGTCACGGTCGTGATCGCGATCGGTGCCGGGCTGTCGCAACGGTTCCTGCCGGTGCTCGGCCCCAAGCCGTTCATGGTCGCGGGCTCGACCCTCGCGGTGACCGGCCTGGCATGGCAGACCCTCATCAGCTCGGACAGCTCCTACGCCGGCGGGGTGCTCGGTCCGATGCTGGTGTTCGGCTTCGGCATGGGCCTGAACTTCGTGACGCTCACCGTCACCGCGGTGTCGGGGGTGGCCCAGCACGAGGCCGGAGCGGCCTCCGGCCTGCTCAACGCCATGCAGCAGGTGGGCGGCTCGCTCGGCCTGTCCATCCTGACGACGGTCTTCGGCACGGCCAGCAAGGACGAGGCGGAGCGGCAGCTGCCGCACTTCCTCACCGATGCCACGCCCGCACAGCAGGCCGAGTTCGCCAGGACGCATCAGCTGCCCGCCCCCTGGGGGCACGCGGTGCTCGCCCAGGGGATCTCCACGGGCTTCGTCGCAGCCGCCGCCATGGCCGTCCTCGCGCTGCTGACCGCGGGACTGGTGATCCGGGTCCGCAGGAGCGACCTGGAGGCCCTGTCGGGTGCGACGGGACCCATGGTCGGCTGAGCGGTCTCCCGCCGTCCCGGCCGGAACGTTCCGGCCGGGACGGCGGGAGACCGTGCCGCCCGGGCGCTCCGCTCCACCCGCGCGCCGGGCGCGGGCGGAGCGACGACGGGCACTGATTCACACGATGTTCCCGGAGACCGCGCAGAGCCGCCGGGTCGCCGTCCGGACTGCCGGGGCGCCGTCAGGAACGCCGAACCGGCGTACGGCACGGCGGCGCCACCACGCGGCCCGCTCCGCCCCGCTGCGGGCCGTCGCACCGCCGTGCGGTCATAGGGCGCGCCGTCCGGTGCGGCAGGCCGCCGGGCCTCCGGGGCGGGTTCGGGAGCCGAGGGGCCGGGGCCCGTCAGTCCACCCGTGGCACCCAGCGGGGAACGTCCTCCGTGCGTTCCGCCCAGCCCGTCGGCGGAGTCCCCGCCTTGCCCGCTGCCAGGACGCCGCCCACGATGGCGCAGGTGGTGTCGACGTCCCCGCCGACCTGCGCGGTCGTCCAGAACGCCGCCTCGTAGTCGCCGAGGGAGCGGGCCGCCGACCAGAGGGCGAAGGGCACGGTGTCATGGGCGGTCGTACGGCGGCCGCAGCCCAGCACGGCCGCCACGGTGCCCGGGTCTCCGTAGTCGAGCATGTCCCGGGCGCGCCGCAGGCCGGCCCTGACGGCGCTCTTCGGGATGAGGGCGATCACGCCGTCGAGGAACGCCTCCGGAGCGGGCGGACCACCGGGAGCGCCGGCCAGGGCGGCCGCCGAGGCCACCGCCATGGCGCCGACGACGGCCTCGCGGTGCTGGTGGGTGGGGTAGGCGGAGATCTCCGCCTGGTGGGTGGCCTGCTCCGGGTCGTCGGCGTACCAGGCACCCAGCGGGGCGATCCGCATCGCGGCGCCGTTGCCCCAGGAGCCCTGGCCGTTGAAGAGGGCGGACGACAGCTCCCGCCAGTCGCCGCCCTCGCGGACCAGGCGCAGCAGGCGGTTGACCGCGGGGCCGTACCCGCGGTCGAAGTCGTGGCGGTCGGCGAAGGAGCGGGCCAGGGCGTCCTGGTCGATGCGGTGGTGGGTGGCCAGCACCAGGACCACCGAGCCGGCCATCTCGGTGTCGTCCGTCCACTGCCACCGCCCCGGGGGCAGCTCGCGGCGCTTCAGCAGCGGATAGTTCGCGGGGACGAAGAACTGGGAGCCCAGGGCGTCCCCCACCGCAAGTCCGCGCAGGCTGGCCAGGGCGCGCTCCAGGCGCCCTTCGAAGGAGGAGTCAGCGGTCATCGCCCTGCCACTCTATCCGGTGATTCCGTACGGCTCCGGATCCCGCCACCGTTCGAAGGGCCGGTCCAGCGTGTACTTGCCGTCGTCCCCGAGAACGAGCACGCGCATCTCGGCGTTCCCCGGGTTGGACAGGGACTCGAACTCGGCGACGGTCCAGTGGAACCAGCGCATGCAGAACAGCCGCATGGCGAGCCCGTGGGTCACCAGCAGGACGTTCGGGGGGTGGTCGGGGGCCTCGAAGCTGCGGAAGAGGCTCTCCAGGAAGCCACCGACCCGGTCGTAGACGTCGGCACCGGACTCACCCTGGGCGAAACGGTAGAAGAAGTGCCCGTAGGCGTCCCGGTAGCCCTTCTGCAGGCGCACGTCCTCGCGTTCCTGCCAGTTGCCCCAGTCCTGCTCGCGCAGCCGGGGCTCCTCGCGCACCCGTATGAGCCCGGCATCGAGGTGGAAGGCGCGCAGGGTCTCGTGCGTACGGCGGTACGGCGAGACGTACACGCTGACGCGTTCCTGGCCGAACAGCTCCCGCAGCCTCTTCCCGGTCCCCTCGGCCTGCCGCCGGCCCCGCTCGGTCAGGGCCAGAGCGTGGTCGGGCTCGCGTTCGTAGACGGTGTCATCAACATTGCCCGTTGACTCCCCGTGCCGGACAAGGACGATGCGCCGTGGTCGTGCCATGCCAAAACCCTAGATCCGGTGACGGGGAGAGGAGCACCCCCTACGGCAACCATACGGCGTACCTCACACGGCTCGCGCCCCACGTCACACCGCCCACACCGCCCGTACCGGCATCACCGCTCACACCGTCCAGCTCGGTTCGAGCTCCACCATGTCTCCCGACAGCGCCGCCACGTCCGCCTCCGTCTGGGCGCGCAACGCCAGGCGCTCGACGCGCTCGGTCCGGTACTTTCCGTGTTCGGCCGCCGACCGCCACATCGACAGCACCAGGAACTCGTGGCCCGGGGCCTCCGCGAACAATCCGCGGATCATCCCGGGCGAGCCGGCCATCGCCGGGTTCCAGACCTTCTCCTGCATCAGTGTGAAGTGCTCGACGCGCGCCTCGTGCACGCGGCACAGGGCGACCCGGATCAGGTCGGCGTCGGTGAACCGGGGCTCGAAGCCCGTCTTCACGTCGAAGCGGTAGTCGAAGAGCCTGACCTGGGCGTCCCTGAACGTGCCCGCCTGCGCCGCGGCCAGCCGGTCGTGGGAGCGGGCCATGAAGGAGTCGTAGAAGACACGGCTCTCCCAGAAGGCGAAGATGTTCGCCACCGAAGGCCGCTCCCGGCTCCAGCCCCCGCCCTGCCCCCGAAAACCCGGCTCCCCCGGAAGCCCCGCCCACTTCCGCTGCCCCCGCTCGAACCCCCGGCGGTCCACCACGGTGCAGCGAATCCACTTGACCAGCACCGCGCCATCGTAAGGCCAGGGGCCGCGGCCGTGGTCGTCTCCGCCGCAGTCCGCCCGGGCGAAGCGGCACGCACGCGTGGCAGGATGGACAATCGGCCCTGGCGGACGGGTAGTTCGCGTGAGGGTAATGGTGTGCACGGGGAAGGGGGAGTCCGGTGAACGGCCTCAGCAAGGGAATCGAGAAGGTCGAGGTCTCTTTGAAGTGGGACCCGAGCCCGGCGGGACAGCCACCCACCGACCTGGACCTCGTCGCCGCGACCTACGGCGTGGACGACCTGTACGGCGAGCCCGCGTACGCAGTGCACTTCGACAGCCGCTCACCCGACGGCACCATCACGCTGAACCGGGACAGCGCGGACGGCAGGGGCTTCGGCTGGGACGAGGTCATGACGCTGGAGCTGGACCGGCTCGACGGCCGGTACGCGCGCGTGGTGGTCGGCGTCGTCATCCAGCAGCGGGCCGTGAGCCGGACGTTCGTGGACGTGCAGCGGCCGGGGCTGCGGATCCGGGAGGGATACACCGTCCTGTTCGAGAACGACTTCGGCGGCGTGCTCGGGGCGACCGCGGCGGCGGTGGCGGAGTTCACCCGCGACGCCTCCGGCGGCTGGCGTCTGCGTGCCGGGGTGTTCGGCTTCGACGACGACCCGGCGGTGTTCATCCGGCAGATGGGGCGGGTGCACCAGTCCTGACCGGCGCGGCGTCGCGCGGCACTCGGCCGGTGCGGGGGCCACGACGGCCGGCGTCCGGGTGAGGGCGCCGAGGACGGCCTCCCGGTGGGTGAACGGGTGCGCGGGGTCGCCGGTGTTGCGGGTGGCGACGCCGCGGTCGGCCGGCACGTGGAGCATGTGCGGGGTCCGCGCGGTGCCGGACACTCACGCGGGGACGGGCCCCGGAGCCGGACAGGGGGCGCCGACGCGAGGTCGGCGCCCCCTGTCACCGGGGACCGTCGCTGACCGCCGGAGCCCGGCGGTCGCGTGGGCGGCCGGCAGGCCGCCCACGGGTCAGCTGCAACCGCTGGTCGAGCCGCAGCCCTCGCAGATGTAGCAGGAGCCCGCTCGCTGCATCTTGGTTCCGCAGGAGAAGCACAGCGGGGCGTCGGCGTGGATGCCCAACTGCATCTCCACCAGTTCCGCGTTGGTGTGGGCCTGCTGTGGAGCGGGCTGTGCCGTGGCGGCGTCCGCCTTCGGCGTGGCCACGGCCGGCAGCTCCCGGGCGCGCGGTGCCGACTGGGCCAGGCCCTCGACGTCGACCTCGTCGTCGGCCGGCTCGTAGGAACCGGTCTCCAGGTGGCGCTGACGCTCCTCGGCGGAGTGGATGCCGAGCGCGGAGCGCGTCTCGAACGGCAGGAAGTCCAGCGCCAGACGGCGGAAGATGTAGTCGACGATCGACTGGGCCATCCGCACGTCCGGGTCGTCGGTCATGCCGGCCGGCTCGAAGCGCATGTTGGTGAACTTCGAGACGTACGTCTCCAGCGGGACGCCGTACTGGAGGCCGACCGAGACGGCGATGGAGAAGGCGTCCATCATGCCCGCGAGGGTGGAGCCCTGCTTGGACATCTTCAGAAAGACCTCGCCGAGACCGTCGTCCGGGTAGGAGTTGGCGGTCATGTACCCCTCGGCGCCGCCGACCGTGAAGGACGTGGTGATGCCGGGGCGGCCCTTGGGGAGGCGCTTGCGGACGGGACGGTACTCGACGACCTTCTCGACCGCGGCGCGGATCGTGTCCTCGGTCTTCTCGGCGATCTCGGCCTTCTCGTCCTCCTTCTTCTTCGCGGAGAGCGGCTGGCCGACCTTGCAGTTGTCGCGGTAGATCGCGAGCGCCTTGACGCCCAGCTTCCAGGCCTCGAAGTAGATCTCCTCGACCTCCTCGACGGTCGCCGTCTCCGGCATGTTGACCGTCTTGGAGATGGCGCCGGAGATCCACGGCTGGATGGCGGCCATCATGCGGACGTGGCCCATCGGGGAGATGGCGCGCTCGCCCATGGCGCAGTCGAACACCTCGTAGTGCTCGGGCTTGAGGCCGGGGGCGTCGATCACGTTGCCGTGCTCGGCGATGTGGGCGACGACCGCCTCGATCTGCTCCTCCTGGTAGCCCAGGCGGCGCAGTGCCTGCGGGACGGTGCCGTTGACGATCTGCATCGAGCCGCCGCCGACCAGCTTCTTGAACTTCACCAGCGCCAGGTCCGGCTCGACACCGGTGGTGTCGCAGGACATCGCCAGGCCGATGGTGCCGGTCGGGGCGAGCACGGACGCCTGGGAGTTGCGGAAGCCGTTCTTCGCGCCGATGCGCTGGACGTCCTGCCAGGCCTCGGTGGCGGCGGCCCACACCGGCGTGTCCAGGTCGTCCATGCGGACGGCTCGGCCGTTGGCGTCGCCGTGCTGCTTCATGACGCGCTTGTGGGCGCCGGCGTTGCGGGCGTAGCCGTCGTAGGGGCCGACGACCGCGGCGAGTTCGGCGGAACGGCGGTAGGCCGTGCCCGTCATCAGCGAGGTGATGGCGCCGGCCAGGGCGCGACCGCCGTCGGAGTCGTAGGCGTGGCCGGTGGCCATCAGCAGGGCGCCGAGGTTGGCGTAGCCGATGCCGAGCTGGCGGAACGCGCGCGTGTTCTCGCCGATCTTCCGGGTCGGGAAGTCGGCGAAGCAGATCGAGATGTCCATCGCGGTGATGACCAGCTCGACGACCTTCTGGAAGCGTTCCGTCTCGAACGACTGGTGGCCCTTGCCGTCGTCCTTGAGGAACTTCATCAGGTTCAGCGAGGCCAGGTTGCAGGACGTGTTGTCCAGGTGCATGTACTCGCTGCACGGGTTCGACGCGGTGATCCGGCCGGACTCGGGACAGGTGTGCCAGTTGTTGATGACGTCGTCGTACTGGATGCCCGGGTCGGCGCAGGCCCAGGCCGCCTCGGCGATCCTGCGGAACAGCGCCTTGGCGTCGACCTCCTCGATGACCTCGCCGGTCATGCGGGCGCGCAGGCCGAACCGGCCGCCCTGCTCGACCGCCTTCATGAACTCGTCGTTCACACGGACCGAGTTGTTGGCGTTCTGGTACTGGACGGACGTGATGTCGTCGCCGCCCAGGTCCATGTCGAAGCCCGCGTCGCGCAGGACGCGGATCTTCTCCTCCTCGCTGACCTTCGTCTGGATGAAGTCCTCGATGTCGGGGTGGTCGACGTCGAGCACGACCATCTTGGCGGCGCGGCGGGTGGCGCCGCCGGACTTGATGGTGCCGGCGGAGGCGTCGGCGCCGCGCATGAAGGAGACGGGCCCCGAGGCGTTGCCTCCGGAGGACAGCAGTTCCTTGGAGGAGCGGATGCGGGACAGGTTCAGGCCGGCGCCCGAACCGCCCTTGAAGATCATGCCCTCTTCCTTGTACCAGTCGAGGATCGACTCCATGGAGTCGTCGACGGAGAGGATGAAGCAGGCGGAGACCTGCTGGGGCTGCGGGGTGCCGACGTTGAACCAGACGGGGCTGTTGAAGCTGAAGATCTGGTGCAGGAGGGCGTGGGCCAGCTCGTGCTCGAAGATCTCGGCGTCGGCTGGCGAGGCGAAGTACCTGTGGTCCTCACCGGCCTTCCGGTAGGTCTTCACGATGCGGTCGATCAGCTGCTTGAGGCTGGTCTCGCGCTGCGGGGTGCCGACGGCACCCCGGAAGTACTTGCTGGTGACGATGTTGACCGCGTTCACCGACCAGAAGCCGGGGAACTCGACGCCACGCTGCTCGAAGTTGACCGAGCCGTCGCGCCAGTTGGTCATGACGACGTCACGACGCTCCCATTCCACCTCGTCGTACGGGTGTACGCCGGGGGTGGTGTGGATGCGCTCGATGTGCAGTCCCTTGTTACCCGCCTTGGTGCCCTTGGCTCGGGAACCTCGTGCCGGACCGCTCGCCGTCTCTGTCATGCCGCCTCCCTGTACGGGCAAAAACGCCCTGAAGTGCCCCGATTGTTCCCGTGGCACGGTGTTCTGTCTGGTGCTGCGGGCACCCTCTCGCTGCCGCCCGCAGCAGGTCTTCTCGCCGCCGCCCGGCCGGACCCGGACCGCCGATCCGGTTCCGGCCCGCCGGTCAGTCGGCGGCGTGGGCGGGCTCGGGGACCTGGACGTTCCCCCCGGGCCCGCGCTCGTCCTCCCGGCCCCCCGCGACGGCGCCTTCGTCCGCGCGGTCACCCTCGTCCGCGGCGGGGCGCGCCGGCTGTTCCCTGAGTTCCGCGATGGCCGCCTCGAAGTCCTCCAGCGACTCGAACGCCCGGTAGACCGAGGCGAATCGCAGATAGGCGACGAGGTCGAGCTCCTGCAGCGGGCCGAGTATGGCCAGCCCCACGTCGTGGGTGGTCAGTTCGGCACTTCCGGTGGCCCGCAACGCCTCCTCGACCCGCTGGCCGAGCTGGGCGAGTGCGTCCTCGGTCACGGGGCGCCCCTGACACGCCTTGCGCACACCGTTGATGACCTTGGTGCGGCTGAACGGTTCGGTGACTCCGGACCGCTTGATCACCATCAGCGAGCACGTCTCCACCGTCGTGAAACGACGGGAGCAGTCAGGGCACTGGCGGCGCCTGCGGATCGACGTGCCGTCGTCGGTCGTACGACTGTCGACCACACGGCTGTCGGGGTGCCTGCAGAAGGGGCAGTGCATGGAACTCCAACCCTCCTCACAGCAGACTCGATAGCCTCACGGGGCTCACGGGCCCCTCGAAGCAGCCACCAGCATAGGCGATCGCGAGGGGTCCTCAGACCCGGGGGACCACAACTTGTGGGCTGCTGTAGCCATCCAACCACTACATGTGGGGATTGGCTCATACATGCATGCCACGCGCGCGTGTCGGGCGGGGACGTACGCGCATGTCCCGCACGGACGGCACGGGAGGCACCGGCCGCGGGCCGGGGACCCCGGCAGGCAGGTCCGCCCCCCGTCGGCCACGACAGGCACCCGGGGGCCGAGGCGGGAGCGCACCCGGGGCCGCGGCGGGGTCTCCAAGCGCTGCACGGGCGTATCGCCGCGCGACGGAAAGCCGTATCGTTCCGGCACACCGCGCGGACACCGCGGGTGTTCGAGAACCATGCCGCGGGACTCCGGCACCGAGCCAGCCCGGATGCCGGGGTGGCGGCGGTCCGGGTGGCAGACTGGGGCGGCGCCCACGGCGGGCACCCCGGCGGTGAACAGTACAACAATGGGCGCTTTTGACCGGCAGGGGCAGGGCTAGCCATACACCCAAACACTTGATCACGTCAGGCGAATCGCTTTTTTTCACTCGAACGTGTGTTTGGCGCAACCTTTCGAAAGCAACTACCGTTGTGCTGGCAGGGAGACCATCGAGAGGGGCTGACGTGACCACCACCGCAGACAGTGCCACCATCACCGCCCAGGAGCGCTCCCAGGGCCGAGTCGAGCCGGTGCACGCGATGAACGAAGCCGCGAGTCCCGAAGGGCCCAAGCGCTCCCTGCCGGGCCGACCTCCAGGCATCCGGGCGGACAGCTCGGGGCTGACCGACCGGCAGCGCCGGGTGATCGAGGTCATCAGGGATTCCGTGCAGCGGCGCGGATACCCGCCGTCGATGCGGGAGATCGGCCAGGCGGTCGGCCTGTCCAGCACCTCCTCCGTGGCCCACCAGCTGATGGCACTGGAGCGCAAGGGCTTCCTGCGGCGCGACCCGCACCGCCCGCGCGCGTACGAGGTGCGGGGCTCCGACCAGGCCGCTCCCGTGCAGCCCACGGACACCGCCGGAAAGCCCGCCGCTTCCTACGTCCCGCTGGTCGGCCGGATCGCGGCCGGCGGCCCGATCCTCGCCGAGGAATCCGTCGAGGACGTCTTCCCGCTGCCCCGGCAGTTGGTCGGCGACGGCGAGCTGTTCGTTCTGAAGGTCGTCGGCGACTCGATGATCGAGGCCGCGATCTGCGACGGCGACTGGGTGACCGTCCGCCGCCAGCCGGTCGCCGAGAACGGCGACATCGTCGCCGCCATGCTGGACGGCGAGGCCACCGTGAAGCGCTTCAAGCGCGAGGACGGCCATGTGTGGCTGCTGCCGCACAACGCTGCCTACGAGCCCATCCCCGGTGACGACGCGACCATCCTCGGCAAGGTGGTGGCCGTCCTGCGCCGGGTCTGAGGACGCCGGCACAGCACTCCACCGACACCGCAACGGGCGGCCACCCCGCCCCGCTCCCTGACTGGGCCCCGGGACCCCTGCGCCGGTTCCGGGGCCCTGGGCTGTCCAGGGCCCCGGAACGCCGCAGGACGGGTCACTCCGCCGCGTCCGCCTCCGTCCGCCCGGCCGCCGCGTCGATCGCCGCCAGCGACCGACGGACCTGGTTGCGGTCGGTCGTGAACCAGAAGTCGGGCAGCGAGGCCTTCAGATAGCTGCCGTAGCGAGCCGTGGCCAGGCGCTGGTCCAGTACGGCGACCACGCCCCGGTCACCCGTGGCGCGGACGAGGCGTCCGGCGCCCTGGGCCATCAGCAGCGCCGCGTGCGTCGCGGCGACCGCCATGAAGCCGTTGCCGCCGGCGTCCTCCACCGCCCTCTGCCGGGCGCTCATCAGCGGGTCGTCCGGCCGCGGGAAGGGGATCTTGTCCATCACGACCAGCTGGCAGCTGGGGCCGGGGACGTCGACGCCCTGCCAGAGGGAGAGCGTGCCGAAGAGGCAGGTCCTCGGGTCGGCCGCGAAGTTCTTGATCAGTTCGCCCAGCGTCTCCTCGCCCTGCAGGAGGACAGGGAACTCGGGGATGCGGGTGCGCAGTTCCTCCGCGGCGAGCTGGGCGGCCCGCATGGAGGAGAAGAGGCCGAGCGTGCGGCCCCCGGCCGCCTGGATCAGCTCGGTGAGCTCGTCCAGCATGTCGGCGCGGTCGCCGTCACGCGCGGGACGGGCCAGATGCTTGGCGACGTAGAGGATGCCCTGCTTGCGGTAGTCGAACGGGGAGCCGACGTCGACGCCCTTCCACTGCGGGAGGTCGTCGCCCTCGGTGCCCTCGGGGCCCAGGCCCAGGGACGCGCCGACGCCGTTGAAGTCGCCGCCCAGCTTCAGCGTCGCGGAGGTGAGGGTCACGGAGCGGTCCGCGAAGAGCTTCTCCCGCAGCAGCCCGGAGACCGACATCGGGGCCACCCGAAGGGAGGCGCCGAAGCGGTCGTGTCGTTCGTACCAGACGACGTCCCACTCCGAGCCGTTCACGACCCGCTCCGCCACGTCGTGCACGGTCTCCACCGAGGCCAGGGCCTGCTTGCGGACCGCGTCCTCGTCCTGGACCGACTTGTCGCGGGTGGCGCCGATCGCCGAAATGACCGTACGGGCGGCGTCGCGCAGCGCCATCAGGGCGTAGCCGAGGTCCTCGGGGATCTCCTCCAGGCGGCCGGGCAGGGCCAGTTCCATCAGTCTCTCGAAGCCCTCGGCAGCGGTCTGGAGCTGATCGGCGGCCTTCTCGTCGACGAGCTTGGCGGCGCGGCGCACGGCGCGGTTGACCTGGCCGGGCGTGAGTTCGCCGGTCGCGACGCCGGTGACCCGGGAGACCAGTTCGTGGGCCTCGTCGACGATCAGGACCTCGTGCTGCGGAAGGACCGGGGCGCCCTCGATCGCGTCGATCGCCAGCAGGGCGTGGTTGGTGACGACGACCTCCGCGAGCTTGGCGCGCTCGCGGGCCGTCTCGGCGAAGCACTCCGCGCCGTACGCGCACTTCGAGGCACCCAGGCACTCCCGGGAGGACACCGACACCTGGGACCAGGCGCGGTCGGAGACACCGGGGGTCAGGTCGTCGCGGTCGCCGGACTCGGTCTCGTCCGCCCAGTCACGCAGCCTCAGCAGGTCCTGGCCCAGCCTGCTGGTGGGGGCGGCGGCCTCGAACTGGTCGAAGAGGCCCTCCTCCTCGTCCTGTGGCACGCCCTCGTGCAGCCGGTGCAGACACAGGTAGTTGGACCGGCCCTTGAGCATCGCGAACTCGGGGCGCCGGCGCAGCAGCGGATGGAGGGCTTCCACCGTGCGCGGCAGGTCGCGTTCCACGAGCTGGCGCTGCAGCGCCAGCGTGGCGGTCGCGACGACGACGCGCTCGCCGTGCGCCAGCGCGGGCACGAGGTAGCCCAGCGACTTGCCGGTGCCGGTGCCGGCCTGGACCAGCAGGTGCGAGCCGTCGTCGATCGCCTCCGCGACGGCTTGGGCCATGGTCACCTGGCCGGGGCGCTCCGCACCGCCGACGGCTGTGACGGCGGCATGCAGGAGTTCGGTGAGTGAGGGCTTCGTCATAGCCCGACCACCCTACGGCCCCGCACTGACAAACGGGTGAGGGTGACGGGTGACCGGGACGCGGTCCGGACGGAGGGCTTTCAGATGCGACCGGATATGCCTGCCAGGCGATTTCCGGTGATCGACCACCGCCCGGAACAGACCGGGTCGCACGGCTGTGGCGGTGGGGCGCGTAGGACGGAGCCGACACACCGGGAGGGTCCCGGGGCGGAGACGGCAGCCGGCCGGGATCGCGGAGGAGCCCCCGCCACGGCGCCGGGAGGGCACCGGGGCGGAAGGCCGGACCCACGGGCGGGGCGGGGGCATGAGGGGGGTGGGGCCGGGCCGTGTCACCGGACGCGGTCACAGCACGTTGCGCAGGGACCGGTCGCGCACCATCAGCGCCGCCCGCTTGGCGGGCAGGTCGACCTCGGCCGCATACCGGAAGCCGGCGCCGAGGAAGGCGGCGACGGAGGGCGTGTTGCGCAGGTCCGGCTCGGCGACCACGCGGGTGCAGGCGGGACGGCCGTCGAGGACGAGGTCGGCGACCGTACGCAGCAGGATGCGGCCGAGGCCGCGCCCCCGGTCGGCGGTCTCGCCGAGCAGGAGGTGGACGCCGGCATCCAGGGGGCGGGCGGGATAGTGCCGGGCCAGCGGGTCCAGGTCGGCCCGGTAGATCTCCCAGTAGCTCATCGGCGTCCCGTCCAGCACGCCGAGGCACGGGACGCTGTGCCCGGGGCCGTCGAGCTGCGCCCGCAGGTGCGCCTCCGTCACGGTGTCCGGGCCGGACAGCTCCCAGAACGCGGCGACCGCGGGGTCGTTCATCCAGCGGGCCAGGAGCGCCAGGTCCCGCGCGATCCGGACGGCGACGAGGCGGAACTCACCTGCGAGGGTGACGGCCGGACCGTGCACCGTCGTCGCGCTCACGCGTGCAGCGGGTTGGCGATCGTCACGTAGACGGACTGGGTGTCCACCGGGCCGACGAGTTCGTCCAGCCCCTGCAACCGGGTCAGCAGGTTGGCCTTGCAGCGCAGCACGGGCGATTCCAGCAGCCGGGCCGGCAGGGTGCTGCGCATCCGGCCGGGGCCCGAGGCGGCACCGGTGAGGAAGCGGCGGAACGCGGCGAGCAGCAGCCGCTCGCCGGCGATGCCCTGCGCCCCGAAGGCACCGATGAGGCCGAACACGTTGTTGATCGCGAGGTAGTACGTGAAGCGCTCGTCGGTGACGGCGTCGGGGACGAAGGTGTCGCTCCGCACGCCGATGCCGGGCAGCCGGGCGTCGAGGTCGGCGCGCCGGGACTCGCGGAAGTAGTAGCCCTGGTTGTCGCGGAAGCGTCCCCCCACGGGCCAGCCGTCGGCGTCCAGCAGGAGCAGCGTGTTCTGCTGGTGTGCCTCCAGGGCGATCCCGGCCTCGCCGTCCAGCCACAGCACGGGGCGGACGACCTGCTCCAGATAGCGCAGCAACCATTCCGCGGCGACGGCGTCGCGGGGGCGCCCGGTGCGGGCGGCCAGCCGGGTGATCGCCTCGGCCAGGCGGGAGCCCGTCCCCCGCCACCCCGGGGAGACGAGACCCGCGAGACAGGTGACGTCGTCCGCCGGGGCGAAGGGGTTGTGGCGGATCACGATGTCCAGGCCGGGTACCGGGACGCCGTCCTGATCGTCGACCGCGAGCCAGGCCGGGTCGCGGACGATGTCGAATCCCGGGTGGGCGGCGTGCCACGCGCGGGCCAGGCCGGTGCGCAGCAGCCGATGCACCTCCGTGCCGCGATGCAGTTCCTTGCGGAGGTTCTCGCGCCGCGAGTTGGTGATGCGCAGGCCGAGGGACAGCTTGAGCATGGCCGGTGCACCGGGCCGGTACACGGTGCGCACCGAGGAGGTGGGGTGCCACGGTGCGCCGAACGGGCCGAGATCGCGCAGCAGTCCCGCGTCGAGGAGAGCGGCGGTCTCGGGGCGGTGACGGACCTCGCGCCACTGCCACGGGTGCAGCGGCAGAGCGGTGGCGCCGTCCTCCAGCGGCAGTCCGGGCCCGGCGAGTCGGGCCGTGAGCTGTTCGGCCGGGACGAGCCGGCCGCGTTCGGTCCACGCCGAGTCGGCGGCGTGCACGGAGGGGGCCACGGCGATCCAGTGCAGGGGGAAGGATCCGCGCAGCTCCGGGGAGAACGGCCGCTCCTCGGCCTCCGTGAGACCTTCGCGGCTCTTCGGGGCCGGGTGCAGGGGGTGGCCCAGGAGGAGGGCCTGCTCTGCGGAGAGGAAGCGGTCGGGCCCGTCGGCCGGGTGCTGCCGGCGGTCGTGGAGGAAGGCGGCGGTCCGGCGGACGGAGTCCGCCACCCGTGCGACGAGGTCGGTGCTGTGGAGGGCCGCGCCCCCGGCGGACCCTGCCGCGGGGGCCGGCTGCGCGGCCCCGGCGGTCTCCCGGCCCAGCAGGGCGGCGACGGTGACCGCGTCCAGCGGCGCCCTGTGGTCGGGGGCCCCGGCGAGGGCGGCGGGACCGAAGCGGTGCCAGCCGGTCGGGGACCAGTGATGGACCGGGGCCAGCAGGGTGGCGCCGCTGGCAGGGAGCGGGATGCGCAGCACGCCGTCGCCGGGGGCGGGCAGGCCGGCCTCGCGCGCCCAGCAGCGGAGCAGGTTCTCCACGGCGGCTGCCTCGGCCGCGGTGCGGGGGTCCGGATGCGCGACCGCGTCCGGATGCGGCGCTCGGCCGGGGTGCGGCGGCGGGCCGGACGGCGTGGACGGGGTGGACGGCGTGGACGAGCCGGGGCGCCCCGGGGTACCGGGACGCTGGACCGTGGCGGCGTGCTCCGGGGCGGGAGGAACGGGCCCGTACGGCTGCTCGTGCCGCGGTGCGAGGGCCCTCCGCTGCCGGGGCACGGTGCTGCCCTCGGGCGCGGACGGGTCCTGCCCGGCACCGGTCTGCGGGGGCGACGGCACCGGCGAGACCTCCGGGGGCTCCGGGGGCTCCGGGGGCCGAGTCTGCGGGGCAGCGGCGGGGGCCGCTGGGCGCGGGTCGCCGGCGGTGTGGGGGATGGGGTTCACGGCGATTCCTGAGCGGTGGGGCGCGGGGCGGGGGTGCGTGGCACGGGGGTGCGGCCGGCGGGGACAACCGGCCCGGCCGGACCGGCGGGCCCGGTGCCGTCGCCGGGCTTCCGTGCCACTGCCTCCAGTGCGTCGGCCAGCCGGTCCACGACGGCCGCGGCCTGCTCGTCGGTGATCGTCAGTGGTGGGAGGAGTCGCACGACGCCACCGTGCCGGCCCCCGACGCCCACGATCAGGCCGCGGCGCAGGCATTCGCGCTGCACGGCGGCAGCGAGTCCGGGCGCGGGGGGTGGGGGTGCGGGAGCGCCCGCCGGTTCCGGCGGCCGCGTGCCGTCGCCGTCCCCCGTCCGGCCCTTCGGCCCCGTCGGATCCTCCTCCCCCGTGCCCCGCGCTCCCCCGCGGCTGCCGCCCTCCGGCTGCACCAGTTCCAGGCCGATCATCAGGCCCCTTCCCCGTACGTCCCCGACGCAGGGGATCTCGGCGGCGATGCCGTGGAGGCGGGACAGTATGCGGGCCCCGAGTGCCGCCGCCCGCTCGGGCAGGCGGTGTTCGCGGACGTACGCCAGGGTCGCCGTGCCCGCGGCCATGGCGAGCTGGTTGCCACGGACATGACCGGTGGTCGCGTCGGACGGCCCGGGGTCGAGGTCGTCGCGGTGGACGACGACGGACAGCGGGAGGCTGCCGCCGATGGCCTTGGACATGACCATGACGTCAGGGGTGACTCCGCTGTGCTGTACGGCCCAGAAGGCCCCGGTGCGGCCGACGCCCGTCCGGATCTCGTCTGCGACGAGCGGAAGGGAGCGGTCGGCGGTGATCTGCCGGATGCGCCGCAGCCAGGTGTCCGGCGCGGGGACGACACCGCCCGGACCCTGCACGGCCTCCACGATCAGACCGGCCGGCTCGGGCAGACCGGACAGGGGGTCGTCGAGGAGCGACTCGGTCCAGCGGGCCGCGAGTTCGGCGCCCCGGGGTCCGCCGACGCCGAACGGACAGCGGTAGTCCTGCGGGTACGGCAGCCGGGTCACGTCCGCTTCGGGAACCGTCCGCCCGGCGTCGGCGGGGGCCGTCCCGTGCCGGGCGCCGGTGAAGGCCAGGATGCCGGGTCGGCCGGTGGCCGTACGGACGAGCCGGAGCGCGGCGGCGACGGCGTCCCGACCGGCCGGGCCGCAGAACTGCACGCGCGCGTGACGGGCCAGTCCGGGGGGAAGGGTGCGCACCAGTTCGGTGACGAACGCGTCCTCGACCGGGGTCACCACGTCGAGGACGTGCAGGGGCGCGCCGGAGTCCAGGACCTTGCGGACGGCTTCCAGGACGACGGGGTGGTTGTGCCCGAGGGCGAGCGTGCCGGCCCCGGAGAGGCAGTCCAGGTAGCGGCGGCCGTCCGCGCCCTCGATGGTCAGCCCCCGCGCCCGCACCGGCACGATCGGCAGGGAGCGCGCATAGGTGCGGGCCCCCGCCTCGCGCCCCGGTTGGCGTCGCGGGATCCCCTCGGTCACGACCACGACTCACTCTCCTCCCGCCGCACGGCACGGCCCCCACCGCGTCCGCGCCGTCCGCGGACCCCACCGCTACCAACCACGCACCGCCGTCCGGGTTACGGGTTGCGGTGAGATCCGTGTGCCGCCGCGGGGCACGCACCCTGCCTCGCGCCCGCGCGGAGCGCGGGCGCCTCGGCGCGGGGTGTGGTGGATGCTCCCCCGTTGCACGGCGACCGAGGGGATGCCCCTCCGCACGAGGTCGCGGGAGATGTGCCCGGACGGAGACCGCGGAGGACGCCCCGGCACCGCACGGGAGATCCACCATCCGCACCCGGGCGAGCCGTTGAGGGGACCGTGTCGCGTCGCCTCCCCTGCACTCGTCGGCGGTTCCTCGCCATCACGGCGCGTCGGCCCGGCCGCGGGCGACGTGTGCGGGCGATCGGTCCCCGACCCTGCCGTGGAGCCGGGTGGGCCGGTCCGCTCCCTTCGGGCCGCCACGAGCCGCCGGCGCAGGGGTGGCCCGAACCCCGCCGTCGCCGCCGCCGTCGCCGCCGGTGACGGGGACCGGGTGAGCCGCTCCCCCGGCGTCGCCCGGGCGGTGGGCTGTAGCCGAACCGTTGCTGTTCGGCCGGTGGCCTCCCACAGCCGCCGCATAGTGTGTACTGCCGTTCCAACGTCGTTCGTTCCAGGGGGAGTCCAGACCATGCGATCCATACGTCCGTCGTTCACCGCACGCCGGGAACGGGGGGTACGCCGCCCGAACCCGCCACGGATCGCGGCAGTTGCGCTCGTCTCGGCGCTCGCCCTCACCGCGACCGCCTGCGGGTCGGACGACGACACGAACGCGGACGACCGGGCCTCCGCTCCGGCCGTCGCGGGGGGCGACGGAAAGATCACCATCCCGGACGACATCAAGGACCGGCTCAAGCAGCACGGGATCGATCTCGACAAGTGGAAGAACGGCGCCTGGAAGAACTGGGACAAGGACGACTGGCTGCGCGAGGCGAAGGACTTCGTCAACCCGATCATCAAGGGCCTGTGGGACCCGGACCGGATGCGCACCGCCGACGACCCCGACAAGGGGGTCGACGACGGTGACCTCGCCGGCGACCAGGGGGTGACGGACCCGGAGCCCGCTCCCGTCCGGGCGAAGGCCGTGCCCCCGACGTACCACGCACACGCCGCCGAGGCCGGCAAGGTGTTCTTCGACTCGCCCAAGGGCACGAAGGTGTGTTCGGCGACGGTGGTGCAGGACCCCGCCCACCCGGGCAAGTCCGACCTGGTGTGGACGGCGGGCCACTGCGTGCACGCCGGCAGGCAGGGTGGCTGGTACCGCAACATCGCGTTCGTGCCGTCGTACAACGACGCGGGCCGGTCGGTCGGCCAGTTGCGGAACGCCACCCGGGAGCAGGCCTCGCCGTACGGCGTCTGGTGGGGTGACTGGGTGCAGACCTCCGACCAGTGGATCGAGCAGGGCGGGGAGAGCGGCGGTGACGGGGCGCCGTACGACTTCGCGGTGATCCATGTGACGCCGGAGGAGGGCAACGGCGGCAGGTCCCTGGAGGAGACGGTGGGTTCGGCACTGCCGGTGGACTTCCAGGCCCCGGCGGCGAGCAGGATCCGGAGCATCGCCGCGACCGGCTACCCGGCGGCGCCCCCGTACGACGGGCAGAAGCTCTACCAGTGCGAGGACCGTCCCGGCCGGCTGTCGGTCGACGCCGCGGATCCGACGATGTACCGCATCGGCTGCACCATGACCGGCGGTTCCTCCGGCGGCGGCTGGGTCGCGACGGGCGCCGACGGCAAGCCGGCCCTCGTGTCCAACACGTCGATCGGTCCGGTCAGTTCGGGCTGGCTGGCCGGACCTCGGCTGGGCGAGGTGGCCAAGGCCGTGTACGACGAGGTGAGCAGGAAGTTCGCCGGCCGGTGACAGCGGTGCCCCGGCGGGCGGCGGCGGGTCGGCCGAAGGCGTCTCACGCGGCCCTCACCGCCCGCCGCGCGGGCCGATCCCACGCGCAGTCCCCGGGTCGCGCACAAGGGGACGCGCTCACGACGGGGAACGGCATGACGAGGGCCCGCCCCCGCGGTGAAGCGGGGGCGGGCCCTTGCCGGTGGTGGGTCAGGCGAGCGGGGCCAGGGCGTAGGGCGCCAGGTCCGCCGCCAGTTCCTCGTGCACCCGCGCCTTGAGCAGCGTGCCCTCCGCCGTGTGCTCCGCGGAGATCACCTCGCCCTCGTCGTGGGCGCGGGCGACCAGCCTGCCGTGCGTGTACGGCACGAGCGCCTCGATCTCGACGGCCGGGCGGGGCAGCTCGTTGTCGATCAGCGCGAGCAGCTCGGCGATGCCCTGTCCGGTGCGGGCCGAGACCGCCAGGGACCGCTTCTCGATCCGCAGCATCCGCTGGAGCACCAGCGGGTCGGCCGCGTCCGCCTTGTTGATCACGACGATCTCGGGCACGTCGGTGGCGCCGACGTCCCTGATCACCTCGCGCACGGCCGCCAGCTGCTCCTCCGGGTCGGGGTGGGAGCCGTCCACCACGTGCAGGATCAGATCGGACTCCCCGACCTCCTCCATGGTGGAGCGGAACGCCTCGACCAGGTGGTGCGGCAGGTGCCGGACGAAGCCGACGGTGTCGGTCAGGGTGTACAGCCGGCCGCTCGGGGTCTCGGCACGGCGCACGGTCGGGTCGAGGGTCGCGAACAGGGCGTTCTCGACGAGCACGCCCGCGCCGGTGAGCCGGTTGAGCAGGGAGGACTTGCCGGCGTTGGTGTAGCCCGCGATGGCCACGGACGGCACCTTGTGGCGCTTGCGCTCCTTGCGCTTGACGTCGCGGCCGGTCTTCATGTCCGCGATCTCCCGGCGCAGCTTCGCCATCTTCTCGCGGATCCGCCGCCGGTCCGTCTCGATCTTGGTCTCACCGGGCCCACGGGTGGCGAGGCCGCCGCCCTTCCCGCCGCCCATCTGCCGGGACAGCGACTGACCCCAGCCGCGCAGCCGCGGCAGCATGTACTGCATCTGCGCGAGCGCGACCTGCGCCTTGCCCTCGCGGGACTTGGCGTGCTGGGCGAAGATGTCCAGAATCAGGGCCGTCCGGTCGATGACCTTGACCTTGACGACGTCCTCAAGGTGAATGAGCTGGCCGGGGCTGAGTTCCCCGTCGCAGATGACGGTGTCGGCACCCGAGTCGAGGACGATGTCACGCAGTTCGACGGCCTTGCCGGAGCCGATGTACGTCGCGGCGTCCGGCTTGTCGCGGCGCTGGATCACTCCGTCGAGGACGAGGGCGCCCGCGGTCTCCGCGAGGGCGGCCAGCTCGGCGAGCGAGTTCTCGGCGTCCTGCACGGTGCCCGAGGTCCACACGCCGACGAGCACGACCCGCTCCAGCCTCAGCTGTCGGTACTCGACCTCGGTGACGTCCTCGAGTTCGGTGGACAGGCCCGCCACGCGGCGGAGTGCCGCGCGTTCGGAGCGGTCGAACTGGTCGCCGTCCCGCTCGCCGTCGATCGCGTGGCTCCAGGCGACGTCCTCTTCCATCAGGGCATCGGCCCGAAGGCCCTCGGGGTAGTCGTGCGCGAGGCGCTTGGTGTCCTGGGAAGGGGAAGAAGTGGAGGTCATTGGGTCCTTACGTCGATGGGAATCCGTCTGTGGCGGTCATGGTGAACAACGCACGAGCATCCCGGGAGATTCCCGCGGCCCGTGGCGCGCCGGCCTGACGATGGTCGCACGGCGCGGCCTGTCCCGTCACCGTCTTATCGCCGGCCTCCGGCGGCCTTGCCGGACCCCGTGGACGTCCAGTCCGGGTGCCCCGGCATCGGCGGGGTCGTCTCGCCGTACAGCCAGGCCCGGAAGAAGGCGCTCAGGTCGCGGCCGGAGACGTCGGAGGCGAGCCGGACGAAGTCGGCCGTGGTGGCGGTGGAGTCGCGGTGCTCCTGCACCCACACCCGCTCCAGGCGTTCGAACGCGGGCCGGCCGATCGTCTGGCGCAGCGCGTACAGGACGAGCGCGGCGCCGTCGTAGACGTTCGCGCGGAAGATGCCGATCTTCCGGCCCGCGGTGGGGGGCTTCGGTGCGGCCGGGGGGCCGCCGGCCTCGCGCCAGCGGTCGGAGAAGGAGTAGGCGGCCTTCATGCGGGCCTGCAGGGGCCGGTCGGCGTGCTCCTCGGCGTACAGGGCCTCGTACCAGGTGGCGTGTCCTTCGTTGAGCCACAGGTCGGACCAGGTGCGGGGGCTGACGCTGTCGCCGAACCACTGGTGGGAGAGCTCGTGCACCATGACCGAGTCGACGTACCACTCGGGATAGGCGGGCTCGGTGAACAGGTCCCTCTCGAAGAGGGAGAGCGTCTGTGTCTCCAGTTCGAAGCCCGTGTCGGCCTCGGCCATGAGCAGGCCGTACGTCTCGAAGGGGTAGCGGCCGACCTTGCTCTCCATCCAGGCGATCTGGTCGGGCGTCCTCTTCAGCCAGCGTTCGAGCTTGTCCCTGTCCTTGGCGGGCACCACGTCGCGCAGGGGCAGGTGGTGCGGGCCGGTGCGGTGCAGGACGCTGGAGCGGCCGATGGAGACCTGGGCGAGCTCGGTCGCCATGGGGTGCTGGGTGCGGTACGTCCAGGTGGTCGTGCCGCCGGCCCGTTCCGCGCCGGCCGGCAGGCCGTTGGCGACGGCGGTGTAGCCCTCGGGAGCCGTGACGCGGATGGTGAACATCGCCTTGTCGGAGGGGTGGTCGTTGCACGGGAAGACCAGGTGGGCGGCGTCGGCCTGGTTGGCCATGGCGAGGCCGTCCGCGGTGCGCACCCAGCCGCCGTCCCTGCCGGTCGCCGGTGTGGGGTCGCTGGTGTGCCGCACGGTGATCCGCATCCAGCTGCCGCGGGGCAGGCGGCGGGCGGGGGTGACGACGAGGTCCTCGCCCGCGCCGGTGAAGGCGGCGGGCTCACCGTCGACGTCCACGGACTCCACGTCGCCGTGCGCGAAGTCGAGGTTGACCCGCTGCAGCGGGGCCGTCGTCCACGCGTCGATCGTGGTGACCGCCTCCAGCGGCTCGTCGTTGCTGCCGGAGTAGGTGAAGGAGAGGTCGTACGCCGCCACGTCGTAGCCGGGATTGCCCAGCTGGGGGAAGAGACGGTCGCCGACGCCCAGCGGGGCCGGGGGCGCGTCGGCGGCGACGAGGCAGGTGCTGAGGGCGGCGGCGACCAGGGCCGCCTTCACCCGGCGGGGGTTGCGGGGGCGATGCCGGGTGGCGCGGGGGTCACGGGGGGTGAGCAGCATGCACCACGGCTACCAGCGCGCACCCCACCGGTGGGGGCGACGCGCGCCCGGCCCACCCGAACGAGTGCCGGTGCGGGGCGGGCGTGCCGCGCCGGCCGGTCAGGGGGTGGGCGGGCGGTGCTGGCTGCGGTTCACGTCGTACACGCCGGGGACGTTGCGCATGGCGCGCATGAGCACGGGGAGGTGGGCGGCGTCGCGGAGTTGGAGGGTGTACGTGTGGCGCACCCGCTGCTGGGTGGGGGACTCGACGGTGGCGGAGACGATCTCGGCGCCTTCCAGGGCGATGACCTCGGTGAGGTCGGCGAGCAGGTGGGGACGGCCGAACGATTCGGCGACCAGGGTGACCCGGCACTCGGTGGTTTCGCCCCAGCGCACGCCGACCTCCGCACGCCCGGCGTTCTTCATCCGCGCCACGGCGGCGCACTCCACGCGGTGCACGGTGACCACTCCGCCGCGCACGGCGAAGCCGGTGACCCGGTCCGGTGGTACCGGCGTGCAGCAGCCGGCGAGCCGTACGGCCGCCCCGGCGCGTTCGACGACGGCGTTGGCCCCGGGCCGGGCGGCGAGCGGGCCGCTCCCGGGGCGGGGGGCGGGTGCCTCGGCGGTGGGCCGGGGCACGGCGGAGTCGCCGGGCGGGCTCTCGGGTCTGTCGGGGGCCGGGTGCGCCGTCAGCCACCGCTGGATGGCGATGCGGGCGGCGGGTGTGCGGGCGTGCTCCAGCCACTCCCGGGAGGGCTCGGCGGCCGGGTCCTTGCCCATGAGGAGGTCGACGGTGTCGCCGTCGCGCAGCACGGTGCTCAGGGTCGCCAGGCGGCCGTTCACGCGGGCGCCGAGGCAGGCGTGCGCGTCCTCGCCGTACTGGGCGTACGCGGCGTCCACGCAGGTCGCCCCGTCGGGCAGGCCGAGGGCCCCGCCGTCGGGCCGGAAGACGGCGATCTCGCGGTCCTGTGCGAGGTCCGCGCGCAGCGTGGACCAGAAGGTGTCGGGGTCGGGCGCGGCCTCCTGCCAGTCCAGCAGGCGGGAGAGCCAGCCGGGCCGGGTGGGGTCGACGCGTTCGCCCTCGGCGGGGTCGTCGGACACGGGCGCGTACGGGTTGCCCAGGGCGACCACACCGGCCTCGGCGACCTTGTGCATCTGGTGGGTGCGGATCAGCGTCTCGGCGATCTGCCCGTCCGTGCGGGCCAGGGCGGTGTGCAGCGACTGGTAGAGGTTGAACTTGGGTACGGCGATGAAGTCCTTGAACTCCGAGACGACGGGTGTCATGCAGGTGTGCAGTTCACCGAGGACGGCGTAGCAGTCGGCGTCCTCGTTCACCAGCACCAGCAGGCGGCCGAAGTCCGCGCCGCGCAGCTGTCCGCGGCGGCGTGCGACGCGGTTCACGGAGACGAAGTGGCGGGGCCGGATGACGACTTCGGCGGGGATGTCCGCCTCGCGCAGGACGTCGCGCATCTCGTCGGCGATCTCCGCGAGCGGGTCGTCGGTGCGGGAGGCGTTCTCGACGATCAGGTCCCGCGTGTGCTGGTACTCCTCGGGGTGGAGGATCGCGAAGACGAGGTCCTCGAGTTCGGTCTTGAGGGCCTGCACGCCCAGTCGTTCGGCGAGGGGGATGAGGACGTCCCGGGTCACCTTGGCGATGCGGGCCTGTTTCTCGGGACGCATGACGCCGAGGGTGCGCATGTTGTGCAGCCGGTCGGCGAGTTTGATCGACATCACCCGGACGTCGCTGCCGGTGGCGACGAGCATCTTGCGGAACGTCTCGGGCTCGGCGGCGGCCCCGTAGTCGACCTTCTCCAGCTTCGTGACGCCGTCGACGAGATACCGCACCTCCTCGCCGAACTGCTGGCCCACCTGATCCAGCGTCACCTCGGTGTCCTCGACGGTGTCGTGGAGCAGGGACGCCGTCAACGTGGTCGTCTCGGCTCCGAGTTCGGCGAGGATCAGCGTCACGGCGAGCGGGTGCGTGATGTACGGCTCGCCGCTCTTGCGCATCTGGCCGCGGTGCGAGGACTCGGCCAGCAGGTAGGCGCGGCGCAGCGGTTCGAGGTCCGCGTCGGGGTGGTGGGCGCGGTGGGCGTCGACGACGTGGCTGATGGCGTCGGGCAGCCGGTCACGTGCGGCGGGACCGAGCAGCGCCGCCCGGCCGAGGCGGCGCAGATCGATCCGCGACCGCCAGCGTGCCGTCGGGCCGGTGACCGGACCCGGGGTGGCGGGGTTCGTGGCCTCCGCACTCATGAGCACCTCCGGCTGCGTGGACCGGCGGACGGGGTGCCCCTTGGCGGACACGGCTCAGGGGATGGCGGGTCCCCCGTCCGAGCCGGTGCTTGATGCTACCGAGCCCATCACGCGCAACCGACCGGCTCTCGCCGAGCGTGAAACGGATCACCCATTCGAGCGACGGTGAGGGCGTTTGCGGTTTGAGCGCGACCGCCACTTGAGCGGTTGCACCCCGGGACGCTCACCCTCCCGGAGGACAGCGCCGTCCGAGGGGATGTGCGAGCATCGGGAACATCGCCCTCCGAGGGGCGCGCCGGCGCCGGAGGCGCGTGGCAGGCTCCCCGGCACGGAGGGCCCCGTCCGGCGGAGCACTCACCGGCGCTGCGTGCCCCTGAGCCACTCCGGGTCCAGCTCGCCCTCGGCGACGATCACAGCGGGCCCGGTCATCTCGATCTCGCCGTCCGGGCGCTCGGTGATCACCAGACGCCCGCCGGGCACGTCGACCGTGTAGGTGGCCGGGGTCCCGGTGACGGCCGGGTCGGCTCCGTCGCGGCGGGCGGTGGCGACGGCGACCGCGCACGCCCCCGTGCCGCAGGAGCGGGTCTCGCCGGCGCCACGCTCGTGGACCCGCATGGCGACGTGGGCGGGGCCGCGGTCCACCGCGAACTCGACGTTGACCCCGTCCGGGTAGGCGGAGGCCGGACTGAAGGGCGGCGCCTCGTGCAGGGTCCCGGCGTGTGCCAGGTCGTCGACGAAGGCGAC
This sequence comes from Streptomyces sp. MUM 2J, assembly GCF_022414535.1. Taxonomy (GTDB): domain Bacteria; phylum Actinomycetota; class Actinomycetes; order Streptomycetales; family Streptomycetaceae; genus Streptomyces. The sequence continues at coordinate 423,167 of NZ_JADWYM010000001.1, forward strand.
GGCGTGCGGGTTGCCCATGTTCACGTTGCGCGCGGGCCAGCTGCGCTCGCCGACGCTCACCGTGACCTCGCCCTCGGGGAGCCGGGCCGTGCCCATGCCGACGGTGACGTCTCCGTCCTTGGCGATGTGCACGGTCCTCACGCCGCCGCGGGTGGCGACGGCGAGGTCGCCCTCGGTGGCGTGCCCGGCGTGCTGGAGGTAGCGGGCGAAGACGCGGACGCCGTTGCCGCACATCTCGGCGATCGAGCCGTCGCCGTTGCGGTAGTCCATGAACCACTCCGCGTCGGCCGCCATGTGCCGGGCCTCGGGGTGCGCGGCGGAGCGCACCACGTGCAGCAGGCCGTCGCCGCCGATGCCCGCGCGGCGGTCGCACAGGACGGCGACGACGGCGGGGGGCAGGTCGACGGCGTTCTCGGGGTCCGGGACGATCACGAAGTCGTTCTCGGTGCCGTGGCCCTTGAGGAAGGCGATCCGCGTGCTCATGCGTCGATCGTAAGCGGTGGGCGCCGCGCACCGGCGTGCGCGGGGAGGGCGCCCCCGTCAGCGCAGTCGCGCGACCCGCCACACGGCGAGGACGGCGACCGCGGCGAGGACGACGGCGTAGGCGAGGACGACCCGCCAGTCCGGGCGGCGGCCGGAGCCGCGCTGCGGCAGGCCCGGCCAGGTGTAGCCGACCCTGCGGGCGGCCATCATGCCCCAGCCTGCCGCGCAGGAGCAGATCAGCAGCCCCAGCATGGCGATCACGGCTCCGCTGTCGCCGAAGTCGAAGGCGAGCGGGAACGCGAACATCAGGGAGCCGGTCGCCGCGAGGGCCACGATGGGAGCGAGCTGCCAGATCCGCAGCCGGCGCTGCGGGCGCAGCTCGACCTCGACCTCGGGACCGGAGGAGAACATCTCCTCCGGCTCGGGGCCGTCGGCGGTCATGCCGTCCTCGGTCTCGTCGAGCCCGTCGGGACCGAGCGAACCGCCGTCCCGCTCCGGTTCGCCGCTGTCGGCGGTGACGGGTTCGGTCTCTTGTGCGGTGTCGCGAGGGCCGGCCTCCATCGCCACGCGCCCTCCCAACTCGGACTCCACTTGGTCGATCGAAGGTCGATGATGGCATGGTCCCGGAGGCCCGGATGACGGCCTGGGCGTCCCGATGCCATGACGTGATCAGGCTGTAACCGGTCGTTCGATCAACGCCAGCGCCAGCTTCGGAAGTTCCCTGCGGTCCGCGGCGGCCCCACTCAACCAGTGCACCCGCGGATCGCGCCTGAACCACGAATCCTGACGGCGCGCGAAGCGCTTGGTGGCACGGACGGTCTCGTCCCGCGCTTCCCGGAGCGTGCACCCTCCGGCGAGCGCCGCGAGCACCTGCTGGTAGCCGAGCGCACGCGAGGCCGTGCGTCCCTCGCGCAGCCCCTGCGCCTCCAGGGCGCGCACCTCGTCGACGAGCCCGGCCTCCCACATCCGGTCGACGCGGTGGGCGATGCGCTCGTCGAGTTCGGGGCGCGCCACGTCGACGCCGATCTGGACGGTGTCGTAGACGGAGTCGTGACCGGGCAGGTTGGCGGTGAAGGGCTTGCCGGTGATCTCGATCACTTCCAGTGCCCGGACGACGCGGCGCCCGTTACTGGGCAGGATCGCGCGTGCGGCCCCGGGGTCGGCGGCGGCCAGCCGGGCGTGCAGGGCGCCGGAGCCGTGCTGCGCGAGTTCAGCCTCCAGCCGGGCGCGCACCTGAGGGTCCGTGCCGGGGAATTCGAGGTGGTCCACGGCGCCGCGGACGTACAGTCCGGAGCCGCCCACGAGGACGGGCCAGCGGCCCTCGGCGAGGAGCGCGTCGATCCGGGCCCGGGCCAGGCGCTGGTACTCGGCGACGGACGCCGTGACGGTGACGTCCCAGATGTCGAGCAGATGGTGCGGGACGCCGCCGCGTTCCCCGGGCGTCAGTTTGGCCGTGCCGATGTCCATCCCGCGGTACAGCTGCATGGAGTCGGCGTTGACGACCTCGCCGCCGAGTTGCTGGGCCAGGAAGACGCCGAGGTCGGACTTTCCTGCTGCGGTGGGGCCGACGACGGCGATGACGCGGGGGGCGGGGGCTGCGCTGGTCACCGCACCAGTCTCGCAAACCCGGCGGAGTGCCCTCGAACGGGTTGCGTGATGTGATCCGCGCCGGTTCGCCGCCCGGTGCGCGGGGCGCGATCCGTCACGAGCGGCCCCGGGTTCGGGGTCGGGACGGGGACGGACCCGGGAGGGGCGGGACGCCACCCGCGCGAGTACCGTATGGAGGTGATACGGGCGTTCTTGCCCTGCTTCTCCACATCTCGCCGGCCCGGGGGGAGGCGCCGGACGCCTCGCAGCCGGCGGCGCCGGGCGGTCCCGCCCCGGGACGCGGGCTCCGAAGGACGTGGCGCGGGCGGTGGACGGTCCGCGGAGGCCGATGCCCCGCGCGGGCGGTCCCCCGGCGGCGGCAGGCCGGGGAACGGCCGTCGGCGGGGCCGGTGAGGGCACCCGCACCCGACGCGGCGCAGCGGCGGAGGGGACGGGGAACGGCGCCCAGGAGCGGAGCCCAGGAACAGGGAAGGTGACCCATGGGTCTGTTGCACAACCTCAAGGCCAGGCTGAACCCGGCCAGGGACAAGGTCTCCGACCTCGCGCAGCAGCACGGGGACAGGATCGGCAACGGTCTGGACCGGGCCGCGAAGACGGTCGACGAGAAGACCGGGGGCAGGTACAGCGACAAGATCGAGACGGGTACCGGGAAGGCGAAGCACGCCATGGACCGGCTCGCGCACAAGCCCGGTCCCGGGGCGGGGGACGACACCTTCACACCCCCGGAAGGACCCCCGCCCGCCTCCTGAAACACCCCGCCCTGTGCGCCCCCTCGGGAGCGGGCGCTACGACCAGGTCGCGACCAGGTATCCCACGCCGTACGGCGCGTCCTCGTGGAGAAGGGCCCCGGACAGCCTGGCCCCCTCCGCGGCACCGGCGAGCACCTGCCACGGAGCACGGCCGGAGACCTTCAGCTCGCGCGCCAGTTCCTCGTCCATCGCCCGGAGGGCCGCCACGTCCGCCGAACCCAGTGCCCGCGCGGCGGCGGCGTCGAAGGGCGCGGCCCGCTCGTCCAGGTAACCCGGCGCCTTGAGCGTGCGGCACGCGCTGGCGTCGCCCATCACCAGCAGCGCGACCCGCTCGGCCGCCGCGGCGATCTCCCGGCCCGTCCGGGCGCACCGGTCGGGTGGGAGGGCCTGCGCCACGGCGAGCGCCCCGACGGGGGCGGCGGTCCAGCCGGCCCGCCGCAGCAACCAGGCGGCGACGGCGAGCGACGCGGGCAGCGCGGGCCCGCCACGCTGTCCGGTGTCCCGCCCCAATGTCACGTCGAGGGCCACGCCGAAGCCCCGGAACGACCCGTGCGCGCCCTCGCCGTAGCTCCCGCCCTCCTCGGCGGGACCGACGACCACGAGCCGGTCGGGCCGGGCGGCGGCCAGCACGCCCAGCGCGTCCGCGCAGGCGGTGCGGGCGGCGTCGAGCTCGGGCGCGGCACCCGCGGCCACGCCGGGCACGAGCAGGGGCGGACAGGGGCAGACGGCGGCGGCGACAAGCATGATCGGCAGCGTAACGCCCCGTGGTGGGCCTCCGTCACCCGGCGACGGCCGGGGACGTGGGGGCCGCCGCCGGGCCGTCGCACCGGACGGCGGGCGCACGCGGGGCACTCGCTCCGGCGCGCGGATGTGGCCGGCCGTGCGGCCGGTTCGCGGCGGGCGTCAGTCGCAGCCGCAGCCGTTCGCCGCGACCGGCAGCGGCTCCGGCGCGCCGATCCGCGGCAGCCCGAGCATCACGCCCGCGGGCTTCGCCGTCTCGGCCGCGTTGCGCTTCTCCCAGGCATCGCCCGCGGCCGTCCGGCGGACGTCCAGCGCGGGGCCCTCGGCGAGGAGGTGATGCGGAGCCGCGTACGTCACCTCGACGGTGACGACGTCGCCGGGACGGACCTCCTGATCGGGCCGGGTGAAGTGGACCAGGCGGTTGTCGGGGGCGCGGCCGGACAGGCGGCGGGTGGCGTCGTCCTTGCGGCCCTCGCCCTCGGCGACCATCAGTTCCAGGGTCCGGCCGACCTGCTTCTTGTTCTCGTCCCAGGAGATCTCCTCCTGAAGGGCGACGAGGCGCTCGTAGCGCGCCTGCACGACCTCCTTGGGGATCTGGTCCTCCATGGTGGCGGCGGGGGTGCCGGGCCGCTTGGAGTACTGGAAGGTGAACGCCTGCGTGAACCGGGCCTCGCGGACCACGTGCAGGGTCTGCTCGAAGTCCTCCTCGGTCTCACCGGGGAAGCCCACGATGATGTCGGTGGTGATCGCGGCGTGCGGGATGGCGGCCCGGACCTTCTCGATGATGCCGAGGTAGCGCTCCTGCCGGTAGGAGCGGCGCATCGCCTTGAGGACCGTGTCCGAACCGGACTGCAACGGCATGTGCAGCTGCGGCATCACGTTCGGCGTCTCGGCCATGGCGGCGATCACGTCGTCGGTGAAGTCGCGCGGGTGCGGGGAGGTGAAGCGGACGCGCTCCAGCCCCTCGACGTTCCCGCAGGCCCGCAGCAGCTTGCTGAAGGCCTCCCGGTCGCCGATGTCGGAGCCGTAGGCGTTGACGTTCTGCCCGAGCAGGGTGATCTCGCTGACGCCCTCGGCGACCAGCGCCTCGACCTCGGCGAGGATGTCGCCGGGCCGCCGGTCCTTCTCCTTGCCGCGCAGCGCGGGGACGATGCAGAAGGTGCAGGTGTTGTTGCAGCCCACGGAGATGGAGACCCAGGCCGCATAGGCGCTCTCGCGCCGGGTCGGCAGCGTCGAGGGGAAGGCCTCCAGCGACTCGGCGATCTCGACCTGCGCCTCCTCCTGGAGGCGGGCGCGCTCCAGCAGGACGGGCAGCTTGCCGATGTTGTGCGTGCCGAAGACGACGTCCACCCAGGGCGCCTTCTTGACGATGGTGTCGCGGTCCTTCTGCGCGAGGCAGCCGCCGACCGCGATCTGCATCCCGGGGCGCGACGCCTTCCTCGGCGCGAGGCGGCCCAGGTTGCCGTACAGGCGGTTGTCGGCGTTCTCCCGCACCGCGCAGGTGTTGAAGACGACGACGTCCGCGTCCCCGTCCGAGCCCTCGGGGGCGCGGACGTAGCCGGCGTCCTCCAGCAGCCCGGCCAATCGCTCGGAGTCGTGGACGTTCATCTGGCACCCGTAGGTCCGGACTTCGTACGTCTTGGATGATCGAACGTCCACTGCCGCGCTCCGGTCACTGCTGCTGGTCATGGCTCAAGGGTAGGCGGTCCGCGGCGGCGCCTGTCCAAGCGCTCCGGCGCAGGGTCCGTCGGAGAGGCGTCCTTCCCCTCGCCGGTGCGCGCCCGTGCATCACCGGGTCGCCGGCTGCCGGGACCGAGCAGGGGGTGCCGTGCCCCCTCGGTCTGCCGAGAGGCGCGGCGGGCGCGTGCGGCGCTCGGTCATCTCGCCGGTCCCGAACCCGACGGGGTCGAGCGGCGGTGGCCGGCGTGGCGATGTGGCCCTCCAGTGCTGCGACCGGGAAGGTTCGCCGGGAAGCGCGCGGCGCCCACCGCGGTGCATCGCCGGGCGGAGCACCACCCGGGCAATGGCGTACCCGGGTGGTGCGACAACGCGTCGAGGTGCCGTGCCGGGCGTCGCGAGCCGGTGAACCTGTCCCGCAGCACCACTAATCTCCAGGACATGCGTGTGCTGGTGGTGGAGGACGACCGGGAACTGGGCCGGGTCGTGGTGTCGGGGTTGCGGTCGGCCGGGTTCGCGGTGGATCTCGCGGATCGGCTGGCGGAAGCGGATCTCAAGCTCGCGACCAATGCCTACGACTGCCTGGTGGTGGACCGGGGGCTTCCCGACGGAGACGGCCTGGCTCTGGTGGGCCGCCTGCGCCGGGCGGGCGCGCGGGTTCCGGTGCTGATGCTGACGGCCATGGATGCCGTGGCGGACCTCGTAGCCGGGTTCCAGGACGGCACGGACGACTACGTGGTCAAGCCGTTCGCTTTCGCGGAGCTGGCGGCGCGGGTCGGTGCGCTGTGCCGGCGGGTCGGCCGGCTCCGCCCGTCGGTGGCGGTGGTCGGGGACCTCGAAGTGGATCCGGGACGCCGCCGGGTGCGGCGTTCGGGGGTTCTGCTGGCCCTCACCGCCAAGGAATTCGCGGTTCTGGAGCTGCTCGTGGCCGGGGTCGGGCAGGTGGTGCCGCGCACGGACCTGATCGAGTGCTGCTGGGACGAGATGGCGGAGCCGATGTCGAACGTGGTGGACGCGGTGATCGCACAGCTGCGCCGCAAGCTCGGTGCCCCGGCCGTGATCCGCACTGTGCGCGGTGTGGGCTTCGTGATCGACGACGTGGAGGAGCCGGCGGCCGGGGCCCCGGTGAGCCGGTGACCGCCGGCAGACCCGCAGTCGTGCGGCTACGGCGGCTGCGGTGGGCACTGACCGGCCTGTTCGCCCTGACCACCGCCCTGTGCCTGGCCGCCCTGGCTGCTGTGGCGGCGGAGATCGACGCCCGGTCGCGCAGTGATGCCCTCGACAGCGATCTCGACCGCAGAGCCACGGGGCTCGCTCGTGCTGTCTACTACGACCAGGGCGTAGTGCACTTGGGACCGCTGCGCGAGGACGACCTGACGCAGGGCCCGGCAGCGGTGACCGTCGTGGAATGGGGCGCGGGGGACCACCCACGGCAGCGCTTCTCCCGCCGTCGCGGCATGCTGCCGGGACTGGCCCGGCTGAGCGAGGCCGGCAGGCGGGCCAGAGACGAGCTACCGCCGTCCCCTGCCGAGGTGACCGTGCGCACCGAGCCCACGGTGGTGTGCGGGGATCCCGAGCCGCTGGCCCAGGCGGTACGCAACCTGATCGAGAACGCACTCAAGCACGGGGCTGCTCCCGGCGAGAGGGCCCGGGTCGACGTGGTGGTCGCGGAGGGCCGGGTCGCGGTGCGCGACCACGGTCCGGGAGTGGCCCCCGCCCTGCGGGAGCGGGTCTTCGACCGGCGGACGGCGGGACCCGGAGGGGGTACGGGAATCGGGCTGGCCATCGTGCGGTGGGTGGCCGAGCTGCACGGGGGCACCGCCCGTGTCGGGGATGCCCCCGGAGGGGGAACCACTGCCGAGCTGGCCGTCCCAGAGGAACCGGGTGCCTCCCGGAGGTGACGCCGAGGAGGCGCGTCTCCTCACGATTCGCTCATGAAGCCGCTGGCAGCCTTGCGGCATGCTCCAGCCACGCAATCGTGCGATCGCCCTGCTCGGTGCGGGTGTCGCCGCGACCGTCCTCGCTGTCTCCTGCCTGCCGCGGTCCCCGTCCGGGCGCCCGACCGCCGCTCCGCCCACCGCCGTTCTGCGCGTGGACCAGGTCGGCTACGCACCCGGCGAGGTCAAGCACGCCTACCTGATGACGTCCCGCCCAGTCGCCCGGGTGCCCTTCCGGGTGCTGGACTCCTCCGGTGGGGAGGTCCTGTCCGGGACGGCCGGGCCCTCCACAGGTGGGTGGAACAGCACCTACCGGTCCGTCCGTACCCTGGACCTCTCCCGCCTCACCGCTGCCGGCGACTACCGGGTGGAGGTGACCGGCCCGGTCTCCGCGACCTCACCCAGGTTCCGAGTGGCGTCCGCCGGTGAGCTGTTCGGCAAGGTCGCCCGGGACAACGTCCGGTTCTTCAGGGCCCAGCGCGACGGGGCGGACGTCGACGCCGGGGTGCTGCGCCGCAAACCCTCGCACCTGACCGACCGGCAGGCCACCGTGTACGACACGCCCGCCTACGACGAGGACGCCGAGCGCCTGGTCGAGCCTCTCGAACCTGTCGGCGGTCCGGTCGATGTCTCCGAGGGCTGGTTCGACGCCGGGGACTTCCTGAAGTTCACGCACACTGCCTCGTATTCCACCGCGAGTCTCCTCCTGGCCCGACGCACCGCTCCGGACGGTGGTGAGGAGTTGGCCGAGGAGGCCCGCCATGGCCTGGACTGGCTGGACAAGATGTGGGATGCATCCTCCCGTACCCTCTACGTCCAGGTCGGCACGGGTATCGGCGGCACCGGGAACGCCAGCGGCCCTGTGCGTTCGGATCACGACGTCTGGCGGCTGCCGGAGGCGGACGACGCGTTGGAGGTCGAGCCCGGCGATCGCGACGACGCGATCAAACACCGGCCGGTCTTCCGTGCCGCCCCTCCGGGCGAGCCCATCAGCCCCAATCTCGCGGGGCGGGTCGCCGCCGCCTTCGCGCTCGCCGCGCAACTGGACGCCGAGGACGATCCGGAGCGGGCCCGTGAGGAACTGGAGAAGGCCGCGCAGATCTACGCTCTCGCCGACACCTCGCCGGAAGGGGAGCTGACGACCGCGTTCCCTCTTGCCTTCTACCCCGAGTCGTCCTGGGCGGACGACATGGAGTTCGGCGGCGCCGAGTTGGCTCTGGCGGCAGAGGCCCTCGGGGACGACCGGACACAGGAGTGGTCGGAACAGGCGGGCCACTGGGCCGCGCGGTATCTGTCCGCGGACGACCTCGGCGCCCTGGGGCTGGGGGACGTCAGCGCCCTGGCGCATGGGGATCTGGCAAGAGTGATCGACGACGGTGAGCCGAGCGGCGAGGTCGGCCGCGATCAGCTTGTCGCCGACCTCGAGCGGCAGCTCGACGACGGCAGGGTCCGCGCCGCACATGACCCCTTCCGGGCGGGAGCCGTCTACACCGAGTTCGACTCCGTGCCGCACACCTTCGGCCTGGCCGCCACCGCACAGCTGTATCGCCGGGTCACCGGCGACGCTCGCTACGACGCCTTCGCCACCCAGCAGCGCAACTGGGCGCTGGGCGCCAATGCCTGGGGATCCTCCTTCGTCATCGGTGAAGGCTCCACCTTCCCGCACTGTCCCGAGCATCAGGCCGCCAATCTCGCAGGCAGCCTGAGCGGCACGGGCGACATCCTCGTCGGCGGTGTGGTCAACGGCCCCAATGCGGCAGCCAGGCTCGGGGAACTCAACTCCTTCCCGACGATGCGCACGTGCCCGGCCGAGAAGAGCAACCCCTTCTCCGCCTTCGACGGACACGGCGCCCGCTACATGGACCACGTCGGCGCCTGGCAGACCGTGGAACCCGCCGACGACTTCACGGCCACCGCGTTGCTGTCCTTCAGCCTGTCCGCAGCGGCCGACGACACCGACTCCAGCGCCTCGTAGAGCGAGGCCGAAGGCCCGCTGTCCGCCCGGCGGGGACCGGGCTCGGGCTCCGCGAGGTGTTCCCGGCTCGGCCGCCCAGATCCGCAGCCGCATCAACCGCCACGCCCTCACGGCCTCCCGGGAGAACCTGCGGCTGCGTGTGGGGGGGGGAACTCGGCGACGACGCGGTGCTGATCGGAGCCGCCGAACTCGCCTTCTCCGAGATCCTGGTCGGTCCTCTGGAGACGCCGGCCCGCCCCGGGACGTAGCCCGAGGGGTACCGCACAGCGGTACTGACCGGAATCGTCTTCCCACGGGCAGGAGAGGGTGTCAGTCCTGCGGCTCAGCCCCGGGTTCCTGCCCGTCGGTCAGGCCGACGGGGCGGCGGCCCCGGGGCTGCTGCGGCTCCGGACCCGCGGGCACCTGGGGTACCGGACGCTCCACGGGTGCGCCGGCGGCCACGGTGACCGGCTCCCCGTGGTGCAGCACCACCAGGGGTTCGCCCTCCACCAGGACATAGCGCACCTCGCCGGGGCCGATGTCCACCTTCAGCCTGCGCCCGCGCACCGTCACGGTGAACACCAGCCGGGACAGCGCCTCGGGCAGACGCGGGGCGAAACCCAGCCGTGCGGGCCTGCCCTCCTCGCCGGGGTGCCGGCGCAGGCCTCCGAGGCCGACGACGAGGGCCATCCACGTGCCGGCGAGGGAGGCGATGTGCAGCCCGTCGCGGGTGTTGTGCTCCAGATCCTCCAGGTCCATCAGCGCCGCCTCGCGGATATAGGCGTAGGCCAGCCGCAGGTGCCCGGTCTCGGCGGCGAGCACCGCCTGGCAGCACGCGGACAGGGAGGAGTCGCGGACGGTCAGCGCCTCGTAGTACGCGAAGTTGCGCGCCTTCTGCTCGTCGGTGAAGGCCTCCGGGCACTCCAGCATCGCCAGCACGAGGTCGGCCTGCTTCACCACCTGCTTGCGGTACAGGTCGAAGTAGGGGTAGTGGAGCAGCAGCGGGTAGTGCTCGGGCGGGGTCGCCTCGAAGTCCCAGTGCTGGAGACGGGTGAATCCGGCCGACTGCTCGTGCACTCCCAGGGTCTCGTTGTACGGGATCGCCATGCGGGCCGCGGCGTCCCGCCAGGCGGCCGTCTCCTCGTCGTCGACGCCGAGTTCCTCGGCCCGGTCCGGGTGGCGCGTGGCCGCTTCCGCCGCGGCCAGCAGGTTCTGCCGGGCCATGACGTTGGTGTACAGGTTGTCCCGGGCGACGGCGCTGTACTCGTCGGGTCCGGTGACCCCGTCGACGTGGAAGACGCCTTCCGGGTCGTGGTGGCCGAGGGAACGCCACAGCCGGGCGGTGTCCACGAGCAGGTCCAGCCCCTCGGCGCGCTCGAACTCCTCGTCGCCGCTGACCATGACGTACCGGACCGCCGCCAGGGCGATGTCGGCGTTCACGTGGAAGGCCGCCGTTCCGGCGGGCCAGTAGGCCGAGCACTCCGCTCCGTTGATCGTCCGCCAGGGGAAGGTCGCCCCCTCCAGCCCGAGCTGGCGCGCGCGTTCCCGGGCCGCCGGCAGGGTCCGGTGCCGCCACTTCAGCACCGGGGCGACGGACTGCGGCGCGGTGAGGGAGAGCACCGGCAGCACATAGGACTCGGTGTCCCAGAAGGAGTGCCCGTCGTACCCGGTTCCCGTCAGACCCTTCGCGGGGATCGCCCGCTGCTCCCCGCGGGCCGCCGCCTGGAGGACGTGGAACAGGGCGAACCGCACGGCCTGCTGGATCTGCGCGTCCCCCTCCACCTCGACGTCGGCGCCGGCCCAGAACTGGTCCAGAAAGGCCCGCTGTTCGGCGGCGAGTCCCTCCCAGCCGGCACTGACCGCAGCCGCCACCGCTCCTTCGACCTGGTCGCGCACGGCCGGCAGGGAGCGCTGCCCGGACCAGCCGTGGGCGACGAACTTGACGAGTTGCAGCCGCTGCCCGGGCCTCAGGTCCGCGGTCACCGTCAGACGGACGACGTCCGGCTCGCTCTGCGACGTCCACCGCGTGCCCTCAGGCCCGTCCACGAGGTGGTCGGCCGCCGCCCCCACCCGCAGCCCGCTGACACCGGTGCGGTGCACCAGCCGCATCCGGGTCTCCTGCGCGAAGTGCTCCTCCGCCACGAGCGGGGAGCCGGTCGCCGCAGCGACCCGCGGGTCCCCCTCGGCGTGCGGCAGTTGCTCGTTGGCGACGAGTTCGGACTGGACCGCGACCGTGGCCGGGCCGTCGACCGGCTCGACCTCGTACACCACGGCGGCGACCGCCCGCTGGGTGAAGGACACCAGCCGGCGCGCGCGGATGCGGACGGTCTGGCCGCCGGGCGTGGTCCAGCGCACGGTGCGGCTGAGCACACCGGTGCGGAAGTCCAGCACCCGCTCGTGCTCCAGCAGCCGCCCGTAGCGCAGGTCGCACGGGTGGTCGTTGACCAGCAGCCGGACGACCTTGCCGTCGGTGATGTTGATCATGGTCTCGCCGGACTCCGGATAACCGTAACCGGCTTCCGCGTACGGCAGCGGGTGCCGTTCGTACACGCCGTTGAGGTAGGCGCCGGGCAGCCCGTGGGGCTCACCCTCGTCGAGGTTCCCGCGCCACCCGATGTGCCCGTTGGACAGCGCGAACACCGACTCGCTCTGGGCGAGCACGTCCAGGTTCAGCTCCGTCTCGCGCAGACACCACGGCTCGACCGTGAAGCAGGAGTGGCTGATCATCGCGCGTCCAGGAGTTCGGCCAGGTCACGGACGACGATGTCCGCCCCGTGCGCCGTCAGCTGCTCCGCCTGGCCCACCCGGTCCACGCCGACGACCACTCCGAACCGTCCGGCCCGCCCGGCCTCGACTCCGGCCAGCGCGTCCTCGAACACGGCGGCGGCGCCCGGCTCCACGCCCAGGTCCCGGGCCGCCTCCAGATAGGTGTCCGGGGCGGGTTTCCCGCGCAGGGCGCGGTCGCGTGCCGTGACGCCGTCGATCCGTTCGTCGAACAGGCCCTCGATGCCGGCCGCCACCAGGACGTCCCGGCAGTTCGCGCTCGACGACACCACCGCGCACGCCAGACCGGCCTTCCGCACCGCGTGGACGAACTCGACCGATCCCTCGTAGGGCTCCACACCGTCCTCGCGGATCCGGCGCAGCACCAGGGTGTTCTTCCGGGTGCCCAGGCCGGTCACGGTCTCGGCCTCCGGCGGGTCGTCCGGTGTTCCCTCGGGCAGGCGCACCCCGCGTGACGCGAGGAAGGTCCGCACCCCGTCCGCGCGCGGACGCCCGTCGACGTACGCGTCGTAGTCGTCGATCGCGTCGAAGGGCACGAACGCGGTCCCCTCACGCTCCGCCCGCTCGCGGAGATACGCGTCGAACATCTCCTTCCAGGCGGCGGCGTGCACCTTCGCGGTCCGGGTGAGGACCCCGTCGAGGTCGAACAGACAGGCACGTACGTGATCAGGAAGCCCCAGCATGCCTTCCAGGCTAGAAGCGCGCGGCCGACCGCGCCGCCCGAACGCCACCGGGCGTGCCGTGGAGAACCCGCCCGATCGAGGTCTCAGCGGCATCCGGAGCAATGCCGCCGCGTGAGCACCCCTCCGCGGGCCGTCCAGTGTTTGGGTGAGGGCGACGGCTCACCTCACGGGAGGACCTCACGGTGGACGATCGCGCGGAGCACGCATGCGCCCCGTCGCCGCGCCCCGCACGCGGCAGGGCCGCGCACGGGGCGGGGTGGCACCGGTGAACGGGGCCGTACGGCTGCTGGCGCAGGATCCTGCGCAGCTGCTGCCGGCCCGCGAGCTGATGGCCTTCAGTCTCGGCACCCACATCCTGCTGGTGCCGTTCGGTGTCGCCCTGCCCTTCATCACCCTGTTGATGCACTACCGGGCGCTGCGCGCCGACGACCCGGTGGCCATGCTGCTGGCCCGCCGCTGGTCGGCGGTGATGGCGGTGCAGTTCGCGGTGGGCGTGGTGACCGGAACCGTGCTGTCCTTCGAGTTCGGGCTGTTGTGGCCCGGGCTGATGGGGCGCTGGGGAGACGTCTTCGGTCTCGGGTTCGGCGTCGAGGCGTGGGCGTTCTTCCTGGAGGCCGTACTGATCTCGGTGTACCTGTACGGCTGGCGCCGGCTGCGGCCGTGGACGCATTTCGCGCTCGGTGTGCCGCTGCCCCTCGTCGCTCTGCTGGGGGCGTTCGGGATCCTGGCCGCGAACTCCTGGATGAACACCCCCCGCGGCTTCGGGCTCGACGCGAACGGCGACCCCGTCGGCGTGGACGTGCGCGCGGCGGTGTTCACACCGATGTTCGGGCCCGAGTACTGGCACTTCGTGGTGGGGATGTTCATGACCGCCGGGTTCGTCGTGGCCGGCGTCTACGCGACCGGGCTGCTGCGGGGGCGCCGGGACCGCTACCACCGGCTGGGCTTCACGGTTCCGTTCACGGCCGCCGCGGTGCTCACCCCGGTGCAGCTCTTCCTCGGCGACTTCATCGCCCGGTCCGTCTTCCACCAGCAGCCGGTGAAGTTCGCGGCGACGGAGCTGGTCTGGCGGACCAGCACCCACGTGCCCGAGTACATCTTCGGCCGGCTGAACCCGGACGGCTCGGTGTCCGGAGGCATCAAGATCCCCCAGCTCGACTCCGTGCTCGCCGGTTTCAGCCCGAGCACCCAGGTGACGGGACTGACGTCGGTGCCGGCACAGGACCGGCCGACCACGGGTCAGGCGACCCTCGTGCACACGGCCTTCGACGTGATGGTCCTGATCGGCAGCGTGCTGCTGCTCCTCGCGCTCTGGTACGCCTGGGCCCGGTGGCGGCGCCGCGATCCGTCGGGGTCGCGCTGGTTCCTGCGGGCCGCCGCCGGGGCCGGCGCCGCCTGCCTGATCGCCGTCGAGGCGGGCTGGATCACCACCGAGGTCGGCCGCCAGCCCTGGATCGTGTACGAGCACATGCGGGTGTCCGAGGCGGTCACCGCCACCTCCGCCGGCACCCTGTGGGCGGTGATGGGGGTCGTCGTCGTCGGCTACGTCGCCCTCCTCGTGGTGTTCGTCGCCGTGCTGCTGGGGATGCGTACCCGCTGGCGCCTCAGGGACGAGCGGACCGGAATCCGGGAAGGTGCCCGGCCGGCCGCCGGCGAGGCACCGGAACACGCCGCACCGTACGGGCCGCGCCCGCAGCACCTGCCGGGAGGCCGCCGGTGATCGCCGACGCCGTCGCCTGGGTGCTGGTGCTGGCCGTGGCCGCCTACGCCTGCGGGGGCGGCGCCGACTACGGCGCCGGATTCTGGGACCTGCTGGCCGGCGGGGCACGGCGCGGGAACCGTCCGCGCGCCCTGATCGACCACGCGGTGGCGCCGGTGTGGGAGGTCAACAACGTCTGGCTGGTCTTCGTCCTGGTGGTCATGTGGACCGGCTTCCCGGTCATGTTCCAGGCGGTGTTCAGCGTGCTCTGGCTGCCGTTGACGCTGGCCGCCATGGGGCTTGTCCTGCGCGGCGCGGGCTTCGCCCTCCGCAAGCCGACCCGGCGGCTCGCCGAACGGCGCCTCTTCGGTGCGGCCTTCGCCGTCGCCTCGGTCCTGACCCCGTACTTCTTCGGCGCCGCAGTGGGCGGCGTCGCCTCGGGCCGGGTGGCACCGGGCGGTTCCGCCTCGGTCTCCGCCTGGACCAACCCCACCTCGGTGCTGACCGGGTTGATGACGGTGGCCGCGGCGGCGTTCCTCGGCGCGGTCTTCCTCTCCGGCGACGCCCGCGCCTACGGGACCCCGGACCTGGTCGACTACTTCCGGCGGCGCGCCCTGATCACGCTGCTGGCGCTCGCCGTGCTGGCCGGCATCGGGATCGTGCTGACCCGGGACGACGCGCCGTACGTGCACGAGCGGTTGACCGGTGGGCCGGGGCTGGCCCTGGTGTGTGTGGCCGGGGTCTGCGCGCTGGCCGCCGCCTGGCTCCTGGTGCGCGGCGCCCCCACCCAGTTCACCCGGGCTGCGGCCGTGGGCTCCGTCGGCGCGGTCGTCGTCGCCTGGGGGCTGGCCCAGCGTCCGTACCTGCTGCCGACGTCGCTGACCGTGGCCGAGGGGGCGGGAGCCCGGGCCACGATGGGCTGGCTGGTGATCGTCTCCCTGGTCGCGGTGGTGTTGGTGGGCCCGGCCCTGGTGCTGCTCTACCGGCTGGAGAGCCGGGGCGAGCTGCTGCCGGACCCGTTGCTCAGCGAGGGTCCTGAGGACTCCACCGGTACGGAGCGATGAGCCGGCGGATCGAGTCCGGCCCCCAGGAGCCGGGCGCGTAGGGCTCGACCGGCGGTGGGTCGTCCAGCAGGGGGGTGGCCGCCTCCCAGAGCCGTTCGATGCCGTCCGAGCGGGTGAACAGGGCCTGGTCACCCAGCATGGCGTCCAGGATCAGCCGCTCGTAGCCCTCCAGCGCGTGGTCCTGGTCGTACGAGCCCGCGTACCGGAAGACCATCTCGACCCTCTCCAGGCGCATTGCGGGCCCGGGTTCCTTGGCGAGGAAGCGGGCGGTGATGCCACCGGGATCGTCGAAGTCGACCACCAGTTCGTTGGCGCGCCGGCCGGCGCCGTGCCCGGAGTCCAGCGGGAACATGCGCAGCACCGGTTCGCGGAAGCCCAGGGTCACCAGGTGCCGGCCCTGGGCGAGGGACTTGCCGGACCTCAGGAAGAAGGGCACGCCGGCCCACCGCCAGTTGTCCAGTTCGGCGCGCAGGGCCACGAAGGTCTCGGTGTCCGAGTGCGGGTCCACTCCCGGTTCGTCGCGGTAGCCGGTGTACTGGCCGCGGACGACGTGGGCCGGGTCCAGCGGTCGCAGGGACTGGAAGACCTTCTCCTTCTCGTCCCGCAGCGCGTGGGCCTCCAGCGAGGTCGGGGGCTCCATCGCCACGAAACCCATGAGCTGGAAGAGATGGGTGACGATCATGTCCCGGAAGGTGCCGGTTCCTTCGAAGAAGCGGGACCGGCCCTCGATGCCGATGCTCTCCGGCACGTCGATCACGACGTGGCTGATGTGGTTGCGGTTCCAGACGGGCTCGACCAGGCCGTTGGCGAACCGCAGGGCCAGGATGTTGTCGACCGACTCCTTGCCGAGGAAGTGGTCGATGCGGAAGACCCTCGACTCGTCGAAGACGGCGTGGACCGTGGCGTTCAGGGCCCGCGCGGACGGCAGGTCGGTGCCGAACGGCTTCTCCACGATCACGCGCGCGTCCTGTGCGAGTCCCGAATCGCCGAGCAGGCCGACGACGGAGGAGAAGGCGGCCGGGGGCACGGCCAGGTGGAAGAGCCGGCGCGGGCGGCCGCCCAGGACCTGCTCCGCCCGGTGCACGGCGTCCAGCAGCGGCTGCGGATCCTCGGGGTCCGCGGCGCCGAAACCGAGGGTCTCCTCGAACGCCTCCCACGCCTCGCCCTGCGGCTTCGACCGGCCGAACTCGGCCACCGCGTCGCGGGCGTGGGCACGGAAGTCGTCGTCGTCGAGGGCGACGGCGGCGGGTGCGGAGCCCACTACCCGATAATGCTCGGGCATCAGCCCGGCGACGGCGAGATGGAACAGTCCCGGCAGCAGTTTGCGGCGGGCGAGGTCCCCGGTCGCGCCGAAGAGCACGATCACATGGGGGTCCGGGCGCCTCTCCGGGGGCGCGGTGCGGGTCGGGGCGGGCCGGGTCACGGTTCAGCCCGCCTTCTCGGCGTGCCCGCCGAACTCGCCGCGCATCGCCGACAGCAGTTTGCCGGTGAACTCGCCCAGCCCGCGCGAGGCGTAGCGCTCGTAGAGGGCTGCGGTGATCACCGGTGCGGGCACGCTCTCGTCCACCGCCGCCTGCACTGTCCAGCGGCCTTCGCCGGAGTCGGAGACGCGGCCGGCGAACGCGTCCAGTTCCGGCGACCGGGCCAGTGCGTCGGCGATCAGGTCGACCAGCCAGGAGCCGACGACGGAGCCGCGCCGCCACACCTCGGCGACCTCGGCGACGTCGATGTCGTAGGCGTAGGCGTCGGGGTCCCGCAGCGGGGCGGTCTCGGCGTCGACCGTGCGGTCGCGCAGTCCCGCGTCGGCGTGCTCGATGATGCTCAGCCCCTCGGCGATGGCGGCCATCATCCCGTACTCCACCCCGTTGTGGACCATCTTCACGAAGTGGCCGGCGCCGTTGGGTCCGCAGTGCAGGTAGCCGTCGGGGGCGGTGCCGGTCGTCGTGGTCCTCCCGGGGGTGGGTTCCGCGCTGCCCGCGCCCGGGGCGATCGTGCGCAGGAGCGGGTCGAGACGCAGGACCGCCTCCCGGTCTCCACCGACCATCAGGCAGTATCCGCGCTCCAGGCCCCATACCCCCCCGGAGGTTCCGCAGTCCACGTAGTGGACCCCGCGCGGCCGCAGTTGCCCGGCGCGGGTGATGTCGTCCCGGTAGTAGGAGTTGCCGCCGTCGATGACGATGTCCTCGGGGTCGAGCATGTCGGCCAGTTCGTCGACGGTGGGCTGCACCACGCCGGCGGGCACCATGAGCCAGATGTTCCGGGGCCTGCTGAGCCTGCCGACGAGGTCCTTCAGGGAGGACGCGGCGGTGGCGCCCTCCTGTGCCAGTTCCCCGACGGCGTCCGCGTCGAGGTCGTACGCCACGCAGCTGTGGCCGTCGCGCATGAGCCGGCGCACCAGGTTCGCGCCCATGCGCCCGAGTCCGACCATGCCGAGTTGCATGGGGGTGTCGGTGGTCATGTCTGCCTCCCCGCTGTGCGAGGCGTCCGTGGTGACGCCGGGTTGAGGTGGTTGCGGCACGGTCCGGGGGCCGTGTCCGGCTCGGCGTGCAGCGGTGTGGGGCGTGCGCAAGCGCGGAAGGGCGCCGGGGCACGGGTGTCATGGGCGGGCAGACGGACGGCGGCTTTCGGTCGCCCGCCCGGGCTGCGGTTCGGACCGGAGGCCCGCGCCCGCTCCACCTCGCCCCTGTGGCCGGGTCGGTCATGGGCGGCGGTCCGATCTCCTCGGGGCGTCCTGCCCCTCCAGTACACGCGCTTTCGCCGGTGCCCGCATGTCCATGGCGCACCGGGCCGCGGGCCCGCGGGTCAGGTGTGCGGGACGACGGCGACCGGGCTGGCGGCATGGTGGATCACCGCGTGGGCGACGGCCCCGATGTGACCGCGCAGCGCATGCCCGCGACGGCGGCCCACGACCACGATCGCGGAACCGGTCGCGGCCTGGATCAGGTGGCCGGCCGCGCGTCCGGCGGTGGCCACCAGCTCCACCTTCACCTCGGGGAAGCGCTCGCGGACGGACCGCACCGCCTCGCCCAGCGCCTCCTTGCCCGCCTCCTCGGCCGCGCTTCCCCCGCCGTGCGGGTGCAGGGGGGTCAGGTGCCAGGTGTGCACGACGCGGACGGGTGCGGAGCGCCGGGCCGCGAAGGCGAAGGCGAAGGCGAGGAGTTCCTCGCCGGGCGACAGGATGTCCAGGCCCACGACGACAGCGCCGTCGCCGTCGGGTGTGCTCTCGCGCACCAGGACGACGGGGCTGTCCGCCTCCGCCGCCACCGCCTGGCCCACGGACCCGGCCGTGAAGCCCGTGCCGGCGCTGAAGCCGTGCGAGCCGAGGACGACGAGGTCTGCGTGGGCGGAGGCGGACAGCAACACGCCGGCGGGCGCGTCCTCGATCTCCTCGGTGCTGGTGGTGAGGGAGGTCCGGCGGGAGCGGGCCCGATCCGTCATGGCGCCCAGCAGGTCCCGTGCGCGCTCGGCCCGCACGTCGCGGGCCGGCTGGACGGCCACCACGACGGGGTGCTCCTGCCAGAGCGAGGCGTTCACCAGGCGCAGTTCGGCGCCCCGTAGCGCGGCTTCGTCCGCGGCCCAGTCCACCGCCGTCACGCTCTCCTCGGAGCCGTCCACTCCCACCACGACGCGTCCCGACATGACTGCCTCTCCTCCGGTAGGGGTCTTCCTCTGGTGACCGTTTCGGAGCCTGACCCGGGAATCCCGCGCAGCGAGACCGACGTCCGCAAATCATGCTATTTCGGTCCTGCGGATCGGGCCATCCCGGACCTGCCACCAGGTGGCCCCCGCAGCACCGAAGGGGCTCACCGCTCCTGCCCGGGGACGCACCGACCAGCCCTGGGAAGGCAGGGGGCCGGAACACACGGCGGCAGAGCGGCTCGGCCTCCTCCCCGGCCCCCACCCCTCCCGCTGCCCGCGTCGGCGGGCCCCTCTCAGGCCCCGCCGCCCGGCGCCCACCCCTGCCGCCGCAGCACCGCCGCCACGTCCGGGGCCTCGTAGTGCTCCCCCTTGAGGACCTTGCCGTCGGCGCGGCGGGCCACCTGGCCGCCCGGGCCCAGCTTGGTCATGTTCGAACGGTGAATCTCGGCGATCACCTGGTCGAGGTCGATGCCGTGGACGAGAGCGGTGCCGTACGCGACGTAGACGACGTCGGCCAGCTCGTGCGCAAGCCGGTCGAGCGGGCCGGTGACCTCGACCTCGGCGACCTCCGCGGCCTCCTCGGCGAGCAGCTCGCCGCGGTGCGCCGCCAGCTCGGGCGACACCTCCGTCGGCGTGCTGCGGGCGGCGAGCCCGAAGGCGCGGTGGAACTCACGGACCAGTTCGGCGGGCGAGGAACTCATGGAGCCGACTGTAACGACCGTCACCGGCAGCGCCCCTCCGGGCTCCGGCCCTGGTCAGGGCGGCCCCGGCCTGGCAGGATCGCCCGCATGTCCGCACATCTCCCGCACATCGGCAGACGCCGGGCCCTCCAGGGCGCCGCCGCCGGCGTCGTGACGCTCGGCCTGCTGCTGTGGTGGCTGCTGCCCCTGGGCGAGCAGCCTCCGCGCGGCCGGATCACGATCAGCACCGGCACGGCGAGCGGGGTCTACCAGGACTACGGACGGCGGCTGCGCAGCGCGCTCGCCCAGGACATGCCCAACCTGACGGTACGGCTGCTGAGCAGCGAGGGGTCACAGGAGAACGTCACCCGGCTCGCGACCGGTGAGGCCGACTTCACCATCGCCGCGGCCGACGCGGTGAGCACGTACGAACTGCGCCACGGGCCCGGGGCGGACCGGCTGCGTGGCGTGGCCCGCCTGTACGACGACTACGTGCAGCTCGTCGTCCCACGCGACTCCGACATCAGGTCGATCGCCGACCTGCGGGGCAGACGGGTGGCGATCGGCCCGCCGGAGTCCGGTGTACGGCTCATCGCCGACCGGCTGCTGCAGGCCGCGGGCATCGACTCGGGCAAGGACATCGAGCCGGAGGCGGACGGCATCGCCCGCGCACCGGGGCGGCTGGAGCACGGCGCGATCGACGCCTTCTTCTGGTCGGGCGGTCTGCCGACGAACGGGGTACGCCAGCTCGCGGAGTCCTTTCCCGTGCGGTTCGTGCCGATCGACGCGGACCTCGTCGCCAGGCTGCACCGCGACGGCGGTGCCACGCGCTACTACCGCGCCACGAACATGCCCGAGTCTGCCTACCCCAGCGTGCAGAACGGCGCCCCCGTCGCCACGATGGCGGTCTCCAACCTGCTGATCACCCGCACGGACGTGGATCCCCGGCTGACCGAGTGGCTGACCCGCACGGTGATCAGGAGCCGCGACCACATCGGCGCGCACGTGCACTCCGCGCAGCTGGTCGACGTGCGCACGGCCATCTACACCGACCCCCTCCCACTGCACCAGGGCGCACGGCGCTACTACCGGTCGGTCAAGCCGTAGCGCGGGTCGCTGAGCCGCGCGCCGCGGGGGCCGGCCACGGGACCGGCCGGCCCACAGGACCCGGCCGCCGTCCGGTCAGGCCGCGGGCCCGCTGCGGGGCACGCTGACGGTCACCGTCAGCCCGTGCGGCTCGTGGCGGCCGTACGTGATCGAGCCGCCACCCGCCGCGAGCAGCGCCCGGGAGATGGAGAGGCCGAGGCCGGAGCCCTTGATGTTCTGGTGCCGCCCGCTGCGCCAGAAGCGGTCGCCTATGCGGGCGAGCTCCTCGTCGGTCAGGCCGGGGCCGTGGTCGGAGACGACGACGCAGGAGGTGGCGCCGTCGGCCAGCACCGTGACCTCCACGCTCTGCCCCTCGGGCGTGAACTTGACCGCGTTGTCGATCACGGCGTCCAGCGCGGACGACAGGGTGACCGGGTCGGCCCACGCGGTGGTCGGCGGGCAGTCCCCGGCCAGGCGGACGCCCTTGGCCTCGGCGGCCGGGGCCCAGGCCGCGACGCGCTCGGCGGCGAGCGCGCCGATGTCGGTGGTCTTCAGGTCCGCCTCGGCGTGCTCGGCCAGGGCGAGGTCGAGCAGGTCGTCCAGGACCCGGGCCAGGCGTTTGCCCTCGGCCTGGACGGAAGCGATCTCCTCGTTCCCCTCCGGCAGCTCCATGCCGAGCAGTTCGATGCGCAGCAGCAGGGCCGAGAGCGGATTGCGCAGCTGGTGCGAGGCGTCGGCGACGAAGGCACGCTGCTGCTCCAGCACGTCCTCGACGTTGTCGACCATCTCGTTGAACGACTTCGCCAGCCGCCTGAGTTCGGGGGGACCGCTCGCCACCGCGACGCGTGACTTCAGCCGCCCGGTGGAGATGTCGTGCGCCGTCGCGTCCAGGATGCGCACGGGACGCAGCACCCAGCCGGTCAGACGCAGCGCGGCGCCGACGGCGAGCAGCATGGCCGCGACCAGACCGGCGGCGATCACCAGCCAGCCGCGCAGGATCCGCGACCGCATCTGCCCGGTGGGCGAGTCGGTGACCACGACCGCGACGACGTCCCCGTCCCGGATCACCGGGGAGGCGACCACCAGCCGGCCGCGCTGCCAGGGCCACACCTGGCGCGGATCGTGGCTGCGCCGGCTGAGCAGCGATTCGGCGAAGGCGCTGCGGACCTCGCCCTCCTCGGGGAGGAAGAAGCCGGCCGGGGCGTGGGCCATCGGACTGTCGGTGCGGTAGAAGACCCCGGCCCGTATGCCGTAGACGTCGTGGTAGCTGGCGAGTTCGCGGCTCAGGGTCTCCAGACGGTCGTCCTGGATGTTCCGGCCGGCGGCGCTGGGCGCCTCGGTCACGTACTGGGCGAGGGCCGCGAAGCGGGCGGTGTCGTCGATCCGGTCGACGACGACCTGCTGCTGCTCGGCCGCGGCACGGCTGATGGCGAGCGGGATGCCGAGGGCGAGCAGCACGGCCGCCATCAGGACGATCAGCAGCGGCAGCAGGCGTGTGCGCAACCGGTCCCCGCTAGGTGCCCGGGGCGACGAGGCGGTAGCCGACGCCGCGTACGGTCTCGATCAGGGCGGGCATGCGCAGCTTGGCGCGCAGTGAGGCGACGTGCACCTCCAGGGTGCGGCCCGTGCCTTCCCAACTGGTGCGCCAGACCTCGCTGATGATCTGCTCCCGGCGGAAGACGACGCCCGGGCGCTGGGCGAGCAGCGCGAGCAGGTCGAACTCCTTGCGGGTCAGCTGGACGACCGCGCCGTCCACGGTGACCTGACGGGTGGGCAGCTCTATGAGCACGGAGCCCAGCCGCAGCGCGACCTCGGTGCCGCCCGTGCCGTCCTCCGGCGCGGTGCGCCGGCTGACGGCGTGGATGCGGGCGAGCAGTTCCCCGGTGTCGTACGGCTTGACCACGTAGTCGTCCGCGCCGAGGTTGAGGCCGTGGATGCGCGAGCGCACGTCGGAGCGGGCGGTGACCATGATCACCGGGGTGCTCGCGCGCTTGCGGATCCTGCTGCACACCTCGTAGCCGTCCTGGTCGGGCAGCCCCAGGTCGAGCAGGACGACCCCGAATCCGGGGCCCTCGGGGACCAGCGCCTGCAGGGCCTCCTCGCCGTTGCGCGCGTGCGTGACGTCGAAGCCGTGCCGCGCCAGGACTGCGGACAGCGCCGCCGCGACGTGGTTGTCGTCCTCGACGAGCAGAAGTCTCATCCCGGCCTCCTTCGGTTCATCGTCCGTACGGTCTCGATCGCTCTGATCACGCGTGCACGCGCGCGCGACCATGGCAGTCACGCTGATGGAGGACGACGCCGTCAAGGGGGTTCCGGTTGCGCGCGGCTTCCGTTATCCGGACGATACGTCCGCAGGTGACAAGTGCTACGACACGTGTCCGATTGCTATCGGATCGTGATGCTCAGATTCCCCTCAGATGTAATGACGCTGGTCGGGAAGGCCCTCTACTGTCCTCCGAAACCGAGGAGGACGGAGCCCAGAAGCGATGACCGAAGTATCGGTGGCCAAGAAGGATTCGGCCGCGACCGACGAGCTGGTCGTCCTGAAGAGCGTCAACAAGCACTTCGGCGCGTTGCACGTGCTCCAGGACATCGATCTCACGATCGACCGCGGTGAAGTGGTGGTGGTGATCGGGCCCTCCGGGTCCGGCAAGTCCACCCTGTGCCGCACCATCAACCGCCTGGAGACCATCGACTCGGGCACGATCACGATCGACGGCGGGCCACTGCCGCAGGAGGGCAGGGAGCTGGCCCGGCTGCGCGCCGACGTCGGCATGGTCTTCCAGTCCTTCAACCTCTTCGCGCACAAGACCGTGCTCGAGAACGTGATGCTGGGTCAGGTCAAGGTCCGCCGGACCGACAAGAAGCGGGCCGAGGAGAAGGCGCGGGCCCTCCTCGACCGGGTCGGAGTGGGCACCCAGGCCGACAAGTACCCCGCACAGCTCTCCGGCGGCCAGCAGCAGCGCGTGGCGATCGCGCGGGCGCTGGCGATGGGCCCGAAGGTGATGCTCTTCGACGAGCCGACATCGGCCCTCGACCCCGAGATGATCAATGAGGTCCTGGAGGTCATGCAGCAGCTCGCGCGCGAGGGGATGACGATGGTCGTCGTCACCCACGAGATGGGCTTCGCGCGCTCGGCGGCCAATCGCGTGGTGTTCATGGCGGACGGCCGCATCGTCGAGCAGGCAACGCCCGACCAGTTCTTCAGCAATCCGCGCAGCGACCGCGCCAAGGACTTCCTGTCGAAGATCCTCCACCACTGACCGGCCGGGCCCCTCGCCCCGAGAGCCCGGTCCGCCACTCCCATCACGCAAAGGATGTCCAGCATGAACCTCCGCAAGGTCACTGCGGCCTCGGCCGTCGCGCTCACCCTCGCCCTCACCGCCACCGCCTGCGGCGGTGACTCCGACAGCGGAAGCGGCGGCGGCGGAGGCAAGATCACCATCGGCATCAAGGTCGACCAGCCCGGTCTGGGCCAGGAGACCCCCGACGGCTACAAGGGCTTCGACATCGACGTCGCGAAGTACGTGGCCAAGCAGCTCGGCTACGACGAGAGCGACATCACGTGGAAGGAAGCCCCGAGCAAGGAGCGCGAGAACCTGCTCCGGCGCGGTGACGTCGACTTCATCGTCGCCACGTACTCGATCACGGACCAGCGCAAGGAGAAGGTGTCCTTCGCCGGCCCGTACTTCCTGGCCCACCAGGACCTGCTGATCCGGACGAAGGACAACGTCAAGTCCGGTGACGACCTGAACAAGAAGAAGCTCTGCTCGGTCACCGGCTCCACCTCCGCGCAGAACGTGAAGAAGAAGTTCGCGCCCGACTCCCAGCTGCAGGAGTACGGCGGCTACTCGGAGTGCCTCAGCGGCCTGGAGAGCGGTGCGGTCGACGCACTCACCACGGACGACTCGATCCTCGCCGGCTACGCCGCGCAGCAGCAGTACCAGGGCAAGTTCAAGCTCGCCGGGCTCAACCTGAGCGACGAGTACTACGGCATCGGCATCAAGAAGGGCGACACCGAACTCCAGGGCAAGATCAACGACGCCCTCAAGAAGATGGAGGACGACGGCTCCTGGGAGAAGGCGGTCAAGGCCAACTTCGGTCCGGCCAACTACGACTTCGAGCCCGCTCCGCAGATCACCGAGCAGGGCTGACGGCTCCCGGTGACCCCGGGACAACGGCTCGGTGGCACGCCGCACCGCCTCGGTGCGGCGTGCCACGCCAACCACCGAGGCGGAAGCACGGAATATCGTGTTCGACTTTCTTCAAGGCTATGACCTGCTGGGGGCGTTCTGGGTGACGGTGCAGCTCACCGTCTACTCGGCCGTGGGCTCCCTGATCTGGGGCACGTTGCTGGCCGGGATGCGTGTCAGCCCGGTCCCGCTGATGCGGGGGTTCGGCTCCGCGTACGTGAACGTGGTGCGGAACATCCCCCTCACGATCATCATCCTGTTCACCGCGATGGGGCTGGCCGACACCTTCGGCGTGTCCATGGGTGCCGCCGACGACGTCAAGACGCGGGTCTTCCGGCTGGCCGTCCTCGGTCTGGTGGCGTACCACGCGGCCTTCGTCTGCGAGGCACTGCGGTCCGGCATCAACACCGTTCCCGTCGGGCAGGCCGAGGCGGCCCGGTCGCTCGGTCTGCGGTTCACGCAGGTACTGACCCTGGTGATCCTTCCGCAGGCGTTCCGCTCCGTCGTGGGCCCGCTGGCGAACGTACTGATCGCCCTGACCAAGAACACCACCGTCGCGGCCGTGATCGGTGTGTCCGAAGCGGCCCTGCTGATGAGCGAGATGATCGAGAACGAGGCCGAGCTGCTGCTCATCTCCGCGATCTTCGCGTTCGGATTCGTGTGCCTGACGTTGCCGACCGGCCTGATCCTCGGATGGGTCAGCAAGCGAGTGGCGGTGAAGCGATGACCTCCGTCCTGTACGACACTCCGGGCCCCCGCGCCAAGGCCCGCAACCTCGTCTACACCGTGGTGTTCCTGGCCGTGCTGATCGCGGTCGGCTGGTGGGCGATCGCCGTCATGGCAGACAAGGGCCAGTTGGACGCCGCCAAGTGGAAGCCGTTCGTCACCGACTCCCGGGTGTGGACCACCTATCTGCTGCCGGCCCTGGGCAACACGCTCAAGGCCGCGGCCCTCGCGCTGGTCCTCGCCCTGCCGCTGGGCGCCGTGTTCGGTGTCGCCCGGCTCTCCGACCACCGGTGGGTCCGGGTCCCGGCCGCCGCGGTCGTGGAGTTCTTCCGCGCCATCCCGGTGCTGATCCTGATGTTGTTCTCGAACGAGTTCTACGCGACGTTCACCGACATCAGCAGCGACGTGCGGCCCCTGTACGCGGTCGTCACCGGTCTCGTCCTCTACAACGCCTCGGTGCTCGCCGAGGTGGTCCGGGCCGGCATCCTGTCCCTGCCCAAGGGGCAGACCGAGGCGGCCCAGGCCATCGGCCTGCGCAAGGGCCAGACGATGACGAACATCCTGCTGCCGCAGGCCGTCACCGCGATGCTGCCGGCGATCGTGAGCCAGCTCGTCGTCATCGTGAAGGACACCGCCCTGGGCGGCGCGATGGTGGGATACGCCGAACTGCTCCGCTCGGTGCGGACGATGAGCGGCTTCTACGCGAACATCATCCCCAGCTTCATCGTCGTCGCGGTGATCTACGTCGTGCTCAACTTCCTGCTGACCAGCTTCGCCGCCTGGCTGGGCGGCAGGGTCCAGCGGGGCAGGAGGAGCTCCGGCACCGTGCTGGCGGCGGAGCAGCTCGAAGAGCTGGAGTCCGTCGGACCCGAGCCGGTGACCGACAGGAAGACCGAGGGGTGACCTGCGGGTGACCCATGGGTGGTGGTGCCGTCCTCCCGCACGGGGCGGCTCCACCACCACCCGATGTGCCCGCCGCGGTGCGCCCGCCGGTCCGGGCGGGACACCGCCTCGCGGGTGCCCTCGCCCCCGGCCGCCGCGCGGTCCGGCCGGAGCCCGGCCACCCCTCGGCTGACCAACACTCAGCCACGCGGCAGTCGACGTCACTTGACGCAAGCAGCCGCTCTCGGTTGCATACGTTCTGTGATCGTGCACCCTGCTCCCCCCGTCTGTTCACACATGTCCCCCCGGACACCGCCGCGGACAGGGGGCGCCACGCCGTGGACCCGGTGATCGTCGTCGGGGCGGGGCCCGTCGGGCTCACGCTCGCACTGGCGCTGGCGCGCCAGGAGGTGCCGGCCGTCGTCCTCGACGAGGGCCCCGGAAAGGACGAGCCCCGCCTCGCCCGCACCGTCGTGCTGCGCGAGGACACCGCCGCGCTGCTCGAGCGGCTGACCGGGCAGCCGCTCGCCGCGGCCGGCATGCGCTGGGCCGGATGGCGGTCGATGCGGCGCAAGCAGGTGATGCGCGAGATCACTTTCGACGACGCCCGGTCCGCCCCGCTGCACATCGCGCAGCACGTGGTCACCGGCGCCCTGCGCACCGCGCTGGCGGGCGAGCGGCTGGTCAGGATCGCCGCGGACAGCCGCCTGGACACCGTCGAGCAGGAGCCGTCCGGCGTGACCGCCCACACCCGTGGTCCCCGGGGGACCTGGTGGCGCGGCAGTTACCTGGTCGGCTGCGACGGGCCGCGCTCCACCGTGCGCAAGCTGTCCGACATCCGCTTCCCCGGCCGTACCGCGGTGGAACGGCATGCCGTCGCCGCCCTGCGCACGGAACTTCCCCGGCCCGGGGAGGCGCTGCTGCACCGGATGCCGCCGTGGCGGACCTCGGGCCCGCCCGCCGGCGAGATCACCGCCCGACCTCTGCCGGACGGGGTCTGGCGCCTGGACTGGCTGCTGCCGCCCGGCAAGGACCTGGTCACGCCCGAGCTGCTGGTGACCCGGATCAGGGAGACTCTCGCGGGCTGGAACGACGGCACGACACCGCCGTACGAACTCCTCGACACCGGCGTTCACACCGTCCACCACCGGCTGGCCCGCCGCTGGCGCTCCGGCCGGGTCCTCCTCGCCGGGGACGCGGCACACCTGCTCGGCACGCTGGGCACCCAGGGCCTCGACGAGGGGCTGCGGGACGCCGACAACCTCGCCTGGAAGCTGGCCCGGGTCTGGCACCACGGACCGCACGAGGCCCTGCTCGACAGCTACCAGACCGAGCGGCGTGCCGCCGTCGCCGCCCGGCTGCGCGCCGCCGATCAGGTGCTTCCGCTGCTACGCGGAGGCGGGGGGCTGCGGGCGTATGTTCCCGGCACGGCCCGTGGCCACGATGCGCTGCTCTCCGACGGCCACCTCGGTCGGGGCCCGCTGGGCGAGCCGGGTACGTACGCCGACTCGCCGCTCGCCGCCCGGCACCTGGAGGCGGAGGTGCCCGTCGACACGCCCGTGGGCGCCCCGGTCTCCGATGTGCGGGTCACGGCGGAGGACGGTTCCTTCGTACAGCTGCGCGAACGGCTGGGGCGGGGCGCGCTGCTCGTCGTGCTGATCGCGCCGGGTACGGGCGTGTGGGAGCGCAAGCACTGGATGACGGCCGGGGTCATGCCCCGGCTGGCGGCGGCGGTCACGGCGCTGCCGCATCCGGCGGAACTGCTCGTCGCCGAGGAGTACCCGGGGGCCGCGGCCCACACCGTGCTGCTCGTACGGCCCGACGGCCATCTGGTGACCGCCCTCGGCGGGGTGCGGCCGGCGGACCTGTACGCGGCGGCCGAGGCCGCACTGGGCGGCCCGGCGAAAGCGGAGGCCACGGCCGGCACGGAGGCGACGGCGGGGTCCGGCGCGGGGTGACGGGCGCGCCGTCTCCGTGAGCGGATACCGGCGCGTGGTTCAGCCGCCGGTGTGGCAGGCGGACGGTGTCGGGGCGGCGCAGGCCGTGCGGCCAGGCGTACAGGCGCCGGGATGGGTACGCCCGGGGGGCCGGTCGTCCGGGGATCCGTGCGATGCCTCCGTCCTCCCGCCCCGCCGCCCGGTGCGGTGCCGGTGCGGCCGGCCGGTACCCAGGGTCTCCTCACGGGCGTGCCCGGTGAGGCCGCGGCGCCGGTTCGCGCGGGCCGGGGTCAGCACCCCGGGTCGTCCCAGAGCCCCGTGTCCTCGCCCTCCTCCTCCAGCGCCTGCCGGACGACTCTCAGCGCCATGCCCTCCGGGTAGCCCTTGCGGGCGAGCATCCCGGCGAGCCGGCGCAGGCGCTTGTCGCGGTCGAGACCGCGGGTGGCACGCAGCTTGCGGGCGACCAGCTCCCGTGCGGTCGCCTCCTCCTGCTCGCTGTCGAGCTGCGACACGGCCTCGTCGATGAGGGCGGAGTCGACGCCCTTGGTGCGCAGTTCCCGGGCGAGCGCGCGCCGCGCCAGGCCCCGGCCGTGGTGCCGCGACTCGACCCAGGCGTCGGCGAACGCCCCGTCGTCGATCAGCCCGACGTCCTCGAACCGCGACAGCACCTCTTCGGCGGCGTCGTCCGGGATCTCTCGTTCACGCAGGGCATCGGCCAGCTGCTTGCGCGTGCGTGGGGTCCCGGTGAGCAGGCGCAGGCAGATGGCCCGTGCCCGCTCCACCGGGTCCCCCGGGGGCTGCCCCTCCTCGGCCCTCGACGAGCGAGAAGCGCCTCCGTCCTCACCGGCCGGCCCGCGCCGCCGGCGGCCACGCCCCCCGCGACCGCCGCGGGGGGCGTGGGTGTCGCGGTCGTCCATCGCCTCCGTGCCGTCATGACCGTCCTCGTGCCTCCTGCCGGGGCCGCCTCTCCCCCACTCCCCCGGGGCGTCGGGGTGCGCGTACTCGGCCCAGTCGGTTCGCCGTGTCACGGGTCAGCTCTTGGCAGCCGCGGCCTTGGTCTTTGTGGCCTTGGCAGCCGTCGGCGCGGGCACCGTCTTGGCGGAGTCGGCCGCGGCCCCGGTCGTGGAGACCGCCGCGTCCGTGCCCGGCTCGGCGGCAGGTTCCTCGGGGCGGACACCGACGCCCAGCTTCTCCTTGATCTTCTTCTCGATCTCGTTGGCCAGGTCGGGGTTGTCCTTGAGGAAGTTGCGCGCGTTCTCCTTGCCCTGGCCGAGCTGGTCGCCCTCGTACGTGTACCAGGCGCCGGCCTTGCGGACGAAGCCGTGCTCCACGCCCATGTCGATCAGACCGCCCTCGCGGCTGATGCCCTGGCCGTAGAGGATGTCGAACTCGGCCTGCTTGAAGGGCGGGGCGACCTTGTTCTTGACGACCTTGCAGCGGGTGCGGTTGCCGACCGCCTCCGTGCCGTCCTTCAGGGTCTCGATGCGGCGGATGTCGATGCGGACCGAGGCGTAGAACTTCAGCGCCCGGCCACCGGTCGTGGTCTCCGGGGAGCCGAACATCACGCCGATCTTCTCGCGGAGCTGGTTGATGAAGATCGCCGTGGTCTTCGACTGGTTGAGCGCGCTGGTGATCTTCCGCAGGGCCTGGCTCATGAGGCGGGCCTGCAGACCGACGTGGCTGTCGCCCATCTCGCCCTCGATCTCCGCGCGCGGGACGAGCGCGGCGACGGAGTCGATGACGATGAGGTCGAGGGCGCCGGAGCGGACCAGCATGTCCACGATCTCCAGGGCCTGCTCGCCGTTGTCCGGCTGGGAGAGGATCAGGTTGTCGATGTCGACGCCGAGCTTCTTGGCGTACTCCGGGTCGAGGGCGTGCTCGGCGTCCACGAACGCGACCTGGCCGCCGGCCTTCTGCGCGTTCGCCACCGCGTGCAGGGTCAGCGTGGTCTTGCCGGACGACTCCGGTCCGTAGATCTCGACGACACGGCCGCGCGGCAGGCCGCCGACGCCGAGGGCCACGTCGAGCGCGGTCGACCCGGTCGGGATGACCTCGATGGGCTCCTTGGACCGCTCGCCCATGCGCATGACGGCGCCCTTGCCGAACTGCCGTTCAATCTGTGCGAGTGCGGCATCCAGGGCCTTCTCGCGGTCGGTTCCTGCCATGGGTTCCACCCGGTTTGCTTGAGTCGATCGCTTCACGTCAAAGACGCTAACGCCTGCCACTGACAATGCGCCCCGACGCCGGTCCGGCCTGTGGACAACTGGGGCATATATCCCTCGAAAACGGCACAGAACACACTGCCGAGCACCTCGCCGGAGCTTCCATGAGAATGGATGTTCGATTTTTGTGTCAAGCGCGTCACCCGGCTCTTCCGAGGCTACTGTCTCCTTCGCCCCCGTTCCGGCGAAGCGGTTCGGCGGACGCGTGTTCGTGCCACCGAAGCCCGAGCATCCCGTTCAGGAGCTCGGCCGCCGAGACACGCCGAGGCCTGCCGCGGGTGGCCGCGCGGCGCGAGGTCAGACGGACCGCGGCCTGCCGGCCTTCGGCGTACGTCGCACCATGAGCGAGCGGCCCGGGTCTCCCGGGCCCGGACGGCGCGCGCTCACCTTTCGGCACCTCCGGCGCAGGCCCCCTGCGGGGCGGGGCTCACCTGCCGCTGCGGGCAGGCTCCCGAAGCCCTGTGCGCAGCGGCTCACCCACCACGCGGGACGGCCCTGCCGCCGCCGGCGCACTCACGAACCGCTGCGGGGCGGCTCGCCGCCGGCGACACCGGCGGCTCCCTCCCGCGTACGGCCCCACGCGGTACGCGCGCGGGTCAGCAGGCCCTGGCCCCCGCCCCGGGTGCGGTGCCCGAGGACACGGGGGTCGTCCGTGACGTCGTACCGCTTCACGTACGCGCCCAGGAAGGCCTGGAGCGTGGCGACCGCCGGGATGGCGATCAGTGCGCCCACCGCCCCCAGGAGGGCGGTTCCGGCGATGACCGAGCCGAAAGCGACAGCGGGGTGGATGTCGACGGTCCTGGAGGTCAGCTTCGGCTGCAGCATGTAGTTCTCGAACTGCTGGTAGACCACGACGAAGACCAGTACCCACACCGCGTACCAGGGGTCGACCGTGAAGGCGATCAGCATCGGCAGCGCGCCCGCGAGGTAGGTGCCGATGGTGGGGATGAACTGCGAGACCACGCCGACCCAGACACCGAGCACGGGCGCGTACGGGATGCCCAGGGCCTCCAGCAGCACGTAGTGCGCGATGCCGGAGATCAGCGCCATCAGGCCGCGTGAGTACAGGTAGCCGCCGGTCTTGTCGACGGCGATCTCCCAGGCGCGCAGCGCCTCGGCCTGCCGGGCCGGCGGCAGCAGCGAGCAGACCGTGCGGCGCAGGCGGGGGCCGTCCGCCGCGAAGTAGAACGAGAACAGCCCGACCGTCAGCAGCCGGAAGAGCCCTCCGAGGACCTGCGCGGACACGTCCAGGACGCCGGTGGCGCTGTTCTGGACGTACTTGCGCAGCCAGTCGGAGTGGAGCAGGCCCTCCTGGACGTCCACCCGTCTCAGCTCGGTCCGGAAGGTGGAGTTGATCCAGTTGATGACCGAGTCGAGGTAGTCCGGGAAGCCCTCGACCATCTTCACGATCTGGCCCGCGAGCATCGAGCCGAGCAGGGTGACGAACCCCGCGGAGACGATCAGCAACCCGAGGAAGACCAGGAACGCGGCGAGCCCGCGCCGCAGACCGCGATCGGCCATCCAGCTCACCGCGGGCTCGATCGCCAGGGCCAGGAAGAACGCGATCAGGATGTTGATCAACAGGCCGGTCAGCTGGTGGAAGGCCCAGCTGCCCAGCTGGAACACGGCGATGAGCGCCAGGGCGAGCACCATGGCGCGCGGCAGCCAGCGCGGCATGCGCGCGCCCGGCCTGCCGCCTTCGGCCGGTGACCGGGCGGGCGGAGTCGTGCCGAGCGGGGGTGCCTGCCGGGTGAGCTGCCCGGACTCGTCAGTGGATGCCACGGGGCAAGTCTCGCGCACGCGGCCGGTGATCGGTTGCCCTCCCGTGGTCCTGCGTCCCACCCGGTCCGGCTGCCCGCAGGCCGACGCGGCCGGCAGGGGGGCGTCTGGCGGTCAGCGCTGCTCCTGGGGAACGTTCATCACCGTGCACACCACCCGCCACACGTCCTTGGCGTCCCAGCCGGCCGCCAGTGCCTCGTGCACCGTACGCCCGCCGAGTTCCGCCATCACGTGGTCGCTCGCGAAGGTGTCGGCGTACCCCGCGCCGAAGTGCTCCGCCATCCGCTGCCAGAAGACCGTCAACCGCATGCCTCGAGTATCCCGCCCCCGGGGTGGGCCCGAGCCGGGACCGCTTGCCGAGACCGCTTTCCGTCCTACGGTCTGACCATGGCCGAGAACGGAGTATCCCCACTCCCCCCTACGCCCCCGGCGCGTTCCCCGCTCTTCCGCGCCGAACAGTTCGTCTGGCTCACCGCGCGCGTACTGGAGCAGCGGCTCTTCGCCCACCACTTCCTGAACGGGAGCGCCGACCCGGTGGAGACCGCCCTCGACGCCCACCGCAACGGCGACGGCGGATACGGCCACGCGCTCGAGCCCGACCTGCGCGGGCCGGTCAGCCAGCCCCTGCACACCGCCCGTGCCCTGCACGTCCTGGACGCCATCGGACGCTGCGGCGGGCAGCGGGTGGAGCGCGTCTGCCGCTACCTGACGTCGGTCTCCACCGCGGACGGGGCCCTGCCGGCGGTCCATCCCAGCCAGCGCGGCTATCCCACGGCACCGTTCGTCCCGGTCGTCGACGCCCCGCCGAGCGACCTGCTCGCCACCGGGCCGGTCGTGGGCCTGCTCCACCGCAACGCCGTCTGGCACGCCTGGCTGTTCCGGGCCACCGACTTCTGCTGGCAGCGGATCGAGGCGCTGGAGAGGTCCCACCCCTACGAGGTACGGGCTGCCGTGTCCTTCCTGGACTCCGCGCCCGACCGGCCGCGCGCCGAGGCCGCGGCCGACCGCCTGGGCCGCCTGGCGCGCGATCAGCGGCTCGCCGCCCTGGACCCGGAGGACCTGGGCGCCCGGCCGGTCGCGCCGGGCTACGCCCCCGGCGAGTACCACTTCCCGCACGACTACGCCCGGACTCCGGACTCCCTCGCGCGCTCGTGGTTCACCGAGGAGGAGATGGACCGGTCCCTGGACTTCCTCGCCGCGGAGCAGCAGACCGACGGCGGCTGGCCGGTGCGCTGGCGGCGGTGGGCCCCCGCGCCCGCCCTGGAGGCGCGCCCGATCGTGACGATCGAGGCACTGCGCACCCTGCGGGCCTACGGCCGCCGCGTGGGGTGAGCCCGGTCCCGGCGCGGGTGACGGCACGCGCGCGGGAGTCCGGCTGCCTCGTACGGCAGGCGCGCCCCCGTCCCACTGCCGTGCGGGAACACGCGGGGCGTCGCGTAGGTGCCGGCGCGACGCCCCGCCGTCCCTCACCCGGTGACGGCCCGCGCCCCCGCGGTCACCACCACGGCAGCCGCCACGACCAGCAGGAAGGGCGCACGCAGGACGAGGGCCACTCCCGCCGCGCCCAGCCCGGCCGCTCGGGCGTCGAGCACGAGCGCGTGCCCGTCGGCGAAGGTCTGCTGCGCGGTGAGGGCGGCGAGGAGGGCCACCGGCAGCAGCGCGGCGAGCCGCCTGACGAGGGGACGCTCCAGCACCCCCGCGGGCACGAGCAGACCGGCGAGTTTGACCGCGTAGCAGCCGACGGCGGTGACGGCGACGGCGATCCAGACGTTCATCGCGCTCCCCCCGGCGTCCCGCGGCGGGCCGTCGTGTCGCGCCGTCCCGCCACGTACAGCACGGCCGGAGCCGCGAGAGCGGCCACCAGGACCGGTACACCGGCCGGCAGCACGGGCAGCAGTCCCAGGCCCAGCAGCACGGCGAGCGCGGCGACGGCCCGCTCGGTGGCCGTCCTGAGCATCGGCGCCAGCAGCGCGAGGAAGACCGCGGGACCCGCCGCGTCCAGGCCCCATGCGCCGGTGTCCCCGATGGCCTCCGCGCCGAGCGCGCCGAGCAGCGTGGTCAGGTTCCACAGCAGGTAGAGGCTGAGTCCGGTGACGGCGAACCCCACGCGCGCGTCGCGCCGCGTCGGCTGGGCCAGCGACACCGCCGTCGTCTCGTCGATGACCCACTGCGCGGCGAACGGGCGCACCGCGCGCGGCAGGGCCAGCAGCTGGGACAGGCGCAGGCCGTAGAAGGCGTTGCGCAGGCCGAGGAAGAAGGCGCCCGCTGCCGCCGTGACGGCGCCGCCGCCCGCCGCGAGCGCGCCCACCAGCGCGAACTGCGAGGCTCCGGTGAACACCAGGAGGCTCAGCGCGCAGCTCTGCCACACCGTGAGCCCGCTGCCGGCCGACGTCACCCCGAAGGCGAACCCGGACAGGCCCACGGCGACCCCGACTCCGAGGGCGTCGCGTACGACGGCCCTGTCCGGCCGCTCCCCATGCGCTGCTCCCGCGGCTCCCGCCGCTTCTCCCGCTCCCCCTGCTACCCCTGCTCCTGCTCCTGCTCCTGCTCCTGCTCCTGCTCCTGCTCCTGCTCCTGCTCCTGCTCCTGCGATGTGCGTGTCCTCGGCTGTCGTCCGTTCTGCCACGCCTCGGACGGTACGAGCAGCCGCCCCCGCACGTCTTGTACGTTCTTGCGGTCTCCGTTCCGCTCACGCCGGTACGCGCCCGGCGGCACCCCCACGATCCGCGAGAAGTGCCGGTTGAGGTGAGGCTGGTCGGTGAACCCGACCGCTACGGCGGCCTCCGCGGGTGTCGTCCCCGCGTCCAGCAGCCGCTTGGCGCGCCGCACCCGGGCGTCCGTCAGCCAGGTGTGCGGCGGCATGCCGTAGGTGTCCCGGAAGGACCGCAGCAGCGAGAAGGGACTCGTCCCGAGGTCCGCGGCGAGCCGCTCCAGCGTCGGCGGCGCGGCCATGCGCTCCTCCAGCACGGCACGCGCGCGTGCCGCCGTCCGGGCTCCCGCCGTCCGCACCTCCCGCGCCGGCAACCGCCCGCCGTTCAGCCGCAGCAGCCGGGTCACGGCCACCCGCAGCAAGGTGTCGGCGGCCAGCGCGTTGCCCTCGTCGGCGGCCCGGAGCACCTGGTGGACCAGGCCGACGGCGCAGGGGTCGTCCAGCACCGGGCTGGCGAATCCCGGCGTGCCGCGCAGGAGCGTCGTCTCCGCGGCGATCTCCGCCACGACCTCGGGCGACGGATACACGGCCCCGTACCGCCACCCCTCGGGCACACCGGCCCGACCGGTGTGCGGCGTGTCCGGGTTGACCAGCGCGAGAGAGCCCGCCGCCACGTACACGTCTCCGCCACCGTGGTGGAAGACCTCCACTCCTTCGGCGACACCGGCGATCACGAAGTGTTCGTGCGTATGCCGCACGAAGGTCTTGCGGACGTAGCGGGCACGCAGCAGGTCCACACCGGGCAGCTCCGCGTACTGCCAGTGCCGCGCCCGCTCTCCCGAACCCGCCATCTCCCCATTGTCCGCCCCACCGGCCGCTCCACGACGTCCGGTCACGCCCGCAGCCCGACGCCACGGCCCGGACCGCCATCGGCACGCCGACCGCCCGCCCGGTCCGGTGCGGCCCCGGCGGGCGGCGGCTCCCGCGTTCCCGCAGGTCGGCGGGATTGTCAGTGGAGGGGTGCAGGATGGACGCATGGTCAGCTCCGCCCACCGAGCCCTCGACGGCTTCTCCCCCGCCACCCGCGGCTGGTTCACGGGGGCGTTCTCCGCGCCCACCGCCGCCCAGGCCGGTGCGTGGCAGGCCATCCGCGCGGGCTCGGACGTGCTGGTGGTCGCCCCGACCGGGTCCGGGAAGACCCTGGCGGCGTTCCTGGCCGCCCTGGACCAGCTGGCCTCGGCGCCCCCGCCCGCCGATCCGAAGAAGCGCTGCCGCGTCCTGTACGTCTCCCCGCTCAAGGCCCTGGCCGTCGACGTCGAGCGCAACCTGCGCAGCCCACTGACCGGCATCCGCCAGGAGTCGGTCCGTCTGGGGCTGCCCGAGCCGGAGGTGAAGGTCGGCATCCGCTCCGGTGACACCCCGCCCGCCGAGCGCCGGGCCCTGTCCACCCGTCCTCCGGACATCCTGATCACCACGCCGGAGTCGCTGTTCCTGATGCTGACCTCGGCCACGCGCGACGCGCTGGCCGGCGTGGAGACGGTGATCCTGGACGAGGTGCACGCCGTCGCGGGCACCAAGCGGGGCGCGCACCTCGCCCTGTCCCTGGAGCGGCTGGACGAGCTGCTGCCGGCACCGGCCCGCCGCGTCGGCCTGTCGGCCACGGTCCGCCCGGTGGACGAGGTCGCGCGCTATCTCTCGCCACGCCGCAAGGTGGAGATCGTCCAGCCGGAGTCCGGCAAGGAGTTCGACCTCTCCGTGGTCGTCCCGGTGGAGGACCTGGGCGAACTGGGCGGCGCCCCGGTCGCCGACGGAGGCGAGGGCGCCGAGCGCCCGTCGATCTGGCCGCACGTCGAGGAGCGGATCACCGATCTGGTCCAGGCGCACCGCTCCACCATCGTGTTCGCCAACTCCCGCCGCCTCGCCGAGCGCCTGTGCAACCGGCTCAACGAGATCGCCTACGAGCGGGCCACAGGGGAGCCCCTGGACGAGCACCACGCGCCGGCCGAGCTCATGGGCGGCTCGGGCGCGGCGCAGGGAGCGCCCGCCGTCGTCGCGCGTGCCCATCACGGCTCGGTCTCCAAGGAGCAGCGCGCCCTGGTCGAGGAGGACCTCAAGGCCGGCCGCCTGCCCGCCGTCGTCGCCACCTCCAGCCTCGAACTCGGCATCGACATGGGGGCGGTCGACCTCGTCGTCCAGGTCGAGTCCCCGCCCTCCGTCGCCTCCGGCCTCCAGCGCGTGGGCCGCGCGGGCCACCAGGTGGGCGCCGTCTCCACGGGTGTGGTCTTCCCGAAGTACCGCGGCGACCTGGTGCAGGCCGCCGTCGTCACCGAGCGGATGCGCACGGGCGCCATCGAGTCGCTGAAGGTCCCGGCCAACCCGCTGGACGTGCTCGCCCAGCAGATCGTCGCGATGACGTCGATGGACAGCTGGCAGTTCGACGACCTGCTGGCCGCGATCCGCCGCGCGGCACCGTTCGCCTCCCTGCCCGAGTCGGCCTTCACGACCGTCGTGGACATGCTCGCCGGCCGGTATCCCTCCGACGCCTTCGCCGAGCTGCGTCCGCGCGTGGTGTGGGACCGGGTGACGGGCACGATCACCGGCCGCCCCGGCGCACAGCGCCTGGCCGTCACCTCCGGTGGCACGATCCCCGACCGGGGCCTGTTCGGGGTCTTCCTGGCCGGCGCCGACCCGAAGAAGGGCGGCGGTCGGGTCGGTGAGCTGGACGAGGAGATGGTCTACGAGTCCCGCGTGGGCGACGTCTTCACGCTCGGCACCAGCTCGTGGCGCATCGAGGACATCACGCGCGACCGCGTCCTGGTCTCCCCCGCCCCCGGCGTCCCGGGCCGCCTGCCCTTCTGGAAGGGCGACCAGCTGGGCCGCCCGCTCGAACTGGGCCGCGCGGTGGGCGCGTTCCTGCGCGAGGTCGGCTCGCTGCCCCGGGACGACGCGCGGCTGCGCCTGCTGACCGCGGGCCTCGACGCCTGGGCCGCGGACAACGTGCTGTCCTACCTGGACGAGCAGCGCGCCGCCTGCGGCCACGTCCCGGACGACCGCACCATCGTCGTGGAGCGCTTCCGCGACGAACTCGGCGACTGGCGGGTCGTCGTCCACTCGCCCTTCGGCGCACAGGTCCACGCCCCCTGGGCGCTGGCGCTCGGCGCGCGCCTGTCCGAGCGGTACGGCATGGACGCCCAGGTCATGCACGCCGACGACGGCATTGTGCTGCGCCTGCCGGACGCCGACTTGATGGGTCTGGACCTGCTCGACCAGGAGCAGACGCGCACCGGCACCGAGTACGACGCCGAACAGGCGCCCGTCGGCGCGGCGGACGTCGTCTTCGACAAGGGCGAGGTCGACGGGATCGTCACCGACCAGGTCGGCGGGTCGGCGCTGTTCGCCTCCCGTTTCCGGGAGTGCGCCGCCCGCGCGCTGCTGCTGCCGCGCCGCAACCCCGGAAAGCGCACCCCGCTGTGGCAGCAGCGTCGGCGTGCCGCCCAGCTGCTGGAGGTGGCGAGCGAGTTCGGCTCGTTCCCGATCGTTCTGGAGGCGGTCCGCGAGTGCCTCCAGGACGTCTTCGACGTCCCCGGACTGGTCGAGCTGATGGGGGACCTGGAGGCCCGCAAGGTACGACTGGTGGAGGTCACCACTCCGGAGCCCTCCCCCTTCGCGCGCTCGCTGCTCTTCGGCTACGTCGCCCAGTTCCTGTACGAGGGCGACTCCCCGCTGGCCGAGCGCCGTGCCGCCGCGCTGTCGCTGGACTCCCGGCTGCTGGCCGAGCTGCTCGGTCAGGCCGAGCTGCGCGAGCTGCTCGACGCGGACGTGCTCACCGAGCTGGAGCGGGAGTTGCAATGGCTCACCGAGGACCGCCGCGTCAAGGACGCCGAGGGTGTCGCCGACGTGCTGCGCCTGCTCGGCCCGCTCACCGACGCCGAGCTCACCGCGCGGGGAGCCGACCCGCGCTGGGCGGGGGAACTGGCCGGCGCCCGGCGCGCCATCCGGGTGCGGATCGCCGGCGCCGACCACTGGGCGGCGATCGAGGACGCGGGCCGCCTGCGCGACGCGCTCGGCACGGCCCTCCCGGTCGGCGTGCCCGAAGCCTTCACCGAGCCCGTCAAGGACCCCCTGGGCGATCTCCTCGCCCGGCACGCCCGCACCCGCGGCCCGTTCACCTCCGCGACGGCCGCCGCCCGCTTCGGTCTGGGCGTGGCCGTCACCGAGGGCGCCCTGCAGCGGCTCGCCGCGGCGGGCCGGGTCGTCCAGGGTGAGTTCCACCCGGCCGGCATCGGTCAGGAGTGGTGCGACGCGGCGGTACTGCGACGTCTGCGCCGGCGGTCCCTCGCCGCGCTGCGGCACGAGCTGGAGCCCGTGCCGCCATCCGCGCTCGCCCAGTTCCTCCCCCAGTGGCAGCACGTCGGCACGGGTCACTCGCTGCGCGGCATCGACGGTCTGGTGCGTGCCGTCGAGCAGTTGCAGGGAGCGTCCGTGCCCGCATCGGCCCTGGAGAAGCTCGTCCTGCCGTCGCGGGTGAGGGACTACACCCCGGCGATGCTCGACGAACTCACCTCGGCCGGCGAACTGGTGTGGGCCGGCGCGGGCTCACTTCCCGGCAAGGACGGCTGGGTGTCGCTGTTCCTGGCGGACACGGCCCCACTGCTCCTCCCGCTGCCGCACCCGCTGGAGTTGACGGCCCTGCACCAGTCCGTCCTGGACGCCCTGTCCGGCGGCTACGGCCTGTTCTTCCGTCAGATCGCCGACCGGGTCCGCGCCGTAACGCACCCCGGGGTGACCGACATTCAGCTGGCGGAGGCCCTGTGGGACCTGGCCTGGTCCGGGCGGCTCACCAACGACACGCTCGCACCGATGCGGGCACTTCTCGGCTCCGGGCGCACCGCCGGGTCCACGGCCCATCGCGCCAAGCGCGCCGTCCCGCGCGGGCGTTACGGCGCGCTCACCGCCGCCGGCACCGCGTCCCGCGGCGGCCCGCCCACGGTCGCCGGCCGCTGGTCCCTGCTCCCGGCCCGCGAGGCGGACCCGACCGTGCGCGCCCACGCCCTGGCCCGGGCCCTCCTCGACCGGCACGGCGTGGTCACCCGGGGCGCCGTCTCCGCGGAGGGTGCCGAGGGAGGGTTCTCGGCGACGTACCGCGTCCTGTCCGTCTTCGAGGAGAGCGGCCAGGCCCGGCGCGGCTACGTCGTGGAAGGCCTGGGGGCCGCCCAGTTCGCGATGGACGGCGCGGTGGACCGCCTGCGCGCGGTCGCCAACGCCCGCGAGCGCGGCGACGGGAGCCCGGCATCGGCGTTCCCGGGCACCACCGCAGGCAGCGACGCCCCGGACGCTGTCGGCTCCCCCTTCGGCGACGCCACCGAGGCATCCGGCTTCCCGGGCGTGCCCGACTTCCCTGCCGTGCCCGGCTTCCCCGGTGTGCCGGACGCCGGACGCCGCACCGCCCGGGACGAGTACGTCTCTGCGCACGACCTTGCCGCGCCGGGCACGGGAGGCCCCCGGAGCGGCGGCTCCGGCTTCCCCCACGGCACGGGCTTCGGGGACCGCTACCGGCGTTCCCCGTCCACCGAGTCCCGGGCCGTCGTGCTGGCCGCCGCCGACCCCGCCAACGCCTACGGCGCCGCCCTGCCGTGGCCGGAGCCCCCGACCGGCGCCGGGCACAAGCCGGGCCGCAAGGCGGGCTCCCTCGTGGTGCTGGTGGACGGCGAGCCCGTGCTGTACATGGAGCGCGGCGGCAAGACCCTGCTGGCCTGGCCCGAGGCTCCGGACGCCGCGGTGATCGACGATCCGCGCCTGCCGGCCGCCGCGGAGGCCCTCGCCGCGGCTGCCCGCGCGGGGGCCCTCGGGACGGTCACCGTCGAGCGCGTCAACGGCACCCCGGCCCTGACATCCCCCCTCGGCACGCTGCTGGAGGCCGCCGGATTCATCGCCACTCCGAGGGGCCTGCGACTGCGGGCGTGACCGGGAAGCCC
Source organism: Streptomyces sp. MUM 2J (assembly GCF_022414535.1). Lineage (GTDB taxonomy): Bacteria > Actinomycetota > Actinomycetes > Streptomycetales > Streptomycetaceae > Streptomyces. The sequence goes on from NZ_JADWYM010000001.1 coordinate 464,315, forward strand.
CTCCGGCATCCCGCCCGCCCTCATTGCGTGCCACTCTTGACCCATGCCCGAAGGAGACACCGTCTGGCAGGCCGCGAGGCGACTGCACGACGCCCTGGCAGGCAAGGTGCTGATCCGCAGCGACCTGCGGGTGCCCAGGTACGCGACGGCCGACCTCGGCGGCCGTACCGTCCTGGGCGTCACCCCGCGCGGCAAGCACCTGCTGACCCGCGTCGAGGGCGGCCTGACCCTGCACTCGCATCTGATGATGGACGGGACGTGGAAGGTGTACGCCCCCGGCCAGCGCTTCAGCGGCGGCCCGGCCCACCAGATCCGCGCCGTCCTCGGCACCGGCGACCGCACGGCCGTCGGCTACCGCCTCACCGTGCTCGACCTGTTGCGCACGGTCGACGAGGACCGCGTCGTGGGCCATCTGGGCCCGGACCTGCTCGGCCCGGACTGGGACGCCGACCGCGCGCTCGCCAACCTTCTCAGGGACCCCGCCCGCCCCCTCGGCGAGGCCCTGCTGGACCAGCGCAACCTGGCCGGCATCGGCAACATCTACAAGAGCGAGCTGTGCTTCGTGCTGGGCACGACGCCGTGGCTCCCGGTCGGCGCCCTGCCCGCCGACCGCGCCGCGCACCTGCCCACGCTCGCCCGGCGGCTCCTGGAGGCCAACCGGGACCGCCCGGTCCGCAGTACGACGGGCCGCCACGGCCAGGACCTGTTCGTGTACGGCCGGGCACCGCGCCCGTGCCTGCGCTGCGGCACCCCCGTCCGACTCGCCAACCAGGGGGACGGTTCGCACGAGCGCCCGACCTACTGGTGCCCGAGCTGCCAGACGGGACCGGCACCCGCCCCCGGTGCCGTCCCGGGTCGGACACCACGTCTCCGGTCCCGCTGACGGCCTCGCGCCGTACCCGGCGGGCACCGCGGCGCCCGGGTTCCGGCCGGCAGGTCCGGACGACGGCACCGGGCGCCGTTCATCAGCGCCAGCGCACCCCCACAGGCGCCGCGAACGTCTCGTTCACACGGGGTCGGGCCCTCCGTCCGAACCCCGCGGCAGCGGTGCCGTGTTGCCACGGGGCTCGGTGTCCTCGCCCCGCGCACCCGTCCGCCAGGCGTCCCGCCACCGTCCTTCGCGCAGGGCACCCACCGCGCGAGTGCTGGGCACGCAGTGCACCGGGAGCACGCTCAGCCCCCATCCGCCGACTGCGACGGCCCCCTCCAGGGTGCCCGCTCCCGGCGCCAGGGCCAGTCGCAGCACGGCCCACCACCAGACCACCCCGAGCCCCAGAGCGGTCACCCGGCGCGCTGCCCGACCCGCCATGGCGGTCACCTCCAGCCGGACGCCAGGACCCCACCCTCGCGGGACGCAAGGGCGTACAGCGGTGCAGAGGGCCGTGCGAACCCCACAGGGCGGACGGCCGTGTCCGCCGCCGTCAGCCGTTCTCGGCCTGGAACATCCAGTGATGCTTCTCCAGATCCGCCGTGACGCCGATGAAGATGTCCTGGCTGATCGGGTCCGCGTCACCGGTCGCCGACACGCGTTCCCTCATCCGGGCGATGACGGCGCCCAGGGCGTCCACGAGCGTGCCCACCGCGTCGGAGTCCTTGACCCAGCCCTCGGCCACCGCCGCGATGCCGCTGCCCGCCGCCACGGTCGCCGCTCGCCCGTCGGGCGGGACACCGAGGGCGGAGGCGCGCTCCGCGACGGTGTCGGAGTGGACGCGGGCGGTGTCCACGACCTCGTCGAGCTGGAGATGGACGGACCTGAACCGCGGTCCGACGACGTTCCAGTGCACCTGCTTCGCGACGAGTGCGAGATCGATGAGGTCGACGAGCGCGCCCTGGAGCGCCTCGGCGACGGTCTTCAGGTCCGCGTCGGACAGGGGACTCTTCACGACGTACATCCACGCCTCCATCGGTCACCGGTCGTGCCGTTCCACGATGACCGCGGAACAGGACTCCGGCAAACGCACCGGGAACCGGCCGAAGACCCCACCAGGGCGCCTCCGGCGCATCCAGATGCGCCGGAGGACGCCGAAGGACGCGAAGGACACAGCGTGAAGTCGAAGGGCGCCGAAGGGTGCCGAGGGGCGCCGCAAGGTCGCGGGAAACGCGAAAACCCCGGCCGTACCTCTCCGGTGTCCCGGAGAGGCCCTGGCCGGGGTCTCACAGGCGTGCTTCAGGCAGCGACGACGTCCACCGCTTCGGCGGGCGCCTTGATGGTCACCCGTTCCGGTGACACACCCGTCACCGACACGGAGCCCAGCATCGGGCGAACCGGTGCGGAGACAGGCTCGCTCGGGGTGGCCGCAGCAGACCGGGCCAGCTCGGCGAGGGCGAGTTCGTCACTCACTTCCCGCATGAGCTCGGACATCCGTACGTCCAGCGCGTCGCAGATGGCGGAGAGCAGCTCGGAGGAAGCCTCCTTCTGCCCCCGCTCCACCTCGGAGAGATAGCCGAGTGACACTCGGGCGGACGAGGAGACTTCGCGCAGAGTACGGCCCTGGCGCTGGCGCTGCCGACGCAGCACGTCACCCAACAGGCGACGGAGCAGAATCATCGGTGGCTCCCTCCTCGGACCGAGTAGCCGCATCCTTCTCGCCCCACCGTACCGCCTTGCGCCGCGGCCGTGCGGGGAGCGATGTCGTGTTCACTCAGGGCTGCAAACATCAAAACCCCCCGTTCTGTTCCGTATCCTGTGCCCGCTCGTTCCCGGTCTGTTCGCCCGCAAGCTCCTCGAGGAGGAGTGCGAGTACGCTCCGTGCACTCTCCATACGGATTTCCGCACGGTCGCCGTTCAACCGCAGTGGCTGCACTTTTCCGCCACCGGCAGAACCGGAATCCGGCGGGAAGGGCCCGTCCACGGCCACGAAGACCGTCCCGACGGGCTGTCCGTCCTGCGGCTCCGGACCGGCCACACCGGTCGTCGCGAGGCCCCAGTCGGCGCCGAGCGTCTTGCGCACTCCTGCCGCCATCTCTGCCGCGACCTGCGCGTCCACCGCTCCGCGGGCGGCCAGCAGGCCTGCGTCGACCCCGAGCAGCTCGTGCTTGAGCGCGGTGGCGTACGCCGTCACCGAGCCCCGGAACACCCGGGAGGCACCCGGAACCGCGGTGATCTCCGCAGCGACCAGTCCGCCGGTCAGCGACTCGGCGACGGCAACCGTCTCGCCCCTCACGCTCAGTAGTCGCACCACGTCGGCGGCAGGGGACGTCACGCTTCGCTCTCCTCCAAGGCAGCCCTGCGCTCGGCCATTCCCCGCCTGCGCAGCACAATGGCCTGTCTTACGTAGTCGAGGCCCGTCACCACGGTCAGCACGACCGCCGCGGCCATCACCCAGAACCTCAGGGTGGCCAGCCACCCCGTCAGTGCCAGGACGTACATCCCCACGGCCACGCCCTGCGTGAGCGTCTTGAGCTTGCCGCCGCGGCTCGCCGGGATCACGCCGTACCGGATGACGAGGAAACGCATCAGCGTGATGCCGAGTTCCCGGCCGAGGATCACTATCGTCACCCACCACGGCAGGTCGCCGAGAGCCGACAGGCAGATCAGCGCCGCCCCCATGATCGCCTTGTCGGCGATGGGGTCGGCGATCTTCCCGAAGTCGGTGACGAGGTTGTAGGTGCGTGCCAGGTGCCCGTCGAACAGGTCGGTGATCATGGCGATGGCGAACGCCGCCCAGGCGAACGAGCGCCACGCCGGGTCGTATCCGCCGTCGGCCAGCATCAGCGCCACGAAGCCCGGCACGAGGACGAGCCGGAGCATGGTGAGCAGGTTGGCGATGTTCCAGACGCTGGCCTGGTTCACGGCGGCGGCGGCGATCTTCGCGCCGCGCGCGGGCTTCGTGCCCTCCTCCGCACCGATGCTCCTCGCCGTCTCCGGCGCGGCCGTCACGTCGGACGTGCCCGGGGCGGAAGCACCCGTCGCACTGTGGGCCGTCGCCCCACCCTGGGCCCGCCCGGCGCCCTGCGCCTGGGAGGAGCCGCCCGCCGCGGACGCCGGTACCCCGGTCATCTACCCGCCTCCTCGCCGGCCCGGAACCCGTTCCCCAGGGGTTCGGCGACCAGGTCGACGCCCTCGGTGCCGACCACCTTCGCCTCCACGACACGGCCGGCGCTCAGGCCCTCGCCGTCCGTCAGCAGCACCTGGCCGTCCGTCTCCGGCGCCTGATGGGCGGCACGGCCGCACACACCCTCCTCGGTGTCCACGGACTCCACCAGCACGCGGACGGTCTCGCCCACGCGCTCCTCGGCGCGCTGCGAGACGAGTTCCTCGGCGAGGCGGGACACCCGCGCCAGCCGCTCGGCGACGACGTCCCCGTCGAGCTTGTGGTCGTACGTCGCCGCCTCCGTGCCCTCCTCGTCGGAGTAGCCGAAGACACCGATCGCATCCAGCCGCGCGTTGTTGAGGAAACGCTCCAGCTCGGCGAGGTCGGCCTCGCTCTCGCCGGGGAATCCGACGATGAAGTTGGAGCGCACGCCCGCCTCGGGGGCCTTGCTCCGGATGGTGTCGAGCAGCTCCAGGAAGCGGTCGGTGTCGCCGAAGCGGCGCATGGCGCGCAGCACCTCGGGGGCGGAGTGCTGGAAGGACAGGTCGAAGTAGGGCGCGACGTTCGGCGTCGAGGTCAGCACGTCGATCAGGCCGGGCCGCATCTCGGCGGGCTGGAGGTAGCTCACCCGCACCCGCTCGATGCCGTCGACCTCGGCCAGCTCCGGCAGCAGGGACTCCAGCAGGCGGATGTCGCCGAGGTCCTTGCCGTAGGAGGTGTTGTTCTCGGAGACCAGCATGATCTCCTTCACCCCCTGCTCGGCCAGCCATCGCGTCTCGTTCAGCACGTCGCTCGGCCGGCGCGAGATGAAGGAGCCGCGGAAGGACGGGATGGCGCAGAACGTGCAGCGCCGGTCGCAGCCGGAGGCGAGCTTCACCGAGGCGACCGGGGCGCCGTCCAGCCGGCGGCGCAGGGGCGCGCGCGGTCCGGAGGCCGGGGCGAGGCCCTGAGGGAGGTCCGCCGGGCCGTGCCCGGGCAGCGCCACCTCTGTGGCCGACTCCTGCCGCTCGGCGGGGCTGATCGGGAGCAGCTTGCGCCGGTCACGCGGGGTGTGGGAGGCGTGGACGCCACCGGACAGGATGGTCTGCAGGCGGTCGGAGATGTTCGCGTAGTCGTCGAAGCCGAGCACACCGTCGGCCTCGGGGAGAGCCTCCGCCAGTTCCCTGCCGTACCGCTCGGCCATGCAGCCGACCGCCACGACGGCCTGGGTTCTGCCGTGCCCCTTGAGGTCGTTCGCCTCCAGCAGGGCGTCGACGGAGTCCTTCTTGGCGGCGTCGACGAAGCCGCAGGTGTTGACGACGGCGACTTCGGCGTCCGCGGCTTCCTCCACGAGCTGCCAGCCGTCCGCCTCCAAACGGCCTGCGAGCTCCTCCGAGTCCACCTCGTTACGGGCGCAGCCAAGGGTGACGAGTGCGACGGTACGGCGTTCAGGCATGGGCTCAAGAGTACTTTGTCCCACAGGCCGCGAACGTCGACGGGGTTGGCGATCTTGGCCAACCCCGTCCGTTTCCCGCGCTCCGGCTACCCGATCTGCGGGTCGCCCTTTGTATAGGTCAGCCGTTCGACGGCGCCCGGCTGGAAGTCGTCCTCGATCTTCTTGCCGTTGACGTACAACTGGATCGCGCCGGCGTCGCCGAGCACCAGGTTGATCTTGGAGCTGTCCTGGAAGGTCTTGGACTGGCCCTGCTTGAGCAGCCCGTCGAAGAGGAGGCGGCCGTTGTGGTCCTTGGCCGAGATCCAGCTGCGCCCGTCGGTGGCGCTGACCTGGACCGTGACCTTGTCCTGGGGCGCCGCGGCGATCGCGCTGTCGGAGGGCTCGGGCTTCTGGTCGGCGTTCTTCCGGCCGGAGGGCGTGGGTGAGGCGGAGGTGCTTGCCGTGGGCGTGGAACCGCCGGCGGCCTGGTCGTTCGTGCCACCGTCACCACCGCCCTTGACCGCGGTGAAGCCGACGAAGCCGACGACGGCGACGATCGCGGCGACCATGGCAGCCGTCCAGTTCGGCCCCCGCCGCTCGGGGCGGATGCGTTCCGCCTCGAACAGCGGCGCCGCCGGAGTGGGCGCCGGGCGCCCGCCGTGCTCGGCGTCGTACTGGGTGATGAGGGGTGCGGGATCGACGTGGACGGCCTTGGCCAGGGTCCGGATGTGGCCGCGGGCGTAGACGTCTCCGCCGCAGGGGGCGAAGTTGTCCGCCTCGATCGCGTGCACGATCGTGATACGGACGCGGGTGGCGTTGCTGACGTCGTCGACGGTCAGACCGGCGGCGATGCGTGCCTGTTGGAGTGCACGGCCGACGGAGAGGTGGGATTCCTCGCGATCGTCTTCGAACGGACGCTCGTCTTCAGGGGAGTTGCCGATGGACACGGGGGCGCCTTTCGAGCGTGTAGCCACCTGTGCTGGAGGTTCAGTTTAGGGGGGGTACGAAAGGGTGGGGCAACCGGGCGGTGTACGTCTTTACGCCATCGGAATGGCCGGACACGCCGATGACGGGACGGGGACGGTCCCCGAGGTGGGCCCGTCCCCGCTCTCTCGCTCAACTTGACGTGCGCCGGGGGGAAACGGTTGCCCAGAGTTCCCTAACGGGTAAGTCACGAATCGCTCCCCCCTCCCGGGTCCCGTGCCGCGCTCCGTCCTCCCCTGGTACCCGCGGTCGGCGTCCCCAACGCCTACCCGTCGGACTCCCCCCGGATCAGCGCCAGCGCGCCGTCCAGTTCGTCGGGCTTCACCAGGACGTCGCGGGCCTTGGAGCCCTCGCTGGGGCCGACGATGTTCCGTGACTCCATCAGGTCCATCAGCCGTCCGGCCTTGGCGAAGCCGACCCGCAGCTTGCGCTGGAGCATCGAGGTGGACCCGAACTGGGTGGAGACGACCAGTTCGGCGGCCTGGCACAGCAGGTCGAGGTCGTCGCCGATGTCCTCGTCGATCTCCTTCTTCTGCTTGGTCCCCACGACCACGTCGTCCCGGAAGACCGGCGCCATCTGGTCCTTGCAGTGCTGGACGACGACGGCGACCTCCTCCTCGGTCACGAACGCGCCCTGCATGCGGACCGGCTTGTTGGCCCCCATCGGCAGGAACAGTCCGTCGCCCTTGCCGATCAGCTTCTCCGCGCCGGGCTGGTCGAGGATGACCCGGGAGTCGGCGAGGGAGGAGGTGGCGAAGGCGAGCCGCGAGGGCACGTTCGCCTTGATCAGGCCGGTGACGACGTCGACCGAGGGCCGCTGCGTGGCGAGCACCAGGTGGATACCGGCGGCGCGCGCGAGCTGGGTGATGCGGACGATGGCGTCCTCCACGTCACGCGGCGCGACCATCATCAGGTCGGCCAGCTCGTCGACGATCACCAGAAGGTACGGGTAGGGCTGGAGCTCGCGCTCGCTGCCCTCGGGCGGCTTGACCCGGCCCTCGCGCACGGCGCGGTTGAAGTCGTCGATGTGCCGGTAGCCGTATGCGGCGAGGTCGTCGTAGCGCAGGTCCATCTCGCGGACGACCCACTGGAGCGCCTCGGCGGCCCGCTTGGGGTTGGTGATGATCGGGGTGATCAGGTGCGGGATGCCCTCATAGGCCGTCAGCTCGACCCGCTTGGGGTCGACGAGGATCATGCGGACGTCCTCCGGGGTCGCCCTCATCATGATCGACGTGATCAGGCAGTTGACGCAGGACGACTTACCGGACCCGGTGGCGCCGGCGACCAGCATGTGCGGCATCTTCGCCAGCGAGTGCATGACGTACCCGCCCTCGACGTCCTTGCCGAAGGCGACGAGCATCGGATCGTCGTCCTCGGCCGACTCCGCGAGGCGCAGCACGTCGCCGAGGTTGACCATCTCCCGGTCGGTGTTCGGGATCTCGATGCCGACCGCGGACTTGCCGGGGATCGGGCTGATGATCCGCACGTCCGGGCTGGCGACGGCGTAGGCGATGTTCTTCGTCAGCGCCGTGATGCGCTCGACCTTGACGGCCGGGCCCAGCTGCACCTCGTAGCGGGTGACCGTGGGCCCCCGCGTGAAGCCGGTGACGGCGGCGTCCACCTTGAACTCGGTGAAGACGTTGCGCAGGGCGTCGACGATCGCGTCGTTGGCGGCGCTGCGGGCCTTGCCGGGGCCGCCTCGGGTGAGGAGGTCCAGGGAGGGCAGCGCGTAGGTGATGTCGCCGGAGAGCTGGAGCTGCTCGGCGCGCGGCGGCAGGTCGCGCAGCTCCGGGGGGGACGACTTGGTGAGGTCGGGGACCGACGGGACCTTCGAGCCCTCCCGCTTCGGCCGCGCGGCCGGCACCGGGGCCGGCGTGGTCTCCTCCCGGTCGCCGGCGCGCACCCCGTGGGTGAGGTCGGCGACGATCGGCGAGGGCGGCATGCCGTGCAGCACCGCGCCGTCGAGGTCGGCCGCCGCGGCCGCGGCGATGTCCACGGCGTCCGGCTCGCGGTCCGCCGCGGGCTGCGGGACGGCCGGGCGGCGGGGGCGGCCGCGGCGCCGGGCGAGGGCCTCCTGCTCGGCGCCGTCGGGGTCGTACTCCTCGGGTGCGCCCGAACGCCTGCGGGGCCGGCCGGGCAGGGCCTCGCGCCACTGGTTGTCGTAGCGCTCCTCGTCGTCGCCGAACTCGTCGGTCTCCGGGTCGTGCACGACCCCGAGCCGCACGCCGAGCGCCCGGAGCCGCTGCGGGACGGCGTTGACGGGGGTGGCCGTGACCACCAGCAGACCGAAGACCGTCAGCAGCACCAGCAGCGGGACGGCGAGGACCTCGGTCATGGCGAACGTCAGAGGGGTCGCCGCGGCCCAGCCGACGAGCCCCCCGGCGTCCCGTATGGCCTGCATGCCGTCGCTGCGGGCCGGCGAGCCGCAGGCGATGTGGACCTGCCCGAGCACGCCGACGAGCAGCGCGGACAGACCGATCACGATCCGGCCGTTGGCCTCCGGTTTCTCGGGGTGCCGGATGAAGCGCACGGCGATGGCGGCGAGCACGACCGGGACGAGCAGGTCGAGTCGGCCGAAGGCGCCGGTCACCAGGATCTCGACCAGCCCGCCGACGGGGCCCCTCAGATCGGCCCAGGTACCCGCGGCGACGACGAGTGCGAGACCGAGGAGCAGCAGGGCGACGCCGTCCTTGCGGTGGGCCGGGTCGAGGTTCTTCGCGCCCTGCCCTATCCCGCGGAACACGGCACCGACGGCATGGGCGAGGCCCAGCCACACGGCCCGCACCAACCGGTAGACGCCTCCGGTGGGACTGGGCGCCGGCCTCGGCGCGGGCTTCTTCGCCGCGGCCTTCTTCGCGGGCGCCTTCTTGGCAGCGGTCCTTTTCGCAGCGGCCTTCTTCGCCGGAGCCTTCGCGGGAGCAGCCGACTTCTTCGCGGGCTGCTTCTTGGCTGCGGAGGGACGTGAGGCCATGGATGTGAGGTTACCGGTGGAGACGACAGCGGACACGCGTGCCCATCGCTTCACCCGTTCGTGTCGCCCTTGCGGGCAGGCTCACCTGACGCGCGCTCACCCGCAACGGACCGGCGGCACACGTCAGTTCTGCGAGGGCACCGAGGTACTGCCGTTCCCCGAGCCTGGTTCCAGGGCGTCCAGGGCACGGCGCAGGCCGGTGAGTTTCCGCTCCAGATGGGCGGCGGTGGCGACGGCCGCCGCGTCCGCGGACTCCTCGTCGAGTTGTTTCGACAGGGCCTCGGCCTGCTCCTCGACGGCCGCCAGCCGCGCGGACAGCTCGGCGAGCAGTCCGGCCGGCTCCTTGGTCGCGACGCCGCCCTTGTCACCGCCCTCCAGCTGGAGCCGCAGCAGCGCCGCCTGCTCCCGCAGCTGGCAGTTCTTCATGTACAGCTCGACGAAGACCGAGACCTTGGCGCGCAGCACCCACGGGTCGAACGGCTTGGAGATGTAGTCCACCGCACCGGCCGCGTATCCGCGGAAGGTGTGGTGCGGGCCGTGGTTGATCGCGGTGAGGAAGATGATCGGGATGTCCCGCGTCCGTTCCCGCCGCTTGATGTGCGCGGCCGTCTCGAAACCGTCCATCCCCGGCATCTGGACATCCAGCAGAATGACCGCGAAATCGTCCGTGAGCAGTGCTTTGAGTGCTTCCTCCCCGGACGATGCCCGCACCAGCGTCTGATCGAGCGCAGAGAGGATCGCCTCCAGCGCCAGCAGATTCTCCGGCCGGTCATCGACCAGGAGGATCTTGGCCTTCTGCACCATGGCCCGCCCTCCTCGCCCCGGCATGGGGCCTCCCCTGTCCACAGGACCAGGGGTAGCACCGACGGGTGCCGCCCCCGGGGACGACTCCCTTGCGCCGCCCGTCCTCGTGCCGGTCATCGTAGCCGCACCCCGCCTGTCGCCACACCCTGTCACCGCGATGTCACTGTGCACGTAGCAAAAACGCGGCAGGAGACCAGAAGGTTCCCCGATTCCCGCACTTCTACACGGCTACGGGCACCCCTGCGTCAGCGACTCCGCGTGAACAACCTCCGTTCACTCCCCCCTCATCCACTGCTCCATCACCGACAGCAGGTGATCGGGGTCCACCGGCTTCGTCACGTAGTCGGAGGCGCCCGACTCGATCGCCTTCTCCCGGTCGCCCTTCATCGCCTTCGCGGTCAGCGCGATGATCGGCAGCCCGGAGAACTGCGGCATCCGGCGGATCGCGGTCGTCGTCGCGTACCCGTCCATCTCGGGCATCATGATGTCCATCAGCACGACCGCCACGTCGTCGTGCTGCTCCAGCACCTCGATGCCCTCGCGGCCGTTCTCCGCGTACAGCACGGACAGGCCGTGCTGCTCCAGGACACTGGTGAGGGCGAACACGTTGCGGATGTCGTCGTCGACGATCAGCACCTTCTGCCCGCCGAAGCGGATCCCGCGGTACACCTCCGGTGCCGTCTCCTGCTCCGCCACCGGCCAGCGCTCCCCGTGCGGGGAGGGCCCGGCCTCCAGCGAGCCCGTGGCCCGGCGGCGCCGCCGGAACAGGGCGGCCGGCCCGTTCTGTGTCTCGTGGTACGACTTCACCTCGGCCGGCGTCTCGATCTCGACCCCGGCCAGCTCGGACAGCTGCTCCTGGGACACCACCAGGTCGCCCGCCTCCAGCGCGGGCATCGGCTGCTGGTAGCCGTGCGGGGGCAGCTCGTTGGGATGCAGCGGCAGGTAGAGCGTGAAGGTCGAGCCGCGGCCCGTCTCACTCTGCGCGTGGATCTCGCCGCCCAGCAGCTGCGCGATCTCCCGCGAGATCGACAGACCCAGGCCGGTACCGCCGTACTTGCGGCTGGTGGTGCCGTCGGCCTGCTTGAACGCCTCGAAGATCACCCGCATCTTGCTCGCCGCGATACCGATGCCGGTGTCGGTCACCGAGAAGGCGATCAGCGGCTCCGACGGATCACCGAGCGAGCCCGCCTCCAGCAGCTGCTCCCGGATCGACTGCGGTACGTCCGCGCCGGCCGGGCGGATCACCAGCTCCACCGAGCCGGAATCGGTGAACTTCACCGCGTTGGACAGCAGGTTGCGCAGCACCTGCAGCAGTCGCTGCTCGTCGGTGTGGAGCGTGGCGGGCAGCTCCGGGGAGATGCGCACCGCCAGGTCCAGCCCCTTCTCCGCGGTCAGCGGCCGGAAAGTGGCCTCCACGTAGTCCACGAGCTGGACCAGCGCGATACGCGTCGGGGAGACGTCCATCTTGCCCGCCTCGACCTTCGACAGGTCGAGGATGTCGTTGATCAGCTGCAGCAGGTCGGAGCCGGCCCCGTGGATGGTCTCGGCGAACTCGACCTGCTTCGGGGACAGGTTGCCCTCCGCGTTGTCGGCGAGCAGCTTGGCCAGGATCAGCAGCGAGTTCAGCGGGGTGCGCAGCTCGTGCGACATGTTGGCGAGGAACTCGCTCTTGTAGCGCATGGACACCGCGAGCTGCTCGGCACGCTCCTCCAGGACCTGCCGCGCCTCCTCGATCTCGGTGTTCTTCACCTCGATGTCGCGGTTCTGCTGCGCCAGCAGCTCCGCCTTCTCCTCCAGTTCGGCGTTGGAGGCCTGCAGGGCCTTCTGCCGCTGCTCCAGCTCCTCCGACCGCTCGCGCAGCTGCTCGGTCAGCTCCTGCGACTGCTTGAGCAGCTGCTCGGTCTTGGTGTTGACGGAGATGGTGTTGACGCTGGTCGCGATCATCTCCGCGAGCTGGTTGAGGAAGTCCTTCTGGATCTGCGTGAACGGCGTGAAGGAGGCCAGCTCGATCACCCCGAGCACCTTGCCCTCGAACAGCACCGGCAGCACGATCACCTGCGCGGGCGGCGCCTCGCCGAGCCCCGAGGAGATCTTCAGGTAGCCGCTGGGCGCGTTCTCCACCAGGACCGTGCGCTTCTCCTGGGCGGCCGTGCCGACCAGCGCCTCCCCCGGCCGGAACGAGGTCGGCATGGAGCCCATCGAGTAGCCGTAGGAGCCCAGCATCCGCAGCTCGTAGAGGTCGTCCTGGCCCTCGGCCACCTCGGACCCGTCGACGCGCGGCACGGCCACGAAGAACGCGCCGTGCTGGGCGGAGACCACCGGCGTCAGCTCGCTCATGATCAGCGAGGCCACGTCCTGGAGGTCACGGCGGCCCTGCATGAGGCCCGAGATACGGGCCAGGTTGCCCTTGAGCCAGTCCTGCTCCTGGTTGGCGACCGTGGTGTCGCGCAGGTTGGCGATCATCTTGTTGATGTAGTCCTGAAGCTCCTGGATCTCGCCGGAGGCGTCGACGTCGATCTTCAGGTTCAGGTCGCCGCGGGTCACCGCGGTCGCCACGCGCGCGATGGCACGCACCTGACGCGTCAGGTTCCCCGCCATCTCGTTCACCGACTCGGTGAGGTCGCGCCACGTTCCGTCGACGTCACGCACGCGTGCCTGGCCACCGAGCTGGCCCTCCGTGCCCACCTCGCGGGCGACCCGGGTGACCTCCTCGGCGAAGGACGACAGCTGGTCCACCATCGTGTTGATCGTCGTCTTCAGCTCCAGGATCTCGCCCCGGGCATCGATGTCGATCTTCTTCGTCAGGTCGCCCTTGGCGATGGCCGTGGTGACCATGGCGATGTTGCGCACCTGACCGGTCAGGTTGGACGCCATCTGGTTCACCGACTCGGTGAGGTCCTTCCAGGTGCCCGCCACGCCCGGGACCTGCGCCTGGCCGCCGAGGATGCCGTCCGTGCCCACCTCCCGGGCCACCTTGGTGACCTGCTCGGCGAACGAGCTCAGCGTCTTGACCATCGTGTTGATGGTGTCGGCGAGCTGCGCTACCTCGCCGCGCGCCTCGATGGTGACCTGCCGGGTCAGGTCGCCGTTGGCGACCGCGGCCGACACCTGCGAGATGTTGCGCACCTGCGTGGTCAGGTTCTTGGCCATCAGGTTGACGTTGTCGCTGAGGTCCTTCCAGATGCCGGTGACGCCCGGCACATGCGCCTGACCGCCCAGGATTCCCTCGGTACCCACCTCACGGGCCACGCGCGTGACCTGCTCGGCGAACGACGACAGCTGGTCCACCATCGTGTTCACCGTGGTGACCAGTTCGAGGATCTCGCCCTTGGCGTCGACGGTGATCTTCTTCGACAGGTCGCCCTTGGCGACCGCCGTGGTGACCTCGGCGATGGAGCGCACCTGGAGGGTCAGGTTGTTCGCCATGCCGTTCACGGACTGCGTGAGGTCCTTCCAGGTGCCGGAGACACCCTGCACCTCGGCCTGGCCGCCCAGGATGCCCTCGGTACCCACCTCACGGGCCACGCGCGTGACCTCCTGGGCGAACGAGGACAGCTGGTCCACCATCGTGTTCAGCGTGTTCTTCAGCTCCAGGATCTCCCCGCGCGCGTCCACGGTGATCTTCTGGGACAGGTCACCGCGTGCCACGGCGGTGGCGACCTGCGCGATGTTGCGGACCTGCGCGGTCAGGTTGCCCGCCATGCCGTTCACGGAGTCGGTCAGGTCACGCCACACGCCCGCCACACCGGGCACCTGGGCCTGGCCGCCGAGGCGCCCGTCGGTGCCCACCTCGCGGGCCACACGGGTCACCTGGTCGGCGAAGGCGGAGAGCTGGTCGACCATCGTGTTGATGGTGTTCTTCAGTTCGAGGATCTCGCCCCGCGCGTCGACGTCGATCTTCTGCGAGAGGTCGCCGCGCGCCACCGCCGTCGTCACCTGGGCGATCTGCCGCACCTGGGAGGTGAGGTTGCCGGCCATGAAGTTGACGGAGTCGGTGAGTTCCTTCCAGGTCCCCGACACCCCGTCGACGCGGGCCTGGCCGCCCAGCCGGCCCTCCGTCCCCACGTCCCGGGCCATCCGGGTGACCTGGTCGGCGAACGACGACAGCTGGTCCACCATCGTGTTCACGGTGTTCTTCAGCTGGAGCATCTCACCGGAGACGTCCACGGTGACCTTCTGCGACAGGTCACCGTTGGCCACCGCCGTCGTCACCTGCGCGATGTTCCTCACCTGGCCGGTCAGGTTGCGGAACGCCGTGTTGACGGAGTCCGTCAGGTCCTTCCACGTCCCCGCCGCGCCGGACACCTGGGCCTGACCGCCCAGCTCACCCTCGACACCGACCTCCCGCGCCACGCGCGTGACCTCGGCACCGAACGCCGACAGCTGGTCCACCATCCCGTTGACGGTGTTCTTCAGCTCCAGCATCTCGCCCGCGACGTCCACGGTGACCTTCTGCGACAGGTCGCCGTTGGCCACCGCCGTCGTCACCGCGGCGATGTCGCGCACCTGCGTCGTCAGATTCCGGAAGACCGTGTTGACGGAGTCCGTCAGGTCCTTCCACGTCCCCGCCGCGCCCGGCACGTTCGCCTGCCCGCCGAGCCGCCCCTCGGCACCGACCTCGTTGGCCACGCGGGTGACCTCGTCGGCGAAGATCCGCAGCGTCTCGGTCATCTGGTTGATGGTGTCGGCGAGCTGCGCGACCTCGCCGCGCGCCGGGACGGTCACCTTGCGCGACAGGTCACCGTTGGCGACCGCCGTGGTCACCTCCGAGATCCCCCGGACCTGGGCCGTCAGGTTCCCCGCCATCGTGTTGACGGAGTCGGTCAGCTCCTTCCAGACCCCGTCCACCCCCGGCACCTGTGCCTGGCCGCCCAGAATGCCCTCGGTACCCACCTCACGGGCGACACGGGTCACCTCCGAGGAGAACGCGGAGAGCTGGTCGACCATCGTGTTGACGGTGTTCTTCAGCTCCAGCATCTCGCCCGCGACGTGGACGGTCACCTTGCGCGACAGGTCGCCCTTGGCGACCGCCGTGGTCACCAGCGCGATGTCCCGTACCTGGGCGGTGAGCCGGGACGCCATCGTGTTGACGGAGTCCGTCAGGTCCTTCCAGGAACCCGACAGGCCACGCACGCGTGCCTGCCCGCCCAGCTTGCCCTCGGTGCCCACCTCGCTGGCCACGCGGGTGACCTCGTCGGTGAAGGTCGACAGCTGGTCGACGAGGTTGTTGACCGTCCGGGCGACCTTGAGGAACTCTCCGCGCAGCGGATGCCCCGGCCCCTCCGGAGCGAGTGTCCGCAACTCCATGCGCGGCGACAGGTCGCCCTCCGCCACGGCCGACAGGACCCGGCTCACCTCGGAGACCGGCCGCACGAGGTCGTCGACCAGGGCGTTGGAATGGTCGATGGCGGCCGCCCAGGAGCCCTCGCAGGCCCCGGTCTCCAGCCGTTCCGTGAGTTTTCCCTCACGCCCCACCATGCGCCGTACTCGCGTCAGCTCGCCGGTCAGGTGCAGATTGCGGTCGGCCACCTCGTTGAAGACCGCCGCGATCTCCGACATCACGCCGTCGCCGGAGACCGTCAGCCGCTTGCGGAAGTTTCCGTCCCGCATGGCCGCGAGCGCAGCCAGCAGCCGGTTCAGCGCAGCCGTGTCCACCACCGTGGTCCCATTGCGTGGATTGCGCTGGTTGCTTGGGGAGTGTCCGCCTTTCGCGCGCGTCTTCGTATCCCGCGCCGCTGCGCCAGACTCCACTGTGTCCCTCCCGCAAGGGTTGACCGTCACTGCTGTGCTCGTGGTGCCGTACCGGGTACCGCTCGCCCGGCGTATCAGACACCGCCCTCCATGTCCGCCCGACGACGCCGGGTCACACGAAAGGGTTGCTGCCCTCCGTGCGCGGATGACACTCGGCCTGCCCGGACCTTCACCGGAAGCCTGCCCAGTGTTTCACCCTTGCCGAACCAGGCCATAACAGTTCGGCAGCTTCGCACATCGTCCGCACACCCTCCGGACGGAAACACTGGTGACCGGCATCCGCATGGACGGGGAAGGTAAGTAACCTTGCATGCGGCTGTCCAGCCGCACCGGTCCGTCCGGCATGGGCGGAGGCACGAGTACGAGCGGGCATCGGAGGGGCGGCCGCACACATGACCACCGGACTGATCCCCGGGGGACAGCCCCCGGACCCCCGGCCGACGGGCGCGCGCCCGCCGCACCAGCGGCGTGGGCCCGGCGACCGGGCAGCCCAGCACGTCGACGACCGGCCGAGGAGTTCTGTGATCACCGCGCGCGCGGCTGCCAGCTTCGAGCCCGTGGGGCGCTCGGTCGCCACCGCCCGCTCCTTCGTCCGCGACACCCTCCAGGGCTGGGGCTTCGCCGACATCGTCGACGACGCCGTGGTGCTCACCAGCGAACTGGTCACCAACGCCGTGGTGCACGCCGGCACCCAGGCCGACCTGCTGTGCCTGCGCTGCGAGGACGGCGTCCGCATCGAGGTCTCGGACCGCTACCCCGAGCGCGAGGTCCCCCTCCAGGGCGCGGCCGTGAACATGGGCAGCCCCGACCGCGAGGGCGGACGCGGCCTCCAGCTGTGCGCGGCGCTGGCCGGCCGCTGGGGCGTGGAGTACACGCCGACCCACAAGAACGTGTGGTTCCAGCTGGCGCTCCCCGAGCGCCCGGTGGGCACCCGCGCCGCCGGCCCGGCCCTGCCCGCGGAACTGCTCCCGCTGGCCGACGGCAGAGTCCGCGTCGCCGTCGTCCAGATCGACCGCACCGCCGCCATCAGCGCCTGGAACGAGGATGCGGAGGAACTCTTCGGCTACGCCGCCGACCAGGTCACCGGCAAGCCGCTGACCGACCTCGCGGCCTGGCCGCACACACCGGGCACCGGCACCGGCATCGCGGAGGCCCTCCGGCTCTCCCGCTGGGAGGGCAGCTACGGCATCCGCGACGCGAACGGCCGCGTCACCCCGGTGTACGCCTCCCACCTGCGCGTCCGCGACACCGGCGGCGAACCGTCCACGGTCTGCCTCCTGGTGCGCGACCACGAGCGCGCCGTGCTCCAGACACCGCTGCGCGCTCCCGCCGGCGACGCGGCGGGTTCCGGCGACGGCCAGAACGCCGACCCGTTCGAGACGTTCATCGGCTCGCCGGCCCCAGACGACCTCGACGGGCTCCTCCAGCGCACAGTCGAACGCGCCCGCGACATGCTCGACGGCGACTCGGCCTTCCTGCTCCTCGCCACCGACGACGAGACGGAGCTGGAGGTCCGTGCCTCCACCGGTCTGCCGTCCGCGCGCCAGCGCTTCGCGCGCGTGCCCGTCGAGGCCGGCCCCGGCCGTTACGGCTCGGCCCGCATGCCCGCCGTTCACGAGGACCTCTCCGCCATCCCCGGCGCCGTGCCGCTGCTCAACGCCACCGGCATGCGCTCGGTGATCACCGTCCCGCTCAAGGTCGAGGGACGCCTCACCGGTTCCCTCGGCGTCGCCGCCGAGGCACCGAGCCGGTACTCCAACGAGGAGGCACTGCGCCTCCAGTTCGCCGCGGACCGCATCGCACTCGCCGTCGAGTCGGCCCGCCTCGGTGAGCTGGAGCGGCTGCGCCGCGGGTCGCTGAGCTTCCTCGTCGAGGCCTCCGACCTGCTGGCCGGAACCCTCGACCGGGACCAGACCCTCGCCCTCATGGCCCAGATGACCGTCCCCACACTGGCGACGTGGTGCGCGGTCTACACGATCGCCGACCAGGCCTCCGATCCGTATCTGTCGTACGTCCTGCACGAGGACGAGGAACTCATCGACGGCATCAAGTCGCTGCTGTCGAAGATCCCCCCGCCGGATCCGGTACCCACTCCCGGCGCCCGTGTGTGGGGTGTTCCCGGTGAAACGGCCCACCAGGCCGCGCTGCGCAGCTCGATGCGCAGCCTGGGCCTGAGCGGCGGACCCACCCACCAGGTCGCCTCCGCCATGGGTCCGACCCTGGCGGTGGCCTCCGCCGTGGGCGGGGAGACGGTGGTACTGCCCCTGGTCGCCCGCAACCGCGTCATCGGGATGCTCACGCTGGGCAAGCCCGCGGAGGAGCACTTCCGCCAGGAGATCCTGGAACTGGCCGAGGACCTGAGCCGCAGGGCCGCCCTGGCCCTGGACAACGCCCGCCTGTACTCGGAGCGCACGGCCATCAGCCAGTCACTCCAGCGCAGCCTGCTGCCGCCCGAGCTGCCCGAGATCGACGGCGTCGAGGTCGAGGTCATCTACCGCGCGGCCGGCGAGGGCAACGAGGTCGGCGGTGACTTCTACGACCTGTTCCCCATCAGTGACGGGGCCTACGGCTTCGCCATCGGCGACGTCTGCGGTACGGGCCCGAACGCGGCGGCGGTCACCGGCCTGGCCCGGCACGCCCTGCGCCTGCTCGCCCGCGAGGGCCTGAGCGGTCCCGCGGTCCTGGAGCGGCTGAACTCGGCCATTCTCGACGAGGGTGCCCGCAGCCGCTTCCTGACGCTCCTCTACGGCGAGATGCGCCCGCAGGAGGACGGCAGCGCGGAACTGAAGGTGGTCTGCGCCGGTCATCCGCTGCCGCTCCGCCTGCGCCAGGACGGCACGGTCGAGGCCGCGGCCGAGCCGCAGCCGCTGCTCGGTGTCATGGAGGACCTGGAGCTCTACGAGCAGACGGTCACCCTCGACCCGGGCGACGTCCTGCTGTGCGTGACGGACGGCGTCACGGAGCGCCGGGAGGGCACCCGCATGCTCGGCGACGACGGCCTGGCCGACGTCCTGACCACCTGCACGGGCCTGACGGCGGGCGCCGTGGCGGCCCGCATCATGCGTGCGGTCGAGCGCTTCGCCTCCGATGCACCGTCGGACGACATGGCCATCCTCGCCATGCGTGTACCGGAGGTGCACCAGGACTGAGACGGCGGAGGCCGGAACACGCAAGGGCCCCCCGCCCGTTGGGCGGGGGGCCTTTCTCGTGGAGCCCCCAAACGGAATCGAACCGTTGACCTTCTCCTTACCATGGAGACGCTCTGCCGACTGAGCTATAGGGGCCTGTCGCTTGTCGAGGTCTTCCTCGCGGCAACGGAGTAGATCATACCCTGACCAGCACCGGGTTCCCAAATTCGTTCCGGCGTCCGCCCGGGGCCTGTTGGGGGAGGCTCAGACGGCCGGCCGGAGCAATCCGCCGAGGGAGTTGCAGGCGGCCACGATCCGCTGCATGTCCCGCTTCGTCAGGCCCGAGTCCACGGGCAGCGCCAGTGTCTCGTCCGCGGCGCGCTCGGTCGCGGGCAGCGACACGCACCGACGGAACTCCGGAAGCCGGTGCACCGGTGTCTTCACGGGCACCCGGCAGTCAACTCCCCTGGCCCGTATGGCCAGTGCGAAGGCGTCCCGGTCCGGCCTGCCGTTTCCGGGCACCCGTACGACGTACTGCTGGTAGGTGTGCCCGTCGCCACCGTCCGGTGTCCGCACGCCCCGCAGCCTGCCGTCGAGGTAGGCCGCCCGCTGCCTCCGCTGTGCGACCTCGTCGTACGGCGCCTCGGACTCTGCCTGTTCCAGCACCAGCAGCCCGTGCCGCCGGCCCACTTCGCGCAACCGCCCGGTGTCCGCCGGCCGGCCGAAGCGATGGACGGCAACGACGGCCGCGGTGCGCGGAGTCACGGCCGCCTCGACCGCGAGCGGATCGAGGCAGTACGTCACCGGGTCTATGTCGGCGAACACCGGAAGCGCTCCGGCCAGGGTCACCGCCTCGGCGACGTCCTCGTTGCCGAAGGCAGGTACGACGACCTCGTCACCGATGCCGACTCCGGCGGCCCTGAGCATTGCAGCAGCACCCATGGCGGCGATCGTCGTTGTGCAACGTGAACGTCAAGTGACGGAAAAGAAAAAAGGGCTGGGCCCGGAACCGAAGTTCCGGGCCCAGCCCCTGAATGATTGTTCGGCGGCGTCCTACTCTCCCACAGGGTCCCCCCTGCAGTACCATCGGCGCTGTAAGGCTTAGCT
>NZ_JADWYM010000002.1 GCF_022414535.1 Streptomyces sp. MUM 2J
CCAGGGCCCAGCCGCCCGGCACCGGCGAATCCCCAAACCAATGATCCGAACCTGGAACAGGCCCTAGCCCGAACCCGCTGCACATGGCGGCCTACCAGTATGAAGGAACTTGTATGCACGAGTATACGAGTAGCACCCGGGTCTGGGGGCTCACTTGCCCAGGATTTCCCGAAGAGGTCAGCCGAGCCCGCCGATGGACTCGGGACATCCTGCGCGGGTCCCCCTTAGCCGACGATGCCGAACTGATCGTGAGCGAGTTGAGCGCGAACGCGATCCTCCACACGGCGAGCGGCCTGGAGTCCGGCAGGTTCCACCTGGCCCTCGCGGTCTCCGGACGAGCCATCGCCCTGTCGGTCACGGACGACGGAGGAGCCACCACGACCCCCAAGGCCGAGGAGGACCAGGCCGACGATGCCGAGCACGGCCGAGGCCTCCGCCTGGTCAGCGTGATCGCCCACCGGGTTGTGGTCCACGACAGCGACGGGGGCAGGACGGTCACCGCAGAACTCTTCACGGACGGCCGCAAGGGAGAGCACCTGTGCTGAGCAACGAGCCCCGCCGCGGCTACTGGTGCGAGTGCTGGACACACGATGCCGACGAACAGCAGCCGCCGGCACTCCGCGCATCGTTCGACGCCTACTCGGCACCCCAGGCAGACAGATGGGTGGCGGTCACACTCCGCACGATCTCCCCCGCCCTGGACCCCGACGCCTCCGACCAGGCGTGGGCCTGGCTCTACCAAGGCCGCGTAGCTACACGGCACGCTCTACTGCGATCCGAGCCCTGTGCGGTCACCGTCACCCAGGCCGACACACGCATCACGTGGACCATCCGGCCAGTGATCTTCCTGCCGCTCGCACACCGACAAGGCGTAGAACTCCCGGCCTGCGCATACGACTTCAAGCCCCACGTGCCCGACTGAGTTACAACTTTCTCTACTGGTTCAAGGCACCCGGCTGCGCTCCGCTCCGCCGGGCGCGCTCCCGGCTCCGCTGCGGGCGGCGCTCCTGCCTTCGGCCCGCTCTGCCCGCGCTGCGCCGACGCGCGCCCACATGTGGATAGGGCCGGTGGCCATGAGTCGATCACCGCAGAGCGCTGCCAACGGTCAAGGCGATGCCTCCGGCGGGGGATCGGCCGGCACCGGGATGGAGGGGGCGCCGTCGTCGACCGCGGGCCCGTAGTGGTGTGCGCGGGGAGTTCCCATCCCGTCCACCGTCGCCCCAGGCAGAGCCGAGTAGACGCGGCCCATGGCGTCCAGGTCGTTCGTACAGTGGCGCGCTCTGCCTGGACACCAGGAACCACGCCCGCTCCAGGTGTGTGGGTCGACGGCGGACGGGATAAATGGGGGGGGAGAGAGAGCGATGGGATCGTAGAAAGCGGGTGAGCGTGGCTGCGCCAGGTGTACCCTTCCCTCTTGGCGGGGATCATGGAAAGCCTTCATGAAAATTAGCTACGCCTGCCAACCCGAACCTCAATCTGTTTTTATTGGCATGCCGCAAGATGTGTGGCGTCCATGCCGTCAGGGGGTCTCCGATGATTTTCATGCCCAACGTCGTCATCGGTGGCCACTACCGGCTCGTCCGGAAGCTCGGCGAAGGCGGTATGGGA
Organism: Streptomyces sp. MUM 2J; assembly: GCF_022414535.1. Lineage (GTDB taxonomy): Bacteria > Actinomycetota > Actinomycetes > Streptomycetales > Streptomycetaceae > Streptomyces. Next base: position 1,609 of record NZ_JADWYM010000002.1, read on the forward strand.
CAAGTCTGGTTGGCATTCGATGAGCATCTGCGCCGCCACGTAGCAATCAAGCGCATGTTCATGCCAGACTTCGACGAGATGACTCGCCGAACATTGCACCAACGCCTCATCAAGGAGGCGCGCAATGCAGCGCGAATTAAGCACCCTGATGTTGTCCAAGTCTTCGGAACGATCGAAGAAGACGGCGAGCCTCTCATCATCATGGAGTATCTAGAATATCCGAACTTGGCGGCGTATGTTGCCGAAAACGGGATCTTGGAGGCTCGCGCTTTCGCTCCCACGGCGCTGCGACTGCTGAAGACGGTGCAGGAGATTCACGGCCAGAAGATCCTCCATCGCGACTTCAAGCCCGCAAATTTGCTTGTGTTTCCCGAGGCAAGCCGCATCACCATCCTCGACTTCGGTATCTCCAGGGCGGTGGATGACACGCGGACAGTTGCCCAGGGGGCGATGGGGACAGTGGCATTCATGGCGCCAGAGCATCTGGCAACCGGAGAGGCATCAGAGTTGACCGACACATGGTCGGTCGCGATGACCCTGTACTGGGCGCTCACCGGTGAATTGCCACCCCAGCGGCACAAGATCCCGCCTCTGCAAGGTGGTACACCCACCGAAAAAGCGATCATGGGAATGTTGGCAGTTAATCCCGAACATCGCTGGACGCTGAGCAAGGCAGTCAAATACCTGAATGCAGCGTCGCGTAAGGGTGAGCTTGCGACTCGACATGCCGTGGATAAAAAACGGCTTGAGCGCAAACCTGTTTACACGGCTTGGCGCCGCGACAGCAGGAACCGCCTAATTTCGGCCAGCGTTGCCGTTGCGGTGACAACTTTTGCCGCGATAGTAGTATCCATGAACGGTATTCATTCAGGGGCCAAGGAGTCGGGAACTGCGCCTAGGGCAGCTCACTCGCCAAGCCCCGAACCTACCCTTTCTGGAAAATCGAAAACCCCGCCGCCAATCAACAAATCATCCGTTGAACTTCTGCAAACGGGTGGACTATTTCGGAGCGACGAAATAACGATTGACCTCAAAGATGGTTGGATCGCTAGTCGTGATGATGGCGGCAAACTGCGGGTCAGTTCCCCCTCCGGCCCTACCTACGCGATCAGGCAATACGGCAAAAGCGATCTGGATGTCGTCGCCAGAGCGGAGGCGAAAAAAACCTTCTTAGGCGTAAAGGGGGAATTTCGCTACAACCCCTGGCCCGCCAAAGCTGAAGTGACGTGGACGACTTGGACCGATTGCGGCTTTTTGGGCGGCCATAAAGTTTCTTGCCCTATTGCCTATATGGAGCGACTCGAAAGTCAAAATCAGGCCGTCTTTGGCGTCGAAGTTCAGGGTCGCGATCCGGTCACTATTCGCCCCGATTTGGTCGATTTAATGGACCGAGTCACGCTTTCTCCATAACGTCAGTCGCGGAGGAAGGGGAGTTCCGGACGGTGGCAGCATTTCCGGAACGCCATTGAATGTTCATCATGCCTTGCCGACTTCGATATTTCGGGACGAAGAGGTCCAACGGTTCTTGCCCGCACCGACGTGCCAGACTTCCGTGAGGAGAACGAGCAACCAGCTCACGGGGGGCGACCATGTCAACATCATTCGCTGGCTCCCTGCTTTCGCTGCTGATTCTGGTCGGGACACTCCGGCTCGCATGTGTCGTGCTCGGCCTGCATGGCCTGCTCCTCGGGCACATGCCGGGCTGATGGCTACAGCGCCACGTTCGCCAGCCGAGACTCTGGGGAGCGGGTGCTCTCCTCGTTGCATGCGGCGGGTTCCAGCATCCGTCGTTGACAGCGGTCGGAATTGGCCTTGTCGCCTTGGGGCATGTGGTGAAGCCAACTTCGTGATCACCTGAAGGGAGATGGCTCGTGCCAGACGCGTGCCAGATTCGGCAGGGAGTCACGGGGAACAGCGGGGAACGAACGGGCCGCTCACCGGGTCGTCGACGCCCTTCGCCGCAGGTCAGCCCCGCAGCGCTCCCCAGATCACCTCAGCTTCCCAAGCTGATGGCTCAGGCGTTGTCGTCACGGGCCGGCCGTCACAGCTTGCTCTGGTCGACGGCACCAGCAGCGTGGCTGAGGCTGGTGGGGGTGCAGCGAGGCCACGCGCGCCTAGTCGGTCGACGCGCCCGCCGTCGTGGCTGACTGTCGTCGGCTGAGGTTCAGGCGGCGCGTATCGAGGGTGCCGGCCGTCAGCCGAGCGCGGCAAAGCTGGGCCGTCTCTGGGCCGTCCGACGTCGCTCAACAGTGGCCAATGACGACCAACGACGACCACCAGGCGCACGAGTCCACCGGCCCTGACCAGCAAAAACCCAGTTCACCAAGATCTCCGGCAAGACCCAGGGAAAGAAGAAGTAACCGGTACTGATCAAGCCCCCTGCCTGCGGTTTCTCCGCTGCCAGGGGGCATCTTCACGAGCGGGGCCGTCTTGGGTGGCGCCGGGCAGCGCCGGTGAGGCCCAGAGCCGTCGGCCGTGCGGATCGGCGAGCACCCGCGCGTTCATGCCGTGCACCCACGAGTTCGTCCCCTGGCTCGTCAAGCGTGGCCGGTGGCTGTCCCGCTCGCCGGGCATGGTGGTCCGCCGTGTACCAGCGAGAGTGGCGTCGGCCACGAGCGCCCAGGGGGCACGGCGGCGGGTCCTCCGGACCGGTGCCCGGTGGACGGCCCCCGCCCCGGCACTCCTGTGGACCGCCCGGCGCGGCCCGGTACGGCGCGGTGGGGGCGGCACGGGCGGGTGAGGGCCCCGGCGCCTTCCGGCGGATCCGGGCCCTCACCGTCGTATCCGCCCCACGGCGCTCAGCCGCACTGGCAGGGGCCGCCCGACTGGCATCCGCAGCCGCACCCCGAACCGCAGCCGCACGCGCCGATCAGGGGCAGGGCCCTGATCTCGGCGGGCTGCTCGGTGGTGCGCTCCCGGGTGGGGTCGGGCGGTGCGGCGGGGGTGCTGGGGGATTCGGGCATGGTCCCTCCTCAAGGCATGGGTCCTGTGCTCATTGCATGCCCATCCGGCACGGCGCATCAACGGCGCACATCAGCGCGCTGCCGTCCCCCCCGCGCCTCGGCGCGCACGCCGGGGTACGGCCGGGAGCACACGGACGCCCTGAGCCCCCGCCCGCCGAACACCGGCGGGCGGGGGCTCAGGGCGTTGTCCGAGTCCCGCCGGTGCACGACCGGAAGGGCTCAGACGCCCTCCACCCCGGCGACCGGCTGCTGCCCGTCCGACTGGAGTTCGTCCGCGTGCTCGCCCGTCACCAGGTACACCACCCGCTTGGCGACCGCGACCGCGTGGTCGGCGTACCGCTCGTAGTAGCGGCCCAGCAGGGTGACGTCGACGGCCGTCTCGATGCCGTGCTTCCAGCGGTCGTCCATCAGGTGCTGGAAGAGGGTGCGGTGCAGCAGGTCCATCGCGTCGTCGTCCTGCTCCAGCTGGAGCGCGAGGTCGACGTCCTTGGTGATGATGACCTCGGCGGCCTTGGCCATCAGGCGCTGCGCGAGCTGGCCCATCTCCAGGATGGTGGCGTGCAGGTCGTGCGGCACCGCCCGCTCCGGGAAGCGCAGCCGCGCCAGCTTCGCCACGTGCTGGGCGAGGTCGCCGGAACGCTCCAGGTCGGCGGACATGCGCAGCGACGTGACCACGATCCGGAGATCCGTCGCCACCGGCTGCTGCCGGGCCAGCAGCGCTATCGCCCGCGCCTCCAGGTCGTGGTGCAGCTCGTCGACCTTCTGGTCGGCCTCGATCACGCTCTCGGCCAGCTTCAGATCGGCGTCGAGGATGGCGGTCGTGGCGCGCCCGATCGCCGAGCCGACCAGCCTGGCCATCTCCACCAGACCGTCGCCGATCGAATCAAGTTCCTCGTGGTACGCGTCCCGCATCAGGGTCCCTCTCTCACGTCTGCAGCTGGGGTTCCGGGGGCCAGAAGACGGCCGCCAGGACCGGCTCGAACGGTTCTGCGACCGGGTCGAGACGGCCCGCGACCGGCACGGGACGGTGGTGACGTACCGGCCGTGCGAACCCCACGTTCCCACGTTCGGCCCCCGACGCGTCGGTTTCCGCCACCCCGAATGAACCATCACTGGCTCTGAGGTGAACTCTGGGCGACGAGTGTTCGAGGTCGCACGCGGACGGCTGTGGCCAGTGCGGATCCCGTGCCTAACCTGGAGGCATGGACGTGAACGCGGCGGTCGCCGCAGCGGCAGCGATCGCCGGGGTGCTCACCGGCGTGATCGCCATGCTGGCGTTCCGCTGGAGCGAGCGGGAGCTCAGGCGCCCGACCCGCACCTCGTTGCACACCGACCCGGTGCTCCCACCGGGTGTGGACACCGTCCTGTCGGTCCTGCGGTCCTCCGCCGTCGTCCTCGACGAGGGCGACGCCGTGGTCAAGGCCAGCTCGGCGGCGTACGCGCTCGGCCTGGTCCGCGGCGGCAGACTGGCCGTCGAGCCGATGCTCCAGATGGCCCGGGACACGCGGCGCGACGGAGAGATACGGCAGGTCGAGCTGGACCTGCAGCGGCGCGGGGCCGGACGGGGCGAGGCCCTGGCGGTTTCCGCCCGAGTGGCCCCGCTCGGCTCCCGGCTCGTGCTCCTGCTCGTCGAGGACCTCACCGAGTCCCGGCGCATCGAAGCGGTACGCCGGGACTTCGTCGCCAACGTGAGCCACGAGCTGAAGACACCGGTCGGGGCCCTCTCGCTGCTGTCCGAGGCCGTCATGGACGCCTCCGACGACCCGGAGGCGGTGGAGCGCTTCGCGGGCCGGATGCAGATCGAGGCGACCCGGCTGACCAACCTGGTCCAGGAGCTCATCGACCTCTCCCGGGTGCAGAACGACGACCCGCTGGAGGACGCCGAGCCGGTCGGCATCGACGAACTCGTCGACGAGGCCATCGACCGCTGCCGGCACGCGGCCGGCACCAAGCAGATCACCATGGCCACCGGCGGCACCGCGGACCTCCAGGTCCGCGGCAATCGGGGCCAGCTCGCCGCCGCTCTCGGCAACCTCGTCGAGAACGCCGTCAACTACTCCCCGGCCCGTACCCGCGTCGGCATCGCTGCCCGGCGGGTTTCCGCACCCGGCGGCGACATGATCGAGATCGCCGTGACGGACCAGGGCATCGGCATCTCCGACCGGGACAAGGAGCGCATCTTCGAGCGCTTCTACCGGGTCGACCCGGCCCGTTCCCGGGCCACCGGTGGTACCGGCCTGGGCCTGGCCATCGTCAAGCACGTGGTCGCCTCGCACGGCGGGGAGGTCACGGTGTGGAGCGCAGAGGGACAGGGCTCCACGTTCACACTCCGGCTGCCGGAGGCCGGCGCGGCACGGGACCGCGCCCAGCAGCACCCCGACCTCGACGACGAGGACGGGAACGGCGACGGCCACCGTTCGTCCCCCTCATCCCCCGACTCAAACGCGTACGAAACGCTTTCCGCCCCGGAGGTCCTTCCGTGACCCGTGTGCTCGTCGTCGAGGACGAGGAGTCCTTCTCCGACGCCCTGTCGTACATGCTCCGCAAGGAGGGATTCGAGGTCGCCGTCGCGGCGACCGGCCCCGATGGACTCGACGAGTTCGAGCGCAACGGCGCCGACCTCGTCCTCCTCGACCTGATGCTGCCGGGGCTGCCCGGCACGGAGGTGTGCCGCCAGCTGCGCGGTCGCTCCAACGTCCCCGTGATCATGGTGACCGCCAAGGACAGCGAGATCGACAAGGTGGTCGGTCTGGAGATAGGAGCCGACGACTACGTCACCAAGCCCTTCTCCTCCCGTGAGCTGGTCGCCCGCATCCGCGCGGTGCTGCGCCGCCGCGGCGAGCCGGAGGAGGTCACTCCGGCCGCGCTGGAGGCGGGCCCGGTCCGCATGGACGTCGACCGGCACGTCGTCACGGTCGGCGGCGCCAAGGTCGACCTGCCGCTGAAGGAGTTCGACCTGCTGGAGATGCTGCTGCGCAACGCCGGCCGCGTCCTCACCCGCATGCAGCTCATCGACCGCGTCTGGGGTGCCGACTACGTCGGTGACACCAAGACCCTCGACGTCCACGTCAAGCGCCTGCGCGCCAAGATCGAGCCGGACCCGGGCGCGCCGCGCTATCTGGTGACGGTGCGCGGCCTCGGCTACAAGTTCGAGCCGTAGGCCGGACTCGGCCGGCCCGGGCCGGACCTGCCGCGAAGGGCGGCACCCCACGGGGTGCCGCCCTTCGCGGCGTTGCGGACCGCCCGGTGACCGGAGCTCCACCGTCGGGAGCTCCGGCGGCCGGGGCTACTCGGAGGCCGAGGCCGACGGGCTGGAGCCCTCGCCGGCCGGGGAGCCCGAGGCGGACTCCGAAGGCGAGGCCGACACGCCCTCCGACGGCGTACCGGAGGGGGCGGCGGTCGTGGCGCTCGGGACGTCGCTCGGGCCCCACGCGGAGAAGTAGCTCGTGGCCGGGACGACGAAGGCGTTCAGGCTCACGTCACCGGTCTCGCTGAAGGTGAAGGTGACCTTCTCGACGTTGCCGTCCTGGAGCGCCTCGTTGCTGTCCGGCAGCGAGGCCGCGGCGTTGCCCTTGCCGCCGATGACGAGGGAGCCGCCGGCGGGGATGCTGAGCTTGCCGCTGCCCTCGGCGGGCTTGAGCTCGGCGGTCCGGTCGACGCCGTTCACCTTGACGGCGTCCAGGGTCTGGGGGGCGGTGCCGGTGTTGAACACGGTGGCGGAGACCACGGCCGGGCCGCTCGCATCCCGCTCGGGCTGGGTGATGACCAGCGCGTTCTGGATCTTGACGGCGCCGACGCTCGTGGCCGCGTTGTCCGGCTTGACCTGAAGGGTCTGAGCGTCGTTTCCGGCGCCGCAGGCGGCCAGCGAGGCGATCGAGACGGCAATGACGGAGGCGGCGAGGGCGCCGCGTCGAAGGCTGCTGCTCACGGCGGCGGCAACTCCTTGAACGCAGGGTAAGGCAGCTCTCCTGGTAAAGCCGCCCTAAGGGTCTGTCAGCGGCTTCAGGTTACCGAGCTGTTCTCCGGCCGCCGCACCCGACCCTCCCCCGAGCGGTTCGGCTTCGCCCGAGCAGGTGCCCCTCGGGGGCGGGCACTGCTCACGGCGAGTGACTCGCGCGGCCACCGGAGACACTTCGGCGCACGGCTCGTCCGCCATTCACATAAGTCGCCGTCGGGCTCCGGCCGGGATCCCGGCGAATTTTCCGTGAAGGAATGCGCGGCTCCCCGGTGTGGGAGCCGGAAATTGATCAACGCGGGTAGCGTCCGGTACTTCTGTGGCGGCCGTGATCAATTCCGGATTCGTCTCGTATCCACCGCGGAGCCACCGAACGGAGTAGCGTAAGTCGCACACCTGGAACCGGACATTTGTGGACGTTCGGTCGTCCGGACGGGTCTCCGGGTGCGTGTGACGTACGTGTTTCACCCCGCCCGTGAAGCGGCTCCGACCTGCGAATACCCGCTTCCGCTCCCGTGGCGCAGCACGTTCCTGTTGCTGTTGTCAAGCCCCGAGATATGCCCTGACCTGCGAAAACGCCATTCAGAAGACGCTGTATCCGTGTTACCCTGGATAGCCACGGAAGGGGTACCTGTCACATGACGTTCAAGGTTGGCGACACCGTGGTCTATCCCCATCACGGGGCCGCGCTGATCGAGGCCATCGAAACTCGCCAGATCAAAGGCGTGGACAAGACCTACTTGGTGCTGAAGGTCGCCCAGGGTGACCTGACGGTACGTGTGCCAGCGGACAATGCGGAGTTCGTCGGCGTGCGTGATGTGGTCGGTCAGGACGGGCTGGACCGGGTCTTCGAGGTGCTGCGCGCACCGTATGCGGAGGAGCCCACGAACTGGTCGCGTCGCTACAAGGCAAACCTGGAGAAGCTCGCCTCCGGCGACGTCATCAAGGTCGCGGAAGTAGTGCGCGACCTGTGGCGCCGTGAGCGCGAACGCGGACTCTCCGCAGGTGAGAAGCGCATGCTCGCCAAGGCGCGGCAGATCCTGGTGAGCGAGCTGGCCCTCGCGGAGAACACGAACGAGGACAAGGCCGAGGCTCTGCTCGACGAGGTTCTTGCGTCCTGACGCAGGCGCACGCTGCCCGGAACGCTTCGTACATGGCTGTCCGCGGTGCCCGATGACGGTGAATTCCGTCGCCGGGCGCTGCGGCATGTTCGTACGCGGATGCGCCGCGTCCGTACCGTACAACGGGGGAGGTACCCCGGCACCGAGGGGAGTGATCCCCCCGGCCCTGTGCGCCGGGGCCGGGTGATCGGCTCGACCGTGGTCACGGAAAGGGTCCGGTCTGCGGTGCCCCACCCCCGCGCACTCCTCCAGGCCATACCCACGCCAGGCCGGCACACAAACCTGACAGGAACCGATGTCTGACGTTTCCAGTGCTCCCCCCGCCGAGGCCGCCCGCACGGCCGTCGTGATCCCGGCCGCCGGCCGGGGCGTGCGGCTCGGGCCCGGCGCCCCCAAGGCCCTGCGCACACTCGGCGGCGTCCCCATGCTCGTCCACGCGGTCCACGCGATGGCCGCCTCGCGCGCCGTCTCCCTGGTCGTCGTCGTGGCCCCGCCCGACGGCACCGCCGAGGTGAAGTCGCTGCTGGACGGGCACGCGCTGCCCGAGCGCACCGACGTCCTCGTCGTGCCCGGCGGGGACACCCGCCAGGAGTCCGTCAGGCTCGGGCTCGACGTGCTGCCGCCGGAGTACGGCATCGTGCTGGTCCACGACGCGGCCCGCCCGCTGGTCCCCGTCGACACCGTCGACGCCGTGATCGACGCCGTACGGGAGGGCGCCGTCGCCGTCGTGCCCGGCCTGGCGCTCGCCGACACCGTCAAGGAGGTCGAGCCGGCCGCCGTCCACGGCGACCCGGAACCGGTCCTCGCCACGCCCGAGCGGGCACGGCTGCGGGCCGTGCAGACCCCGCAGGGGTTCGACCGGGCGACCCTGGTCCGCGCCCACGGGACCGTCACCGGCGCGGTCACCGACGACGCCGGCATGGTCGAGCAACTGGGGGAGCGCGTCGTCGTCGTCCCCGGGCACGAGGAGGCCTTCAAGGTCACCCGCCCGCTCGACCTGGTCCTGGCCGAGGCGGTCCTGGCCCGCAGGAGGCTCACCGATGGCTTCTGACGCCCCCGTGGTCCCGCCGCTGCCCCGGGTCGGCATCGGCACCGACATCCACGCCTTCGAGGACGGGCGGGAGCTGTGGTGCGCCGGGCTGAAGTGGGAGGGCGAGGGCCCTGGCCTCGCCGGCCACTCCGACGCCGACGTCGTCGCGCACGCCGCCTGCAACGCCCTGTTCTCCGCCGCCGGCCTCGGCGACCTCGGGCAGCACTTCGGCACCGGGCGGCCCGAGTGGTCCGGTGCCTCCGGCACGGTGCTGCTGACCGAGGCCGCGCGGATCGTGCGTGAGGCGGGCTTCACCATCGGCAACGTCGCCGTCCAGGTCGTCGGGTCCCGGCCGAAGATCGGCAAACGGCGCGACGAGGCGCAGAAGGTGCTGTCCGAGGCGGCGGGGGCGCCGGTGTCGGTCTCCGGTGCCACCACCGACGGACTGGGCTTCCCCGGGCGGGACGAGGGGCTGATGGCCGTGGCCACGGCCCTGGTGGTGAAGACCGGCTGAACCGCCCGCGGCGGCGTGGGCCGGTAGCACTTCGGACAGGGCGTCGGTCGCACCCCCCGCGGCCCACTACTCTTGAGTGGTGACTATTCGCCTGTACGACACCAGCGCCCGGCAGATCCGCGACTTCGCCCCGCTCACGCCGGGCTGCGTCTCGATCTACCTGTGTGGCGCCACCGTGCAGGCGGCTCCGCACATCGGGCACATCCGCTCCGGGCTGAACTTCGACATCATGCGCCGCTGGTTCACCCACCGCGGTTACGACGTCACGTTCATCCGCAACGTCACCGACATCGACGACAAGATCATCAGGAAGGCGGCCGAGCAGAACCGCCCCTGGTGGTCGATCGGCTACGAGAACGAGCGCGCGTTCGACGACGCCTATACCGCGCTCGGCTGCCTGCCGCCGACCTACGAGCCGCGGGCCACCGGGCACGTGACCGAGATGGTCGAGATGATGCGCACGCTCATCGAGCGCGGCCACGCCTACGAGTCCGACGGCAACGTCTACTTCGACGTCCGCTCCCTGCCCGGCTACCTGTCGCTGTCCAACCAGGAACTGGAGAACCTGCTCCAGCCCTCCGAGGAGGGCGAGACCGGCAAGCGCGATCCGCGGGACTTCGCCATGTGGAAGGCGGCCAAGCCGGGCGAGCCCAGCTGGGAGACCCCGTGGGGACGCGGCCGGCCGGGCTGGCACCTGGAGTGCTCCGCCATGGCGCACAAGTACCTGGGCAGCGCGTTCGACATCCACGGCGGCGGGATCGACCTGATCTTCCCGCACCACGAGAACGAGATCGCCCAGGCCCGCGGCTTCGGCGACGCGTTCGCCCGCTACTGGGTGCACAACGCCTGGGTCACCATGAGCGGCGAGAAGATGTCCAAGTCGCTCGGGAACTCCGTCCTCGTCGCCGAGATGGTCAAGCGGTGGCGGCCCATCGTGCTCCGCTACTACCTGGGCACCCCGCACTACCGCTCCACCATCGAGTACAGCGAGGAGTCCCTGCGCGAGGCCGAGGCCGCCTTCGCGCGGATCGAGGGCTTCGTGCAGCGCGTCACCGAGCTGGCCGGCGAGACCGTCGATCCCGCCGGCCGGGTGCCGTCCGCCTTCGCCGAGGCGATGGACGACGACCTCGGCGTCCCGCAGGCTCTCGCCGTCGTGCACAACACCGTCCGGCAGGGCAACAGCGCGCTGGCCGCCGGCGACAAGGACGCCGCCGTGGCGCGGCTCGCCGAGGTCCGGGCCATGCTCGGCGTCCTCGGGCTGGACCCGCTCGACGAGCGGTGGGCCGCCGAGGGCGACCGCGGCGCCGAACTGCACGGAGTCGTCGACAGCCTCGTACGGCTCGTCCTCGACCAGCGCGAGGCCGCCCGCGCCCGCAAGGACTGGCCGACCGCGGACGCCATCCGCGACCGGCTGGGACAGGCCGGGCTCGTCATCGAGGACGGCCCGCAGGGCCCGCGCTGGAGCCTCGGGGCGCACTGAGCCGGACCCCGGAGCAACAGGTCCGCAGAAGATCGACAGTGCCGTCCGGGCCTCCGGGCGGCACACTTCACAGACGTACGTACGACAGCACACGACAGACAGGTAGGTCAGTCATGGCCGCGAACAACCGCCGCATGTCCGGCAAGAAGGGCGCGCAGGTCGGCAGCGGCGGCAAGCGGCGCCGGGCCTTGGAGGGCAAGGGGCCGACGCCCCCCGCCGAGATGCGCAAGGGCCACCCCAAGCAGCGCGCCGCCCAGTCCAAGACGCGCCGTGCCCAGGGACGTCCGCAGCAGCGTCGCGGCGCCGGCCGGTCGACCGCCGAACTCGTCGTCGGCCGCAACCCCGTCGTCGAGGCCCTGCGTGAGGGCGTGCCCGCCACGACCCTCTACGTCCAGCAGTTCATCGACAACGACGAGCGCGTCCGCGAGGCCCTCCAGCTCGTCGCCGACCGGGGCGCGGTCAACCTGATGGAGGCCCCCCGGCCCGAGCTCGACCGCATGACGAACGGGCTCAACCACCAGGGTCTGGTCCTCCAGGTCCCGCCGTACGAGTACGCCCACCCCGAGGACCTCGCCGACGCCGCCGCCGAAGCGGGCGAGGACCCGCTCATCGTCGCCCTCGACGGGGTCACCGACCCGCGCAACCTCGGTGCCGTCGTCCGTTCCGTCTCCGCCTTCGGCGGCCACGGCGTCGTCGTCCCCGAGCGGCGGGCCGCCGGCATGACCGCCGGCGCCTGGAAGACGTCCGCCGGCACGGCCGCGCGCACCCCCGTCGCCCGCGCCACCAACCTCACCCGGGCGCTGGAGGCGTACCAGAAGGCAGGGATCGTCGTGGTCGGGCTCGCCGCCGACGGCGAGGTCGAACTCGGTGAGCTCCAGGCGCTGGACGGGCCGGTCTGCATCGTCGTCGGCAGCGAGGGCAAGGGCCTGTCCCGGCTGGTCGGCGAGACCTGCGACTTCCGCGTGCGCATCCCGATGCCGGGCGGCGCCGAGTCGCTCAACGCCGGTGTCGCGGCGGGTGTCGTGCTGTACGAGGCGGCGCGCCGCCGCGCCTGAACCCGCGTTCGCGGAGGTCACCCACACGCGCGGTTCGGGGCTGTCCGGACAACCTTGACGGGGTCCGGACAGATCCGGCGGGTCAAAGCAGTGTCCTAAACACACGTCACTCGGTTAGATGAGTGTGGACACCAGAACACCCCGCACACCCACGGGGGACCGCTCGTCGGGATTCGACGACGCTCCCGCGCTGAGCATGGTGAAGGTGCCGAGCGACCCGGCGCAGATCATCGTGAACCACGCGAGCTTCCGCGTGCAGCTGGGCGCGTCGGCCAAGCGCACCCAATCCCCGCGGGTCGCGCGGCACCCGAGTGCCACCGACGACACCGCCCGTATCCCCCTCGCCGGTGCCACGGCCGGCCGGACGCCCGCCGCCGGCGCCCGCCGCCGCCCCGTCGTCTGGAGCGGCAGGTCCGCCCCCGACGACACCGGCGCCCACCGCCTCCTCCAGGCCGTGCGGGCCGGCAGCGTCGGCCACGACGAACCCGCCGACGCCGGAGCCACGCAGGTCATCCCCCGCGTCGACGGAACCGACCCGGGCTACGGCGATCTGGACGCCACCGTCGAGACCCCCGTCGTCGGCGCCCAGCGCACCCCTGTCGACGCGTCCGGCGCCCGGCTGCTGCCCGCCATGCGCACGGTCGGCAGCGCCTACGAGGAACCCGGTTACGGCGACGGGGAGTTCGAGGACTTCGACGAGACCGACGACGCGCGGTCCCCCGCCCACGGCAAGCGGCACGTCGACGACCCCGCCCGGCACGCCTACTACCCGGGTCGCCGCATGAACCTCGGCGTCGTCCTCCTCCCGCTGCGCATCTTCCTCGGCTTCATCTCCGTCTACGCCGGCATGGGCAAGCTCTGCGACCCCGTCTACTTCGACGGCGGCAAGCGAGGCTCCATGGTCACCTGGCTCAACACCCTGCACCCCTGGCAGGTCGCCGAGCCCCTGCGCCAGTTCGCCCTGCACCACCCCGTCGGCTCCGGCCTGGTCATCGCCTTCCTCCAGGTCGTCGTCGGGGTCCTGACCGTGCTGGGCTGCTGGCAGCGGGTCGCCGCGGTGGTCGGTGCGCTGCTGTCGGCCGCGCTCCTCGTCACCGTCAGCTGGAAGTCCGTTCCCGTCTACGACACCCCCGACATCATCTACCTGGCCGCCTGGTCGCCGCTGATCATCGCCGGCGCCCCGGTCTACTCGATCGACGGCCGCCTCGCCGCCAGCGCCTGGCGCCGTCTCGGGCCCCGCTCGGACATCTGGGAGCTGCGCCGGTACGTCCTGCGGCGCGGCGCCCTGATCACCGCCATCGTCACCGGTCTCACCCTGCTCCTCGGGTCCCTCCTCGGCGGTGCCGTCCGCGACTCCGACCGGGTCGTCGTGCCGGGGCCCGGGGAGGCCCCGCGCAACGAACTGCCCGGCTCCCCGCTTCCGCAGGAGCCCGGCAGGCAGCGGCAGACCAGGTCGCCCTCCGCGGCCACCACCCCCACCCAGGACGCCACCTCGGCCGCCCCCGCCACGGAAGCCGCCACCGCGCCCGGCGCGACCCGCGGGCCCGGTACGGCCACCACCGGCGCCCCCAGCCAGACGCAGGGCACCACGGGTCAGGCCCCGCCCCAGCAGTCCTCGCCGGCCGGGCAGGCGCCCAGCACCAGCTCCGGCCCGACCTCCGGCGGCACCGCCACCAGCGGCACGTCCGGCGGCGGCACCGACCCCGGCCCCTCCTCCTCCGACCAGTCCGGCCTCGTGGGCGGCCTGTTGGGGTAACCCGGCCGGTGGGCGGCATCCTGGGCGGGCCCACCGGCTGAACACCATCGCCCACAGGACGAGGCCCCGCTCTTCGACGAGCGGGGCCTCGTTCGTCGAAGAGCGGGGCGGGTGCGACGGCGTGGGGTGAGAGGGAGCCGGCAGGTGCCCGGTGGTGCTTGCCGCGGGTCACCCCGGGCGGTTCCGGAGCCGCGGGACGTGGGCGCGCACGGGGTGTGCGGGTCCGCGTGGGGCCGGCGCGGGGGAGGCCACGGGGACCGGCGCGCCGGGCGGGGCCGGCCGGACGGTGTCAGCGGCTGAGTGCCGCCAGTTCCCTGGCCGCCTCCGTCAGGTCCTTCGCCGTGTCGATCGCCCGCCAGTACGCGCCCTGCGGGATCGGGAACCCGGCCAGGCGCCGCTCCCGGGCCAGATGCGGGAAGGTGGTCCGCTCGTGGTCGCCACGCTCGGGCAGCAGCGCCGCGAACTCGGGGGAGAACACGTAGACACCCGCGTTGATCTCGAACGTCGACGGCGGTGCCTCGATGAAGTCGGTGATGTGACCGAACCCGTCGGTCTGCACGGCGCCCCACGGGATGCGCGGCCGGGCCAGCGCAAGGGTCGCCACCGCATCGCGTTCGGTGTGGAAGTCCGCCATGTCGCGCAGCGAGAAACGGGTCCAGATGTCACCGTTCGTCGCGTACCACGGCCGGTCCGCGTGCGGGAGACGGGCAGCCGCGTACTTCAGACCGCCGCCGCGGCCGAGGGGTTCGCTCTCCACGACCGTCGTCACCCGGACCGGCAGATCCGCCGTCCGGAGCCACTTCTCCAGCACGTCGGCGAGATGGCCGCAGGAGACCACGACGTCGGTGACGCCCTCCTCGGCGAGCCAGACGAGCTGATGGCCGATGATCGGCGTCCCCGTCCCGGGGATCTCGACCATCGGCTTGGGCCGGTCGTCGGTGTACGGGCGCAGTCGGGAGCCCTGGCCCCCGGCCAGGATCACGGCTTGCGTGGGGCGGGACGCGGCATGCGGATCGGTCATGCCCGAAGCGTACGCGGCGCCCCGCCGGCGGCCCGAGCCGCCGGCGGTTCTCCCGTACCGCCGTCACCGTCGTCCGCCCCGGGCGGTCCGGGGCGCACGGGGCGTACGGATGGACGTCAGTGGTGGGCCGCCAGGACACCCGAGGCGAACGACGTGTCACAGACCGGCCGGGCGAACGACTGGGCGCGGGAGGGGCCGTACACACGGACCGCGGCGCGGCCCAGAGCGCGGGCGATGGACGCACAGTGCTTCGCCAGGGACGGGCGGCCGTTGACGGCCTGCTGGAGATGGGTCAGGGCCACGCCCGGATCCTTCTGCTGCAGCTCGGTCAGCAACTGGTCGCGCAGCACGTCCTGCGGAGCGCGCGGGGCGGCGTTCTTGGCGTCGCTCGCGACCGAGACGTCCGTCGCGGCGAGCACCGAGTCCTGGGGGTTCCCCGACCAGTTGACCCGGGTCACGGCGAGGGTTCCGGAGAGCACCAGGACGACGGGCAGGACGAGGGCGAGGGAGCGGCCGATCCGGCGGGCTGGGCCCCGGTGGCTGCGACGCGTCTGTGGGGTGGTGGAGTGCTTCACGCGTGTGAGGGTAGCGCCCGGTAATGATTTGGCGACATTTAGTCACCGGTTCGAGGGATGGGGAGGTGCTGATTTCGGGGTAACGGGTTGACGCGTACCGCTCGAAACGTCCGCTATGCCGGGGTATTTGTGGGCAACGGCAAGGGGCCCCGCAGCAGCCTGCGGGGCCCCTTGCCGTCAATACGGGTGAACTGCCCGGGTCTTCTTCCCCGGTGTCAGCCGGACAGGCGCGCGCCGGTCGAGGTCGAGAACACGTGGGCCTCGCCCGGGCGCGGCACGACGTGCACCGTGGCGCCCTTCTCCGGCACGTCACGGCCGTTGACGCGGACGACGAGTTCCTTGGCCTCGCCGCCGACGTGGGCGGTGCCGTACAGGTACGCGTCGGCGCCCAGCTCCTCGACGACGTTCACGGTGACCGCGAGGCCCTTGTCCGAGTCGGCGCCCGCGACGTCGAAGTGCTCGGGACGGACGCCCACGGTGACCGTCTTGTCAGTGGTCCCCGACAGCGCGTCCCGGTCCACCGGCACCACGGAGTTGCCGAACATCACACCGCCGTCGGTGATCGGCACCTCGACCAGGTTCATCGCCGGGGAGCCGATGAAGCCGGCCACGAACAGGTTCGCCGGCTTGTCGTACATGTTGCGCGGGGTGTCGATCTGCTGGAGCAGACCGTCCTTGAGAACGGCCACGCGGTCGCCCATCGTCATGGCCTCGACCTGGTCGTGGGTGACGTAGACGGTGGTGATGCCGAGACGCCGCTGGAGCGAGGCGATCTGCGTGCGGGTGGAGACGCGGAGCTTGGCGTCCAGGTTGGACAGCGGCTCGTCCATGAGGAACACCTGCGGCTCACGCACGATCGCGCGGCCCATCGCGACACGCTGGCGCTGACCGCCGGAGAGCGCCTTGGGCTTGCGGTCCAGGTACTCGGTGAGGTCGAGGATCTTCGCGGCCTCCTCGACCTTCTTGCGGATCTCCGCCTTCGGCACGCCGGCGATCTTGAGCGCGAAGCCCATGTTGTCGGCGACGGTCATGTGCGGGTAGAGCGCGTAGTTCTGGAACACCATGGCGATGTCCCGGTCCTTCGGCGGCAGGTGCGTGACGTCGCGGTCGCCGATGCGGATGGCGCCGCCGTTGACGTCCTCCAGGCCCGCGAGCATCCGGAGGGAGGTGGACTTGCCGCAGCCGGACGGACCGACCAGGACGAGGAACTCCCCGTCGGCGATCTCGATGTCCAGGGCGTCGACGGCGGGCTTGTCGGAACCCGGGTAGATCCGGGTCGCCTTGTCGAACGTGACAGTGGCCATGGTGAATGGGCCCCCTTCTACCGGCAGGAACGTGCCGGACGATCCGTTGTAGGAAGGTGGTAGGTGTAGTCCACTCGCGTGAACCGAATCAGGACGGTACCCGGCTCCCACCTGGTCTGTCAGCACCTGGACCCCTGTGAACTTCGCGGAAACTTTCGACAGAGCCCCCTCGGGACGTGGGTACACTGCACAGGCGCGTGGGCCCCGCCCGCGCGCCTGCCTCCTTAGCTCAGCTGGTTAGAGCGCCGCTCTTGTAAAGCGAAGGTCGTCGGTTCGAATCCGACAGGGGGCTCCGAGAAGCAGCAGAGTGTGGCCCCGGAACGCCCAGGTCAGGGAGGTTCCGGGGCTTTTTGTGAGGTCGGCCCCAACATGACTACACCTTGCCTACAGGCTCGATGCACCCTCACTGCTGGAGTCGATCTCCTAAAACTCTCCCAACCGATCACTGCAATCGTGCAGGTCATCCGGGATACCAGCAGCCCCCGCCCTCCACGGGGAGGATGGGGGCGCCCGCGCCGGGAACGTCACTGGAGGGGGCACCATCCTTGTGACGCCCGGCACGACTGTGGGGATGGCCAGCGGCCGATCCTCAAGGGTAGACAATCTTGGGCTTCGAGGAGCCCGGTGATCAATGGGCCAGTAGTGAACATCACTCGTCCGTTCAGCGGCCCGCCCCCTGATCTGCCGTCGGGCGGGCCGCCCCCGTCCCCACGCCTACGGCCTCACCCGATGGCCAGCGCAGGGAGCGTGAGGCGGCCGTCCCCTACGGGGCAGGGACGCCCGCCGGTCTCTACCGGCCGTAGGGGCCGCGTGAGTACGTCTGCTGCGGGACCGGCACACACCGCTGGGCGTGGACGTGGACCGTCGTGCCGGCGCCGCTCGCACTGTGGTGGTCCACCGCCACGTACTTCTGTCCCGGCCGGATCGGCTTGTCGCAGCGCACGCAGATCATCGCGTCTCCCGCATCAGTCGCGTCCACGCCAGCCCGGTCTCGCACTGGCCGACGTCGTCCACGCACTGCTCGCACTCGGCGACGTGGGCCTGGAGCCCGCGGTTCGCCGCCTGGTGGGTGCAGGCGCGGCATCCACGAGGGTAGGTGTGGAAGTGGCCGTCGAGGAGCCGGTGTCGGCGCTCGCCGAGGTCGACGGCGGTCTCGGCCGTGAGCGGCGTATCGCACCACACGCACCCGGCGCCCCGCTGCTGGGCCTCGGTCTGCTCGTCCAGCGATGGCACGTCCAGCGACCTCTGAACCGTGGACGTGACCTCGGTGGGGGTTGTCACCGCACAGCCTCCAGTGACCGCCGCGGCATCGTGACGCCGTAGCCCAAGGCCTGCGCCAGCTCGGCAAGCAGCCGGTCGGCGTCCGCGCGGGAGAGGACCAGGTCGGTGTCGCCGCGGTGCTCATCGAGGGCGTACAGGGCGATCGGCACGCGTACCTCGCCCGTGTCAGCGTCAGAGCTGGGCGGTTCGTCGCGCCGTGTGGACGCGTGCAGGCGGGCCGGGACTGTCATGTCGTGACCCCGTTTCAGTAGGGGAACAGGAACGGACAGTCACCGTAAGAGCGCACACGCACGAGGAGGGGGACAAAGTGTCCCCCTGTCCCCGGCTGTCCCTCTGGTCAGACCGTGACCACACCAACCGCCTCGGCCAGCTGACTCGCCTCTCCGCGCATGGCGCGCGGGGCACTTCGCCACAGGTCCGCGGCCACATGCCGGGCGGACGGCGTGAACGCGACCGTCTCAGCGCCAATCCGGTGCGCCATCTGCATGACGTGCAATGCGGCCGTTCGATCGCCGCGTTGCAGGTGCCCGCGCGCGACCTCCACCCACAGGCGGGCCCGGCGCTCCACGGACGGCATCACGTCGGGGTCGATGTCGTCCGCGAGACCGATCGCCTTCTGCGCCTTACGCAGGTCGGTCGCAACGGAGACCGCGTGGAAATCCACGTTGGCCCGGCCGAACACCGTGCTCGGGTGCACGTAGCTGGCAGGCAGGCTCTTCGCGACCTGGTCGCCCTTGTCCCAGTACCGCCAGGCGTCCCCCTCCCGACCCTCGCGGGCGGCCGTCACCGCGGCGTGCAGCTGTAGCGCGCCGTAGATGCCGCGCCAGTCGTTGGGGGCGTCGTCGAGATGCGGACGGAGGAGGCCAGCGGCCTCGTCGACGACGCGCAGCGCCTCCTCCGGGTAGGCCGTCTCCCGCAGGATGTTGCCCATGTTCCAGGCAGCGGCAGCTATGGCGGCCGGCTGGTCGGCGTCCTGCGCCGCAGACAGGGCACGGTCGGCGACGACCCACGCCAGTTCAGCCGGGGCGACGTAGGCGGTTGCCTGGCCGGTGAGCCGGTAGACGTCGGACAGGGCCACCAGCGCGGCGCGCCGGTCCGGCCCGTCGAGGGAGCGCACCGCGGCCTCGGCGTCCCGGATCAGCCCCGGGAGCAGCGAGCCCACCTCGGTCCGGTTGCGGCTGGAGGTGTGCCACAGCCGCCAGCTCTGGTCCGCACGACCCTGGAGGACGGCGGGGTCGGCGGGCGTGGTGCCATGGGCGGCCACGGTGCGCTGCATGACGGCGGCCCAGATGTCCGGCATGACGGGGTGATTCAGCCGGCCGAGCGGCACGCTGGCGGCCGGGGCGTTCTCGGCGCCGGTGATGACGGACAGGTCGTGCACCTGGAGCGCGGAGGCCAGGGCCAGCAGGAGCTGATGGCTGCGCAGTTCGCGCTCGCCGCTCTCGATCTTTTTGAGCCAGTCGGGGCCGCGCCCGCACAGCTGGGCAAGGGCGCCTCGGGACATACCGCGGGACTCTCGCAGTACCTTGATCCGCTCGCCGACGCTGAGGTCTCCTGACAGGTCCACGCGTGCCCCCTCGGGTGCCGGTGCTGATGTCGCCAGAGTACGGCGGCCGTCAATCCCGGGCATGACGAAAGGGCCCCCTCCCGGCCCGCAGGCCGAGAGGGGGCTCACCGATCGTTCATCCCAGGATGTGGCCCGGTAGCCACGCACCCACCACGCCCATCCCCGTGGGCACCACCACACATAGCGTCCGGAACAGCCTCGGGTGCCGGCGCGCCCAGGGTCGGATCCACTCCGAGAACGTGTCACCCGGCCGCCGATTCAGGACGCCCCGCGCCTCGAACCCCGCCCACAGCGCCACCAGCAGACCGAGCGCGGCCAGCATGCCGCCCCACACCACGTCCATCCCGCTCACGACCGGCCGCCGTCCGGCAGCTGGCCCTCAACATGCGCGATCCGCACCTCGTGGTCGGCGAGGCGCTCGTCATGCTGCCCCAGCCGGGCCATCACCCCCGGCCGCGCCGGAACACCGGGCCGCTCCTCGGCGCCCGCCCAGTCCTCCCACGCCGCGTCCACCCGGTCGGCGATCCGCAGGACCGCCCGGAGCACCCGCCACAGCAGCGTGCCCAGACCGGCCAGCGCCGCGGCCGCTCCGACAGGGGGCTCTTCCTCCGAGCAGCACGAACGCCCCGGACGGTGATCCGTCCGGGGCGTTCCGGCATCCGGGGGTGACGGCAACCGGGCCGGTCGCTCGCGGGTCGCGCGGCGCCTGAGCAGGGGGTTCGTGCGGCCGATGACGTCGCTCCGGGGCCGGAGGGCACGTGCGTGTGGACGTCCGTCGCGATGCCGATCCGGCGGTGGCCGGGGATCTCCCTCACGACGCGCGGCGCGCCATCGGCCGCCGGTGAGCGGCGTGGCGCCGCGGCCGCCGTACGAGGACCGGGGAGCCGGGCTCCGGCGCGTGTCACGGCGCCTGGTCGGCGGACCGGGCGCCAGGCGGCCGGACAGGTCAGCCGTGCTGCAGCGCGGCGAGACCCTTCTGCATGTCCTCGCGGTTCATCACCGGCTGGATCTCGATCTCCGCGCCGAGTTCCTCGAAGAGCGGCTCGGCGATGGTGGGCAGGACCGAGCTGTCCGCCATGTCGAAGACGAAGGTGCACGCCCGCCCGCCCTCGCTGGGGCCGAAGTAGGCCGCCTCGGGCTTGAGCCGTTCCATCGTCGACTCCATGACCTTCAGCAGTGTGCCGTTCTTGACCGCCTCGTTCGAGACCTGGGTGTCCATCCGCGCTCTGAGCATGACCCTCATCGCACTTCCTCCTTCCGCCCGCCGCTGCCGGCGCGGCCTGGTGCGCGCTCGCTGGGACAGGGGGACGTCCTTCCCAGGCTTTCCCCGAGTGATCGGGCCGGCAAGATCTGCTCCTCCGTCCGTGCCGCCCGGGTGGGCCGACCGGGTCGACGGGCCGCATCGCCGGGGCGGCGTCCGCCGCCGGCATCGATCGCCTGACATCGATCGGAGGGCATCGATCGGAGGGCATCGACGCCGGAGGGCGGCGCGAGGGCGGTCCCCCAAGGAGCCCCGGGGACCGAGGGGCCGCCCGGATCAGCGGGCGGCGTCGTCGAGGACGTTGCCGTTCGAGCAGTTGTTCAGGGGATCGCCGGTCCACCCGGACGCGCTGGGCACGACGGACAGTTCCTGGGCACAGACGTGCGCTGCGCTGAAGTTCCAGTTGTTCGCGGCGTTGACGCCCTCACCGAAGGTGCCGTCGTCGTCGGCGTGGGCAGGTGCGGCCATGGCCGCGGCGGCCAGAGCCAGCACGGCAGTCGTGATGATCTTTCGCATGCCCGGCGCAACGATCAGGGCGAGGGGAGGGTACGGGCTCACGACGCGCATGTCTCCGTCTGCGCGCGAGGGCGAAGGCCGATGTCGGTCACCGGGTGGGGGAGTGCGGCGTGGGTGAATCGCGTCATGCGAATGAACCGGGCGCTGCGCGGGGCGGGGGCGGGGGTGTGGGCGTACGTCCGCAGTGCTCCCGGAACCTACGTGTGGCTGGGGGTCCTGTTCGTGACGACGGTGGCGCTGCACCGCATGTCGCCGGAGTTCGAGCGGGAGTTTCTGCGGGCACGGTCGACGAACCTCAGGGAGCTGGCGAGCAACCCGGTGCGGGTGCTCGTCGCGAGCGCGATGTGGATCGCCGGGGGGCGCTGGCTGCCGTACGCCGTGCTGTACAGCGTCTTCCACGCGCAGGCGGAGCGCTGGCTCGGCACGCTGCGCTGGCTCGCCGTCTGTGCGGCGGCGCACGTGCTGGCGACGCTGATCAGCCAAGGGGCACTGCTGGTCGCGATCCGGGCCGGGCTCGTGCCGTCCACGGCGGTCGACACGATGGATGTCGGGGTCAGCTACGCGCTGGCGGGTGTCGTGGGGGTGCTGACGTACCGCGTTCCGGCGCCCTGGCGGTACGGGTACCTGCCGGCGGTGCTTCTCGTGTACGGCGCTCCTCTGGTGCTCCGGCCGACCTTCACCGATCTCGGGCACGTCGTCTCCGTGCTGATCGGGCTGGCGTGCCGGCCCCTGGTGCCGGGGCCTCGGAAGAACCACGAAACCCGAAGGAGACAGTGACGGGTGGCACGGGTAACCGTCCCGGCCAGCGCCGTGCAGCGGTGCCGTGCCGTCCGTTTCGGAGTGTCGTTCGGATCGTCCGTGCCGTCCGCGCCCTTCGGCGGCGCGTTCCGTCCGGTGCCGTGCGTGTCGGGGCGGTGTTCCGGCGGGCCAGCGGCGGTGGGTCCTGCGCAGGTGCGGCGGATCTGCGGGCCGGAAGGTGACAGTGGCGGCATCTTCCCTGGTCCGCGCACTTGTCAGAGGCGGGGTGCAGCATGGGGGCATGGCAGGTGCGAGGAACGGCAGGGGCGTGAAGGCGGCTCGGCGGCCGGAGGTGAGGCTGCCGGAGTTGCAGGAGCACGGTGGGGGCGGGCTGGCGCCCGACGGGGACTACGACGGGCTGGAGTTCCGGGACGCCGATCTGGGGGGTCAGGACGGTGCAGGGGCCCGGTTCATGGACTGCCGGCTGGCCGGGTGCGGCCTGGACGAGACCCGGTTGCGGCGGGCCCGTCTCCTGGACTCGGTGCTGACCGGTGTGCGAGGGGTGGGTACGGATCTCGCCGAGTCGACGCTGCGGGACGTGGAGGTGGTCGACGCCCGGCTGGGCGGGACGCAGATGCACGGCGCCGTGCTGGAGCGGGTACTGGTGCGCGGCGGCAAGATCGACTTCCTCAACCTGCGCAAGGCGCGCCTGAGAGACGTCGTCTTCGAGTCCTGCGTGCTGGTGGAACCCGATTTCGCCGGGGCACGCCTGGAGCGGGTGGCGTTCGTCGACTGCGCGGTGAAGGGCGCGGACTTCGGGGAGGCGGTCCTGACGGACGTGGATCTCCGGGCCGCCGCGCCGCTGGAGATCGTCCGGGGCGTGGACCGGCTGGCCGGTGCCGTGATCAGCACGGCTCAGCTGCTGGACCTGGCGCCGGTGCTGGCGGCGCAGCTGGGCGTCAGGGTGGAGGACTGAGGGGGCGGCCGGCCGGGCGGGCGGCCACGGCGGGCGGCTCCTTGGGAGGAGGGCGGGTGGGGAGGGGCCCGGGGACGGGCGGGGCGCGGGTCAGGGCAGCCGGGGGAACCTGGCCTGGAGGGTCCAGATCGCCGGGTTGTCCGCGAGCTCCTCGTGCAGGTCGCACAGGTCGGCGACCAGGTCGTGGAGGAAGTCGCGTGCCTCACGGCGCAGTTCGGCGTGGGAGAAGGTCAGCGGGGGGTCCTCGGCCGGCATCCAGTCGGACTCGATGTCGACCCAGCCGAAGCGGCGCTCGAAGAGCATGCGGTCGGTGGACTCGGTGAAGTCCAGCTCCGCGCGCTGGGGCCGGGAGGCGCGGGAGCCCGCCGGGTCCCGGTCGAGGCGCTCCACGATGTCGCACAGGGCCCAGGCGAAGTCCAGCACGGGCACCCATCCCCAGGATGTGGACAGTTCGCGGTCGGCCCGGGTGTCGGCGAGGTAGACGTCCCCGCAGAACAGGTCGTGGCGCAGGGCGTGGACGTCCGCGCGCCGGTAGTCGGTCTGGGGCGGGTCCGGGAAGCGGGTGGAGAGGGCGTAGCCGATGTCGAGCACGCAGGTGATGGTGTCATGCCCGCATAGGATCTCAGGCGTGTCCCGATTCGCGCCCGTTGTCCCCGCCGCCCTGCTCGTCCTCGCCCTGACCTCGTGCACGGGTGCGCCGGGCGGTGGGGGAGTGCACGGCACCCCTGGCGGCACGGGGGTGCGCGACCCGTACTTCCCCAAGGCGGGCAACGGTGGCTACGACGTCGGCCACTACGCCCTCGACCTCACCTACGACCCCGCCCGCCACCACCTGACCGGCACGGCGGAGATCACGGCGAAGGCGGCCGAGGACCTCTCCGCGTTCGACCTGGACCTGAAGGGCCTCACGGTGGAGGCGGTCACCGTGGAGGGCAGCCCGGCCCGCTTCCACCGCGCCGGGCAGGAACTGACCGTCCGCCCCCGCCGCGACCTCGACCGGGGCGAGACCTTCCGGGTCACGGTCCGTTGCGCCGGCACGCCGCTCACCCTGACCGACCCCGACGGCTCGCAGGAGGGCTGGCTGCGCACCGCCGACGGTGCGCTGGCGCTGGGGGAGCCCACGGGGTCCATGACGTGGTATCCGGGCAACCACCACCCCTCGGACAAGGCGTCGTACGACATCTCCGTCACCGTTCCGAAGGAGCTGACGGCCGTCTCCAACGGGGAGTTGCGCGGGGAGACGACCCACGACGGGACGAGGACCTTCGTCTGGCACACCGCCGAGCCGATGGCGAGCTACGTCACCACGCTCGCCATCGGCCGCTTCGACGTCTCCCGGCCCACCGTGGGTAGGAGGCGGCTGCCGGCGTACGTCGCCGTGGACCCGGTCAGTGCTGCGGACAGCGAGGAGGTGCTCGGGCGGCTGCCCGAGATCATGGACTGGCTGGAGCTGAACCTCGGTCCGTACCCGTTCTCCTCCACCGGCGTGATCGTCGACCGCGAGGACGACGCCGGCTACGCCCTGGAGACCCAGAACCGGCCCGTGTTCCCCGGGCCGACCGACATCCGCACCCTCGTGCACGAACTGGCCCACCAGTGGTTCGGCGACTCGGTCACACCGAAGAGCTGGCGGGACATGTGGCTCAACGAGTCCTTCGCGACGTACGCGGAGTGGCTGTGGTTCGAGGACCACGGGGGCGACACCGCCCAGGAGACCTTCGAGGAGCTCTACGACCACGGCGAGGACGAGTACGAGGACCTGTGGGACTTCCCGCCCGCCGAGCCGAGCAGCGCCGCGCACATCTCCGACTCCCCGGTCTACCAGCGCGGCGCGATGGTCCTGCACAGGATCCGGCAGACCGTCGGCGACGACGCCTTCTACGACATCGTCCAGGGCTGGGCCACCGCGCACCGCCACGGCAACGCGGACACGGACGACTTCACCGCGTTCGTGGAGCGGCAGGCGCCCGACGAGGACTTCGCCGGAGTCTGGGAGGACTGGCTGTACGGCGACGGGAAGCCGGGCCGCCCGTGACGGGCGGCCCGGCGCGGCCTCACGGCGGGAGCCGAGCCCGCCGGCCGGAGTCCGCTCGCGGCGCTAGTGCCGCGAGCGGCAACGGCACTAGTTGACGTTGACCGCCGTCCAGGCCGCCGCGACCGCCGCGTACTCCGCGCCGCCCGACCCGTAGAGGTCGGCGGCGGCCTGCAGGGTGGCGACGCGGGCGTCCGCGTAGTCGGTCGTGGAGGTGAAGTACGTGGTCAGGGCCCGGTACCAGATCTGGACGGCCTTGTCCCGGCCGATGCCGGTGACGGTGGAGCCGTCGTAGGTGGGCGAGTCGTAGCTGACGCCGTTGATGGTCTTCGCGCCGCTGCCCTCGGACAGCAGGTAGAAGAAGTGGTTGGCGACGCCGGACGAGTAGTGGACGTCGAGGCGGCCGACGCGCCTGGACCAGTAGTCGGCGGAGCCGCCGTCCTTGCTGGGCTTGTCCATGTAGCGCAGCGGGGTGCCGTCGCCGTTGATGTCGATCTTCTCGCCGATGAGGTAGTCACCGACGTCGGTGGAGTTGTTGGCGTAGAACTCCACCGAGGTGCCGAGGATGTCGGAGGTGGCCTCGTTCAGACCGCCGGACTCGCGGCGGTAGTTGAGGCCGGCGGTGGCGGCGGTCAGGCCGTGGCTCATCTCGTGGCCGGCCACGTCGAGCGAGGTCAGCGGCTGGGTGTTGTTCACGCCGTCGCCGTAGGTCATGCAGAAGCACGAGTCCGACCAGAAGGCGTTGACGTAGGCGTTGCCGTAGTGGACGCGGGAGTAGGCGGCCTTGCCGTCGCCGCGGATGCCGGTGCGGTTGAAGGCGTTCTTGTAGAAGTCCCAGGTGACCTGGGCGCCGTAGGCGGCGTCCACGGCAGCGGTCTGGCGGTTGGAGACGGTGCCGTCGCCCCACTTGTCGTCGGCGTCGTGGAAGAGGGTGCCGGTGCCGCTCGTGCCGCCGTTGAGGTCGTACGTCGTGTGCCCGCCGCGACCGCCGTCGATGAGGTCGTAGCCGCCGGAGGCGGAGGCGGTGGTGCCCAGGGTGACGGTGCCGCTGTACTCGCTGGTGCCGATGCCCGTCTCGACGGCCTCGTAGGAGTACAGCTCCTTGCCGCTGGTGGCGTCGGTGATGACGTGCACCTCGCTCGGGGTGCCGTCGTGCTGGAAGCCCTTGACCACGGTCTCGTAGGCGAGGACGGGCTTGGTGCCGGCGGCCCAGACGACCTTGCGGGCGCTGGACGCGGTGGCCCTGGCGGCGGCGCCGTGGTCGGCGGCGGCGGCCTTCAGCGCGCCGGACTTGGCGGCGGTGACCGGTATCGCCGCGTTGGTCGACGGCACGGAGATCCGGACCGTGGTGGCCTTGCTGGTGCTCTTGAGCCTGCCGCCCTTGGAGTGGGTGACCAGGTCGCCGCCGAGGACGGGGAGCCCGGCGTAGGTGCGCTCGTAGCGGGTGTGGACGGTGCCGTCGGCGTCCTTGACGACGTCCCGGACGGCGAGCTTCTCCTGGCTGCCGAGTCCCAGCTGGCGGGCGGTGGCGCCGGCGGCGTCCTGGGCGGACTGGAGTGCGGCTGCTCGGGCGGAGGGGGAGAGGCTGAGGGGGGTGGAGGGGGTGCGCTGCCCGGGAGCCGCGGTGGCGGCGCCGTTCTGCAGGGCGAGGACCACCATCGCCGCCGAGCCGATCAGGGCGGCGGCGCGGAGCGTGGTGGTACGGGCGATGCGGGGGGACTGCTGTCTCACTCGGTCTCCTAGGTCGCTGGCCTCGTGGTTGAGGCTCAGGTGGGGCACAGAGTTAGCGGCGAGTGAGGAGAGAGTGGCACCTGCTCCGTTCATTTGACAGAGGGCAGTCAAGATTTTACGTGTTCGTTTCCGAATGGCGGTGCTGCGGATCCGGTATTCGGACGACTGAAGGGCTCGTCAACTTTCTTTCAATTCAGCGGAGTTGGGCCGTCGAATGTCACACCCGAATAGCGGATCCGCCCGTGCGGTCAGAAATGCGCGCTTTCGCCGAGCAGCCGCGCCAGGTCCGGCAGCCGAACCGGTCCGGGAACGGCGGGAGTTCCTCGCGGGACCATCGGCGCCAGGCGGGGATCCCGCCGGCGGCGTGCGCGGCGGTCGGCTGGGGGCCGGCGGGTTCGCGGCGCGGGCCGCGGGTGATGTACGGGTGCTCGTGCCGACGGGCGGGAACGCCGCTGTGGGTGAAGTAGCTGTGGGTGAAGGCGTGTTCCCGGGTGCACAGCAGTGGGCCGGGCTCCAGGTCCGTCCAGCCGGTCGCCTCCCGGAGCTCGCGCAGCGCGTCCGCGCGCGGGCTCCCGCCGGCCCCCGGGCCGCCGCCGGGCAGCGCCCGGTGGTCGCCGGCCCCGACGTTGTCGTAGCGGAGGACGAACACGGCCCCGTCGGGGCGGAGTACCGGGATCGGCCACGGCGACGCGGGCGGCGCGGCGCGGTGCCGCGCAGGGGCGGCACCGCCTTGCGCGGCACCGCGCGGGGACGGCCCGGCTGCCGGTCCGGCGGTGACCGCCTCACCCCGTGTGGCCTGGCCGTCCGGAAGGCCGGGGCCGGGGGGGTGTTCTCCGGGACGGTCGGTCGCACGCCGGTCCGCCCGGCGGCGCGGAAGAGGTGGGAGCGGGACGGAGGGGTGTTCGAGGATCACACGGGCACGGTGACCCGGGGGACCGCGGAGCCCCCGGCTGATGTCCGGCCGGGGGCTCTACCGCCGACGTCCTCAGACGTTGACGCCGAAGTCCTGGGCGATGCCCACCAGGCCCGAGGCGTAGCCCTGGCCGACGGCGCGGAACTTCCACTCCGCGCCGTTGCGGTAGAGCTCGCCGAAGACCATGGCGGTCTCGGTCGCGGCGTCCTCGGAGAGGTCGTAGCGCGCGATCTCGGCACCGCCGGCCTGGTTGACGATCCGGATGTAGGCGTTGCGGACCTGGCCGAAGTTCTGGCCGCGGTTCTCGGCGTCGTAGATGGAGACCGGGAAGACGACCTTGTCGATGTCGGCCGGCAGGGCGGCCAGGTCGACGTTGATCGCCTCGTCGTCGCCGGCGCCCTCGCCCGTGCGGTTGTCGCCGGTGTGGACGATCGAGTTGTCCGGGGTCTGCTTGTTGTTGAAGAAGACGAAGTGCTGGTCGGAGTAGACCCTGCCCTGCCCGTTCACCGCGATCGCGGAGGCGTCGAGGTCGAAGTCGGTGCCGGTCGTGGTGCGGACGTCCCAGCCGAGGCCCACGGTGACGGCGGTCAGGCCCGGAGCCTCCTTGGTGAGCGAGACGTTGCCACCCTTGGACAGGCTTACAGCCATGGGGAGTCCTTTCCCTTGAATGCGTACGGCATGAAGCTACAGCTACCGGTAAGAACGCCGAGAGGGGTGCCGCAGGTTCCGTGCGGCTTTACTTTCTTTACCTTCCGGGTGGTGCGGGCCCGCTCGCGCTGCGCTCCGGCCGCGTCCGCGGGCCCCGCGGCACCGCCGCACCCACCGCACCCGGGGGCCCGCCGCCGATATCGGGGTGACGCGGACCGGATCGGGGCGCGACCATGGACGGCATGTCCGGTCCCTATGTCATCCGCGGCTCCGTCGCGCTCCCCGAGGCCGAGCTGATGTGGCGCTTCTCGCGATCCTCGGGGCCCGGCGGACAACACGTCAACACCACCGACTCGCAGGTGGAACTCCGGTTCGACCTGGGCGGCACCGGGTCCCTGCCCGAGGTGTGGAAGCAGCGCGCCCTCCAGCGGCTCGCCCCGCGCCTGGTCGACGGGGTCGTCTCGGTGCGGGCCTCGGAGCACCGTTCCCAGTGGCGCAACCGGGAGGCCGCCGCCGTGCGCCTGGCCGCACTGCTGGCCGAGGCGACGGCGCCGCCGCCCAAGCCGCGTCGGCCCACCCGCATCCCCCGTGGGATCAACGAGCGGCGGCTGCGGGAGAAGAAGCAGCGCGCCGACGTGAAGCGGGGCCGGTCCGGGCGGGACTGGGGCTGAGTCACCGGGGACGGGGCGCCCCCTGTCACATTCCCCGTCCCGCGTCCGTCTTGTCGGTGAGGGATCGCACCGACAAGGACCGACGAAGGGCTGAGGACGGATGACCGGGCACGCAGAGGACGGGAACGAGCTTCTGGTTCGGCGGTTCGAGGAGCACCGCGACCGGCTGCGGGCCGTCGCCCACCGGATGCTCGGCTCGGCCGCGGAAGCCGAGGACGCCGTGCAGGAGGCGTGGATCCGGCTCGGGCGCTCCGACGCCGGGCGTATCGACAACCTCGGCGGCTGGCTGACGACCGTGGTCGGCAGGGTCTGCCTGGACATGCTGCGCTCGCGCGGCTCGCGGGCCGAGGAGCCGCTCGACTCCACCCTCGCGGCGCCTCTCGCCGAGGCCGGCACCGGTCCCGAGCAGGACGCGCTGCTCGCCGACTCGGTAGGCGCCGCCCTCCTCGTGGTCCTGGACACGCTCACCCCCGCCGAGCGGCTCGCGTTCGTGCTGCACGACCTGTTCGCCGTGCCGTACGAGGAGGTCTCGGCGATCCTCGGCCGCAGCCCCGCGGCGGCCCGGCAGCTGGCGAGCCGGGCCCGTCGACGGGTGCAGGGCGCCCCGGAGCCGCAGGCCGACCCCGCCCGGCGGTGGCGGATCGTGGAGGCCTTCCTGACGGCCGCGCGGGACGGCGACTTCGAAGGGCTGCTGCGGGTGCTCGACCCGGACGTGGTGGCCCGTACCGAGGCCGGGGTGAACGCGGGAGCGGCGGCGGTGGCCGCCGGCGCCATGACGTACGCCCGGCTCGCCGGGGTCGCGCGGCCGGCGCTGGTCGACGGCTGCCCCGGCCTCGTCGTCCCGGCCGGCGGGCGGCCCGAACGCGCTCTGGCCTTCACCTTCGTCCGCGACCGCATCGCGGTCATCGAGGTCGTGCTCGACCCGCAGCGGCTGGCGCGCATCGGGATCCACCCCGTCCCGGACGCCTTCGGGACGGGGCCGGGGCGGGTGCAGGACGGCCCGGACGAGGCGTAGGACGGCCCGGAGCGGTGCGGTGACGGGCCGGAGCGGGTCCGTGCCGTTCCCGCCCGCCGGTTCACCTCAGCTGCCGGTACCGCCCCCGGAAGTAGGTCAGGGGTCCGCCGTCCGCGCTGGGCACCCCCGCCGTCAGGACCCGTCCGACCACCAGGGTGTGGTCGCCGGCCGGTACGCGCTGCTCGGTGCGGCACTCCAGGGTGGCCAGCGCGCCGCCGACCAGGGGGGCGCCGACGGCCTCGCCGCGGACGTAGGGGATGTCCTCGAACAGGAGGCGGTCGCTGACGCGGCCCTTCATGGCGAAGCGGCCCGCGATGTGGCGCTGGCTCTCGGAGAGGACGGAGACCGCCCACAGGGGCTGCTCGGCGAGCAGGTCGTCCATGCGGGCGCCGGTACGCAGGCTGACCAGGACGAGCGGCGGGTCCAGGGAGACCGACATGAATCCGGTGGCCGTCATGCCGACGTCCTCGCCCAGCGGGGCGTTCGGGTCGTCGGGGTCGAGCGGCGGCTCCTGCGCGGTCACCAGGACCACGCCGGCGGCCAGCCGGGACAGGGCGGCACGGAACTCGTCGGCGGTCACGCCCTCAGCATGCCCCGCGGGTGCGGAAAGGGAGGGGGACGACAGGGCGGGGCGGGAGGGGGAGTACGCGGCGGGGCGGGAGGGGGAGGACGCTGCGGAGCGGGAGGGGGACGAGAGGGCGGGGGGAGTTTTCAGCACGCCGGAAACGCTAGTCTCCGCCGCACGGCACACACATCGGTCCCCGGCCCGAGACGGGACCTAGGACTCCCGGCGGAACAGGCGTCCCCGAAAGTCCGCCGCGTACCGCATACTCGCGAAGGGCGTGTTCAATTGGCGCACGGGAGAAACACAGAAACTGCACTCAATTGTTCACCTTTTACTGTGACTTGAGTCACAAGTGCCATTAATTGTTGACCCTGTGTACCGAGTGGGCAGCGCGCTGTGATTCAGTGGCTGAGACGCCGTAATCACACTTCGAGGACAGTACGCCGATACATGACCCTTTGAATCGCTGCGAGGTCTCGGGGGGAGGGCGAGCATGGAGACCGAGTCGGAGCCCTACGTCCGTCTTGCGTCCCTGCGGCAGCTGCACCAGGCCATGGCGGACATGAACACCGCACGCAGCCTGGCCGACACACTGCAGACCGTCGCGGACGGCGTCGTCACCGCCCTCGGTTACGAGCTGGCGTGCGTGAACCTCGTACGGCCGGACGGCGACCTCGTCGTCGCCGCCTTCGCCGGGAACGCCGCCGCCGAGGCCCTCATCACCGGCCGGGTCGGATCCCGCGCGTCCTGGGAGCGCCGGCTGAGCATGGGCGAGACCTGGGGCGACCTGGTGTTCATCCCCCACACCGAGGGCTGGGTCCTCGACGACGACGACGTACCGCAGTGGTACACCGACGGCCCCGCCCCCCGCTTCGAGGACGAGTGGCACCCCTCCGACCGCCTCTTCGCCCCCATGTACGCCCCCGGTGGGCAGGGCAACCCGCACGGCGAGCTGGTCGGCGTCCTGTCCGTGGACCGGCCGCGCAACGGCCGCCTGCCCGGTGCCTGGGGTCGCGAGGCCCTCCAGATGTACGCCTTCCAGGCCGCCATCGCCGTCAGCAACGCCCGGCTGCGCAGCAACATGCAGCGGGCCCTGGTCCGCCTGGAGCGCGAGCAGCAGGCGCTGCGGGCCAGCGAGGAGAGCTTCCGGCAGGCCTTCGAGTACGCCCCCTCCGGTATGGCCATCGCCGAGATGGGAGGCGAGCAGCACGGGCGGATCCTGCGCACCAACGACGCCCTGTGCCGGCTGCTCGGACGCCCCTCCTCCGCGATGCGCCGCTACTCCTTCTCCGACCTCGTCCACCCCGAGGACATAGGCACCCTGCTGCGCACCTCCGCCGAGGGCGGCCGGGCGGAGCTGAGGCTGGGACGCCGGGACGGGACGTACGTCTGGGTGAGCCTGCGGAACTCCGTGGTCGCCGACACCGCCGACGGCCCCCGCTTCCTCCTCACCCACGTCGAGGACATCGAGGAGCGCAAGCGCCGCGAGCTCCAGCTCGCCCACCGCGCCTCCCACGACTCGCTCACCGGTCTGCCGAACTCCGCCGAGCTGCGCTCCCGCCTCGCCGCCCGCCTGTGCCGCCGGCCCCAGACCGCGCACCCGGCCGCCGTGGACGCCTACGAGGCGTACGAGCCCTTCGAGGCCCAGGAGGCGTACGAGTTCCAGGACGCCGCCCACACGCACCCGGCCGCCTACGACACCGGCGGCCACGGCTTCGACCTCCGGCCCGGCGCGGAGCCCTACGACGCCTACGACCACCACGTGCACACCGTCGCCCCCGAGGGTGAACGGGATGACGGGACCAAGGGGCTCGCGGTGCTCTTCTGCGACCTCGACGGCTTCAAGTCGATCAACGACCGGTTCGGGCACAACGCGGGCGACGCGGTCCTCATCGAGGTCGCGCGCCGCCTCTCGCGCGGGGTCCGCGACGGCGACACGGTCGCCCGGCTCGGCGGTGACGAGTTCGTCATCCTTGCCGACGGGCTCGGCCGGGCCGATGCCCAGGACCTCGCCGTACGGCTGCGCAGCGAGATCATCCAGCCGATCCGCGCCGAGGGCAGGGCCGTGCGCGTGGGCGCCAGCTTCGGCATCGGATGGGCCCACTGCGGCATGACGGCGGACGAAGTGCTCAAGTCTGCCGACGAACGCATGTACGTCGAGAAACGATCTCGTCCCAAACAACACAGACGTGCGGGATAGTGCCCAGGTCAGCGAGTTGATGCGGTCCGGGTCACCCGATCGGGCCCACAGAAGCGGGTAGGCTCGCCCTCTGCCACACCTATCGACGCACGACCGCATCCGCCCCGCACCTGTTGAGGAGTACGAAGGGATGACGCCCGGTAACAACGGCTCTGGCACGCCCGAGGACGACGACCCGTTCGGTTACCTCTACGCCGACGGCCAGGCCAAGGGCGCCCAGCCGCCCTCCAGCGGTTACGGCTACCCCAACGCGGTCAGCAGGGTGCGCACGGTCGGGGAGCGGCAGTACGGCCAGCAGCCGCCGTCCGCCCCGCCCGGCCAGCAGCCGGCTCCTCCGCACGGCCAGGTACCACCGCAGCAGGGCGGCTACGGCCGGCCCCACCCGCACTACGCCGCCCCCGAGACGTTTCCCGGCGGCGCCCCCTCCGGCCCGCAGCAGCAGAGCGGGCACCCCGGCGGCTCCGGCCGGGACCGTGGCCCCAACACCAAGGGCCTGCTGATCGGCGCGGTGGCGGTGGTCGCGGCGGTCGTGATCGGCATCAGCGTCGCCATGATGAACGGCGACTCCGGCGGGAACCCGGGCGGCGCCCAGGCCGCCCCGACCCAGTCCCAGGCGCAGACCAGCGACTCCAGCCCGTCGGCGAGCAGCAGCGCTGAGCCGGATGCCCCGCTGCCGACCATCGCCGCCAAGGCGCTCCGCCTCGGCGGCAGCGCCGCGCTGGCCTCCGACGTCCAGGGCGCCCAGTCCGACGGCGGCATCTACGTCGGCAACCTCGACCAGGTCGGCTCCTCGGTGACCTGGACGGTGAACGGCATCCCCCAGGACGGCGTCTACACCCTCTTCGCGCGCTTCAGCGCGACGGGCGAGGACCAGTCGATGACGCTCACCGTCAACGGCAAGGAGTTCGGCAGCAAGCTGAACCTGGGCAACTTCACGCACGCCGCCGACGGCGACTTCGCCAAGGGCTGGACGCAGACCTACGCCTGGCCGACGCTGGCCAAGGGCACCAACACGATCTCGCTCTCCTGCGCGGACGGCGACAAGTGCAACGTGCTCCTGGACCAGTTCTGGCTGAAGTCGGGCCAGGTGACGAGGTAGCGCCTCAGGCCGCGCTGGCCTCCGCCGTCACCGCGACCTGCCCCAGCAGCCGGTCGTACGTGCCGCGATCGAACTCGCCGGCCGCCGGGGCCGCCACCGTCGCCGCCGACAGGGCGACGGCGCGGGCCAGGCGGTCCGGCCACGGAAGGTGCTCGACCAGGCCCGACAGCAGGCCCGCGACCGCGGAGTCGCCCGCGCCGGTCGGGTTGCCGCGCAGCCGGGCCGGCGGGACAGCGTGCCAGTGCCCCTCCGGCGTGGCCGCCAGGAGGCCCTCGGCGCCGAGCGAGGCGACCACCGTGCGGGCGCCGCGGCGGCGGGCGTCCCGCGTGGCGCGGACGGGCTCGTGGGAGCCGGTCAGCTCGGCCAGCTCCTCGGCGTTCGGCTTGATCAGGTCCGGCCGGGCCGCCACCGCGCGGCGCAGCGGCTCCCCGCCGGTGTCCAGCAGGACGGGGACGCCCGCGGCCCGGGCCGTGCGGACCAGGCCCGCGTACGCGCCGACCGGCACGCCCGGCGGCAGGCTGCCGCACAGGGCCACCGCGGCGGCCGGTGCCAGCAGCTCCTCGTAGACCTCCTGGAAGGCGGACCACTCGCCCGGGGTGATCGCCGGACCGGGCTCGTTGAGCTGGGTGGTGTCGCCGGACCGCTCGTCCACGACGGCTATCGTGCGGCGCGTCACGCCCGCGACCGGCACCAGGGCGTCGACGATCCCGGGCGCCGCCGTGAGCTGCTCCTGGACGACCCGCCCGGTGGTGCCGCCGATGAAGCCGGTGACCGTCACCTCGTGGCCCAGGGCGGACAGCACCCGCGCCACGTTGAGGCCCTTGCCGCCCGGCCGCTCCGTGACCTCGGAGACCCGGTGGGAGGCGTGCGGGCGCAGGGACCGCACCCGATAGGTGATGTCGAGAGCGGTGTTCAGCGTGACCGTGAGGATCACCTGGGCCGACCTCCCCCGGGAATGCGCGTGCTGGCGTGGCTTCCGCCGGACCCGATCATGCCAAAGAGACGGCGGTCGGCCCAGCCCCCGGGTCGGCCACCGTCTCCCGACGGGCGGATGAATCAGCCCAGTTCGGGGGCAACCACCCAGACTCCGCGCCGCATCACGCCCCGCACGTCGAAGGCGCGGTCCAGCAGGACCAGGTCGGCGTCCCTGCCGGGCTCCAGGGAGCCGACGCGGTCGGACAGGCCGAGCAACCGGGCCGGGTTGGCCGACAGGGCCGCGACCGCGTCCCCGACCGGCAGCCGATCGACCGTCACCGCCCGCTTGAAGGCGCGGTCCAGGGTGAGCGTCGACCCTGCGATGGAGCCGCCCTCCACCAGCCGGGCGACGCCGTCGGCGACCTCGACCTCCAGCGGGCCGAGCATGTAGCGGCCGTCGCCGAAGCCGGCCGCGTCCATCGCGTCGGTGATGAACGCCACCCGCTGCGCGCCCTTGTGGCGGAACGCCAGTTCCAGTGCGGCCGGGTGCAGATGGACGCCGTCGTTGATCAGCTCGACGGTGACCCGCTCGTCCTGGAGCAGTGCCGCGATCGGGCCGGGGGCGCGGTGGCCGAGCGCCGGCATCGCGTTGAACAGGTGGGTGGCGACCGTGGCGCCCGCCTCGATCGCCTCCACGGTCTGCTCGTACGTGGCGTCGGTGTGCCCGATCGCGGCGATCACGCCGTGCTCGGCGAGGAGCCGCACGGAGTCGGTGCCGCCCGGCAGTTCGGTGGCGAGGGTGACCATCCGCGCCTGCCCGCGCGCCGCGTCGATCAGCTTGCGCACCTCGGCCGGGTCCGGGTCGCGCAGCAGTTCCTCGGAGTGCGCGCCCTTGCGGCACGGCGAGATGAACGGTCCCTCGAAGTGGATGCCCGCGATGTCGCCCTGCTCGGCCAGCTCGCTCAGCAGCCCGGCGCGGTGGGTGAGGAAGTCCATGTCGCCGGTGACGGTGGAGGCGACCAGAGTGGTGGTGCCGTGCCGGCGGTGGGTCTCGATGCCGGCGAGGACCTCCTCGACGGTGCCCGACGTGAAGGAGGCGCCACCGCCGCCGTGGTTGTGCAGGTCGACGAAGCCCGGGACGATCCAGTGGTCCCGTACGTCGAGGAGGCGGGCGTTGCCCGGGGCGGCGGCGGCGATGCGGGCGCCGTCCACGACCACCCGGCCGGCGGTGACGGTGCCGCTGGGCAGGACGACGTTCGCGCCGGACAGGATCAGGGGGGTGCTGTCCGCTGCGGGCTGCGGGACACCGGTGGTCTCTCGCGCAGTTGCCCGCGCCCCTGGGGCGGTTGCCATCAGGCCGTTTCCTCCTTGCGGTCGGTGGTGTCGAGGAGATCCCAGGCCAGAAGGCCCGCACCCAGGCATCCGGCCGTGTCCCCGAGGGCCGCCGGGACGACGGGCGGCAGCTTCTGGAAGGTGACCCGCCGCCGGACGGCGTCCCGCAGCGGTGTGAACAAGGTTTCCCCGGCCTCGGCGAGTCCGCCACCGATGACGATCATGCCGGGGTCCAGCAGGGTGAGTGCGGTGACCAGGCCGTCGGCGAGGGCGTCCACGGCCTCCTGCCAGATCCGGACGGCGTTCGGGTCACCGGACGCGACGGCCTTCGCGCAGTGGGCGGCGTCCGCCCCCGGGTCGCCGACGGCTGTCGCCCAGGCCTCGCTGACGGCCGCCGCCGAGGCGTACCGCTCCAGGCAGCCGTGCTGCCCGCACGGGCACGGGGCGCCACCGGGGCGTACGACGACGTGGCCGATCTCGCCAGCGAAGCCGTGGGCACCGGCCTCCACCCGGCCGTCGATGCCGATCGCGCCCGCGATGCCGGTGCCGAGGGGGACGAAGAGGAAGCGGTCGGCGCCTCGGCCCGCACCGATGCGGCCCTCGGCGAGTCCGCCCGCGCGCACGTCGTGGCCCAGGGCGACCGGGATGCCGCCGAGCCGCTTCGCCAGCAGGACGCGCAGTGGCACGTCGCGCCAGCCGAGGTTGGCCGAGTACGCGGCGATGCCGTGCCGTTCGTCGACGATGCCGGGCACGGCGACGCCGGCCGCGCTCGCGGGCTCGCCGAACCGCCGCTCGCCCAGGGTGCGCAGTTCGGTGGCGAAGCCGAGGACGGCGTCGACCACCGCGTCCGGTCCGCGGTCGCGTCCGGTCGGCCGGCGGGCCTCGTGCAGCAGCTCGCCGTCCGCCCCGACCAGGGCGGCCTTCATCCCGGTGCCGCCCACATCCAGCGCGATGACATGTCTCACGGGGACAGTGTGGACCGAGGACCCGCAAGAGGTCTAGTCCACTTGCATGGTGTAGACCATAATCCGTTAATCGGAATTGTTGAGCGGAAGCTGAACGGCGGGCCATGGGGCGGCGAGCGTTGGGAAACAGGACAGTGCGGCGGCGGCAGCGCCGAAGGACGACGGCGATCGCGGCGGGGTCCGCGCTGGGCATGACGGTGCTCCTGGGCGGCTGCGGCCTCACCGGCGGCTCCGGGGACGTGACCCTGAAACTGGTCGCCGCCGACTACGGCGACAGCAAGTCCAACACCACCCGGAAGTACTGGGACGACCTCGTCGCGGCGTACGAGGCCGAACACCCCGGGGTACGGATCGAGGTCGGCGTCTACTCCTGGAACGACGTCGACCGCAAGGTCAAGGAGATGGTCGACGCCGGCCACGCCCCCGACATGGCGCAGATCGGCGCGTACGCCGACTACGCGGACAAGGGGCTGCTCTACCCGGCCGAACAGGTGCTCTCCATCCCCACCCAGGCCGACTTCGCCTCCCAGCTCGTGGAGGCGGGGCAGGTGCACGGACAGCAGTACGGCATGCCGTTCGCCGCGTCGACGCGGCTGCTGTTCTACAACAAGGACCTGTTCGGGAAGGCCGGCCTCACCCCGCCCACCACCTGGACCGAGCTGGCCGACGCCGCGGCCGCGCTGAAGGCGGACGGTGTGAAGTACCCGTACGCGCTGCCGCTCGGCCCGGAGGAGGCGCAGGCCGAGACGATGCAGTGGCTCCTCAGCGGCGGTGGTGGCTACACCGACACCATCGGCTCGTACAACATCGACACCCAGCAGAACGTCGAGACGTTCACCTGGCTGAAGAACGAACTGGTCGGCAAGGACCTGACCGGCCCGGTCGCCCCCGGCAGCCTCAACCGCGCCGACGCCTTCGCCGCCTTCGCCGACGGTGACGTGGGCATGCTCAACGGCCATCCCTCGCTGATGAAGATGGCCGAGAAGAAGGGCGTGAAGTTCGGCATGGTGCCGATGCCGGGTGTGAACGGGCCCAGCCGGTCGGTGATGGGCGTCGCCGACTGGATGACGGCCTTCAAGCAGAACCGGCACCGCGAACAGGTCGGCGCCTTCCTGGACTTCGTCTACAACGACAAGAACGTCCTCGCCTTCTCCCGCGAGTACGACCTGCTGCCCGTCACCACCTCCGCGTCCTCGGTGATGACGTCGACCCCGGCCGACCGGGACCTGGAGCCGTTCCTGGAGCAGCTGCCCGTGTCCGAGCTCTACCCCGTGGGCAAGACCTCGTGGGCGTCGGTGAGCGCCGACATCAAGAAGCAGATCGGCTCCGCGGTGTCCTCCGGCGCGAGCCCCTCCGCCGTGCTGCACCGGCTCCAGGCCTCGGCGACGGCGGCACAGAGCGCGGAGTAGGGGCGCGCGACGGCTGTCAGCGGGCCGCGCTACGGTGCGGCCCATGGAGCAGGAACGACTGGGTGCCACGGAACGGGCCGTCCTCGCCCTGGAGCGGCGGCCCTTCCCCGGACCGGGCGCCAAGGAGCGGGCCATCCGCGAGGATCTCGGCCTGTCGCCCGTCCGCTACTACCAGCTGCTCAACGCCCTGCTCGACGACGAGCGCGCGCTGGCCCACGACCCGGTGACGGTGAACCGGCTCCGCCGGGTGCGGGAGGCGCGCCGGGAGGAACGGTGACCCCGTGCCGGGCCGCGTCGGCCGCGGGCCGGTTCGGAGGGGCCCGCGCCGGATAGGGTCACCGCATGGGCAGTCACCATGCAGACGAGCTCCCGACCCCTACCACCCGGGCCGGCCGCGACGGGCTGAGCGCCCTGCTCGCGCGGCCCGGAAAAGCCGTCGTCGCCCTCGACTTCGACGGCACCCTCGCGCCGATCGTCCCCGACCCCGCCCAGGCCCGGGCCCACCCCGACGCGGTCCCCGCGCTCGCGGCGCTCGCCCCGCACGTCGCCGCCGTCGCCGTGATCACCGGCCGGCCCGCCGGCGTGGCCGTCCGCCACGGCGGCTTCGCCGGTGTCCCCGGCCTGGAGCATCTCGTCGTCCTCGGCCACTACGGTGCCGAACGCTGGGACGCCGCGACCGGGGAGATCACCGCCCCACCACCCCACCCCGGCGTCGCCGCGGTCCGAGCCGAGCTGCCGGGCGTCCTGGACTCCGTCGGCGCCTGGCAGGGCACCTGGATCGAGGAGAAGGGGCGGGCCGTCGCCGTGCACACGCGGCGGGCCGTCGACCCCCAGGGCGCGTTCGAGGCCCTGCGCGCACCGCTGACCGCCCTCGCCGGCCGGCACGGCCTCGTCGTCGAACCCGGCCGCCTGGTGCTGGAGCTGCGCCCGCCGGGCACGGACAAGGGCGTGGCGCTCACCGAGTACCTCCGCGGCGTGGGCGCCGAGGGCGTGCTCTACGCCGGTGACGACCTCGGCGACATCCCCGCCTTCGCCGCCGTGGAGAAGCTGCGCTCCGACGGCGTGCCGGGCCTGCTGGTGTGCAGTGGGAGCGCCGAGGTCACCGAGCTGACCGGCCGGGCCGACCTGGTGGTCGACGGCCCGGAGGGCGTCGTACGGCTGCTGGCGGCGCTCGCCGCTCAGCTCGGCTCGCCCCGCAGTGCCTGAAGCTGGTCCAGGAACCACTGCGCTGGCGGCAGCGCCGTCGCCGCTGCCGCCAGCCGCTTGGCCCGCTCGGCCCGCTCCTCCGCCGGCATGGTCAGCGCCGCGTGCAGGGCCCGGGCGGTGCCGACGACGTCGTAGGGGTTGACGCCGATCGCGTCCTCCCCCAGCTCCTCGTAGGCCCCCGCCTCGTGGGAGAGCACCAGCGCGCAGCCCTCGTCGGAGACGACCGGCACCTCCTTGGCGACCAGGTTCATGCCGTCGCGGATGGGGTTGACCAGAGCCACGTCCGCCAGGCGGTAGGCGGCCAGGGAACGCGCGAAGTCGTCCTCGACGTGCAGCACGACCGGGGTCCAGCCCGGGGTGCCGTACCGCTCGTTGATCTCCGACGCCACCCGCTGCACCTCGGCGGTGTAGTCGCGGTAGACGGCCAGGTCCTGGCGGGAGGGGTAGGCGAAGGCGACGTGCACGACCCGTTCGCGCCACTCGGGGCGGTCGTCGAGGAGCTGCCGGTAGGCCAGCAGGCCGCGCACGATGTTCTTCGACAGCTCCGTGCGGTCGACGCGGACGATGGTCCGGCGGCCCGCTCCGATCTCCTCGCGCAGGGCCGCGATCCGGTCGGCGACATCGTCCTCGTGGGCGCGGCCGCGCAGGAAGTCCGGGTCCGCACCCAGCCCGTGCACGCCGACGCGCGTGGTACCGAGCCCGCCCGCGAACTCCTCGCAGCACGCCCGGAACGCCCGCGCCCAGCGCTGGGTGAGGAAGCCGAGCCGGTCCGCCCCGAGCATGCCGGCCAGCAGCTGCCGCGCGATGTCGTCGGGCAGGATCCGGAAGTACTCCGGCGGTGCCCACGGGGTGTGGGAGAAGTGGCCGATGCGCAGGTCCGGGCGCAGGGCGCGGAGCATCCCGGGGACCAGCGCCAGGTGGTAGTCCTGGACCACGACCGCCGCGCCCTCGGCGGCCTCCTCGGCCAGGGCCTCGGCGAAGGCGCGGTTGTACGCCTCGTAGGACGCCCACTGCCGCCGGAACTCCGCGTCGAAGACCGGCTCCAGCGGCGTCTGGTACAGCAGGTGGTGGACGAACCAGAGGACCGAGTTGGCGATGCCGTTGTAGGCGTCGGCGTGGACGTCCGCCGGAATGTCCAGCATGCGCACGCCCGGCTCGCCGACCCCGCGCCGCACCGCCTCCCGATCCCCGTCGGACAGGGCCGAGCAGACCCAGAGGGCGCCCGTCTCCGGCCCGATCGCCGACAGACCCGACACGAGCCCGCCGCCGCCGCGCCGGGCGGTCAGCGAGCCGTCCTCACGCACCTGATACGAAACCGGGCCGCGATTGGACGCGACCAGTACCTCAGCACCGTCCGTGGAAGCCATACGCCTCAACCTAGCCCGGCCCGGAAACGCTCAAACGTACGGATGAGTCACAC
The DNA here is from genome assembly GCF_022414535.1 of Streptomyces sp. MUM 2J. Lineage (GTDB taxonomy): Bacteria > Actinomycetota > Actinomycetes > Streptomycetales > Streptomycetaceae > Streptomyces. Next base: position 42,843 of record NZ_JADWYM010000002.1, read on the forward strand.
CGGCCATGCGGGCAATTCCGTATACAACCGGTGGATTTCGATGCTCTCCGGAGTTGCTACGCCACCTTGCGTGACGCGTACTCGGCGATCTCGACCATCGGTGGGCGCTCCTCGGTGTCCACGGAGTAGGTGCGGGGCTCGAAACCGTCCTCGCCGCGTTCGAACTGGGTGAGGGCGGGGCGGACCAGGTGGCCGCGGGCCAGGCGCAGCTGGGCGGTGCGGTAGATGGCCGCCGCCATCCGGCCCAGCGCCTGGCCGTCCTGGTGGCGGTGCTTGCGCACCCCGACGTCCACCTGGGCGAGGGCGTCGAGCCCCACCAGGTGCAGGGAGTCGACCAGCATGCCCAGCTCCACGCCGTATCCGACGGGGAAGGGGAGTTGTTCGAGGAGGGTCCGGCGGGCGGCGTACTCGCCGCCCAGGGGCTGCACGAATCCGGCCAGCTGCGGCCAGTGCATGTTCAGCAGCGGGCGTGCCATCAGCTCGGTGACCCGCCCGCCCTGCCCGGCCGCGCCGCCCAGCGGGCGGTCGTACATGCCCTTGACCAGGTCGATGCCGGGGTCGGTGAGCAGCGGGCCGACGATGCCGGAGACGAAGTCGGAGGAGAACTCCTTCAGGTCGGCGTCGATGAAGCAGACGACGTCCCCACGGGTGACCAGCAGCGAGCGCCAGAGCACCTCGCCCTTGCCGGGCGCGGCCGGGATGCGCGGCAGGATGTCGTCGCGGTGGACGACCCGGGCGCCCGCCGCCGCGGCCACGGCGGAGGTGCGGTCGGTGGACCCCGAGTCGACGACGACGATCTCGTCGACGAGCGGGACCTGCTGCATGAGGTCGTGGCGGATCACGGCGACGATGTCGCCGACGGTCTCCTCCTCGTTGAGGGCGGGCAGCACGACGGACACCGACTGGCCCGTCCGCTGCTTGGCGGCCAGGATCTTGTGAAGGGGACGATCGGTCACGGACCAGGAGCGGGTGCTCAGCCAGCGCTCGACTTCTTCCAGCACAGCCTGCGGCTCCTCACTGTTGTGATCACGCCTGGTAACCGGGTGATCCATCTCGCGGTTCGGACGACTATCTCAACTGTCCTGGCCTTCGGTTACAGTCTTGAACAACGCTGATGACCATCGCATGTCGGGGGCCACCACGCGTTCACAACCGCATACCGCTCATCCAGAGGGGCAGAGGGACACGGCCCGACGAAGCCCCGGCAACCCCCCTGATCACCGGACTCGTTCGCGCGGGGCTCCCGGCCAGGGAAGGTGCCAATTCCGTCTCACGGCGAGATGCGCCGTGAGGAAGATGAGGAGAAAGGGCCTCGCCTCACATGGCTGTGCAGACCGCTGCAACCTCCACCGACTCCACCGCCGTCGACCTCGGGCCGGCCGCCGCCCTCTCCTGCCGCGAGTGCGGCCACCGCGTGCCGCTGGGTCCCCTCTTCGCCTGCGAGGAGTGTTTCGGCCCGCTGGAGATCGCCTACGACTTCTCGTCCTACGGTGCCGACGAGCTGCGCAAGCGGATCGAGGCGGGCCCGGCGAACATCTGGCGCTACGCGCCGCTGCTGCCCGTCCCCGCGGACGTGGCCGGCAAGCCCAACCTGAACCCGGGCTGGACCCCGCTCGTCAAGGCCGACAACCTGGCCCGCGAGCTGGGCGTGACCGGCGGGCTGTACGTCAAGGACGACTCCGGCAACCCGACGCACTCCTTCAAGGACCGCGTCGTCGCCCAGGCGCTGGAGGCCGCGCGTGCCTTCGGCTTCACCACGCTGTCGTGCTCCTCCACCGGCAACCTCGCCGGCGCCGTGGGCGCCGCGGCGGCCCGCGCCGGGTTCCGCTCCTGCGTCTTCATCCCGCACGACCTGGAGCAGGGCAAGGTCGTCATGGCCGCCGTCTACGGCGGCGAGCTCGTCGGCATCGAGGGCAACTACGACGACGTCAACCGCTTCTGCAGCGAACTGATCGGCGACCCGGCCGGTGAGGGCTGGGGCTTCGTCAACGTCAACCTGCGGCCGTACTACGCCGAGGGCTCCAAGACGCTCGCGTACGAGGTCTGCGAGCAGCTCGGGTGGCGGCTGCCGGACCAGATCGTCGTCCCCATCGCCTCCGGGTCGCAGCTCACGAAGATCGACAAGGGTCTGCAGGAGCTGATCGCGCTGGGCCTGGTCGAGGACAGGCCCTACAAGATCTTCGGTGCCCAGGCCGAGGGCTGCTCCCCGGTGTCCACCGCCTTCAAGGCCGGTCACGACGTCGTCCGCCCGCAGAAGCCCGACACCATCGCCAAGTCGCTGGCCATCGGCAACCCGGCCGACGGCCCCTACGTCCTGGACATCGCGCGCCGCACCGGCGGTGCCGTGGAGGACGTCACGGACGAGCAGGTCGTCGACGCCATCAGGCTGCTGGCCCGCACCGAGGGGGTCTTCGCCGAGACCGCGGGCGGTGTGACCGTGGGCGTGACGAGGAAGCTGATCGAGAGCGGCGTCCTCGACCCGGAGAAGACCACCGTCGTCCTCAACACCGGCGACGGCCTGAAGACCCTCGACGCGGTGGCCGGTACCGGTCTCACCGCCACCATCCGCCCGAACCTGGACTCCTTCCGAGAGGCTGGCCTCGCATGAGCGTGACCGTCCGCATCCCCACCATCCTGCGCACCTACACCGGAGGCCGGGCCGAGGTCGCCGCCGACGGCGGGACCCTCGCCGAGGTCATCGCCGACCTGGAGAAGAACCACACCGGGATCTCCGCCCGGGTCCTGGACGACCAGGGCAAGCTGCGCCGGTTCGTGAACGTGTACGTGAACGACGACGACGTCCGTTTCGAGCAGGGACTGCAGACGCCCACGCCGGAGGGGGCGGGCGTGTCGATCATCCCGGCGGTCGCCGGCGGCTGACCGGGCGCGCGTCCTCGCGCGCGATCTCGTTGCTCTCGGTGACGAGATGACGAAGAGTTCACCGGATTGCCCTCTCCGTGAGAGAAGCGGAGGGGGCAATTCTGCGTGATTGAGCACGGTACAGTTGGGGAACGCGCTCCCGATCCGAGAGTTCGGGGGCCATCGGATCCTGCCGTCGGTCCGTCAAGAAGCAGCCAAACTATGCGCCGCAAACGCGCCTTTTGCGCCTTTCGCCCCGCCCGACTTGACCTGAATTCAGCCGAATTCTCGGCACATTCCGGACGGCGTCCGTCCAGAATTCTCGTCCGATTGACCTGTTGCAGACGGCAGTTGGGCAGATACATTCAGCCGCGGTCGACGCGTTCCGGCGCACGCCCCCGACGACTGGGGGGTGAGGTCTGACCCGGATTCGCGAAGTGCGGATCTGTGCAAGGGCCAGTAATAGGGGAGTTAGGCATGGCTCAGGGCACCGTCAAGTGGTTCAACGCGGAGAAGGGGTACGGCTTCATCGCGGTCGACGGTGGTGCGGACGTCTTCGTCCACTACAGCGCGATTCAGATGGACGGCTACCGCACCCTGGAAGAGGGCCAGCGGGTCGAGTTCGAGATCTCGCAGGGCCAGAAGGGTCCGCAGGCCGACATGGTTCGCGTCACCGCCTGAACATTTCAGGACGAAGGGCCCGCACCCGCAGGGTGCGGGCCCTTCGCGCTGTCCGCACGCGCCGGCCTGCCCGTGGGCCGCCCGCACCCGGCGGGCACGGGCGGCCCCCCGTCACCCGGCCGCCACCCCGCAACGGGCCCGCTTCGCGGGCGCGCCTTGCACTCGGACCGGGCGAGTGCTAATCATTGGCGTTAGCACTCTGAAGGTGAGAGTGACAGCGAAGGACCGGGTCGGTGAGGCCCGCAGGCCGGGTGGGGCAAGGAACCACGAGGTCGGCGAGCCGTCCGTCGCGGGCGCGGGCGCGGTCCGAAGGAATCACCCCCAGTCCTGGAGGGACCACTTCACATGGCCAAGATCATCGCGTTCGACGAGGAGGCGCGGCGCGGCCTCGAGCGCGGCATGAACCAGCTCGCGGACGCCGTCAAGGTGACCCTCGGCCCCAAGGGCCGCAACGTCGTCCTCGAGAAGAAGTGGGGCGCCCCCACGATCACCAACGACGGTGTCTCCATCGCCAAGGAGATCGAGCTCGAGGACCCGTACGAGAAGATCGGCGCCGAGCTGGTCAAGGAAGTAGCGAAGAAGACGGACGACGTCGCCGGTGACGGCACGACGACCGCTACGGTCCTGGCCCAGGCGCTGGTCCGCGAGGGTCTGCGCAACGTGGCCGCCGGCGCCAACCCGATGGCCCTCAAGCGCGGTATCGAGAAGGCCGTCGAGGCCGTCTCCGCCGCCCTGCTGGAGCAGGCCAAGGACGTGGAGACCAAGGAGCAGATCGCCTCCACCGCCTCCATCTCCGCCGCCGACACCCAGATCGGCGAGCTGATCGCCGAGGCCATGGACAAGGTCGGCAAGGAAGGCGTCATCACCGTCGAGGAGTCCCAGACCTTCGGTCTGGAGCTGGAGCTCACCGAGGGTATGCGCTTCGACAAGGGCTACATCTCGGCGTACTTCGCCACCGACATGGAGCGGATGGAGGCGTCGCTCGACGACCCGTACATCCTGATCGCCAACTCCAAGATCTCCTCGGTCAAGGACCTGCTCCCGCTGCTGGAGAAGGTCATGCAGTCGGGCAAGCCGCTGCTGATCATCGCCGAGGACGTCGAGGGCGAGGCCCTGTCGACCCTGGTCGTCAACAAGATCCGCGGCACCTTCAAGTCCGTCGCCGTCAAGGCCCCGGGCTTCGGCGACCGCCGCAAGGCCATGCTCGGCGACATCGCCATCCTCACCGGCGGCGAGGTCATCTCCGAGGAGGTCGGCCTCAAGCTGGAGAACGCGACCCTGGACCTCCTGGGCCGCGCCCGCAAGGTCGTCATCACCAAGGACGAGACCACCATCGTCGACGGTGCCGGCTCCTCCGACCAGGTCAACGGCCGGGTGAACCAGATCCGCGCCGAGATCGAGAACAGCGACTCCGACTACGACCGCGAGAAGCTCCAGGAGCGCCTGGCCAAGCTCGCGGGCGGCGTGGCCGTCATCAAGGCCGGTGCCGCCACCGAGGTCGAGCTCAAGGAGCGCAAGCACCGCATCGAGGACGCCGTCCGCAACGCGAAGGCGGCCGTCGAGGAGGGCATCGTCGCCGGTGGTGGCGTCGCCCTGCTCCAGGCCTCCCAGGTCTTCGAGAAGCTGGAGCTCGACGGTGACGAGGCGACCGGCGCCAACGCCGTGAAGCTCGCCCTGGAGGCCCCGCTGAAGCAGATCGCCGTCAACGGTGGTCTCGAGGGCGGCGTCGTCGTGGAGAAGGTGCGCAACCTCCAGGTCGGCCACGGCCTGAACGCCGCGTCCGGCGAGTACGTCGACATGATCGCCGAGGGCATCATCGACCCGGCGAAGGTGACCCGCTCTGCCCTGCAGAACGCCGCCTCCATCGCCGCGCTGTTCCTCACCACCGAGGCCGTCATCGCCGACAAGCCGGAGAAGGCCGCGGCCCCGGCCGGCGGCGGCATGCCGGGCGGTGACATGGACTTCTGATCGGCCTCCGGCCGGTCGACCGTCCTTCGGACCGAGGGCGGCACTCCCCGCAGGGGGGTGCCGCCCTCGGGCGTTCCGGGAGGTTCGGGGGTTCGGGAGGCGGTGTCACTCGCCCGGCGTCGGGGACGCGGCGGGGGTGCGGCCGGCCAGGACGTCCTGGAGCCGCCCGGTTCCCTGCTGCACCGCGGCGTTCACCGAGTCCTGGTCGCCGCCGTCCGGGCCGCCTGCCGTCACGGTGATCGCGTTGTTGCCGACGCGCACGACGCCGACGTCGAGGGTGAGGGTGGTGGGCTCCCCGTCGGCCGTGCCCTGGACCGTCACCTCCAGCCCCTGCCGTGCGTCGCCCTCCTTCGGCAGCGAGGTCTCGATGACCTGCACGGTGCGTGTGCCGCCCCGGGAGTCGGTCGCGGTGAACTGGTCGCACGTGTCGGGCAGGGACGCCAGCCACTTCATCGAGTCGTCCAGAGCCTTCTTGTCGTACGCGGCGACCTGGTACAGCAGGCGGGAGTCGCCCTCCTCGAAGCCGGTGAGCGCGGATGCGCCGGAGGGCTTGCCGAGCAGGTCCTCGCTGTAGAGGCCGTCCAGCAGCCGCTGGCAGTCGGCGGCGTCCGCCTTGGCGGTGAGGAAGGCGTCGACGTCGACCTTCCCGGCGACCAGGTCGTCCTTCCACTGGTCGGCGTCGTCCACCTGCTGCCAGTCCCCCTCGATGTCCGCCTCGGTGATCAGCGCCGCCTTCGCCCCGGCCTCGGTGAGGGGGGCGGAGGCCGAGGCGGAGGACGTGGCCCGGGCGGCGGGTGCGGCGGCCCGGGAGGTGGCCGCGGCCGGGGAGGCGGTGGCCTGCGCGCTCGTGGTCTCGTCGTCGCCGTTCGAGCAGGCCCCGATGGCCAGCAGGGCTCCCACCGCCACGGGCGCGGCGAGGACGCGGGCGGGGCGGAACGGGCGGGTCATGGCGGGACCTCCTGGTGAACGCGGGGCGATGTCACCAGCGCACCACCGCCCCGGACCGTCCACCAGCGCTCGCGACCGTCCGGGTGAGGGGCCGTCCGGCCCGGGCCGGCGGCCGGGGCCGGACCACCCGCCGTCCCCGCGCGACCGCCTGAGCGGCTCGGGCCCGCGCCCTCCTGAAGGCTCCCGGGGGGCGGGAGGGGGAGGGCGCTGCCAGGACCTTGCCCCCGCGACGGACGGGTGAGTGGCACGGATCACAGCGCAGGGAGGTGTGGGGGCGGAATGCGGGTCGCCGATACTTCCGTTCACTTAAGCAGGTGCAACAATGCGCGTGCACATACTGTTCGGTCTGCCTGTCGCCCCACGAGGAGCCCCACGTGACCTCCACCCCCGACGCCGCCGCCTCGCGCGCCGCCGAGATCCTCTCCCGACCGGTCTCCCTCAACGGCCTGACCGTGCCCAACCGCATCGTCATGGCGCCGATGACGCGGATGTTCTCCCCCGGCGGTGTCCCGGGTGAGGACGTGCTGTCGTACTACGCCCGCCGTGCCGCCGCGGGCGTCGGGCTCATCGTGACGGAGGGCACCTACGTCGGGCACGAGTCGGCCGGCGAGAGCGACCGGGTGCCGCGGTTCAGCGGTACGGAGCAGCTCGCCGGGTGGGCGAAGGTCGCCGACGCCGTGCACGCCGCGGGCGGCACGATCGTCCCGCAGCTGTGGCACATCGGCATGGTGCGCAAGCCGGGCCGGGCGCCGTACCCGGAGGCCCCCGCCGTCGGACCGTCCGGGCTGCGGCTCGACGGCACCGAGGGCACCGGCCGGGCGATGACGCAGCAGGACCTGGACGACGTCGTCGACGCCTTCGCCCGGGCCGCCGCCGACGCCGAGCGCATCGGGTTCGACGGGGTGGAGATCCACGGCGCCCACGGCTACCTGATCGACCAGTTCCTGTGGTCCGGCACCAACCGCCGGACCGACGCCTACGGCGGCGACCCGGTCGCCCGCACCCGCTTCGCCGCCGAGGTCACGGCGGCCGTGCGGGCCGCGGTCTCCCCGTCCTTCCCCGTGATCTTCCGGTACTCGCAGTGGAAGCAGGAGGCCTACGACGCCCGGCTCGCCGGGACTCCGCAGGAGCTGGAGGCGATCCTGGCCCCGATCGCCGCGGCCGGCGCCGACGCCTTCCACGCCTCCACCCGGCGCTACTGGCTGCCGGAGTTCGAGGGCGCCGACCTCAACCTGGCCGGCTGGACGAAGAAGCTGACCGGCAAGCCGGCCATCACCGTCGGCTCGGTCGGCCTGGACGGCGACTTCATCAAGGCCTTCCAGGGCCAGGGTGCCGAGCTGGGCGACCTCGACAACCTCCTCGACCGGATGGAGCGCGACGAGTTCGACCTGGTCGCCGTCGGCCGGGCGCTCCTCCAGGACCCGCTGTGGGCGCAGAAGGTGCTGGCGGGCCGCTACGACGAGCTGAAGCCGTACGACGCCGCCGCGCTGAAGACGCTCAGCTGACCCGTCACGGGTCCGGCGACGGCCGGGGCGCGTCCCGCGCCCCGGCCGTCCGCTGTTTCCCGGCGGGGCGGCGCCATCCCACGGCAGCGGGACGCGGGCGAAGCGCCGGCGGTCCCGGCCGCGCCGGGCGCCGGACCGGGCGGGACGGCGGCGTGCGGCGCCAGGGCTGCCGCCGTCACGGGCTGCCCATGGGCTCGATGTCCACCTTCACGGGCGTGCCCCACACCCGCAGCACCTCGTAGTCGGTGAACTCGTGCACGAGCCGGTACGCCGTCGCCGCCCGCGGCCCGCGCCGCTGCGCGGCCAGGTAGAGCTCGGCCTCGCGGCGGTCGTGGCGCGGTGTGCCGCACAGCTGCCACTCGCGCCCGTTCCACATCTCCGGCAGCCAGCGCTGCTGCGGCTGCGGGCGGTCGCCGCGGACGCCGTAGCGGGTCGGGACCCGCTCCACGGCCCCGGCCGGCTGCCGGGGCCGGGCGTAGGCACCGTTGACCTCCGAGCGGCGGGCGGCACGGCGCCGCGTCTCACACAGCAGGCACAGGTCGGGGGCGCTCTCGTCGACGGGGCCGGTCGGGTGCTCGGCGCAGCGGGTGCGGGCGGCGGCACCCGTGAGGCCGTCCTCCAGCAGGTCCAGGGCCCGCCGCAGATCCGCCCCGACCTCGTGCAGCCGGGCGTCCGGCGTGTCGGCGGACAGGGACTCCCCGTGCTCCCCGAGCAGCCGGAGGGCGCGCCCGAGGGCGGTCAGCTGGGCATGGTTCATGGGGCCAGTGTGCGCGACCGCGGACCACGGCCACCACCGCTTCCGGTCCGGTGCGCGTCCCTCGTGGTGCGGGCGGCCCCGTCCGGCCGGAACAGCGCGTACGTCGCCACGAAGCCCACCGCGTACCCGGTCAGCAGACCGCCCGCGTAGATGGCCGCCGTCTCCGCCGGCCCGCGGTTGCCCGCCAGCAGCGGGAACAGGGCCCAGCCCGACGGTCCGATCGCCGTGGCGCCGACCCGGTCGCCGAGCATGGCGAACAGGCCGATGAAGGCACCCCCGGCCGCCCCGCCCGCGCACGCCGTCAGGAAGGGGCGGCCGAGCGGCAGGGACACCCCGTAGACCAGCGGCTCGCCCACGCCCAGCAGTCCGGCCGGCAGCGCGGACCTGATGGTCGCGCGCAGGGAGGCGTCGTGGCGGAGCCGGACGTAGACCGCCAGGGACGCGCCGACCTGCCCCGCGCCCGCCATCGCCAGCACGGGGAGGAGGGCGGTGGCGCCCTGCTCGTCGATGAGGGTGGCGTGGAGGGGGATCAGCGCCTGGTGCAGGCCCAGCATGACGAGGGGGAGGAAGAGGCCGCCCAGGACCAGGCCCGCGACGGCGCCGGTCGTCGACAGCAGCCAGGTCGCCCCCGTGCCGATCGCGGTGGAGACCGCCCCGGCGGCGTACATCAGGCCGTAGAGCGTGGCCAGGCCCGCGACCAGGACCGTCACGGTGGGGGTGAGGAGCGTGTCGAGGGCGTCCGGGAAGCGGCCCCGGCACCACTTCTCCACGTACGTCCCGAGCAGCGCCGCCGCCAGGGCGCCCAGGACGCCTCCCTGACCGGGGGAGAGGGCCACCCCGAACACCGTCACCTTCGCCACGCCGGGGTAGACGACCACCGCGGCGACCGCGCCGCCCAGCACCGGGGTGCCGCCGAACTCCTTCGCCGTGTTGTGCCCGACGAACACCGCGACGAGCGCCATGAACGCCGACGCCACCGCCGCGAGCGCCGGGGTCAGGCCCGGCAGCAGGCCGGCGTTCACCAGCAGCCCGTTCAGGCCGGCGAGGATGCCGCAGCCGACCAGAGCCGGGATGAGCGGCACGAAGACGTCGGCGACGCGGCGCAGGGCGAGCTTGAGCGGGGTGGCGTTGCGCCGCCGCCGCTGCTCCCGCAGCCGTGCGCCGCGCGCCGCCAGCGCGGGCGCCGTCCCCGGCCGGGCCGGCACCCCGCCCCGTGCCGTCCCCGTCCCCGCCGCGACCGACTCGCCCACCGCCGGGGGCAGCACAGCCGCGCCTCCGGGTGCCGGGGCGGTCAGCGCCTCGACCTGCGCCGTCACCGCCGCCACCGTCCCCGGGCCCAGGACCACCTGGCAGCCTGCGTCGGCCACCACGCCGAGCACTCCGGGCACGGCCCGCAGCGCCTCCTCGTCGACGAGCGACGGGTCGGCGAGCGCCAGGCGCAGGCGGGTCATGCAGTGGGCGACGGACGTGATGTTGGCGGTGCCGCCGACCAGCGGGAGGATCGCGGCGGCCGTCTCACGGGGATGGATGCGCACCCTGAGAGCGTGCGGCTCAGCCCCTCGCCGCGGCCAGCGCGGCACGCAGCCGGCCGCCGGACTCCACCAGAAGGCGGGCGGCCGTCGGGCCGTCGACACCGGCCAGCAGGGCCAGGACGGCGATCTTCACCTCGCCGCCGGCGGCCTCCAGCGCCGCCTCGACCTCGTCCTCCCCGGCCCCGGTGGCCAGGGCGACGATCCGCCGGGAGCGGGCGCGCAGCTTGTCGTTGGAGGCGCGGACGTCGACCATCAGGTTCCCGTAGGTCTTGCCCAACCGGATCATCGTGATCGTCGACAGCATGTTGAGGACCAGCTTCTGCGCCGTTCCGGCCTTCAGCCGGGTGGAGCCGGTGACGAGTTCCGGGCCCACCACGACCTCGATGCCGTGCTCGGCCGCGGCCGCGAGCGCGCTGCCCGTGTTGCACGACAGCCCGATCGTCAGGGCACCGCGTGCGCGGGCGTGTTCCACTGCGCCGACGGCGTAGGGGGTGCGGCCGGAGGCGGAGACGCCGACCACGCTGTCGTCCGGGGTCAGCCCCAGGGCGTCGAGGTCGGCCCTGGCCAGCTTCCCGGAGTCCTCGGCGTCCTCGACCGAGGTCAGCATCGCCCGCGGACCGCCCGCGATCAGGCCGACGACCTGCGCCGGGTCGGTGTTGAAGGTGGGCGGGCACTCGGAGGCGTCCAGGACGCCCAGCCGGCCCGCGGTGCCCGCACCGGCGTAGAGGAGTCTCCCGCCGCGCCCCATGCGCTCGGCGACGGCGTCGATCGCGGAGGCGATCTGCGGGAGGCACCCGGCGACCGCCGCGGGCACGGTGGCGTCCTCGGCGTTCATCAGGCGGGCGAGGTCCAGGGTCGGCAGCAGGTCGATGTCGGCGAACTCGGGACGGAACGCCTCGGTGGTGAGGGCGGAGAGTTCGGTGAGGAGGTCGCGGGGGCCGGGGGTGGAGGTCATGAGGGAGCGGCTCTTTCTGGGTGCGGTGAGATGTCCGTCCCGGGCTCGGGTGGCTGCGCGACCGGCCACACGAGCCCGCGGCGACCCGGAACCCGCCGGGCCTGCGGGCTACTTGCGGTGCCGGTGCGCCAGTGCCTCGTACGACGCCGCGAGCGCCGGTGCCGCGGTGTCGTACGTCCGCTGCGCCACGCCCACGAAGAGGCAGTCCACGACCAGCAGTTGGCTGGTCCGCGAGGACATCGCGGCGGGGCGCAGCCCGGTCTCCCGGGAGGTCGAGGTGGTCAGCACGTGGTCGGCGTACTGGGTGACGGCGCTGTTCGGCCGCCCGGTGATGGCGACGGTGGTCGCGCCGTGCTCGAAGGCGACCCGCAGTGGTTCGATGACGTCACCGGTGGAACCGGAGTGGGTGATGGCGATCGCCACGTCCCCGGAACGCAGTTGGACGGCGTTGGTGACGGCGAGGTGCGGATCGCCGTGGGCGTGGGCTATCAGCCCTATCCGCAACAGCTTCTGGGCGAGGTCCTGGGCGACCAGTCCGGAGGCGCCGATGCCGTACACGTCGACACGGCGGGCGGCGGCCGCGGCGGTGACGGCGGCCCCGAGCTGGGCGGTGTCCAGGCCGGCGGCGGTGTCCGCGAGGGTCTGCCGCTCCTCGCAGGCGAGTTTGGCGACCACGTCGGCGATCGGGTCGTCGACCGAGATGCCGGGGGTGATGGTGGGCGCGCGGCCCGACTGCTGCTGGGCGGCGAGGCCGGCCAGGGCGAGGCGCAGGTCGCGGTAGCCGGGGTAGCCCAGGAGGCGGGCGGTGCGCACGACCGTCGCCTCGCTGGTGCCGGTGCGTTCGGCGAGGCCGGTGACCGTGAGGGCGGCGCAGCCGGCGGGGTCGTTCGCGACGGCCTCGGCGACGCGCTGCACGGAGCGGGTCATCGTGGGGGCGAGCGTGCGCACCTTGGAGGTCAGCGCGCCGCCGAAAATTTCCTTCACGTCCCGGGTCACTCCTGAAAGGTATTTTCGGCTCGGGTCGGGGTCAAGAGCGCGCACAATGGGGGGATGGATCCCGTCAGCCCCCTGGAACAGGCCCTGCACGCGGCGCGCGCCCTGGTGCTCGCCGATCTCGTCGCGCACGAGGTCGCCGAGGCGGACGTGGTCTCGCTGGTGGAGGAGTCCGTCGCCCAGCGGCGCTGGTGGGTCGAGCAGTGGCCGGAGGGCGCCGGTTTCGTCGCGGGGCTGGTCGCCCAGGACGTGCAGGACGCCCTGCTGGACCGGTACGGCCGCTGGCCGCTGTGCCCGGTCTGCGGCGCCGGCGATCCGCACGCCCTGGAGGTCGAGCCGGAACTGGGGCCCGACCCGCACTGGGTGTGTCACCAGGCGGGTGTGAAGGTCGCCGCGGTGGGATCGCTGGGCGGGGCGGTCGGCGGGGCGCCCCCGTCGTGACCGTCTACATCGATCCGCCCAGCTGGCCGGGGCACGGCCGCCTCTGGTCGCACCTGGTCAGCGACAGCTCCTACGGCGAACTGCACGCCTTCGCCGCCCGGTTGGGCGTGCCGCCGCGGGCCTTCGAACGCGACCACTACGACATCCCCTCCCACCGGTACGCCGACGCGGTGGGCGCGGGCGCGGTGGAGGTGAGCAGCCGGGAGGTGGTCCGGCTGCTGCACGGTGCCGGGCTGCGCCGGCGCAAGCGCCGCGCCGTCCCCGGCGGGACACCCGGCGCGGCGCAGGACGCCCGTTGAGCCGGCCGCGCGGCGCCCTCCGCGCGGCGCCCCGGCACTTCGAGGAGGAGGTGCCGGCGGGGGGCGCCGCGGACGGGCGCGCCCCTCGCGGCCGGTGCGGCGGAGCCGTCACCGGCGGCGCACGTACAACCGCAGCCCCGGTTCCAGGTCGTGCTGTTCGCGGGCCGTCCGTTCCTCCTCCACCGTCACCCGGGTGAATCCGGCCCGCTCCGCCACCCCCTGCGAGGCGCCGTTGCCGTCGTCGATGGCGGCGCACAGCAGCCGTACGCCGTCCCGCTCCAGTGCCCAGTCGGCGAGCGCCGTGAGCGCCTCGCTCGCGTAGCCGTGGCCGCGGGCGGACTCGGCGAGGTCGTAGCCGACCTCGGCCCGCTGCTCGTCGTCGGGTGCGCCGTGGAATCCCATGCCGCCGACGGCCCGCCCGTCCTCCTCCCGCACCAGGACGAAGAGCCCCCACTCCGGGCGGTGTACGCCCGCCTCGTACGTCTTGACGACCATGCCGGCGGCGTCGCGGGTGCCCTGGAACGGGCCGTCCTCGACCCAGGCGAAGCCGCCGTCGCCGCCGAGGACCAGGTCGCGGGCGGCGGCCGGGGTGACGCCGTGCAGGGTGAGGCGGCCGGCGGGGACGACGGGGGGCAGGTACCAGTGCCACCGGGTGACGGGGGCGCGGTCGGGCAGGTCGGCGCGGCCGGTGGCCCACAGCAGGGTGGGCCAGGCGGCGGGGCCGGGCCGGACGTGCGGGAAGAGGTGGGTGAGGACGTCCTCGGCGAGTCCGGCGGGCGGCTCGTAGGCCAGGCCGAGCCCTTCGGCGATGTCGTGCGTGTGCAGCAGCACTTCCGTGACGCCCATCGCGGCGAAGCCGGCGCGGTCCGCGCCGCGGAAGGGGAACGGGTGGAAGGCGCGGGCCTCGCGGGGCGCGGTGCGCACGGCCGCGGCGAGCAGGGCGCCGGTCGTCGCGATCACCTCCAGGACGTCCGCGTTGTCGGCCGGTTCGAGGCCGTCCTCGCTGCCGTCGAAGGTGATCTCGAAGGGGGCGTACCGGTTCTGCACCCGGCCCGCCAACTGGCCCGCGTAGGCGATGAGATCGCTCGCGATGTGCTCGGCCGTGTGCCGGCAGCTCCATTCCAGCCGGCCGGCCCGGACCCCGTCCCAGTCCCGGCCCGCCGCCGGCCGCAAGGTCTCCAGGCAGCTCCCGACGGCCTGCTCCACCTGATCTCCGCCCACGATGCGCATGCGGGCAGCGTAGGCGGGCCCCCTCGGTCAGGGCGACAGCATTTCCAGCTCGGCGGTGAGGTTGCGGCGGGCGGTCGCGGCCCAGTTCTCCTGACCGTACGGAGTCCTGAACAACCGTGGCAGGTCCAGGAGTTGGCGCAGGATCGCGGCGCGGCCGGAGCGGAAGAGGTCGCTCGGCACGAAGTGGTACTCCTCGCGCACCGCCGCGGTGTAGGCGGCGTACGCGGCCGGCGGCGCGGCGAGGATCGCCAGGTCGGCGTCGCACAGGACCTGGCCGTCGCGGTCGTCGTCGGCGGGGTCGTGGGTGACGGTGAGCCGGACCAGGCGGGCGACCTCGTCGGTCCTCGCCCGTGGCACCCCGGCCTCGGCCAGGGCGCGTTCGGCGAGGCGGGCGGAGCGTTCCTCGTTCTCGGACCGGTCGGGCAGGTAGACCGCGTCGTGGAACCAGGCCGCCAGGCGCACGGCGCCGGTGTCGGCGGCGTACCCCGCCAGCACGTCGATGTGGTCCAGGACCGCGGTGAGGTGCGTGAGCGTGTGGTAGTGGCGCTGCGGCTCCTGCCAGCGGGCGAGCAGGTCGTCGGCGTAGGGCGACGGATCGGGGCCGGAGGCCCGGTCCCGTGCGTCGAGCAGGGTGCGGGCGAAGCGTGCGCGCAGGGCGTCGAGGTCGGCCATGCGGACATTGTGCCGCCGGTGCGACCCGCGCCGGGGCGCGGGTTCCGGCGCCGCGTGCGGCCGTAAGGGGGCGACATGTCCGCGGCCGGGCGCGGAGGGTGGGGCCTGTGGCGCGGGGTGCGGGCGTACTCTTGAATTGGACTAGACCTGTAGCCGCCGTCGACGACCATGAATGGGGTCCCATGAGCAAGCGTGCAGTCCTGGAGGTGATCGCACTCGACGTCGAGGACGCGGTCGCCGCGCAGGCCGGAGGTGCGGACCGGCTGGAGCTGGTCGCCGACATGGCCGCCGACGGGCTCACCCCGTCCGTGGTGACCTTCGCCGGGATCCGTGCCGCGGTCGACATCGGCCTGCGTGTGATGCTGCGGCTGGCGGACGGCTTCGCCGCCGGGGACGTCCCACGGCTCGCGGGCGTCGCCGGGGAGCTGAGGGCCGCCGGGGCCGAGGAGTTCGTGCTCGGATTCCTGGACGCCGACGGCGCGGTGGACCTGGCGGCCGTCGAGCAGGTCGTCTCGGTGCTGGAAGGGTGCCGCTGGACCTTCCACCGCGCCATAGACCGCGCCGCCGACCGGGACGCGCTGCGCAAGGCGCTCGACGGACTGCCCGGGCTGGACACCTATCTGACGGCCGGGTCCGCCGACGGCGTCGACGACGGGCTCCCCACCCTGCTCGCGGAGGCCCGGCTGCGCGGGGAGCCGGGGTACGAGCCGCAGATCCTGGTGGGCGGCGGGCTGCGGCTGGACCATGTGCCGTACCTGGCGGCCGCCGGGATCGACGGCTTCCACATCGGCGGAGCCGCGCGACCGGGCGGCTGGGCGGGCCCGGTCTCGGCGCAGGCGGTCGAGGAGTGGCGGCAGGCGCTGGACGCGGGCACCCCGGTCGCCTGACCCGACCGGTCCCGCACCGCACGGGGCGTGCGACCCGCCCGACGCCGGCGCCCCCGGCGCCCGGTGGGTGCCGCCGGGTGCCACCGGGGTCCGGGCCGGTGCTGCGGCGGCGTGCCGGAACCGCGGTGGCCGTCAGGCCAGTTGAGGCGGCAGCGGCGCCGCGTGCGTCACGACCAGCCCGGACACCGCTCGGGTGAGGGCCACGTACAGGCGACGCAGGCCGGTGCGCTCGTCCGGTTCGCCGTCCACCACCGCCTGCGGTTCGTCGAGAACGACATAGTCGTACTCCAGGCCCTTGGCCAGGGACGCCGGGACCAGGGTCAGCCGGGTCAGCTCGGTCGTCTCCTCACCCGGAGCCAGATACCCGATCCCCGCCGCCGTCAGGGCCGCGGCGAGTGCCGGGACCCGGGCGTCGGCCGCGATCAGGCCGGTCGAGCCCTCGTTGCGGAGCAGCTCCGCGCAGGCGGCGACCACGTCGGCGGTCTCCGCCACGGTGCGCAGGTCGAAGAACCCCGGGTTCTCACGGACCGAGGCCACCGGCGCGAGCCCCGGGGCGATGTGCGGCAGCAGGCGGGAGGCGTAGGCGATGACGTCGGTGGGGACACGGAAGCCCGCCGTCAGCTCCTCCACCACCGCGTCCGACTTGCCCAGGTGGGCCAGTGCCTCACTCCAGCTCCGCGTCGCCCAGGGCGTGGTGCCCTGCGCCAGATCGCCGAGGACGGTCGCCGAACCGGTGGTGCAGCGACGGCCCACCGCCCGGTACTGCATGGGAGACAGATCCTGCGCCTCGTCGAGCACCACGTGCCCCAGGGAGTGCGTGCGCCGGACCAGGTCGGCCGCCTCGTCGACGAGGACGGCGTCCGCCGCCGACCACTTCGCCGACCTCACGCTCCGCGCCGGCCTCGCCCAGAGGACGGCCTTCTGCTCGTCCTCGCCGAGCACCCCCCGCGCGTGCTCGGCGAGGAACGCCGCGTCCGTCAGCAGGCGCAGCACGAGCTTCGCCGGGTCGACGGCCGGCCACAGGGCCTTCACCGCCGCCTTCACCGCGCTGTTGCGGGCCACCGCGTCCTGCACCCGGTCGTCCGGCGCCTCGCCCGAGCGCTCCATCTGCACCAGCACGGCGTGCGCGATACGCTGCGGCAGGGCCTCGCGGGCGGCACCGTAGCGGATGTCGCGGTCGAGCAACTCGCGGACGATCTCCTCCAGTTCGCAGGCCGGAACCCGCCACCGCCGCGAACCGCGCACCACGACGACCGGCTCGGTCGGCAGGGCCACGTGCGAGCGCAGCGCCCTCCTGAGCACCTCGGCCATCCGGGCGTCGCCCTTGACGAGCGCCGCGGCGGCCCCGTCCGTACCGCGCACCTCCACGTGCGCCACCAGGTCGTCGACCGTGGCCTGCTGCACGCTCAACTCGCCCAGCGCCGGCAGGACCTGCTCGATGTAGTGAAGGAAGGACCGGTTCGGCCCGATGACGAGCGTGCCGGTGCGGGCCAGCCGCTCCCGGTGGGCGTAGAGGAGGTAGGCCACCCGGTGCAGACCGACCGCGGTCTTCCCGGTCCCCGGGCCGCCCTGCACACACACCGTGCCGCCCAGCCCCGACCGCACGATCTCGTCCTGCTCGGGCTGGATGGTGGCGACGATGTCCCGCATCGGGCCGACCCGCGGACGTTCGATCTCCTGCTGGAGCAGCTTGCTGGTACGGGCCGCCTCCCCCGGGTCGGACAGGTGCTCGTCCTCGTACGCCGTGAGCTCGCCGCCGGTGTAGCCGAAACGGCGGCGCAGCCCGACGTCCATCGGGTCCTTCTTCGACGCCCGGTAGAACGGCTGCGACACCGGCGCACGCCAGTCGATCACCATCGGATCGCCCTCGGCGTCGTGCACGTGACGGCGCCCGATGTAGAAGCGCTCGCCCCGGGCCCCCTCGGCCTGCTCCGCGCCGGGTGCGTGCAGGTAGTCGAGCCGGCCGAAGAACAGGGGCGTGCCGCTGAGGTCGGCCAGGGCCTTGATCCGCTCGTCGATCTGGTGGGCCAGCGCCTTGGCGTTCACCCAGTTCGCGGTCACGTCGCTGATGTCGAGCGCCTCGACGTCCTCGCGCATCGCCCGCAGAGCGGCACGTGAGGAGGCCAGGTGGGCTCGCTCGCGCGCGAGCGGGTCGTCAAAGGGCGCGGCGGTGGTCGCGGCGGCGGGCGTGGACAAGGGGGTGCCTCCGGAAGGCCTGTCACGGGGGGTGACGGGGGACGACTTCTGGGACCGTCCGGTTACCGACCGGGCGGCGGCGCTCCGGTGAAGGGAGGCGGGCAAGAGCGGAGATTCTAGGCGACGGGCGGAAGGCGCGGCCAGCGTATTTCCCGGCCCGCACGGGCCGTCGGCCCCTAGGGGACGCGGGCCGGACCGCCCCGGGGAATCACCGGGGCCGGAGCATCCCCCGGACCGATGCGGTCCTTATGTCGGAAATACCACCATGGAGACATGAGTGCAGCGACCCTGTCCCCCGCCCCCGAGCCCGTCCGTCCGACCGGCGCCACCTCTGTCGTCGGGACCCACCGCCACCCCCTGGGCGACGCCCTGCGCGCCGTCCGGGTCTTCGTCCGCGCCGCGTTCGACGTGATCGTCCTGGGCGAGTACGGGGAGGAGGCGGGCGTACGGCGCCGAGGGCGCCCTGAGTGACCCCGGCGCGGCGCCGCCGTCCGGCATGCCCCAGCGCCCCGCCGGCCGCCGGGTGCTGCCCCGGCCACGACGCCGGCCGGTCCACCGCGCCGGGCCGCCGCTGCCTCCGCGCTGCCGTCGGCGATCATCCCGCCGCCGCGATCCGGCACCGGGTGTCCCGCACCTCCCCGCCAGGAACAGCTCCCTGGCCTGCGGCGTTCCCGCCGCCCTCACACCTCCCCGGCCAGCAGCTCGTCCGCGTCCACGATCCGGTAGGCGTACCCCTGCTCCGCCAGGAACCGCTGCCGGTGCGCGGCGAAGTCCTGGTCGATGGTGTCCCGGGCCACCACGGAGTAGAAGTGGGCCTGGTGGCCGTCGGACTTCGGACGCAGCACCCGGCCCAGGCGCTGGGCCTCCTCCTGGCGGGAGCCGAAGGTGCCCGACACCTGGACGGCGACCGTGGCCTCCGGCAGGTCGATGGAGAAGTTGGCGACCTTCGACACGACCAGGACGCTGATCTCGCCCTCCCGGAACGCGTCGAAGAGCTTCTCCCGCTGCGCGTTGGAGGTCTCGCCCTTGATCACCGGCGCGCCGAGATGCTCCCCCAGCTCGTCCAGCTGGTCGATGTACTGGCCGATGACGAGGATCTGCTGGCCCGCGAACCGGCGGACGATCGCCTCGGTGACCTTCCGCTTGGTGTCCGTCGTCGCACAGAAGCGGTACTTCTCCTCCGTCTCGGCCGTCGCGTACGCGAGCCGCTCGGAGTCGGTCAGGTTCACCCGGACCTCGACGCAGTCGGCGGGCGCGATGTAGCCCTGCGCCTCGATCTCCTTCCACGGCGCGTCGAACCGCTTCGGACCGATCAGGGAGAAGACGTCGGACTCCCGCCCGTCCTCCCGCACCAGCGTCGCGGTCAGGCCGAGGCGGCGGCGGGCCTGGAGATCGGCGGTGAACTTGAAGACGGGGGCGGGCAGCAGGTGCACCTCGTCGTAGACGATCAGACCCCAGTCCCGGGAGTCGAACAGCTCCAGATGCGGGTAGACGCCCTTGCGCCGCGTCGTCAGCACCTGGTACGTGGCGATGGTGACGGGCCGGATCTCCTTCCGCGTGCCGCTGTACTCGCCGATCTCGTCCTCGGTCAGCGACGTCCGCCTCACCAGCTCGTGCTTCCACTGCCGCGCCGAGACCGTGTTGGTGACGAGGATCAGCGTCGTCGACTTGGCCTGTGACATCGCCCCGGCCCCGACCAGCGTCTTGCCCGCGCCACAGGGCAGGACGACCACACCGGACCCGCCGTGCCAGAAGTTCTCCACCGCCTGCTTCTGGTACGGCCGCAGGGCCCAGCCGTCCTCGTGCAGCTCGATGGGGTGGGCCTCGCCGTCGACGTACCCGGCGAGGTCCTCCGCGGGCCAGCCCAGCTTGAGCAGGGTCTGCTTGATCTGGCCGCGTTCGGACGGGTGCACGACGACGGTGTCCGGGTCGATCCGCGCGCCGACCAGCGGGGCCACCCGCTTGGAGCGCAGCACCTCCTCCAGCACCGGCCGGTCGGTGCTGGCCAGCACCAGCCCGTGCGCCGGATGCTTCAGCAGACTGAGCCGCCCGTAGCGGTCCATCGTCTCGGCGACGTCGACGAGCAACGCGTGCGGCACGGGGTAGCGGCTGTACTGCACCAGCGCGTCCACCACCTGCTCGGCGTCGTGGCCGGCCGCCCGCGCGTTCCACAGCCCGAGGGGTGTCACCCGGTAGGTGTGGATGTGCTCGGGTGCCCGCTCCAGTTCCGCGAAGGGCGCGATGGCGCGACGGCACGCGTCGGCCTGCTCGTGGTCGACCTCCAGGAGCAGCGTCTTGTCCGACTGGACGATTAGGCAGGACACACATACCTCCGCAGATAGGGTCGTCTCGTGACAGAAACAACGCCTGTCACAGCACGGGCTATGCCCCGTGCCCGACGCCGGAAGGGCGTCCCGGCCAGCGCGCCGGGGATGCGCGCCGCTATCTATGTTCGCCTATCGCGCGAAACCGACGAGACGACTTCGCCGGAACGCCAGCGCGCGGCCTGTGAAGCGTTGTGCGAGGCACGCGGCTGGGAGGTCGTGGCCGCCGAGGAGGACATCGACGTCTCGGGCTTCTCGCGTGGGCTCGACCGGCCGGGACTGCAACGCATCCTGACCAAACTCGCCGAGCTGGACGTGATCGTGTTCTTCAAGATCGACCGGCTTGCGCGCTCGACGGTCGACTTCGCGGAGATCATGCGACTCGCCGAGCACCAGAACGTGGCGCTCGCGTCGGCGACGGAGCCGTTCGACCTCACGTCGTCCATGGGCCGGGCCATGGCGAAGGTCATCGCGGTCTTCGCCGAGCTGGAGTCCGACACCATCGGGATGCGGGTGTCCAGCGCGCACGAGCACCTGCGCCGCGAGGGCCGCTACACCGGCGGTCGGGTCCCGTACGGGTACATGGTCGTCCCCAACCCCAACGGGGAGGGCAAGGTCCTCGCGGTCAACGAGGACGAGGCCGAGACGATCAAGCGGATCGTGGAGCGGATCCTGGCCAAGGACTCGCTCATGCAGATCATCAACGATCTCAACAAGGAGGGCGTCCCGTCGCCCGGCCACTCCTCACGCCAGACCACGGGCAAACGCAGCGACTCCAAGCAGTGGTACACGACGACGCTGCGGAGCTTGCTGGGCAACCCCCAGTTGCTCGGCCAGGTCATCGAGGACGGAAAGCCGATCCTGCGGACGGACGGCCTGCCCCTGGTCAACCGCCCGCCGATCCTCGACAAGGACACCTGGCAGGCGCTCCAGAACGAGTTGGCGCGCCGGGCCAATCCCGGTGAGAAGCGCCGGGAGGGGACGTCGCTGCTGCGCGGCATCATGCACTGCGGAGTCTGCGGAGAGCGCATGTACACCTTCAGCGGGCGCAACGGTCAGCTTCGGTACCGGTGCATCGGCCCGCTGAAGTACCGCCAGCGGGCGGCCAAGGGGGAGGAGAAGCCGGGCGTGAAGTGCTACGGGCCGACCGTGGCGGGGGTGACCACCGAGGAGCACGTCACCGAGCAGTTCCTCGCGAAGTACGGGCACCTTGCCGTGATGCGGATGGTCCAGGAGGCCGGCGAGGACTTCCGCCCGCAGATCAGGCAGGCCGAGGAAGCGCTGGCCGACCCGCAAAAGGATCGCTACGACCGGGGCCTGTTCAAGGGCGACGACGGAGCGATCCGGTACGCGGAGCAGTACGCCAAGCTGGAAGAGCGACTGGCGACCCTGAAGGAGAGACAGCGAACGGCGAAGCCGGGCGGCGTGAAGGCGGAGCCGACCGGCGAGACGCACGCCGAGCAGTGGAAGCGCTCGGACGTGGCTGGTAAGCGAGATCTGCTGTTGAACGCGGGCGGCTACGTGGAGGTGGCACCCGCGCGGCGTGGCGGCAAGAAGCTGGACACGTCGCGTCTGTCGGTGTACTTCGGCGAGGAGGGGCACATGCGGCGGGCGGCAGCGGCGAAGGAGAGCGGACAGGAGGCCGAGGCGGCTGACAACCAGGGCTGACGCCGCGCGACGGCGATGCGCCACCGAGGCGAACTCGGCGATGTTGACGGCGCCTTGAACGCACTGAACGATCTGCTGGCCGTCCAACTGGAGGACGATCCTGACAGTCCGGACACCTACGCTACCCGGGCCGGCATCGCGGAGTGGACGGGTCGGCGCGGAGACCCGCAGCCGGCGGTCACCCTGTTGGAGGATCTACTCGCCGACCGGTTGCGAGTGCTTGGACCGGAGCATCCACACACCTTGTCCACCCGGCTGAACCTAGGACGATGGCGAACAGCCGCGGGCGACGCCGAACGAGCGGCGGGCGAGCTCTCCGTTCTCCTGCCCGAACAGATGGAAGTGCTCGGAGTCGACCACCCGTCGGTCGCGGCGACCCGCGCGGCCTTGGCTCGCGCGCTCTTGGACGCTGGCGGCAGCTTCGACGAGCGGACTTGATGGCGGCAATGATGGCGTAGGGGCCGTCGATCACTGCCGTCAGTGATCAGCCCAAGAGAAGGCCCAACGCTGTGTGCCCCAACCGCCCGGGCCCGCGCCCGGCCCGGCGTCCGGACCCGCGCCCGCCGCCCGGACCGGGGTCAGTCGTCCGCCGCACCGGGGTCAGTCGTCCGCCAGTTCCGCCACGCCCGTGATCCGGTGCAGCGGGAGGGTACGGACCTCGTCGGCCGTGTGGTCGTACGCCGTCACGAAGCCGCCCTCGACCCGCACGGGCGCGATGACGCGCTGGCTGGCGCCGCCCTCGGCGTTGACGTAGCCGATCCACACCGCCTCGCCGGTCAGCACGGCGGCCTGGAGGGTGGCGAGGGTCTCCGCGGCCGAGGTGCGCGGCAGCTCGCCGGAGGCCGGCGGGGGTCCCGACGGCTTGCGCGGGGTGGTGGAGGCCAGGTCGCCCGCGCGGATCGCGCGGATCGCGGCGCCGAGCAGGGCCGCGTCGGGGACCGGCGGGCCGTCCGGCACCGGCTCGGGCGGGGTGCGGGGCGGGGTGCGGTGGGCGCCGGGACGGGTGACCAGCACATCGCCCTCCGCCGATTCGGCGGCGGGTGCGAAGCCCATGGCCCGCAGCCCCTCCAGCAGGGTCGCCGGATCCGCCTGGGCGGCCAGCACCGTCGGTGCGAGGCGGCGCAGGCGCAGGCCGGTGGCACGCTTGTCGGCCAGGATCTCGTTCAGCAGGGCGTCGTCGTCGCAGCGGACGTACGCCGAGGCCGCGCCCACCCGCAGCCGGCCGTGGCGGCGGGCCACGTCGTCGATCAGGTAGGCGAGCGGCTGCGGCACCGGGGTGCGCGAGTGCGTGGTGAGGAAGTCCTGCAGCTCGGCCGCGCTGCGCCCGGCGTCCAGGGCGCGCCGCACCGAGGCCGGTGTGAACCGGTAGACCGTCGCGCCGCCCTTGGACTCGATGTCGGCGAGCATGCCGAGCACGTTGGCGAGCGGGCGCTGCAGCGGGCCCGGGGCCACGGCGGTCAGGTCGGCCTGGAGGAGCACGTGGTCGAGCGGTTCCGGCAGCAGCGGGGCGAGCAGCCGGGCGGCGGCGGCCGCGGCGTCGGCCCGGGCGGCGGCGGAGAGCGGTGCCGCGGGGGCGGGCCTGCGGTGGTGGTGCACGGGCAGCTTGTCGCCGGGGCCGGACGGCTCGCCCGCCGCGTCCCCGTCCGGCCGCGCCGCCGGCGCGGGCAGGCCCAGCAGCGCCCGCCCGTGGGCGGACAGCGCGCCCCGCCCGGTCACGCCGAGCAGCTCCGCCTCCGTGAGCGTCGCCCGGGCGAGCCGGGTGCGCAGGTCCTCCTCGCGGCGCTGGGGGCGTTCCCAGTGCAGCCGGGCCAGCACGGACTCGGGGTGCGGGGCGGAGCCCTGCGGCAGTGCGGCGAGCAGGGTCAGGACCCGGTGCCGCACCTCCGGCGCCGCGGAACGGTCCAGTCCGGGGCCGAGCGCGGACAGGGTGCGCTCCTTGGCGTCGCGTCCGCCGACCAGTCCCGGGGTGCGGGTCGCCGTCAGCCACGGCGTCACCAGACGGGCCCAGCGTTCCGGTGCGGGCAGTGCCAGCCACTCGTCGTAGGCCGGGGTGGCCGCGTACCGCTCGTCGGCTTCGCCGTCGGAGGCGATCAGGCCCGCCGCGTACGCCAGTTCCACCCAGAAGGCGGCCGTCGGCTCGGGCACGTCGAGGGCGACCGCGGTCCGCTTCAGGTCCCGCACGCTCAGCCCGCCGGCCCGCAGCACGGCCGGGCCGCCCTCGTCCCAGTCCTTGAGCAGTTCCTCGACGGTGGCGAGCGCCGTCAGTGCCTGGCCGGCGGCGGTGGAGTCCACAGTCTCCGGGCGGTGGGCGGTACCCGTCTCCACCGCCGGTGGCAGCGGCTCCGGTGTGCGGTGCGCCCGCCCGGCGCGCAGGTGCAGGGCGACCTCGCGGGGCAGGACGACCGTCCCGGGTGCCGTCGGCAGCAGCAGCCCGCGGTCCAGCAGCCAGCGCAGATGGGCTGCCGGGTCGGCGGTGACCTGCCCGTAGGGCGGGCCCCACATCAGCCGGGTCAGCACCTCGCGCGCCTCCTCGGGCGCGCCGGCGAGCAGTGCCGTCATCCGTCCCCGGTCGGTGAACAGACCGGTGAGCGCGGTGACCGCGGAGACACCGTCATGCGTGGTCGGCAGCCCCGCCGTCGTCACGATCTCCTGGATCCGTCCCGGCGACATGCCGGCCGCCGCCTCCGCGGCGGCCGGGCCGAGCCCGGTCGGCGACGGGTGCTGCGGGGAGGGGGCGAGCAGCTCCCGCGCCGTGCGCACCAGCCGCAGCCGATCGTCGCCGCCCCACACCAGTGCCTGCTCGCGCAGCTGGTGCAGCGCGTGCGGCAGCGCGGCGGCCACCTCCGGGTCGCCTGCGTCGCCGGCCATGAGGCCCAGCAGGTCCGTGTACGAGGCCGGATCCGTGGCCACGGCCAGTGCCTGGGCCGTCTGGAGGGTGAACCGGTCCAGCCGGTCCAGGGCGCGCACGACGCTGGCCCGCGTGCCGGCACGCGTCGCCAGCTGCGTGAGGTCGGTGGGGACGGGCGTGACGAGGTCGGGGCGGCTGCGCAGGAGCGCGGCCAGGGAGGCGTCGTCGCGCCCGCGGAGTGCTTCCGCGAGGGAGCGGGGCGGAGTGGCCGGGCTGCTCATCCGACCCACGGTAGCGGGTGGGTGCGTCGGTGGAGGGTCGTCGTCCGGCACGGGGCGGCGTGGGAACGATAGCGTCCTCCCCGTGGGGATCGAGAGCGACAAGGTCGTCTACGAGTACCTGAGCCGGGTCGGTGACGTGGCGCAGCAGCGGCAGTTGCCGTCGGCCACGCGCATGCGGCTCGTGTCGCAGCTGCGGGACGAGATCGACCGGCACCGGGCGAAGGCCGCCGTCGACAGTCCTGCCGCGGTGCGCCGCATCCTGGACCGCCTCGGCAGCCCGGACGACGTGGTCACGGCGGCCTCGGACGGTGGGGCGGGGCGCGGCGTGCCCGTGCAGCCGCCACCGGCCGCCGTCCCCGTGCAGCGGGACGACGGGCGCAGGGCGGCGGGGGCGAAGGAGCCGAAGGAGGCGGGGCCCAGGGGCCTGTGGCGTGGGGTGCCGCGTCCGCGTCCGGCCGAGCCGCAGGCTCCGGCTCCGCGCTCCGGCGCGCCGTCGCCGCCGCACCTGGCGGGTGCGCACGAACTCGGCGGGACCAGTGCCGTGCAGCCCGACTGGTGGCGGGTGGAGGGCGGGCCCGCGGACGAGGTGCCCGGGTTCGTCGGTGGCGTGGAGATCCCGGAGCTGCTCAGGCCGCCGCCCTCGGGGAACTCCCCGGGGAAGTCCCCGGAGAGGCCGTCCGGGGAGCCGCGGGTGGATCCGGCGGCGGACGGGGCGGTTTCTCAGGCCGAGCCGGCGGCGGCCGGTCGCCGCCGCCTCGCCGTGCTCACCGCGCGCCGCTGGAGCAACCCTCTGCTGCTGCTCGCCGCCGGGAGCCTCGTCGTGGGCGCGGTGCTGGGGAACCTGGTCGCGCTGCTGGCCGGCTGGCTGATCGCCTGGGCCTCGCGGCGGCTGAGCGACGCCGAGACCAAGTGGGCCGTCGTGATCCTGCCGGGTCTGGCGCTGACGTCGGGCGTGGTGTGGCTGTGGGGCCGCGCCGAGGGCCGCTGGGGCGAACCGGTCGCCGACGGGCAGATGAGCGGCGCGATCGCCGAGACCTGGCCGTGGGTGGTGCGGGGCGCGGCGGTGCTGTCCGCGGTGTTCCTCGTGTGGCGCTCGCAGCGGCGGCCCCCGGCGTGAGGCCGTGCGGCCGGGTCCGGACCGCCCCTCCGCCCGGAACCGGGCGGAGGGTGGGGGAGGCCGGCACGGCACAATGACCGCATGACGTCGCGCGCCCCGGTGGTCGGATTCGACCTCGACATGACCCTGATCGACTCCCGCCCCGGCATCCGCGCCTGCTACCTGGCACTGTCCGAGCTGACCGGGACGTACATCGACGCCGACCTCGCGGTCACGCGCCTGGGGCCGCCGCTCACCGACGAGCTGGCGCAGTGGTTCCCCGCGGAGCGGATCGAGGCGATGGCCGCCCTCTACCGGCAGCTCTACCCGGAGAAGGCCGTTCCGCCCACGCTTGCGATGCCCGGCGCCCGGGAGGCGATCGCGGCGGTGCGGGCGGCCGGCGGGCGGGCGATCGTGGTCACCGCCAAGCACGAGCCGAGCGCCGGACTCCACCTGGAGCACCTGGGCATCGACGCCGACGCCCTCATCGGCGACCTGTGGGCCGAGCGGAAGGCGGAGGCGCTGCGCGAGCACGGCGCCGGCGTGTACGTCGGCGACCACGTGGGCGACGTGCGCGGGGCGCGGGCGGCGGGCGCGCTGTCGGTGGCGGTGGCGAGCGGGCCGTGCGCGCCCGAGGAACTGCGCGCGGCCGGCGCAGACGTCGTCCTCGGCGGGCTCGGCGACTTCCCGGGGTGGCTTTCGGCCTACCTGGACGCTCCGGAACCGGTGCGCGCCTGACGCCGTCCGGCAGCGATCGACCGCATTATGCCGGCTCCGGCGAGCAGGAATCCGACGGCCATGAGCATGCTCAGACCGAACATGTACGTCGGAAAGGGCGCCGTTCCGAGGAGCAGAGGCGCCACGGTGACCAGGGTGGCCACGGCACCGATGAAGAAGACGATCGCACCGGCACGGATCAGCCGATCACCGGGTGCGGTGGAATTCGGTTGGGTTTCGTCACGCACCGGACCAGGGTAGTTCCCTGCCCGAAGGAACGACCGGGCAGCGTCCCGTCTTCCGCCCCGAGGATCTCGATGTGCCGACGGGCACAGTCGAGCAGGTCGGTTGAGCACACGGAGCGCCACCCTCTCGCCGTGCAGCCCCACCTTCGTCGCCTCGCCTGTCTCCACCGGTCGGCCGACGCGGACGGCTCCAGGTCCGTCGAGCGGCGGCGTGGCGCGGTCCGGCACCACCTCGGCCCTCCGCACCGGTCCGGATTGCTGGTGGGCGAGGCTGAGGACACGGACGTCACGGGTCCATGACCCCCTTCGAACGGCCCGGGCGCGGGTGGCTGATTTCCCGGGCCGGGCGGGTGGCTGACGTCCCGGGCCGATGAGTTCGACGTGGTCGTCGCGGCCGGCGTGGACCGGCCCACCCACCGCTCGGTGCCGTTGGTACGACCTTTTCCCTTTCTCGGATTGTTCGCTAATTCGGCCTGCCCTGCTGCTGGGGATCGACTGTCCCGGATCTTCACGGGTACGACATCCGGTAAGACGCCGACGGGCCGGAACGCGATGAGGCTCTCGGCCGCACGCGTGAGGGGAATTCCGCTGCGTCCGGAAGGCGGACGGATTCGCCCGCTCCTTCATGGGCCCGGCGGCGACGGTGGATGCTCTCGGGGGGCGTGGGGTCGGCTTCGAGGTGCCCACCGGCGCCCTCGCCGGCATGGACCAGCTTCGCCGGACGGACGGTCCATGCTCCAAGACATCGAGGTCATGGCCGAGTTCGGGCGTTCCCTGAGGGCAGGTGCATCCGTGCCGGACCGTAGGCGGCCAAGGCTCGGGGGGCGTTTCGGTGGACGCCCCACCGGCGTCACGGAAGGCCTCTCGGCTGCGGCCGGGGCGCGTCGGGGGAAGGAGGAGAAGTGCCAGTGTCATTGCCAGGGCTCTTGGCGTCTCCCGCGCGCTCCTCTGCCGGCGCATCGGGTAACAGTCACGCTTCCCTGACTCATCCTGAGTCCCTATCCCGCCACACGGGCGCCGATAGGGGCACGGTGCCGTTTTAAGGCATGTTCCGCTGGAGAGACCCCCGGTAGGCTGTCTCAACGGCAGTTCAAACGGCGTCCGGCCAGTCCGGGACGGATCGAGGGAGCGTGTGCTTTGCCGACTGGCAAGGTCAAGTGGTTCAACAGTGAGAAGGGCTTCGGCTTTCTCTCCCGCGACGACGGCGGCGACGTCTTCGTGCATTCTTCGGTCCTCCCCGCCGGAGTCGAGACGCTCAAGCCGGGACAGCGGGTGGAGTTCGGTGTCGTGGCCGGGCAGCGCGGTGACCAGGCGCTGTCGGTGGTGCTGCTCGACCCGACCCCGTCGGTGGCCGCCGCGCAGCGCAAGAAGCCGGACGAGCTGGCCTCCATCGTGCAGGACCTGACGACCCTGCTGGAGAACGTCACGCAGACGCTGGAGCGGGGCCGCTATCCCGAGAAGGCGGCCGGGAAGAAGGTCGCCGGTCTGCTCCGCGCGGTCGCCGACCAGCTGGACGTCTGACCCGGCCCCGGTGCTCAGGGGAAGTCGAGTGCGTCCGGGCCGAGCGGCGGCAGCAGTCCCTCGGCCGCCGCACGGGTCAGCAGCCCACGCACGGCGGCGTAGCCGTTCTCGCCGAGCTCGGCGGTGAACTCGTTGACGTACAGCCCGATGTGCTGGTCGGCGACGGCCGGGTCCATCTCCTGGGCGTGTTCCATGACGTAGGGCCGGGACGCCTCGGGGTCGTCCCAGGCCGCTCGCACGGAGGTGCGGATCGCGTCGGCGAGTCGCTTCAGCATGTCCCCGCCGAGCGACCGCCGGGCGACGATGGCGCCCAGCGGGATGGCCAGCCCGGTGGTCCTCTCCCAGTGCTCGCCCATGTCGGCGAGTTTGTGCAGGCCGTAGTTCCGGTAGGTGAAACGCGCCTCGTGGATCACGAGTCCCGCGTCGACCTCCCCGTCCCGCACGGCCGGCATGATCTCGTGGAACGGCATCACGACGATCTCACCGACCCCGCCGGGCACGACGTCGGCCGCCCAGAGCCGGAACAGCAGGTAGGCCGTCGACCTCTCGCCGGGCACGGCGACCGTGCGGCCGGTGAGGTCGAGCCCCGCCTCCCGGGTCAGCACCAGCGGCCCGCAGCCCCGGCCCAGCGCGCCTCCGCACGGCAGCAGCGCGTAGTCGTCGAGCACGTACGGCAGGACCGCGTACGACACTTTCAGTACGTCGAACTCGCCACGTTCGGCCATGCCGTTGGTGACGTCGATGTCCGCGAACGTCACGTCCAGCGCGGGCGCGCCCGGGACGCGGCCGTGGGCGAGGGCGTCGAAGACGAAGGTGTCGTTGGGGCAGGGGGAGTACGCGATCCGCAGGGACGACGCGGGCTCACTGGTCATTGGTTCCACCTCTCTCCCACCTCTCACCAGGAGGCCAGGAGGACGGGCGTGAGTTTCTCGAAGGCTTCGGTGAGGGCGGCGAGGGCCTCCCCGATGCGCCAGGCGGCGCGGTCCCGCGGGCCCACCGGGTTGGACACCGCGCGGATCTCCAGCACGGGCACGTGCTGGGCGACGGCCGCCTCGGCCACGCCGAAGCCTTCCATGCCCTCGGCGAGCGCGTCCGGGTGCCGGGCGCGCAGGCCGGCGGCGCGCGCGGCGGTCCCGGTCACCGTGGAGACGGTGAGGACGGTGCCGGGGCGGGCGCCGGTCGCCCGGACGGCCTCCCCGACCAGCGCGCGCGGCGGCACATGCGTCACCCGGCCGAATCCCAGTTCGGTGACGGGCACGAAGCCGTCGCCGGTCTCGGCACCGAGGTCGGCCGCGGTGATCGCGCGGGAGACGACGAGCGAGCCGACGGGTGCCTCCGGCTGGAACCCTCCGCCGATCCCGGCGCAGACGACGAGACGGTAGGGGGCGCCCCCGAGGGCGGCGGCGCTGAGCGCGGCGGCGGTGGAGGCGGCGGCCCGGGCGGGGCCGACGCCCGCGGCGATCAGGTCGCACACACCGCCGGTCCGCACCAGGTCCACGCCGGGCCGCTCAAGCCGCTCCACCGGGCCCGGGAACGCGCGCGCCACCGCGTCCCGCTCGGCGGGAACCGCGGTGGCGACGAGGACACGCATCGGACAGACCCCGGTCAGTAGGCCTTCTTCAGCTTGAACGTCCAGATTCCCTTGGCTTGCTTCTCGCCCTCACGGATGGAGATCGTGTTGGTCTCGCCCTGGGTGCCGTACTGCATGTTGAAGAACACGCTGCCCGGGATGGAGCGGTAGGTGTTGTTGCTGTA
Source organism: Streptomyces sp. MUM 2J (assembly GCF_022414535.1). Taxonomy (GTDB): domain Bacteria; phylum Actinomycetota; class Actinomycetes; order Streptomycetales; family Streptomycetaceae; genus Streptomyces. Next base: position 73,221 of record NZ_JADWYM010000002.1, read on the forward strand.
GTCGGCGAACTGCTGGCCGTTGACGAGGATCGTCCAGCCGTTGTCCGCGATGTCGGGGTCGACGCCCACACGGATCGCCTGGTCCTGGCCCAGATCGATCGACTTCACGTCGTTCTTCTGCGTCGCGCAGTCCGCGAGCGTCTTGGCGTCCAGCGGATCGCCGTCGTTGTAGCAGACGGCCTCGGAGCTGACCGAGCTCCGGCCGATGGTGATCGTGGCGATCGGTGTCGGCTTGTCGCAGGCGGACAGCAGGAGCAGTCCGGCGGAAACGGCGCCGGCAACGGCGACGGCGCGGCGGCGTCGCACGACGGAATGCAGCATGGTCATGGCCGAAGGCTATCGGGCAGGCGGCGCGGACCCACCACGCGGGGGGCGGCGTGCCCGGTTCGTTACGCCACTCGCGCTCGCGCGGCCCCTCCGTGGCGTGCCGAGGACAGCAGCCCGCGCACGGTCGTCAGCCAGCCGATCCCCACGATCGCGGCGCCCACCGACAGCCCCAGGGGGCCGTTCAGCGGCATCACGATGCCGACCGCGCCACCGAACACCCACGACATCTGCAGCAGCGTCTCCGACCGCGCGAACGCCGAGGTCCGCACCTGTTCCGGCACGTCGCGCTGGATCAGCGCGTCCAGCGACAGCTTCGCCAGCGCCTGTGCGAACCCGGCGACCGCCGCGAGGCACGCCACCAGGAGTGCCCCGAACAACACCGCGGCCGTGATCGCCGCGGCCAGCACCACGGCCAGCACCGTCACGATGATGATCTCCGGCGCGCGCGACCTGAACCACGCGCCCACCGCCGTGCCCAGCGCGTTGCCGGCGCCCGCGGCGACCGCGACCATGCCCAGCGACACGGCCGCGCTCTGTCCGGTCAGCGGATGCTCGCGCAGCAGGAACGCCAGGAAGAAGATCAGGAAGCCGGTCAGGCAGCGGATCGAGGCGTTCGCGGCGAGCGCGTGGGTGACGGCCGGGCCGACCGTCCTCAGGCCGGGCCGTTTCACCGGCTGCCGGTGCGGTCCGTGCAGATGGCCCTCGTCCGCGGCGAGCAGCGCGGTGTCCTCGCCCTTGGCGGAGTCGACCTTCGGCGGCAGCGAGAAGGACAGGAACATCCCCACGATGAAGAGCACGAACGCCCCGTACAGCGGCCAGCGCGGCCCGATCGCCTGGAGCCCGGCCCCGATGGGCGCCGCCACACCGGTGGCGAGCAGCCCACCGAGCGTGACCCGCGAGTTGGCCTTCACCAGGGAGATCTTCGGTGGCAGCAGCCGGGGCACGACGGCGCTTCTGACCACGCCGTACGCCTTCGACGCCACGAGCACGCCGAGGGCCGCCGGGTACAGCTCCAGACTGCCGGAGACGACCGCGCCGGACAGCACCAGCGCCAGCAGCGCCCGCGCCAGCATCGCACCGGCCATCGCGGCGCGGCGACCGTGCGGCAGGCGGTCCAGGAGTGGGCCGATCACCGGCGCGAGCACCGTGAACGGTGCCATGGTGATCGCCAGGTACAGCGCGACCCGGCCGCGGGCCTCGTCGGTCGGCACGGAGAAGAACACCGTCGAGGCGAGCGCCACCGTGATCATGACGTCGCCGGCGCCGTTCACGCCGTGCAGCTCGATCAGCTTGCCCAGCCCCGACTCGCCGGCGCCGTGCGCGTGTGTGGCCCTGCGGATGCCGCGTGCGGTTCCGGTCACCGGGAAGTGCAGGGCACGCCCGACCACGCGGACGGCCCCCCGGAATCGGCCCGGACCGCCGCCTCGGCTGCTCCCCTTGCTGCCTTTGGAGCCACCGGTGCCGGTGGCTCCTTGGGGGGACTTCGCGGTTGCCACCTCGTCATAGTGCCCCGAGTGAGGCGTCGATAGTGCCCTCGGCGCACGTATGGGCCCGCAGTTTCCGACGTCGATGTAGGCCCAGCGCCGGTGAACAGGTAGCGTGCGTATCTCGGCCATCCCGCAGAATGGATGGTGAGGTGCGCCCGAGCGCGAGCGTGCGCAGACGTCGAAGCGGTCCAGCGGTCCGCTCCGTCGGCCCCGCCGCCGGAGGCACCCGCACCCGGAAGACGGCGTACTGGAGAGAAGCGATACCTGTGAGCGCAGCGAGCACGCGAAGCCGCACCCCCGACCGCCTGTGCGCCGAGGCCGTCGACCTCGCCCGCTCCGCAGCCGAGGAGGCGGCCGCACCCGGCGTCGTCGGCGAGCATGCGGGCCTGGTCTCCGAGGGCGACCGCGTGGTCACGCACTTCTTCGAGTGCAAGGAACCCGGCTACCGGGGCTGGCGCTGGGCCGTCACGGTGGCCCGCGCCTCCCGCGCCAAGATCGTCACGCTGGACGAGGTCGTCCTGCTGCCCGGCCCTGACGCGGTCCTGGCGCCCGAGTGGGTGCCGTGGAGCGAGCGGCTGCGCCCCGGTGACATGGGGCCCGGCGATCTGCTGCCCACCGACGCGGAGGACCTGCGGCTGGAGCCGGGCTTCACCGGCGGGGAGGAGCCGGTTCCGACGTCGGCCGTCTCCGAGGACATGGCGGAACTGGCCGAGGCCGAGGACGCCGAGGTCACCCAGGGTCCGCCCGCCCGCCTCACCACGGTGCCCGCGCGCGGCTCGATCGCGGCGGTCGCGGAGGAGCTGGGCATGCGCCGTGCGCGGGTGCTGTCCCGGTACGGCCTGCACACCGCCGCGGACCGCTGGGAGGAGTCCTACGGCCCGAAGACCCCGATGGCGCAGGCGGCTCCCGCGACCTGTGTCAGCTGCGGCTTCCTGAACCCGATCGGTGGATCCCTGGGGCAGGCGTTCGGGGTGTGCGCGAACGAGTTCTCCCCGGCCGACGGCCGGGTGGTCTCCCTCGCCTACGGCTGCGGCGGCCACTCCGAGGCCGCGGTCATGCCGAAGCCGCCGCAGCCGGCCGCGCCGGTGATCGACGAGACGAAGGTGGACCCCTTCCCGCTCCGTCCGGCCCCGGACTCGGGCTCGGTACCGGCCGTCGCGGACGAGGAGTCGGCGGAGCTGGGCCACTCCTGACGCCGCGGACGGGGGCGGGCGCCCGGCCCCCTCGGGGCGGACCTCCCGGAGGGCGGGGAGGGGCGCGGTACCTTCGTGCTCACCTCTGACGGAGTGGAGTGAACGTGAGCAAGTTCGTGCGGCCCGCTGCCGAGGGCGCGGACCCTTTCGGCACGGCGCGTCTGCGGCGGGGCGTACTGGATGCCTGGGCCACCAGCCCCGCCCGGTTCCGGGAGGACGCCAACGCCGAGGAGGAACTCGTCCTCGGCGGATACCGGGACCGGCTCGTCGTGGAACTCGCGCAGAACGCCGCCGACGCCGCCGCCCGCGCCGGCGTGCCCGGCCGCTTCCGTCTCACCCTCCGCGACGGCGTCCTGGCCGCCGCGAACACCGGGGCCCCGCTGGACGCGGCAGGCGTCGAGTCGCTGGCCACGCTGCGCGCCTCCGCGAAGCGGGACTCCACGCAGCAGGCGGTGGGACGTTTCGGTGTCGGCTTCGCCGCGGTCCTGTCCGTCACCGACGAACCCGCGGTCCTCGGCCGTCACGGCGGTGTGCGCTGGTCGCTGGCCGAGGCCCGCGACCTGGCCGACGAGACGGCCCGGCACAGCCCGGGCCTGGGCGACGAGATCCGCCGCCGCGACGGTCACGTGCCGCTGCTGCGTCTGCCGTTCGCCGCCGAGGGCACCGCCCCCGACCCCTACGACACCGTCGTCGTCCTCCCGCTGCGCGACGCGGCAGCCGCCGACCTCGTCGAGCGCCTCCTGGCCGCCGTCGACGACGCCCTCCTGCTCGCCCTGCCCGGCCTCGACGAGGTCGTCGTCGACCTGGGCGGCGAGGTCCGCACCCTGAGCCGCCGCACCGAGGGCGCGCTGACCGTCGTCGAGGACTCCCGAGACGGCACCACGGGCTGGCGCACCGCCTCCGCGCACGGCCCGCTCACGCCCGACCTGCTGGCCGGCCGGCCGGTGGAGGAGCGCCTGCGCCCGCACTGGTCGCTGACCTGGGCCGTGCCCGTCGACGCGGACGGCGGCCCGGCCCGGCCCCGCACCAGTCCCGTCGTACACGCCCCGACCCCCAGCGACGAGCCGCTCGGGGTGCCCGCTCTGCTCATCGCGTCCTTCCCGCTGGACTCCACCCGCCGGCACGCCGCCGCCGGCCCGCTGACCGACTTCCTGGTGCAGCGCGCCGCCGACGCCTATGCCGGCCTCCTCGCCGACTGGCGGCCGGTGACCGCCGGTGCCCTCGACCTCGTCCCCGGTGCCCTGGGCCGGGGCGAGCTGGACGGGGCGCTGCGGCAGGCGATCCTCGACCGTCTCCCGCGCACGTCCTTCCTGCCGCCGGCCGCCGAGCCCGCCGAGGGCCACGAGGAGCTGCCCGAGTCGCTGCGGCCCCGGGACGCGGAGGTCGTGGAGGGCGCGGGCGCCGAGACCGTGCGGGTCCTCGCCGAGGTCCTGCCCACCCTGCTGCCCGCCGGCCTGGAACGCCGGGCCGAACTGCGCACCCTGGGCGTGGCCCGTGTCCCGCTCACCGACGCCGTCGACCGGCTGGCCGGGCTGGAGAAGGACCCGGCCTGGTGGCGGCGGCTCTACGACAGCCTCGCCGGAGTCGACCCGGACCGGCTGTCCGGACTGCCGGTACCGCTCGCCGGGGGGCCCGCGCAGGCGTTCGGCACCGGGCAGGCCCGTACCACCATCGGTCCCCGGCAGGTGCTGCTGCCCACCCCCGACGGCGCCGGGACCGACCTCGGTGTCCTCGCCCGGCTCGGCCTGAAGGTCGCCCATCCGGATGCCGTCCACCCGCTGCTGGAGAAGCTCGGCGCGCTGCCCGCCACCCCGCGCGCGGTGCTGACCACGCCGCAGGTGCGGGCCGCGGTCGCGGCGTCCCTCGACGACGACGCCGGCGCCTGGGACGAGGACACCCCCGACGCCGAGGAACTCGCCGACACCGTCCTCGCCCTGGTGCGTGACGCGGGCCTGGAGCCCGGTGACGAGCCCTGGCTGGGCGCACTCGCCCTGCCCGACGAGGACGGCGAACCGGCCCCGGCGGGCGAGCTGGTCCTGCCGGGCAGCGCGTTCCACCGGGTGATGCGCGAGGGCGAACTCGCCTGCGTGGACACCGAGCTGGCCGACCGGTGGGGCGAACAGCCTCTGGCCGCCTGCGGCGTGCTGGCGGGCTTCGCACTGGTCCGCGCCACCGATGTCGTCCTCGACCCGGACGAACTGGAGCCGCGCGAGGGCGACTTCGCCGAGACCGACGACCCCGGTCTGCTGGACGCGGTCGACGTGTGGTGCGAGGACATCCTCGACCGCTTCCCCGACAGCCCCGTGCCTCCGGTCGCGACCGAGCTGGTCGCCGTGCGCGACCTGGACCTCGTCGACGACGACCACTGGCCGCGGGTGCTCCCGCTGCTGTCGCAGCCGCCCCTGCGGGACGCCGTCGTGCAGCCCGTGCGCATCCTGCTGCCCGACGGCACGCACGAGGTCGTACGGTCCTACACCGCCTGGTGGCTGCGCGGGCACCCGGTCCTCGACGGCCGCCGCCCCGCCGGCCTGCTGGCCGCCGGAGGCGACCCGCTGCTGCGCGGCCTGTACGACGAGGCGGACGCCACCGGCTTCGGCGACGAGCAGGTGCTGCGGGCGCTGGGCGTGCGGACGTCGGTGGCGGCCCTGCTGGACGAGCCGGGCGGCGCGGCCGAGCTGCTGGACCGCCTCGCCGACCCGGAGCGCACGGTGACGGCCGCCCAGCTGCACGGCCTGTACGGTGCGCTGGCCGAGCTGGACCCCGAGCAGGTGACCCTGCCGGACGACCTGCGGGCCGTGGTCGACGGCGAGGTGCGGGTGGTGGACGCGGCCGACGCGGTGGTCGTCGACTCGCCGGACCTGCTGCCGTTCACCGAGGGCGTGCCGCTGCTGCCGGTCCGCCCGTCGCGGGCCGCGGAGCTGGCTGACCTGTTCCAGGTGCGCCGGCTGAGCGAGTCCGTCACCGGCGAGGTCACCTCCGAGGGCGCCGAGCACGACGTACCCGAGGCGGTGCGCGTGCTGCTCGGCCCGCGCACGCCGGACACCTACGTCGAGCACGAGGAACTCGTCGTCGACGGCGTCGGCATCGACTGGAGGCTCACCGACGACGGCGTCCTGCACGCGGCCACCCTGGAGGGCGTCGCCGCCGGTCTCGCCTGGGCGGCGGGCCAGTGGCCGCGCCGTTTCGAGGTGGCGGCCCTGCTGGAGGACCCCTCACGCACCCGGGAGCTGGCCCGCGACCGCTGGTTCGACTGACGCCCCGCCCGACACCTCCGGCGCGCCACGCTTCCCGTGCCCGGGGCCCGGCCCACGGCCCCGGGCCCCGGGCCCCGAGGGCGGTCACCCGGGGAGGGGCGAGGGGAACCGCGCGACCGGCCGTCCCGGCGCCGCGGTCGGCCGCCGCCGGGTCCCGGCCCTCCGCGGCGGGGCGCTCACCCCGGGACGCGGGCGGTGCTCACGTCGGGAAGCGCCGGCCCACCCACCGCCACAGGTACTCCAGGGTGACCGCCCCCGCCACGGCGATGCCCACCGCGGTCCACGGCATCTGCACCCCGACCAGCTTGAGCGCGAAGAAGTGCTGGAGCCACGGTACGGCGAGGACGAGAAGGAACGCGCCGCCCATCGTGGCCACCAGCGTCACCCGCCACCAGGTGTAGGGGCGGGCGATGATCGCCAGCACCCACATCGAGATCAGGAACAGGGTGAGGGTGGCCGCGCTGGTCTCGGCGCCCAGTGAGCCCGAGCCGGTGTAGTGGTGGCGGGCGATCAGGTAGGTGACGAACGTGGCGGTCCCGGCGACCACGCCGCCCGGGATCGCGTACCGCATGACCCGCCGGACGAAGTGGGGCCGGGCCCGTTCCTTGTTGGGGGCGAGGGCGAGGAAGAAGGCGGGCACCCCGATGGTGAGGGTGGACAGCAGGGTCAGGTGCCGGGGCAGGAACGGGTACGGGACCTGCCAGAACACCACCAGCAGCGCCAGCAGTACCGAGTACGCCGTCTTCACCAGGAACAGCGTGGCCACGCGGGTGATGTTGCCGATGACCCGCCGGCCCTCGCCGACCACCGACGGCAGGGTGGCGAAGCTGTTGTCGAGGAGCACGATCTGCGCGACGGCCCGGGTCGCCTCGGAACCGGAGCCCATGGCGACACCGATGTCGGCGTCCTTCAGCGCGAGGACGTCGTTGACGCCGTCCCCGGTCATGGCGACCGTGTGCCCGCGCGACTGGAGCGCGCCGACCATGTCCCGCTTCTGCTGCGGGGTGACCCGCCCGAAGACGGTGGCGTCGTCGAGTTCCCGGGCCATGCCCTCCCGGTCGGTGGGCAGCCGGCGCGCGTCCACGGCCGTTCCGGTCAGGCCGACCTTGGCGGCGACGGCGGAGACGGACACGGCGTTGTCGCCGGAGATGACCTTGGCGTGGACGTTCTGCTCGGCGAAGTAGCGCAGCGTGTCGGCGGCGTCGGGGCGCAGCCGCTGTTCCAGGACGATCAGTGCGGAGGGGCGGGCACCGCGGGCCACCTCGGGGTCGTCCAGGTCGCGCGCCGCCCGGGCCAGGAGGAGGACCCGCAGGCCCTGCCGGTTGAGCTGCTCGGTGTCGGCGAGGGCCGGGTCATCGGCGGGCAGCAGCACGTCGGGCGCGCCGAGCAGCCAGGTGCTGGACTCGCCGTCGCCCTCGCTGAAGGAGGCACCGCTGTACTTGCGGGCGGAGGAGAACGGCAGGGACTCGGTGCAGCGCCATTCGTCGCTGTCGGGGTAGGCGTCGATGATCGCCCGGAGGGAGGCGTTCGGGTGGGGGTCGGACTCGCCGAGCGCGCCGAGGGCCTTGCGCACGTCGGCCTCGTCGCCGTCCTTGAGCAGGCGCAGGCCGGTGACGTCCATGCCGCCCTCGGTGAGGGTGCCGGTCTTGTCCAGGCAGACGGTGTCGACGCGGGCGAGTCCTTCGATGGCGGGCAGTTCCTGCACCAGGCACTGACGGCGGCCCAGCCGTATGACCCCTATCGCGAAGGCGACGGAGGTGAGGAGGACGAGCCCTTCCGGGACCATGGGGACGATGCCGCCGACGGTGCGGGCGACGGAGTTCTTCAGACCGTGTTCCTTGACGACGAGCTGGCTGATGACGAGGCCGATCGCGGTCGGCACCATCATCCAGGTGACGTACTTGAGGATGGTCGAGATGCCGGTGCGCAGCTCGGAGTGGACGAGCGTGAACCGGGACGCCTCCTCGGCGAGCTGGGCGGCGTAGGCTTCGCGGCCGACCTTGGTGGCCTGGAACGCGCCGCCGCCCGCGACGACGAAGCTGCCGGACATGACGGGGTCGCCGGGGTGTTTGACGACCGGGTCGGCCTCGCCGGTGAGCAGCGACTCGTCGATCTCCAGCCCGTCGGCCTCCACGCACCTGCCGTCGACCACGACCTTGTCGCCGGGTCCGATCTCGATGAGGTCGCCGAGCACGATCTCGGAGGTGGCGACGGCGACGGCGACCCCCGCGCGGCGCACGGTGGGCCGGGCCTCGCCGATCACGGCGAGGGAGTCGAGGGTCTTCTTCGCCCGCCACTCCTGGACGATGCCGATGCCGGTGTTCGCGATGATCACGAAGCCGAACAGGCTGTCCTGGATCGGCGCGACGACCAGCATGATCAGCCACAGCACGCCGATGATGGCGTTGAACCGGGTGAAGACGTTCGCCCGGACGATCTCGGCGAGGGACCGGCTGCTGCGCACCGGGACGTCGTTGACCTCGCCGCGTGCCACCCGTTCGGCGACCTGCGCGGCCGTGAGACCGCCCGCCGGCACCGACGGGACCGGGAGGGGGTGCCCGGCGTCCAGGTCCGCGCCCGCGTCGATGTGCGTCATGCATTCGACGGTACGTGCGGATGTGCGGCTTCACCCGCCGAGTACCCGCAGAATCCGACTTGGGGAGGAGGGGGAATGCTGCGCCGGTAGGAGGCGCGTGGGGGCTCGTGCACCGGGCGGGTTCCTCCCGGGCCCGGTCGCGGCACGGGGGAGCCCGGGGGAGAGTCCCCCGTGTTCCGTGTGTTCCGTGCCCCTCCGGGGCGCTCAGGCGGTGGTCGTCTCCGTGCGGGCCGCCGCGGCCGCCCGCTTGAGGGCGGCGTCGCGCTTGCGGACGTACCAGATGCCGATCAGGCCGAGGCCGCCGCCGGCCAGGCAGGTCCACAGCCACCAGGTGTGGCCGTGGTCGTCGTACCAGCCGTAGAAGGGCAGCTGGACGAGGAAGAGGACGAACCAGACGATCGTGCCGCCGGTGATGGTGGCGACCACGGGGCCCTCCAGGGGCTCCGGCGCCTCGTGCTTGGGGGTCCACTTCGCCATGCGCACAGCTTACGAGGCGGCGGATCCGGACGGGCCGCGACCGGGGTCTTCGGGGCGGGACGCGTGCTCCGAAGGGGTCTACGCGCGGAGATGGTAATCAAGGAACCCATATGTTCATACTGAAACCCTTTGCCTCAGTCCACTTCTGTTCGTAGGAACGTATCAATGCCCACCTCGGCCCCCGCCAAGGTCCCCGCGCCCGAGCAGCCGGGCAAGGCGCCCGCCCACGGCGCCCTCGACCGCTACTTCAAGATCTCGGAGCGCGGCAGCACCCTGGCGCGCGAGGTCCGGGGCGGCTTCGCCACCTTCTTCGCGATGGCGTACATCATCGTGCTGAACCCGATCATCCTGGGCAGCGCGAAGGACATGTACGGTCACCAGCTCGACAACGGCCAGCTGGTCACGGCCACCGCTCTGACGGCGGCCTTCACCACGCTGCTGATGGGCGTCATCGGCAACGTACCGATCGCGCTCGCCGCCGGCCTGGGTGTGAACTCGGTCGTCGCGCTCCAGCTCGCCCCGCGCATGTCCTGGCCGGACGCCATGGGCATGGTGATCCTGGCGGGCTTCGTCGTGATGCTCCTCGTCGCCTCCGGCCTGCGTGAACGCGTCATGAACGCCGTGCCGTTCAGCCTGCGCAAGGCCATCTCGATCGGTATCGGCCTGTTCATCATGCTGATCGGCCTGGTCGACTCCGGCTTCGTCAGCCGCATCCCGGACGCCGCTCACACCACGGTCCCGCTCCAGCTCGGCGGCGACGGTCACCTCAACGGCTGGCCGGTGCTCGTCTTCGTGCTCGGTGTCCTGCTCACGCTGGCGCTCATCGTGCGCAAGGTGTCCGGGGGGATCCTCATCTCGATCGTCACGATGACGGTCCTCGCGGCGATCATCGACGCCGTGGCGACGGTGCCCTCCTGGGGCCTGACGACGCCCCACTGGCCCGGCAACCCGGTCGCCACGCCCGACTTCGGCCTGGTCGGGCAGGTCAGCCTGTTCGGCGGCTTCGGCAAGGTCGGTGTGCTGACCGGCTTCCTGTTCGTGTTCACCGTCCTGCTCTCCTGCTTCTTCGACGCCATGGGCACGATCATGGGCGTCTCCGACGAGGCCGAGCTCACCGATGCCCAGGGTCATATGCCCGGCATCAACAAGGTCCTGTTCGTCGACGGTTTCGCCGTCGCCGCGGGCGGTGCCAGCTCCTCCTCGGCCACCACCTGCTTCGTGGAGTCCACGGCGGGTGTCGGCGAGGGCGCGCGCACCGGTTTCGCCAACGTGGTCACCGGCGCGCTGTTCGGTGCGGCCCTGTTCCTGACGCCCGTCGCCACGATGGTCCCGTCCCAGGCGGCCACCCCCGCCCTGGTCGCGGTCGGCTTCCTGATCCTGGCCGGTTCGGTCAAGGAGATCGACTGGGCCGATCACACGCTCGCGATACCGGCGTTCGTGACCATGCTGATGATGCCGTTCACCTACTCGATCACCAACGGCATCGGCATGGGCTTCATCACCTTCACGGTGCTGCGCCTGGCGGCCGGCCGGGCCCGGGAGGTCCCGGTGGCGATGTACGTGGTCTCGGCGGTGTTCGCCTTCTCCTACCTGATGCCGGCTCTCGGCCTGCTGTGAGCCGGAGGCTCGGCGGAGCGGAGGTCTGGCGGGGACGGCGGTCTGCCGTGACGGTCAGGCGGGTGCGGCGGCCGCGGGTGCGCCCGCTGCGCCCGGCACCCGTGGTCCCGTGTGGGGGCCGCCCGTGCCCGGGGTGACCCCGTGCCTCAGGTGACCCCGTAGAACTTCTCCGTCTCCTCGACGGCGGACTGGAACCGCTCGTCGAAGTCATCCCGAACGAGCGTCCGGACGACATAGTCCTGGACGCTCATTCCTCTCTTGGCCGCGTGGTCCCGGAGCCTTTCGAGCAGCTCCCCGTCTATCCGCAGGCTGAGCACAGTGGTCCCCATGCCCATGAGGGTCGCGGCAGCGTTCGGGCCGGTGTGTCACGTTCCGCTCTTTGATCACCCATATGAGTGAAGCGATGCGTCAGTGGTCAGCGTCACGGGCATCACCCCCGCCCCGAGTGGTCGTTAGTCAGAGTAATGAGTTAGGTTAAAGAACATGCCGGACCTCACCCATGGCGACGACGCTGCCGCCGTGAACTCCCTGCGCTCCGCCGTGATGCGGCTGTCCCGTCGGCTCAAGCACCAGCGCGTCGACGAGTCCCTCAGCCCCACCGAGATGTCGGTGCTCGGCACGCTGTCCCTCTGCGGCCAGGCCACCCCCGGTGAACTCGCCCGCAAGGAGCACGTCCAGCCGCCGTCGATGACCCGCATCGTCGCGTTGCTCGAATCCAAGGGGCTCGTCAAGCTGGAGCCGCACCCCGAGGACCGGCGCCAGAAGGTCGTCACCAAGACCGAACAGGCCGAGGTGATGCTCGCCGAGAGCCGCCGCAAGCGGAACGCCTTCCTGGCCACCCTGGTCGAGGACCTCGACGAGGACGAGTGGGAGAAACTCCGCGCCGCCGCCCCCGTCCTGGAGAAGCTCGCACACCTGTAAGTACGTCGCGCTAGGAGGCGAAGCCTTTTGAGTCCGGGATCCGGAGCACCTTCCGCACCCGCACCGACCGTCCCCCCTACCTCCACCTCCCGCACCTCCTCGATGTTCAGCTCGCTGAAGATCAGGAACTACCGCCTCTTCTTCGTCGGCCAGGTCGTCTCCAACACCGGTACCTGGATGCAGCGCATCGCCCAGGACTGGCTGGTGCTCAGCCTCACCGGCTCGGCCACCGCCGTCGGTGTCACCACCGCCCTGCAGTTCCTGCCGATGCTCCTGTTCGGGCTCTACGGCGGGGTCCTCGTCGACCGCCTGCCCAAGCGCCGCACGCTGCTGTTCACCCAGTCCGCCATGGCCGCCACGGGCCTGGCGCTGGCCGCACTGACCCTCACCGGGCTCGTCCAGGTCTGGCACGTCTACCTCGCCGCGTTCCTCGCCGGCCTCGCCACGGTCGTCGACAACCCGGCCCGCCAGTCCTTCGTCTCCGAGATGGTCGGACCCGACCAGCTGCAGAACGCCGTCAGCCTCAACTCCGCGAACTTCCAGTCCGCCCGCCTCGTCGGCCCCGCCGTCGCCGGCCTGATGATCACCGGCGTGGGCACCGGCTGGGCGTTCCTCTTCAACGGCCTGTCCTTCCTCGCCCCCATCACCGGCCTGCTGCTGATGCGGGCCCGTGAACTGCACGTCGTCGACCGCGCCCCGCGCGGAAAGGGACAGCTGCGTGAAGGCCTGCGCTACGTCGCCGGGCGCCCGGAACTCATCTGGACGATCACCCTGGTGGGCTTCATCGGCACGTTCGGCTTCAACTTCCCGGTCTACCTGTCCGCCTTCGCCGACGACGTCTTCCACGCCGGAGCCGGCACCTACAGCCTCTTCAACACCCTCATGGCCGTCGGCTCCCTCGCCGGTGCCCTGCTCGCCGCGCGGCGCGGCACCGCGCGGATGCGGGTCCTGATCGCGGCGGCCATGACCTTCGGCGCCCTGGAGGCGGTCGCCGCCCTTGCCCCGTCACTGTGGCTGTTCGCCCTGCTCATGGCCCCGATCGGGATGTTCGGCATGACCGTCAACGTCACTGCCAACACCAGCGTTCAGATGGCGACCGACCCGGCCATGCGCGGCCGGGTCATGGCCCTGTACATGATGGTGTTCATGGGCGGCTCGCCGGTCGGCGCGCCCATCGCCGGATGGATCACCGACGCCTACGGCGTCCGGGCGGGCCTCGCCGTCGGCGGCGCGATCTCCGTCCTCGCCGCCGCGGGCATCGGCCTCGCCCTGGCCCGGGTCGGCGGCCTGCGCCTGTCGGTCGGCTGGAACGGCGGCCACCCGCACGTCCGCTTCGTCCCGCGCGAGCGGCGGGAGGAGCCGGTGGCGGTGTGAGGGCTCCCGGGGGACCCGGATCCTGTCCCGGATCCCCCGCGGGTGCCGCGACACCTCCCACGCACGCGCGCACGGAGGGACCACCCGGGACCAGGAGACGGAGAAGCGGTAGGCGCTCCCACGCACGCGCGCACGGAGGGACCATCGAGTCATGAGACTCTTCGCCGCCGTGCTCCCGCCGGCCGCCGCCGTAGAGGAGCTCGCCGCCGCCGTGGCCGCGCTGAGGCAGCTCCCCGGTGCCGACGCCCTGCGCTGGACCGGCCGCCCCGGCTGGCACGTCACCCTCGCCTTCTACGGTGAGGTCGACGACGTCGTCGTCTCCGAGCTGTCGGCCCGGCTGGAGCGGGCCGCCCACCGCACGGGCCCCTTTCCGCTCGCGCTGAGCGGCGGCGGCCAGTTCGGGCGCGGCAGGGCGCTGTGGGCCGGCGCCGACGGCGACCTGGCGGCCCTGCGGCTGCTGGCCTCACGGTCCGAGTCCGCGGCGCGCAGGGCGGGCCTGGCACGGGAGGAGCACCGCCGCTACAGGGCTCACCTGACGCTCGCACGCAGCCGCACCGCGGTGGACGTGCGGGCGCATGTCGAGGTGCTGCGCGAGTTCTCCGGCCGCGCCTGGACGGTGCGCGACCTGGCCCTGGTCCGCAGCCACCCGCCGCGCTCGGGGACGCCGGGCGAGCAGCCCCGCTACGAGGCGGTCGCGCGCTGGCCACTCGGTGGCGCCGGTTAGGCTTTTTCCCGTGGACCCGAAGACCCGGAACCGGATCATGGCCGGCGCGCTCGTGCTGATGTTCGTGGTGGTGATCGCGGCCGCGGCAGTCAGGAGGTAGACCGCCCGCCGGCACCGCCCGGCGGCGACTGCCGTGCGAGGGCCTCCGGGTACGACATCCGACACGGCCCCAGGCCCGCGAGGATCTGCACGGGCCCAAGGCCGGGCCGAAACCGGCCGCCGTGACCGATGCCATAAGCCGGAGAACCTCGCAGATCCCCGGCGGGGCGCCCTCGTTGATCAGGGGCACCCGACAGCTTGATCACGGCGACGCAGCACGGAGCCGCAGCGGTGCGGGGCGGAGCCAGCCACCTGCTGCGCTGCGGCTCCGCACGCCTACCGTCCGACGGTGATTGCCCATCGGACGCGGGACGGGGCGTTCACCCTCACCGTTCCGTGTGTGCGGTTGGTCTTCAGATCCAGTTGGTTGAAGGTGCTGCTGACCTCCCCGTCCACGCATTCAAGGGGAAAGCTCAGACCGACGGGATCCACTGAGACGGTCAGCTTTCCTTCGCCCTGGCAGTTCACCAGGACCGATAGTGCGCCAGCCTTGATCCCGCCCCGGATTTCCATCTCTTGGTTGCCGCTGGCGTTCGCTGTCTGTGCGACCACTTCTCCTGCGGGAAGGACCGGCGCCTTGGCCACGGTCTCCCCGGCAACGTTCTCGGCGCGGTCGGATGCCGGGGTTCCTGACGGCGAGGATGAGGCACCCGGCATGGGCGTGTGGGTGGAGTGCGCGGCGTCGTCCTGGGCGCTGGTGCAGCCGGGCAGTGTGAGGACGGCGGACAGCACACCTGCTGTTGTGATGACCCTCAGCCTTCCCACAGATACCAGCCGACCCGGTAGGGGGAGTAGCTGACGACCTTGTGCACAGGGGAGGTCGTGCAGTTCTGATGGAGCATGTAGCTCTTTCCCATGTGCTTGAGTCGCCAGACGCCGTACCTGGCGTGTGTGGTCTTGTGCGACGGAGTGTCCACGGAGATCGAATTACCCAGCTTGGCCGTGAGTTTCGCCGACACGGTGACGTTGAACTTGGCCTTGATCTTGACGAGCATGGTGTTGACCGAGGTCTCCAGATCACCGCTGACGGAGACACCCACCTCACCAGTCACCTCGGAGGTGAAGGTCGACCTGGCGGTTCTGGACGTGGCGTTGTAATTGGCGTTGGTCGGCCCGACACCCTGGTGGAACTGCTTCCCCTGGCTGGTGGGCACGTAGACGGCGTGAGCTGGGCTGCAGTCCACGGCGTCGGGCGAGTTCTCCGGCTCAGGCTTGCCCGGATAAGTCGGGTCGTCTGCTGGTTCGTCGACAGGACCGTCCGGTATTTCTGTGACCTCTTCCTCTGGCTCTTCCGGTGGTGCGGTATTGACGATCGAGTCCACCACCGACGTCGAGGGAATGGGCGTTTCGTCAGCGGCCAGCGCGGGGCCGGTCAGGGCTGCGCACAGCAGGATTGTTGTTGAGGAGACAACGGTGGCGCAAAGTCGTGGGTTCACGCGATGCCTATCCGGTGGGGACTGCCATTTCGGCAGTCGGATGCGTTGAACCTACGTCAAAGATGTGGTGGAGGTGATGATTCCAGTGATCATCTGAGGGAGAATTGAGGATAAGAGTCGTGATGCATCTCCCGAGCCCGGCGTCGGGTGGGTGCGGGACGCGCTTGCTTCGAGCGGGCTCGAAGGCGTTGGCTGATGCTTCATGAAGTACACGCAGCTCGGACGCACCGGACTCAAAGTCAGCCGACTCGTCCTCGGCACGATGAACTTCGGACCTCAGACCGACGAGGCCACCAGTCACGCGATCATGGACGCGGCGCTCGACGCGGGGCTGAACTTCTTCGACACGGCGAACGTCTACGGGTGGGGCGAGGACAAGGGCCGTACCGAGACGATCATCGGGAACTGGTTCGCGAAGGGCGGCGACCGGCGCGACAAGGTCGTCCTCGCCACCAAGGTGTACGGAAACATGGCCCGGGACGGGGAGGCGTGGCCGAACCACGACAAGCTCTCCGCGCTGAACATCCGCCGGGCGGTCGACGCGAGCCTCAAGCGGCTGCAGACCGACCACATCGACCTCTACCAGTTCCATCACATCGACCGCCGCACTCCCTTCGAGGAGATCTGGCAGGCCGTCGACGTCCTGGTACAGCAGGGGAAGATCCTCTACGTCGGCTCCTCGAACTTCCCCGGGTACAAGATCGCCCAGGCCAACGAGGTCGCTGCCCGCCGTGGCGGCACCATCGGCCTCGTCAGCGAGCAGTGCCTCTACAACCTGGCCGAGCGGCGCGCCGAGATGGAGGTCATCCCGGCCGCGCAGGAGTACGGGCTCGGCGTCATCCCCTGGTCGCCGTTGCACGGCGGGCTGCTCGGCGGTGTGATCAGGAAGGAGGCCGAGGGTGGACGCCGCGCGAGCGGACGTGCCGCTGACGCCCTCGCCGACACCGCGATCCGCGAACGGATCCAGGCGTACGAGGACCTCCTCGGCAAGCACGGCCTCGAACCCGGCGAGACCGCCCTCGCCTGGCTGCTGACCCGGCCCGGTGTCACCGGCCCGATCGTCGGCCCCCGCACGGTCGAGCAGCTGGAATCGGCGATCCGCGCCGTGGGTCTGGAGCTGGGCGACGAGGTCCTGGCCGGCCTGGACGAGATCTTCCCGGGCCCGGGCCCGTCCCCGGAGGCCTTCGCCTGGTGAGCCGTCGGGCCGTCGCGCCCGGGCAGCCGCCGCTCCACCGCCGGGACGGCGGCTCCCGACCTCCGGGCGCCGGTCAGCCGGAAGCGGGAGCGGCGTCCCCTGTGGCACGGACGCGCGGGAGGAAGGCGGACCAGGCAGCGGGGCTGACGGCGATGGTGCGGGCGGTGGGGGTCTTGGAGTCGCGGATGTGGAGGGCGGTGCGGGAGAGGGCTATCTCCAGGCATTCGCCCTCGCTGCCGCTGTGGCTGCTCTTGGACCATTCCAGCGCGATATCAACGCATTCGCCCTCGCTGTCGCTGTAGCTGCTCTTGAACCAGACGATGTCCGTGCTCATAGCTTCTCTGCCACCTCTTCGATCAGCCTTGCGGACTCCTCCGGGGTGAGGGCCTGCGCTCGCAGGGTGCCATATTTGCCGAACAGGTCTGCCAGATCAGGCTGTTCACTGACGAAGTACCCGCCACGGTGCCCCTCGACGTAGGCGAGCTGACATCGCTCGACGGTCTCCAGCAGGATCATGCTGCCATTGAGCCCGGCGTGCACCTCCCGTTTGTGCGGCATGACTTGGATCTCGACGTGCCGTAGCCGCCCGATGGCCAGGATGCGGTCCAACTGTTCCTTGAGAGTGGCTTTGCCGCCCAACGGGCGGGTCAGTGTGCTCTCTTCCATGACGTAGCTGACGTGTGGCGGTACCTTTCGCTCGAACAGCTGCTGGCGCCCCAGGCGTGAGGCGACGCGGCTTTCCACCTCCTCGTCGTCGAAGGTTGGCCACCGGTTCGAGGCGAAGACCGCCCGTGCGTACGCCTCGGTCTGCAGCGACCCGGGGACCAGGTGTGTCTGGTACACGTGAAGGGCGGCAGCCTTCCTCTCCTCCACCAGGTAGTCCTCGGTCCAGGGAGGTTGTCCGCTTGTGCCGAACGCTTTCTCTGCCACTACTTGCAGTGCACCTTGTGCACCAAGTACCTGATCGGCCACGCGGACGAACTGCCCCTTCGGGATGCGCTCCCCTCTTTCCACCATTGCCACCTGTGACTTGGAGTAGCCCACATGCTGGCCGAGCGCCTCCTGCGTCATTCCGGCCCGCTCCCGGTGGAGTTTGAGCAGCGCTCCGAAGACCTCCGACCCCCGATCACCGAAGTGCACAACCGCCTCCTCAACCGCACAGCCGCGCACGGACCTTGCGCAGCCCTGGTCACAGTATGTGACCGTCCTGAAGCATCTGCGGCATGTACGAGAGAATTGCTGCCCCCTGGATTCCCACCTGGATCCCCGCCTCCGGTCACGCCCTGCGCCACGCGGGCATCCACTTCGACGCCGTACGTCTGCGCGGCGCCGTGAGTGAACGGGTCGCCTGGGAGCTGCTGTTGGCGACCGGGTTCGCCGCCGGGCCGGTCGTCCAGGAGATCGCGGGCGAGCGGAACATGTACTTCCTGCTGCCGCCGGACACCGCGTCCGGCTTCCGCTGGCCGCCGGGGGTGCGGACGCTGACGCGCGGTGACGGGCGCCGTGCCTACGTCGGCGTCCCGGCGCTGTCGGGGGTGACCTGGCCGCTGGTGTGGCGGTCGGAGCCGTCGGCGGCGGTGCCCTTCGTGCGGGGGGAGCTGCTGAGGGAGGTGGTGGGCCGGGTGACCGGCGGATGACCGGGGGTGGGGCAGCCGCCCTGGGGCGCGGCGGGTGCGGGCGGTTCGGCAGCCCGGTCCCGCGCAGCCGACCCGGGCGCGGTCACGCGGTGTACGGCCCGCCCAGGTCCCATGCCTGGTGCAGGGCCGTTGCGAAGGCTTCGGCGATCCGGTGCTCGCCGAGCGCGTTCGGGTGGGTGCCGTCGTAGGTGTCGGTGTGGAGGTCGTACGACGGCGGTGGTGAGGCGGCGAGCAGGGGGGAGCCGGGGGCGTCGAGGTCGGCGATCGTCTTGGCGAGGAGTTCGTTGAAGCGGGTCACGTGTGCCGCGAACGTCGGGTCGGCCTCCGCCCGGATGTTGGGGATCACCGGCAGGATCACCATCCGCACCCGCGGGTTGGCGGTCCGGGCCGCGGCGACGAAGCGCCGGACGTTGTCCGCCGTCTGCCCGGGGTCGGTGTAGAAGCCCAGGTCGATCAGGCCGAGCGAGACCAGCAGGACGTCGGCGCGGCAGGTGCGCACGGCGTCCTCGACCACGTCGGCCATGTGCAGCCAGCCCTCGCCCCAGCCCGCCAGGTGGGAACGGGGGAAACCGGGGTCGGCGTACGCGTACGACGAGTCGGTGTCCGTGGCCTTGTCGTGCAGTGCCTCGCGGGTGCCGACCAGTGTGAAGGGGCCGCCGTACGTTGCGCACAGGTGCTGCCACATGCGGTAGCGCCATGTGTGTTCGCCCGCGCTGCCGATCGTCATCGAGTCACCGACGGGCATCAACCTGAGCATCCGCTCATCATGGGGGATCGCCGGAGGATCGGGCCCGGCCGGGGGATGTGAGGCCTGCCACGCCGCCGGCGGCCTGCCGCCGAACCCGCCCCGCCGCGCCCCCGGCGGACGATCCGTCCTGTCCCGGCCGCCGCGCCCACCCTGCCCCGCCCGCCGAACCCGCGTCCGGAGTGGCAGGCTTGACGCATGCGCCGACCCTTCGCCCTGCTGACCTCGGCCCTGCTCCTGGGGGCTCTCTCCGCCCCGTCCGCGGCCGCCGCCGACGGGGACGAGGGCTTCACGGTGAAGGACCCCCGCATCACCGAGTCCAGCGGGCTCGCCGCCTCCCGCCTGCACCCCGGGATCTTCTGGACGCACAACGACAGCGACGACGGCCCGTACCTCTACGCCGTGGACGGCGCCACCGGCCGCACCGTCGCCACCCTGACCCTCACCGGCATCGGCTCCCCCCGGGACGTGGAGGCCATCTCCATCGGGCCGGACAACCACATCTGGGTCGGTGACATCGGCGACAACTTCGGCGGCCGGTGGCCGTACGTGTGGGTGTACGAGCTGCCCGAGCCCAAGGAGCTGAGGGACGCCACGGTGCGCGCCACCCAGTACGTGGTGAGGTACTCCGACGGCCCCCGGGACGCCGAGTCGCTGGTCGTCCACCCGAAGACCGGTCGGGTCTACATCGTCGACAAGAAGGAGGACGGCGGCCACCTCTACGAGGGCCCCGCCCGCCTGTCGACGTCGGGCGCCAACATCTTCCGGCCCGTCGCCGCCGTCGACCTGTGGGCCACCGACGCCGCGTTGTCACCCGACGGCGACCGGCTGGCCGTGCGCGGGTACTTCGGCGGGATCCTCTACGACTGGAACGGCGGCGACCTCAAGAAGATCGAGCGACTGAACGTGCCGCTGCAACGGCAGGGCGAGTCCGTCACCTACTCGGCCGACGGCAGCAAGCTGCTCTACGGCAGCGAGGGGGCCGACAGCGGGGTGGTGGCCGAGGACGCGCCGGGCGCGCCGGGCGGGGGCACCGCCTCGCGCCGGGCCCAGGAGGGTGCGGGTGGCGCGTCGGCCGGGGAGGGCGGCGGTGACGGCTTCAGGAACGGCGCGATCATCGTCGCCGTCGCGTGTGTGGCCCTGTTCGGCCTGCGCAGGCTTTTCCGCCGGGGGTGACGGACCTCCCGTCCCGCGCAGCGACGACGTCCTCGGGCCCGGCACCCCGCCGGAGGGCACCTCGCGAACGTCGAGGCGGCTTCACCGGCGTATCCGGGGGGCGCGTGACGGCGGCGAGTGCCCAGCGTGAGCCGCACGACCTCCCGGGACGTGCCGAGGGGCGCCCGGCCAGCGGGCGCCCCTCGTGTGCGTGGTCCTCCGCGGTCAGGCCGTGCCGCCCGCGCGCCTGCCCGCGTGGCCGTGGCCGTGGCCGTGCCCGTGGTCATCGCCGCGCGCGGCCTGCTCCTGGAGCAGCGCGGCGATCGAGTTGACGTCGTCGGCGACGCCGAACACGCCCTGGATGTCCGGGGTCGAAGCGCCGTTGACGCCGACGAAGAAGGTGTGCAGACGGCCGTCCGCCGCCTCCAGGTAGCCGGCCAGGGTCTGCCCGCCCACCGCGAAGCGCTGGTTGAGGGTGTCGAAGCCGACGACCGTGCCCGTCTTGGCGAACACCTTGCCCTTGGCGGGGCAGTCGGTGCAGGAGGCCGACAGGCTGCCGTCCACGCCCAGGATCGGCAGGGCGAGCCGGAACCGGTCCGCGTCCGGGGTGCCCTGCCAGTAGTGCAGCATCTGCTCCAGGGCGACGGGCGTGGCCCGGTCGACGGGGTCGCCGCCCCGGCCGTCCGCGAGCTGGATCTGCCCGGGGTCCACGCCGGCCCGCTTCAGGAAGGACCTGAGCACCGGGAAGCCGTCCGTGCAGTCGTGGCTTCCGGTGGTGACGGCCATGTTGCACAGGGCCAGGTTGGCGCCCAGGTTGTGACTGACCTTCAGGATCAGCTTGGCGTACTCGGCGTACACCGGTGAGACGTACGCGGCCACCCGCCGGCCGCCGATCGGGCTCGGTGGCAGCTCGCCCTCCGGGTTGGGGCCGGTCGCCGCGGCGGTGACCTTCACGCCCGCCCGGCCGAGGGCCTCGATCAGGGCCGTGCGCCCGAAGGCGGCGGGGTCCTGTACCGCGGAGATCCGCAGCGTCGGCTGCGCGTCGGCGGCGATCGTGCCGGAGAGGGTGATCCGGGTGCCGTCGTCGGAGGCCGACACCTCGATGTCGGTCGTGCCGCCCGCCGCCACCGTCCTCACCGTCGAGGTCACCTGGTACGGCGCGACCTGCGGGCGCCAGGACAGCCGGGCGGGGCGGCCCGGCCGGGTCGGCGTGGTCAGCAGGTCGATCACGTTGTCGTTGATGATCAGCGGGTACGGGCGGGGGTCGAGCGCGGGCGGCGTGAAGACGCGGTCGTCCACGATGACGTCGCCGCGCACCTCGGTGATGCCCGAGCGGCGCACCTGGGCGGCGAGGTCGTTGATCCCGGCGAGCGGGTCCTCCGGGGTGAGCGTGGCACCGGGGAGGCTGTTGGCGTAGGTGTGGTCGATGCTGGTGTACGAGACGCTGCCGTCGGGCGCGGTGCGCCCGCCCATGGTGAGGTCGCCCTGAGCGACGAGGGCGAGGTCGCCGGTGAGGACTCCGCCGTGCCGCCGCCCCAGGGCCTGGACCGGCGTGGTGAACCGGTGGTCCCCGCCGAGGGTGTGCCAGGCGCCGGAGACGCTGAACAGCTTCTCCGCCGAACCGGGGATGAAGAACTGCCCGGCGCCCATCGCGTGGATGACCCGGCCGGTCTCCAGGTCCGTCTCCGTCACCCCCCACCGCGCGTACTCGTAGCCGGGCTTGTGCATGATCGCCGTGATCTCGGGGCCGAGGTGCTGGCCGGAGTCGGCGGCGGGGGCGGTCGCGGCCGTGGTCGTGACGACAGCGAGCAGCGTGCCTGCGGCGGCCCAGCCGCGCCAGTTACGGATCTTCGATCTCACAGTTCCACCTGCTGGGGTCGGAAGCCGGAAGCCGGGGCCGGTGCAGCGGTACGGATCGGTCCCGGCCACCGGGCACTCGCCGCATCGTAGAAGCGCACAGCGTGCTTATCGGTCATATGGGGCGATATTTGTGCGAACTTGGCCGAGGTCACCCCGTCGGCGCAATGCGGTGAAGGGCGCGCGTGCGACCGGCGGCGAAGGCGGGGCACGCGGGCCGACCGTGGCCGGTGTGCGGGGGGAACGGTTTCTTCAGTCGGGTCCGGAGGCCGGCCGGGTGCGTGCGGGGCGCGGAGAAGGCCGACGGGGGCGACACGCCGTGTCGCCCCCGTCGGGGAAGCCCGGGGGAAGTCCGGGAAAGCTCCCGGAGGATTCCGGGAAGTCCCCGGGGTGAACCCGGGGAAGCAGCGCTCAGAGGCGCTCGATCACGTGGTCGACGCACTTCGTCAGCGCCTCGACGTCCGCCGGGTCGATCGCCGGGAACATCGCGATGCGCAACTGGTTGCGGCCGAGCTTGCGGTACGGCTCGGTGTCGACGATGCCGTTGGCGCGCAGGACCTTGGCGACGGCGGCGGCGTCGATCTCGTCCGAGAAGTCGATCGTGCCGATGACCTGGGAGCGCTTGGCCGGGTCGGTGACGAACGGGGTCGCGTACTTGGACTCCTCCGCCCAGGCGTACAGACGGCCGGAGGAGTCCTTCGTCCGCGCGGTGGCCCAGCCGAGCCCGCCCTGGCCGTTGATCCACTCGAGCTGCTGGTTCAGCAGGAAGAGGGTGGCGAGGGCCGGGGTGTTGTACGTCTGGTTCTTGCGGGAGTTGTCGATCGCCGTCGGCAGGGAGAAGAACTCCGGGACGTGGCGGCCGGAGGCGTGGACCCGCTCGGCGCGCTCGATAGCGGCCGGGGAGAACACGCCGATCCACAGGCCGCCGTCGGAGGCGAAGGACTTCTGCGGGGCGAAGTAGTAGACGTCGGTCTCGGCGACGTCGACCGGGAGGCCGCCCGCGCCGGACGTGGCGTCGACGAGGACCAGCGCGCCCGCGTCGGCGCCCTGGACCCGCTTGATCGGCATGGCGACGCCGGTCGAGGTCTCGTTGTGGGTGAACGCGTAGACGTCCACGCCCGCTTCGGCCCGTGCCTCGGGGTGCGTGCCCGGGTCGGCGGCGATGACGGTGGGCTCGGCGAGCCACGGGGCCAGCTTGGCCGCCTTGGCGAACTTGGAGCTGAACTCGCCGAAGGCGAGGTGCTGCGACTTGTTCTCGATCAGGCCGTGGGTCGCGATGTCCCAGAACGCGGTGGAGCCCCCGTTGCCGAGGACGACCTCGTAGCCCTCGGGCAGCGCGAACAGCTCGCGGACGCCCTCGCGGACCTGACCGACCAGGTTCTTGACGGGGGCCTGGCGGTGGGAGGTGCCGAGCAGGGACGTACCCGTGGCGGCCAGGGCGTCCAGCGCCTCCACCCGCACCTTGGAGGGGCCCGCGCCGAATCGACCGTCCGCGGGCTTGATGTCAGCAGGAATCTGGATCTCAGCCACGAGCGGAGCGTATCCCCTCGAAGAAACCCGAACGAAACGTGTCCGTCGGATGAGACGAGTCCGCGGGTGCCCGAACGTGTGGGGAACTACGAAGCGGGCGGGGGGTGGAAGAGGGCGTGCGGCGGGAGGCGGAGCGCCGGGAGAGGGCGGTGGGACGGCCCCGGAGAGGTGGCGGGGGGCGGTGGGGAAGGCGGCGAGGAGGCGGCCGTGAGACGGCTCGCGGTGACGGGCGGACGCGGGCCGGGCGGGGACGCGCGGGGCCGTGGTGACGGACGGTGGCCGGATGCATGCTGGAGGGCATGACGGATCTGGAGGCAGAACTGCGCGGCACCGTCCGGGGCGAGGTGGACTTCGGTGTCACCGCACGGGCGCTGACCACGATGGACGCGTCCAACCACCGGCGCGTCCCGCTGGGTGTGGTGGCCCCGCGCGACGCCGACGACGTGGCCGCGGTGCTGGAGGCGTGCCGGGCGCGCGGGGTGCCGGTGGTCGCGCGGGGCGCGGGTACGTCGATCGCGGGCCAGGCCACGGGGACGGGCGTCGTGCTGGACTTCACCCGGCACATGAACCGCCTGCTGCGGCTGGACCCGCAGGCCCGCACGGCCGTCGTCCAGCCCGGGCTCGTCCTGGACCGGCTCCAGGAGGCCGCCGCCCCGTACGGCCTGCGGTTCGGCCCGGACCCCTCCACACACAGCCGGTGCACGCTCGGCGGGATGGTCGGCAACAACTCCTGCGGTGCGCACTCGGTGGCCTGGGGGACGACCGCGGACAGCGTGGCCGGGCTGGACGTGATCACCGCGCGGGGGAGGCGGCTGCGCCTCGGGCGGGAGTGGGCGGGTGCACCGGACGGCCTGCGGGAGCTGGCCGAGGGGAACCTGGCCCGGCTGCGCACCGGCTTCCCCGGACTGCCCCGCCGCATCTCCGGATACGCCCTGGACGCGCTGCTGCCCGAGAACGGCGCCGACGTGGCCCGCTCCTTCTGCGGCAGCGAGGGGACGCTGGCCGTGCTGACGCAGGCGGTGGTGCGGCTCGTGGAGGCGCCCCCCGCGCGGGCGCTCGCGGTGCTGGGGTACACCGACGAGAGCGCGGCGGCGCAGGCGGCGGCCGGGCTGCTGGCGCACGGGCCGTTGACGGTGGAGGGCATGGCGGCCGACCTGGTGCCGTCGGCGGTGTCGCTGCCCCGCGGCGGGGCCTGGCTGTTCGTGGAGACCGGAGGGGAGTCGGCGGACGAGGCACGCGCGCGCGCCGAGACGATCGTCCGCTCGGCCGACGTCCTCGACGCGGCGGTCGTCACCGACCCGGCGGCGCAGCGCGCACTGTGGCGGATCCGCGAGGACGCGGCGGGCACGGCGACCCGGATGCCGGACGGCACGGAGGCCTGGCCGGGCTGGGAGGACTGCGCGGTGCCGCCCGCGCGACTCGGCGCCTATCTGCGGGACTTCCGCGCCCTGCTGGCCGCCCACGGCCTGCGCGGCACCCCCTACGGCCACTTCGGCGACGGCTGCATCCACGTCCGCGTCGACTTCGACCTGGTGACCGCGGCGGGTGTGGCCCACTACCGGCGTTTCTCGGGGGAACTGGCCGAGCTGGTGGTGGCGCACGGCGGCTCGCTGTCGGGGGAGCACGGGGACGGGCTGGCGCGCTCGGAGCTGCTGCCGCGGATGTACGGCGCGCAGACGGTGGCCCTGTTCGAGCGGGCGAAGGCGCTCTGGGACCCGGACGACCTGCTCAACCCCGGTGTGCTGGTGCGCCCGGCCCCCCTGGACGCGAACCTCCGCTTCGCCGTCCTGCCGCGCGAGCCGGTGGAGGTGGCCTTCGGATACCCGGCCGACCGTGGCGACTTCTCGGCGGCGGTACGTCGTTGCGTGGGCGTCGCCAAGTGCCGTACGGAGACGGTGTCCGGGCCCACCGTGATGTGCCCGTCGTACCGCGTGACGGGGCGGGAGGAACACTCCACGCGCGGACGCGCCCGGCTGCTGCACGAGATGCTCGCCGGGGAACTGGTGACCGACGGGTGGCACTCGGCGGAGGTGCGTGACGCACTCGACCTGTGCCTGTCCTGCAAGGGGTGCCGCTCCGACTGCCCCGTCGAGGTCGACATGGCCACCTACAAGGCGGAGTTCCTGCACCACCACTACGCCGGGCGCCGCCGCCCGGCGGCCCACTACGCGCTGGGGTGGCTGCCGGTGTGGTTGCGCCGGGTGGCGCGGACGCGCACGGCACGGCTCGTGAACGCCCTGGCCGCCGTACCGCCGCTGGCGTGGGCGGCGAAGCGGGCCGGGGGGATCGCGCCGGAGCGGGGGATCCCACGGCTGGCGGGCCGGACGTTCAGCCGGTGGTGGGAGCGGCGCGGCCCGCGGGGCCCGGCGGACGGCGGTGACCTGGTCGTCCTGTGGCCGGACACCTTCACCGAGTACTTCTCGCCGTCGGTGGGGCGTGCGGCCGTCCGCGTACTGGAGGCGGCGGGACTGCGGGTGGCGCTCCCGCCGACCGTGCATCTCGGGCGCCCGCCCGTGGGCGACGGCCGGACGGTGGCCCTCGACCCGGTGTCGCTGCTGCGGGGCCGGGGCCGCGTCTGCTGCGGGCTGACGTACGTCTCCACGGGTCAGCTCGATCGCGCCCGGACGGTCCTGCGGCGCACCCTCGACCTGATGGAACCGGTGCTGGAGACGGCCGCCCCGGTCGTCGTCCTGGAGCCCAGCTGCGCGGCGGCCCTGCGCACCGACCTGCCGGAGCTGCTCCACGACGACCCGCGCGCCGCCCGCCTGGCCGCCCGCGTGCTGACCTTCGCGGAGACCCTGGAGCGGCACGCGCCCGGCTGGACCCCGCCCCGTGTCGACCGCCCGGTGGCCGGCCAGACCCACTGCCACCAGCACGCGGTCCTCGGCGACGCGGCAGACCGGCGGCTGCGCGAGGCCGCCGGCCTCACCGGCGACCTGACCGGCGGCTGCTGCGGACTGGCCGGCAACTTCGGCTTCGAGAAGGGGCACTTCGACGTCTCGCGGGCGTGCGCGCAGGAGCAGCTCCTGCCGGCGGTACGGGACGCCGCGCCGGACGCGGTGCTCCTGGCCGACGGTTTCTCCTGCCGGACGCAGCTTCAGCAGCTGGCGGGGGCGCGGGGGCGGCATCTGGCCGAGGTGCTGGCGCAGGCACTGCGAGGGGATGTCGGGGCGGGAGACGCTGCGGGGGGCGCGACGGCGGGCGGCTGAGGACGCGACCGGGAGCGGCGGAGAGCGGGTGTGGCCGCCGGGGCGGGCCCGGCCCCGGCGCCGCCGGGACGTCCACCTGCTTCCCCGTTGCCTCGTTCGGACGGCCACCGGGCGCCGCCGGGACGGGGAGGGGCGGTGCCCAGGGGGAAGGTGGGCGGCGCCGACGGGGCGGGCCCGGGTTCCGGTCGCCGACTTGGTCCATTACTCTGGACCGGGAAGTGCATCATGATGGACGATCTTCGAGCCGAGCACCTGGACAGCCCGTGACCTCCCCCGACGCCGCAGCCCCCACCGCCGCGCAGACCGCGACCCACCCCGCCCCCGCACCGGCCGGCACGCCGGGCCGCCACCGGGGCGGTTCCCTCGGCCCCGTCGGCCTGGTGCTGGCCGGCGGTGTCTCGGTGCAGTTCGGCGGGGCGCTGGCGGTCACCCTGATACCGCGGGCCGGCGCGCTCGGTGTCGTGGCCCTGCGGCTGCTGGTGGCGGCGGTGGTGCTGCTCGTGGTGTGCCGGCCCCGGCTGCGTGGGCACTCCCGCACCGACTGGGGCACCGTGATCGTCTTCGGGGTCACCATGGCCGCGATGAACGGCCTCTTCTACCAGTCCGTCGCCCGCATCCCGCTGGGCCCGGCGGTCACGCTGGAGGTCCTCGGCCCGCTGGCACTCTCCGTCCTGACCACCCGCCGCGCCATCAACGTGCTGTGGGCCGGGCTCGCCCTCACCGGCGTCTTCCTGCTCGGCGGCGGGGGCTTCTCCGACCTCGACCCCGCCGGTGTCGCCTTCGCGCTGGGCGCGGGCGCCATGTGGGCGGCGTACATCGTCTTCAGCGCCCGCACCGGCCGGCGGTTCCCGCAGGCGGACGGGCTGGCGCTGGCCATGGCGGTGGGTGCGCTGCTCTTCCTGCCGCTGGGTGTCGCGGGGGCCGGCGGCAGGCTCGTCGACCCGGTGACACTGGGGCTGGGTGCCGCGGTGGCCCTGCTGTCCTCCGTGCTGCCCTACACCCTCGAACTCCTCGCCCTGCGGCGCCTGCCCGCACCCACCTTCGCGGTCCTGATGAGCCTGGAGCCCGCCGTCGCCGCGACCGCCGGCTTCCTGGTCCTGGGGCAGGCGCTGTCCGCCGCGCAGAGCGTCGCCATCGCGCTCGTCATCGCGGCGAGCATGGGAGCGGTGCGCACGCAGGTGGCCCGGGCGAAGGGCGCCGTGGAGGTCTGAGCGGAAGCTCCGGGCGCGGCACTCCGGGCGGGCGCGGCGCGCGGGAGGGCTGAGCGCGCGGGGGCGCCGGAGGGCCGGCCGGTGCCGCGGGCGCCGTGGCTGCGGCCGGACGCGGACGAGGCGGACGTGGGCATGGCCGGACGTGGTCTGTTGTGGCCCGTCGCGGCCCGCGAAGAAATCATGCAAGCATGCTTGATTGTTTATGGCTCCGCTGCCATGCTCCCCCCATGTCAGATCCGACGCCCGTGATCGACGACCTGCGCGCCGAGAGCGCCGAACTCGACTTTCTGGTAGGGGAGTTGACTTCCGAGCAGTGGGCCCTTGCCACCCCGGCCCCCGGCTGGAGCATCGCCCACCAGATCGCCCACCTCGCCTGGACCGACCGTTCCGCCCTGCTGGCCGTCACCGACCAGGACGGCTTCCACGCGCTGGTGGAGAAGGCCCTCGCCGCCCCCGACCGCTTCGTCGACGACGGCGCCGAGGAGTACGCGCTCCTCCCGCCCGCCGAACTGCTCACGAGCTGGCGGGACGGCCGGGCCGCGCTCGACCGGGCGCTCCGCGAGGCCCCACCCGGCGCCCGGTTCCCCTGGTACGGCCCGCCGATGTCCACCGCCTCCATGGCCACCGCCCGCATGATGGAGACCTGGGCGCACGGCCAGGACGTCGCCGACGCGCTCGGCGTCACCCGCGCCCCCACCGACCGCCTGCGGCACATCGCCCGCCTCGGCGTCCGCACCCGCGACTTCGCCCACGGCGTCCACGGCCTGCCCGTTCCCGCCGACCCCTTCCGCGTCGAACTGCTCGCCCCCTCCGGCGAGCTGTGGGCGTACGGCCCCGAGGACGCCCCCCAGCGCGTCAGCGGGCCCGCCCTCGACTTCTGCCTGCTGGTCACCCAGCGCGCCCACCGCACCGACCTCGCCCTGACCGCCGAGGGCCCGGACGCCGACCGCTGGCTGGACATCGCCCAGGCCTTCGCGGGGCCGCCGGGCGGCGGGCGTGCCCCGCAGGAGGCCGGCGGCCCCGTGGACAGGGGCCCGCGATGAGCCCCGCCCCGGGCGAACCCCTCCGCGTCGGCAACGCCTCCGGCTTCTACGGCGACCGCTTCGACGCCCTGCGCGAGATGCTCACCGGTGGCGACCTGGACGTCCTCACCGGTGACTACCTCGCCGAGCTGACCATGCTCATCCTGGCCCGGGACCGGCTCAAGGAACCCGCCGCCGGGTACGCCCGCACCTTCCTGCGTCAGCTGGAGGAATGCCTCGGCCTGGCGCACGAGCGCGGCGTGCGGATCGTCGCCAACGCCGGCGGCCTCAACCCGGCGGGACTCGCCGACGCCGTACGGGAGCTGGCCGACCGGCTCGGCATCCCCGTGCGCGTGGCCCACGTCGAGGGCGACGACCTGCACGGCGCCCACCCGGGTGCGCTCGCCGCACACGCCTACCTCGGGGGCTTCGGCATCGCCGCCTGCCTGCGCGGGGGCGCCGACGTGGTGGTGACCGGGCGGGTGACGGACGCGGCGCTGGTCACCGGGCCGGCCGCCGCCCACTTCGGGTGGGTTCCGGCGGACCACGACCCGCTCGCGGGCGCCGTCGTCGCCGGGCACGTGCTGGAGTGCGGCGCGCAGGCCACCGGCGGCAACTACGCCTTCTTCCGGGGCGCCGACGTACGCCGCCCCGGCTTCCCGCTCGCCGAGATCCACGCCGACGGCAGCAGCGTCATCACCAAGCACCCCGGCACCGGCGGTCTCGTCGACGTCGGCACGGTCACCGCCCAGCTGCTGTACGAGACGGCCGGCGCCCGGTACGCCGGGCCCGACGTCACCGCCCGGCTGGACACCGTACGGCTGAGCCAGGAGGGCCCCGACCGGGTGCGCGTCGGGGGTGTGCGCGGCGAGGCCCCGCCACCGACGCTCAAGGTCGGCGTCAACCGCCTCGGCGGCTTCCGCAACGAGGTCGTCTTCGTCCTCACCGGCCTGGACGTCGAGGCGAAGGCCGAGCTGGTGCGGGCGCAGATGGAGGGGGCCCTCGGCAAGGTCGCCGAGGCCCGCTGGACGCTCGCCCGCACCGACCGGCCCGACGCCGACACCGAGGAGACCGCGAGCGCCCTGCTGCGGCTCGTCGTGCGCGACCCGGACCAGGTGGCCGTCGGGCGGGCGCTGAGCGGGGCGGCCGTGGAGCTGGCGCTCGCGAGCTACCCCGGCTTCCACGTGCTCGCGCCGCCCGGGAAGGGCTCGCCGTACGGCGTCTTCGAGACGGCGAGCGTCCCCCAGGACGCCGTCGCGCACCTCGCGGTCCTCCCCGACGGGAGCCGCGTCGCGGTGGCCCCGCCCCGCGGGACCCGCCCGCTCGACGCCGTGCCGGAGCCCGCGCCGCCCGCGCCCCTGCCGCCGGGACCGGTGCGCCGCGCACCGCTCGGCCTGGTCGCCGGGGCCCGCAGCGGCGACAAGGGCGGAGACGCCAACGTCGGGGTGTGGGTGCGGTCCGAGCAGGCGTGGCGGTGGCTCGTGCACGAGCTGACCGCCGACCGGTTCCGGCAGCTGATCCCCGAGAGCCGGGACCTGCCCGTCACCCGGCACGTCCTGCCGAACCTGCGCGCCGTGAACTTCACCGTCGAGGGCCTGCTCGGCGCCGGCGTCGCCGCCCGGCACCGCTTCGACCCGCAGGCCAAGGCACTCGGCGAATGGCTGCGCGCCCGCCACCTGGACATCCCGGAGGTTCTGCTGTGACCGTCCTGACCTCCACCCTGGACACCGCGGGCACCGACTACCGGGCCCACCGCGAGGCGATGCTGGCCAAGCTCGACGAGCTGTCCGCCGAGCACGCCAAGGTCCTCGCGGGCGGCGGCGGGAAGTACGTCGAACGGCACCGCGGGCGCGGCAAGCTCCTCGCCCGCGAGCGGATCGAGCTGCTCCTCGATCCCGACACGCCGTTCCTGGAGCTGTCGCCGCTGGCAGCCTGGGGCAGCGACCACACCGTCGGCGCCTCTCTGGTCACCGGTATCGGGACCGTCGAGGGCGTGGAGTGCCTGGTCACCGCCAACGACCCGACGGTCCGCGGCGGCGCCAGCAACCCCTGGTCGCTGAAGAAGGCCCTGCGCGCCAACGACATCGCCCTGACCAACCGGCTGCCCTGCATCAGCCTCGTGGAGTCCGGCGGTGCCGACCTGCCCTCCCAGAAGGAGATCTTCATCCCGGGCGGCGCGATCTTCCGCGACCTGACCCGGCTGTCGGCGGCCGGTATCCCCACGATCGCCGTCGTCTTCGGCAACTCCACCGCCGGAGGCGCCTATGTCCCCGGCATGTCCGACCACGTGATCATGGTCAAGGAGCGGGCGAAGGTGTTCCTCGGCGGACCGCCGCTGGTGAAGATGGCGACGGGGGAGGAGAGCGACGACGAGTCCCTCGGCGGTGCCGACATGCACGCGCGCGTGTCGGGCCTCGCCGACTACTTCGCCGTCGACGAACCGGACGCCCTGCGGCAGGCACGCCGGGTCGTCGCCCGCCTCAACCACCGCAAGGCGTACGGCGACCCGCCCCCCGCCGAACCGCCCAAGTACGCCGAGGAGGAGCTCCTCGGCATCGTCCCCGGTGATCTGAAGACCCCCTTCGACCCGCGCGAGGTCGTCGCCCGCCTCGTCGACGGCTCCGACTTCGACGAGTTCAAGCCGCTGTACGGGACGAGCCTGTGCACGGGCTGGGCGGCACTGCACGGCTACCCGGTCGGCATCCTGGCGAACGCCCGGGGCGTGCTGTTCAGCGAGGAGTCACAGAAGGCCGCCCAGTTCATCCAGCTCGCCAACCAGCGGGACATCCCGCTGCTGTTCCTGCACAACACCACCGGCTACATGGTCGGCAGGGAGTACGAACAGGGCGGCATCATCAAGCACGGCGCGATGATGATCAACGCGGTGAGCAACTCGCGCGTCCCCCACCTGTCGGTGCTCATGGGCGCCTCCTACGGCGCCGGGCACTACGGCATGTGCGGGCGGGCCTACGACCCGCGCTTCCTGTTCGCCTGGCCCAGCGCCAAGTCGGCGGTCATGGGCCCGCAGCAGCTCGCCGGCGTGCTGTCCATCGTCGCCCGGCAGTCGGCCGCCGCGAAGGGGCAGCCGTACGACGAGGAGGCCGACGCCGCGCTGCGCGCCATGGTGGAGCAGCAGATCGAGTCCGAGTCGCTGCCGATGTTCCTGTCCGGGCGGCTGTACGACGACGGCGTCATCGACCCGCGCGACACCCGCACCGTCCTCGGACTGTGCCTGTCCGCCCTCCACACGGCGCCCTACGAGGGCGCCCGCGGTGGCTTCGGCGTCTTCCGGATGTGAGGGATCCACATGATTGCGACCGTGCTGGTGGCCAACCGCGGCGAGATCGCCTGCCGGATCTTCCGCACCTGCCGTGAGCTGGGCATCCGGACGGTGGCCGTGTATGCGGACGCCGACGGCGACGCCCTGCACACACGCGTGGCGGACGAGGCGGTGCGGCTGCCCGGGGCGACGCCCGCGGAGACGTACCTGCGGGCCGACCTGATCGTGAAGGCGGCGCTCGCCGCCGGTGCCGACGCCGTGCACCCCGGGTACGGCTTCCTCTCCGAGAACGCCGACTTCGCGCGCGCCGTGCGGGACGCGGGGCTGGTCTGGATCGGACCGCCCCCGCGGGCGATCGAGGAGATGGCGTCCAAGACCAGGGCGAAGGAACTCATGGGGATCGAGCCCCTGGGCGAGGTCACCGAGGCCGATCTGCCGGTACTGGTGAAGGCGGCCGCGGGCGGCGGGGGGCGCGGGATGCGCGTCGTGCGCCGCCTGGAGGAGCTCGGCGCCGCGCTGGAGGGCGCGCGCGCCGAGGCGGCGAGCGCCTTCGGTGACGGAGAGGTGTTCGTCGAGCCGTACGTCGTCGACGGCCGCCACGTCGAGGTGCAGATCCTCGCCGACACGCACGGCACGGTGTGGGCGCTGGGCACCCGTGACTGCTCCCTCCAGCGCCGGCACCAGAAGGTGATCGAGGAGGCGCCCGCGCCCGGCCTGAGCGCGGGGCTCGAACGCGAGCTGCACGCGCTGGCCGTGCGCGCCGCGCGCGCCGTCTCCTACATCGGCGCGGGCACCGTCGAGTTCCTCGTCGCCGACGGCCGCGCCCACTTCCTGGAGATGAACACCCGCCTCCAGGTCGAGCATCCCGTCACCGAGGCGGTCTTCGGCCTCGACCTCGTCGCCGAGCAGATCCGCGTCGCCGAGGGCCACGCCCTGGCCGACGCACCGCCCCCCGCGCGCGGCCACGCGATCGAGGCCCGCCTGTACGCCGAGGACCCGGCCCGCGACTGGGCCCCGCAGACCGGCACCCTGCACCACCTCGCCGTACCGGAGGGCGTGCGCCTGGACACCGGGTACGCCGACGGCGACGGCATCGGCGTCCACTACGACCCGATGCTCGCCAAGGTCGTCGCGCACGCCCCCACCCGCGGCGAGGCACTGCGCAGACTCGCCGGCGCTCTTGAACGGGCGGCCGTCCACGGCCCGGTCACCAACCGCGACCTGCTGGTGCGGTCCCTGCGGCACGAGGAGTTCGCCGCCGCCCGCATGGACACCGGCTTCTACGACCGCCATCTCGCCGACCTGACGGCGCCCGCTCCCGATCCGCACGCCCCCCTGGCCGCCGCCCTCGCCGACGCCCATGGCCGCTCCCGCTTCGGCGGCTGGCGCAACCTGCCGTCCCAGCCGCAGGTCAAGCGGTACGCGATGGCGGGAGAGGTGCATGAGGTGCGCTACCTCCACACCCGGACGGGCTTCACCACCGAGACCCCCGGCGTGCGCGTCGTGCACGCCGGCGCCCGCCTGGTCGTCCTCGACGTCGACGGCGTGCGGCGCCGCTACGAGGTGGCGCGCTACGGCGACGAGGGCGACGAGGGCGCCGAGGGCGACGAGGGCGCCGAGGTCCACGTCAATGCGGACCGCCTCACCGCCCTGCCCCGCTTCTCCGACCCGGCCGCCCAGCACGCCCCCGGTTCCCTGCTCGCGCCCATGCCGGGCACGGTCGTCAAGGTCGCCGACGGTCTCGTCACCGGATCGAGTGTCCGGTCCGGCGAACCGATCGTGTGGCTCGAAGCGATGAAGATGCAGCACCGGATCTCGGCACCCACGACCGGAACGCTCACCGCCCTGCACGCCGTGCCCGGCCAGCAGGTCACGGTCGGCGCGCTGCTGGCGGTCGTCGACCCCGGCTGAGGGCGGCGGGGCCCCCGACCCGAGGCCCCGCGGCCCAGCCGGCCCGCCGCCCCGCGGCGGCTCCGCCGATCCGAGGCACCACCGCTCCGCCGCACCACGGACCTCCCGCGAGCCACCCCACCCAACCCGCAGCCCGGAGGAGACCCATGACCACGCACATCGAGTCCGACGAGCACAAAGCCCTCCGATCCGCCGTGTCGGCCCTCGGCAACCGCTACGGCCGCGACTACATCACCCGGACCGTCGCGGAAGGCCGCCACCCCACCGAGCTCTGGCAGGAGGCCGGCAAGCTCGGCTACCTCGGAGTCAACCTGCCCGACGCCTACGGCGGCGGGGGCGGCGGCATCACCGAACTCGCCCTCGTCCTGGAGGAACTCGGCGCGGCCGGCTGCCCCCTGCTCATGTTGGTGGTCTCCCCCGCCATCTGCGGCAACGTGATCGCCCGCTTCGGCACCGAGGCGCAGCGGCAGGCCTGGCTCCCCGGCCTCGCCGACGGCACCCGCACCATGGCCTTCGGCATCACCGAGCCGGACGCCGGGTCCAACAGCCACCGCATCACCACCACCGCCCGCCGCGACCCCGACAGCGGCGACTGGCTGCTCACCGGCCGGAAGGTCTTCGTCTCCGGCGTGGACATCGCCGACGCCACCCTCATCGTCGGCCGCACCGAGGACTCCCGCACCGGCCGCCTCAAGCCCTGCCTGTTCATCGTCCCGCGCGATGCCGAGGGCTTCACCCGGCGTCCCATCGACATGGAACTCACCGCCGCGGAGAAGCAGTTCGAGCTGGTCCTGGACGACGTACGGCTGCCCGCCGACGCACTCGTCGGCGACGAGGACGCGGGTCTGCTGCAACTGTTCGCCGGGCTGAACCCGGAGCGGATCATGACGGCCGCGTTCGCGATCGGCATGGGACGCCACGCACTCGCCCGCGCCCTCGACTACGCGCGTGAACGGACCGTGTGGAAGACGCCCATCGGCGCGCACCAGGCCATCGCCCACCCGCTGGCGCAGGCGCACATCGACCTGGAACTGGCCCGCCTGATGATGCAGAAGGCGGCCCACCTCTACGACGCGGGGGACGACTCCGGCGCCGGCGAGGCGGCCAACATGGCCAAGTACGCGGCCGGGGAGGCCTGCGTGAAGGCCGTCGACCAGGCCGTGCACACCCTCGGCGGAAACGGCCTCACGCGCGAGTTCGGCCTGGCGTCGTTGATAACGGCCGCCCGCGTGGCTCGTATTGCCCCGGTGAGCCGGGAGATGATTCTCAACTACGTCTCCCACCAGACCCTGGGTCTGCCGAAGTCGTACTGATCCGGCACACCGCCGTGCGAGGAGGAACCGTGTTCCGCAGCGAGTACGCAGACGTCCCGGCCGTCGAACTGCCCATCCACGAGGCCGTTCTGGGCCGCGCCGCCGAGTTCGGGGACGCACCTGCCCTGATCGACGGCACCGACGGCACCACACTCGGCTACGAGCAGGTGGACCGGTTCCACCGGCGCGTCGCCGCCGCGCTCGCCGAGGCCGGCGTCCGCAAGGGCGACGTGCTCGCCCTGCACAGCCCCAACACGATCGCCTTCCCGACCGCCTTCTACGCCGCCACCCGCGCCGGCGCCTGCGTCACCACCGTCCACCCCCTCGCCACACCGGAGGAGTTCGCCAAGCAGCTGAAGGACTCCGCGGCCCGCTGGATCGTCACCGTCTCCCCGCTGCTCCAGGCCGCGCGGCGGGCCGCCGAACTCGCCGGCGGCATCGAGGAGATCTTCGTCTGCGACAGCGCGCCCGGGCACCGCTCACTGATCGACATGCTGGCGAGCGCCGCCCCCGAGCCGGACGTCCGCATCGACCCCGCCGGGGACGTGGCCGTCCTGCCGTACTCGTCGGGGACGACCGGCATCCCCAAGGGCGTGATGCTCACCCACCGGCAGATCGCCACCAACCTCGCCCAGCTCGCGCCGGCGATCACCGCCGGCCCCGGCGACCGCATCCTCGCCGTACTGCCCTTCTTCCACATCTACGGCCTGACCGCCCTCATGAACGCGCCCCTGCGCCAAGGCGCCACCGTCGTCGTCCTGCCCCGCTTCGATCTGGAGACGTTCCTCGCGGCCATCCAGGAACACCGCATCACCGGCCTGTACGTGGCTCCGCCGATCGTCCTGGCGCTCGCCAAGCACCCGCTCGTCGCGCAGTACGACCTGTCGTCGCTGAAGTACGTCGTCAGCGCCGCCGCGCCGCTGGACGCCCAGCTCGCCGCCGCCTGCTCGCGGCGGCTGGGCCTGCCGCCCGTCGGCCAGGCCTACGGTATGACCGAGCTGTCCCCCGGCACCCACGTCGTCCCCCTCGATGCCATGCACCGGGCCCCCGCGGGCACCGTCGGCCGGCTCATCGCCGGCACCGAGATGCGCATCGTCTCCCTCGACGACTCCGGCAAGGACCTCGGCACCGGCGAGCCCGGCGAGATCCTCATCCGGGGCCCCCAGGTCATGAAGGGCTACCTCGGCCGCCCCGACGCCACCGCCGCGATGATCGACCCCGACGGCTGGCTGCACACGGGGGACGTCGGCCACGTCGACGAGGACGGCTGGCTCTTCGTCGTCGACCGGGTCAAGGAACTCATCAAGTACAAGGGCTTCCAGGTCGCCCCCGCCGAACTGGAGGCCCTCCTGCTCACCCACCCCGGCATCGCCGATGCCGCCGTCATCGGCGTCCCCGGCGACCAGGGCACCGAGATCCCGCGCGCCTACGTCGTGCGCCAGCCGGAGTCCGACGGCCTGTCCGAAGGGGAGGTCATGATGTACGTCGCCGAACGCGTCGCCCCCTACAAACGGATACGCCAGGTCACCTTCGTCCACACCGTCCCGCGGGCCACCTCAGGCAAGATCCTGCGCCGGCAGCTCAGGGAGCACACGTCATGACCCTCGTCGGCCGCACCCGTGACCGGGGCGTGGAAACCCTCAGCCTCGACTCCCCGGACACCCGCAACGCGCTGTCCGCCGCCCTCGTCACCGCCCTCGCCGACGCCCTCGCCGACTGCGGCAAGGACGGCGACGTCCGCGCCGTCGTCCTCACCCACACCGGGAACACCTTCTGCGCGGGCGCCGACCTGCGGGACCCGCCCGCGCCGGACGCACTGGTGGCGCTGCTGCGGCAGATCGTCGAACTGCGCAAGCCCGTCGTCGCGAGGATCACCGGTCATGTCCGCGCGGGCGGCCTCGGCCTGCTCGCGGCCTGCGACATGGCGGCGGCGTCCCGGCAGGCCACCTTCGCCTTCACCGAGGTCCGCATCGGCGTGGCCCCCGCGGTGATCTCCCTGCCGATCCTCCCGCGCGCCGACCCCCGCGCCCTGGCCCGCTACTACCTCACCGGTGAGCGCTTCACCGCGTCCGAAGCGGTCCGCGTCGGCCTGCTGACGGCGGAGGGCGAGGACGTCGACGTGACCCTGGAACCCGTTCTGGACGGCCTGCGCCGGGCCTCCCCCCAGGGCCTGGCCGAGACGAAGGCGCTGCTCACGGCTAGGGTGCTGGAAGCATTCGATCGGGACGCGGCCGACCTGACCGCGCTCTCGGCCCGGCTGTTCTCCTCCCCGCAGGCCGGCGAGGGGATGACGGCCTTCCTAGAACGACGGGATCCGGTATGGGTGCTGCGAGCACAGTAGAAGGCGATCGCCTCCCCAAGCAGGACCGCAGCCGTGCCACCCGGCAGCGGTTGCTGGAGGCCGCGGTGGCCTGCCTCGCCGAACACGGCTGGGCGGGCTCCACCGTCTCCGTCGTCGCCGAACGCGCCGGCGTCTCCCGCGGTGCGGCCCAGCACCACTTCCCGACCCGGGAGGACCTGTTCACGGCGGCCGTGGAGTACGTCGCCGAGGAGCGCTCGCTGGCTCTGCGTGCCCTGTTCCCGCAGGGTGCGCAGGCCGGCGACCGCCGCGCCGTCGTCGCCGCGCTCGTCGACCTCTACACCGGTCCCCTCTTCCGCGCCGCACTCCACCTGTGGGTCGCCGCCTGCGACGAGGAGCAGCTGCGTCCGCGCGTCACGGAGCTGGAGGCCCACGTGGGCCGCGAGACCCACCGCATCGCCGTGGAGCTGCTGGGCGCCGACGAGTCCCGCCCCGGCGTCCGCGAGACCGTGCAGGGACTGATGGACATGGCCCGCGGACTGGGCCTGGCCAACCTCCTCACCGACGACCGGGCCCGCCGGGACCCGGTCGTGGCGCAGTGGGCCCGACTGCTGGACGCGGCGCTGGGCTGACGGGCCCTGCCCGGCCGGCGCCGGTGGCCACGGTCACCGCGGGCACGGCTGCTTCGCCTTCGCCCACTCGGCCCCGGAGTTCCGGGACCGGCCGGAGCCCACCGACGGCTTGAGCCCCCGCCCCTCCCGGGTCCTGGACGGCCGCCGCACGGTCCGGGTGCGGGTCCGGCCCCGACGGGGCCGCGGGCTCAGGGGCTCAGCCGCTCCACCCGCCAGGTCCCGTCCTGCTCCACCGTGTACCGCAGCCGGTCGTGCAGCCGGTTCGCCCGGCCCTGCCAGAACTCCACCTGCTGCGGCGCCACCCGGAAGCCGCCCCAGTGCGGCGGCACCGGCACCTGCTCGCCCTCCGGGTAGCGGGCCGCCAGTTCCGCGTACGCGGCGTCGACCTCCGTACGCGAGGTGATCACACGGGACTGCGCACTCGCCCACGCGCCCAGCTGCGAGCCGTGCGGCCGGGAGCGGAAGTAGGCGGCCGTCTCGTCCCGCCCGGTCCGCCGCGCCACGCCCTGCACGATCACCTGCCGGGCCATCGCGTGCCAGGGGAACAGCAGGGACACGTGCGGGTTCTCCGCCAGGTCACGCGCCTTTCGGGAGCCGTAGTTGGTGTAGAAGACGAAACCCTGTTCGTCGAAGTGCTTCAGCAGCACCGTGCGCGAGCCGGGCCGTCCCTCGGCG
Organism: Streptomyces sp. MUM 2J; assembly: GCF_022414535.1. GTDB lineage: Bacteria > Actinomycetota > Actinomycetes > Streptomycetales > Streptomycetaceae > Streptomyces. Next base: position 112,397 of record NZ_JADWYM010000002.1, read on the forward strand.
TCCGCCGTGGAGACGATCATCGCGTTCGGCTCGAACAGGTGGGCTTCCGTCGCGGCCTGCTGGAACCAGCGCGCGAACTGCTCCACCGGGGTGGCGGCCAGCTCGGACTCGGTCAGGCCCTCGGCCCGGTACTGCTTGCGCATCGAGGCGGGGTCCGGAGCGAGGGAGTCGGTCGGATCGAGGGGGCGGTCGTCTGGGTCGGTCACGCGGTCATCTTGCCGCATACCAGGTCCTCGCCGGGTCCCCGTTCCGCAGACCGGTCCGGAACGTATGGTGGCACTGAGTGCCGCGAAAGCTGCCCAGATCTGGCACTCGGGGATATGGTGCTGATGCCGCCCCGCGGGGTGACAGTGGGGATGACCCCCCATCGGACCGGGCATCACACGGCCAACCACCCGGCACCCGAGCCGCTCCACCCCACATCGGTCCAGACCGCGGAGGTCGCGTCCCACACCCCTACACGATCCGTCCCACCCCCACGATCCGTCGCACACATCATGAGGAGCCGCCTGATGTCCGACTTCGTACCCGGACTCGAGGGAGTCGTCGCGTTCGAGACGGAAATCGCCGAACCCGACAAGAAAGGCGGCGCCCTCCGGTACCGCGGCATCGACATCGAGGACCTGGTCGGCCACGTCTCCTTCGGCAACGTCTGGGGCCTGCTGGTCGACGGTGCGTTCAACCCGGGCCTGCCGCCCGCGGAGCCGTTCCCCATTCCCGTCCACTCCGGTGACATCCGCGTCGACGTGCAGTCCGCGCTCGCGATGCTGGCGCCCGTGTGGGGTCTCAAACCGCTGCTGGACATCGACGGGGCCCAGGCCCGCGCGGACCTCGCCCGCGCCGCCGTCATGGCCCTGTCCTACGTCGCCCAGTCCGCCCGCGGCCAGGGCCTGCCCATGGTCCCGCAGCGTGAGATCGACAAGGCGAGCTCCGTCGTCGAACGCTTCATGATCCGCTGGCGGGGCGAGCCCGACCCCAAGCACGTCGCCGCCGTGGACGCCTACTGGACCTCCGCCGCCGAGCACGGCATGAACGCCTCCACCTTCACCGCGCGCGTCATCGCCTCCACCGGCGCGGACGTCGCGGCAGCCCTGTCGGGCGCCGTGGGTGCGATGTCCGGCCCGCTGCACGGCGGCGCCCCCTCCCGCGTCCTCGGCATGATCGAGGAGATCGAGCACACCGGCGACGCCGACGCCTACGTCAAGAACGCCCTGGACCGCGGCGAACGCCTCATGGGCTTCGGCCACCGCGTCTACCGTGCCGAGGACCCCAGGGCCCGCGTCCTGCGCCGCACCGCCCGCGAACTCGGCGCCCCCCGGTACGAGGTCGCCGAGGCCCTGGAGAAGGCGGCCCTGGCGGAGCTGCACAACCGCCGCCCCGACCGCGTCCTCGCCACCAACGTCGAGTTCTGGGCGGCGATCGTCCTGGACTTCGCCGAGGTCCCGGCGCACATGTTCACGTCCATGTTCACCTGCGCCCGGACGGCGGGCTGGTCGGCGCACATCCTGGAGCAGAAGCGCACCGGCCGCCTGGTCCGCCCCACCGCCCGCTACGTCGGTCCGGGCCCGCGCAGCCCCCGCGACGTCGACGGCTACGCGGACCTCACCGAGCAGTAGCCGTAGGCGGGACACCGCCGCCCGCCGGTACGGCGTCCCGCCGGGCCCATCAGCCGTGTGTGATGCCGTGGCGGTGTACACGGGGCCCACCGCCCCGTGTCGTGCCGTGGTCGCGGCACCGGCGTACCGCGCCTCCGGAGAACGCAGACGACCCGCGAGTCCGGCCCTCCTGGGGAGGGGCCGGCCGGACGTACCGGCGACTCGCGGGTCGGGTGACTGCTGGGATCGGGCCGGCTGCACGCGTCTGTCACGTGCTGGTCCGGCACCGCACTGGTGTGGTGACGGACCGCTAGCCCGCAGCCACCTCACGCGTCCGGTTTCCATACATCTGCCGAACCACCTCCCTTCTCGTGTGCTCGCCACCCTAGGAACCCGACCGGCCGCGCTTCAACCACTTTTTTCCGGATCCGCCGGTTCGGGTCCTCCGGATCCGTGCGGAGGGCTCCGGACGGGAGCGCGCGCGGACCCGCCGGGGCATCGGGACGGCGCTGTGCGACGACGGCCTCGCCCACGCACGCGCACAGGGGGCCCGGGTGATCGGGACGTGCGTGCTGGCGGCGAACAGCGACGGGCTGCGGTTCGCCGAGCTGCGCGGCTCCACCGAGGTCGAGCGCTACGTGCGGGACGGCGGGAACGACACGCGGGTCGACCTCCGGCCGGACCCCGCGCCGGCGGCCGGGACCGCGTGACCAGCCGTACACGCCGCGTTTCCGCCGTACAACGATTCCTGCAATCTTGCGGGAACCCCGTGTGGGCTGTGTCACGTTCGAGTTGAATGATGACCAGTGAACGAACCGACGCGCCGTAACCGCGGACGCAGCCTGCAGGGGGTCCAGGTGAGTGCTTCCCGGCGTAGTGGGACGACGGACGAGCTGGGTCCGGACGACCCGGAGCCGCCCGAGCGGGACGGGGCGGATCTCCTCGCCGCGCTTCTGGACGGCATGGACGCGGCCCTGTGCGCCTTCGACGCCGACGGCGTCGTCACGCACTGGAACCGCGAGGCCGAGCGGATCCTCGGCTGGAGCGCGGCCGAGGCGGTGGGGCGGCAGGGCCTGGCCGGGTGGGCGGTGCGCAGCGCCGACGCCGAGGAGGTCGAGGGGCGGCTGCTGTCCGCGATGCACGCGCCGGGACGGGGGGTGCACGAGTTCGCCCTGCTCACCAAGGACGGCGGCCGGGTGCTGGTGCGCACCCAGTCCGCGGCGGTGCGTGGTCCCGACGGCAAGCCCGCCGGGGTGTACTGCGCCTTCAGCGAGGTGCACGCCCAGATCGACCTGGAGCGGTCCATCGCGCTCAGTGAGGCGCTGCTGGAGGACGCCGGCTGGGGGGTGGTCCTGGTCGACGCCGACCTGCGGCCCGCCGTCGTCAACGCGCACGCCGCCCGGCTGCTCGGCACGGGACGCTCGGCCGTCCTGGGCCGCCCGCTCGGGGACCTGCTCTCCCAGGGCGTGGAGGAACTGGAGAACGCCCTCACCCATGTGCTCGCCGATGGTGCGCCGCCCGCGCCCGCGGAGGTCTGGGTGGCGGTGCGCACTCCGGAGGGGGACCGGCGCCGCTGCTGGCGGTGCGGTTTCCTGCGGCTGGCCTCGCCGCTCGCGGAGGAGCCGGTGCCGCTCGGGGTCGGCTGGATGTTCCAGGACGTCACCGCGTCCAAGCGGGCCGAGCAGGAGGCGGCGGTCCTGCGGTTCCGCACGAACCAGTCGCACCGGGCGGCGCGGGCCGCGGCGGAGTGCGAGGACCCGGCGGAGGCCGCCACCGTGCACCTGGACTTCGCGCTCGCCGGTTTCGCCGACCACGCGGTGATCGACCGCGTGGTCGGCGGCGCGCTGTCGGACGCCGACGCCGCCGGGCCGGTCCGCCTCGTCCGGGCCGCGGCCACCCCGTCCGGACCGCCCGGCCCGAGCCTGCTACTGGACGACGGATCCGGCCTGCCCGTCCGGTACGGCGCGGGGCATCCGGCGCTCCAGTGCGTGCAGCGTGCCGGGTCGGTGCGGACCGGCGCCGGGTCGGCGTCGGGCGAGGAGGCGCGGGAGTGGGCGCTGTCCCGCCAGTGGCCGGCGGACACCGTGCACGCGCTGTGCACGGTGCTGCGCAGCCGGGGCCGGACGCTCGGCGTCGTGACGTTCCTGCGCGGCGGCGGGCGCAGCGGCTTCGAGCGGTCCGACACGGCGTACGCGGAGGACGTGGCGGCCCGCATCGCCGCCGCGCTGGACCTGGCGGCAACGTCGGGCGCGGCTGCCGGTCCCGCCGGTCCCTGACCCGCGCCCCGGGCCGCCCGGCCGGGCGCGTCGCACGGGCGGTGCGAGCGGCTCCGGGTGGGGCAGGCCGGTCCTCGCCCGGCCGTGTCGCTCCGGTGGTTTGGGAGCCGGAGCCGGGGCGGTGGTGGCGCCGGGCGTCAGTTCCGGTAGAAGATCCGGTCCCCGTACTGCTCGATCACCTTGCGGTTCCAGTCGTGGCCGCCGTCGACGTTGCCCGACCGCAGGAGCGGGGGCTCGACACCGCGGTCCGCCAGGGCACCGGCGGCCGTCGCGACGACCGCCTGGAGGAGGGCGGAGGTGACGACGGTGGACGCGGGGGCGAAGGGGGCGGGGACGGTGTCGAGGCTGAGCTCCGCGTCGCCGACCGCGATCTTCGAGTCGAGCACGACGTCGCAGTGGTCCTTCAGGAACGTGCCCGAGGTGTGCCGGGACTTCGTCTCCCCCGCGTACGCCACCGACGTCACGCCGATGACCCGCACGCCGAGCGCACGGGCGTTCACCGCCATCTCCACGGGCAGGGCGTTGCGGCCGGAGAGGGAGACGATCACCAGGGCGTCGCCCGCGCGCAGCGGCGAGCTGTCCAGGACGGCGGAGGCGAGGCCGTCGACCCGCTCCAGGGCCGATCCGAGGGTGGCCGGCATGACGTCGACGCCCACGACCCCGGGGACGGCGAGCAGGTTCATCAGGGCGAGGCCTCCGGCGCGGTAGACGACGTCCTGGGCGGCGAGGGAGGAGTGGCCGGCGCCGAAGGCGAACAACCGGCCGCCCGCGGCGACGGTGTCGGCGAGGAGCGCGCCGGCCGCCCGGATGGTGCCGCGCTCCTCGTCGCGGACGCGTTGCAGGAGGCCGATCGCGGCGTCGAAGAACTGGTCGGCCAACTGGTCGCTCATCCGCGGGGCTCCTTCGCGCTGTGCGGTCCGTGTCGCGGATCACGGTGCGGTCTGGACCAGTGCGGTGTCAATACGGCGGGGGGCGGCCCGGCGGTGTGCGCCGCCCGCCCGGCGGGTCCCCGGTTCGGGCGCCGCGGCACGGTTGTCGGTGGTATCCGGCAGAATTGATGGCAGGGCCAGCGCACGCGCCGAGGTGCCGTCGAGCCTTCGGCAGATCTCATCAAGGGGCACGTATGTCCGGACTGATCGACACCACGGAGATGTATCTCCGCACCATCCTCGAGCTGGAGGAGGAAGGTGTGGTCCCCATGCGTGCCCGGATCGCCGAGCGGCTCGACCAGAGCGGTCCCACGGTCAGCCAGACGGTGGCCCGTATGGAGCGTGACGGCCTGGTGTCCGTGGCCACCGACCGGCACCTGGAGCTCACCGGCGAGGGGCGCCGGCTGGCGACGCGGGTGATGCGCAAGCACCGGCTGGCGGAGTGCCTGCTCGTCGACGTGATCGGCCTGGAGTGGGAGCAGGTGCACGCCGAGGCCTGCCGCTGGGAGCACGTGATGAGCGAGGCGGTCGAGCGCCGCGTGCTGGAGCTGCTGCGGCACCCGACCGAGTCGCCGTACGGCAATCCGATCCCGGGCCTGGAGGAGCTGGGTGAGAAGGACGGTGCCGATCCGTTCCTGGACGAGGGCATGGTGTCGCTCTCCGAGCTGGACCCGGGCGCGGACGGCAAGACGGTCGTCGTCCGCCGGATCGGCGAACCGATCCAGACGGATGCACAGCTGATGTACACGCTGCGGCGGGCGGGCGTGCAGCCCGGCTCGGTGGTGAGCGTGACCGAGTCGCCCGGCGGAGTGCTGGTGGGCAGCGGTGGCGAGGCCGCCGAGCTGGCGGTGGACATCGCCTCCCATGTGTTCGTCGCCAAGCGCTGATTCCGCGGCGGGCGGTGCGGCGGAGTCCGGGTGAGTCAACTCGTGGGGCGCGTGCGTCAGTTGTGACGTCCTCCGGTGTGCGGCTGCGGCAGGATTCGGTGTGCCGAATGGCAGCGCCGACGCCCTTCGCGTGCGAGGCTGTCGCGTGATGCGTACGACCGGGCTCGGGTGAGGCAGAGGCCGAGAGGGGGCGGGGAATGCGCCGCGGACGAGTGGAGGGCCCCGACGCCGTGCGGCGCCGGGGCCTGTCCTCCCCTGTCGTGACCCGGAGCCCCGAGCTCTCAAGGTCATCCCCCTCGGACCGGTTTCCCCGAGCGGTCCGCCTCCCGTTGAAGATCTCCCCTCGGCGGCGGCGATCATTCCTTGAGCGAGGTCACTCGAACGAGGGGTGTTGCCCGCGGAGAGAGCAGTTTTCGAATGCGCATTCGATAGTCTGCGAGTGACAGGCCGAGCGGAACGCGCGCTGCACAGGATGTGTGTGCGGCAGAGCACGGCCCGCACGGGATGCGCGAGCGCGAGGCGCAGCACACGGCACGACGGCGACAGGGCACGGCGGTACGACGGCAAGCGGCAGCGCGGAGCTAGGGGGTGCCAGGACCATGGCGCGGCGCATCGATGTGACCGGGGCGGGCGGCGTACGCCTCGCGGCCTGGGAGTTCGGCGACCCTCCCAAGGGCGAACCGGCGGCGCTCCTGCCGGAGCAGCGGGTGGCCGACGGCACCCGCGCCGGCGACCCGGGCATCGGCCCCGGCGACCACGACCGCTCCCCGGGCGTGCTGTTACTCCACGGCTTGATGGGCCGTGCCTCCCACTGGGCGTCCACCGCCCGATGGCTCTCCGAACGGCACCGCGCGATCGCCCTCGACCAGCGCGGCCACGGCCAGAGCGGCAAGCCCCCGCAGGCCGCCTTCACCCGGGAGGCCTACGTCGAGGACGCCGAGGCCGCCCTCGAACAGCTCGGCCTCGCCCCGGCCGTCCTGATCGGCCACGCGATGGGGGCGCTGACCGCCTGGCAGCTCGCCGCGCGGCGCCCCGACCTGGTGTGCGGCCTGGTCATCTGCGACATGCGGGCCTCCGCGCTCGGGGCCGCCTCGCAGCGCGAGTGGGCCGACTGGTTCAAGTCGTGGCCCCTGCCCTTCGCCACCCTCGCCGACGTCCGCAAGTGGTTCGGCGAGGACGACCCCTGGGTGGAGCGCCCGAACCCGGCCCGCGGTGAGTTCTACGCCGAGGTCATGCACGAGTCCCCCGACGGCTGGCGCCCCGTCTTCGAACCCGACCAGATGCTCCGCTCCCGCGAGACCTGGGTGTACGACGCGCACTGGGAGGAGCTCGCCCAGGTCCGCTGCCCCACCCTCGTCGTGCGCGGCCTGGACGGCGAGCTGGGGCGCGCGGAGGCGCAGGAGATGGTCCGCGTCCTGCCCCGCGGCCAGTACGCGGAGGTGGCCGACGCCGGACATCTCGTCCACTACGACCAGCCGGAGGCCTGGCGGACGGCGATCGAGCCGTTCCTGGACGCGGTGCTCGCCCCCTGAGCCCCGGCCGCCCTCCGGCCGGGCCGCCCTCCGGCCCGCACCGTCCCGGCCCCGGCGGGTGCCCGTCGGAGCCCGCCGGCGGGCGGCGTCGTGCCGGCCCGCCGGACACCGGCGGGCCGCTCGGCCGCCTCACCCCTTGCTGACCGCCGTGAGGATCTCCGGCAGCCGTGCCGCCGTGCGCGGTGCCGCGAGCCGCAGGCCGAGCACGGTGAGCACGGCCCCGTACCCGGCGCCGCCCGGCAGCAGCAGCCAGCCGAAGGCGTCGGCGTCCGCGCCGGCGTGCAGCCAGACCGTGGCGGCGATCACGGGCGCGCACAGCAGCGCCGCCGACACCATCCCGCCGAAGATCGAGATCCAGGCCAGCCCGGCCTGCCCGGGCGCCACGTTCCTGTGGCCCTCCTGCGGGATCGAGTAGGGGAACCGGGCCGACGTCCACGCGCCGGTCGCCAGCATCGCGCCCAGCAGCGCGAACGACAGGCCCAGCACCTCCGGCAGCCGCGCCCAGGCGCCGAGCAGCGCCGTCGTCACGACGGTCACGAGTGTCGCGTACGGAAGGGTGATCACCAGCAGGGCCAGCGCCCGCGCGCGCAGCTCCACATAGGCGTCCCGCGGCGAGGAGATCGTCATCGCGACCATCCAGAACGCGGACGTGTCCTGCCCGAACTGGTTGTACATCTGGATGCCGAGCATCCCGGCGGCGAAGCAGGCGAAGTAGACGGTCCCGGTGCCCTGCACGGCGTTGAACACGGGCACGATCAGGCCGATGGCGAGGGAGGTCACCCAGGCCGCCTTCGTCTTCGGATCCCGCCAGACGTAGCGCAGGGAGCGCCCCATCACGGTGCCGGTACGCCCGGCGGGCAGCAGCCGCCCCCAGCCGCGTGCCGATCGCCGTTCCCGCCCGGACGGCTCGGCGGCCCGGAGCGTCGAGCCGTCGGGTGCGGTCATCAGCCGCTCCAGGCTGCGCGCCCACACCGCCACCAGTGCCGCCAACGCGACCGCGCACAGCACCAGTTGTACGGTGGCGGCGGCGTACGAGCCGTCGCTCACCGAGTGCACCGCACCGACCGCGGCCGCCGGGGGAACCCAGCGCAGCACGTCCGTGACCGGGTCCAGCTGCCCGAGACCGGCCGAACCCAGCCGCTGGGCACCGAAGTTGACGACCTGGACCCCGACCGCGATCACCAGCCCGCTCAGCACGGCCAGGTCGCGTCCCCGGCGGCTGGTCAGCAGCCGGATGTTGGCGGCGGCGACCGCCCGGGCCAGCGCGACGCACAGCAGCAGGGCGACCGGGACGGCGAGGACCGCGACGGTGCCGGCCGCCGTCCCGTGCGCCACCGCGATCGCGGACCCCGTCAGCAGCAGCAGCGTGAACAGCGGTCCGATCCCGACCAGCGAGGCCGCGAGCAGGGCGCGGACCAGCGGGCGGGGCCGCAGCGGCAGCATCACCAGCCGCGTCGGGTCCAGCGTCTCGTCCCCGCCGGGGAAGAACAGCGGCATCACCGCCCACCCCAGCCCGAGCACCGCTGCCAGCAGCACCACCAGCGCATCGGCGTGCGCGTGCCCGCGCAGGGCGATCAGGCCGACCAACTGCAGGGCGGCGAAGAGCAGAGCGACGACCGCGGAGGCCACGTACGCGGCGCGCCGCCCGCCGGACTGCCGCAACCCGTTGCGCAGCAGCGACAGCTTCAGCCGTACGACGACGGTGGTGACGCTCATCGCGCCGCCCCGCCGCCGAGCCAGTCGAGGTCGGAGCCGGCGTCCCGGCCGCTCGCGCCGACCAGCTGCAGGAACGCCTGCTGCAGCGAGGGCGCGTCGCCGCGCACCTCGGCGAGGGGGCCCTGGGCGCGGATCCGGCCGGCGGCCATGACGGCCACCCAGTCGCACAGGGACTCGACCAGTTCCATCACGTGGGAGGAGAAGACGACGGTGGCGCCCGAGGCGGTGTACCGCTCCAGGACGCCCCGGATGGTCTGCGCGGAGACCGGGTCGACGCCCTCGAACGGCTCGTCGAGGAAGAGCACTTCGGGATTGTGGAGGAGAGCCGCGGCGAGCCCGATCTTCTTGCGCATGCCGGTCGAGTAGTCGACGACCAGCTTGTGCCGGGCCCCGGCGAGGTCGAGGACGTCGAGGAGCTGCGCGGCACGTTTGTCGACCTCGGCGCCGGGCAGGCCGCGCAACCGCCCTGTGTAGGACAGGAGTTCACTTCCGGAGAGACGCTCGAAGAGCCGGAGGCCCTCCGGCAGCACGCCGATGCGGGCCTTGACGGCGACCGGGTCCCGCCACACGTCGCGGCCGACGACCTCGACGACGCCCTGGTCGGGCCGCAGCAGTCCGGTCACCATCGACAGCGTGGTGGTCTTCCCGGCACCGTTCGGTCCGACGAGGCCGACGAACCGCCCGGCCGGCAGCTCCAGGTCGATCCCGGCCACCGCGACCTGCTGCCCGAACCGCTTCCAGAGCCCCTGCACGCGTACGGCAGCCGGGCCGGCCGCTGAGATTCCCTCCGTCATGGGGCAACCCTACGACCGGGCTGCCGCCCGCAGGGCGCGGGTGGCAGCCCGGGAACACGCCCCGGGCACGCCCGCCCCCGAGGGCGCGGGTGTGTGCGAACCGGCGGCGTCCGTCAGCGGTCCCGCCCGCACGCGTAGGCGAGCGGCGAGATCAACTCCTCGGCGTCCGGCAGCCACCGGTTCGCCGGAGTCGGCCGCCGGGCCCACTGCACCGCGCCGCGGGAGCCGTAGCGCGTCGGCGGGGCGGTCACGTAGGAGCCCTCGCCCAGCGCGACCAGGTCCAGGGAGGAGAGCGCCCAGCCGATCTTGCGCACCAGCTCACCCACCTTCGCCGTCGCGCCCGGCAGTACGAAGAAGAACATCCGCCGGTCCGGGGTGAGCGTCACCGGCCCCAGCGTCAGCTCCATCCGCTCCATACGGGCCAGCGCGAGGAACCCGGCCGTCTCCGGCACGGAGAGCGCGTCGAACGTGCGCCCGGTCGGCAGCAGGATCGACGCCGCCGGCTGCTTCTGCCACATCCGGCGGGCGACGGTCGCGCTGCCCGTCGCCTGCGTCGCCCAGTCGGCGCGGGCCGGGTGCGCCCCGGGTGCGGCACACCCGGCGTCGTCGCAGGAGCAGCGCTGCACCCCGTCGACGGCTTCCAGCCAGGTGCCGGGGAACACGTCCCAGTGGCGCTCCTCTGCGTAGCGAACGGCGGTCTCCAGCAGCGATTCCCCGCGCTGCTTCGGAATCTGTGCGGCTTCGGTGCCCGGGATCGTCTCTTCCACGTGGAACACAACTCCCGCACCCACCTGGAGTTACGGCTGCGACCGCGCGCGGGGGAGGAGCATCGATTCCGCGTCCGGGGCGCATGGGTGCACAGGTGGGGGCGCGCGGAGGGATTGACGGCGCGAGCGGGTAGCCATGCGGGGGGCACGGTTGTGCTGTTACCCCAGCAATCCTCAACATGCCGCGCATGACGTGCATTTTCGACAAGTCGGCGGGGCATTGATCTTCACGGCCGGATTCTCCACGCCGGAACGTGAGGGGTTCGGTCGCGGAAGACTCGTCAACCCGGTGCGTGGGCAGGCACCGCAGCCACAGGGGGTTATGCCATGGCCGCAAGGCCTCTCGTCGCGCGGCAGCCGAACGAACGGCTGCAGGCGCTCATCCAGGAAGCCGGTTGCTCGAACGCGGGGCTGGCCCGCCGGGTCAACATGTGCGGTGCCGAGCACGGCCTCGACCTGCGGTACGACAAGACCTCCGTGGCGCGCTGGCTGCGCGGGCAGCAACCGCGGGGACGCGCTCCGGCGATCATCGCCGAGGCGCTGGGCCGCAAGCTGGGCCGAACGGTCACGATCGACGAGATCGGCATGGCCAACGGCAAGAACCTCGCCTCGGGCGTCGGCCTGCAGTTCTCGCCGACGGTCCTGGGCGCCATCGAGCAGGTCTGCGAGCTGTGGCGCAGCGACGTCGGGCGCCGCGACTTCCTGTCCGGCTCGTCCGTCGCCGCCTCCGCGCTCGTCGAACCGAGCCGCGACTGGCTCATCTCCTCGCCGGACGGCCAGGTGGCGCGCGCGGCGGGCCCGCGGGTGGGCCAGGCCGACGTGGCCGCCGTGAAGGCCATGACGCGCGCGCTGGTCGATCTGGACCACCAGTACGGCAGCGGGCACGTGCGGCCGGTGGTCGTGCACTATCTCAACAGCGTCGTCTCCGGTCTGCTGGCCGGGTCCTACCGCGAGGGTGTGGGCCGCGAACTGTTCGCCGCGGTCGCCCGGTTGACCGAACTCGCCGGATACATGGCCGTCGACACCGGGCAACCGGGTCTCGCCCAGCGCTACTACATCCAGTCGCTGCGGCTCGCGCAGGCGGCCGGCGACCGCGGTTACGGCGGCTACGTCCTCGCCGCCTCCATGAGCCACCTGGCCGCACAGCTCGGAAACCCGCGGGAGATCGCGCAGTTGGCGCGTGCCGCGCAGGAAGGGGCGCGCGGGCGCGTCACACCGCGCGCGGAGGCGATGTTCCACGCCGCGGAAGCCCGGGGCCACGCCCTTCTCGGCGACGTGCGCTCCGCCCACGCCGCGGCCGGGCGCGCGGTGGACGCCATGGAGGCCGTCGACCCGGCCTCCGGCGACGATCCGGCGTGGATCGCCCACTTCGACGAGGCCTATCTGGCCGATGAGTTGGCGCACTGCCATCGCGACCTCGGGCAGGCCGACTCCGCGGCCCGCTGCGCGGAGCAGTCCCTGGCCGGGCACCCCGAGTCCCGCGCCCGCCGGCGGGCCATCGGCTACGTCCTGCTCGCCACGGCGCAGGCCCAGCAGCGGGAGATCGAACAGGCCTGCAGCACCGGCCTGAAGGCCGTGGAACTCCTCGAAACCCTCCGCTCCAACCGGGGAGCCGAGTATCTGGAGGACTTCCAGCAGAGGTTGGAGCCCTTCCGCGACGAGCCGGTGGTGCGGGAGTTCGGCGCGCGACTGGACCTTCGCGCGGCCGCATGACGGTGCGGGACACGGTGGGTTGACGAAGCGGCACCGGCCGTCCACAGGCGCGTGTTACCGCGGTCACAGGGAAGGAGGCGGTGTTCTGAGCTGCGTAGCACCCGGCTCAGGGGACCCGGTAGCGTGACCCGACGATCCCGAAGGTCCCCCATTCGTAGGAGTCCCGGTGACGCAGAGTGGACAGGGCGAGGAGCCCTCGGCGCAGCGGCCCGCGCGCGAAGGCGTCGTGCTGCCCTCCGACGGCGGTGCGCCCCTGCTGCCGGACCCGCACGGGGGCGGGCAGCAGGCCCCTCACCCCGCCGGCCCACAGCCCGATCCGTACGGTGGCCAGGGCGGTGCCCCCGGCACCGCTCCGTCGGGCGGCCAGGCCTGGGGCAGCCCGTGGGGACCCGGTCAGCACCAGCAGCCGCAGGCCGACCAGCAGCACCACCAGCACCAGCAGCCGCAGGCCGACCAGGGGTGGCAGCAGCCCGCCCAGTCCTGGTCCGCCACCCCGGCGCCGTCCGGCGCCGGCCCGCTGCCCCCCGAGGTCGGACACCCCCCTGCGTACGGCGGCCCGGACGGGCCGCAGGCACCGGGGTACGGGTACCCGGGTGCACCGCAGGCGTCGGCCGGGCCGTCCCCGGCGTACGGCTACCCGCCCGCATACCCCGCGCACGGGGCCGGCGGCACCGCGGGCAACGGCTACGGGGCACCCGCCGGCGGCCCGAGCGCGCACCTGCCGGCGGCCGCCGGGGGAGCCACTCCGTATCCGCCGCACACCGACGTGCCGGCGCACCCGCCCGCGCCGGGAGCCGCCGAGGGGGCGACGCAGTTCCTTCCGCCGGTCGCGGCACCGTCCGCGCACGGTGCTCACCCCCCGCAGGGCGCGTACGGCGCGCCCGGGGCGCACGCTCCGCACACCGTCCCCGACGAGGCGGCCACCCGCTTCATACCTCCCGTCGGCCCTGGCGCCCTCCCGCCCGAGGCGGGTGCCGACCCGACGCGGACCCCCGGCCGGGCCGCACCGCCCGCGGCCGGTGCCGACGCGGAGGCGACGCAGTACATCGCGCCGGTCCCCGCGCAGCCGGACGCGCCGGCGCCGCCTTACGGCGGCATGCCGGGAGAGGCGGACCGGCAGCCGCCCGTCGAGTTCGACAACCTCTTCCGCAACGGACCCGGGGGCGACGGCCCGGCCGGCGCGACCCAGCAGATGCCCCGCGTCCGGCAGGAGGAGCCCGGGTACGCCGCGCAGCCCGCGTTCATCCCGTCGCGTCCCGGGAGGGACGACGACGGGGGCGACGAGCGGCGCCGAGGCGGCGGCACCGGTTCGCGGTGGCCCCTGATCGCGGCGATCGGCGTCGGGATCGCCGTGCTCGGCGTCGGCGCCGGCGCGATGCTCGGCAGCTCCGGCGGTGACGACGGCAAGGGGGACGGCAGTGCGAACGTCGCCGCCAGTGCGTCCGCGACCACCGGCGCCCCCTCGCCCGCCGCCGATCCGGCCGAGCAGCAGGCGGTCGCGCTGGACAAGCTGCTCGCGGACAGCGGCAGCAGCCGGGCCGCCGTGATCAAGGCGGTGGCCGATGTGAAGGACTGCCGCAACCTCGGCCAGGCCGCCGCCGACCTGCGTGCCGCGGCCGAGCAGCGCACCGACCTGGTGACCAGGCTCGGCGCGCTCCAGGTCGGCAGGCTGCCCGAGCACGCCGCGCTGACCGGTGCCCTCACCAACGGGTGGAAGGCGTCCGCGTCGGCCGACAACCACTACGCCGCGTGGGCCGACGAGGTCGCCGGCGACCAGGGCAAGCTGTGCAAGAAGGGCCATGCCCGCTCCACGGGGCAGACGCAGGCGGGCAACCGCGCCAGCGGCACCGCCAGCACGCAGAAGAAGACGGCCTCCGAGCTGTGGAACGTGATCGCGGGGAAGTACGGGCTGACCCAGCGTCAGGCGACCCAGCTGTGAACCCCCGCGGCCGGCGGATGGGGCCGGCCGCACACCCGGTGGGGTGACCGGCGGGGCCCGCCGGGAGGCCGCGGCGACCCCGTGCGGCAGCGCGGGGGGCGGAGCCGCGCCCCGGCCACCCCGCGCCCCGGCTCGCCCGGCGGCGTGCCGGGCGCCGCGGGGCGGGTGGGATCCCCGAAGCGCGCGGCGCCCCCCCTAGTTCAGGTCGGCGTCGAGCAGGGTCCGGGTGACGTCCACGAAGCCCTTCTCGGCCGCCACCAGCCGGCCCTTCCGTACCACCTGGAGCGTCACGTTGGCGTTGACCAGGCGGGGGAAGCCGACCGAGGCGAGCTTGGCCGCGAACTCCCAGTGCAGTGGCGGGGTGAGGCCGCCCGTGTCGACCGTGACGTCCTTGTCGAGGGTCTGGCGGACGCTGACGGCCGTCACCTCCCGGTCGCCCAGCCGGTCCACCGCCCGCTTGAAGACGCTGTAGGCGATGAACGTCGTCTGCACGCCGGCGTCGGCGGGGTCGATGCGGTTGTCGAGGAACGCCTGCTCCTTGATCACCTTCTTCATCCCGTCCCAGCGCGGATCGCTCGCGACGGGGTACCAGCCGGTGATGTACGCCCCCTCGTAGGGGCCCGACTTGCCGCCGGAGGCGTCGATCACGGTCTGGTCGACGCTGCCGAGCACGGTGGCGGCCCGCACGTCCGGGTAGCCCTTGCGGACGCGCCGGAAGGAGTCCATGAACGTGCTGGTGCGGTCGCCGAGCGCCGGCACCACACAGCCCTCCTTGCCGGACTCGGTGCCGGCCTGCTCCAGGGCCTTCTTCGACTGGGCCGAGTACTCGGTGGCGTCCTCGGCGGCCCGCTGGTCGCCGGCCACGGCGTGCCGGCCGGCCTTCAGGCCCGAGTCGAGCAGCGGGGGCAGCTCGTCCCCCGCGATGGAGTCGGGGCGCACCAGGGTCACCGGCCCGCAGCCGGTGGCCAGCTTGCGGCCGAGACCGGCCAGGAGCGCGGGCTGGCCGCCGTTGACGGGGTAGGACAGCGGGCTGGTGAACTCGGCGGTGGTGACGCCGTATCCGCCTATGTAGGGGATGCCGGCACCCTCCAGGGGAGGGAAGAAGGAGTCCGCGTACTGGCTGTAGGAGCCGACGACGGCGACGACATGTTCCCGGACCGCGCGGCGCGCGCACTTCGCGGCGCCGACACTGTCGTTGTGCTCGTCGCAGACCAGGACCTTGAGCTTGTGGCCGTTCATGCCGCCGTGTGCGTTGATCCACCGCTCGTACGCCTGGGCGAAAGCGGGCATTCCGGGCTTGCTGCCGACTTCGGAGTCCATCGGTGCCCACGTCATGACCTTGATCGGATCGTCCCCGGAGCCCCCCGTGGCGCCGGGGACGATCCCGCATCCGGCGATGAAGGGGGTGAGGGCCAGTGCCGCTCCCGCGGCTCTGGCGACGGCTCTGGTGACGGGGCGGGTCGAAGGGGGGAGGGACGTGCTGCGCGTGCATCGCCTGCCGGTCATGTCCCTGCACGATTCCGGCACATCCCTAACCCGGGAGTGACCCATGGTCAACGGATGGTGACGTGGAGGTGAATTGCGGGGGCCGTGGAGCGCCGCGGGTCGCGGATCGTACGATCGACGACTGTGCAAGCTCCGGAGAACTCTTCCCGTCGCGGCCGTCGCTCCTCCACCATGGGCGGCATGCCTGTGAACGACATGCCATGGTGGCGCTGGCGCAGCAATGTGCGCTCGGCGCTGCACATGCTCTCCGACCCGGCGTTCCAGAGGGACGTCTGGCTGGCCGGTGTGGAAGGGTACGGTGACGTGACCGACGCCGTGTACCGGCTGGTCGAGGACACGTGGCTGGACCACTGGTCCGCCGAGAAGTACGTCGGCACGATCTTCCGCGACTCGCAGGAGGCGGCGCTCGTCGACACCGCGGTGCTCCGCGTCCTGCGGATCGTGCACCAGGTCGGCCCGGACGCGCCGGTCACCGCCTACCTCGAACACCCGGCCTGGCCGGAGGCGGTCCGGGCGGCGCGTGACGCCCACATACGCCTCTCCGCCGGCGACGGGGAGGACCCGGACTCGCCGCCGAGCAGCCTCGACGTGCTGCGGATCCTGACCGGGTCCGCGTAACGGACGGCGCTCCCCGGGCGCCGCGGGGCATGAGACCCTGTGCTGCATGAACGAGCAGTCCCTCCGGGCCGCGGCACCGGCCGAACAGTACGTCCTGACGCTCTCCTGCCCCGACAAGCAGGGCATCGTGCACGCCGTGTCGAGCTACCTGTTCATGACCGGTTGCAACATCGAGGACAGTCAGCAGTTCGGCGACCACGACACGGGGCTGTTCTTCATGCGCGTCCACTTCTCGGCCGAGGCGCCGGTGTCCGTCGACAAGCTGCGGGCCAGCTTCGCGGCGATCGGTGACTCCTTCCACATGGAGTGGCAGATCCACCGGGCCGACGAGAAGATGCGCATCGTGCTGATGGTCAGCAGGTTCGGCCACTGCCTGAACGACCTGCTCTTCCGGGCTCGTATCGGCGCGCTGCCGGTGGAGATCGCGGCTGTGGTGTCCAACCACACCGACTTCGCCGAGCTCGTGGCCTCTTATGACATTCCCTTCCACCACATCCCGGTGACGAGGGACAACAAGCCCGAGGCCGAGGCGCGGCTGCTGGAGATCGTCCGCGAGAGGAACGTCGAACTGGTCGTCCTCGCCCGCTACATGCAGGTCCTCTCCGACGACCTGTGCAAGCAGCTCTCGGGGCGGATCATCAACATCCACCACTCCTTCCTGCCGAGCTTCAAGGGCGCCAAGCCCTACCACCAGGCGCACACGCGCGGTGTGAAGCTCATCGGCGCGACCGCCCACTACGTGACGGCCGACCTGGACGAGGGGCCGATCATCGAGCAGGAGGTCGAGCGGGTCGGCCACGACGTGACCCCCGACCAGCTCGTGGCGGTCGGCCGCGACGTGGAGTGCCAGGCGCTGGCGCGGGCCGTGAAGTGGCACGCCGAGCGGAGGATCCTGCTCAACGGGCGCCGCACGGTCGTCTTCGCCTGACGGGCGCCGCCCGGGACACCCCCTAGAGCCGGCTCAAGGACGCCGCGGCGAAGAGCACGTCCCTGATCGCGTCGCGGTCGCCGGCCTGCCCGGCCGCCGCTTCGGCCGGCGGCACGTGGCCCGCTGCCACGCGGCAGAACTCGACGCCGTCCAGGGCGACATGGGCGACCTCGCGTTCCGCGGAGCCGACCGCGGCCGGGGAGTCAAGCGGGACGAGCCACTCGCCGCCGCCCAGGCCCTCGATCTCCAGCCGCAGGCTGCGGCCCGGATCACCTGCCGTGACCAGGTGCCGGCCCGGGTAGGGGGAGGCGCGCCCGGCCCGCCGGCGGGCCGCGAGCACCGCCGGCAGCATCCGGGCGGCCAGATCGATCATGTGGTGCAGATGGCGGGGCGCGGGCGGCTCGTAGGGATAGTCCACGGCCTCCGCGATGTCCTCCGCGTGCACCCAGCACTCGAAGGCGCGGTCCAGCATCGCGTCCCGCATGGGTAGTTCCACGTCGCCGTAGGAGACGCCCACCGTCCCGGCACCGCTGCCCGTGAACCCCGCCGCCCGCACGATGGCGTGGCTCTGCTCCCGCCACGGCCCGCGTACCGTGCGCGTGGGCGGGACCTGCGCGACGCGCCAGAAGGCCTCCGTACGCTCGGTCGGGGTGCGGGCCCCTGCGGCGGCGCCGTCCAGGGGATCGTCCAGCCCGAGTGCCGAGGCGACCAGCCCGTCGACCGCCAGCAGATGCGCGATGACCCCGGCGACGGTCGTGCCGCGGCTGGTCGCCGCGTCGCCGTCGAACCAGCGCAGGCGCACCGGCGCGTGCCACTCGCCGTCCCCGAAGTCCTGGAGCAACGCGTCCAGGCGCGCGGTCTCCGCGTCGTACGCCGTCGCCCAGCCCGGCACCGGGATGCGCGGCGGACGCCGGTTCAGGCAGCCCTCCAGGACGCGGGTGCGCAGCGCGGGATCGAGGTCGAGGCTCTCGGAGCGCTGGAGCAGACCGACGGCCTCGCGCAGGCGCCGGGCCTCGTCCGCGCAGACGCCGCAGGTGCCGAGGTGCTCCTCCACGGCCGCGGTCTCCTCGGCGGAGCAGGCGGCCAGCGCCCACGCCCCCAGCAGCGACTTCAGCACGCCGTGCGCCAGCTGCGGCGGTCCGGCGGCGGCCGGTGCCGGCAGCGGCCGCCCGCTGTCCTCGACGGAGACCCGGGGCATCGGTATGCGCGGCTCCGGTCTTGGGGGTGGGACGGCGGTGCCGTGGCTCCCGGGGTTCCCGGCGTCCGGGCCGCTCGTGCCGGCGGTGCCGTACTCCTCGTGCGGTGTCGGCCGTTCCCGCGGGCCGTGTTCCCCGGGCTGCTCGCGCCCGTCGCGCCGCTCGTCGTCCTCGTAGCGGTCCGCCTCGCTCACACCGCACCCCCGTACTCCGGCGGGGCGCCGGGCGCCGCGGTGTCGTGGGCGGTGGACAGCAGTTGCAGGCCCAGGCGGAGGCGGCGGCGGGCCTCGTCCTCGGTGACGCCCAGGTCGACCGCGGTCTGGCGGTAGTCGCGGCGCTGGAAGTAGGCCAGTTCCAGGGCCGCGCGCAGCGGGGCGGGCATGGACTGGACGATGTAGTCGGCGCGGGCGGCCACGGCGGCGTGGCGGACGTTGCGCTCCAGGTCCTCGGGGGAGCCGTGGTCGCCCCGGGCGAGCGCGGCGGTCTCGGTGGCGCGCAGGCGCTGCACGGCGAGCCGGTGGGCCAGCGCGGCGACCCAGGTGCGCAGTGGGCCCTTCTTGGGGTCGTAGGCGTCGGGGTGCTCCCAGACGTGGGCGAAGACCTCGCGCGTGACGCTGTCGGCGGCGCGCTCGTCGTCCAGGACGCGGTGGGCGAGGCTGTGCACGAGTGAGGCGAACCGGTCGTACAGCTCGCCCAGGGCGGCGGCCTCGCCGCGGGCGAGCCGCTGCTGCATCCTGCGGTCCCAGCGCTGCGGTGTGTCCTTCCTCACCACGCGGCCTCCTCCCCGTGCCCGTAGCCCCGGTCCAGCGTGTGCCTGCCGTCTCCTCGAATGTAGTCGGCACGTCCGACAGCGCACGCCCCTTTGTGTCAATGTGCGCCCCCTGCCGTTCCGGAGGTGGTAAGGGACGCATCCGGAGTTTTCGCCCCGGCCGGTCGCCTACCCCCTCGCCTTCCGATCAGAGTCGATCGAACAGGATCGGGGGTGACTGAAACAAGCCCCTTGTTGATCGATCGCCGTTTTGCATCCCGGGTTTCAGGGAACGGCCGGTGGGCAGCCGCGCTGCAAGGAAGCGTAGGGGCTGCCTCCGCTTGATGAGCGAAGGACGTGGTGGTGACGTTCAAGGTGACCGACGGCGAGCGGGGCGCATGGGCCGTGCTCCACGTGTCGGGAGAACTGGACCTGCTGACGTCCCCGGTGCTGCGGCAGCGGGTGCACGATGCCGTCGCGGACGGCCGGCACCGTCTCGTCCTGGATCTCTCCGGGGTGCACTTCTGCGACTCCAGCGGCGTCGGCGTCCTCATCGCCGCCCGCCGTCTGCTGCGTTCCTGCCGGGGCGTGCTGCGGCTGGTGCTGCCGGACGGGGGATCGGTCGAGGGCTCCCACGTCAACCGGGTCTTCGGGGCCCTCGGTGTGCGCCGGCTGTTCGACGTGCACGCCGAACTCGCCGACGCGGTCACCGAGGAGGTCCCGCCCCTGTCGGCGTGAGGCCCGGTCTGCGTGTTGCACTGCCACAGCGCTGTCCCGGAACGTCCCCGTTCCCGGCACAGGTGCTCTCCTCGCGTTCCGGGTCCGGCCGCCGTCGCCCTACGCTCGCAGTCGTACGCACCCCCACGACGTGACGTAAGGCGGCCCGAGAAGACATGGTCAGCAGCGAGTACGAACGCAGGATCGCCGCCCGGTTCGCCACCTTCGACCAGAACGGCAACGGCTGGATCGATCGCGAGGACTTCAGCTCCGCGGCCAGGGCACTGCTCGCCGAGTTCGGCGTGACCGCCCGCTCCGACCGGGGGCAGGCCCTGTACACGGGAGCCGAGGCGTTCTGGCAGGGCATGGCGGGCATGGCGGACCGGGACGGTGACCAGCGCATCACCCGCGAGGAGTTCGTCACCGGCGCGGTCAAGCGGCTGCGGGACAACCCGGAGCGCTTCGCCGGCATCGCCCGCCCGTTCGTGCACGCCGCCCTCGCCCTCGCCGGCTCCGACGGTCACGGCCCCCAAGCGGCCGGCGTCGACGGTGTCGCGCGCGTGCTGAGGATCCTCGGTGTCCAGGAGGGCGTGGCGCGCGCGGCCGCGGCCTCCCTCGACACCGACGGCGACGGCGCGGTGGAGGAGGAGCAGGTCGTCACCGCCTTCGCCCGCTACTTCACGGTGCCCGAGTGACCTCATGGCCCGACGGTGCCGCCCTGTCCGCAGGGCGCGGCCGGTGACGGCCCCGCGGGCGCAGGCCGGGGCGGGCGCCCAGGCGTGGCACCGGAGGGTGACTCGCGTACATGTCGCGGAATGTGGCATAGCGATGTCACGGAGCGTCACATGATGTCGATACCGGGTTGTGTCCTTCACGTGACTCGTCACCAACCGGAGTCGGTGGCACCCTCCGGTACCTTGTGTGGGATGCGAGTGGTTCCCGGTACGAGCCATGCCGGTGTCGCCTGTTCGACTCCCCGCAGTGAGCGTCGCACAGTATGCCGCACGGGTACTCCTTCGCGCTGGAATATGCCCGAAGCGCTTGTTGGGGTGACTGTACGTCAATCAAGCTGTCCTGCAAGGGTTTCACGTTCCGTGACCCGGGCTCCGGCCGTTGTCCTGGTCATGCAGAAAATGGCTACGATCGTGGCCCTCGTCGTCGTGGTGCTCGCGTGGCGCGCGTCCATGTGTCCGCCGGTTCGGATGGTGTGAGCGGTGCAGGTGCTACAGGTGCAGCTGGAGGTCCGGCCCGACCCCACGGAAGTGGGCCGGGCCCGGAGGTGGGCCCGCTCGCGGATCGCCGGGTCGGGCATAGGGGCCGACGACCCGCTCGCCGAGACGCTGATCCTCCTCGTCTCCGAACTTGTCACCAACGCCGTGGTGCACACCGGTCGTCCGGCCGTGCTGCGGCTGTCCCTGCCCGGGGTGGCGGCCGAGTCGGCCCCCGTGCGCGTGGAGGTCGCCGACGGCAGTGGTCGCGCGCCGGTGCCCCGGTGCGTGGACGGCGACGCGACCGGCGGCCGGGGCCTGGCCCTGGTGGACGGCCTGGCCGACCGGTGGGGCTGGAGCCCCGAGGGGACGGGCAAGCGCGTCTGGTGTGAACTCGACCGGTGTACCGCTCAGCAGGAGCTCGGGAAGGGCTGCGGAGCCTCCGTTTCGCCCTACGGCGACCTGGCGTACGAAGCGGTGTGAGCCCACCGGGCGGGTGACCGTCCCCGCGCCCGGATCGGGGCACGGTGGCAGACGGCGACGACGCGGCGGTGCCGGTGCCCGGTGTGCGCCCGCACCGTGCTTCCGTGCGCGCCTGTGACAAATCGGACGTAAGTCATGAACCTCCTTTCGGCTGTTGACGTGACGTGTCCGTTTGATCACGCTTGTGGGCAGCGATTCGCCGCGAGGGGACGACGAGGGTTCCGGTGACGGGAGCCCTCGGCGAGTGTGGGTCGCGGACGGCGTCCGTTCCCTCCAGGGGCGCTCGGGGCGGAGGGAAGTCGGGGCGGGTACGCCGGAGTCGGCCGGCGGCGTGCGTGTCGCGCTCGGGGCGGAGCGGTGCGCCGTCGGCCCGACTGTTCGGGGGACGTTCGCGAGGGGTGCCCGCATTGTGCACCCCCGGTGGATCGGTCGGGCGGCGCGGGCGGCGGGAGAGCCGCGCCGGGACGTCTCTCCACAGGCTGTGGACAACTCTTCGCGGCACGTCAGCCGGTGGCTCAGGCGGCGTCGCGGGCGCGGAAGGTGCGCCGGTAGACCGTCGGCGTCACCCCGACCGCCGCCTGCAGGTGCTGCCGCATCGACTGCGCCGTGCCGAAACCGGCGTCCCGGGCCACCTGATCGACGGACAGGCCGGTGGACTCCAGCAGGTGCCGGGCCCGTTCGACGCGCTGCCGGGTGAGCCACCGGCCGGGGCTGACACCGGTTTCCTCTCGGAAGCGGCGGGTGAAGGTGCGGACGGACATGGACTCCCGCCCCGCCATGTCGCGCAGCTGGATCGGCTCGTGGAGCCGGCCGAGCGCCCACGCGCGCGCGTGCGCCGTGGTCGTCTGCTGCGGGTCGGGTACCGGCCGGTTGACGTACTGCGCCTGCCCGCCGTCGCGGTGCGGCGGTACGACCGTGGCGCGGGCGACGTCGTTGGCGACGGCCGTGCCGTGGTCGCGGCGCAGGATGTGCAGGCACAGGTCGATGCCGGCCGCCACGCCCGCCGAGGTCAGCACGTCGCCGTCGTCGACGAACAGCACGTCCGGGTCCACCTCGACCTTCGGGAACAGCCGCCTGAAGTGGGCGGCGTTGGCCCAGTGGGTGGTGGCCGGGCGGCCGTCGAGGAGTCCGGCCGCGGCCAGGACGTAGGAGCCGGTGCAGATCGAGGCGAGACGGGTGCCGGGCCGGATCAGGGCGAGTGCGGCGGCGAGGTCGCCGGTCAGCACGCCCTCCTCGTGGACAGGACCGAGTTCGTGGGACGCCGGGACGATCACCGTGTCGGCGGTGGCGAGCGCCTCGGGGCCGTGCGGGGCGTGCACGGTGAAGTCGGCGTCGGTCCGCACCGGCCCGGGCGGCCTGACCGAGCAGGTCAGGACCTCGTACAGGCGTCGCCCCCCGGCGTCCCGCGGCCGGCCGAAGATCCGGTGGGGAATGCCCAGTTCGAACGGGAGCAGTCCGTCGAGGGCGAGGACGGCGACACGGTGCGGGCGGTACTCCTCGGCTGCGTCCATGGCCCGATCCTAGTGAATACTGTCCTCCGGGCCACTCGATCGTGGGAGCCGCACACCGGAGGCTCCGGGTGTGACGCAGACGACCGAACCCGCACCCCTGCCCGTGGAGTCCTTCCACCGCCCCGCCCGCATCCACCGGGCGTGGTTCGTCGCCGCCGTGACGTTCGTCACGATCATCGGCGCGGCCGCCTTCCGTTCCCTGCCGGGACTGCTGATCGATCCGTTGCACCTGGAGTACGGCTGGTCGCGCGGCACGATCGGGGCCGCCGTCTCCGTCAACCTCGCTCTCTACGGCCTCACCGCCCCGTTCGCGGCCGCGCTGATGGACCGGTTCGGGATCCGGCGGGTGGTCGCCGTGGCCCTGACGGTGATCGCGCTCGGCTCGGGGCTGACGGTGTGGATGACCTCGGCCTGGCAACTGCTGCTGTGCTGGGGCGTGCTGGTGGGCCTGGGATCCGGTTCGATGGCCCTGGCCTTCGCGGCGACCGTCACCAACCGCTGGTTCACCGAGCGCCGGGGCCTGGTCAGCGGCATACTGACCGCCGCCTCGGCGTCCGGCCAGCTGATCTTCCTGCCGCTGCTGTCGTGGATGGTGGAGGAGTACGACTGGCGTCCGGCGGCCGTCACCGTGGCGCTCGCCGCCCTCGCCGTGGTGCCGTTCGTCTGGCTGCTGCTGCGCGACCATCCCGCGGACGTGGGTCTGAGGCCGTACGGAGCCCCCGCGTTCGTGCCCGGGCCGGAGCCGGTGCGGGGTGCCGCGCGCCGTGCGGTGACCGTGCTGCTGTCGGCCGCGCGCACCGGCCCCTTCTGGTTGCTGGCCGGCACGTTCGCGATCTGCGGCGCCTCCACCAACGGCCTGGTCCAAACCCACTTCGTGCCCGCGGCCCACGACCACGGCATGCCCGTCACGGCCGCTGCCTCGCTCCTGGCCGTGGTCGGGGTGTTCGACGTGGCCGGCACGGTCGCCTCCGGCTGGTTCACCGACCGCTTCGAGCCGCGCCGCCTGCTGGCCGTGTACTACGCGCTGCGCGGCGTCGCGCTGCTGTTCCTGCCGATGCTGCTCGCCCCGGCCGTCCACCCGCCGATGGTCTTCTTCATCGTCTTCTACGGCCTCGACTGGGTCGCCACGGTCCCGCCCACGCTGGCCCTGTGCCGCGCGCACTACGGCGAGGACAGCGCGATCGTCTTCGGCTGGGTGCTCGCCTCGCACCAGGTGGGCGCGGCGGCGGTGGCCTGGCTCGGCGGCGTCGCCCGGGACGCCCTCGGTTCCTACGACGTCGTCTGGTACGCGTCCGGCGCGCTGTGCGCCGCCGCCGCGCTGATGGCGCTGGTGATCCGGCGCGGGCCGGCGGCCACGGCCCGCGCGGTGGCGTGAGGTCCGCGGACCGTCCGCGGACCAGGCGGCCTGATGCTGCGTCAGAGCAGCCTGGACGGCGGGGGCGTGGGCCGCCGCGGGGGGTCAGACCGGCAGCTGTGACACCCGTCCGTCGGCGTCCCCGGCGATCGTCTTCGCGATCTTCCCCGCGTCGATGGCCAGTTCGCGGAGCATCCCGCTGATGGGGTTGGTGAAACCGGTGAAGAACAGGTCCGGCGCGCCGGCCGGAGTGCGGGCGCCGTGCACGACCGGTCTGCCCCGGCCGTCCAGGACGCCGAGGTGGCCGACGAGGCCCTCCAGGGCGCGGACGTAGCCGGTGGCGGCGATGACGGCGTCCGGCCCGATCCGGGTGCCGTCGGCGAGAGCGACCTTGCCGTCCTCGAAGCCGTCGACGGCGGCCACGACCTCCACCCGCCCCCGGCGGACGGCATCGACGAGGCCGACGTCCTGTACCGGGACGGCGCCCTCGGTGACCCGGCTGTACAGGCCGGTCTCGGGGCGGGGCAGACCGTGCGCGGACAGGTCGGGCACGCTGAGCCGCGCCAGGGGCCTGGCCAGCCGGTCGACGAGTGGCACCGGCAGGCGCCGGGCCAGCACGCCCGAGTACTGGGCGGCCCAGCCGGCGGTCGAGCGGCGCACGATGTGCGGTGCGGTCCGCACGGCGAGCCGCACCCGTGCGGCGCCGCCCTCCACCAGGTCCACGGCGATCTCGGCGCCGGTGTTGCCGGCACCGACGACGAGGACGTCCCGGCCGGCGTAGGGCTGGGCGTTGCGGTAGGCGGAGGCGTGGAGGAACTCGCCGGTGAACCCGGCGCGGCCGGGCCAGTCGGGGACCCGGGGCGTGTGGTTGTAGCCGGTGGCGACGACGACCGCGGCCCCCGTCAGCTCCCGGCCGCCGGTGGCGTGCAGCAGCCACCCGGTGCCGTCGGGGGAGCGGTCGACCCGTGTGACCTCGACCCCGGTGACGATCTCCAGCTCGTGGTGCTCGGCGTACCTCTCCAGGTAGCGCACCACGTCGTCCCTGGACACCCAGCGCCCGAAGCGACGGGGTATCGCAAGCCCCGGAAGGGCCGAGAGCCGGCGTGTGGTGTGCAGGTGGAGCCGGTCGTAGTGGCCCCGCCAGGACGCCCCCACGCGGTCGGACTTCTCCAGTACGACGGCCCGGACGCCGCGCGCCCGCAGCGCGTACGCGACGGCCAGTCCGCCGGGTCCGCCGCCGATGACGTGGACGGGGCGGGCGGCAGGGGGCGTGGGGCGTGCGGACGCTGTGGAGTCGGCCATGTGCGCGAGCGTAATCACCCAACAGGTTGATGGGTCTCGGTCAAGACCGGAATTGGTTGCGGATTGATCACGGGTGGGGGAGAAGTGTGTGGGACTTGTGTCGTAGAGGTCCTGGTTGCGGAGCGGTGGGGAACGGCCGGCGGCGCCGGTCGCCGCGCCCCCGCTCCCGGCCGCCCGCCGGGCGGGAGCCGAGGCGGGTGTCCGCGAGTGGTGCGGGGGCGGCGGTCCCTCAGGGCCACAGCAGCTCCCGGTGCCAGCCGTCGTTCCCCGTCCGCCGATAGGCCAGCCGGACGTGCCGGCGCGATGCGTCGCCCTGGAAGAACTCGACCTCCTCCGCGCGCACCCGGTACAGCGTCCAGGTCGGTGCCTGGGCGTCCGGTTCCCGCCGGGCCCGCTCCCAGGCGGCCTGCGAGGCGAGCCGCAGCTCCTCCACGGAGCCGAGTCGTTCGCTCTGGCGTCCGGTGAGCGCGGCGGCCAGTGCCCCGGTCGACCGGACGTGCAGGTCGGCCTGCGCCTCCTCGGCCGAGGCCACGGCCACCGGCCCGCGCACCCGCACCTGACGTCCCAGGAGCGGCCAGTAGAAGCCGAGCGCGGCATACGGCCGTCCGGCCAGCTGACGGCCCTTGCGGCTGCTGGCGTGCGTGGCGAACGCCCAGCCGTCGGCGTCCGCGCCGTGCAACATCACGGTCCGCACGTCCGCGCGGCCCTCGTCGTCCGCCGTGGCCAGTGACATGGTGTGCGGTTCCGGCTGCCCGGCCGTCGCCGCCTTGGCCAGCCAGCGGGCGAACAGGTCGAGCGGGTCGTCGGGTGCCGCCGCCGGGTCGAAGCCGGGCAGGGACGTCACCTCCGGATCCCACACCCGCAGTGACCGCAGCAGCTCGTGAAGGTCGGTACCCATTCCCCGATTGTCCGGCTCCGGTCTCCGCCCCCGGGCGGCAGGTGCCGTTCCGGCATGCGGTACCGGAATGCCCGCACCGGCCCGGCGGTGTCCGCCCCGCCCGGGCCCGGGCGGGCCCGGGCGGGCCGGGCGTTCCGTCGCCGGTGCGGTGGGCCGGTGGCGGAGGGTGGTCACAGGGTCGCCAGGCGCTCCACCAGCAGCAGCGCGCCGACCCCGAGCATCGCCGCGCCGGAGGTGCGGGTCACCGCACGGGCCGCGGCCGGGCGGGCGCCGAGGACGCCGCGGGCCAGGAGCCCGACCGTGAGGTAGACGGCCGTGCAGCACGCCATGTTCAGCAGACCGAGGATGCCCGTCTGGACGGGCAACGGCAGATGCGCGCCGCGCAGAGTGAGGAACTGCGGCAGCACGGACAGGTGGAGGAGCAGGCCCTTCGGGTTCAGGCCGCTGATCGCGGCGCCGCGCAGCAGGACACGGGAGCCGTCCGCCGCGGGTGCCTCGCCCGCCCCGGGGACACTCGGCCGGCGCAGCACGCCCCACCCCAGCCACAGCAGGTAAGCCGCCCCCGCCACCGTCAGCGCGGTCAGCAGCCGGGGCGACCCGGCCACCAGCACGGAGAGCCCCGCCGCGGCCAGCGCCGTGTGCAGCGCATAGCCGGAGACCAGGCCCGCCACCGCCACCGTGACCGACCGGCCGCGCAGCCCGGCGGCGATGGCGTACGCCCAGTCGGCGCCCGGCACGCAGACCAGCAGGAGGTCCACGGCGAGGAAAGAGATCAGCGTTCCCGAGTCCATGGAGGGGACATTAGGCGCGATGTGGCCGAAAGTGTTCCTGAAGTTTCTTCCCTGAGGGGCATGAGGGGGGAGAATCTTGCCCATGGACGACGTGGACCGGAAGATTCTTGCCGAGCTGCAACAGGACGGGCGGCTGACCGTGACGGAGCTGGCGTCGCGGGTGCGGCTGAGTGTCTCGCCCTGCCACCGGCGGCTGCGCGAGTTGGAGCGGTCCGGCGCGATCAGCGGATACCGGGCGCTGGTGGACCCGGCGGCCGTCGGGCTGAACTTCGAGGCGCTGGTCTTCGTCTCGATGCGGCAGGAGGACCGGGAGACCGTCGTCGAGTTCGAGCGGGCGCTCGGCGAGGTGGACGAGGTGGTGGAGGCGCAGCGGCTGTTCGGCGAGCCGGACTACCTGCTGCGGGTCGTCGCCGCCGACCTCGCCGCCTATCAGCGGCTGTACGACGAGCGGCTCGCCGCCCTGCCGGGCGTGCAGCGGCTGACGTCCACGCTGGTGATGAAGCACGTGGTGCAGGATCGGCCGCTGCCCGCGTAGCGCCCCGGATGCGCGACAGGCGGCGGTCCCGTGAGGGAACCACCGCCTGTGAGACAGGATTCGGCATTGCGGGGGAGCAGGCTGGCTCCGGGCGCCGGCGCGCGGGTGTCGGTCGTGGTTACTTCGTGGGCTTCTTCCCCGTCACGCCGAGGTGCACCAACAGCGCCAGGTTGGGCTTGAGTTCAGCCTGCTTGACGCCCCATGCCGAGAACCCCTTCTGATGCGAGGCGACCGCCGCGAGCATCGCGACGAGCGAACCGGCGATCGCCCCGGGGTTCACATCCTTGTCGATCCGGCCCTTGGCCTGGAGTGCGGCGACGGCCTCGGTGAGGGGGCCGTTCACCGCGTTGAGGATCTTCATGCGGATCTTGTAGAAGCGCTTGTCGCCCTCGGCGGCGCCGAGATCGACCACGCGCAGGATCGCGTCGTTCTTCTTCCAGAAGTCCAGGAAGCCGTCGACGAGTTCCTGGGCGGACTGCCAGCCCGCCTTGCCCACCCAGGACCGGTCCTCGACCAGTTCGGACAGACCGGCGCCCTCGGCGGCCGTCTCCTCGGCGATCTCCAGGACGGCACCCTCGACGTCCGGAAAGTACTGGTAGAAGGTCGCGGGCGACGTGCCCGCCTTGCGGGCGACATCGATGACCTTGACGTCCCGGTAGGGGGAGGAGCTGAGCATCTCGCTGAGGCAGTCGAGCAGCTTCTGCCGGGTCGCCTGCCCACGTCGACCGGCCACGCGGCCGTCGACGGTACGCACTTGTCCTGTCATGCCGTCAGCTTACCGACGGGTGATCGGAGCGCGATTTGGCCGACTGCAAATGGGGTGCATGGGGGCTGGGAGGCTGGTGTGCCTGGTCTGCGGGGTGTGGGCCCGGCCGCTACTTTGGCGCTATGGCCGAAAACAGGGCATCCGCATACGGAGAGGGCGTCCCCTGCTGGGTGGACGCGCAGCTGCCGGACGTGGAGGCGGGCAAGCGCTTCTACGGTGAGCTCTTCGGGTGGACCTACGAGGACGCGTACGGCTCCACCGTGTGGGCCCGCCTGGACGGCGAGCCCGTCGCCGCGCTCGCGCACAAGGCGGACGGCCGCCTGCCCACCGTGTGGACGGTCTACTTCGCCGCCCCGGACGCGGAGGCCACCTCACGGCGCATCCTCGCCGCCGGCGGGCAGCTCGTCACCGCCCCACTGCCGGTCGGTGAGCTGGGCAGTTCCGCTCTGGCGACGGACCCCGAGGGCGCGGTCTTCGGGCTGTGGCAGCCCGGCAGCCATCCCGGCTTCGGCCGGCGCCACGAGGTGGGCGCCTTCGCCTGGGCGCAGCTGTACGCCCGTGACACCTCCGTCGTCAACACCTTCTACGGCGGCCTCTTCCGTGACGCCCTCTTCGGCCCCAACGCCCGTCCCGACTTCGGCCGGGCGCCGGTCGCCGACGTCTTCCCGGCCGAGATGCCGCCCCACTTCGTCGTCCACTTCGGTGTCGAGGACTGCGAGGACGCCGTCGCCACGGTGCTGCGGCTCGGCGGGCGGCTGCAGGCGGGTCCCTTCGAGGCGTCGTACGGGACGGTGGCCGTCGTCACGGACAATCAGGGGGCGTCGTTCGCGGTGCTGGAGCGCCGGACGGAGGGTGGGCAAAGGCACGATCCGGTGGATCTGTCATGAAATGGAGCGAGACACCCCTGTTGTCCCCCGGTTCGCAACCGGCGCTCCGGCCAGGAAGAATCGGGGTGCGTGCCGCCGCGGCGGTGCGGTGGTGAGACGCTGCACTTCGGCCGCGTCCATACGTGGATGGCGCGGCTCGTACGGGGAGGTGGCAGGCAAGTGGTGGATCAGCTGACGCAGCACGATCCTCGGCGCATCGGGCCGTTCGAGGTGCTGGGACGGCTGGGGGCCGGCGGCATGGGGCTGGTCTATCTCGCGCGCTCGGCGTCCGGCCGGCGCGTGGCGATCAAGACCGTCCGCACGGAGCTGGCCGAGGACCAGCTGTTCCGGGTCCGCTTCACCCGCGAGGTGGAGGCGGCCCGTGCGGTCTCCGGCTTCTACACGGCCGCCGTGGTCGACGCCGATCCTCGCGCCGCCGTGCCGTGGCTGGCCACCGCGTACGTCCCCGCGCCCTCGCTCGAGGAGATAATCAACGACTGCGGGCCGCTTCCGGCCCAGGCGGTGCGCTGGCTGGCGGCGGGCGTGGCCGAGGCCCTGCAGTCCATCCACGGCGCCGGACTGGTCCACCGCGACCTGAAGCCGTCCAACGTCCTCGTGGTGGAGGACGGCCCGCGGGTGATCGACTTCGGTATCGCCTCCGGTGTTTCGAACACACGTCTGACGATGACGAACGTCGCCGTCGGCACGCCCGCCTACATGTCCCCCGAGCAGGCGAAGGACTCCCGCAGCGTCACGGGCGCCAGCGATGTCTTCTCCCTCGCCTCCATGCTGGTCTTCGCGGCCACCGGCCACCCGCCCTTCCACGGCGCAAATCCGGTCGAGACGGTCTTCATGCTGCTCAGGGAGGGCCCGAACCTCGAAGGGCTTCCCGAGGAGCTGCGCCCGCTGATCGAGTCCTGCATGCAGATGGAGGCCGCGGGCCGCCCCACCCCCGCCGACCTCCAGGCCCAACTCGCACCGCACCTGTTCGGCTCCGGCTCCGACGACAGCGGTACGGCGTCGGCGTGGCTGCCGGAGAAGGCCGTCGGCCTCATCGAGGCCCGTCGCGGCGGCCGGCCGGCCGCCAGACCGGCGCCCGCGGGCCCGCGCAGCGGCGGCCGGGGCGGAGCGGGAGCCGGCCCCGGGCTGCCCGCCGTGCCACCCCCGCCCTCGCACGCGCCCGCCGTCCCCGCCCACCCGGCCGCGCCCGTCGGAGCCCTGGACAACGGCCCCGTGCGGCTGGCCGGCGCCGCCGTCCCGATCGGGCCCGGCCCACGCGTCGCCGACGTCCGCGCCGCCGCCGTCGGCGCACCCCGGCCGGAGACCGCCCTCGCGGCCTCCTGGTCCAAGGCGCGCCCCGGTGTCGTCGGCCCGGACCCCGGCGCACCCAACCCCCCACCTGCGCCCCCGGAGCAGCAGAGCGGCTGGCGACCCTGGCGGTTCCGCATGTCCAACGACGTGTGGGGCACCCCGGCGGTCTCCGGCGATCTCGTCTACGTCACGTCGTTCGAGGTCCACGCCCTGGACGTGGCCACCGGCCGGCGCCGCTTCAAGACCCGGGACGTGGCCTGGTCCATGGCGGTCGCGGACGGCCGCATCCACGCCTCCGACGGGCCGACGCTGTTCGCCCTCGACGCCCGCGAGGGCGGCGACCTGTGGCGGTTCCAGACGGACGCCTGGGTGTACTCGCTGAAGGCCGAGCACGGAACCGTCGTCACCGGCGCCCGCGGTGGCGGTGTGCAGGCATGGGAGGCGTCGACCGGGCAGAAGCTGTGGGAGCTCACCGGGGCGCAGACCGACTTCGAGTCCCCGGAGGCGGGCCCTGCGCTGCACGACGGCACGGTGTACGTCTGGCAGGACGCCCGCCTGCGTGCCCTGGAGGCCCGTACCGGCGACGAGCGCTGGTCCTACCCGATCGGCGACGCCGCCTCCTGCGGCGGTGTGCCCGTCCGTGTCCACCCGGCGCCGGACGGCTACGTCTACGTCTCCGCCGGCACCCGCGTCCTCGCCGTGGACGTGGCGAGCGGCAGGGTGCGCTGGCACTTCGAGGCGCCCGCGGTCTTCCTCTCGCCGCCCGCCTTCGTCCCCGGTCCCGCGGTGACCGGTGGCGGCGTGTACCTGGCCGACTACCTCGGCACCGTCTACGCCCTCGACGCGACCGACGGCCGCGACCGCTGGCGCATCGCGACCGAGTCCCGGGCCTCGATCGAGCCGGTACTGGTCGCCGCGGGTCATGTGCACGTCGGCAGCGGTCGCGGCCTCTACACCCTGGACGCGGTCACCGGCACCCCGAAGTGGCGCTTCCAGGCGGGCGGCGACATCGTGGGCGCGCCCACCGTGGCCGAGGGCCGCATCCACTTCGGCTCCACCGACCATCTCCTCTACACGCTCAAGGCCGACGACGGCCGGCTGCGCTGGAAGCTGGCCACCGGAGGCGAGATCACCGGCTCACCGGTGGTCAGGGACGGTGTGGTGTACGCGTGCAGCAAGGACCGCTGCGTGTACGCACTGGACGCGGAGAAGGGGACGGGGACCGCGCGCACGCCCTGACCCGGCCCCGTCCGCGCGGGGCTCCGGTACGGCCGTCGTGCCGGGCGCTGCGGATGAAGGGTTCCGGACGGCTGCCGTCAGCCGCGCGCCCGGCCGCCGGTCGTACCGGCGCCCCCCGAACCGGGCCCGGTGGCCCGCCGCGCACCGCACGGCAGACCGCCCTCGCCGCAGGCACCCTGCGCCGCGCTCTCCCGGGCGGTCCGTTTCCGGACACACCTCGGCCGCGGCGGCTTCCCTCCGCGCCGCCGCGGCCGATCACCCCTGTCGGACCGAGTCCTACCTGGTGCCGTCGAGATCCAGAGCGGGCGGTGTGGGCGAGTGGCTGTCCATGGTGGTGAAGGTGCCGTCGCTCGGCGGTATCGGCGAGTGGCTGTCCATGGTGGTGAAGGTGCCGTCGCTCGGCGGTGCCGGCGAGTGGCTGTCCATGGTGGTGACGGCCTCCACGTCGTCCTCGCCGCCGAGGGCGTGGCCCTGGCCGCCGGACGCCGCCGCGTCGTCCTTCGTAGCGTCGCTCATGATCAAAACTCCCGTGGATGACAGGCTCATCGGGCGGAGCGCCTGTTCGGCAACTCCCCCGCGGGTCGCCGAACAGGCGTTCCGGGGCGCTCACAGTAGCGTCGAGGCCCGCGCCGATCCGCCCGCCCCCCGACGGGACGAATCGACGTACCGAGTCTGGCAGGGCGTCATAAACGTTCGATGAACGCCGGTTCGGGACCTCAGGCCGCCGTGAGGGGCGCCAGCAGGCCGCGCACCTCTTCCGCCTCCGGCGCCGAGGAGGCGTCGTAGACGGCCAGTGCCTCCTGCCAGCAGGCACGCGCGCGGTCCGACTGGCCCAGCGCGATCAGCGACTTGCCCAGGAGGGTGAGCGCGTTGCCCCGCATCCAGTCACCCCCGATGCAGCCCGTCGCCAGGGCCTGCTCGGCGTGCTGCGCCGCCTGCGCCGGCCGGCGCGCCCGCAGGTGCACCTGGGCGATGCGGAAGTGGGTCGTGCCCTCCCAGAGCCGCTGCCGGTTCTCCGCGAACGTCTGGACGGCCTGGGTCAGTTCATCCATCGCCTCGGCGAGCCGCCCGGACTGGGTCAGGACGATCCCCAGGGCGTAGCGCGCGTTCGCCAGACGCACGATCAGCCCCAGCTCGTCGTAGATCTCCGTGCCCTCACGCGCGAGTTCGACCGCGCGGGACAGGTGGCCCATCGGCGCCAGGACCCGGGAGAGGTTGCACAGCGCGCTCGCCTCACCCGGCCGGTTGCCGTCGGCCCGGAACGCCTCGATCGCCTTCATCAGGTGGAACTCGCCGTCGGCGTAGCGGTTGGTGCAGTTGGCGATGATCCCCAGCTCGTTGGGGGCGTTGCCGGTGGTCCACGGGTCCCGGGACGCCTCCGCCAGCGTCATCGCCCGACGGGCCTCCACCTCCGCGGACTCGAACCGGCCCGCGTTGCTGAGCACCTGCGTCAGCGTGACCCGGGCCCGCCCCTCCGCGTGCGCGTCGCCCGCGGCCCGCGCGGCGTCGCAGGCCGCCAGCGTGGCCGTCTCGTACCGGCGGGAACTCGCCCCCGACTCGGCCAGGTCCTTGGCGGCCAGGAGCAGGTCCACCGCCCGTCGCAGCGTCGCCCCCTTCAGCGACTGCTGGGCACAGGCCAGCAGGCAGTCCGCCTCGGCGTGCAGCCAGTCCAGCGCCTGGGACGCGTCGGCGAACTCCGGCCCCCGCTGACCGCCGTGTTCGAGGTGCTCCACGGTCCGGTCCCCGGGCCGCTCGATCGCGTACACCCGGGCCGCCGTGGCCAGATAGAAGTCCAGCACCCGGGAGAGCGCCGCCTCCCGTTCGCTCGGCGGCCTCTCGTCCCGCTCGGCGCAGGCCCGCGCGTACAGCCGCACCAGGTCGTGGAACCGGTACCGCCCCGGAGCCGCCGACTCCAGCAGCGAGGTGTCCACCAGGGACTCCAGGAGGTCCTCGGTCTCCTCCGTGTCCAGGTCCAGCACCGCGGCGGCGGCAGCCAGCGAGATGTCCGGGCCGTCGGCCAGCCCCAGCAGCCGGAACGCCCGTGCCTGGGCCCCGTCCAGCGCGCCGTAGCCCAGCTCGAACGTCGCCTTCACCGCCAGGTCCCCGGCCTGCAGCTCGTCCAGCCGCCGCCGTTCGTCCGCCAGCTTGGCCGCGAGTACCGACACCGTCCACGTGCGCCGCGACGCCAGCCGGGACGCGGCGATGCGGATCGCCAGCGGCAGGAAACCGCACGCCGCCACCACGTCCAGCGCGGCCTTCCGCTCCGACCCCACCCGCTCCTCGCCCACGATCCGGGTGAAGAGCGCGAGCGCCTCGTCGGGGGACATCACGTCCAGGTCGACCAGATGGGCCCCCGCCAGGTCCACCATCCGTACCCGGGACGTCACCAGCGTCGCGCACCCTTCGGTGCCCGGCAGCAGCGGACGGACCTGCGCCGCGTCCCTGGCGTTGTCCAGCAGCACCAGCACCCGCCGGCCGTCCAGCACGGACCGGTACAGCGCCGCGCGCTCCTCCAGGGTGTCCGGGATCGCCGAGTCCGCCGTGCCCAGCGCCCGCAGGAAGGAACCCAGGACCGTCTCCGGGTCCGCCGCCCGGGGTCCGGCGCCCTGGAGGTCGACGTACAGCTGACCGTCCGGGAAGGACGCCCGCGCCCGGTGCGCCACATGCACCGCCAGCGTCGTCTTGCCCACACCTCCGATGCCGGCCAGCGCGGACACCGCCATGACCCGGCCCCCGGCCGACGACAGCGTCTCGCCCAGGTCGCGGACGAACGCCGCCCGCCCGGTGAAGTCCGGTACGGTCGCCGGGAGTTGCGCGGGACGCACCCGGACCGCGGACGGCTCGGGAGCCGACGTGGACGGTTCCGCCAGCCCGGGGTCCGCCCGCAGGATCCGCTCCTGCAGCTCGCGCAGACCGGGCTGCGGGTCGACGCCGAGTTCCTCCGCCAGCAGGCGCCGCGTGTCGGCGTAGACCGCCAGGGCCTCCGCCTGTCGGCCGCTGCGGTAGAGGGCCAGCATCAGCAGCTCGCGCAGCCGCTCCCGCAGGGGGTGCGCCGCCGTCAGGGCCGTCAGTTCGGAGACGGCCTCCGCGTGGCAGCCCTGCTCCAGGTCCATGTCCAGGCGGGATTGGAGGAGTTGCAGCCGCCACTCCTCCAGCCGCACCCGTTGGGTGTCGGCGTACGGGCCCGGCACGCCGGCCAGGGCCTCGCCGTCCCACAGGGACAGCGCCCGGTCCAGCGCCTCCCGCGCGTGGTTCAGGGCGCCGCCGGTGCGCGCCTTGTCCGCCTCCGCGGCCAGCCCCTGCGCCACGCCGAGGTCGAGCGCCCCGTCCGCCAGCCCGCGGACCGCGTAGCCGCCGGACTCGCTCACCAGGACGCTGGCGTCCAGTGCCTTGCGCAGCCGGGACGCGTAGGTGCGGATCGCCGCCAGCGCCTGTTGCGGCGGCTCATCGCCCCACAGGGCGTCGATCAGCTCGGCGGCCGTGACCGTCCGTCCCTCGCGGAGCAGCAGCGCGGCGAGCAAAGCGCGTTGCTGCGGAGAGCCGGACGGCAACTCCTCCTCGCCGCGCCGGGCGCGCACCGGGCCGAGCACGAAGAAACGAAGCTCGGCCGAGGGCCCCTGCCCGTCGGCACCCGACGGTTCCGGCTGCGCGGAAGGCCCGCTGTGCGCCGCCCCGGTGTCGGAACGCCCCTGCTCCGGCACTCGCGGTACTCCGTCCATCGCCGTCCCCCTAGACAACCTGAGCAACCCTGTCAGTCTGCCTTGTCCCGGGCCGACCCGTCAGCCGGGCGAGACGCCGATCACAGGCCGCGGCCCCTCGGGCCACGGAGCCCGCACACCTCGTACGCCCCGCCCGCACACCACCGCCCGCGGTCCGGTCGCGGCCGTCGCGCCCCCGCGAGCCACCTCGTCCCCCGTCGGCTCCCCGCCGCCGCTCCGGAGCACGGAGCCGAGCTGACGGGGCATCACCGGTCCAGGTCGACCCGTACCGTCAGCAGCCGCGTCCCGAGGGACCGCACGGCCGCGCTGTTGAGTCGCGGCAGCTTCCGCAGCCGCGCCACCGGGTCGTCGTCGGGCAGCAGCCGGGCGGTGCCGGTGTGCCAGCGGCCCCGGATGCGCACCCGCACCCGGGGGTCGGCCTCGATGTTGCGCACGTACTGCGACCGTTCGCCGAACTCCGACACCAGCCAGAAGGAGTCACCCACCCGGCGCCCGCCGACCGGCGTCGGCCGGGGCAGGCCGGAGACGCGGCCGGTGGTCTCCAGGACCGTCTGCAGCGGCAGGCGGCGCGTCACGGGGTTGACGATCCGGCGCTGGAAGGCGGTGGTCGCGCGGAACCTGAGGTCGGCGGGGTGGGGCATCTGCTCTGGGACTCCTCGTGGTGGGTCGGGCGGTGCCGCGGGCGCCGCCACCTGGCTCCATGGTCCCCGACGCCGTCCCGGCCCGGGCGTCACGTCCACCGTCAGGGTCCGCTGAGCCGCCTGTCAACGGCGCCCGAGGAAGATCGGATTGGTGAACGCCGCCATGGCCCCGGGCAGCGGCCCGAGGGCCGTCTCGTGCCGCACCTCGGCGCGGACGTAGGCCGCGTACGACGGCGTCGTACGCCACTCCACCGTGCCGGAGCCGGAAACCGGCAATGGGCCGCCGGTGAACAGCACGCCCTGATCGGTGACGAGGCGGACGGTGCAGCGCGGGGCGCCGGCGACCTCCAGCCGGACGGTGACCGGGCTGTCCCGGGCCACTTCCAGCCGCTCCCCGATGCCGGCGTGCTCACCGCGCCCTCCGCTCGCGGAGAAGGACAGCGCGACCCTGCCGGACTCGGCGACATAGGAGCGGCCGGCGCGGATGCCCTCCAGGACGGCCCGTCGCGTCAGGTCGTCGGCCAGGACCACGGTCTGGGGCAGTCCGACGGTGTCCGGATCGCGGTGCGCGTCGCTGCTCCCCATCGCCGGCAGCCAGCCCCGGCCCTCCCGGCCCTCCCGGCCCTCCCGGCCTGCCCGTACGGAGGCGACGAGCAGGGCGTCCCAGTGGGCGAGCGCCATCTCGTCGTCCGGGGTGTACGGACCGTTCCAGACCTCCACCGCGTCCGCCTCGGCGAAGCCGAACTTCCAGGCGCAGCCGACGCAGGGTGCGTGCGGATGGGCCGGTACGACGAGCCCGCCGGCCTGCCGGACCCGGCGGGCGAACCGGCCGAACACGCCGTCGCGGGCCCGGTAGCGCCAGTCGACGAAGGTGCCCGGATCGGTACCGACGGCGACCATGTGACCGTTGCGCGTGGTGACCTCCTCGCCCAGCATCACCAGCAGGTCGTCCCCGGCCGCGTCGGCCCAGTGCGCGTGCGCCGAGTGGGTGTTGTGCTCGGAGCTGTTGACGAAGTCCAGCCCGGCCGCCCGGGCGAGGTGCGCGATCCCCGCGGGG
Organism: Streptomyces sp. MUM 2J; assembly: GCF_022414535.1. Classification (GTDB taxonomy): domain Bacteria; phylum Actinomycetota; class Actinomycetes; order Streptomycetales; family Streptomycetaceae; genus Streptomyces. The sequence continues at coordinate 149,939 of NZ_JADWYM010000002.1, forward strand.
GTGCGGCGGCCGTCGGAGTGCCAGGAGTGCAGATGGCAGTCCCCCCGGTACCAGGCCCGCCCGCGCCCCCCGGCCCGCTCCGGCGGGTACGACGGCGCGGGCGTCTCGCCGGGTGGGCCGTACGCGAGCGTGACGGTCAGCTCGTACGACAGGCCCTGCGGGGCCACCGTGTAAGGGCCGAGTGCGATGTACCAGGTGCCCTCCTGCACCGGGCCCGGCAGGTAGCCGGGGGTGGCGTCGTCGGCCCGCACGAAGAACTCCGTGCGGGCCCCGCCCGACCAGCCGCGGAAGCCGTGGCCGCCGAGGCCGGTGCCCCGCTGGTCGAAGAGACCGATGTCGAGGGCGTTGCCCGGGGTGCCGGCCGGCACGGAGGGTCTGTCGTAGGTGTAGGCGACCTTGATCTCCCGCACTCCCGCCGGGACTTCGACGGGCACGTACACGAAGTCAGGGGACCCCGCGGGCAGCGTGCCGCGCACGGTCCTGGTCTCCTGCTCGCCTGCTGAGGCGGAAGCGAAGCTCACGCCTCCCAACGTAAGCGCGGCGGCGGCACCCGTCACGAACAGGGCGCGCCGGCCGAGGCCGGTGCCGCCGGGGCGGTCCTCGCACATGCTGCTGCTCCCGGGTGCCGCGAGGGACGGGACGGGGTGCCCGCGGGGAGGTGACGCGGGGCGGACGTGCGCTCACCATCCTGCTCGGTGACCGTGAACTGCCGTATAAGGAGAGGGAATTGGCCGGAGAGCGGCAGGCGATCCGCAGGGGATCCGACAGGAGGGCGGGAGGGCCACGGGGACGCGCGGGGAGGCGCGGGGAGGCGCGGGGGAGGGGCCGGGGGTCCGCTGCGGCGTGCGGCAGCCGTACCGCGGTCCACCGGCAGGCCGCCGGAGCGGGCTCGGCAGCGTGCCGGGACGGAGGAGGCGGGGGACCGGCAGAGCCCCGGAAAGGGGACCGGCAGGGAATCCGCAGGGTCGCGCAGGGGAGCGTCAGCGCAGTGACAGGGTGGGGGCAGCGGATCGGCAGGGCCGGGCCAGGTGAGGGCCGGAAAGCGCGTTGTGCGACGGTTCGCGGTCCGGGCGGTGCCGCCGGGCGGCCCGGCGGAAACGATCAGTGCGCTCGTATGCTCGAAGGATGACGACTTCCGCGGCCTCCGGAACCGGCCCGACCGAGAACTCCATGCGTCGCGCTCTCAAACGCGCCCGTGACGGTGTCGCCCTCGATGTCTCCGAGGCGGCGGTCCTGCTCCAGGCCCGTGGCGAGCACCTCGCCGACCTCGCGGCGTCCGCCGCCCGGGTGCGGGACGCGGGGCTCCGGGCCGCCGGCCGCCCCGGCGTCATCACCTACTCCAAGAGCGTGTTCGTCCCGCTGACCCGGCTGTGCCGGGACACGTGCCACTACTGCACCTTCGTCACCGTCCCCGGCAAGCTGCGCCGGGCCGGGCACGGCATGTTCATGTCCCCCGACGAGGTGCTGGACATCGCCCGCAAGGGCGCCGCCCTCGGCTGCAAGGAAGCGCTGATCACCCTCGGCGACAAGCCGGAGGACCGGTGGCCGGAGGCGCGCGAGTGGCTCGACGCGCACGGCTACGACGACACCATCGCCTACGTCCGCGCCGTCTCGATCCGCATCCTGGAGGAGACGGGCCTGCTGCCCCACCTCAACCCGGGCGTCATGACCTGGACGGACTTCCAGCGGCTCAAGCCCGTCGCCCCGTCCATGGGCATGATGCTGGAGACGACCGCCGAACGGCTCTGGTCGGAGCCCGGCGGCCCCCACCACGGCTCCCCCGACAAGGAGCCGGCCGTGCGCCTGCGCGTCCTGGAGGACGCCGGCCGCTCCTCGGTCCCCTTCACCTCCGGACTCCTCATCGGCATCGGCGAGACCTACGAGGAGCGCGCCGAGTCGCTGTTCGCGTTGCGCCGGGTGGCCCGCGCCCACCACGGCCTCCAGGAACTGATCATCCAGAACTTCCGCGCCAAACCCGACACGGCGATGCGCGGCGCACCCGACGCGGAACTGGACGAACTGGTCGCCACGGTCGCGGTCGCCCGCCACGTCATGGGCCCGGGCGCCTGCCTCCAGGCGCCGCCGAACCTCGTCGACGACGCGTACGGGCGGCTGATCGGGGCGGGCATCGACGACTGGGGCGGGGTCTCGCCACTGACCATCGACCACGTCAACCCGGAGCGCCCCTGGCCGCAGATCGAGCAGCTGGCGGCCCGATCCGCGGCGGCCGGCTTCGAGCTGCGCGAACGGCTGTGCGTGTACCCGGAGTTCGTCCGCCGGGGCGAGCCGTGGCTGGACCCGCGGCTGCGCCCGCACGTCGCGGCACTGGCCGACCCGGAGACGGGGCTGGCCCTCCCGGACGCGGTGGTCGAGGGCCGGCCGTGGCAGGAGCCGGAGGAGGTCTTCACCGCGACCGGGCGCACGGACCTGCACCGCTCGATCGACACCGAGGGCCGCACGTCCGACCGGCGCGACGACTTCGACGAGGTGTACGGCGACTGGGAGGCGCTGCGCGAGGCGGCCGTGCCCGGTATGGCGCCCGAGCGCATCGACGCCGACGTGCGGGCGGCGCTGCGCACCGCGGCCGACGACCCGACACGGCTGACCGACGACGAGGCGCTGGCGCTGCTGCACGCGGACGGCCCGGCGCTGGACGCCCTGTGCCGGGTCGCGGACGACGTGCGCAGGTCCGCGGTCGGCGACGACGTGACGTACATCGTCACCCGGAACATCAACTTCACCAACGTCTGCTACACGGGCTGCCGTTTCTGCGCCTTCGCGCAGCGCCGCAGCGACGCGGACGCCTACACCCTCTCCCTGGAGCAGGTGGCCGACCGGGCCCGGCAGGCGTGGGACGTCGGTGCGGTCGAGGTGTGCATGCAGGGCGGCATCCACCCGGACCTGCCGGGCACGGCCTACTTCGACATCGCCAGGGCGGTGAAGGAGAGGGTGCCGGGGATGCACGTCCACGCGTTCTCGCCGATGGAGGTGGTCAACGGCGCCACGCGCACCGGGATGTCCCTGCGCGAGTGGCTCTCCGCGGCCCGGGAGGCCGGCCTCGACACGATCCCCGGAACGGCGGCGGAGATCCTCGACGACGAGGTCCGCTGGGTGCTCACCAAGGGCAAGCTGCCCGCGGCGACCTGGGTCGAGGTCGTCGAGACCGCCCACGAACTGGGCATCCGCTCCTCGTCGACGATGATGTACGGCCACGTCGACCAGCCCCGGCACTGGCTGGGCCATCTGCGGACGCTCGCCGGGATCCAGCAGCGCACGGGCGGGTTCACCGAGTTCGTGACGCTTCCGTTCGTCCACACGAACGCGCCGGTGTACCTGGCCGGCATCGCCCGGCCCGGCCCGACGATGCGGGACAACCGGGCGGTCACGGCGATGGCGCGGCTGCTGCTCCACCCGCACATCCCGAACATCCAGACCAGTTGGGTCAAGCTGGGCGCGGAGGGTGCGGCGGAGATGCTCCGCTCCGGTGCGAACGACCTGGGCGGCACGCTGATGGAGGAGACGATCTCGCGGATGGCGGGCTCGTCCTACGGCTCCTACAAGTCGGTGCGGGACCTCGTCGCGGTCGCCGAGGCCGCGGGCCGCCCGGCCCGGCCTCGGACGACGCTGTACGGCGAGGTGCCGCAGGAGCGGCAGCGGGCCGCGCGGGCGTCGGACGGGCATCTGCCGGAGCTGCTGCCGGTGCTGGACTGAGGAAGGCCGAGCACGGCCCGCACAGTACGATGATCCGACCCTCGGTGTCGTCCGGAACCGGGGGCCGGAGACTGAGGAGATGCGTGCCCGTGCCTGCCCGACGGCTTCCCTCGTGGGCCTGGGTCACCGGCCTGACCGCGGGTGCGGTCGCCGCGGTCGCGGCCCTGGCGGTCCAGGCCGACCACGGCCCGAAGCCCGCGGCGGTGTCCACCCGCCCCAACGCACGGGCGTCGGCGTCCCCGGGGGCTCGTCCGGCCCCGACACCGACCATGGTGAAGGTGCCGGACGGCTCCGGCACCGGCCGCCGCATCGTCTACTCGCTCGGCAGCAAGCGGGTCTGGCTGATCGACGCGAGCGACGCGCAGCGCCGCACCTTCACCGTCTGGCCGGGCACGGTCAGCCCCGAGCCCGGCACCTACACCGTCTCCAGCCGACGGGAGACGACGACCGGTTTCGACGGCGTGCCGGTCGAGCACATCGTCTACTTCACGGCCCGGTCGGGACTGTCCATAGCCTTCTCCAACGCCCTCGACGGCTCCTCCCCGCCCGCCCCGACCCCGGGGGCCAGGACGGGTGGCATACGGATGGGCGAGCCCGACGGCCAGGCGCTGTGGGCGTTCGCGACGACGGGGACGACGGTCGCGGTCGTCGCCTAGGGGCTGACTCCCCGGTCGCGTCCGCCGTGTTCGCCGGGGTCGCGACGCCCCTCCCGGCCGTCGAGCCCGTCGCGGACCTGTCCGGACGGCAGGTGGTTCACGAGCAGGACCACCCCACTGATCAGGAAGATCCGAGTGGCCGCGGCCAGGCCGTTCCAGGCCTTCGACTGCCACATCGCGAACCACTCGCCGCCGATCGCGATGAACCCGGCGCCGAAGAGCAGCATCAGCATGAGCAGCCCGTAGCTGGACAGCCGCCGGGCCCGGCCGTGCTCGGCGCGTGCCCAGAACCAGGTCCCGGCGATCAGCACGACCGCGGCCACGGTCTCCCAGACGATGATCGCGACGTACGCGGCGTTCTGGAGGCCCCTGCCCGTGATGGCGCGCCACATCAGGTCCTCGTCCCGGAACGTGGTGTCCATGGCCAGAACATGCTGCACGAACGCCTGGTTGGTGCCGAAGTCGGTGATGTTCCCGAACGCCACGAGGGTGATGTAGAGCGCCAGCGTGCCCGTCAGGACACCGGCCGCCAGCGGGACTATGCGGGGGGTGGGGGTGGTCATGCAGATCATTTACCGCACCCCTGTGAACCGTGGGTGGGCATTGAGCCACCACCGGCCGGCGCCCCCTCGTGCCCGGCTCGTCCGGACGTGGACCGGCACCACCGCCGAAGATCGCTTTCCGGTCACCTGCGACCGCTCTCTCCCCGCTCCGTGCACCGTTGCGCCCCCGATCGACCGTTGTCGTTCGATTACAGTGCTGGCGTCGTACGTACGGACGGTGCCCGGGGGAGGACATGGTGGGTGCGGCAACCGGGGTCGTCTGGGGGCGGACCGAGCAGCAGGACTTCCGGAGCCGGGTGCGGGGCACCCTGCTGGGCGCGGCCGTCGGGGACGCGCTGGGCGCGCCGGTCGACGGCCTGCGGGTGGAGGAGATCCGCGAGACGTGCGGCCCGGAGGGCGTCGTGGACCTCGTACCGGCGTACGGGCGGCGCGGCGCCGTCACGCACCTCACCCAGCTGACCCTCTTCACGGTCGACGGGCTGATCCGGGCCCAGGTCCGCCGCGACACCGGGGCCTGGCACCCGCCGACCGACCTGCACCGGGCGTATCTGCGGTGGGCCGCCACCCAGCGGGACTGGGGGCCCGACGAACGGCGCAAGGACGACGGGTGGCTCGCCCGTGAGGAGTGGCTGTACGCCCGCCGTGATCCGTCCCGCCCGTTGCTGCTCGGCCTCGGCGACGACCACATGGGCACCCTGGACGCGCCCAAGAACCCCGGCGCCGACGGGCCCGAGCCCGCCGCCCGTTCCGCGCCCTTCGGGCTGCTCGTCGGCTGGGAGCCGCACCTCGTCGTCCAGCTCGCCGTCGAGTCCGCCACCCACACCCACGGACACCCGGTGGCCTGCCTGTCGGCGGGCGCGTACGCGCTGATCGTGCACGGTCTGGCCCGCGGCGAGGACCTCGACGCCGCCGTGCAGCACGCCCTCGCCCTGCTCGGGCAGCGGCCGGGGCACGAGCCCGTGGCGGACGCCCTCCAGCACGCGCTGGGCGCCGTGCGGCAGGGGATTCCCGGCCCGGCCCGGGTGGCCGAACTCGCCGGGGGCGGCACCGCGGACGGGCTGCTCGCCGCCGCTGTCTACTGCGCCCTCGTCGGCGAGGACGTCCGGCACGGACTGCGGCTCGCGGTCAACCAGGACGGCCCCTCCGCCCCTGCCGCCGCGCTCACCGGCGGTCTCCTCGGCGCCCTGCACGGCGAGACGGCCCTCCCGCCGGCCTGGCTGGCCGAGCTGGAGGGCCGTCCCACGATGCTGGAACTCGCCGACGACTTCGCCATGGAGATGACCCAGGGCCCGGCCCTGCACGGGCCGGGCGGGGCGTCGCCGGGGTGGCTGACGCGGTATCCGCGGGCCTGACCGGCCCGCGGGGCCGGGCCGTGCACGGTCGGGCGTGGCCGCGCCGCAGGCTCAGATGCGGCGCGGCGGCACGGCCCATGCGCCGCGGAGTGGCGCGGTCACTTCAGCTCGTCGGGACACGGAGTGCCCCGTGGCACCGTGTACGGAGCCGCCAGCCGGTACGTCCCCGCCTTCGGCGCCACCAGCAGTGTCCACCGGTCGCCCTGGGCGTCCTCCTCCGTCTCCGTCAGACAGCCGTTGACGTTGGTGTACGTCTTCGGCGTGCCCTCGGGACGGTTCCTGGAGGCCTCCGTCTCCTGCGGCGCCCTCAGCTTCTTGCCCTCGGCGTCGACGATGCTCAGCCACGGCGAGTACGGGATGCGGACGAGGATGCGTCCCGGCTCGGACACCTGCATCGTCCACTCGCCCTGCTCGGCCCGCGTCACCACCGCGTTCGGCTCGGCGAGCGGCTTCGGGTCGGTCATCTCGAACAGCTGCCACTGGGCGTCGCTCCAGATCTGCTTCAGGTACGGCAGCCCGCGCTGCACCAGCTGCCGCTCGCGCTGACCGCCGTCGCCGTCCGGCTCGTCCTTCGGCAGCACCACGAAGTGCACGGCCCACCGCTGGAGCCACTCGTGGTAGTTGGCGGAGTTGAGGGTGTCGTCGTAGAAGAGCGGGTTGCGCTCCATGTCGGCCTGCCGGTTCCAGCCGCGGGCCAGGTTGACGTACGGGGCGAGCGCGGAGGCCTCGCGGTGCGAACGGGCCGGGACCACCTCGACACGGCCCTTCTCCGCGCCGACCTTCTGCAGCTGGTTGACGAGCGGGGCCACCTCGCGTGACCAGGACGCGGCGGGCGCGGTGTGCACGATGTCGTCGACCGTCTTGAAGCCGATCCACCCGACGAACCCGGTGAAGGCCACCACGATGAGGTACCACTTGCGGGAGCGCGGCACTGCGAACGGAAGCGCCGCGATCAGCGCAACACCGGCGAACAGCATCGCCAGCCGGGTGATGTTGGAGCCGATCTGGGAGCTGATCAGCCACACCAGCAGCACCGACAACCCGTACACCGCGGCCGTGGTCCGCACCGTCCGCCACCCGCGCGGGGCCACGTAGAAGACGATCCCGGCGTACAGCAGCGGCAGCGCCGCCGAGCCGAACGACATCGGCTGCGTACCGGAGAAGGGGAACAGCAGCGCCGACATGGCGACGATGGCACTCGGCACCAGCCCCAGCGCCCACGCGCCCGGCCGCCGCTTCTGCAGGAACAGCGCCACCGCGACCAGGCCCACGAACAGGCCCGCCACCGGCGACGACAAGGTGGACAACCCGGCCAGCGAGGCCGCGCACAGCGCCTTCGCCCACCGCCTGTACCGCCAGCGGTAGGGCCAGCAGAAGACGGAGGCGACCGCGCCCAGCGCGAACATCGTGCCCAGCCCGAAGGTGACACGGCCCGAGATCGCGTTGCAGAGCAGGGCGAAGACGCCCGCGAGCGACGCCCACAGCGGATTGCGCACTACCCGGCTGCGGATCAGGATCGTGGTCAGCAGCCCGGCCGACACCGTCCCCGCGATCATCATCGTCGTGCGCACGCCGAGCACCGACATCAGATACGGCGAGACCACGCTGTACGACACCGGGTGCATGCCGCCGTACCAGGCCAGGTTGTAGGCCGAGTCAGGGTGCCGGCCGACGAACTCGGCCCACGCGTCCTGCGCCGCCAGGTCGCCGCCGCTGTTCGCGAAGGTGAAGAACCAGACGATGTGGAGGACCCCGGCGAGCCCGGTGACGGACAGCACGGGGTACCGCAGCAACCGCTCGCGCAGGGGCAGGAACGCCGATCGCGGACGGCCGCCGGGACCCCCCGGATCCCGCGGGCCGTCAGAGCCGGCCGCCCCGTCCGCTTCGTCCGGGGCACCCAGCGCACCCGCTTCACCCGGGTGGCCGCTCCGCTCGCCGTTGACGGTCGTCCCCCGACCGTGCGGCTCGGAGAGCTGTATTCGCGGGCCGCCTCCAGGGCCCGGACCGGTGTCGTCGGCGCGTTTCGGCTCCGCAGTGGCCACCTGAAGGCACTCCCCGTGTCCTGTCTTCTCTTCTCGGCCGCGCTCCGTCTACGTCGGCTTCGACCTGTGCTGTTTCGTGACGCTAGCACGCACCCCGGCGCCCGGCGCCGGGGTGCGTCGCGGGGTTCAGCCGAGGCGGGTCAGCTTGTCCGCGAAGCCCGGCTCGGCCAGATCCTTCTGCAGCGCGACCGGCACCTTCACGGCGCTGCCGGCCCCGCCGTCGCCGACCGTCAGCGTGCCGACCGTGGTGCCCGCCCCGGCCGTGTGCGGGATCTCGCCCGCGACGAAGGAAAGCTTCACCCGCATGCCGGCCCAGCCGACCGCCGTGACGTCCTGGGTGATGACGACGGGCGTACGGCCGCCGAGGCCGTCGTCGACGTAGCCGACGACGTCGCCCTTCTTCACGATCTTCGCCGGGGTCAGCGCGGACTGGGCGGCGAGCAGCGCGGTCTTGCTGACCTCGTTCACCGTCTTGAGGATCGTCGGCTTGTTCTGGCCGAGGATCGCGCCGACGACGGTGACCGTCTGCCCGTCGACCTCCTTGCGGGAGGCGAAGAGCAGGTTGCCGCCGGCCGCCGTGGTGCTGCCGGTCTTGATGCCGATCGCGCCGATGCGGTACGGCAGCTCGTTGTAGTTGCTCCAGTAGTGGCCGGAGGGGTCGGTCCAGCTGGCCGCACTCGTGATGGCGACCAGGGCCGGGTTCCTGACCACCGCCCGGCCGAGCTTCACCTGGTCCTCGGCCGTGGACACGGTGGTCTCCTTCAGGCCCGAGGGGTCCGTGTAGGTCGTGCCGGTCATCCCCAGGTCCCGCGCGGCGGCGTTCATCTTCTCGACGAACGCCTCCTCCGAACCCGCGTCCCAGCGCGCCAGCAGCCGCGCGATGTTGTTGGCGGAAGGGATCATGACGGCCGACAGGGCCTGCTTCTCCGTGAGGAAGTCACCGGCCTTGACGGTGTTGAGCGTGGACTCGCCGTCCTTGTCGTAGCCGCCCTCCTTCTCCGCCTTCGCGTCGACCTCGATCTTCGGGCCCTCCTGCCCCGGCTTCAGCGGATGGTCCCGCAGGATGAGGTACGCCGTCATGGTCTTGGCGACCGAGCCGATGGCCACCGGCTTCTGGTCCCCGAAGTGGTCCATCGTCCCGACGCCGTCGACGGCGATCCAGCCCTGGCCCTCGTCCGGCCACGGCAGGCTCAGCGTGTCGCCCTCGAAGGTGTAGGTGTCCTGCGCGGTGAGCGTGAGGGCGGGCGCGGGCAGCGGGCGCATCACCTGCACGACCGCGAAGGCGATCACCAGCAGCAGCACCAGCGGTGTCCAGATCTTGACCCGGCGCGCCAGCGTGCGCAGCGGCGTCTGCGGGGGCGGCGGGGTGTTCGTCAGCTCCGCCAGCAGGTCCAGCGGCGGCTTCGGCGGAAGAGGCTGCCGGGTGGTGCGCTCCGGACCGACCCGGAGCAGGGCCTTGGTGGCGTCCGCGGCGGGCGGCTCGGCCTGCGGCCGGGCCGAGGCCGGAGGTGTGCGGGAGGCGGGCTCGTCGAGGGGCTTGAGTGCGACGAACTTGCTGGTGCGCTCGCCGCCCTGCCCGCCCCGCTCGCCCTGCTGGCCGGTCTCGCCCAGCTTGAGCATGGTGGTCGGCTGGTCCACGTCGGGCCGGACGGGCCGGTCGAGCTTGAGCATGGTGGTCGGCTGGTCCACGGCCTTGCCCGTGCCCGTGCCGGTGCTGCGGTCGTCGTCTTCGCCCTCGGTGCCGGTGTCCCCCTCGGCACGACCCGTGCGGTCGTCGGCCTCCCCGTCGGCGTCGTCGCCGGTGGGCTCGTCGTCGTCGGCGGTGCCGGAGCGGGCGGCGTCGGCGTCCTCGTCCGTGTGGGGACGGTCGTCGGTGGTCGGCCCTTCGGCCTCGGCGTCGGCCTCGCCGGCCTCGGTCCGGCCTGCCTCGTCCCGGTCGGGTTCACCGGCGGGGAGAGGAACGGCACCGGTGCCGGAGTCCGCGGTGCCGGTGGCCTCCTGCCGGTCCCCGCCGGACGCCCCGGTCTCCTCTGACCCCTGCGACCTCTCGGGTTCGCTGGTCTCCTGGGGCTCGTCGGACCGGTCCCGCCGTTCGGACGCCTCGGCGTCCGCGGTGTCCGCGGTGTCCGCGGTGTCCGCGGTGTCGTCCGCCGGACGGCCGGCGCCGACCCGGCCGCCGGCCCGGTCCCCGCCCTGCTCCTTGCTCTCCGCCTGTCCCTCGGAGCCCTGCTGCCCCGAGTCCCGCTGCCCCGAGTCCTGCTGCCCGGGGTCCTGGTCGGTGGCGTCGTGGGCCGCCTCGCTCCCGCGGACCTCGGCGTTCCCGGCGTCACGCCCCTTCCCCGGGGTCCCGGTGTCCGAGCCCGCCTTCGGGGTGGTGCCGTTCGCCGATGCAATCCACTGGGCGACGGCCGACCGCAGCCGTTCGTCGCCCTGCGTGTTCGCCGCGTCGCCCCGCGACGCAGTGCCGTCGCCGGAGGGCTCCCCGCCCTCGGAGGGTTTTCCGTCCTCGGGGGTCTCCTCGGCGTCGGAGTCGTCCCCGGCGGCGGACCCTGCGCCCCCGGCAGTGCCGGACGCCACGTCCCCGGCGGGGTCCCCGGCGCCCGGTGCCAGGTCCCGCGCCGAGAGGACCTGCGTGGCCGTGTCCACGCCACCACGCGCCGTCGCGGGCACCAGGGGCGCCGCGGGCGCCGCGTCCTCGCGGGACATGGCGAGCCGCGGGTCGCGGGTCTCGCGGGTCCCACGGCGCTCCTCGCCCCGGGCCTCGGGAACCGGAAGCGCGCTCCCCGGCGTCGGTTCTGCCGACGACTCGCGCTGCTTCGACCTGTCGGGGGACTCGCCCGCCACCGATGCCTCCTCCATGCGCCGCACGCCTTGGCGCGCTTCCGAACCCAACCGTGAACCGCCGCCCGGAACAGCTTCATGGAACTGTCCGAACCATGTACCAGTGTCCTGTGTGAGGGCTTGGCCCCTGTGGTAGACGAGAACGACATACCTGCCGGTTCCCTTACAAACAGGTCACGCACCCTCGACAGACCAATGTGAGAGGGGTCACCCTGTCATTCATCCACGCGGGGAGGCATGGATGGGCAGGAGCCGCAGAACACTTCCGGAGGAGCTTCTGCTGCTGGCACTGGACCCGGCCACGGGCACCACTGCACAGCCGCAGTCGCTCGACCTCGGTCTGGCCGGAGCGCAGCTAGTGGAGCTGGCGCTGGCCGGACGGATAGCCCCTGACGGGGATCGTATCGCCGTGGTGGTCCCACGGCCGACAGGAGATCCGACATTGGACTGCGCGTTGGAGCTGCTGCGAAGGCGCGGCGCTCCGGTACGGGCCGTTCACTGGATCGGAGGGCCACGACTGGGCCTCCGCCAGACCTACCTCTCGCATCTGGAGCGGTGCGGCATGGTGCACGCCGTAGCCGGCCAGATGTGCGGGGTGCTGCCGACGACGCGCTACCAGGCGACGGACACGGCGATCAGCCGGGAGATCAGGGCCCGGCTGGATTCGGCGATCCGGACCGGCGTTCCGCCGGACCCTCGCACCGCCGCGCTCGCCGCGCTGGCCCACGCGGTCGGTCTCGGCAAGCACCTGTACCCGGGCAACGAGGGACGCTCGTCCCGCTCCCGGCTGCGGGACCTCATCAGGCACGACCCGATGGGCGGCCTCGTCGCGCACGCCGTGATGGACGTCCAGAACGGTGCGGCGGCGCAGCCGCGCCGCGGTCCGGCCGGACGCCAGGCCCCCGGCGGAGGCAGGCCGTCGGCGGAACCCGCCCGCGGTGTTCCGGCACAGCCGCACCGCGGATCGATGGTGCGCGCCGTGGCCAGCTGAGCCGCAGTACCACAGCGGGCGCGCTCCGGCGCGCTCCGGCACGACCTGGTACCGCCGGCACGCCTCGGCGCGACCCGTACGATCCGCACCACCTGCGCACCAGCGGCGCCGCCAGGCATCACGTGCCGTCGGCCGGCGCCGCGTCGCACCGCAAGACCCGTTCGGGAGCCGCGCGTCCCGCGCGGGGCGGTACGGCACCATGTCCGTCAGGGCGTGGCCGTATCGTCCCGCGCGGACGCATGTCCGGGACACTTCAGCCGCATATCCCCTGTTTCCCAGCGGTAATAAGCACCTTGGTGGCAGTCTGCTCAGCAGCAGATACGCAAAGTCGCAGGTACAACCGAGTACAGGCACGCAGCCGGAGGTGCACGTCCCGTGGCGTCCAATGTCAATCCCACTGTCAGGCGGCGCCGGCTGGGCCAGGAGCTGCGCAGGCTGCGCGAGCTCAAGGGCATGACGGCCGAGGAGGTCGCCGAACGGCTGCTCGTGTCCCAGTCGAAGATCAGCCGCCTGGAGAACGGGCGGCGCAGCATCAGCCAGCGCGACGTGCGCGACCTGTGCAACGTCTACGAGGTCGAGGACCAGCGCATCGTCGAGTCGCTGATGCAGATGGCCAAGGACTCCCGCCAGCAGGGCTGGTGGCACACCTTCGGCGACATCCCCTACAGCGTCTACATCGGCCTGGAGACGGACGCGGCGAGTCTCAGGGTGTACGACCCGCAGGTCGTCCCCGGTCTCCTGCAGACCCGGCAGTACGCCGAGGCGCTCATCGCGGGCGCGCTGCCGGAGACCGCGCCCGCGGACATCGAGAAGCGTGTGCAGGTCCGGATGCGGCGGCAGGAACGAATCACCGCCCCCGAGAACCCGCTGCGGCTGTGGACGGTCCTGGACGAGGCGGCGCTGCGCCGCGTGGTCGGCAACAAGGCCCTGATGCGGGAGCAGCTGGAGCACCTGGTGGAGCAGTCGCAGCTGCCCCACGTCACCGTGCAGGTCATCCCCTTCGACATGGGCGCCCACCCCGGCCTCAACGGCCAGTACGCGATCCTGGAGTTCCCCGACGCGGCCGACTCCAGCGTCGTCTACATCGAGGGCGTCACCAGCGACCTGTACCTGGAGAAGGCGAACGACGTCCAGAAGTACAGCGTGATGTACGAGCACCTGCGCGCCCAGGCCCTGAACGTGGACCAGTCCCGCCAGACCATCGCGGACATCGCGAAGGAGTACGCCCGCTGAAAGGACGCCGTCCCGGCCAAGAGCGGCCGAATGGTACACCCTCACCCGGCCGGGATGGAAGTCTCATCTGGAATATGCCGTCCAACGAGTGAATAGTCGCTTCGTAAGCCGATGTTGGCGAGTAGCGTCGATCACGCCATCGAGCAACAAGGTTGGCGCAAACACAGCAACTCATCGACAGGCAACACGGAGCAAAAATGGCAATTCGTCAGGGCGTCACGGACACGTGGACCAAGTCCTCCTACTCCACGGGCAACGGCGCGTGCGTCGAGATCAAGTCGCCGGTCGTGGCGGCCATGGCCGTACGGGACTCGAAGGTTCCCCAGGGCCCCACTCTGTCCTTCCCCGCCGAGGCCTGGAACGCCTTTGTCGCATCGGTCAAGGCGTAGGGGGCGGGTCTGTCTGGGACTCGCCACCCGCCCGGCCGGCCCCCGGGGCCGGCGACAACTCCATAAGCACCACGGGAAGAGCCCTCTCGACCAGCCGCCGTCCTCGCCGAGAGGGCTCGCCCGTGCTCAGCCCACCCTCACCTGACCGGGAAGGCCACGTCGCACACCGGGTCGTCCGGACCGGCCGTGTCCCAGTCGGCGAAGTACACCTCCCGGCACGGTCCGTCACAGGACAGGCCCCGCTCCTTCATCCACGCCTCCACCGCTTCGAAGGCCGCGAGGATCTGCGGATGGGCCACCTGCGCCTTGGTGATGCGGGTGTACGCCAGCCGCCGGGCCGGCTCGACGCGCACCGCCGTCTGCCACGACCTCCCCTGAGCCCGCGCCCACGCCCGCGCCGCGGTCTCGTCGGCGACGGGAACGCACGACTCGGCGGGCCCGTCGCTCTCCGTGGACACCTCCGCGTGGTACACGACGAACGGCGCGCCGGCCACCCCGCCGCACTCCCGCGCCGCCGCTTCCAGCCGGCCCAGCGACGCCCCGATCCACGCCGGCAACTCGTCCGCCAGCGTGTGCCGCTTCTCGGCGATCACCACCTGGGCGGGTACCTCCACCGTGTTGACCGTGAACTTCTCGTACATCTCGGAGTTCCTTCCCGACAGCCGTCCACGGAGGAACTCGGCGAGCGTGCGCCGCGCCGCGAACCGCGCCTCGGCGTCCGCCCAGTACGCGGTGAGCCGCTCGGCCCCCTCCGGCCCGTCCGCCGCCAGGACCTCGGCGACGACGGCCAGCGGCATGTCGAGCTGCCGCAGCAGCGCGATCGTGCGGGCCCGTTCGATCTGGCCGACCCGGTAGTACCGGTAACCGCTGGCGGGATCGACGCGCGCGGGGGCGAGCAGACCGAGCCGGTCGTACATCCTGAGAGCCTTGGCCGACAGCCGGGCCCGCGCCGCGAACGCGCCGATGGTGAGCAGGTCGTCGTCCACGCCCTCATCCTCCGTGACCGGGCGCCGTCCGCCCGGTCGCTGGGACCTTCCGCCCTGTCCCAGGGGCAAGGTCAACACCCGTCGGGCGAGCGGTGCCCCTTCCCGGGGGGCAGGGGCAGCCAACGCCCGCCGGACGCGGGGTGCCCTGCCCCGGGAAGGGGATGATCGCCTGCTGGGCGCGGGGTGGCCCGTCCCGGGGCAGGGGCGAGCGCCCGTCAGGCGGGCGGGGCGAGCTGCGCCTCGATCGCGGCGAGCACCTCGGCCGCCTCCGGCTCGGTCTGCGGGGAGAACCGGGCGACGACCCGGCCGCCGGTCCCGATCAGGAACTTCTCGAAGTTCCAGCGGATGTCACCGCTGTGCCCCTCGGCATCGGCGAAACCCGTCAGCCGCTCGTACAGCGGGTGCCGCCCGTCCCCGTTGACCTCGATCTTCTCCGTCATCGGGAAGCTCACGCCGTAGGTCGCCGAACAGAACTCGGCGATCTCACCGGCGCTGCCGGGCTCCTGCCCGAGGAACTGGTTGCACGGCACGCCGAGCACCGTGAAACCCCGCTCCGCGTAGCGCTGCTGCAACCGCTCCAGCCCCGCGTACTGGGGCGTCAGGCCGCACCGGGAGGCCACGTTCACCACCAGCACGACCCGGCCCGCGTACTGCTTGAGGGCGGCGGAACCGCCGGTCAGGGCCGCTATCTCCACGTCCAGGGGAAAGCTCTCGTCCGTAGTCGTCATGCGCGGATGCTAACGCCGCAGGGTGTCGGCCCCGTTCGCCGCCTCCACCGTCGCATCCCCCGCCGCCGTCCTCAGATACCGCACCGACCGGATACGCCCGCGGACCGCGCTCGCCGCGGTCCCGGCGGCCCTGTCCCTCACCCCCCGCGAGCTGACCGGGCACGCCCTCGGCCTGCACTCCGCCGGCATGCTCACCCGCCAGGGCGCGAGCGCCACCCTGGCGGGCACCGCCGCCCAGTTCACCTCGGCGGCGACGGCGATGACCACGATGGCGGCGGTGTCGGCGGCCACGACGGTCCTCCTGGCCCGGGCGGAGCGGAGGGTAAGGCCCCCGGTACCCGGCCCGCCGCCACCCGACACGCCCGTCCTGTGCCCAACCGGGAAAAGATCTTGACGCGCACATGGGCAAAAGGTCACCGGTTTGTTCTCCGGCCTCCATAGAGTCCCCACGGGCCGCTCACAGGGCGCCCCACCCGGCACTGATCCGAAGGACTTCGATGCGTCTCCCGTCCCGCGCCCTCAAGGCGTTCACCCTCGCGGCACTCCCGCTGGCCCTCGCCGCCTGCGGCCCCTCCGGCTCCTCCGGTGCCACCGGCGCCGCCGCTTCCGGCAGTCCGTCGTCCGCGCCCGCCGTCGAGAACCCCAACGCCGGCCTGCTGAGGGGCACGGAGCTGAAGAAGGTCCTGGCCCCGGCCTCGTACTTCCCCTCCGGCTTCGCCGCCCAGGCCGACCTCACCCGGGACACCGGAGCCCACTACCGGGCGCCGGCCACCAAGAGCGCCGCCAAGCCCGACTGCACCCACCTCGGATACACGGGCTGGGTGGACCTCACCGGCATCGAGGGCGTCTCGTTCGCGCAGTCGGGGTTCATCAACGACGCCACCTCCGCCGAACTCGACCAGGAGATCGACGTCTACCGCGGCGACACGGCGGCCGACGTGATGAAGGGCCTGGCGGCGGTCGTCGCCGCGTGCCCGACCTACCACGAGACCGACCCCGCCAGCACGGTCAAGGTCACCGGCGCCGCCAAGGGCGGGATCGGTGACGAGACCTACACGATCACCCTCACCGACTCCGCCTGGGAGAGCGGCACCACGCTGATCGCCGCCCGGGTGGGCACCGCCGTGGTCACCGTGCTCTCCACGGACGGCGCCGACAACGGCGCCGCGAGCGCGAAGAAGCTCGCCGCGCAGATCGTGACGTCGCTGAAGGGCAAGACGGACGCGGCAACGGACGCGGCAGCCGCCCAGGGCTGACCGCCCGCGGCAGAACGACACCCGTGACGCCGGCCGCCTCGCCCTCCCGGGGACCGGGGCGGCCGGCACGGGCGGAACCCGGCGGCTGGTCCTTCGAAGACCGCCTGGCACTCAACGCCGGGAGCGCTCCCGGGCCAACCACACGCCCCGCACCAGCGCCCACAGCAGCAGCCCGCCGATCACCGGACCGCCGGCCAGGATCACCAGGCCCGCCCCGATGTTGGCGCCGATCACACCCGCGGTCAGCACCCTCAGGCCCACACCCGCCAGCGCCCCCGCCACCATGAGCGGCCCGAGCACCGCCCACCAGCGGCTGTCGAGACCTCCGTGCGGCCCCGCCCGCAGGAGGAGCGCCGCGCCGAGGACACCCAGGACGACGGCGACGGCCCCGAGCACCGCGGCCGTACCGTCGGAGACATCCGGCGGCCGGAACGCGTGGTCCAGCTCGGAGGGCGGTAGCCCCTGCGCGTTCTGTTGCCCCATCAGCCCCCACACGGCGACCGGCACGGCCGCCACCAGCAGGACGGCGGCGGACAGCTGTGTTCCCCGTTTTCCCATGCCTCCATGGTCCGTCCGGCGCCGCACCCGGGCATGAGCACCCGTACTCATTCCTGCGCCCGTGCGACCAGGGCACCGCCGCACGTCCTCGCCCCCGCCGCGCCGGCCGGCCGGGGCACCGGCCGCGGGCATGCCGGCGGTGCCGTGGGCCTCTCGGTGGGCCGACCGCCCGATGCCCCCGGCTGTCCGCGCCCCTCGCCCTGGGAACCGCACGCGGCGTCCGGCGGGGCCTCAGCGCCAAGTGCAGTAGGTCGTCCTGGTCGGCGATACGGAGCAAGAGAAGCTTGAGCTGGGGTTCTCACTCGGTGTCGGCGTCGGTGTCGGACTCTCCGGGGGCGAGCACCCGTAGACCGGATGCTCGACGCCGGGCATCAGATTGACCCGCGTGTCACCCGACGGGCAGTTGCTCGGACCGTCGGAAACGGTTCCCGGAGCGGTGACCGACGAGGGCGTGATTGCGGCAGAAGCCGACGTGCTTTCGGAGGCGTCCGCGACGGGAGCGGCGTCCGGACGATGGCTGCTGTGCGGCACTGACGACGGGGGAGCGGGTGTTCGGGACGAGGATCCACCGTGGAATGCACCATAGGCGACGCCGCTGGCGACCGCTGCCACGACCACGGCGCCGGAAACGACCGAGATGCGCCTGCGCAGAAGTGCACGTACACGCGAAAACGCCCCGTCTTTCTCGGCCCGAGCGTTTCTTCCTGGAGCTACCGCGGTGGGGAGGCTGTGAATGTCTGCCTCCGCCTCGGGGTTCTGCGGTCCAGCCACCCCGGAGCCGAGATCGATGTACTGGGGTGCGGCATCCCTCTGCCGGGCAGCGGCTTCCTCGAACGCCTGCCGAAGCAGGGAGCTGAGGCCCGAAATGGCCGGTCGTTCCTCGGGGTCCTTCGCGAGGCCTTCGGCTATTGCGGGCCAGAGCGCAAGAAGCTCGGGCGTGGCGACATCACTCGGGAGGCCGAGGTCGGGCAGCGGTATCGGGGGTTCGAAGCAATGCGCATTGAGGTATTCGGTGGCGGTGCTCGCGGCGTAGGGAAACGCTCCGGTCAGGAACAGGTAGGTCATGACGGCCGTGGCGTAGGTGTCTGTTCGGTCGCTCACCCGCTTTCCGCCCTGCCACTGCTCGGGGGCCATGAACGGTGGTGTGCCGATGACCGGGTGCGTGGACATGTGAGTATGCAGGCTTCGGGAGATGCCGAAGTCGGCCACCTTCACCTGGCCGTCATGGAGAAGGACATTGGGCGGCTTCAGGTCGAGGTGCACAACGCCACGCATGTGGGCTGCGGCGACGCCTGCCGAGATCTGCTCCGCCAACTCGACCGCCCTGCGGGGAGCGACACGGGCGAGATCCGCACACGAGCCGCCGTTGGCGTATTCGGCGATCATGTACGGCGCCCGAACCCGTATGCCCTCGCCGCCGTTCCTCTCCATCACTCCGTGCTGCCCGTAGCTGTAGGTCCCCAGAATATTGGGGTGCCGCAGGCGAACCGCCCGATGTGCCTCTTTGGCGAACAGCTGTTTCTCGAAGGTCTGCTGCATGCCGAAGAAAATCTTCGCGGCGACGACTTCGTCTGTCGTGGCCGGGTCGAGATCCTTCGCCAGGAAGACCGTTGCCTGACCCCCGTGTCCGAGCAGTCGTTCCAATCGGTAGCCGGCGTGATGCTCGCTCGCAGCCTGATCCTTCAGTGTTGCGCCGATGAATTCCGACATTCCTCTGCCTGCGCGGTTCCGAGTTCGACTGCCGGGCCGAGTGCGACCGAACCCGGCTGTACGGCCGGCCTCGCTTGCCGGCGATGCGTGCCGTGGTCGCCCGGCGACTGGACTCCGACCGATTCGGATCGCCGGGCTCAGGTCCCCACCCCGGGCGTTCAGCGCCGCCGAGCTCTTCCAACTGTCCTGGAAGTACCATCGTCGCACCTCTTGCTCGTTCAGCTTGGTCCAGCGCGGAACTCCGGGTGTTCACGCCGGGGAGGAGCTTCTCTGGATCGCTCTGACCCGCAGGTGTGCACGAGTCTGCGCTGTTGACCTCAGCCAGGTCGCTTCTGGTTCTCGATGTACTCCTTGATGATCTCCAGCGGTGCGCCGCCGCACGAGGCGGCGAAGTACGAAGGCGACCAGAAGTGGTCACCCCACAGGTGTGTGCGGATATGGGCTCACGAACTCCACCACCTGGAAGGACGCCAACGTCATCGCCGGCGGCGACTGCACCGGCGGCTCCCACCGGGAGGTGATCGTGCGCTGGTCGGACGGCGAGACCACCCTCTGCACCGACACCTCCACCACCCTTGGCCGTGAACACATGCTCGTGCCGCCCAAGGCCGGCTGACCCCCCTCCCGGGAAGCGAGGCAGGCGCGATGTACCGGCGCACTGCGGCGGTTTGCGCGGCATCGGCGCCGGCGCCGTAGCCGCGGTCGCCGCCGGCCCGCTGGTCCTTGCCGCCGTCGGCTACACGACCGTATGCCGCCGCAGGACCAGGAACACCTGGACCCGGCGCCCCGGGCCGCCCTCACGGCACGGCGCCCCCAGCGCAGGACCGGCCTCGCCTGATCACCGGGTGCGGCTCCGAACCGCGCCGGACGGCGGCCGGTCCTGACCTCGCGCGGGTCGGAATCCCTTCCTGCCGGCTGCCGCCGCCGAGCCGCACGTGCGCACCGGCCCGCCGCGCGGCGAACCCGCCGAGCCTCAGGACCGGGGTCCGTGGCCGCGGCGCGCACCGCGGGATGGCCCGTCGGAATCGGATCGGAAGCGGTTGCCGGGTACCGGCGGAAGCGTTCGGGGTGGTCTCGTGGACGGCGGTGAGGCCGGGCGAAGCGGCACGTGGCGTGGACGGCGGGAGATGCCGCGAAGGGGGAGCCGGGAGATGCGGAGCAGCCCGTTGGCCCGGGGGGCACGTCCGAGCCCCCGCCCGGCCTCGCTCTCGCCGTCAGTCCGCCGCGCCCGGGCCGAGCACCAGGTCCTGGAAGCGCTGTTCCACCGGGGTCAGGTCGGTCCGGGCCAGTTCCTGGGGGCGGATGACGAGCCGCAGCTCGGGGGTCAGGGCGGGGTAGCGGCGGCACGCGTCGATGAACGAGTCCACGATCAGGGCGACCAGTTGGCCCCGGTCCAGATCGGTGACACGGGCCAGCCCGGATCCGATCAGCGGGACGGCCACCGGCTTGAACAGGCCATGAACCGCCACCGAGGCCCACAGGTTCTCCAGACTCAGCCGCAGATCACGGTCGCTGGACCTGGCCACCAGGTCGTTGCCGAGCCGCGAATAGGCGGTGGCGAACACCCGGCGGCCGTCGATGGGCACCACCACGGTGGTGCCCACCGGATAACGCACCCGCCGGCCCAGCGGCTTGGACCGCGCGCTCTCGGTGCCGACCGCCTTCGTCTTGCGCAGTCCCGCCCGCAGTCTGTCGTCCAGCAGGCGGCGCTGCCCGGCGAACAGCCGGTCGACGAGCTGGCTCTGCACGCTCTCACGGCTGATCACGAGATCCTCGGCGGACTCCGTGTCGAAGGTGTCGGAGAACCCGATCACCAGGTTGCAGTCCACCTGGTCGAACAAGTCGCCGCGCACCAGCACCACATCGGCCCGCTGGCCCGGCAACGGAACCCGGTGCCGGAGCAGTTCGTCCCCGTGCCGGGCGCGGAGTTCCGCGCGAAGGGCATCGAGGACACGCCCGGCCTCGGGGTCGTCGGGGTGCTCGTGGGCGATGAGTTCGGCGATCGGCAGGGCGAGTTCGGGACGTCCCAAATCCCGTTGAACACGGATCAGCTCACGTCTGGCGGTCTCCTGGAGGGTGGTCAGGCGGCGGATGAACGGCGCCGCGAATCCTTCGCCGTTCACCTCGGCCAGTGGTCGGCCGCGCACCAGGGACAGGGCCTCGGCCAGCCGGTGCGCGGCGGTGGCCGGAGGAGCGAGCAGGGCGTCGTTGACGATCGCGGTGAAACACGCGCTGTCCAGTTCCTCGGGCCGCAGGATCAGGCGGTAGGCGGTTTCCGGGCCCTGCACGGTGACCTGCTGCTCGGTGCGCAGGATGGTCGTTCCGGCGCCGTCCTGGCCGGGGGCCAGCGCCCGACGCAGCTCCAGGACCCGTTTCTGGACCTCGTTGCGGTTGCGTTGGTCCAGGTGGCGCGGCTCGTCCACGAGCCCCCACACGTCGCGACGCAGTTGCCGCACCGGCACCGCTTCGCCCTCGGCCGCCACCAGGCGGACCAGCAGCCGTACGGTCAGCGGCGTCAGCCGGACCGGAACCCCGTCGACTTCGAGCTGGACCGGGCCCAGTACCTTCACTCCGATACGCGCTCTCGCAGTGGCCATCCGCGTCGCCCCCCGGCGGTTGTGCGTCACTCTGCGTCACTGTTTCGTGACGGTAAGATTACCATCAGTTCCTGGGGCAGCAGTGTGTTCGGGTGATTCCGGTGCTCTCGACCCGATGCGCCCGGCAGGCTTGCCGGACTCCTCCCGGCCGCAGCCCCGGCCGCGCCCGCGACGGCGGCCGGGCCGCCTCCGCCTCCTCTCCTTCCGGCGACTGCCGCGTGGCACGCGACGTGCCCGGCAGGTCTTCGTCCGCGACACGATGGCGGCGTTCGGCGGGCTGTCCGCCGTGCTTCAGGTCGTGGGCCCGTTCGTGCCGCACATCGGTTCCGGCGCGGTCGTCGGGCTGTCGGTGGGGGCGTGCCTGGGCTGGGGGCTGCTGCGGGCCCGCCCGGCAGACCGGGTGCAGCAGGTGTTCCGGCGGCCCGACATGACAGTGGTCGTGGAGGCGGGCGACGTGTTCGACCAGCCGGCCCACCTCGTCGTCGGGTTCTGCGACACCTTCGACACCCTGTCGGCGGGCGGCCGGGTCATCAACGGCGACAGCGTTCAGGCGCAACTGCTGGAGCGCCGATACGGCGGCGACGTGCCCCGCCTGGACGCGGAGCTGAGCGCGGCACTCTCCTCCGTCGAGCCCGTCGCACGTGAGGAGCGGGCGGACAAACCGCTCGGCAAGCTCGCCCGCTACCCGATCGGCACGGTCGCGGTGCTGGGCACCCGGCCGCGGCTGGTGTTCGGCGTGGCCTACAGCCGGATCGGCAACGACTATGTCGCCGCCTCCGGTGTGGAGGACCTGTGGCGGGGCCTGGGCGGGCTGTGGGACGCGCTGCGCACCGACGCGCAACTGGAGCGGGTGGCGATGCCGTTGGTCGGCTCCGGGCTGGCACGGCTCGGCCATCTCGACCGGGACAGCCTGCTCCGGCTGATCCTGATGTCCTTCGTGGCCCGCTCCCGGGAAGGCGCGATCTGCCGTGAACTGCGCGTGGTGATACGACCCGAGGAACTGGAGAGCATCAACATGCGCGAACTGGCCGCGTTCCTGGACGCTCTGGCGTCGGGTTCGGATCGCTAGGGTCCGTGCGGTCCCGGCGGCGTACGCGCATCAGCCGACGCGGCCCGCGGAGGGCGGAAGGCCTGCGGCCTCACGGCCCCCCGACCGGTTGTCGGCAGCCTCACGGCCCCCGACCGGTTGTCTCCTTCCCGCCCCGGTTGTCTCCAACGCGGCCCGCCGGGCAAGGGGGCGGGCCACCGGCCACCGGCGCCCGCAGGGCCGGCGGCCGGTGGCAGAACGGATGGGCTCGGTTCCCCCGGTCAGGAGCGCTTCCCCGGGCTGCTCCCGGACCGCCCCGGTCCCGACGTCCGGAACGCCCCGGGTCCCCACGGACCGTCAGGGCAGTCGGCGGTAGGCCGCCAGATTCCTGAAGTGCGAGATGTCACGCCAGTCCGGCCGGGTGTCGTCGAGGTCGCACTCCGCTCCCTTGAGCCGTTCGACGATCTTCGAGACAGCGGTCTCGGAGCCGTCGAAGTGGATCACGTTGCGGCCCGCGAGGTCCGCAGCGGGCCGCACCTGGCCGACCTGCACGATGATCGTGCGCTCGGGATAGGCCATCAGCGCCATGCCCAGCTCGATCAGCACGTTCTGTCGGGGCTGACCGGTCAACTGGGTCTCGTGGACCGGCTCGTTGTCGCCCAGCAGGTGGGGGTGGAGCTTGGCGACGTCGTCCGGGGTGAGCAGCACGAGCGCAGCCTGCGCCTGCGACAGCGCCTTCTCGACCACCGCGCCGAGGAACGGTGCGGTGCCCCCGGTGGCCCGCACCAGACGCTCCCACTCCAGTGGACGCAGGTCCAGTCGGCGCAGCAGCCCGAACATCGCCCCGCGGACCTTCTCGTCGCGGCCGTGGACGACGAAGACGCTCCGGCTGCGGCCGTAGTCCGCGCATGCCTGAGCGGCGCGTGCCGCTTCCTGCTCGACGGACGGCCGGGGCTGCTGCGGGGTGTTGTGGACGTGGTACCCGAAGCCGCTGTTCTGGCCGCCGAAGACGTTCTGGTTGTTGTCACCGAAGGTGTGGCCGTCGCCCATGGTCACTTGCCTGCCTCTCCTGATGAACCAGCGCCCGAGGGCTGGTAGTTGTAGCCGAAGCCGCTGTTCTGGCCGCCGAAGACGTTCTGGCTGTTGTCGCCCAGCAGGATGTTGGTCTGCGCACGGTCGTGCTCGACGAGATCCACGTCGTGCTCGTCCAGGAACGCGCGGACGTTCTTGAGCAGTCGACGCTCGACGATCTTCATGTACTTCTTCGCGTCGGCCTCCTGGAAGAAGTGGTGGTAGGTCTCGCTGGTGGCCAGTTCCCTGATGCTGGCCAGCGCGCCGCAGTTGAGCCAGCGGTTGACGTACCGGCCGAGCCGGAACTCGCTGGTGTCCGTCACCTCGTCCGCCAGCAGTACCTCGGCGGTCTCCCGCCTGGCCCTCGTGGCCCGCCAGGGCCGGGTCCACCGGACCGCCCAGGCCGGCAGGAACCGCTCCGGGATCAGCAACAGCGGCAGCAGGCACAGCATGGTCCCCCAGCGGCCCAGGGCCGTGAACATGTCCCACGCCACCCGCACCGCCAGGCGCCGGTCGACGGAAGCGGGCAACGCGTCCACGAGGTGGAAGTCCTCCACGAGCGGCCTGAGCGTGTAGGTGTAGAACTCGGTGTGCAGCGTGTTGCCCTTGATGTCGAACCCGACGAAGATCGAGGTCACCAGCTCCTCGTTCCACGACCCGACCCGCACGCACAGGTATTCGCGGGCCGCGTCGTAGTCCTCCCGCCAGTGGATGTCGGGCAGGTCGTCGACACTCGGCAGTTCGGACCAGCCGTCGCCCTTGGAGCGGTCGTCGGTGCGGATCGCGGTGGTGTAGCGGCGCCGCTCGACGGTCAGCCCGTCGATCCGCTCGTCGTGGCGGGTCTCGTCGCGGAGATCGGCGGCCATCCGGGCGGCGACTTCGCCGGTGATCTCGTCCACGGTGAACGGGACGACCTGCCTGCGCTCGATGGTGTCGAGGTCGGGCGGTGAGCCGTCCTCACTCTTGCGCGCCATGATCCGTGTCTTCGGGGCGCCGAGCAGCAACTGCGCGTTGGACCAGTTGCGCAGCGGCCGGCCCGCGCCGACGAAGGGCCGGAAGCCGCCGTAGAAGACCAGGCCCTCGCGGCCGGCCTGCTCGCGGTCGATCTTGTGGGCGAGTTCGGCGGTCAGCTTGGCGTGCGACGGGCAGGCACCGTCGAAGCCACCGTCCGGGCCGGTCTCCCTGAGCCGGGTCATCAGGATGTGCAGGGTCACGAGCCGGCGCATGTAGGCCGCTGCCCACGGCGCCCAGCAGAGCATGATGAAACCGAAGGACGGGCTGAGCACTCCGTTGCCGATCAGCAACTGGATCACGGCCATCGTGCCGGCCGCGCTCGCCCACTGGATGCGATGCAGTCGGCGCGCGGCGAGGGCGTGGGCGAGGACCGACACGGCGTCGTAGCCGTAGGAGGGCGCGACGACCCGGAATCTTTGCGTCAGCAGTTCCCGGATGACGGCGCGCCGGTAACCGGGATCGAGGTAGGTGCCTGCGGACAGCAGCCGGGTGGCTCTGGTGCGCGCGTACTTGCGTTGTTCGGGCGGCTCCTGCGGTGGCGGACCGGGCGGATGGGGGACGAGTGTCCGTGTGGTCATGGTGGTTCAGCGCTCCGCTCATGCGGGCGAACCCCTCCGGGCACGCCCGGAGGGTGTCAGTCGGTCTGGGTGCCTGTGCCGCTGGTGATCACACCGCCGTGGACGGTGTAGGTGGTGTCGTAGGAGCGCGTCGTGCCGTCCGTCTGAAGGGCGTCGATGATCAGCCGCACTTCCGCGCCCCGTACGGACACGATGCGGATGGTGTCCCGCTCCGTGGAGGCGTAGCCCGCGACGAAACCGTCGTAGCTGGAGTCGAGGTTCTTGCCGCCCAGGTCCCACGCGGTCCGGTATTCGCGGGCGTTGATCGCCGCGAAGTAGGCGGTGACGACATCCCTCGGCCCGCCGGTCGCGTTCACGGTCGGGATACCGGTGGCGGTGTCCGCCGGACGTGTGTGGCCGTCGTCCCCGTAGCCGTCGGCCGAGGTCGCCTCGGGGGTGCTGGAGACGTCCGGTACAGGTGTGTCCCCGTACGGCCATGCGGGCGCCGTCGCCGATGCGGTGCGGGTCGGCTGCTCGGCTGTGCCTCCGCCGGCGGAGCCGAGGCGATCCCAGCCGAAGAGGCCCGAGTCGAAGGAGCCGGACCCGGACGACCCGGACGACCCGGACGACCCGGACGAGCTGGATGAGCTGGATGAGCTGGACGAGCTGGATGAGGTGGACGACCCGGCTGAGGAGTCGTCGGCCAGGCTGCCGACCAGGGCCAAGAGCAGGGTGAGCACCAGGGGTGTGGCGACGACCACGAGCCCCCAGGTTCGGGTGGGGCCGCTCGGAGGTATCAGCCCCGGGGCGCCGTAGGAGGGCGGCGAACGGTGGGAGGACGGTGGGTCGGGACGTGCGGCGGGCGGCGTCAGCCCTGGGTCGGTCATCGGGTTCTCCAGAGGTCACGGCAGTGCAGCGCGCCCGACCCGGCCGCCCTCACGGCGGCCCGTACGGGATGTGCGTGCGCGACGGGCCCGCCGCGGGCCGACGGTGGACGGCGCTTCGCGAAGTGGCGGTTGACGCCTCCGATGCGACCAGCGCGACCGCTTCCGTGGCCAGAACCGATCTGCTTCCGATCCGCTTCCGGCCACACTCCGGAGTCCTCCGGGCCCTTCGGCCCGCCGTCTGCCCCGGGCGGGGAAGACTTCCCCGCCCACCGCCGTGGCGGCATCGAGTCCCGGCACCGCGCCCGCACCGAGCTGCGGGTCCGTGTGCCCACGGGCTCCAGAGGGCGGCTCCCGGACGAGCGCCGTGCTGTCCGAAGGCTCCAGAGCGCTCGACGTCTGCGGAATCGGTGCGCCAGGTCGGTCGGCGCGTCCGCATCCCCGAGAGCCCGCTGAGTGCGTTCAGCGACGCCCATACGGTTCAGCCGATCGGTGAACGCCGCGGCTCGCTGCGGAGGGCCGCCTGATGGCCGACAAGCAGGGGAGGCGGTGGAGCTTCGAGTCGGTCCGGCGGCTCCCGTCCGGCCCCTGGCTCGACGCGGTCGCGCATCACGTGGAGCACTTCACCGCTCCTGGCCGCGACGGGCACGTCTTCGTCGGACCGCAGGGAGGGCTGCTGCGGCGAAGCAACTTCCGGGACGACCGGGCCAAGGCGCGGAAGGCCGCGGGCATCTCGGTCGCGCTGCACTTCCACGAGCTTCGGCACACGGGCAACACGCCGGCCTCGACGGCCGGAGCCAGCACGCGGGGGCTGATGACGCGGATGGGCCACAGCAGCTCCCGGGCCGCGCTGGTCCACCAGCACATGACCAGTGACCGTGACCGGGCCATCGCCGACCGGCTCGGGGCCGTGATCCGCGACGGCGGGGGAGCGGCCACGGACCCGTCCGAGAAGGACCCTGCGGACCCGTAGTGGCATGTATGTGGCACGGCCCCTGAAACGGCGGAGGGCCAGCCTGGGAAGAAACCCCTCCTGAGCTGGCCCTTCTCTCTGTGCCCCCGGCAGGATTCGAACCTGCGACACCCGCTTTAGGAGAAAGCCAAGATCGCTTTTGGCCCGCTCGGGTGGCAGGCGGCGCTGACCAGGCCGGACGCCGGGAGCGTGGTCAGTTGGCCCTGCTTACGGTGTCTGACCTGCGCGGATTCCACTCCTGTCGCGTCCTGGACAGTCCCGATCGCTCCCGTGCCCTCCCACGCACTACGTCCCCGCTGTGTCCCCGACGGTCCCTCATGTCCCCGTCCTGTCCCCGCCGAGGCGGTTCGGGGACGGACGCTGGCCTGCGTGGCTGCAACACCCTGACCGGACGGCTGATTCGGTTCCGTGAGCACCGCTTGCCCTTCGCGGCGCGGGTTCGTATCCGTGCCTGCGAGAAGTCAGGTGAGTCGCCGTCCCATCTTCGCCGACTGCCGGTTATGCCCCTTCGTGTCCCACCACTCTTCCAGATGGGCATGGACGAGGTGCACGAGGTGCCCCAGTCGGTCGGGAGGGGGCGCGGGCGAGGTGAGCACGTCCACCCAGGATTTGTCGTGCCAGGGCAGAGTGACCACCCAGTGTTCGTCCGGGTGGCCTTGGCGGCTCACGGTCAGCCAGTACGTCAGCGTCGCGCTGCGATCCGGATGGTGCTCGACCGACATTTTCATGACGTCGAAGCGGAGTCCGTCAGCGGTGACGTACGAGCGACTCAGGGCCTGTTCGGCCGGTGTCTGTTCCTCCACAGGGACGAACCTCCTTTCACCTCGACCCGCGCCCCAAGGTGTGGTCTAGCAGAAAGCAGCGCTGGCGGCGGCCGGCTGATCGACCTTATAGGCCGTCAGAAGATCATTGGTCCCGGCCGGGGTGCCGATGATGGTGCGGAACTTCTCCACTCGCGGGCACTGATTGGCGTAGGTGGAGTAACCGCCGCGGCCATTGGGGTCCCCGGAGAAGATGGCGGTGCTTATCTTCCGGTCCATCGTGCTGTTCCAGCCGTGCCGCTGCTTGATGTGCTTCCAGCCCCACGTGCTTGTGCCGCAGCGAAGGGTGAAGAACTGGGGCCCTCGATAGTACTTCTTCAGGATGTAGTTGCGGCTGTTGCTCCTGCACTTGGCGTCGAAGCTTTCGGCCGCCTCCGTGACGGTCTCCCCGGAGGCGGAGGACGACGTGGCGGACGCGGAACCGGCTGCCGGAATCAGCAGGACCGATATGGCAGCAGCAGTAGACAGTGCCGCCTTGGCGGAAGCGTTGAGAATCATGTGTTCCCCTCTGTTCTCCCAACGTGGTCAGCGAGGAGTGGATGTGAAGCGCCTCATTGGTGACGCTGCATCACCGTTTCATCACTGGTTGCACGCCATCAACCGACATTCAGGCCATCCCGGCACAGGTCTCGCAGCGCCGACCTCGATGCGACGGAACGCTGGCAAAGCGGAAGGGCAGCCCGGGGCGTGGCGTCCGGGGCCGCCCTTGGTGCTATCGGGACGTGTCACCGAGGTCTCTGGTCGCCTGGCGGTGAGCGGGCATCAGTAGTTGCCCGCTATTTCCCGCTTTGCGGCTTTCCTGCGACCGTATGGATCCGGTCAACCTTGGCGGCCCTGGTACGGGCTGCGCTGGGACGTTGGCCGTGGGCGAGCTGGGTACGGAGCTCGCCAATCTCGTCCAGGAGGAGATCGACGACGGTGCGGCTCTCGGCGATGAACTGGGCGTCCGCCTCGGCGCCGGCCAGAGCTTCGGGGTCTCCCTCGTGCACGACGTCGACGGAGGCGACGCGGTCGTCGTTGCTGTCGGCGATGAGGAAGCTGGTCACGCCTTCCTCGATGTCGATCCTGATGACGCCCCAGGGGCCCGGGACGGTCTTGTCTCGCAGGGCGGCGATGGCGGCGAGCTGTTCAGCGGTGAGCACTGCCGGCCTCCTCGCGGGTCTCGGCGGGGACGGGTGCGAGGTAGCCCCGGCAGCCGCAGTACTCGTAGCAGTTGGAGTCCTCGGGCGCGGTGCGCGGAACGCTCTGGTGGACGCCGCGTGCGTGGCCGCACCCAGGGCGGGCGCAGTGGGGGTGGTGCCGGTTGTCGTGCCGGTAGGCGGAGAGGCCGATGTCGTGGGTCGTCTTGCCGGTACCGCGGGTGGGTTCGGTGTCGGCGTAGCAGCCGGCCCAGCCGCAGTCGTGGTTGAAGGCGAAGGTGCCGGCGAAGGCCAGGGCGCCGCAGCGTCCGCAGCGGTACTGCGGGCAGCCGCGCTCGTCGAGCGGGATGGGCTTGCCCGTACAGCAGTCGATCTTCAAGGATTCGCGATAGGCGGCGTGGCGGGCGGCTCGGGCGTCGCGTTCGGCCTCGCGGGCGGACCTGCGGTCCGTAGCGGCCTGCTTCTCTCCGAAGAGGTCGAGTTGTGTCATGACAGTTCTCAGATTCTCCCACGGGATGCGGGTGCGGGGCGGTCACTGGACCGCCCCGCACCCGGGGCTGATCAGTTACTGGTTGCGGCTTCGGTCGGCTTCGACTTCTTCGCCTCGGCGTCCTGCGCCTTCGTCGCCTTGGCCGTCGTCGTGGCGCGGCGTGACCGGGGTGCTGGCGTCCGCTTCTTCGGTTCGGTGGCCTTCGCGGGCGTCTGTGTCTTCTTGGCTGTGGGGCGTGGGGGCTTCGCCGGGGCCTTCTTGGTAGTGGTCGCTTGCTCTGGCTTGGGCGTGTCGCCGCTCGTCGGCGCGTTGGCGGCTGCCGGGTTCTTCTCAGCGCCTGGAGCACGGCGGGGAGTCTTCTTAGGGAAGGCGCGCAGCGGTGGGCGCTCGCCGTCGAATGCCGGCAGCAGCCGGGCACGAATCCTCTGTGCCGCCGTCGTGGCGGGCGGGTTGGCGGTGAAGCAGACGCCGACGTTGTAACGGATGCCAGCGGAGAGGTGCTTGAGGCTGTCGGCGTACGACTCGGTGTCGCGGTCACCCTCCTCGAACTCGCGGGGCGGCACGTTGAGCGCCCAGGTCTGGACGGCCTCGCCTCGCCAGAGGTGCTTGATGCCGATGCGGCGGCCGTCGGGGTGGGCGAGGTACGCGGACGGCCCGGGATGGGGTTTGTCGTCGGTGTCGACGGCCCAGCCGTCGCCGAGCGCGGCGGCGGTCGCGGCGACGAACTCGGCGAAGTCCGCGGGGAAGACTCGCTGTTTCTTCGGTGCGTCCGAGGTCTTGTGTGCGGTTGGTTTCGTCGGGCTCATGAATCGTCCTTCCTGGTGGTGTGGTGAGGGGCAGAGACAACGGTCACGCCGCGGCTCCTTCGAAGAGCTGGTCGAGGGCACCGAGCAGCCGTCGGGCCTTCCGTTCGAACAGGGCCTGTTCCACGACGGCGTTGCGGTGCTTGATGACCGCGGTGCGCTCGGCCAGGGCCTCGGTGAGGCCGGCGTCCTCGGTGGCGAGGGTGTTGGCGCACCAGATGGCGGTCTTGGGGCCGAGGTCCCAGGTGATCGCGTTGACTGCGGCGCAGGCGGCGGCGAGGCGGTCGATGTCGTTGCCGAGCCACGTGTAGTCGTGCGGGTTGAGGCCGTGATGGCGCAGGGTCTGGGCGACGGAGCGGAACATGCCGCCGCTGCCGAGGGCCGGTTCGCGGATGGTGCGGCCATGGTCGGGACCGCTGATGAGGATCTCGGCCATCAGGTCGGAGACTGACGGTGGGGTGTGGTACTCGCCGCGCCACTTCTTGTCGCTCTTGTGGCGCAGGCCCGTGAGCAGGGGGCTGAGGACGTCGGCCTCCGACCGCTCATAAGCGTCGTCGCTCGCGGTGAGGTCGAACAGCCCGTTGTAGATCGCGGTGTGGATGACGGCCTGGACGGCACGCAGTTGGTACTCGTCGGGGCCCTCCTCCACCCAGTCGTGCAGGGGACGCGCGACCTCGATGAGGTCGGGGCGGGCCATCCACTGGACGCCCCAGATCTCCCGTAGGAGCGGTGGGAGCTGGGCCGGTTCGAGGGTGAGGAGCCAGTCGCTGACGAGCGGTTCCCGGAAGAAGGAGAGCGCGGCGATGGTGCCGAGCGGGACGTCCATGCGGTTGCCGCCGTAGTGGCTGAACCAGGCGGCGATGACGTTCTCGGCGACTTCCATGGCGTGCCGGTGCGGGTCGCCCGGGAAGGCGCGGTGCTGACGGCGCGAGGCGGGGGTGGGGCGTGGCTTGGGTGGCTTGGCGGCTTTCTCCTCGCGCCGCTTGGCGCGCTCTTCGAGCTTCTGCTCCACCTCGCCGAACAGGTCGAACTGGGCCACGGCGCTCACCGCCCCGCCGAATCGGTCGTCGTGTCCGGCGACGTGAACGGGTGTGGTGGGGCGCCCTCGGGGGCGGGGACGGGGCCCGCCTGCAGGATCGTCGTGGCACGTTCGGCGCACTGGATGTAGTAGGCGTGGTCCTCGCGGAGGCGTCGCATGCGCTCCTCGTGCTGCGCGATGAGTCCGCCGTACCGGTGCAGGGAACTGGGCGCGCAGTGGTGTTCGTGGGCGCGGCGCAGTTCCGGGGCCCAGGGCTGGGCCAGCCAGTGCCGAGCCAGCGCGGACACGATGGCGGTGGCCCGGCGCGCCGTGCCCTTCGGGGCACGGATGGGGGCGCTGATGATGAGGCGGTACGGGCGCAGCCGCAGGTCGCCCGAGACGAGGGCGGTGCGGGTGAAGGACTCGGTGCCGGCCAGGGTGAGGCCGAACAGCACCGGTGCCTCGTCCATCTGGAAGCCGAGCGGCCCGCTGCCGTACGCGACGTGGAGGATCTCCTCCATTGGGTCCTGGTCGGCCTCGGGGTGGTGGTCGGGGTCCCAGCCGAGGGTGAAGGCGCCGATGCCGGTGACGCGGTAGACGGCCTGACCGGTGTCGAAGTCGGCGTATTCGGCGACCTCGAGGGCGGGGCCGCTGCCGACGGTGAAGGTGAGCACGAGGGTGTCCTTTCTCGTGATTCAGGCATGAGTGGGGTAGGGGGCCGGCCATTGCCGCGGGCTCGGCCCCCTGGCGTGAGGTGGTGCGGGTGGGCTGGGGCTATCCGTGCTCGGCGCGCCAGCCGCCGACGTACGCCCCGACCTCCTCGGCGAGGGGTTCGAGGGACATGTCGCCGGGCGGCTCGTCCTCGTCGGTCGTGGTGTCGTAGATGACCTTGGCCGTGCCGAAGGTGTTGTCGATGTGCACGGCCTTCCAGCCGCCGATCTCGCTGCGGTCGTCGTGCCAGGGGAGCGAGTAGCGGCCGGCGATCGCGATGTACTGCTCGCCGTCGTTGGTGAGCTGGACGGTGATGTTCAGCTCGTTGCCGCACCAGTCCACGCCGACGTCCGTGCAGCGCTGTTCGAGGGCCTTGATGACGTCCGCGTACAGGGCCCGGGCCTTCTCCTCGTCGGCGCGGCGCAGGAGTTGAACGGCGCTGAGGTAGTGGAGCGCCATCACTCGGCCTCCTGGTCCGGGGCGGGGGCGTGGTCGGCACAGACGAACGAGAGGGGTTCGCCGTCGTGGGGGAGGTCGAGCTCGACGTCCTGGCTCCTGCGACACAGCAGGCAGGTCAGGGAGACGCGGCGGACCATACGGAGGACCCGGACCGGTGTGCGGGCCGGGAGGTGCATCGGCTCGGTGCGACCGGGAAGGGCCAGGGCGAGCAGGACGAGCTCGGAGGAGAGGACGGTCTTCTTGACACCCGC
Organism: Streptomyces sp. MUM 2J; assembly: GCF_022414535.1. Lineage (GTDB taxonomy): Bacteria > Actinomycetota > Actinomycetes > Streptomycetales > Streptomycetaceae > Streptomyces. The sequence continues at coordinate 182,770 of NZ_JADWYM010000002.1, forward strand.
CACGGCGAGCGGGGTGCTCGGCGCGTCCGGGAAGGCGAACACGTCGCCGGCGCGCAGCTCGTGCGCGTACACGGATCTGGTGAAACTGACGGTGATCACGGCGTGACCGCTCATGCTGAACGACTCTCTTTCGATTGTGGATGGGAGTTGTCGGCTGGCTCCGGTTGCCGTCTCGCACACGGCGCCGGAGGCCTGTGGCTAGTCGTCGATCAGGTGCACAGGACCGTGGAGAGGGCCTCGGTCGAGCTCCTCGGCGATGTGCGGAGGGACGCGGGGCACCTGGCCTACGTGGAGGGTGAGCTCGCCGCCCATAAAGGCGACGGCGACCGTGCCGTCCGGCTCGACGCGGGCGACGCGGCCGTAGAGCGGCTGCTCGGGGTGCCTGCCCCAGTCGTGGACGGCGAGCGGCGGCAGGTGCCGCGCGCACAGGCCCTGGTCGCGCAGGGAGAGGTGTGGCGCCGACGGGTGCCAGCAGGGTTGCCCGTCGGGGCGGGGGTGCTCGCAGCCGCGGGCGATGTGGCCGTAGCCGTCGCAGCGGATCAGCGCCGGGCTCGGCCACGTCTCCCGGGCGCGTACGACGGCGAAGGTGACGGCACCGTGCGGGCCCTGGTCGTGGTGGGCGGCGTACTCGATGGTCAGGCCGATGGTCATCGGCCAGGTCTGCAGCACGTTCGCGGCGATCGTCTGGGCGTGTACGGCGGGGACGGCGGGCGCGGGCGTGTGCTCGATGGTCAGGGGCATGACACTCCTTTCTCCTCGCCGGTCTCGGTCTGCGGGAGCAGCAGGTACGCGGTCTCCTCCGACGGGCCGCCGACCCGCGTCAGGTATCGCGCCCGCAGGTGCGGCAGGGAGCGGATCTGCCAGATGAGCCCGCGGATGATCCGGCCGGTCTCCTCAGGCCACAGCGGCCGGTCGGGCTCGGCGTGGACCGTGGCACTGACGCCCGTGGTGCCGACCGTGGTCACGCCGGCCACGCGGGGCCGCATGGGCGAGAGGTCGACAGTGAGCAGGTCCGCGTCGGGGTGGTGCGCGCGGACGAGATCGGCGATGCGCGCGGCACGGTCGACGGGCGGGATATCGAGCACCCAGCGTTTGCCGGGCAGGGGCTCGGGGCGTACGGCACTCCAGGCGACCGAGTTCAGCCGGTCGAGGGAGTACGTGAGGTCGTCGCCGATCTCACCGGGATCGACCGCGGTGATCCCGCTGTCCCGGCGTACGTCCAGGATCAGCTCCTCCGTGCTGTCTTCGCGGGTCGCCCACAGACCGTCCAGCTCGATCACGCCGTCGGCGGTGACGTGGACGAAGGTGATGTGCGTGGTCTCCGGGCACGCCTCGACGAGGCGCGCGGCGACGAAGTCGAGCATCGCGACCTCGTACCGTTCCTGGGCCTGGTCCACCATGCGGACGGCGCGTTCGAGGTGGCGCCGGGCGTCGATGGTCCGTGGAGCTTCGCTGCTGGTCATGACGATTCGGCTCCCTTCTTGTGGTCGCGGTACGGGAAGACGAGCTGCCACAGCTGTCCCTCGTGTTCGGCGGTGATGTCGACACACGGGGTGAGGTGGCGGCCGCGCAGGTGCGGCAGGGCGTAGAGCTGGCCGAGGACGCGGGCCAGCTCGTGGGAGACGTCGCGCGGCCACGGGCCGTCCTCGGTCTCCGGGGAGCAGAGAGGGCACGGGACGCTGATCGTCCCGCCGCCGCTGAGCGTGACCTGCTCGAAGCCGACGGCGATGCGTTCGCCGCGTTCCGCGAAGCGGCAGATCAGCGATTCGGCGTCGGGGACGTGACCGCGGACGATCGCGGCGACGGTGGCGGCGCGATCCGCCGACGGGAGGACGAGCCAGCGCCGGTCACGGTGCTCGTAGACGGGGTGCGGCTCGACGACGCCCCAGTGGTGGAGGAACGAGCCGGTCAGTGCGCGGCCGAGGTCGTCGACGAGTTCGTCGAGGTCCAGCGGCCCGTCCCGCCACTCCTGCTCCGGGTCGTCGTGCGGGTCGTACAAGAAGCGGCAGGTGCCGATCGCGGACTTCTGGGCGCTCCAGATGCCGTGCAGCTCGACGTCGCCGTCGGCGTCGATGTCGATCTCCAGGTAGGCGGCCTCGGGGTGGGCCAGGCGTACTCGGGCGGCGATGTCGTCGAGGATCGCGAGGAAGAGCGTCTGGCCCGCCTGGACGTAGGCGGTCGCGAGATCGTTGAGCGGAAGCTGAGTGGGTCGAAGTCGCTCGTCATCCATGGAAGTGCCTCCTTGATGTGTGTTGGGTCGATCAACAGGCGCTGCGACGCAGGACGATGGCGGTCGCGTTGTCCGGCCCGTCGATGCCGGCGGCGGCCGCGAGGAGTTCGGCGCCGTTGTACGGGTCGTCGCACAGGAGCGCGGCGATGGTGGTCTGGTCGGTGACGTTCTGGCTTACGCCGTCGGTGCACAGCAGGACGCTGGCGGTGCCGCGCGCGGGCAGGGACGTGGTCACGAACTCATGGCGGGCGACGGTGCGCGTGACCTTGCGGTCGTACATCGGCAACGGGCCGCTCTGCGCGGAGTGATGGCGGATGCGCTCGCCGAGCGAGTGGTCGTACGTGGCGCGCTGGAGCTCACCGTCGGTGGTGAGGGCATAGACGCGGCACAGCCCGGCCCAGGCGATCCGGATACGGCTGTGGGCCGGGTCGAACAGCGCGGTGACGATGGATGCGTCCGCGGTGACGCCGCTGGCGGCGAGCTTGCTGCGGGCACCGAGGCAGCCGAGTTCGGGTGTGGACGCGAGCGCGGTGGTGGCGGCCGCGCCGGCGGTGAGCTCGGCGGCGTCTGCCGCAGCCGAGGTGTCGCCGATTCCGTCGGTGACAGCCACGGCGATACGGCCGGTGGCCCGGTCGCCGCCGACGGAGAACGCGTCCGCCTGGACTTCGCGGCGGCCCTGCCGCTGCGCGCCGCCCACGCGCCATGCTGTTCGGGACATGCGGGGACTCCTTTGTGTGCGAAGGGAATGGGGAGGACCCTCCCGGGGCCGCGGCCGCTCGCACCGGCGCGGCCCCGGGAGGGGGCGTGGCGCTACGGGGTACCGACCGCGCTGAGCTGGGCCGCCGAGGCGACGAACCGCTCGCAGGAGCCGAAGCGTTCGTGCAGCGTGTGCTCCCGCTCCCACTGTTGGCAGCGGGCACACGTGGGCTGGGTGTGCCCCGGGGCCGGACGCGCGACGTACGCGCCGGGCAGATCCCCGTCCGTGAAGACGACGACGCCGGTCGCCTCCTCAAGGCTCGCGGCACCCTGGCCGCGCCGGACGGCTTCGCGCAGAGTGCGGCGCAGCAGAGTGCCGGACCAGTCGAAGCCGGGGGTGCTGTCGGCCCCGGGGGCCTCGTAGCTGACGCGGTACGCGGGGAACGTCGCCTCCTCGGGGTCGGTGAGGGGGCGGGCCCAGAACTGGATGGGGCGGTCATCGTCGTGCTGCTCGGGCGCGGGGGCCACCGCGGAGACGATGCGCACGATCACGTCGACGTCGTCGTCGCCCAGACCGGCCTGGCGGGCCGCGTGGGCGCACAGTTCCCTGAAGCCGGAGACGCCGTAGGCGGCGAGCCACTGGTCCGGCGTCATCTCTCCGCCGTAGTTCTTGCGGAACTCGTCGCGATCGCGGCGCTGGACAGCGGCGATGACGCTGACCGCGCGGTCGATCACGTCCGGAGCGATGCCGTACTTGGCGGCTTCGGTGTGCAGTAACTGCTCGCGGGTGGGCTGGATGGGCTGGTCCACTTTGCTCTCTCCTTCGTGGATGCCGGGCCCCGGCGCTCCCGGGGCCCGTGATGGGCGTGGCGTTACGGGAGCGCCGGGGACCGCTGGCCGAAGTGCTCGGCCGCGGTGCCGTGCAGGGCGTTCAGCCGGGCCGACAGGCGCTTGCCGAGCGTGCGGCCGTGCATGTCGAAGCCGCTCGCGTGGCTGACGGACTCCAGGCACCACCGACGGTGACCGTCGTCGAGCGTGAAGTCGTACAGCTCTCCGGGGCGGGTGCCGCGCAGTGTCAGGACGCGTACGGGTCTGCCGTCCGGGGCGGTACGGAGGGCCGGCGAGCCCTGCACGCGGGCGGCGACCACTATCGCGGCGATGTCGGACATGGGGATGCTGCTCATTGGGTTCCTCGCACTCTGGTCAGGACGGCCAGCCTGGATGGGTTGGCATCAGATGTCTGTCACCACACATGTCGTGGGTGCGCGAAGGAGGTGGGACCGGTTAGGCGTCCCGGTACAGGTCCGGCTGGCCGGTGATCTCACGCAGGGCGCAGGCGACGAGCCGGCCGGCACCCTCGACTCCGAGGACGTCGGTGGTGAACTCCACCGGGGTCACTCGGCGCCCGATCACCTCGCCGTAGGCGCGGGCCAGGGTCTCGCTCATCGTGCGCGCCAGCTCTTGTGCCTGCGTGAGCTGGCGAGGCGTGATGCCGCGAGCGGTGAGCCTGTCGGTGAGTGCCCGCCGTTCGTCGGCGGTGAGTTGGTGAAACACTGGCTTACTCCTTCGGGGGTGGAGCTGATTGGTGACAATGATAACATTTTATCAATCTTGATCATCTTGCGTCAAGTGTCGTTTATCGCGGTTTGGCTCCTCTGGGCGATCGCGCCTGATGGCCTCACGTGCGGCCTGACGCGGCCTGTCCACGGCACCTTGAGCTTCGAGTTCCGCGGCGCGGGTGCGACGCTCCCGCTGCTCCTCGAACCAACGGCGGTCCCGGTCCCGGGCGCGCTGGTCCTTCTCGCGCTTCTCTCTGGCGACGGCGGCAGCGCGCCGGGCGCGCGGGCTGGTGCCGCAGGAACGGCAGTTGGCAGCAGGGGAGTCCGGGTGTGCCGCGCAGCCGCCTGTCCCGTGGCGGCCGTCACCGTCCGCCGGGGGTAGGGGGTTGTTTCTCTGGTGGTTCTCTGACGGTTCCCCGGCCAGTTTGGCCGGTTCTCCCGCCGAATCTGGCCACTGGTCAGATTGGCCGGTGGCCGTTTTGGCCGCCTGCTTCGTCCGCTTTCCGCTGCCCTGCTTCCCGCCCCTCGCCGCCTTCGGCGCCGGGGGGCCGGAGCCGCGCGCCGGTGAGGAGGACGGCGGTGGCGTCTGGGCACGAGGAGCGTGGATCGTGTAGCGGTTGCTGGTGCGGCGCCCCTCCGAGAACCGGGCGTGCGAGACGATGAACCCCTCCTCCTCCAACCACTCCAGATGCCGGCGAACGGTGCGCTCCCCCTGACTCGTCTTGGCCGCCAGGGTGGCCTGCCCGGGGAAGCAGGACCATGCCTCGTCGGCAAAGTCGCACAGCGCGAGCAGCACCAGCTTCGCGCCCGGCTTGGGGATGTTCTGTCGAAAGGCCCAGGCCATGGCCTCGATGCTCAACTGCCTTCCCCTTTCCTCTTCCAGGCCGCACGCCAGCGGGTGACGGTGCGAGGTTCCACCCGGAGGCGCTCGGCGATCTCGTTCGCCGTCAGCTCCGCCCGGGTCATGAGCCGCGCCGCGAGTTCCTGCTCGGCCTCGTTGAGAGTGGGGAGCGGAAGGTCTCCGTTGACGACCCGCTCGACCGCCAGGAAGTCCATGCCGGGTACGCCCGTGGCCGTGGTGCTGACGTAGACGCGCCGGGTGGGCTCGCGCGCGGGGTCGGTGCCCCTGATGACGTACGCGGACGCCACGGCGTGTGGCCGGGGCGCGGAGGCGATGGGCACGCTCACTCCTCGTCCAGGTCGCGGCCGCGGTCAGGGTCGTGGTGAGCGCCCCTGTAGCCGGCGGACCGGGCGCGCGGTGTGTCGTCGATGAAGGACGGGACGCCGCACGGGCCGAGGGGCCGGCCGTCGCTCTCCAGAACGGCGAGGGCCTGTCCCGGCAGGCCGACGCGCAGGAGGCGGGCGGCCTCGGCGGTGATCTGCTCCAGGACAACCGCGGCGGCGCGTGCGCGGTCGCGGTCGGCGAGGGCCTGGGCGACCTCGGACTGCCAGCGGGACACCTCGTTCCCCAGCTGGGTGGTGAGCGGCAGGACGACGCTCATGGCGGAGTCGGCGACATCCGCGACATGGTCCGCGTACGCCATGCGCGGCCAGGCGGCGGTGAGCGAGTCGGTCAGGCGCTGCCGAATGAGGTCTGCGGTCAGCGGGTGAGGCGGTTCGGCCGGGTCGGCGGTCGGCACCGGGCCGTCCGGGATGCCCGCGAGGTGCTCGCGGGACATGGGTGTGGACATGGTTCCCCCTCCAAGGGTGTGTCCGATGAGCAGGTGTAGGTGAGACCGGGGCCACCACGGCCGGTACTCAAGTGCGGGCGGCCCCGGGGTACGCGGTGCGTCGTCAGCCGGCCTCAGGAAGGCGGGAGACGCCGATGGTGCGCGAGGTCCGCCCGCCGGGCCGCAGCGGGATGTCGATGCCGAGGCCCTCGAGGACGCGGATCATCGCCTCGGGGTCGGGCGTGGGCGGTCGTGGGCTGCCGCCGGACCAGGACAACTTGAAGACGCCGTACGTGCCGGCGTCGGCGGCGTCCAGCATCTTGCGGGCCTTGGCCTTGCGCTTCTTCGCGGCGCTCTCCACCTCGGCGGCGTCGGCGTAGGCGCGGAGGGCCTCGGTGATGGCCGCGGTGTCCTCGGCGAGGATCGTCTGCGGAGCGCGGTCGTCGGCGAGCCGGTCGAGGTTCCAGCACGCCGTCTTGAACGGGCAGTTGTCGCAGATGATCGATAGGCCAGGGCCGTCCAGGTCGCGCGGCATCGCGTCCGGCTCGGTGCTCGCCAGGACGTCCTCGGCCCACGCCAGGGCCTGCTTCGTGGCGTCCTCGTCGTATGCGCGCTGGTGGACGACGACCTGTCCGTACTCGCGACCGACGTACCGCAGCCGTACGACGTCGACCGGCAGCGGTTCACCGGTTGGGAGGTCGGGATGGTCCTTGAGGCCGCCGGTGCGCAGCAGGTGCGCGTACAGGTGGACCTGGAACCACTCGGCCTGGCTGGGCCCTTGACGGACGACGACGTCGAGGGCCCGGGTGCTCTTGGTCTTCACGTCCTCCACGACGCCCACATCGCCGGAGGCCGTGGGGGTGTCGTGCCGCTCGGCCTGGCGGTACACGTGTCCCGGCGCCCAGTAGGCGTCGGCGTGGCCGAGGATCACGCCGTCGGTCAGCTCCAACTCGGTCCAGGCACCGTACTGCTCCCGCAGGACGCGGAGGATGCCCTCGTGCAGCCAGGTGCCCAGGATCGCGGCGTGCATGTTGTCGGCGAGGTCCGTCGGCCAGGTGCCGTGGACCTCGTAGGCGGCCCGGCGTCTGCACAGGCCGATCGAGGAGGGGCCGAGGAGGCGCTGCCGCGACCGGGGCCGGGCGCGGTCGTCGCGATGCGCGCCCTTCCACAGGTCGGGTACCGGGACGCCGACGCTTTCGGTGGTGCTGTCGGTGGTCATGATGATCTCGCACTCTGTTGGGTGGTCTGCTCGCCCGGCATGGCGGGCGGGAGGGCTACTGAGCCGAGTCGGCGGCGGCCTTGCCCCGGGAGGACTTGTCGGCCGTGGTCTTCTTGGCGGTGCTCTTCCGCGTCGTCGCCTTCTTCGCGGCGGCCTTTCTCGGCGCCGTCTTCTTGGCCGGGGCGGCGCGGCGGCGCGTGGCAGGGGCCTCGGCCTCCGGACCGTCCTGGGAGGAGGCGTTGTTGCTGGCCCCACCTTCCGGCCGGAGCGCGTCGAGGAGGGCGCGCAGATGCTCGGCGCCGGCGTCCTGGTAGGAGACGCCGAAATCGTCGAAGCACCGCTCGTTGACGGCGTCGAAGCCCATGCCGAGTCGGCTGGCCAGATGCTGAACCTCGCCGCGTGCCTTGTCCAGTTCGGCGCGCGGATCGACGGGCGGCGACGTCTTGCTCACCGGTGTCGATGCGGTGTTCGATGCCGCCTCGCCGTTGTCGTCGTCGACGACGACCTCACCCTCGACCACATCGCCGGACGAGGACTCCGTGCCCGCCCGCTGAGACTGCTCCGGTTGTTCCGCGCTTCCGTTCCTCAGCCGTGTGGCGGCGGCCTGGACCCGCTCGCGGGACTCCGCCGCGTCGGCCGCGTGCATCTCCTCGTCCACGTGGAGGCCGGACAGGTCGGCGGGGCAGGCCCGGCGCAGGGCGAGCGCTTCCGCGACCTTGCCCAACTGGCTGGCCGGCATCTGCGGCCACAGCCCGCCGAGCTTGTACTCCTGGGCCTCGTAGTCCCACACCTTCGGCGCGTACTCCCGCCAGTGCGCGACGGCGGGGAAGCGGGCGTCGCCTCGCCAGATGACGGCCTTGCACGCGGCCGGGGGCTCGTCACGCAGTCACACCGTGTGCTCGCCGCCGTCGGCGTCGTACCAGACGAAGTCCTCGTACGCGCTGGATTCCCCGGCGCGGTCGGCGGCCCGGCGTGCGATCAGCCGGTAGCCGTCGATACCGGTCTGGATGGTCCAGCGGATCTCGCCGCGCGACTTGCGCTTGATCATGTAGATCTGCCGGCCGAACGGGTCGAGCCCGGACGCCTTGCAGTAGTGGAAGAAGATCCCCAGCTGCGCCGGACTGGCCTCCACCAGATCCGGGAACGCCGCGCGCAGCGCGCGCAACTGCTGGTCCTCGAACGCCTTCTGGTCTTCGCGAATCGCGAGCCAGGTGACCGGAGTGTCGGCCACATCCCCTCCAAGCACATCGTCCCCTTAGAAGACCTGCAATTGTCGCAACACATGTTGCGATCAATTGAAGTTAATCAAAATCTATTTCACTTGATCGTGATCGTCAAGTGTGAGATATCGGCCGCCATCGCTCGTGCGCAGGCTGCGCAGCTGGAACACGCCGGCCCACTCCGGGTGTCGCGCGCACAGCAGGCGCGCGTAGCGCGACGTGAAGTTGTTGTTCAGTCGGAACGGCTCGCCGCTCGAGATGCGCGGCGACGACCAGCGAAGCTGCTCGAACAGGGCCTTGACGCCGATGCGCCCGCCGCCGGCGTCGACCCACTGGGCTGTGAGCTCCTCTAGCGCCTCGAGAATCCATGGGTGCGAGGTGTGGAAGTCGTCGAACCGCTCGTCGAGCGTCGGGCCACCTTGAGGCTGGATATCCGGCTGCCGCTCGCGCTCGGTTATGTCTAGCGGCAGCTCTGGCTGTCGGTACACGTGCCTCACCCCCATGTATGTCTGTGTACCGTCTGGACATATGTTGCCGCCAACCCTAGAGGTATCGGCTGTGGAATGCGCGCTCGGGGGCGCGAGTTCGGCTTACGGATGGGGCGGCCGGTGGTGTGGTGGGGCGGACCCGCCGCCGGGGCTTCCGCTTCTGGACCGGGGGAGCAGCCTGTTCTGGGCTCACGGCCACACCAGCGGTGGAACGGCCAGTGGGGGCTTACCGCTTGGGCCGCACGGTCATGGAGAAGCCTGCGTTCAGGAGCTCGGCCGCGAACGCGGCCACGTCGTCCGCTGTGTGCTCACCCGATGTGAAGGTGCGCGCCGCCGGCAGCGGCGGCGGTGCCGCCTTCGGCTCTGCCGAGGGCTTCCGACCGCGGGGCTTGATCTGCTCGCGTTCCCCCGCCCGAATCCGGTCGATCCCCTCCTGGACCGTGGCGCGCCCGCGCTGCTGGGCGTCCGCGAGGACGGTCTCCAGCAGCCACAGCGGCGATCCGGAGATCATGGCGTCCTCAGGGGCGAAGCTCTTGCGTACCCGCCACTGGTAGACGTCCATGTACTTCTTGCCGAAGATCCAGGGGATCTCCTTTAGGCCGACGATCTCCGGAAGGCCAGCGGGGTCGTCGACCTGGTATCCGCCGGCGATGCCTGCCTTGTACTCCTTCAACCGCTGGGCGTCGACCTCCCGGCTGCCGTCCTCGGACAGTCCGAGGACGGTGGGCAGCAGCCAGTACGGGTTGCCGGAGACGACGGTGTCCGGCTCTCCCAGCACGCCGCGCGTCTTCCAGAGCTGCGAGGTCTGCCGCTCCACTCCGTAGAGGAACGCGATCTCCGCGTGCCCCAGGAGATAGGGGAACCGCTTCTTCGCCACGACGCCTCCGTGCCTACGCAGATATAACGAACTTGATGCGTCAAGCATAGTTGCTTAGCCGGACAACCTTGATCGGGGCGGTAAGGGCTACGACAGGACCGTTCGGCCGCCGACGAGTGCCTCCAGGGCCTGGGCCGACTCCGGGGCGAGACGATAGATCCCGTGCACGCTGACGGCGCGCAGCAGCTCTCCGTCGACGACGTGCTTGATCCGCCGCTCACCTCGTCGTGACCGGTAGGCCAGCTCGGAGAGGACATCGCCAGGGACAGGTGTGTCGAAGGTGAGCGGAGTTCCGGGCGGGCCGACCACGACCTCGGTGGCACAGCCTGCCTTCAGTGGCTTCCAGTGGATCAGCCGGAGGTAGTCCTCCATGGGTAGGTGGTCGCCGACCGTGTCGTACTCCAGCACGCGGCCGACCTCCATGGACCCGAGCACCCACATCCGCTTGCGGAAGACCCGTACCGGGTAGACCCGATCACCCGGCCTGACCCCGGCGCGCATGAAGCTGGGCAGTGACTGATGAGGTCCGCCGAACAGCACGCTCAGCCGCTCGCCCGCGAAGCCGCCGCCGATGAGGGCCTTGCACAGGTCATTGGTCCACAGGGTCGTGTACGCGTCTGCCATGGCCGGACGCTATCCGGTGCCACTGACAGCACGGCCGGTGCCGGCGGAAGCGCTGTTGTCGGGATGCGCGCCGCACTCTAGGCTTGGGCCCTCTTTCCTTTGTGGAACAGCGCCCCGGGATCTGACTCGCACTCTGCCCGGGGCGCTGCCGCGTCCGCAGGCGCGGCGGTCGACTGTCGGTGCCGAATGACAGAGTGCCGGCATGAGTTACGACCTCGCGGTGTGGGAGGGCGCTCCTCCCGCCGATGACGAAGCCGCTGGCAGACTGTTCGACTCGCTCTACGCCCAGTACGTGGCCTCCGACGAGGAGGTTCCACCGACCCCCGCCATATCGGCGTACGTCGCGGCTCTTCTTGACCGGTGGCCCGATCTGACCGAGGACGAGGATGACGTCTCGCCCTGGTCGACCGGTCCGCTCATCAACGAAGCCAGTGGGCCGTTGATCTACTTCCCAATGCGCTACAGCATGGCGGCCGAGGCCAGGGAGTACGCCGCGAACGTCGCCGCGTCCATGGGGCTTGTCTGCTACGACCCGCAACATGGACAGCTACTGACGTAGCCCGAATCGGCCTCGATCGGGCTCAGGCCAGGATGTGGACGAGGAACCATGTGGCGAAGCCTGTCCAGGCGATCGCGAAGATCGCGCGGCCCGGGCGGGTGTGGACACGGAACCACGCGCGGACGCGCTCGGACAGGGTGTTGCCGCCCTTGTTGTCGGCCAGGGCGAGCAGTTCGTAGGCGGCGCCGAGCGCGAGCAGGGCGGCCCAGATCAGGTCGGGCGTGGTCAATTCGTTCTCCGTCTTCTCCGCGCTGCTCTGTGATCCGGAGCCGTCAGCGGCCTGCCGCCGACCAGAGGGCGACGCCCAGAGCGGCGAGGCCCGTGAGGGTGCTGATGGTGGGGAGCGGCCAGCGGGTTCGTTCGAGGGCGGTGACGCGGGCGTCGAGCTCCTCGACGTCCTTGTCGATCTGGTCGGAACGCTGGACCAGGAGGGCGAGTTGGCCGTCGATGCGCGCGAGCCCGACTTCGAGGGCGCGGCGGAGTTCGGCGAGCTCCAGGGCGATCTCTCCGTCGGGCATGGCGGCTGCTCCTGTGGTCAGTTGATGGTGGTGGAGGCGGGGTCGGTCTTGGCGGGGAGCCACGAGGCCGTCCCGGGGCGGCCGAGCAGCGAGCCGACGGCGCCCTTGAGTACGGCGAGGCCCGCGGGGATCGCGGCGATGGCCGCTGACTCGAGCGCCGACAGGGTGACGACGTTGGTCGTGCCGGACGCGAGGAGGAGACCCAGGAACGCCTCGATGTACGTGAGGACGGCGCGCTCGCCGATGTCGGCGAGGAGCTTGGGGGTGCGGCTGGAAGTGGCCATGGGGTGGAGGAACCTCTCGACGTGGGGATCAGGGCTTGGGGACTCGGAGCTTGGCCCAGCTGGTAGGGCCCGGGATGCCGTCGGCGTCGTCGCCGGAGAAGCCGAGCTTGCGCTGCCACGCGGCGTATGAGCGGCGGTCGGCGTCGGTCCAGCGCGGGCCGGGGCCCTTGGCGTACCTGCTGCACCCCTCTGCCACGAGCCTCTTGCCCATTGCCGTGATCAGGGCGGAGCGCCGGCCGGTGCGGAAGTAGGCAGGGCCGGGGAACGGGGCGTACGTCGGCTTGTCGTCCGCGGGCTTCGGGCTCGTCGGCTTGCCGTCGAGGAGGTCGGCGACGGCGTCGCGGAACTCGTCCATCGCGATGCCGGCGGGGTCCGGCTTGCCGGGCTGCCACTCCTTGTGGGCGATGACCGAGGGCGCGGTCCAGCCGTGCGCCTGGCACAGGGCGGCGCTGACCTTGTGCATGGCATCGAGCTGGGTCGGCGGCCACGCCTGGCCGCCGCCGGTGTTGATGCACTCGAAGCCGTAGAAGCGCGCGTTGCCGTCCGTGTTGGCCTCGTTGTCCGGCGGCAGGGGCTGCTCGGCGATGACGGCCCTCAGGACGTCGTCGTCGCCGGCCCCGGCGTGGTTGGTGCGGCCGTAGCCGACGAGGTGCACGGTGCCGGAGCGGTCGATAACCCCGTGGCACAGCGGACCGGGCAGCGAGGTGTACCCGGTGCGGCAGAGCTCCACCATGCCGGCCTCGGTGGAGTACGGGCCGGTGTGGTGAATCATGACGCCGTGGACCGGGCCCCAGGCGCCCTTGTGGTCTCGGTTGTGAGTGCGCCAGCTGCCGTGCTCGACGACGCGGACGCCGGACTTCTTCAGGACGGCGAGGAACTGGTCTGCGGACAGTGGCTGGGCCACGGTGGGACGCCTTCTCCCCCGCGCCTCCGTGCTGCGTGCCGACCAGGAGCCACCTGACGGTCCCTCGGGGGCAGACGCGCGGTGCTGCTGCGTCCGGCTCGGGTGGAGGGTCACCAGAGCGTCTGGAGCCTATCCCAACTGATCTCCAGGGACACATGGTTGCGAGTGTCACCATGGTCCATCTGTGCGAGCCTTGATCACGTCTCAGTGGATCGGAGTCTTGATGAGGAAGAAGCGTTGGCCGGTAGGGGTGGTACTCGCCGTCGGGATCGCCCTCACGACCGGCTGTAGTGGCGATGGCCGCGATAACAGCAGCAAGCCCGCGCCAAAGGCGACTTCCGCTGAGACAGCCCGCGTGATCCTCTACAAGGAGGAGATCGCGAAAGCTCTTCCAACGCCGGACGCCGTGCCGCCTGGATGGGAGACGGCGGGGGAGCCTCGACTCTTCAACGACACAGGTGAGAGTGGACGCCTGGCATTCGGACGGACCGGCTACAGGGCGCCGGATCTCGACGGCGCCGTCGGGTTCAGCATCAGTTCGTACTCGGGTACGGCGGATGCCATGGCAGGGTTCAGCGAGTTCAAGGCGCAGTACGGCGATGCGACGCGCCCGACCTCGATCGTTGGGGCAGATCAGGCGTTCGCGAGGAGCGGATGCATCACTGAGCGTGCCTGCAGCGCCACCATCGTCGTGCGAGCGGGCTCGGTGGTGCTGATGGTCAACATCAACAGCGATGCTGGCGAAGCCCCGGATCCGAAGATCCTCAATTCGGTGAGTCGTATGCAGGTGGCGCGAGCCCAACAGGTCGAGCGCGGCGAAGCGCCGACGGCCAAGGCGTCCTGAGACAGGCTTCTACCAAATGTCGACGGCTGCCTTCACCGAGTTCTCCCGCGTCGCGGCCGACGGCCGTGGATACGGTGGTCGGTCAGATGCAGGTCGCCTGCTGCAATCGCTGCGCTACTTCGTGTACGTGACCCGGAGCTTGGGCGGGTAGGTCTGGCCGACGCCTTGAGCACGGCCGTAGTAGGTCTTGTCGGAGTTGTTCGGGTCCAGGGCGATGCCGCGCCAGGACGTGCTGTCGAAGACCGAAGTGATGTCGACCCACTTGCCGACGTTCTTGCCCCAGCTGATCGTCTTCGCCTCGCTGTCCGAGCTGAACGTCGATGGACGGGATGTGTGCTTGTGGGCCTTGACGACCGCCTTGCCGCCGCTGTTGTAGTACCAGTGGTCGAAGTAGAGGTAGATCTCGGCCTTCTGGATGGTGGCGCCGGACAGGTCGGTGGCGAGTGCGGAGGGGAAGCCGATCAGGCTCGCCTGCATGCCGTTGGTGGAGCTGTAGTAGCCCTGCAGGCACTTGTTGCCGTAGTACGAGTTGTACGAGCCGCGGTTGGCGTAGGAGCCGGACCAGCTCGCGTTGTAGGTCTTGGTGTAGGTCTTCTTTGGCGGTGTCGTAGTGCCGCCGCCCGTGTTGTACTGGCCGGTCTCCGGGACGTACGGGCCCAGGTCCTCGATGTACATCACGCCCGGGTGGTTGGAGCCGCCGAACAGGCGCACGGTCTGGCCGTCGGGGCCGTAGCGGCAGCGGAAGGTGACCAGCAGGCGGTGCAGTCCGGCGCCGAAGGCCGCGCCGGAGCGGATGGTCTCCAGGTGGATGCGCCGATAGCCGGCCGTGGGCAGGGGGTAGATCGCGGACTGGATCTGCGGTGAGGAGATCGACGGGGTGCTCGGTCCGCCGTCCTTCAGGGCGAGGACGAGCTCGCCGCCGGACGCGGAGGGGTCGGCGTAGCAGTCCAGGACGACGCGGTACATGCGGCTGGTGTCGGCGTCGAAGGACAGCTCGACGAAGCCGTAGTCCGTTGTGCCCGCGGTGACGGAGGTCGCCTGGTAGTCGATGGCGACCAGGCCGCGGGCGAAGCCGGACAGGTAGGTCTCGATCGGGTCGCCGGCGATGATGAGCCTGCCCGCGACGGAGAGGTCGCCGACGCCGGTGTTGCCGTCCTGGTCGATGGTGGCGACGGCGGTGCCGTTGTTCGTCAGGGTGAGGTAGTTCGGGGTGCCGGTGGTCAGTGAGACGGCCTCGTCGCCCGACGCGTCGTACAGGCGCAGTCCCTGCGGGGACAGTTCGGCGCGGGCCCGCCGCCGGGGGTGGAGAGCACGGCGCGGCATTCGAGGTTGTCGAAATAGGCGCTGCCGGTGGTGGCCTCGTTGCCGTTGCCGTCGACCCCGATGCGTACGTTGCCCTGGGTGGCGTTGGCCGGGATGGTGATGATCTTGGAGATGCGCTGCCAGGTGCCGTCGGCGACGGGGGCGGACACGACGATGCCGTCCGAGCCGAGGCGTGTTCCGGACTCGTCGTAGAAGCCCAGGAAGAACTTCACGCTGGCGCCGGTGAAGTCGGTGGTCGTCTTGTAGTCGGCGCCGATCCAGTAGCGGTCTCCGGGCAGCATCGGGGACGTGGCGTGCTGCAGCCACCGGTACGTGCCGGCGGCCGGGGTGATGCGCAGGCACTTCGCGGAGTTGTTGCCGCCGTCCTCGATGGCGTAGATCTCCGGGTCCTGGTTGGCCAGGGCGGCGGCGATGACGCCGGTCTCGTAGGAGGGGTCCCCGACCAGGTTGCCGGTGGTGCCGATCGCCAGCCGGGACGCTGACAGTGAGCCTGCGGCGATGTGGCGCGCGGTGAGGGTGTTGGTGGCGATCTCGTCGCCGGTCAGGGACAGCGCCTTGACCTCCCGGGCCGTGATGGTGCCAGCCACGATCTTCTCGCCGGTCACGGACTCCGCGGCCAGCTCCAGGGTGCCGATGGACTCGGCCAGCACCATGCCCGCGCCGATGACGGTGCGGACCTGGGCGTTGTCGAAGTCTGCGGTGCCGACGGTGGCTTGGAAGCTCTGCAGCCATACGGTGGCGGCCACGGTCCCGGCCGGGGCCTGGACCTGCTGGCTGATGGTGGCCCAGTCGGCGCCCGGGGTGGGGGTGGCGATCGCCGTGCCGTAGCCGAGCACCGTGCCGGCCGCGTCCTGCCAGCGCAGGTAGAGGCGGAGGGAGTCCCCGGCCCAGTCGGCTGAGGCGCGGTAGTCGAAGGCGAGGAAGAATCGGTCCCCCGGCGAGACGGCCAGCTCGGTGATCGGCAGACTCCGGGATGTCGGCTCACCGCTGGTGCCGTCGACCCGCAGGCCGCGGGGGGAGTTGTTGCCCTCGGCGAGCTGCCACTCGGAGGAGGCGGCGACGAGCTGTTCGGTGAAGGCGCCCTCGAAGGAGGGGTCGGGCATGAGGTTGCCGGTGCCGATGGCGAGCTGGTTATGGCCCACCGCGCCGATCCGCAGCTTGGCCTGGGAGACGGCGTTGTCGGCGAGCGCGGTTTCGTCGACGATGCCGTCGAGGACCTCCTGGGCGACGACCGGTGCCGGGCCGACCGGCCCGCTCTGGGCGGATGGGGCGGAGGCGGTGCCGGAGGTGTTGCGGGCCAGGATGCGGACGTACAGCGGCTGGTCTGTGGGGATGGTCAGGGTGCTGCCGAGCGGGGACTCGAACGTGCCGCGCAGGGTGGCCGCCGTGGGGATGAAGTTGTCGAGCGTCGTGGCGTGGACCTCGATACGGGCGAAGTCCAGCGGCGGCGCGGGTGCGTCGGTGAAGCTCCCTTCCCATGTTGCCGACACGCCTCCGAGGACCGGGGTGACGGTGGGCTGGCTCGGGGTGGGTGGTGGCGGAGCGTTGACGATGTTGACTGCGGTGGTGCCGTCCGGCTGCTGGCCGATGACGGCACGCAGCGAGCCGTTCTCGTCGTACACGTCGAGCGCGCCGTTCTCGATGGAGGAGTAGGCGAGTTGGGAGGTTCGGGTCCGCTGGGCGAAGCGGCGCTCGAGGTCGGCGATGCGGGCCGCCAGCCGTGCCAGGTCGTTGGCCACGTGAGTCAGCTCCCGTAGGTGAAGCGGTCGGCGCGGGCGAGGGTGAGGGTGATGCGCTCGGGGTCGTCGCCCTGTGGCGGGCGCAGGGTCCAGCCGGTGACGCGGCACCAGCCGTCGTAATCGGTCCACTGGTCGTGGAGGGTGACGCGGATGTCGTCGCCGATCTGCCAGGAGCCGACCGGGGCCGCTGGGTGGTCGATGAGCTCGATCTCGGTGATCTCGCCGAGGATCTGGCGGGCGGTGCGTTCGGTGCGGGCGCGGGCGGCGAGCCGGTCGTTGCCCTTCTCCGCGGGAACCTCCAGGACGTGCTCCAGGCGGAGGCGTCCGTTGCGGATGGCGTCGATGGCGCGGCGACGGCCCCGGCCCTCGCCGGCGCCGAGGGCGATGACGACTTGGGCGTAGGAGTCGGCGTCGTAGGTCACCGGGACGGTGGCGGCCGCGTTGACGCCGCTGGCGAAGGAGATGTCGGTGCGGCGGGTGCCCAGGCGGGGCCAGCCGAGCCGGATTCGTCCCACGGGCCGGTCGTTGGACCAGTCGGTGGCCTCGGTCCACTCCGGGCCGCCCTCGATCTGTGTCATGTCGTCGATGACGGAGCCGAGGACCGGCGCCTCCCACCAGTCCGTGCGGTACGCCTCGGCCGGGCTGCCGGCCTTCGCCCGGCTGGTGACCGGGTCCACGGTGACGCCGAGGTTCCCGTCGGGCTGGGACTGGGCGTAGGCCCAGGTGTCGCGGATGACCTGGCACGGGTCGGCGTTGACGTACGGGCCGCGCCCGTTCAGGTTGCCGTGGACGTCATGGCGGCGGTGCAGGTAGCTGCCCCACCCCGCGGCCTCGATCGGGTAGGCGGCGCCTTCGGGTTCGGCGCGCCAGATGAGGCCGCCCCACAGCAGGGCGTTGTCCCGTTCGACGGTGAGCAGCGTGTTGCCGGGATCCAGCTGCGTCGGCAGCAGGTGGGCGAGACGGGGAGAGAGCCGGCCGGAGAAGTCACCCGCCGCGTTGAGGGACAGGCCGAACTCGACCTCGGAGAGCGGGAGATCGGCGGTCAGCGGCTTGCCGGTCAGGGCGTGCCAGGTGCGGTACCGGTACGTGGGCACGTCGGCTCACACCACACCCTCGGTGAACTCCACGTCCGAGATCAGGCTTGTGCCGCTGTCGACGTGGATGTCGCCGGTCTCGGACCTGTACATGTACGTCTGCAGGTACAGCGGCTGGGTGGTGCCGCGCATCGCCGGTGAGACGCTGATGTTGTCCGCGACGATCACGTTGATGCGTCGGATCCCTTTGCCCTGGTTGTCGTCGACGACGGTGCCCTGGCCCAGGTCGGTGCCGAGGACCCCTCGCATCTGGGCGAAGACGTTGGAGGCGCTTTCCCGCAGCCCAGCCACCGTCACAATGACCTTGGCATTGGTGGCCCAGGACGGTACGCGGACGCTCCAGCGGGCCGCGCTCGGCCAGGTGTGCCACTTGTTGTCGGAGTACCCGAGGGTGCTCAGCGCGGTGGGGAAGGAGGTGTACAGCGTCCGCTCCCGGCGCGGGTTCGCGATCCGGCGCACGTCCTTGATCATCGAGTCTGTGATGACCGTGGTGTTGGCCGGGATGTCCAGGCGGGCGAGCGGGATCGCGGTCATCCCGGACGGCACACCCGTGGTCGTGGCCGACACGTTGCTGACGACGTGGAAGTAGCCGATCTCGTCGGTCTCCGGGTCCCGGGTGCCCTCGTACTCCGGGTCTTCTACGCGCAGGCAGACCAGGTCGGAGCGGGGGCTGGCGGCGGTCGGCGCGACAGGCACGACGGCGTAGCCGACGTTGTACTGCGTGTAGGAACCTTGGCCCCACGTGGCGCCGCGGATGACGGCGGAGCCGTCCGCGACGCGCACACCAGCCGTCGGCGTGGACAGCTGCCGGACCTTGAGGTCGTCGCCCTCGGTCACGCCCTGGGAGCCGCGGGCGAGGTCGCGGACCATCATGCGGAAGGCCCTGGCCTCGTGGGTGCCTCCGTGGGTGAGCAGGGGCGGGTTGATCAGCGTCATGGGAATCCTTCGGTTCGCAGACGGTTCACAGGGCGGCGTAGGCGGCTCGCCAGGTCACGGCCAGGCGGGTGGCGCCGGTGTAGTCGCGGGCGGTCCACCACAGCTCGCTGCTGCCGGGCGGGATGGTGAACGTGTCGAGGCGGGAGGCCGCCGACAGGGCGGGGGCGAGGTTGCCAGTGCCGTTCTTCAGCGCCCAGCGGGTGCCGGGGCGGGTCTCGATGTCGACGTACTCGCCGGTCTTGAGCGAGACGGCCAGCTCCAGCACCCGGCCGGACTGCACGTGCCGGATACGGGGATTGCTGCACGGGCCGATGATCCGCAGAGACGGCCAGGCCGGCAGGTCGCCGTCGTTGTGGACCCGGCCGCGCCGCTCGTCGGGGATCGCCACGCCGGTCGTCAGCGGGGCCACCAGCGGCGCGCGGAGACCGCCCAAGCCGTCGGTGGACAGGGCCAGCGTCAACGCGGAGGCGTCGTCGGCGTGGAAGCGCGGGTCGAGCGCGGCGAACTCGATGTCGAGCGGGATCCAGCCGTGCAGCGTGCTCGCCGTGCTGGTGGCCTCGACGCGGCGCAGCCGCCCGTACAGGCGGCGCGTCGTGCGGCCCGGCCAGCGCAGCCGCAGTACCGTCTGCGCTCCGGGGCCCGTACGCACTGCTGGGTCGTCGGCCGCGCGGTGGAGGCGGGCGAGCAGGTCGAGAGCGCGTGCTGGATCGCCCGGCGTACGGATGCCCGCCTCGATGCGGACCGTACGCGGCCCGTACAGGTCGACGCCGGGGAAGGCACCATCCCCGGCAGGGTTGTCCACATCCTGTGTACGGAGTTCGGGGACGCCCAGCCCCTCGACATCCCCGACCGGGATGTCGGTTCCAGGACCGATGACGACACCGGCGACCTCGATCTGCCACTCGGCGAGTTCAGGCATCAAAGTCGGCCTCCTCTCTGGGCGTTGCGGAGGCGGCGCATGACCTCGGCGCCGATCTGCTGCGGGGTGGCCTGCGCCGAGGTGACGGTGACCGGCATCGTGCCGATCAGCGGCTGTCGCTCGCGTACGTACACGACCTGGACGGTCCCTGCCGGGCGGGCGTCGACCGTGCGTACGGGCGCGGGGGCGGCTTCGGCCGAGGCGAGCTGGAGCCCGAAGCGCTGGGCCACGTCGGTGAGGACGGCCGTGGCCGCCGCGCGCTTGGCCGGCGCGAGCGGGATGAACGCCTCGCCGCCCGTGCTCGCCTCCGCGAACTTGATCAGCGCGGTGGGCGAGGAGTAGACGCCGGGCTCCCAGATGCCGCCGTCCGCGTACGCCAGGCCCTTGTTGGCCTTCGCAAGGTCGGAGAGGAACATGGTCGCGCGGGAGCCGAGCGCGGACCTGATACGGGACTGGCCGAGGTTGCCGACCTCGATAATCCGGTCCTCCTCCAGGCCGGTTGTGTCGGCGACCTTGTGGATGCCGGTGGTGCTCGTCCTGATCGCGCTGATGATGGTCAGCAGGTCCGTGAGGTCCTCGGCCGCGAGGGTCCTGGCGGCCGCCCTCGCCACGTCGTTGGCCTGCCGCGCCCGCTTCGGGTTCTTCACGGCCTCGGCGGCCAGCTTCTCCGCTGCCTCGTCTCCCTGTTCGGCGAGCCGCGCGGCGAGGTCGCCGTAGCCGAGGGCAGCGAGCCTGGCCAGGTTCTGCTCGAAGGCGCTCTGGTCCTTCACGGCCTGGCGGAGCTGGGCGGTGAAGTCGCCGAGGGTCGCCTTCGCGACCAGGCCCAGCCGTTGAAGGTCGGAGGCCATCTCCTTGAGGTACTTCGACGAGCCGGTGGCCATCTTGTGAGTCAGCTCGATGCCGTCCTCACCCATGGCCTCGAGCGCGTCGGCCACGTCCTGGCCCGCGCGCCGGGCGACGGTGCGCAGGTCCTTGCGCCACCGCTCGGTCCGTCGCACCGCCTTGGCGAGGTTCTTCTCGAACCTCGACAGGTCGAAGACCTCGACCTCCTTGCCCTTCCGCTTCACGGTGCGCATGGAGTCCGACCGGATCGACGACACCGACACGAGCTCGCTCCCGCCGCCGGAGGGGGCGTAGGACCAGCCGGACAGGCCGCCGGCCGCGTACCAGGTGACGTCGCCGCCGAAGCGCCGGACGACCTCCTCGACGATCGCCTTGCTGCGGGGGCGCTTGCTCACGGCGAGCGGTACGTACGCCTCGCCCTGGGTCTCCGGCTCGGCCCACACCCGCCAGGAGCCGGCCGGGGCGATCTGCGCGACGTGGTTCTCGCGGCGCACTCCTCCGTTCGCGAAGTAGTCGACGACGGCGCCGTCGGCGCGGGCCTGGATGGAGTCGGGGATGCCGTTGGCGTCCTGGTCCCACGAGGTGGCCTTGAGGAAGACGCCAACGCCGACGTTCCGTCCGTAGATGTTGTTGATCGCACCCTGAATCGTGCCGATCGAGGTGAGGGGCGGCTGCGTCGGCACCGTGACCTCGGCCTTGCCGTCCGGCAGGGTGCGGATCTTGAAGCCGAGGTCTTCCAGCTCCTGGCGGGCGGCGGCGGTGGGCGCGCTGATCGTGACCGTCTTCGCGTTGGGCGTGGTGCGTAGCTTGTCCCGCATCGCCTGCAGGGAGGCGAGAGCCCCCTGTGTGGCGGCGCTGACCTTGACGTTCTTGCTGCCGGGGACCGTAGCGAGCTGGTCGATGAGCGCCTTCAGGGTGCCGCGGGCGCCCTTCGTGGGAGCCGTGATCTTGATTTCCCGGGTGCCGGGGACGGTCTTCACGGTGAAGCCGAGGTCCTTCAGCTTCTTCTGGGCGTCCTCGCTGAGCGAGTCCACGCGGATCGTGGTCGACTTCGGCAGCCGGTCGAACTCGGCCTGCACGGCGAGGAGATCCGCGAGCGTGGAGTCCATGCCCTCGGTCTCCAGCAGCAGCGACACCTTGGACGGCAGCAGGCCGAGGCTGTCCGCGACCGCCTCCGCCTGTTCACGCGTCAGCCCGTAGCCCTGGGCGGCCTTGACCGCGGCCGTGCGCGCCTTGTCCATCTGCTCGCGGGCGGCGGCCAGGGATTCCGGCAGCGACGCGCCGTTCTGCTGGGCGAGTGCGTACGCCGAGACCGCGGCGTCGGCGGCGGCGTCGCTCAGGGACGTGAGGGACTGGTAGAGCTGCTGGCCGTTGCGGGTCGTGGTGTTCAACGTGCCGTTGTTGTTCAACAGGGCCTTGCCGAAGCCGTCGGCCTTGTCGATCCCGTCGTCCAGGGCCTCGTTCACGTTGAGGATGGCGCTGTTCACGCGTGCCTCGGCGGCCTGGAGCGAGATGCTGCCGCCGGAGAGCAGGTCGAGGGCGTCCTTGAGCGCGCGGGTGCGCTGGTCGGCGTCCGCCGTCCGGTCGGCCAGGGAGCCGACGGCGGCCTTGAGCTTGTCGTAGGCGGTGACGCCCTGACCGGTGCCGCGCTGAGCTTCGGCGAGGTCCTTGGCACGCTGGACGGACTCGTCCATCTCTCCCTTGACGCCGTTCAGGGCGTCGGCGGCGTCCTGCGCTCTGCGGCCCAGGACGTCGTAGCCCTGCCAGGTGTCGCCGAACTCGTTGGTCTGCCACACGTCGTCGTGCGCGTCGGCGACCGCCTGCAGCCGACCCTGGAGGTCATCCAGGCTCACGCCCTGCCCGAGGTAGGCGTCGGTGAGCTCGGACAGCGAGACGCCCGCGTTCTTCATGACGTCGACCAGGCGCTGGCCTCCGTCAGCCGTCTTCGTGTCCATCAGGAACTTCGCGGCCTGGGCCCGGACGTTGGCGTCGATGGCACCGTTGGAGGCGAGCAGCGCCTCGGTCAGGTCGCTGATCCGCTGTTCGTGCGCGGCCGCCCTCTCGGCGGCCTTCTGCTGCCGGTCGGCGAGAAGGCCGAGCCCGACGGCGACACCGGTCAGCGCCAGTCCCCAGGGGCCGCCCATGACTCCGACCAGACCGCGCATCGCACCGGTCAGCCCGGTGCCGGCGGCCCGGGTGATGCCGCTGAGCGTGCCCCGGAAGCCGGATCCGGCCGTGGAGGCGGAGCGGAACGAGGCCGTCATCGCGCCGATGACCGGGACCCGGGTCTGCAGGACTGCGAAGGCCGCCCCGTAACGGGTCACCGCCTGCCCCGAAGCCGTGGCCAGAGCGCGCTGTACGGCCATCTGCTGGTTGAGGGACTGGAACGCCCCGGTCACCCGGCCACGGACGGTGGAGGCCAGGTTGGACATCACCGGGCTGACACGGCGGGCCAGCAGCATGGCGAGGATCGCCGTCTGGACAGGGCCGGGCAGGGAGCCGAACCCGGAGACCAGGCTGCCGATGATCGTCCCGATCGGCACCAGGACGCCTGAGAGGTACGCGACCGCGGAAGCCGCGGCGTCCAACACCATCACGACGACGTCCAGGGAGTTGGCGGCGCCGTCCGACTCATCACTCACGTCGGCAAGGGCTCTGCCGATGGGGCTCAGCCCGTCCGCCAGGTTGGCCAGCACCGTCATCAGGGCCTTGCCCGCGTTGATGAGGAGGTGCAGCCCGTCGGCGAGGGCTTCTCCACCCAGCGCCTTCAACGGGTCGAGGAGCTGCTCCGCCTCGTCGATCAGGCCACCGAGGCCCTCCTGTGCCCGCTGCTTGAGCTCGGGACCGTAGAGGGTCGCCAGGTCGCGCCCGTACTCGATCGCGGCGACGAGGTACGGCGTCGCGGACGACAGGCCCTGCGTCATGAGCCGGGTCACGTACTCCAGGCCCGGTGCCATCGCGTCGTACAGCGCGAGGCCGGTCTGCCGCGTCTGCTTCCGCAGCAGCGTCATCGCGCCCGCCAGGCCCTGGCCGCGGGCGGCGGTGATCTGCGCGGCCGCGCCCGTCTCGCGTACGGCGAGGTTGAGCGCGTCGAAGGACTCGGTGCCCTGGTGGGCGAGCGCGATGGCGCCGGACATGGCGGGCTTGCCCATCGCCCTCTTCACCGCGGCGGTGAAGTCCTGCTGCGACATCTCGTGCTGGGCGCGGCTCAGCTCCTCGATGACGTACCGCAGTCCCTTGAACCGGCCCTGGGTGTCCCACGCCTCGATGCCGAGGGCCTTCAGCCCTCTGCGCATGTCCTTGGTTGGCGCGGCGAGGTTGGCCATCATGCCGCGCAGCGCGGTGCCGGCGGTCTGGCCGAGGATGCCGGCCTTGCCGAGCATGCCGACGGCGCTGGCCGCGTCCTCCATGCTGACGCCGAGGCCGGCGGCGACAGGTCCGGCGTACCGCATGGCGTAGTAGATGTCGATGATGCCGCCGGAGGCGTTGTTCGCGGTGGCGGCCAGGATGTCGGCGGCGCGGGCGGCTTGGTCGGCACCGAGGCCGAACTGGTCCATGATGTCGCCGAGGTAGCGGGCCGAGTCTGCGGCGTTGACTCCGGCGGCGGAGGCGAGCTGGAGCGAGGCGCGGGTCGCGGAGATGGCCTGGTCGGTGCGGAAGCCCGCCTTCGCCAGTTCCACCATCGCCTCGGCGGCGTCGGCCGCGGTGGTGGTCGGGAGGGTCAGGTCGTTGCCGAGCTGGTTGGCCATCCAGGCGGCGCGCTGCATCTGCCCGGCGGTGGCACCGGTCACCGCCTGGAAGACGTTCATCTGCCGCTGGTAGCGGTTGCCCTCCTCGACCAACTGGCCCGTGCCCAGGAAGAGCGCCCCTCCGGCAAGGAGGCGGCTGAGCGCGCCCGCCTGTCGGCCAGCGCCCTTGAGGGAGCGCTCCAGTACGCCGGCGTCGCTGCCCGCGCGGCGCAGGCGGTCACCGGTCTGGCCACCCCGGGTGCCGAGGGTGCCGAGGCGGGTGGCGGTGGCCTGGGCACGGGTGCCGAGGAGGTCGATCTGCCGGGCGGTGCGTCGGCTGGAGGCGTCGAGCGTGGCGAGGCGGCGATCGAGGTCGCGCGTACGGCGGCCCAGGTCCCGGGCAGCGTCGGCGGCCGAACGCAGCCCGGAGATCAGGCTGTTGGCCTGCGCCGTCAGCTGGACGGTGAGGTTGTACGTCGCCATCCGGCTGGCTCACCGCCCGTTCGGCGGGTCGTCGCCGTGCAGCGCGTCGTACGCCTGGCGGGGCAGGAGGGTGATCTTGATGCCGTAGCCGGGGCGGCCCTCGGGTACTTGGTCGCGCTCCTGTGCGATGAGCTCGCAGCCTGGGCAGCGCATGGTGTCGGTGACGTACGCGTGCTGGTGGCCGCCCTTGGCCGGGTCCCACTCCTCCGCTCGCGTACGGCAGTCCGGGCACAGCGTGCGCTGCCACTGCTGCCAGGCCAGGGCCTTGGCCCGGTCCAGGTCGCTCCAACGGCCGTCCCCGCCGAGGAGCCGCGAGTGCGGGATGCCGTACCGCTCGCACAGCTCCAGCTCGGCCCGCAGCCGCGGGTCGGCCGTCAGCCTTTTCCCAGGTCGGCGGCCTTGTCGGCCCGGCCCTCCTGTTGTACCTCCCATGCCGCCTCCCACAGGGCGTTCGCGTCCGGCGTCGACCAGGAGTCGAGGAGCTCGCGCGCCTCGGCGTCGCTCATGCCGTCCGTGCTGGAGGCGGCGATCAGCGCGGCTGGGAAGGTGTCGGGGTTGAACGCGGCTCCGTCGGCGGCCTGTTCGTCGGTCGGCGGATGAGCGTGGATGAGCTCCTCGAGGACCGGGCGCGGCAGCGCGCGGAAGGTGAGGTAGACCGATGCCCTGTCGAGCGCCTCGCGTGCCGCCTCGCAACGCTCGGCGGCGAGGCGGGCCCGCTCGGCGAACACGCCGTTGTCCGCGTCGCTCTCGGCAAGCAGCCGGGCCCGGTCGGCGGCCCGCCTGGCCTCGTCGTACTCTGTGCGCCGCGCTGCGTCGTCGCAGATCCGAAGAACGCGCTCTGGAAGCGAGCGGCGGCGCAGCCGCTCCATCTTCCGCTCCCACGACACCGCGCCCTTGCCACCGGCGGCCATCAGGCGGTACCCGTCGAGGCGGCCGGGACAGCGGCGTCCAGCGCCGGCGGGGACGTGATCGAGAAGATCGCCTGGAACTTCGCCGCCTCGTTGCCCGCGTTGTACTGCGCGGCGCGGGACGCAACCTGCACAGGGAAGGTGTCCATCGACTTCGACCCGGGGACATCGCCCTTGCGCAGGAAGACGACGAAGCCGCTCGCGCCCTTGGGCAGCAGGGTCTCGATGGTGTCGCTGAGCTGGTCCTCGTAGAAGGTGATCGAGGAGTTGTCGGCCTTGTCGTTCCCCGGGATCGAGGACGAGAAGGTCGACGCCATGTCCGGCGTCTCGATCGCCTCGTTCGTCAGCGACCAGCCGTCGACATCGCTGATCGCCTCGGTCAGGTCGGTCGCGTTCGGCGCGGAGATCTCCTCGCGGATGGGGATCATGTTCTCGGCGGCGACATCCTTCAACCAGAGGATCTTGGTGATGCCGCGCCGCATGAAGCGCTGCTGAGCCACAGGGCACTCCCAGAAGGGTGCTGCGCCGGGCTCGTCGGCCGGGCGTCCGCGTGGCTCCGCGGTGAGAAGAGGATCAGGCAGGCGTCACGGTGATCGTGAACCGCTGCACGTAGGTAACGATACTGCCCTGCGAACCGTCAACCGGTTCTCCGTCGGCGTCGTAGGTCAACTCCCGGTCGATCACGCGCATCCCTGGAACGTCGAGGTTCCTCAGCCGGCCGGCGACCACCACCCGCACCCGGTCACCGAGCCACTGCACCTGATCGGCCCGCTCGCCAACGCTCGTCGCCTGGTACGTCCACGCCGCGTCGGCCTGCCAGTCGCCGAACGACGGACCGGAGAACTCGCCGGGCAGGCTGTCGAGGATCAGATACGGGAAGGCCGTGGGCTGCCCATCCGGGCCCCGGGGCAGCACGCCGAGCCCACACGGCCGACCGGTGCCGGCGGCGAGCACGTCGACGAGCGCTCGCGTAAGCGGCAGCCGAGGCGGGCTCACCGCGGCAGCACCCCCTTGCGCAGGGCCTCCAGGAAGGCCGGCTCGGTCTGCCGAAAGGCGGGCTCGATGTGCGGATACGGCGGCTGCCTGAACGCTCTTCCAAGCCGATCGACGCCGACGAACCCGTACTCCAACCGCCGCGACTGCGGCGCGTCCGTGAACACCACCGCACTCATGCGCCCTCCACCCCCGGTCACCTTCACGTCCCAGGAAGCCCGGTACTGGCCAGTGATCACGTTCGGCCCCGGCCGCCCGGAGGCGTTCTTCTGGATCCGCACCCGCAACAGCATCGCGTGGTGCCGGGTGATCGCCCGCGTCCGGGCCCGGACAGCTGGCCCGAGGCGCGTGAGAGCAGCAGCGAGCTCAATCGGGTTGCGGAACGCCGCAGCGTCCGGGTGGGCGTTGGGATGCTGGTTCGGGGAGCGCACGGTGGAGCCTAAGGGCTCCACCGCCGCAGTCACATACGCTCGGTCTTCTTCGCCGACCTGTTCATCCAGGACTGGCAGGCCCATCGGGCCAGCCCGCCGACGACGAGGGACACGAGGATGGCGCCCCAGTCGATGACGTGAGGTAGCCCTGGGAAGAAGGCGAAGAAGGCGAGAGTCGCGACAAGCCCAACGAGGAACGCGGCGATCCCGGCCCGCCGACGTCGCGTCTCCTCTGCTTGGTCCGGCCCCGGTTCTTGCTGCTGCTCGGTCATGAGCGAACTCACTTCGTGATGTGGTGGCACTGGCTCACGCGGCGCACCCCGTTGACGTGGAGGTGGGCGCACGCCTTGCCATAACGAGGCAGCGTCTGCGGATGGTTGTTCCGCATCGGGTCGATCTTGCACTCGCTGTGCGTCTTGCCGCGCGAAGTGCGGTAGGTCTTGTTGTTCGTGTCGGCGTACGTGAAGTCGATGCGCCAGTTGCAGAAGCCGCTGCCGAGCGCGGCGACGAACCCGCAGTCGACGCCGGCGTTCTGGTACGTGATCTTTCTGCCGTCTCCCCGGATGATGTGTGTGAACATGCAGCCGGTCGGGACCTTCATCGTCGCGCCCCCCACGCTGTACTCGAAGGTCTGGACGGGAGTCGAGCCGACAGCACTGGCGTGGGCGGCTGTGGGGGAGGTTAAGAGGAGGGCTCCTACCGCGGCGAAGGCGGCGGTGAGGCGTGTGACGTACTGCATGGCCAAGGCGGCTCTCCTTCCGAATGAACTCCTGATGATCACCAGGGACAACTGCGCCTTCAGTGGGCTGGTTGCAGGAAGCCGGCCGATCTCATCAGCACGAGCGATCGAGGTGCTCAGTGGGCTGACCAGCAGAAACGTTCACGGTCGCCAGGATCACGTGACGGCCTTCAACTGGACGACTCGGACCACGGCGTAGGTCCCAACACCGATGTCGGTGACGCGAAACCTGCGGTCAGTCAACTGCGCGTCCCGCACCGAGCGCGATACCCGTACCACGTCATCGACCTGTACTGCTGGCAGGGACAGAGGAAGGAGCGCCTGGTACGCGGTCGGGGCAGGAAGGGCCGCGACCGCTCCGCCGAAGGGTGGCACGCCTACGAGCTGCCCTGGCCGCGTGATCGCACCCAGGCCCTCCCAGACCAGGACGGGAGCCGCTCCGTCCGGCCGCAGCTCGCCCGTCGCCTCGTCGAGGTCGTCGCCGGCTGCCCCGTCCGCATCCCGCCACAGCTGGAGCTCATCGTCGAGCAGCCCCTCCACGACCCGCCGCACCCCCGACAGGTCAAGCGCCACGGGCCCACTCCACCAACTGCCGCATCACCGCCGCCGTCCCGCCGCCCGGAACGTTCTCCAGGTCCATCCGTGCCAGCGCCGCGCGCTCCACCTCCAACGGGTCCAGCGCCTCCAGGAACGCGGCGGCGGCCGGACCGGGGTCCTGGGGCGCGCCGACCTCGACCCGAGCGAGGAGATCCAGTTCGGCGGGCCAGGTCCCGGTCGGGCGCAGATGCAGCACGACGCGTGGCAGATCGTGAGCATCAGCGTGCAGGTCCACGGCAGCGACGTGCTTGCTGACGTCCCTGCCGCCCACAGTGAGGGCGTACGAGCGCCCGTCGAAGGTCATCTGGAAGCGATTTGCCGTCGTCACCGGCGGAGCCTAAACCCATGGGCCGACACCGCGTTCGCCCGATAGCGTCCGGCAGACGAGGAGGGGGAACATGGCTCTGCCGAAGAAGCGTTCACGCACCATTTCTGTGGACGGGATGCCGTACCGCTGGTACGTGCGTGGCCGGCCCACGTACTGTCAGGGGATGGCGTGGTCGTCCATGACGTACGCCGTCGAGCACGCAGAGCGTCCAGGTGCGGTCCTCATCGTCGAGACAAACCGCGCTCACACCCGCAACTGGGTGGGGGCCGAAACGACCCCCGTGCTTCCTGCCGAGGTCGCTGACAGCATCCGGCGCGCGCGTCTTCTGGGCTGGGAACCGACGAGCCCCAGGAAGCCCTTCAGGCTCACGCCGACGACCGGCGGCGGCATCAGTCGGTGTCCGTAGCGGCCAGCAACGTGACCCGGGTTCGGTCCCGGTTCAGGGTGGCCAGCCCGATGTCCCAGGCAACGTGGTGGTACCAGGGAGTCGCAGCGCCGAAGCGGTACCAGTCGCACGCGGCAGCGCGCTCCTCGGCCTCCGGGGCCGTCGCGTCCATCCCCGTCCCGGCGAGCCCGCCAAGGGAGCGCCAGGCGGCGAGACGTCCGTAGGCACCGTACAGGCCATGGCTGTATGCCCCGCCTGACGAGGCCGCCGCGAAGAGGACGCTCCACGCGGCTCCAGCGGTGGACCGGGCCACCGAGAAGTCCGTACGGTGGGTGTGGCCGGCGAGGCAGTCGAGGCCGAGGCCGAGCAGGGCCCGCGGTACGTCCGGCTCGTCCAGGGGATGTTCCAGGTCGAATGCGCGAGCCTCGATCCGGCCGTTGGACTCGTCAGCCCAGTTGGCCACAGCGGCGGGTACCGAACTCAGGTCGGCCTCTGCCGATTCGTGCACCGCGAACTGCCCAGAGCGCAATGGAAGGGGCTGGACGACCTCGTTGACGGGACCGAAAGGGAGCG
Source organism: Streptomyces sp. MUM 2J (assembly GCF_022414535.1). Lineage (GTDB taxonomy): Bacteria > Actinomycetota > Actinomycetes > Streptomycetales > Streptomycetaceae > Streptomyces. The sequence continues at coordinate 212,481 of NZ_JADWYM010000002.1, forward strand.
AGGACGTGCTTCCCTGAACCGAGTAGCTGGGCAGGTCGGCACCGGACTCCAGCACCGAGCGCCGCAACGGCAGCCAGGCAAGCGGATGCCGGCCGATCCCCGGGCCGGAAGCCCAGTACAGCGCCTCCGGCAGATCGGCGAGCTCGAACCCCCTCACCACCAGCTCGTGAACCGTGCAAGCCCTCAGCTCATCGGAGGCTCCCGCACCCGAGCGCGCACCGCGGAACAGCGGACGAAGACCGTCGGCGTCCTGTGCCGACGCGATCAGGGACGCCACATAGCGCGCCCGCTTCCGCGCCGACCGGTCCTCACCCCTGACCACGCGCAGGAGCTGCTCGACCCCACTGCCTCCCGGAGCCAGGGCCAACAGCCGAATCGCGCGGTCCAGGACGCTCTCGTACTGCCACACCCGAGCGGAACCGGAAACCGACCGCCGGACCAGTTCCGCCCCAAGGTCTCCAAGGAACGAGACATCTCCGTCAGCCATGCGGTGGTCCAGCTCTGCCCACACGCTGTTGACGTCCCGGGTCTCGGGCAGCTTGCTCACGATCTTCTCTATGCGGTGATCCACGCTGCTGACCCTACGCATGGCTGGAGCTGACCAGGCGGCGAGGGAGGGGTGCCGTGATCGCGTCCATTGCGTGACAAGGAAACCAGAGCCTTCCGGGCCGAAGGTACGGTTCAGTCATGAGGCTGACGGGTGAATCGCAGCGGCTGGCAAGGTTCGAGTGGCGGGGGGACGTCCTTCACGGGCGCCTCATAACCACCACCAATGGCGATGATGTCCTGGAAGTGCTGACCGCTGATCCGCTGAGCGGCGCGGTGGAGCCCACCGGCCGCCGCCTCCCCCTCGAGGACGTACGTCTACTCGCCCCCGTCACGCCCGGGAAGATCGTCGCTGTCGGCCGGAACTACGCCGATCACATCGCCGAGTTGAGCCTCGACACGCCAGCCGCACCCCGGCTCTTCTTCAAGCCGCCGTCCGCTGTGATCGGCCCCGGAGAGCCGATTCGCTACCCGGCTCAGTCACGCGAGGTGCACTACGAGGCCGAGCTCGCCGTCGTCATCGGCCGTACGGCGCGTGACGTCCCCGCCGAGCAAGCACTGGACTACGTCTTCGGCTACACCTGTGCCAACGACGTGACCGCCCGGGACATCCAGCGGGCGGACGGGCAGCCGTCCTGGGCGAAGGCGTTCGACACGTTCTGCCCGCTCGGCCCGTGGATCACCACCAACCTCGACCCGACGAAGCTCGACGTGCGCTGCGAGGTCAACGGCACCGAACGGCAGTCAGCCGGGACGGACACGATGCTGCATCCGGTCGCCTCCCTGCTGGCGTACATCACGGCGGCGGTCACCCTGGAACCGGGGGACGTGCTCCTCACCGGCACGCCCGCAGGGGTGGGGCCCGTCGTTCCGGGTGATGAGGTGGCCGTGCGCATCTCCGGCATCGGTTCCCTGGTCAATCCCGTGGCCGGTCGGTAGCTCCACTCAGGCCCGCAGCAGCTCGGCGAACTCCCTGCCGACGGGGAGCTGGGAGTGTCCGGCGGTACGGCTGAAGTCGGTGGCATACTTCATGACCATGCCGGTGCGATGTTCGTCCGGCAGCGACGTCAGAGCCTGTGCGGCGGTGCGGTACGCCTCCTCCGGTTCGCCGTCCCGCGCGAGGCACACCGCGCGGTCCAGGCGGAGCAGGGTCGGATCGAGGTACTCGGTGGGCGGATACAGGTCGAGCGCTCGGCGCTGGACCTGCCAGGCGTCCTCGGTGCGTCCCAGGTGCGTCCACGCGTTGCCGAGGTGCCAAAGGAACTGGCGCTCGGTGTGGCCGAAGGAAGGGTCGTCGCGGTCCTCGGCGGTGAGCCGGCCGAACGCGTCCTCGGCCCGGCGCAGCAGCGGCAGAGCCTCGTCTCCCCGCCCAAGGCGGGCGAGCGCGCGGGCCTCGACAAGCAGGCCCCGGGTGGTGGCGGGGCTGACGGTGTCGCCCAGGATGTGGCGCGCCCTGGCCGCCTGCTCGTGGGCGGAGGCCGGAGTCCCGTAGTAGAGGGAGACGATGGCCGAGCGTACGGTGAGCGCTCCTTCGAGCTGGTTGTCGCCGGCCTCCGAGGCGGCGAGGCGTCCGGTGTGAAACCATCCGCGGGCTTCTCGGCGGGCACCGAGAGCGGAGGCGAAGATCCCTGCCAGCGCCGCGAGTTGGGCGGCGACCCGGCACAGGCGGCGGCGGTAGCGGATGGGCTGTCGCTGCTCAAGGAGCCGCTGTACCTCGGTGAAGTCGGCGAGGACATCGGCGAGGAGCCGGTGCGGCGGCACGGTCTGGTAAGCATGCGCGTACTCCAAGGCCGTGGTCTCCCAGCGCTCCAGGGTCGCAGGCCCGATGACCGACGATTCCAGCGCCAGGTCCATGCGCTGCCGGGCGGCAGCCATGACCTCCAGTGCGGACTCGGTGATGCCAAGACTCGTTCCGACGACAAGCCCCCTGATCAGGGTTCGCCGCTTCATCTCGTCCTCCTCCAAGAGCACGTTCGCCACCGCTTCAGGCGCGTGCTCCTGTTCTTCCTCGGTGCGTGCCGGTGTGACGTCGTCGGTCACAGGAAGCGGTGAGGACTCCGCTAAGACAAGCAGCTTCTCGGCGGTCCAGCCCGGGAACATGCGCTCGAGGACCTCGCACGCCTCAGAGCGTGGCACGCCCTTGATCTGCCCCAGGCGCCACCGATCGAACTGCTTGCGCTGCGGGGTCACGTCGTCCAGGCGCAGGTCGGTGCAGATCTTCCGGAACTCGCGGGTGAACCGCGCGTAACCCCAGCCTCGTTCCCGCACCAACATGCCGAACACCGTCAGCTGTCTGTCGCCCACCGTGCCCCCTTCGCATGGACACCGCCGGGCCCTGCGCCCGTATGCGGCGATTGTCGATCACCTACCCACCTCGTGGCCCCGCAGGACGCACTCAAGTCCCAGAAGACCACGGCAAGGCTCATCGGGGTCCAGAACGACCAGATCGGGGCCGTAGGAAAGTCCGTCGGCCCACCGTCATCGTTCGGTGACCGCGAACGCGTGGCCTCACAGCCCGCCTTGTGGTCCCAAGTCCCGACGTCCGGAAGGGCTGGACGATGGTGTCCTCGGTTCCCTCCTCGATCCTCACCACGAGCCTCACGGGCTCCCGCGCCATTTCCGCGGATGGGGCACGCATAGCGCCGTCGCCCGTCGACGTCGCCTTCGTACGTGAAGCCTCGCGGGTCGCTCAGGCCCGGCGGATCGGGGCGGCATGGCTGCGCAACGTGTGCCGTGTGCCCCAGGGCCGTGTCGACTCCGCCGAGGTGGTGATCTCGGAGCTGGTCAGCAACGCGATCGTCCACGGGCGAGGCAGGACTGTGGGCTTACGGATGAGGCGCACGGCCGGTCAGGTCCGTCTGGAGGTCGACGACCGCTCCCCGTCCGCGGTACCCGGTCCCCAGCAGGCCGGGGTCGGGGCGGAGCGGGGGCGCGGCTTGTGGCTGGTGAAAGCGCTCGTCGACGAGCTCGACGGGAGCTGGGGCTTCACCGCTGACGGCACGGTCGCCTGGTGCGTCTTTCCCGTCGGGCCCGCGTCCTCGCGTGAGAACGGGAGGCGGACGGCGTGAGCGATGTGGTCGAAGCGCGACCGCAGCGAGTCCCGCCCGGCACTCGGGTCGTCGTGTACGCGTGCCTCTCACCCGAGGCCGTTCCGACGGCAGCGCCGGAGCAGGGGCTGCGCGGCGTGCTCCGGTACGTGGACGAGCGCGGCTGGATCCCCGTGGCGACGTTCGTCGACCGGGCGGCGGTGCTTTCCAGCCGGGCCGACCGCCCCGAGTGGCCGAGGGCGCTCGCCGCAGTCGAGGAGGGGCGGGCCGAGGGGATCGTGTCGCCGTCGATGGTGATGCTCTGGTTCCACCAGGAAGATCGGGACTCGCTCGCGAACTGGCTGAACGCGACCGGGGCGTTCGTCTCGACTCCCGGAACGCACACGGATCCGGGGCGGCGCCGCGCGGGCGGCTCCCCTCGCACACAGACGGCAGCCGCCCCTCCGCTCGCGACCGGATCGAAGCGCAGGTGCCGATGACCTCGACGCCCACAGACACGATCCTCCGTCGGCGACGGCTCGCCCGATTGCGCTGGGCGCTCCGGCACCCGTTCCGGCTGCTCCAGCGCTACGGCTTCGGCTGGTTCCAGTTCGCGGTCCTTGTCGTGCCCGTCCTGCTGACCGTCTGGGCCGCCATCGACCCCACCAACCTGTTGCGCTCGTAGCCCCACTCCCTGAATCCAACCCCTCCCTACAGCACGAGGAGTGCTTCATGACGCCCCTTTCCGTGCCCGAGTACCGCGTGGCCCTGCCCAAGGAGCTCGTCGCCGAGCTCGCCCAGCGGGCCGCCGACCTGCCCGAGTGGCGGCTCGGCGACGACGGGCTGCTCTCGCCCGAGACCGCAGCGCGGTACCACGTGGTGCTGGCCGGGCTCCCTCGCATCGGCGAGTTCACCGCGACCTGCCACCGGCTGCTCGACGCCCCGGAGGGTGAGGGCTTCGCGGTCCTGGAGCTGGCCGAGCTGTTCGACGCGGCCGGTCCCGAGGAGGCCGGCATGCGGGCGGTAACCGCGCTGGTCTCCCTGATCGCGACGCCGCTACGGGCCTTCGACCGCTGGCCTCTGTGGAAGCCGTTGGGCACCAACCTCACCATCGACCCGATGCGGGCCACGGGCTCCGGCTACAACCCGATGCACATTGACGTCGTGAACTCCACCTTCCCGCCGGACTACAGCGCCCTGTTGTGCGTCCGTCCCGACCCGAGAGGACAGGGTCACAGCCTGGTCTCGCAGGTCCGGCGCGCCGTGGACCGGCTCGGCTACTCCGACGCCGAGCTGCTGACGCATCCGAAGTACGTCGACGGGGCGTTCTTCGAGCTGACGGGCGTCGGGGAGGAGTGGAAGCCGTTCCCGATCCTCGACGGACAGCCGCCGACGGAGGGCTTCGTACGGTTCACGGCCAAGATGCTCGCCGACGCCGACCCCGCCGACCCCTACATCAAGGCGGCCCGGTCCCTGGAGCGCGAGCTGATCACCGGGCAGCGCCGGTTCCTGCTCGGCCGAGGCGACATGCTCATCGCGAACCAGCACCTGTGCTGCCACGGACGGGAGCCGCTCGGCGGCGGCCAGGAGGACGTGCCCGAGGACGAGCGCCGGCTCCTGCTGCAGATCTTCCTGCGCGGTCAGGTGCGGCATACGGCGGAGCGGGAGGTCGTGGCATGACGGCGACGCCCGTGCTGGTGCCGCTCCCCATCGTGGCACCGGACGCGCGGCCGCGGGTCACGCTCACGGTGTGGCTGGCGGACCTCACGTACACCCAGCAGGCGATCTCGGCGGAGACGATGCCGCAGGCGGTGGCCGGGATCGCCACCTACGCGGCGACGCGGGTGGCACTGGACCATCCGGTACGGATCTTCAAATACCCCGAGGTCCTGGCGGCCGCCCTGGAGCAGGACGGGCCGCCGGACGTGATCGGGTTCTCGCACTACATCTGGAACAGCCAGCTGTCGCTCGCCTTCGCCGATCTGATCAAGGAGCGGTTCCCTCGTACGACAGTCGTCTTCGGCGGCCCTCACTATCCGCTCCGCCTCCCGGAGCAGACGGTGTTCTGGCGCGAGCGGTTGGCCGGCCGGGTGGACTTCTACGTCGATGGGGAGGGGGAGGCCGCCTTCGCCGACCTTCTCATCGCCCTCAGCCGCACGAGCCGCGATGACGTGCGCGGCAGCCTCCCGGGCGTGCACCACCTGGACAGCGACGGAACCTTGTACGCCCCGCCACCGCGTCCCCGGATCCACGACCTGTCCGACGTGCCCTCCCCGTACACGCTCGGCCTGATGGACGAGTTCTTCGACGGCAAGCTCGTCCCCACCGTGCAGACCAACCGGGGCTGTCCGTTCAAGTGCACGTTCTGCCAGGAAGGCACGGCCTACTTCCAGAAGGTCGCCAAGAAGAACACCGAGCACATCCGCAGCGAGCTGCACTACATCGGCCGCCGCATGAAGCCGCTCGTGGAGGCCGGGACCGCGCGCAACGAACTGCTCATCACCGACAGCAACTTCGGCATGTACCCGGAGGACCATGAGACCTGCCGGGTGATCGCCGAGTGCCAGCAGCTCTACGGCTGGCCCCGCGTCGTCAACGTCACCACCGGCAAGAACCAGCGCGACCGAGTCCTGTCCGCCGTCGCCCAGGTCCCAGGCGCGATCAGCCTGTCCGGCGCCGTCCAGTCCCTCGACCCAGGCGTGCTGCGCGACATCGCCCGTACGAACATCGACGCCGCCAAGCTCATGGAGATCGCCCTCGCGGCGGCCGACGCCGGCACGGGCACGTACAGCGAGGTCATCCTCGCCCTGCCCGGCGACTCCAAAGCCAGGCACCTCGGCACTCTGCGGCAGCTCGTGGACGCCGGTTTCAACCGGCTCAACATGTTCCAGCTCACCCTGCTGCCAGGCAGTGAGATGTGCACCGACGCCTACCGCCGCGAGCACGGCCTGGTCACCAAGTGGCGCGTCATGCCGCGCTGCTACGGCTCGTACACCGTGCTCGGCGAGGAACTGCGCGCCGCTGAGGTGGACGAGGTGTGCGTGACCGTGCCCGACATGGCGTACGAGGACTACCGCGAGTGCCGGGTGATGAACCTGCTCCTGGCCTCCCTCTACAACGACGGGCTGTTCGCCGTCCTCCTGGCCGTCCAGCGCTCCAGCCAGATCTCGCCCATGACCTGGCTGGAGCGGGCCCGGACCATGGCCCACGGCCCGGCCCTGGCCGCTGTCCTGAAGGAGTTCTCGGCGGAGACCGACGAGCAGCTGTGGGAAGAGCGAGCCGACCTCCTGTCGTACGCCACCGGCAACATCGACCAGTACATTGAGGGCCACCTGGGCAACAACCTGCTCTACACCTACCGGACCCGCATCCTCTCCGAGGCGCTGGACGACACCGCCGACCTTGCCGCCCGCGCTTGCCTCGCCGTACTCCGCGAAGCCGGCGTAGGAGTGGGCGGCGGCAGTCTGATCGAGGCGCTCGTACGCGAGGCCGCCGAGTACCACCGACTCACCCTCGCTGACGTCTTTCGCACTGAACCGCCCGAGGTACTCCGGCAGCCGGCGCGGTTCGACCTCGACGCGCTCCTGGCCGCCGGGCGGCACCGGGACGGAATCCGCGATCCCCGCCACTTCCGCCTTACGGAGGGAAAGGTTCGGGAGTTCGTCCTCACCGCGGAACAGCGGCGCACCCTCAGCACGTACATGGGTCAGTTCGGTACGACCCCGTGGGGCGTCGGACGTCTCCTCACCAAGGTGCGGCTGGCTGATATCGTCCGGCACGTCCGAATGACCCCCGGCCCGGGCACCGCCCCGGCGCCCGCCGGAACGGAAGCGCCCAGCACGTGACCAGCGCAGACCTCGACCGTCGTCTCGCCGCCCTGGGCCGGCCCTTCCGGCTGATCGTCACGGGCGGCGGGACCGGCGGCCACACCTACCCCGCCCTCACCGCCATCCGCACCACAGCCGCCCGGCTCGACCGCCTGGGCGTCGGCCTGGACGTGCTGTGGGTCGGCACAGCGACCGGCCTGGAGGCCCGCGTCACCGAACGCGAGGGCATCCCGTTCAAGACCGTGGCGACCGGCAAGATCCGCCGCTCCAGCAACCCGCTCAAGCTGGCCTCCCCGGCGAACATCAAGGACATGGGCCGCGTCCCACTCGGTGCCGCCCAGGCCCGCTCGATCGTCTCCGACTTCAGGCCCGACGTGGTGCTCTCCACCGGCGGCTACGTCGCCGTCCCGGTCGGGCTCGCGGCCAAGTTCTGCCGCCGCCCGCTCGTCATCCACGAGCAGACAGTCCGCCTCGGGCTGGCCAACCGCGCCCTGGCCCGGGCCGCGACCCGCGTCGCTGTGTCCTCCGAGTCGACCCTGCCCCTGCTGCCCGACTCGGTACGCGCCTCCGCGGTGGTCACCGGCAACCCCGTACGCCCCGAGGTCCTGACCGGCGAACCTGACAAGGCCATCGCCGCCCTGGGCCTCACGGGCTTCGACCGAACCCGGCCCACCGTCTACATCACCGGCGGCGCCCAGGGCTCGGTCCAGATCAACACCACCGTCCGCGCCGTCCTGCCCTGGCTGCTCACCCAGGCCAACGTCGTCCACCAGTGCGGCGCCACGTCCATCGAGGAGTCCCGCCAGTACGCCACCCAGCTCCCGGATGACCTCCGGCACCGCTACCTCGTCACCGACTTCGTCGGACCGGAGCTTCCCGACGTCCTGGCCCTCGCCGACGTCGTCATCTCCCGCAGCGGCGCCGGGACGATCGCTGAGCTCACCGCCCTGGGCAAGCCGTCCGTGCTCATCCCGCTCGCCACCTCGGCCGGCAACGAGCAGGAGCACAACGCCCTCCACCTCCAGCAGGCCGGCGCCGCCGTGGCCCTGCTGAAGGACGCGGTCACTCCCGAGGGCCTGCGCGATGCCGTCGCCCCGATCCTGGCCGCACCGGAGCGCCGAGAGCAGATGGCCGTGCAGGCCCGCGCCCTCGGCCGCCCTGACGCGGCGGACCGTCTGACCGACGTGCTGCTGGGCGTCGCCGTATGACACACCGGGCTCAGTCGGTCACGACAGCGTCGTCTGGCACTCCTCACACCGCCGAACCGCCGTCCGCGCGGTGTTGCCCGCTGTCGCGGTCGCCGGGGAGTTGTTGCTGAGCCGGTCCCAGAGCCCAGGTGCCGGATCGGGGATCCAGCCCCACCGAGGAGCCCTGACGTACTCCTCCTCCACGTGCGTGCAGGCGCCCGGCAGGTGCGCGTACCGCGTGGGCGAGATCAGGATGGTGTCTGCGGGGAAGCGTCGCCACTCTGCCCTTGCCGGGGACGAGGCACGCGACCGCGGCACCGCTCCGTCACGCGGACAGGAACACCCCAACCCGACGATGCAGTCGCATCGCTCGCACCGTTCCTCTTTCACAGCCCGTGTGTCCCCTCACGCCGTACCACTATCGAAGCGATAGACGACTTTGCCATTGAACTCGGCAAACCCGAGGGCCTTGTAGAAGGCCCGGGCTCCCGGATTGTCGCGCTCTGTCATCCACTCCAGGCGACTGCATCCCGGGCGCGCGGCGGCCAGGCTACGGAGTTCCTCCATGAGTCTGGCCCCGACGCCCTGCCGACGCAGGGTGTCGCGAACGTAGAGCTCCTTGAGGAAGAGGGAGTGCGAGGAGCCCGCGGCCGGCCAGAGGAAGGAGTAGGCGGCGAGCCCGACGATGTCGCCGGCCTCGTCCTCGACCAGGAGCGCGGACGCCAGCGGCGGCGAGCCGAACAGAGCCTCCTCCACCTGCGACCGCCGTTCCTCAAGCGGCTGGAAATCGGTCGCGCCGTAGTGCCGCTCGATCTCCTCGATCAGTTCGGCCACCGCCAGGACGTCGCGCTTCTCTGCGGGGCGGATGGTCACGGTCATCGGTGTCTGTCTCCCGTCGTTCCTCGGTCGCTTCGGGTCGCTCGGCTCTCTCACTCCAACGTGTGAACCCCTTACGGCGGTACGGCATGTGCTCCTATACGGCCGGGGGCGGAACAGCCGACGCGTACGCGTTCCAGCCGTGCTGCCGCAGAGAGTCCTGGACATGTCGGATGAGGTACTCCAGGTCCGCGCAGTAGACGGAGGGGTTCCGGTAGCCGCGGGCGGTGCTGAAGCGGTGCGGCAAGTACCCGCCACCGCAGACCTCCAGCAGCGGGCAGCTCTGGCACTTCTCGGCGAGGGCGGCCCTGCCGTACTGCCGGTGCTGGAGCTTCGGATGGCGCAACGCCTCGTCGAAGGTGTGGGCGAAGACGTCGAGCCCGAGCCAGGAGGCGCCCTCCTCGACGGACCGCAGTGTGTCCACGCCCTCGATCGTCCCGTCGGACTCGATGACGACGCTCGTCGGCGGGGTCAGACCGAGCGTCTCCACCGCGCCGCGTACGCCGGAGCTGAGCGCCACGATGTCCTCCAGCATCCGGACGCTGTGCCGGTACTCGGACCGGGCGAGCCAGGCGTCGTACACGCGGGTCATCCAGAGCCCGTACTCCGGCACGTCGAGGTTGTCGGGGTCGTCACGGTGCGGCGGGTCGTCGTGGGTGGCGTGCGGCAGGCCGAAGTCGATGACCGGCGGCTCGAAGGACGCCAGGTAGTCGTGGACCTCCGCGGGGTCGTTGGCCAGATCCACGACGGCGAGCAGGCCGGCGAACAGGTGCGGCCGGGACCGCAGCAGTTCGATGCCGCGTACGGCGGAGGCGGCGCTGGACCGACCAGCCTGTGTCAGCCGATGCAGGTCGTTCGCGACCGGCGGCCCGTCGAGGCTCACGCCCACGGCGACCCCGTACCGTTCGAAGAGGTCGAGCCACGCCTTCGTGAGAAGTGTCCCGTTGGTCTGCAGCTCGAAGTGGACGTCCGTACCCGGCGGGACGGCCCCGCGGACGGCCCCGAGCAGGTCGTCCATGTGCCGGGGACCGGCGAGCAGCGGCTCACCGCCGTGCAGCACGACGTGTACGGACGGCAGGCCGTGCGCCGCTGCGTGCTCGCCGATGCGTCGGCCGGCAGCCCGGGCCACGTCCACGCTCATGCGGACCGGCAGGTGCCGCCACGCCTGGTCCTTGGAATTGAAGACGTAGCAGTAGTCGCAATCGATGTTGCAGCGGTTCGCGACCTTGAGGATGAATGTCCGGAAGGGTGCGCTGTCTTCGAGGGGCGTCATCGAGGGGCGTCATCAAGCAGGAGCGCTCAGAACCACCACGGCAGGACGAGCGACGCCGCGTGAGGCCCCTCCGCGTGGTGTCCCTCTCTGGACGTCTCGGCTGCGAGCCGTTGCTGGACGCGTGCCGCGACTCGTTCCAGGACATCGTTCCCCTGCGCGTTCGTGGGGCGGACCAAGCCTGTTGTGGGCGGTGCGAGCACGGGCGTACGTGACGACAATCAACGCTCCTCGTGATGGGAGGCGCCGGCGTCGGACCGGCACCGTGCGACGGCGGGTTGAAGCGACAGACGGCTCGAAAACGTAGCAGCCCGCCGCCCGCGCCGGGATACGGAAACCGGCCAGCTGCCGGACTACCAGAACTACCCGGCCTGCGAGGCCAGTAGCCGTTCGAGCTCCTCGGCCGCCGCCCTCACCCCCAGCCGCCGGTACACCACGACCGCGTCACGCAGCGAGGACCCGGCCCGGGCGGCCGGCCTGCCCGTGATCCAGTCGCAGCGTCCGATCCCTTCCAGAGCCCGTGCCTCCTCCAGCGGACAGCGAATGTCCCGTGCCAGCGCCAGGGCCCGTCCGAAGTGCTCCCGCGCCGCGTCCGGATCACCGGAGGTGCGCAGCAGCGTGGCCCAGTGGTTGAGCACCTCCGCCTCACCGCACCGGTCACCCAGCTCACGCAGGATGTCCAGGCCCCTCCGGAACGCCTCGACGGCGCCCTCCCGCTCCCCGACCATCCCGCGGGCCGCGCCCAGCTCGCCCAGCGAGGCGGCCTCGCCACTGCGGCTGCCGAGATCGCGGTACGCGCTCAGGGCTTCCTCCATCAGCCGGACCGCCTCCGTGGCGTTCCCGGAGGCGCGCTCCAGCGCACCGAGGTAGCGGACGCTGTTGGCGCGGCCGAACCGCTCGCCGAGTTCGGTGAAGTACTCCAGCGCCTGGTCGTGGGCCTCTCGCGCCCCGACGAGGTCTCCTGTCAGCCTGCGCACCACACCCAGCTCGTTGAGGGCGTACGCCTGGTGCGCCCGGTCGTCGAGTTCCGCGTAGATGTCGAACGCCTCGCGGTGGCGCCGCGCCGCGGCCTCGTACTCGCCCATGAGGTAGTGCACGACGCCCAGGTCCCGTAGGGAGTTGGCCTCTCCGTACCGGTCGCCGAGCTCCCGGTAGATGGACAGCGCCTCGCTCTGCGCATGCACGGCGGCGTCGAACCGGCTGGTCTGCCGACGCACCATGCCGAGGTCCGCGAGCGCGTTGGCCTGCCCGAGGCGGTCGTCCACCTCACGGTAGAGGGCGAGTGCCTCGGTCTGGGCGCGGGCGGAGGCGTCGTTGTCGGCGGTGAGGTACCAGACGATGCCCGCCTGGTTGAGCGCGTCGGCCTTGCCGCGCCGCTCGCCGACGGCGTCGTACTGCGCGACCGCCTCGTTCAGCGCCTCGATCGCCTCGGGGTAGGCCGCCATGAAGCGCCGTACGACTCCGAGCTCGGCGAGCGCGTCCGCCAGTGCCCGCCGGTCGCCGGTGTGCCTGGCCGCCTCGGCCGCGGTCCGGTGGAGCCCGACGGCCTGGTCCCAGGGGCCGGCCTGCCGCAGGAACGGGGCCATGGCGGCGGCGAGTCGGATCACCGGCTCGTACAGGGCGAGGCTGTTCGCCCGCCGAATACAGGCAAGGACATTGGCCCGCTCGTTCTCCAGCCAGCCCAGGGCGTCGGTACGGGACTCCATCGGCGGCGTCTCCACGGACGAGGCGCTGTCCGGTGCTGCCGGCACCACGGCTCCGCGGCGGAGGATGTGCCTGTTCGCGACGGCGAGAGCGGCCAGGTAGTAGGCGCACACACGTTGAACGGCCTGGGCGTGTTCCATGTTGCTGCCTCCCTCGTCAGCGAGCCCGCGGGCGTAGTCGCGTAAGAGATCGTGAAGCCGGTACCGGCTTCCCGGGTGTTCGTCGATCATGTGGGCGTCGTAGAGCGCGTCGAGCTGACGGCGGGCCTCGGCCATGGAAACCGAGGCGAGCGCGGCACCGACGTACGCATCGAGGTCAGTCCCAGGGTAGAAGCCAAGCCCTCGGAAGAAACGCTGCCGCTCCGGTTCGAGATCCAGGTAGGAGAGCTCGAACGTCGCAGCGACGGCGCGTTCTCCGGCGCGCAGCTCGCCCAGCCGGTCCCGGGCTGCCACCAACCGCTCCCGCAGGTCTTCCGCACTCCACGACGGGTGGTGCCGCAGCCGGGCCGCGAGCAGCGACACCCCCAACGGCAGGTGCCCGCACAGCCCGACGATCTCCTCGACCGCGTCCTGGCCGAGCGCGTCCGCCGGCCGTCCGCTGAGCCGTACGAACAGGTCGACAGCGTGATCGAGCGGCAGCGCTTCCACGGGCAGCACCACCTCCTCGTGCGCCGCTAGCCGCTTCCTGCTGGTCACCAGCACCAGACAGCCGGACCCTCCCGGGAGCAGGGGCTCCAGCTGCCGGTAGCTGGCCGCGTTGTCGAGGATGAGCAGCGCCTTCTTCCCCGCGAGCCGTGTCCGCCACAGAGCGGCCCGAGCCTCCGTGACCGCGCCGGCGTCGTCCCCCACGGGTATCTGCCCCGTGGGCACCCCCGTGGCGGCCAGCAACGAGGCCAACGCCTCACCGGCCTGCACGGGACTGCGCCCCGCCGTATGTCCGTTGAGATTGACGAAGAGCTGCCCGTCGGGAAACTGGTCCGCCATGACGTGCCCGGCGCGCACCGCGAAGGCCGTCTTGCCGACCCCCGGCATCCCGTCGATGACGTGCACGGGCAGAGCGTCACCGCTCTCCTGAGCCACGCGCACCGACCGCACGAGCGATGCCAGCTCCGCGGCCCGATTCGTGAACGCCGCGGTGTCCCGCGGCAGCGCCCGCAGCACGAGCGCGGCCCCCGGAGGTCCCGACTCGTCCTCCGGCCGTGGCGGTTCCGTGCTCTGTACGGGCCTCCGGGGCTCCGACAACGCGGCAAGCAAGGCGGTCATCCCAACCAGCGCCACGCCGAGCATGACGAACGAGAACCAGGCGTGCTCTTGGACCCACCCCAGGAGGCCGGGCCACCGCGCTTGCTCGGACACCGCGTTTGTGACGAGCCCGATGAGCATCGTGATGACCGCACCACCGCCAGCGACGACAGCGATCGCGACCCCCCGCCGCAGCCTCATATGCGGGTTGTCCCCGTGTGCATACGCCGCCTGTACCCAGTTCTGGTCACGCCGCCCCCGAGTTCTCCGTGTCTCAACTCGCCAAGCGGATCAGTCGACATGGGGATTGGTCAAGGTCGCCTCTGCGCCACTTCCCGCTGCACGAGCCAGTCTGATTGGTTTGCTCGCGCGTGCTCCCGCTCGGTGGCGGCCGAGCAATGGTTCGGCCTCTACCTGCAGCCCGGAGCTCCAGGAGCCTATCGTCAGAGAGCGGCCCATCCCACTCGATCCGCTGACGGTTGGGGTGATCGGCCTTCACGGCACCTCATCTGCCACTACTCTGCGACCGTCCCAACTCCCCGCACCCGCGAGGACGTCATGCAGCAGACCTGGAACAGCGAACGCCGGCTCACCGCGATCGGACGAGCTGCGCTATCTGTCCCCGCTCGCCAGGCGTTTGCAGACAGGCAGCTCGGCCCGGAGCGGACGATCCTCGACTACGGATGTGGCCGAGGCGGCGACGTGCGCTCGCTCGAGCGGTTGGATTGCCGGGTCACCGGTTGGGATCCGTATTACCGCCCGGAGACGAAGCTGGAGCGGGCTGACGTTGTGCTCCTCACCTACGTCCTGAACGTCATCGAGGATCCCGAGGAACGCCGCAACACCCTCATGCGGGCATGGCAGTTGGCCAGGACTGTGCTCATCACCTCCGCACGACTCACCTGGGAGAAGTCCAAAGTTCGGGGCCAAGAGTTCGGAGATGGCCTCATCACCAGTCGGCAGACTTTCCAGCACCTCTTTGGTGCCAGCGAGCTGCGCGACTACGTTGAGGAAGTCACCGGCACTCGCTGTGTCTCAGCGTCCCCCGGCGTCGTTTACGCCTTCAAGGACGACTCGGCGCGGCTCAGCTACCTCGCCCACCGCATCGTCCCAGATGCTGAATGGCTGGCCTCTGAGGACACGACCTCGGCTATTGCCGCCGTCATCGATCACGTAGAACGCCGGGGGCGCCAGCCCCGCGTCGAAGAAATGCCGCGACCAGTGGCAGAGCTCCTGGCGCACTTGAAACCGAACGACCTCAAGCGGCTCGTTCGCGACTCCGCCGACCCCGAGAAGGTCTCGGAAGGAGCCAAGCACACGACTCTCAATACCCTGCTCTTCCTCGCCGTCGAACTGTTCAACGGCCGCGGGCCCTTCAGCAGTCTCCCGTTCAGCGTTCAGCTAGACGTGCGCACGTTCTTCTCCTCGTACAAAGAAGCCTGCCGGCGTTCAGACCGGCTACTGCTCAAGCTCCGCGACGACGGATACGTGCGCGGCGCGATGAACGCGTCGCAGGTCGGGAAGGTGACGCCAACAGCGCTGTACGTGCACCGGCGCGCACTGGACCGGATGCCCACCGTGCTACGGCTGTACGAGCACTGCGCCTCGATCGCAGCCGGCCGCCCGCAGGAGTGGACGGTAGCCAAGCTGAAGCACCAGGGGCGTGCTGTCTCTTGGCTCGACTACCCGGATTTCGACAAGGACCCGCACCCGCGCATCCAGTCCTCGTACATGGTGGATCTCCAGTCGCTGGAGACGTCCCACATGTCGTACGCGAAGTCCAAGAACCGGCCACTCCTGCACCGTAAGCACGAGTTTCTCGCACCCGACGATCCAGACGTGCCCCGTTACCGCCGCCTCACCGAGTCCGAGCTGAAAGCCGGGCTCTACGCGAATCCCCACCTCATCGGCACCGAGGACGGCTGGGCAGCCGAGCTGATCAGGTGCGGGCGCGAGCTGCGCGGGCACCGGCTGGTGCGCCGCGCAGCAGACTGACCTTCATCTACTCGGAGGCGGCCGGCTGCATCCGTGCGATCGTCGCCGCGAGGTCCTCCGGATCGAAGTCGGCGATCTGACTGGGGAACCACGAAAAGCGAAGCCCGTTGGTGGCCACTTCCTCCGGCAGACCCATGGCGGTCAGGACGTGACTCGGCGTGTACGAGGCGCTGGTGCACGCCGAACCCGTGGCGACGGCGACCTGGTCCTTCAGCCGTACGATCAGTGCTTCCGCGTTGAGCCCGTCGAAGGTCACATTCAGGATGTGTGGCACGGCGTGATCTGCGTCACCGTTGATGTGGAATCGGGTCTTCCCGAGGGCGGTGAGCATGCGCTCACGCATCGCATTAGCCTCTCGCTCCCAGCGTGCCTGTCCCTCCTGGAAGATCTTCGCCGCCTCGTAGAGTCCCATGATCAGGGGTACAGGGAGCGTGCCAGGGCGAAGCTTCCGCTCCTGGCCACCTCCGAACATGATCGGCTCCAGCGGAGCCTTGTCCCAGCCGCGGCGGCGGGTTACCAGGGCACCCACTCCCTTCGGGGCCCCGATCTTGTGGCCGCTGATGCTGATCATGTCGATGGGGGCCTTGAGGTCCTGCGGAACCTTCCCGTAGCCCTGCGCAGCGTCCACGTGAAGGAAGGTCGGCGTCTTGCGTAGCTCCTCGGCGAGTTCGGCGACGGGCTGGATGACGCCGGTCTCGTTGTTCACGTGCATCAGGGAGACCAGGAGGGTGTCCGGGCGCAGCTTCTCGAGCACGGCCTCAGTGGTGATCCGGCCAGACGGCCCAGGCTCAAGGAAGTCGACCTCGAAGCCCTTGCCCTGCAGGTGCAGCAGGGGCTCGATGACCGCCTTGTGTTCGATGGCAGAGGTGATGATGTGCCGACGCTGGTGCTTCTCGCCATACGGCGCCATGCCGAGGAGGGCGATGTTGTTGGATTCGGTCGCCCCACTCGTGAAGATGACCTCTTCGATCTTGGCACCGACTGTTCCCGCGAGGAACGCCCGGGCTTCCTGAACCGCCTTCTTGGCACGCGTCCCGTACTCATGGGTGCGACTGCCGGCGTTCCCGAAGTCTTCGGTCATCCAGTGGAGCACCACGTCCGCTACCCGGGGGTCGACGCGGGTCGTCGCCGCCACATCTAGATACGCCACCACAACTGCCACCCACTTCTGAGACGTTTCCCTGCCATCGTGTACGTCAGTCGGTTAACGTACACGCGCAACGCGTTAACGCGCAGCGGAGTGCCGACGCGTCCGTCAACACCGACTGTGCCGTACGTCATCCCGCCGAGTGGCAATCCGGCGGGATGGCGGCGAACGCGCGCTTAATCTCGTGCACTGCCTCCATCGTGACCTGCACGCACGAGGAGGACGCCTTGGTACGTCAAACGAGGGACGCCAGTCAGCGTGAGTACGTTAAAGTTGCCGGAGTGGAGAGCGAAGCCGTGGCACCTATGACCCGAATCGTCCCCCCACGCGCATCCGCAGGGTTCGAGTACACCTTCCCTGCCATCCGCGGTATCCAGGCAGGTCGAGAGTTCTACGTCTCGATGTGTCCGCTGCGGCTGATCCCCAAGATCTTCATCTTTGACGAGGATGAACTGCCCCCTGAGCTGCGGGCTCAGCGCCTCCTCAACAAGGGACGGCTCCCCGCTCTCAGCAAGTACATTCTGGACAATCCAGACGATTACGTCTTTAGTGCCCTGACCGCCTCCGTTGACGGCGACATGGACTTTGACAGCCATAGCTCCGATGGCACCGGCTTCCGAACCGGTCAGCTCCGCATCCCCATGGAATCCCGGTTCTTGATCAACGACGGGCAGCACCGCCGCGCCGCCATCGAGCTAGCACTCAAAGAGAACCCTGACCTCGGCGAGGAGACGATCGCTGTCGTCTTCTTCCATGACGCTGGCTTGGCCCGCTCACAGCAGATGTTCGCCGACCTCAACAAGCACGCGGTCCGCCCGGCTCGCTCCATCGGTGTCCTCTATGACCATCGCGACACCTCTGCCCAGGTCGTGCGCGTTATGGCGGGCCGGTCGACGGTCTTCAAGGGCTACGTCGAGATGGAGAAGAGTAATCTCTCGCCCCGCTCCCGGATGATGTTTACCCTGAGCGCCCTTTACTACGGCACCCAAGCGCTTCTCCAGGGTCTGGAGGTCAAGCCGGGCGAGGCGACAGACCTGGCCCAGTCATACTGGGAGGCGATCGACAAGACACTCCCGGAATGGGCGATGGTGCGCAACCGGACACTATCTGCCACCGAGATGCGCCGAGACTTCATCCACAGCCACGGCATCGCCCTGCACGCCCTCGGGCGCATCGGGAACTCCCTCCTCAGGGAGTCCACCGCACCGTCCAGGTGGAAGAAGCGGCTCACCCCCCTCAAGAAGGTGGACTGGACCCGCTCCAATACCGACTGGGAGGGACGTGCCATCGTCGGCGGCCGTGTCTCCAAGAGCCACCAGAACGTGACCTTGACCGTGAACTACCTGCGTAACCACCTCGGCCTCGGGCTCAGCCCCGAGGAGCGGCGAGTGGAAGACGCGTACCTGCGAGGCGATGCATGAACACCCCTCTGCCTCTCGGCATCCCCTCTGTCCGGCGGCTGCCGTTCGACGGCCGCTCGCTCGACGAGGTAGCCACCGAGCTGACCAACGAGGTCCGCGAGCTCTACACCGCGGATGAGGTCCCCTGGGTTATCGGCTACAGCGGCGGCAAGGACTCCACTGCCGTCCTTCAGCTGGTCTGGACAGCCCTCAGGGAATTGCCGGCCGAGAAGCTCAACAAGCCGGTTCATGTCATCAGCACAGACACTCTGGTCGAGAACCCCGTTGTCGCCGCATGGGTCACCACGTCGTTGGAGACCATGGAGAAGGCAGCTGCCGAACAGGGCCTGCCCATCCAGCCCCACCGGCTGACACCGGAGATCAAGGACACCTTCTGGGTCAATCTCATCGGTCGCGGCTACCCCGCGCCCCGCCCGAAGTTCCGCTGGTGCACCGAGCGTCTGAAGATCAAGCCCTCGAACTCCTTCATCCGCAACGTCGTCGCTGCCCACGGCGAGGCCATCATGGTCCTCGGCATCCGCAAGACCGAGAGCCAGGCCCGGGCCCGCGCGATGGAGAAGCACGAGAAGCGCCGCGTCCGCGACCGCCTCTCCCCGAACGCGAACCTCCCCAACTCGCTCGTCTACAGCCCCGTCGAGGACTGGACCAACGACGACGTGTGGGAGTACCTGATGCAGAAGCCCAATCCCTGGGGCTACAACAATCAGGACCTCCTCACCATGTACCAGGGCGCTTCCGCCGACGGCGAGTGCCCGCTGGTCGTCGATTCGACCACCCCGTCGTGTGGCTCCAGCCGCTTCGGCTGCTGGACGTGCACGCTGGTTGAGCAGGACAAGTCCATGAGCGCGATGATCCAGAACGATGATGAGAAGGAGTGGATGCTCCCGCTCCTGGAGCTGCGAGACAAGCTGGACTCCCCCTTCGGGCTTGTGGAAGACAAGGAAGACCCTGACTACCAGCCCGGCAAGAAGCTGCCCCACCCGCGGCCCGATAGGGCCGCTCGCGACTTCCGCCGGATGAACGGCCAGGTGAATCTCTTCACTCGCCGCAGCGATGGCAAGGATGTCGCTGTTCACGGTCCCTACCTTCAGAAGTTCCGGCAGGAATGGCTTGAGGAGCTACTCTCCGCGCAGACCTGGATCAGAGCCCACGCCCCCGAGCACGTCCGCAACATCGAGCTGATCACTCTCGACGAGCTGCACGAGATCCGGCGCATCTGGGTCTTCGACAAGCACGAGGTCGAGGACACGCTGCCGCAGATCTATAGGCGGGCCACCGGCGAGGACTTCCCTGGCGGCCCGCTCGACGAACAGCTCGTCATGGGCGCCGACGAGATGGAACTCCTCAAGGAGCTCTGTGGCGAGGACGAGCTGCACTACGACATGGTGCGTGAGCTGCTGTCGGTCGAGCGTAAGTACCGCACAATGACACGGCGTTCCGGCCTCTTTAAGGCGCTCGAAGCCGCTGTCCAGAAGGGCTTCTACGACGATCACGACGACGCCGTTTCGTTCGCGCAGCGCAAGAAGAAGTGGCGCGATGACGTAGCGACCAACCCGACTCTGGACGAAGAGACCGACATCGATGCTCCTGCGTAAGATCACCCTCGAAGAGTTCGGGGCCTACCGGGGCAAGCAGTCGCTTGACCTCACCGTGAAGAAGAACAAGCCGATTATCCTGATCGGCGGTCTGAACGGCTGCGGTAAGACGACTCTGCTTGACGCCATCCAACTGGCCCTGTACGGCCCGCGTGCCAGGTGCAGCGGCCGGGGCGGCAAGTCGTACGACACCTACCTGCGCGAGAGCATCAACCGACAGCGCGATCCCACCCGAGGCTCCGCGGTCACCCTGGAGTTCACCGTCACGGTGGACGGCAAGGAGCACTACTACAAGGTTATGCGCAGCTGGCGCACAAGCGGCAAGACGTTGAAGGAGTTCCTCAATGTCTTCGTCGACGAGGAGTACGGCGACAATGCCAAGCCCGCCCGCCGCGCCCAGCCGGACACCAAGTTCAGCAAGCTACTCAGCGAGAGCTGGGCAGACCATGTCGAGGACCTGCTCCCACTCGAGGTCGCCTCACTGTCCTTCTTCGACGGCGAGAAGATCGAGTCCCTGGCTGATCCCGAGCGCGCGGCTTCGGTCATCGAGTCAGCAGTGCACTCCCTGCTCGGTGTAAGCACTGTGCAGCAGCTCCGTACCGACCTGCTTGTGCTCCAGCGGCGTCAGAAGCTGTCCGACGAGGAACAGCACCTGATGGACAACATCCATGCCCAGGAGCGAGAGCGTGACTCCGTACAGGAGGAGCTGGCGGCGGCTGCACAGGAGCTGGCACAGCGAAAGGTCGAACTAGGCAAGGCGGAGCGCGCGCTCGAGCTTCTGGAGCGAGAGTTTGAGAAGGAAGGCGGCGGTCTGTTCGAGCGCCGCATCGAGATCGAGCAGGAACGCAAGCGGGCGGTCGAGCGGCTTGCTGAGCTCCGCGCCTCCCTGAACCAGATCGCCGCCGGCCCGCTTCCCCTGCTGATGATGGGCTCGCAGCTGAAGGACGTACGTAGGCAGGCCAAGCGCGAGCAATCGGCCGCCGAAGCCGGCCAAGTCCTCAACGTCCTGGAACAGCGCGACCAGTGGTTGCTCGACATCCTCCCCGAGGACGCTCGGGATGTAGTCATAAGGAAGTTGGAGGAAGACCGGACCAAGCGCTCCAAGTCCACTGCCCTGAAGGTGGACTTCGGCCTTCCCCGCGACGCCCTGGCCCAGCTCACAGTGCTGGATGAAGTCCTCGTACGAGACAAGGCGCGGGCTACGGAACTCCTAACGCTTGCTGCTGCCGCCGCCGAAGAGCTGGACCAGCTGGACCGGCAGCTGGCCGGTGTCCCGGAGCAGAGCAGGGTAGAGGCCATTCAGATCGCGCGTGAGGAGCAGCTCCAGGAGTTCGCCCGCATCCAGGCTGCGGTCGCCCGCGACACCGAGCGAATCGCAGACCTGAAGCGGCGCCGAGAGTACGTCACCGCCGCCCTCGAGCGAGCCCACAACGACTTCGTACGGACCAAGGTCAAGGCCGAAGAAGTCGAGCGGATCATCAAGTACTCCGAGAAGGCTCGTGGCACCCTGGAGCGCTTCGGTGAAGCACTGCTCCAGCGACACATCAGCCGACTCGAAGTCGCCATGCTTCAGAGTTTCAAGGAGCTCATGCGGAAGCAGGGCCTGGTCCAAGACATCCGCATCGACACCGACAAGTTCAGGCTGACCCTGACCGACTCCGAAGGCGAGCCGATCGACCCGGGCCGTCTCAGCGCCGGCGAGCGTCAACTCTTGGCGGTCTCCCTTCTCTGGGGGCTGATGAAGGTCGCGGGTAACCGCCTCCCCAGCGTTATCGACACCCCGCTCGGTCGTCTCGACAGCCACCACCGCGAACATCTCGTGGACCGATACTTCCCGCACGCCAGTGACCAGGTCCTCCTCTTGTCCACCGACGAGGAGATCGACGAGTACCTGTTGGGCCGCCTGAAGAAGTCTGTCGCCCACACCTACACCCTGGTTCACGACGACACCGAGTTCACCACCAGCGTCGTCGAGGGCTACTGGTGGGGCTCAGGAGCACAGCATGTCGCTTGATAACGTCCGGCTCTCTCAGCCCGCACGCGACCGCCTCATCCGGCTGAAGCGGACCACGGGCATCACTCAGTGGAACGTCCTGTGCCGCTGGGCCCTGGCCCTTTCGCTCAAGGACCCCTCCACTCCCTTGGTGAAGGACATCATCACCGACTCCAACGTCGAGATGTCTTGGAAGACCTTCGCTGGCCAGCACGGTGACATCTACCTGGCACTGCTCAAGCAACGCTGCGTCGCCGATGGGGACGAGCCCACCGACGAGAACGTCGCAGAGGCACTGACGGTGCACCTGCATCGGGGCATCGGCTACCTCGGTGGACACAAGGAGTTGACTGTCATCGAGGGTCTTGTGGGTTCGGTCGCTACGGTGGTCTGACGTAAAGACTCCCACCGCACAAGGGGCGGGGAGAGAACGGTCGACTGCCATCTCTCCCCGCCCCTTGTGCGTAATGGGTGGCGCTACCAGTCCAGGGATGTCGCCTTCAGCAGGTCCGTCACGTCGCTGTCGTGCTCGTCCGGGGCAGTCAGCGTGTCCATCACCAGATTGCTGATGATGGACACATAGTTCTGCCCACCGCTCGCGTTGACCTCGCCCTGGATGTAGTTGAGGCCGCCGTTCGCGTACTCCTCGAAGATCTTTACCCGTTCGGGCTGTCGTTCGTCGGAGAGGATCTTCGGGTCATCCGGGGTCTCAGCGACCGCCACCATGTCGATGAGGACGTCGCCGTACTGCCGCCCTTCCATGATCGAAAGACGGATGGGTTCACCGGCTCTGTCAAAAGGTTCCCGCTTGCCCTTGTTCCGACCGAGCAGCGCCGAGAACATCAGCACGTCGACCATCGCATTGAACGGGCCGTCCTTACCGGAGAGAGCGCCGATCAACGGTTCGTGCTCCGCGGGCCTCCGGAGCCGATCTTCACGCGCCATCAGACGGTCACCTCTTCCAGGATGGTGTGTTCGAACTCGCCGTGCGAGACAAAGGGAACTGCCCTGTTGTTGATCTCGATCGTTTCCTCGTCGCCGGCGTCGGGTGGTGTCACGCTGCGGAGGACGTACATCCGCGTCGCCGATCCCTGCAGGTTGTCCATCACCTTGCCACGTGCCTGCGAGTTCGAGAGCATCGTGACGATCTGGGAGGTCAGCTTGGGCAGTGCCTGGGCGATCTCTTCCTGGTACGTGAGATCGAGGCTGCCGAAGGGTGCATCCATGACGACGGGATAGATGCCACCTTCACCTAGAATCTCGTCGCTGCTCTTGGACTTGCGCTGGTGAATCTGCTGGGCGACCTCGGAGACAGCTCCCACGAACGACAGTCCGAGCACCTGGTTCTCGCCCGTGCTGCGGATAGCGATGCCAGCCGATGAGTTCAGCAACAGGTCGAAGGAATCGGTAAGTTCGGGGACGTAGGACTTGCGGAAGATGCGCTTGAAGACTTCCTTGAGCTTCGCATCGAGCTCCTCGCGAACTTCTTCCGTCTTCAGCTCCAGTGCTTCGCGGAAGACTTCCAGCACCTCGTTGACCAGGTTGACCTGGCGCTGCACCTTGCGGGAGGCCGCGTCCGCCGTCTCCGCGCCGCGGAATAGGCGCTTTACCTTCTCGATCTCAGAATCGAAGCGCGCGATTGATTCCTCAAGCCGCTTGTGCTCGGTGAGCCCGTCGATCCGCTTCTCGTCGAATTCCTTGCGCTTCTGCTCAAGGCGCTGAACGTCCTGCTCGTTCACTCCCTGGAGCTGACGATCGACGTCGCTCTTCTCCTCCTCCAACCGCTTGATCTCGTCCTGGCAGTTCTGGATCTCGACGGCTGCCTGCCTCAGGCTCTCTAGCAGCTTCTGCCGTTCGTCGCCCAGGTGCATCATCTGGCCACTGACGTACATCCAGCGCGCCTCGACGTCGGCAAGCCCCGCGTTGTACCGGCGCTTGTCAAGTTCGGCGTAGGCGGGGCTGCCCTCCGGGACGGGGGTTCCGCACATGCACTCGCCGTCCTGGAGCAGCCCTTCGATGAAGTCTCGCTGGATTCCGGCCGGTAGTTCACGCCTCTGCCTCATCTCCTCAGCCAGGTTGACGACCTGCTGGTCGATGCCGGCCGTGAAGGCGAGGAAGCCTCCCTTGGAGAGGATTTCACGCTTGTTCGCGTACCTCTCCTTGAGCAGGTCGTTCTTCTGCCCGATCTGCCACTCAAGCTTCTTTCGGGCGTTCTGCAGCGGCTTGGAGACCTCATGGTCACGCAGCGAGCGCTCCAGATCACGGATCTCCCGCTCGTAGCTGGCAGTGTCCCTGGAGATCTTCAGAGCCTGCTTGCGTGCGTCCGCCTGCTGCTGCTCCAGCGCCTCCTGCTGCTCCGCCAGCTGCTGAAGACGGCTGTTGCCCCCCTTGGCGATCTCCTTGGCCAAACGCTTCGCCGCCGCGGGGAGATGCTCCGAGATCGCCCGCTCCATCGGCTCGAGATCCATCAGAGTCTTGATGGCCTGCTTGACCTCACCGTTGTTCTCCTCGCCGGTGAACATCTTCTCCATGCGCTCACCGTTGAAGAAGAAGAACCGGCGCAGACCTTCGGGAAGGATCTTCTCAATACGGTCCTGCCCGTTCGGAACAGTCTTACTTTCCCCGTCCTTGATCTCGGTGAGCGTGAGCGACGCCGCGACTGCGGCCTGCTCCTCCGCTTCCTTAGTCGTCGCCACCTCCCGCCGCGCGTGGAAGACGACCCCAGCGTGTTCAAACTTCAGCTCCACCGAAGCGTTGACAGGCGCACCCAACGCTGTCTCCGCCCACTTCTGGTCATGGATCACACGATGCTGTTGCTCGACATCGTCCGAGAACTTCCCGTACAGAGACCAGGCGAATGCGTTCAGGAGCGTTGTCTTACCGGCCCCGTTGTTGCCGAAGATGAGAACCGCCGGCTTGCCCTCGTCGACGCCGAGGTCGAGTACCTGGCGTCCGTAGAA
This sequence comes from Streptomyces sp. MUM 2J, assembly GCF_022414535.1. Taxonomy (GTDB): domain Bacteria; phylum Actinomycetota; class Actinomycetes; order Streptomycetales; family Streptomycetaceae; genus Streptomyces. Next base: position 237,269 of record NZ_JADWYM010000002.1, read on the forward strand.
CGCCCGGAAATTGTCAAGCGTGAGCTTGAGGAGCTTCACTTGATGAGTCCCTTCACTGCAGCCACTATCTCGTCGACGACCCGTGTCGAGTTCCTGATGTGCAGGTTCTCCCGCTCCAACTCGATCACACGCTTGGCGAGCTTGACGCCGTCCGGTGACAGCTGCTCCATCACCTGCTGAGCAGTCTTCTTCTCACTCACGAGAACTCCTGGACTCCCATCACACATTCGGACTTTCAGATGTCTTGCAGGTCGTAACGCAGCCGCAGCGGACGGAGAGTATCGAGGGTTTCCGCCTCATTGTCCGCGAGGTGCGCGAATTCAGTAACACGAGCCAGCTCGCGAGCGACCATCTTCCGCTCGCTCTCCGGCTGCAGATCGGATGCCTCTTCCGGCGGGACCACGATGAAGTCCACAATGTCCGCCATTGTCTTTCCGGGCGACTGACGGAGCACACGTCCTCGACGCTGGATGAACTGGCGCGGGTTGGAAGAGCTGGCAAGCAGGTACGCCGTCCGGGCTGCGGGAACATCGACACCCTCGTCGAGGCACCGCATCGACACAATTGCCTGCAGCTCCCGATCGGCGAAGCGTTGGAGCACCTTCCGGCGTTCTGGGCGCTTAGTCTCCGCGGTGTACCGGGCTGCTGGCATGTGCATCCGGTTGCCGACGAGGTCCAGCACTTGATCCAGCTGGGAGGGCTCCTCGGGTGCTCCGTCCTCATACGACAGCGGGTGCCGACCCTCGGCACAGTAGAGGAGCTGGTACCAGTCCTCGCCCCGCTTCTCGATCTCCCGCCTCAACGCAGGCAGCTTGGCCCGCGCATGCCCCAACAGGTTCGATCGCTTCCGGAGCAACGCGCCAAGAGGACTGTCCTCATCCACTCGGTCCGAACCCTGCTGTGCCGCGATGATCCTAGCGATCTTCGTAGTGATTTCCACGTACATCTCGGTCTCTTCCGAGTCGAGCTCGACGACTACCGGCGTGTACGTGTAGCGGCACAGCGCGCCCAGTTTGATGGCGCCGCCGATGCCCATCTCAAAAACGATCTCCCCGAAGTACCCCGTGAGCGCGTCGGTGCCTTCATCGTCGAACCAGCGCTCAGGAGTGGCGGACAGGCCGAGCCTGAACTCTGCGTTCTCGGGAAGCTTCGTCCTGATGTGCCTCGCACCAAGGTTGTGAGCTTCATCCGCGATGAGCAGGAGCCGGCCCTTGTAGCGGTTGAGGACGCTTTGGAAGGCAGCGTCTCCGAAGGTCTTGTTGGTCGTGATGATCACGCCACCACGGGCTGCCTTCAGCGCGAGCGCATCCAGGAGGTGGGACGCGCGACCAAACCAGCCTGCTGTTGATTCGTAGGCCATGATCGGAGTGACGCCGAACCACTCAATGTCCTTGGCCCACTGGTCCACCAAGTGCTGGTAGGGAGCGATCACCACGGTGAGAAGCGGCTCGTCCCGTTGGTGCAGCACCTTGGTCATCTGTGCGGCAGCCGACAGCGCCGTGAGTGTCTTCCCCGTCCCTGTGGCCATCCGGAGGAGACCACGCCCCTTCTCGTTGAACCAGTTCCCCACGGCCTGCTTCTGATAGTCACGGACCTTGAGCCCTGCGGGGATAGTCAACATGCCAGCGGTATCCGCCGGCGAAACCACGATCGGGGCCCCGCCGCTGGGAACCTCTGCCGCTTCGCCTGCTTCCTCCCCCGTCAGAGCGGTCCGTTCGATGACCTTCTTTGCAGCCTCAGTGAAGGGCATGACGCGCAGTATCGACGTCCTGTCCTCCCACAGGTCCTCGAAGTCCCTACTGATCCGCAACGCCCGTACCCGGTCCCACTCGTCCCAGCTCCGGAACACCTCAATGGACTCGAAGTTCCCGACCAGCCCGGACAGCGTCTCGTTGGCGCTCCCCTTGAACGCCACGAGGTCCTGACCGTCGCGGAAGACCCCGATCTTCTCGTGGTACATACCGACCCGGTTACCTGACGCAACGTACGCCAGTTTGATGTCCAGTCGGCCTTCGGCCACGAGCCGCCCCAGCTTCCCGAGCCCTCGCGCCGCGCGGGGATCTTCCGCAGCCCGCTCCAGGTCTCGGACAGCCGCCTTCTCCATCACGGCTCGCAGCTCGTACCCAGCCTCAATCTCCGCGATGTCCTCCGCGGTCAGGTACGGCGATGCCACGATGCGCATCTGTCCGCCGCGCCGAATGAACTCGTCGATCCCCCTGCCGATGACAGCGAGGACGGATGCCGTGAAGTAGCCCACTGCACGGTCATACTTCTCAGCCTGCCGTAGCGCAGGGACATAGAAATCTTTGACCACGTCACAGCGGTCACTGCGATATTCACCCTCGACTCCTGCGGAGCGAAGCCCTTGAGACTCAGTCATCAGAAGTCCAGCCCCATATCTCTCACCAAATCAACGGCGGAGGGATTACTGTGCCCTTCGCCTTCGGCCTGCTCGCCCGCCGGTCGCTGGTCATCAAGATCGATGGTGCGGCGAACAGTCCCATTACGCGAAGTGAACGGCGGGCTGGAGACTACCTGCCGCAAGGTGGTCTCCTTGATCGAGAACTGGGTTGTGAGCTTATCTACGAGTTCCGTGGTCGCAATCTCACCGCCAGCCAGGTCAACCTCTTCAGAGACGAGCTCCTTGATCGACCGATAGGGGCGCATTCCCCAGTCTGCCAACGACCAGGCATCCACATCGCATCGCACGAAACGATCGTCCGCTGCGATCTGCACGCGAAGCGAGTTGATTTTCACGTCCCCCTCCATATTTTCCGCTAGACGCCGCAGAGAGAGAGGGCATTGCGCGCTCTGCAAAGCCTTCAGTGCTCTCTCCTTCAATGTCACGTAACCCGAAGGGTGAACAGAATCAAGCTCTTCAGGGGCCCCCTCATGAATCACCCATCCAGTCTCGCTCTGCGGATCTATCGTGGCGGAAAGTAGCTGCTCAACTAGGCTGCAAATTTCACCTTCGAGCTCGCTTGACCGTAGCAGCAGAGAACCGAGTGTATCCTCAGGAAATGACACCGTAGCGAGCTTCGAGAGCGCCATCATAATGTCTACGACCGATTGCCCACGCCCATTTTCTTGAATGCGAGGAGCAGGCATGTTGAGCCGATTGCCGTCCTGAACCAGCACCCCATCCGGACTTCTCAGTGCCGCCTCGAAAGCTTCGCGGATTGAAGCAGGGATGCGCCCTCGGTCGCCAATCTCGTAGCCTTGCGACCGAGCCCAACTGCGAATGATTGAATTCATATTCTCGGAAGCCTGCAGCGACATTCCGCTCGAACTTGAACCGCTCGAAACTTTCGCCGAAGACACCGAACCCGCTGCGGCTGTGCGCACCTCGGGCGAGGTGAGGCTCGTCGGCTGCAGCTCCTCGCTCGGTCCCACTCGCTCCAAACGCGAGACCAAGCCGCTGCTTTTATCCATGGTGTTGCAATATTCAAGCCATGCCTCGAGATCTTCGGCATGCAGTTGGACTCGCTGCGCGCGCAGCAGCCGATCTGCTGTCTGCAGCGTCATCACTTCACCCTGCTCAAGATCCAAGATCTCGAGCGTCTCGCTTTGCAACCGGGACAACGTCCGCGTCGAGAACCATCCATCCTGGCTTCTCCACCATTTCCTCATACCGTGAAGAAGCGCAAGCGCGTCGAACTCCTCGCCCGGGAGATCACTACCCAACCAGGCGTGACGCGCGAGCAAGGTTTCCTTGCGGACGGGAGACTTAATTGATTCCTCAAATGCGCTGACCACATAGCGCAGCGACCCCTCTGCTGCGGAATCAAATTCGTCAAGGATCTTATCGGGAGCATCGATCATCCGGGTGCGCAAAGCTCGCTCCCGCACGGAAGGTTCGCCGAGCCACCGAAGGGCACCTTCCGCGTAAATCGTTCGCAGGAAGTATTTGTCACTGCCGTCGAGCTGGTCGAACCAATCAGCCAGCGGCGTCGTCAAATCGACCCGAGTCGCTCCGCTCACTCCAAATGCCGACACCCGAAGAAGCGTCACCATTAGTTCAGTGGTTACAGAACGTGAAAGCCCGACGGGCGACTCGATTTGAGCGGGACTCATTTCCGTCAAGTCGCAGGATCCGCCAACCGCCGAAAGGATCGCTTCTGTCAACCACTCCTGGCCAGAGAGGAAGGTCTGCAGTACGTCGCCGCCCTGCAGCGAAGGCACGAGCGTCGCTATCGGCCGGTGCCTCAGCACCTCATCCGCGACAGTGAGCAATCCCAGCGCGTCAAACAGATCATCCAGATAGGGGCGCCACTGCGCCGTCTCTCGGGGGGACTCATCGAATTTGAGGCAAGGGTCGGCGAGCCCTCGCAGCTCATCTCGGTCACGCTCTGAGATCTCGGCAATCCACGGATACAGATCTCCCCACGTCCCGCCGGTCATTGACGCCCCCTGTACAGACATTCTTCTTTAACCTCGCGATAGTGCCGGATCATGCTACTTCGCACAGCGTAGGGACAGGACCGTAGGGCCGGATGGCCCTTGGCTCTTCAGGTCGAATGGCCCTTGCGGGGCTCCTCTCCTGCAACGGGAGAAGGGTCTCGCGGTCCGTGGAACGCATCATCTGAGCTCCGCACCAGGTCTCCTGGCTAAAGCACGTCCTTGATCTTGCTCATGAAGAGCTGCGTGAAGTCGCCCCAATGCTTTCGCAGTTCTCCATACTGGTCATCCGGGGTCTCGTGCTGTGTCTCTGCCTTCGCGTAGGAAACAATCAAGAGAGTGATTGCTTCCAGCGCACGTTTCGCGGTGGCAGAGGCATCCCCGTCCGTTCCTGGGCCCGGCGGCTGTCCAGCAAGCTCCTTGAGCGGCTGGTACATCTCCCGGTAGAAGGTATGCCGCTCATTGAGCCGGATGATGCTCTGGTCTCCGAGGTGCGTGATCTCGAAAAGCTGGCCACCAGGGAAGTCGACCGTTTCGATGACGAACGGAAGGTCCTTGATGTTCTCGAAGTACGCCTCTTTCTCCTCTGCGGTTTGCGCATGGCCGGCGTCCTTCGCCAAGTCAGAGTACGCGATGTCCCTTTCAGCCCGGGTAGGAACCCTCTTGATCTGGGACTTCCTCATCGTCCGGTTGACGTCCTTCACCGCCCGAGCCAGGGGCGAATGTTCTCCAGACCGCTCCGCCTTTTCCCGCTTCTGCTCGCCCCAGATACGCTGAATCTCCAAACGCGCTCCAGGGATTACCCGATAGGCAATGTCGCGAATGGTCTTGCGAAGTTCGTCGGACGGAACCGCACCTCGTTTGACGTTGCGCACTCCCATCAAGCGGTCCAGCTCCGGAGTGAACTTGACCTCGAACCCGATAAACCGGTCCGGGGTCTCAACTCCCCCCGGGAAAAGTTTCGCCACATTGGTGTAGCTGATCTCTCGATCAAGGCGGAGGAAACTCACGGCGCCTTCGTTCTCGGGCAGCCTCAGCTTCTTTGCCATGGCATCGCCGCCAGACCCTCTGTGCCGTAGTACCTCCGGTGGTGCAAGCGTGATGGTCACCTGAATCTTGTGCCCAGTTCCCTCGACCAGCACCTCATCGTCAAAGAAGACCTGCGGGGCGAAGTGGACGTCGCCGGAATGGGCGTCCTGCTTGGCGCTGCGTCGCCTCTCCTCGTTCAGAGCGTGATCCACCCACGTGTTCTCTGCACGGAAGGTCGGATCGTGCGGGCGAAGGGGAACACCATCAACAGCAATCTTGATGCCGCCTTTAAGGAACTCACGGAAGATCCGCGAGAGCTCCTTGTTGAGCTCGCTCCGGACGTGGTCACTGGTATTCCGGCCATGGCTATCTGCGACTCGGTCAATCCCCGACCACCTCACCAAAGTTCCGGTTCCTTCAGGGAAGTAGGGAACCAAGTGGGCTGGCAACGGCTCCTCGTCCGGCGGCGCAATCCCCACCGTGCCCCCGGAGCGTTCTGTCTCAAGCGCATCGTCCAGGTCGAAGTGGACGTGCATGATGCGGTCGCTCTCCGCAACACGCGACCATGCATCGATGCGCGTTGCCACGCTCAGTGCGGCCATCTTCGCCCCTACGCCAAATTTGCCGATCGTGTCGTTCGACATGAAGCGCGTCGAGAATCCGAGCTGGAGGTAATGCTGAAGGATGTGCCCCGACATCCCCTGGCCGTCATCGAAGAACGCAACCTCCGAGATCACGTTCTTGCGGCCACGCTTCGTCACTTCAGTGAGGATCTCAACGTTGTTGGCCTTGGCCTCGATGCTGTTGTCGATGACTTCGCCAACAGCTGAGGGGAAGTTGTGCCCGGACTCCCGAAGGCTCAGCAGCGCCTGTCCCGAAAGCACCACCGGAATTGCCTGATTGCTACTCTCGCTCATCTTGTTCTTTCTCCTCCGATTGCTCATCGGCCAGGGGCGCTCTACGAGCAATCTCCCTGCCGGTCCCGCAAGTTCGTTGTGGCCAGCCCTAGCTGACTGTTCAGCGGGGCGGGACCAAGGCATCGTCCCCTGGTCCCGCCCGCCCTCATCAAAGTTCTGCCGGCGTACGTGCCGCAGTTCCCGCTACTGCGGCACGATCAGCTCCTCGGCAAAGTCACGGAGCGCCCGGCGCGCCCGCTCTACAGTCGCCCTCGACACTCCGACCGCCTTGGCGGTAGCCGCCACCGTCTCGCCCATCAGCATTCCCTGGAGGCAGCCCGGCCCGTGGCTGCCCATCGTCTCTGCGAAGCTGCGAAGATCCGAGATGATCTCATTTGCGATGACCTGCTCCTCAGGGGTCACGCAGGAGATCATCTCCGCGTGCACGGACCCATCAGCGCGGTGCTCCACCAGCCTGCGGTGCCGTGCATCAGCAAGCGGCCGACCCGCCGCCGCGTTACGCGCTGCCTGCCGGGAACGGTCACTCGTACGCCGGGCGTCCCTGAGCAGGTTCCGGCAGAGGTACTCCGCGTTCTCAGCGGTGCGCTTCTCTCCGAGCGCCAGGTTCAGCGCCGTGTCGATCTGGTTCTGGAACTTTGCGTTCCCGGAGCCGTCCTTCTGCATCTCGTACAGCATGGACATGGCCTGGATACGGACGATGCACAGCTGGAGCACTGATGCTCCTCCCCTGGTACCCGACGGCTGTACGGCGGGCCCACTCATGTGTGACCTGCTCCCCTGTTCGCCCTCGTCGCCATCCAGTCGACTCGGGCATGAGCAAGTCCCTAAAAACGTAGCCCACCCCACTGACAACCGCCGGTGAAGTGGTCACATCTACACTGGGACAGGTAGAGGCCAAACTCCCTCACCTGCCACATGAGTTGCTCCCCTCCGAGAGAGTCGCGCACGGCTCCAGACCGCACTCACCTGCTGCGGCGAACCTGCATCGTCGCTGGTCGCAGGAGTTCACCCCCCTTAGCCGTCGCATCTGTGAGCTCAGTCACACGACGTTCGATCGCTTTCACGTTCTCGGAGTTGTTTACGGTGGAGACCCCCTGAACCGTGACCATGAGGGGGTCCCCGATAAGAGCGGAACGGCGCTCTCGGAGAACCTCGACGACAACGTCGGTCACCGAGGCATGCCGTCGCAATCGCCGCTCCAGGTCCGCAGGGTCGATCTCCCCGAGCTCCGACCGTAGATAGGCCAGATCGTCCTCAGTGAAGGTCACGGCGCGACGGACTTCGAGCGACGGGCTGGCGGAGCCGACTTGGACACCGTGTTCTGGGGAACCTCGACCATGGGTTCCCAGGCGTCGGGGTGGGTGATTTGCTGGATGACCGCTGGGTCCGAGATCTCCGTCCCTGCGGTCAGGACAAGCGTCCCGTTCGCCTTCGGATCGTTGACGAACACCGTCTCCGCGAGCTTCCGTGCCGCTGCCATCACAGGACCTTCGCCGTGATGTGGATGTCCGGCACGTACAAGACGGGCATCGCGACCGCCGCGCCCTTCGTCCAGACCTGAACCGGGTCGTCCTGGTGCCCGGACGTGATGACGATGCCCGGGGCGTCCTCGCGGAGGATCGCCGGGTTCGAGCCTGCCGACAGGACCAGGGACTCGGCCGTGACGCCGTACTGCGTTTCCGCCCAGGACTCCGGGTTCGGGGGGATCAGGATCCAGCGGTCCTCGGGGATCACACGCTGGTAGGCGTCATCGACGGAGATCTGGACGTCGTAGACCGTGATCGGGGGCAGGTTGTACCGGGCGCGTACAACCTCGACCTCGTTCGGGGCGAGGACCGCGGTGGGGGTGGAGGAGCCGTTGACGCTGCCGTAGTACGCCGCCCGGTAGGCGTCGTTCGCGGCGAGCGTGGCGCGGGCCTTGAACGAGGTGATGACGCGGGCCGGGAGCGGGGCGCCGATCGAGCGCAGGTACTCGATCCAGCGCAGTTCGTCGGCGATGGGGTCGCTGGTCGGGTCGGACCAGGGCTTGGCGGCCGTGGGCATATTGGCGGCCGGGACGCCGAAGTCGGCCTCCAGGGTGAGCCCGTTCTCACCGTTGAGGCTGAACTTGCCGTCCACGAGGAGGTCGCCGGCGGCAAGCTCCATGCGGTTGCGGATCGACTCGACGTGGCGCTCGATGTCGTCGTAGAGGAGCTCGATGAACTCGGAGGAGTCGGCGCCGCGGGTGGTGTCGAGGAGGATCTGCTCCAGTTCGCCGACGATCAGCTTCTGGCCGAGCGGGGGCAGCATGCCCTCGGTGATGATCTTCTCGGCCTGGCGGCGGGCGACAGCGGTCTCGGCGTCGTACGCGCGGAACTTGGCGGCGTTCACGCGCCGCTTGCTGGACCTGATGCGGAACTTGACGGAGTTGAGACGGCGTTCGGGCATGACCGTGCGGCTCAGCTCGAAGTCGGCCGGGGTGGTCATGGTTCGGGCGAACGCGTTGAGGTCGGCCGCGTCGATGTCGCGCAGCAAGGTGTCGAGCATGGTGAGCTGGGCTCCTCAGCGGGGTCAGATGAAGTGGATCTGCGTGGTCGAGGCGGTGATGGCGGTCGGGTCGAGACCGCCAGGGATGTGGGCGGTGGCGATCACGCCGTGCCAGAGCAGAGCTGCGCCTGCGCGGCCGCTGCCCGGGGCGAAGGGGACATCGGCGAGGAGCACGCCGGTGAAGGTGGCGCGGCCGTCCGTGGCGGCCGCGTCCCACGGGCCGTAGAGGCCGGTGGCGGTGACGCGGCCGAGGGGGATGCCGGCTGTCATGACGTTGCGGGGCTGGCCGAGCGTGGGCGGGGTGTAGTGGGTGCCCTGTGTGAACAGGGCGGTGTCGAGGGTGATGGTGAGCGGGGTGTCGAGTCCGTGCCGGGACGCCAGCCATGGGCGGTCGGCGGTGGCGGACTCGGAGTACGTGATCGGTTGGAGATCCACGGCAGGCGCCTCCGGTCGGGCTGTGCGGGCGGCGAGTCCGAACGGTCACCGGTTGGTGCCGTCGTCCGCGAGGAAGTGAGGGGGCGCGGTCCCCGAAGGCGTGCTGGGTCAGGCGCTCTTGATGTGGCCGCGGCGACGGGCGATGTCCAGGCCGACCTGGCCGGGGCGGGGCGCGGTGGCTCCTGAGCGTCCGGGGATGTTGGAGGGGCTGCCCGAAGGTGGCGCTGTCGGCGGCTGCGGAGGCCGCTGGCCGAAGAGTTCTGGGCGGCGTTCCTTCAGTTCCTCGGCTGCCCCGGCCAGCGCGCTGTCGTCCGCGTCGGGGTCGGCGAGGCGGTTGAGCAGCACCACGGCGTCCTCCAGTTCGGTGCCGGTGGCGCCCAGGCCGACCAGGACAGCGCGGCGTGCGGCATCCCGCTCCCGGGCCACCGCTGCGGTCTCGCGTTCCTGGGCCTGCCGCTCGCGCTCGGCGGCGGCCTGCTCGCGGCGCTCGACCTCCGAGAGGCGCGCTTGCTCAGCATCCTTCTCCTGTTGCTCGGTCTGGCGCTGGCTCTGCACGTACTCCGGCAGGGCCTTCGCCGACTCGAACCCGAGCTGGCCTAGGAGGTCGCGTACACCGGCGCGGCGGCCCTGATCCTTCTCGCGGGCGAAGCGACGGGACAGCTCTTCCTGCGGGATGGTCACCACCGCGGTGTCAGTGCCCTCTGGCGACGTCTCGCCGGTTGGCGAGTTCCCAGGGTCGTCGGGGGATGCGCCGAGGATGGGGAAGATGGGACGGCCGTCGCGGCGGTAGCCGAGCGGTGCGAGCGGCAGCGGCGGTCGTGTTCGTACGGTCATGGGCAGACTCCTCGCCCAGACGCCCCCGCGTCGGGCGGAGTCTAACCCTCGCCGCGCAGGCGCCGTCAGTGCCTCGTGCGGTGACGCCCGTCGGGGACCGGGAGGGCGAGGTCTTGGGCCGACTACATCTCGTTAATGCTCCCGCCGACCCTGAGCTCCGCCTCGCGGCGCTGCTCTCCGATACGGGCGACCTCTTCCGCCGCGTCGTCGATGGGGAAGCCCGCATCCACCAGCATGCGCACTCCTGTCTCCAGGGCGAGCACACCGGCGGTAACGCCCTTGACCACCAGATCGAGGATGCTGGCCTGGTCGCTCGGCAGATAGGAGCCGAAGGCGATGGACGCCGGGGGCTGTAGCCCCGGCGGCAGCACACCGGCAGCCTGGTAGAGGCGCAGCACCATCTTCAGCAGCAGCGGATACTTGGCCGCCCGCGCGAGCCGCATGGAGCGGACCATGGCGTCCAGCGGGCCGAAGCTCAGCTGCATTGCGTAGCCGGAGGCCGCCTGCGAGGCGTCCATGGTGCCGAGCACGCTGGCCGGAAGCCGGGTGACCACTGACAGCCGGTCGCGTAGTGCCTCCACATAGGCGCGGAGTTCGGACAGCTGGGCGGAGGTGTCCACCGTGGTGAGCTGGCCGGTCTCCCCGAGTGGCCAGACCATCCCCGGCTCCACTTGCACCGGCAGTGGCCGGCCCGAAGTACGGTCGACCGGCAGCCGGGCGCCGGAGAGACCGATGATCGGTGACCCAGTGGTTGCCGAAGCACGCTGACTGTCCGTGTCGGCAGCCCCGAGATCGTCGAGGAGCTGCGTGGCCTTCAGCAGCGTTGACTGGCCGAAGTGCTCGGCGCCGTTGATGGTGTTCGGTACATGGACGATCGGGATGAAGTCGATGTGCAGGTCAAGCCGGTCGAGTACCTCCCCGTCCGCGTTGGTGCGGAACCGGGCTCGACGTAGCGAGAGCGCGTCGATGGCACCCGTCTGGTCGACCTGTTCCAGGTCCCACTCGGCGTCCGTCAGATAGCAGGTGACGTCGGTGGGCCGTGCGGACCACGGATACGCGCGGGCTGCGCCGGAGTCGGCATCGACCGGCCCGAGCTCGTACGTGACACGGCGCAGCGTGCCCTTCCGGCCCGACGCCGGATCGGCCGGTGTCTCCCACGCCAGGTGGACCCGCGTCGGGTACTCGTCCGAGTCGACGGCGTCGTCGGACAACAAAGGGAAGTAGAAACCCGGGTCGATGGTCTTCAGAGTCGGCCGTCCCTTCGCCCGTGACCACGCCAGGAGGTACACGGTGTCGCCAAGCAGGACAGCGTTGCGCTCGGCGTGCTGCATCCGCATCCACAGATGCTCGCGTTCCGCCCACTCCCTCAGCAGGGACTCGGCCGCCCGCGCCGTCTCACTGTCGTCCGCGCCGCCGACGACGATCTGCTGCGTTTCACCGATGAGGTGCGTCAAGGTCTGGTCGACGATCAGCGCCGGATCCCCGTACTCGCGCCGGTCCGCACCGCCCTCGCCCAGCAGGGCAGCCGCCTGGTTCGTATCGTACGCGGCGAGGAGCGTGTACGCCGCGAGCCGTCGGCGGTCCGCCTTGGGCACCCAGGTTTCGCCCGCGTGCCCAGGGAGCCCCGAGAGACGGCCCTCCGAGGCCCTCTGGAACGCCGGCTTGTACGACAGGGCACCCCACGTATCGACGATCAGATTCCGCAAAGGCCGCATGTCGTACTCCTGGTCAGTCCGCTACAAGGCGGCGCAGCCTAAGGCATGCGCGGAGAACATCAGCGACGGCCCGAGAGGCGGCCGTCGGAAGGACGTGAGGGAGCTCCGAGAGCCGACGCGTCGAGGAGGAGATCGGTAAGCGCCCAGACGCAGGAGTCGAGGAGGTCCGGGGACTTCTCCTGGACCTCCGAGGCGCCGACGTACGTCGTCATCTGCTCCTCCAGCACTGCGAACGTGCGGGGCGGGCCGGCGTGGGTGATGCGGGACTGCTCGTAGAGCATCGCGACCGGGGCGGCGCGGGCGCGTTTGCCGCGGGTGGCGTGGACGACGCGGCACGGTACGGCCGGGTCGACCTCGGCGAGGAGGGCGGGGAGGTAGTCGCCGCCGTTGTTGGCCTCGACGACCACGCAGTCGGCCTGGTGCTCGTGGTAGAGGGCGGCGGCGCGGCGCATCGCGGCTGTCGGGGTGTGGCGGTCCTGTTCGGCGTGGAGGACGTAGCCGCGGGGGCGGCGGTCGCCGTACATCTGCTCCAGCGGGTAGGAGCGGCCGGCCACGGTGAAGGCGGTCAGGTCCGCGGAGTCGGTGGTGGTGACGGCCGGGTCGACGGCGACGACCAGGCGGTCGAGCGGCGGGACCGTGGTGCGGGCGATGCGGAAGCCCTCGACCTCGAACATCCACTGCTTCCACAGCGCGCCCTCGACGTCCTCGAGGAGTACGCCGTTGAGTTCCTGGCGGCCGAGGCGGGTGCCGCCGTACTCGGAGTCGAGTTCGGCGAGCGCGGCCGGGGAGAGGTTGGCGCGGTTGTCCTCGGTGCGGCCGGTGGTCAGGATCACGGTGGACCCAGGGCGGCGGCCGCGCTCGACGAGGCGCTTGACGTGGGGGAGTGGCTTGGGGGTGGTGGAGACGACGACCTGCGGGGTCGGGGCTTCGCGCAGGCAGAACCACAGCATGTCGTACACCGACTGGGCGGTGTGCCGGTTCCAGGCGGCGTACTCGTCGAGCCAGCCCTTGTCGAAGGCGAAGCCGCGGAGGTTGTCGGGTGTCTCGGCGCCGAAGCCGTAGATCGCGGAGCCGTTCTTCATGCGTAGGGTGGTCAGGCCGTTGCCGGGGTTGTAGCGGCGGATGTCCTCGGGCGGGATGACCGCGAGGAGGCCGGACTTGGGGGACTCGAAGCAGATCTCCTTCACGAGCGTGGCGTTCTTCGCGACGACCGCGATCATCGTGCCCGGCGTGCTCGTCCACTCGCGTACGGCCTCGGCAGCGGATTTCGTCTTCCCCCAGCCTCGGCCCGTCAGCATCATCCAGGCCGCCCAGGCCCCCTGCGGGAGGCGTTGGGCGGCGCGAGCGTGGTGGTGCAACCAGCCCTCGTGGGGCAGGCCGTCGCAGCCGGGGCGGTCGCAGGCCCAGCGGCGCGACGAGGCGGCGTCGGCCTCGATCAGCGCGGTGATCTCCGCGTGCAGCTCGGCGTCAGACATGCCGGCCGGCTCCGGAAGCGGGCCCGTCGGGTCCAGGGTCACGATGGCTCACCGCCCAGGGTGCCGATGCGGGCCTCCAGTTCGCGGCGCAGCTGCTCCATGCGGGCGCGGCGTTCCTCGTCCGTCAGGCCGGTGACGTCCGCCGTCTGCGGGCCGGTGGACGTCGAGGGGACGTCGGCGAGGTCCATGCCGTATGCCTGGCGCTCGATGCGGATCGTGACCTCCAGCCAGCGGATCACGTCCGACGGGCTCAGACGCGAGGGGTCGAGCTGCTGAAGCTGGGCGACGATCTTCGACTGCGCGGCGGACGCGAGGCGGGCGTGCCGACGCGCGACCTCGCGGGCCGCCTGGTGCCGCTCGGCGCGCCAGAGCCGGTCCTGCTCCCGGTCCCAAGCCTCGGCGCGCAGCACCCAGCGGTGGGCCGTCGACCAGCGCTCGATCAGGGTGCGGGACTTCGCCAGTCGCTCCGCGACCTTGCCGATGCTGCGGGACAGGCCGAGATCGCGATAGCAGGCAAACGCCTCCCACGCGGCGGACGATTCGCCCGACTGCCGCTCCCATGCCTCGGCGCTGTCCGCCATCCGATCGTCGTGCTCCTACCTGGATTCCTGCGTCCTCTCGTACGCGGCGAGTTCCATCGCATTCCCGTCGAAGGCCGGGCCGCAGCCGGGAGGCAGGTACTCAAGCACCATGGCGATCGCCTCGCGTGCGGTCGCGGCCTCGCCGACCTGCTCGCTGCGCGATGGCCCGTCGACCCGGTAACCGCCGTCGCGTGACGGGCCGGCGTACGGGATGTCCCAGCTGAAGGGCGCTTCGGTGCACCTGCTGAAGTGCAGCTCCCACATCCCCGTCCACGGGTAGAGCTCTCGGAGCTGCGGCTGCTCGTACGCTGCTTGTGCGAGCTCGGCGAAGCTCTCCTTGAGCCAGTGCGGCCCTTCCGGTGCCGCCAGGAGTTTCTGCCACTGCGCTTCCACGATGCCGGTCATCCCGTCATTCTGCGCAACACCGGATCCCGCAGTCCCAGGTGCTCCAGGAGGTCGCGGCATTCGTTCCGACCGGATGCGCGGGCGGCGACCTGGAGGGCGGCCTTGCGGCGTACCGAGTCGGGCAGGGGGGTGACGGAGACCGTGCGCTCCCAAGACGAGGAGTCCTTGGCTAGGTTCACTGTGCGATTCCTTCAGTCACGTCGTCGGGTTCGAGGTCGCCGTCGAGGAGGCGGGCGAGCTGGCAGGCGAGGCGGAACGGCTCGTCCGCGAGATGCTCGGTCAGGGCCCGGGCCATGCCAGCGGCGGTGCGGTGGACCGTGGTCAGGTGGTCGATCTCGGCGTGGAGCCGGTTCAGCTCGTCGGCGGGTGAGCCGCTCATGGCGTGGGCCTCCGGAAGTTCGGCGGGAGGGTGGCGCGCTGCCGCTCGGGACCGAGCACGCGCAGTACGGTGCGCAGATCGCGAGGCCGCCAGACGGCGACTTCGAACCCGCTGTCGGCCAGATGGGCCAGCCACTCGCGCTGGGCAGGACGGAGCCGCCCGGTGTCGGTCTTGAACTCGACGAACAGCGTGCGGCGCTGGCCGAGGTGCCCGAAGACCTCGTCCGGCCAGCCCGGGTCGGAGCGGCGGGAGTCCGCCGTGTGGTACTGGAGCCGCCAGCCGTACTGAGCGGCGATCTCACGGACCTTGCGTCGCCATTGCTCCTCGCTCGCACCGGTCACCGGCTCCACCCGGTCGACGGCCACCGGGAAGCGCTCGGCCTCCAGTCGGTCGAGTGGCCCGTACCGTTCGGTGAGCAGCTTGCGGCACAGCTCCCCGTTCACGGGGCACCGTCCAGCAGCCGGTAGCCGGTGCTCGTCGGCCGCATCCGCTCCAGCGCGATCCGGGTCCGCTGCCCGGTTCGGCTGCCGGGAGTAGCGGAAGTGAGGACCGTGCAGTGCGCGTAGCGGACGTCGACCTCGTCTACGCGTACGGTGCGGCCCTCGCTGCGCTTGTCGTTGTCGGCCCACACCTGGCCGACCCGCACGTCGGGCTGGGTCACGCCGCACCTGCCAGGTAGTCGGCGGCCCACAGCTCCAGGGCCCGCCACCGCTGCCCCGTCTCGATGTCGCCGTCCCGCTCCATGCGGTCGATGGCCCGCTGGACGACGGCCGCGGCGTCGGCCGGCATGGTGCGGGTGGCGAGCACTGTCTCGATCGGGGCGGTGCCCTTGCGGGTGGCGGTCTGCTCGTCCGGGTCGTACCAGCCCTCGGCGAGCGCTCCGAGATGCCGCTCCACGACCGCGAGGATGATCGCGAACGCGGCGGCGACGTTGCCGATGTTGTGCGCGCCCTTCGTCGTGTCGAGGGTGTCCAGCACGCCCTCGTACTGCTCGATGTGGGCCAGCCAGCGGGCGTCGGCGGAAGCCGCCTTCCGGGCGGCCTCCAGGGCCTTCTCCGCAGTCTCCTTCTCGTCCGGCAGGAAGACGATCTGCACGGTCGCGAAGTCCAGGTTCGCCTCCGCGAGGCTCGGCACGGTGACCTCGTCGAGGAGTTCGAGGGTCTTGTCGTCAAGGCCGGAGTAGAGGCGCATGGATACGTCCTCCAGCTCCTCGTACAGGGCCTTGAGGGTGGCCGGGTCGTCCTCGCCGGCGATCGCGTTGTGGGCGAGCTGGAGCGCGATCTGCCGCTGCCGGGGGAGCGGTTCGGTGATCTCCATCCACCAGATGCGCTCCAGGCCGACCTCGATCGCCGCCTTGGTGCGGTGGTTGCCCGACAGGACGATGCGACGGCCGGTCTCCGCGTCGTTCCACACGAGCGGCGTCGAGGTCAGCGCGCCGTCGTCACGGATGTTCGCGACCAGGCGCTGGAACTGCTCGTGCCGCATGAAGCGCGCGTTGATGTCCAGCAGCGTCAGCTCGCGCGGGTCGCCCTCGACCATGCGGGGCTTGAGCGGGGCGGGGGTCATGTCGCCGTCTCCTCCTCCTCCGTCGGCTCCTTGAGTCCCTGGGCCTGTCCGTGCTTGCTCCTCCAGTGCGCGAACCCTTCGGCCAGCGACCAGCGGCCCAGCTCGGAGCCGTAGTCGAGCTGGTAGCGGTAGGCGGGGTCGGCGGAGTCCTTGCGCGAGTTCAGCCGCAGCAGCCCGCGGTACTTCATCGACACAGGCCGCTGCGTGAACGCCGTCGTGTTCAGCCGGGTCAGGCGGGTGTTCATGGCGCGCTGCGCGAGGAACTGCGCCTCGGTCGACAGCGCCGCGTACAGCACGAGCTTGGCCAGCCGCCCGTACGACGTCGGCGCGACTGGGAAGTCGGACAGCAGGTACACGTTGTGCGGGTCGTACTTCGGCGTCGAGAACGCGAACGCGCCCACCACGACCCCGTCGACAAGGACAGCGAGCGCCATCGTCGGCGTGCCCGGGCGGATGTTGTGGTTCATGTACTGCGACCGCAGGGTCGCGAACTGCCCCATCGACAGCGGCGCGAGGGTCAGTGTCCCGCCGAGCTCCCGGCCCGGTACGAGCCGCGGTGCGCGCACCGGTTCAAGGCGCTGGTTCGGGCGCACGATCCGTGAGCGCGGGACCGACGCGTAGACGTTGATCGGCAGTCCGCGGTTGGCCGTCTGTACCTGGCCGCGTAGGTGCCCGCGCAGTTCCTCGACGTCGAAGTGGAGGCCGAGCACCCAGTGCGGCCGGTCGGTGATGCGCTCGATCAGGGTTTGCTTCGCGGCGTCGTCCAGCGTCGGGTACTCGGGTGCCGGCCAGTCCAAGTGCTTGTCCAGGGCCGCGAACTGGCCCTCGTAGTCACCCGCGTAGAACGGAGGGAAGGCGACGACCGGGGCCTCGGCCGGTACCTGCTCGGCGAGCCACTGGTTCACGTCCATCGGCGCGTACGAGGCGAGCCGCAGTGGCAGCGCCTCGATCTTCGCGACCGTCTTCGCGTACAGCTGCGGGAACTGTTGCCGGTACGCGGCCAGCATCCGGCCGTAGTACGGATGGTCCCCGCGTCCGAGCCACTGGAAGAAACGGGAGCCAAGCAGCACTACCGCGAGCGTGCCGGCCCGGCCGTCCATGTACGGGGCCAGCCAGCCGAGTTCGTCCGCCGACTCGGGACGGATCGTGATGGGGAGCTCCTGCCCGGCGAGGTACCAGCCGATCGCCGACGAGTACAGCTGCACGTCGCAGCCGTGGAGCTGGAACCCGGCGTCGTGCAGGACGCGTTCGATGGTGAAGTTGCCCGAGCAGCCGACGTAGATGTCCTCCGCCTGGCCGCGCCAGGTGGTGGCGTGCTCGTGGATGATCGCGCGGAGGTCCGCGGGGATCGAGCCGTGGAACAACGCTGCCTCCCCTGCGCGGATCTGGTTGAGAAGGACGCGGGTCCGGAGGGGCAGGGGGCTGGTCCTGCCGTGCCGGGCCGCCGGGGAACCAGGAGGCGCGGGGGACGCCTGGAGGGGGTGGTTCCTTGGCTGGTCGGCTCCGCACCACATGCCTGTGCGGACGCGTCCTTGAGCGCCGGGCCCGACTCGAACGGGCTCCTCCCCACCGGGGGCGGGGCGTGCTGCCAGGTGCACTACCGGCGCGTGGCGGGGCCGATCCGGGAAGATCACCCGCCAACAATCGAACCGTATCAGACGAAGTATTGTCACAACACATGTGGCGGATGCGATCGCGCACCCGCCACATGCATGGAGCCGCGGTCAGGCCCACGCGGTGACTGTCACCGGTCCGGCTGGAGCAGGTCCAGCAGGCTCATCGTCCCGATCGGGCACTCCTCCGGAAGTCGCGACTTCGCCTTCGCTCTCCCGGGCCCGGGCTCGAACAGCTCCATCTGTCCCGGCGGCGCCGGCTTAGACCGCGGCGGAGCCTCGAAGTCCTCCCGTCTCATCTCGACCCAGTTGGGCCTGCGCTCCTCGGTCACAGCAACGTCCCTTGCTCGTACCCGGGTCCCAGCGGCCCGAGTTCCCTCACCTTCGCCCCGGTCTTCTCCTGCCACCACGCGGCGAACATCCGTCGATGGCACCACTGATCCGGCTTCGCCAAGTCCTCGAAGCACAGCAGCACCAGCCGCAGATCCCCGGCCGCGACCGCGATCTCCTGGAACCGCGACGCGAAGAAGTCCACCCCATGCCGGTCCAGTTGGGACACATACGCCGTCTCGTACGCCGGCCGTGCCGCTCCGAAGTAGTCGCGGCTCGGCGCGGCCTCCCGTACCTGGTGCTCCAGTGCGTACGGCAGCGTCCACCGTGGCGCACCCAAGGTGATGCGCACCGGTACGCCCATCGACGGCTCGAAGCCCTGGTACCTGTGCGTGAACAGCTCGAACATCGTCCTCCCTCACGCCGGTTCCGTGCCGCCGCAGAGCGGGCAGCCCGGGTCCGGCCTTTCCTTGTGGCCCTCGTCGTTGTGGGCGTTCTCCCACCCGGCCAGCTCGTAGCAGCTGTCGCACAGCCGCACGCCGAGCGCGTCCCGCGAGACACTGCCGGAGCCGAACACGAGGCAGCCCTCGCCGTCCACTGCGACGCTGCCGTCCGTGCCGCGTACCGGGACCACCCGCAGTCGCCGCCCGCACACCCGGCACGGGATCTTCGTGGCGAGGGCGGGCGCAACCCATCCGCCGCCGGGCGCCACCACCCCAGAGCACAGCAGTGCCGCCGCCTGATCGGGCGACAGTGTGCCGCCCTCGTTCGTGGTCATTAACATTCCCTGTCCTTCCCCCGCGCCTGATGCGAAGCGAGTGATCGTCAAATAACATTCTATCGTCAATTGGCCTCGCTCGCCAATATTGTTTTATCGTCGACGGGCTGAGGTCCACCCCACTCGCACCCCATCACCACCCCATGCCGCCCACGCGTCGCCCGGGCCTCCCGGAGACGCGAAACAGCCGGGACCCGCCTCGGGATCCCGGCTGTCGCGCACGATCGAACGTCAGCTCAGGCCGCGGCCTCAAGCTCCGTCTTCGAGGGCTCCTCGGCGGCGGCCTCGGCGATCTCGGTCTCGCTCGGCTCCTGCTCGACCTCGGCGTCCTCCGTCTCGGGCTCGACTTCCAGCTCCGGTCGGACCGTCAGCTGCTTCGCCTCGGACATCGCCTTCGCCTTCCGCAGCTTCTTCACCGCCTCGGCCGCCGCCTTCCGCACCCGCTCCACCGCGTCCAGCTGCTTGCCCACCTCGCCCTCGAACAGCTCGGCCAGCTCCGTCGGCGTGAGCTTCGCCAGCTCCTCCAGGAGTGCCCCGGCGCGCTCGACCTGGTCCACCTTGGACTTGGCCTGCTTGCGCTCCTTGGCCTTGTCCTCCTTCTCCTTGTCCGACAGTTCCTTCTCGGAGAAGAAGCCCTCCTGGTTCTCCTTCATCCGCAGGGCCTGCGCGAAGGTGGAGGCGTCGGTCTCCGTCCTGAAGTCGCCCTTCATGTACCGGGTGACGGCCACCTTCTGGTTCGCCGGCGTGAGCTTCGACAGGTACCAGGCGAAGTCGGCCTTGATCTTGCCCTCGGCGACGAGTTCCGCGATGTCGGTGGTGAGGTTGAGCAGGTCCATCCGCCACTTCACGTAGTCGGTGGTCTTGCCGAACATCTCCGCGATGCGCTCTGCCTTGTATCCGAACCCGACCAGGTCCGCGTACGCCTGGGCCTCCTCCATGAGGGTCATGTCCGCGCGGCCGATGTTCTCGGAGATGCCCATGATGAACGCGTTCTCGTCGTCGACGCTCGAGACGACCTTGGCCTCGATGGTGGTGGCGCCCTCCACCAGGTGCATGGCCCGCCAGCGGCGCTCGCCCATCACGATCTGGAACGTGTCGCCGGCCGGGCGGACCACGATCGGCTGGAGCTGGCCGACCGAGCGGAACTGGGCTGCCAGCTCCTCCAGCTTGGTCTCGTCGAAGAACTTGCGGGGCTGGTCCGGGTTGGGCTCGATGTCCGCGAGCGGGATCGCGATGACCTCGATGTTCGCCTCGCTGACGTTCATGTCGCTGACTCCTCGCACTCTCGGTCTCGCAGGATGGGTTCCTGTGAGGTGATGACTAAATGCTATGATCAAACGATCTTGACCGTCAAGTATTCTTGATCACGGATCGCTGGGGAATGCCTCGTGCGCGATGGAACTTGAACCAAGCGAGCCCCGCCCGCCTGCAGTGGACGGTCGGGGCTCACGGGTAAATGGACTTGCTTAGGCGTCTCTACTCTTCCTCGACACATGTTGACCACAAATCTTCAGGGTCAAATTCGACGTCGGCCCCCATCAGCACCTTGAGGATCTCCTCATCGAGCCAGCCGCCCTTGCCCAGCGGATCGTCGTCCGCTGTCCGGTCCATGTCACCCTCGCCGGTCCGTCTACCCGCCTGCGACGAGTCGCGCCGGTTCATGCTGCTCCCCTTGAGCCATGGCGCAGGCGTCCTCCTGCCGCACCCCCTGTTCGCTCCCCACGGGACGCCGCCAAGGTGCGCCACAAGCGGTGACGAAGCATTCCACAGAGAGCGAGATCGTCAGCGTATGCCGGTTACCCGTCAGTCGCAAACAAATGTCCAGGCAGAGGGCGTCTGACCCGACAAGCCGAACCTCTGTGATCCGGTTGCCGGTTGCTACTCCCACCTCCAGAAGATCTCGAAGCGGGCCTCGTCGAACTTCCGTGAGCCCCTCACGGTGGCCGGTCCCACGCGCACTTCCCGTACGACGAGCTGAACGAGGTTCCGGCGCTGCTCGCGTCCGGCGGTCTCGTGCCACCAGGTCTCAACACCCTTGGGGGTCAACTCCGGAAGCTGCTCAAGGGCCTTGCCGCGGCGCACCGCCGCCATCGCCTCGGTGCGTCGGCCTTCCAGCGCGGCCTTGGCTGTCCTGTACTCGCCCAGGTTCAGCTCCATCGCCCCGTAGGCGCGCGCCAACTCGCTCTTGCGGTCGCTCAGTTGCTCCTTCAGGAACCGCTCCGCCTCGCGAGCCTCGTTGACGTACTTGTCACGCAGTGTGGCCAGGCGCTTGAGGTGCGTCGGACCTTGCAGGCGGGCGACCACTCGCTCTCCGACGTACTCGTCGAGCGGCTCGGCGGAGATCCGCACCTTCCCGCAGCCCTCGGTCTCGCAGACGTACCCCCGCCCGCCGTTCGCTGTAGACCGGGACACCAGCGGCTGCCTGCACAGACCGCACGTCGCCGGTCCGCCCGACAGGTAGTGGACGTGCTTCGGCTTGGTGCCCTGGCCCTTCCTGTTCTCGCTGAACAGCTCCTGCAGGGCGTCGAACGTCTCGCGGTCGATCAGCCGCTCGGCCGGGCCCGGGATCAGTTCCCCGTCGGCGTTCTCCTTGAGGCCGGCGATCGCCGGGTTGCGCAGTCGGCGCCGCAGTGTCGTTGGCGCCCATGGTCGACCGGAGACCGTTGGTCCCGCGTTCTCCGTCATCCAGTTCGCGGTTTCCGCGAGCGTCTTCCTCTCATCGAGAAGACGCCTGGCTGCCGCCGCCAAGTGGGCAGCCTCATCAGGGACGGCAGTCACTCCGTCCGTTTCGTGGCCGTATGCCCTCATACTCTCTCCAGCCCAAAATCCCCCGGTGTAACCCATATGGTATGCGAAGGCGCAGCACTGTCACCCCTACATGTGAAGTCTGCCACCCATTGCTTACGTATTGGGTTCGATCTGCAGTGCGCATTATGCCAACTTGCAGTTGGCCTACAACCGGCGCGATCGCTGGTTGGGAGACGGCTGGAGGGCTCTGGGGGCTGAAATCGCAGATGAGCGGCCTGCGTGGGGCGTCGATGGTCGTCGTCGGCGTCGAAAAAACCGGAGTTTGCATCGCCGGTCAGTCTCGCGGGTGACGATGAGCATCGTGACCCACTCGACCAGGGTGTGCGGGAGGTCGAGTGCGGCAGGATAGGGAGCCAATGAGGCTCCTGTGCCAGTGGGTTGTGACGTCGAACACTTTCCTCACCGGCACGGGATCCTCGTGTGTTGCGGCCCCCGCCCCATCACGCCGGCGTCACCCGATCCGTGCCCACGCTGAAAGCGCTCAGTGACGGGCCCTTGTACCTCTGCGGGTCAGACGGTGCGCCCCTGCCTGCGGGTGCTGCTCTCGTGCGCGCCGGGTTCGTACTCCTCGTCCAGCTCCCACTCGTCCTCGATCGGCAGCCACTCAGGCCGGAAATCGGGGTGGTCGGCGTACGCCGCAACGAGTTCGCAAATCACTGGGCTACGGCGGTCCCGCGAGATTCCGGCGACCAAGTCCCCGGCCAACTTCTGCCAGCGGACGCGCTCCCCGCTGTCCTCTGCCCTCCGCGGATACTCGTCCACCCAGTCCATGAGCCTGCGCTTCGCCTCGACGTCGGCGAGGACCCGGTCCCGCAACCTTGCCACGTCCTGGTTCTTGCCAGGCTTCAGTGCTCGTGCAGCAGTTTCATCCTCACGAAGACGGGCCCGGAAGAACTCCATCATGACCTCGAAGTCGTTTCGTATCATCGCTGTTACCCCCCTTGTCGGCAAGCGCTATGAGGTCATCATTCACCACAACCAGGAGGAGCTCGCCACCCTGAGTGGCGGTGGCGGGCTCCCCGTGGGGGAATTTTGGGGTCAGCCGGTCACGGAGATGCCGAGACGGGCCTTCATCGCGACAAGTGCCTCGGGCTCGGGCTGCCGGATTCGCTGAAAGTGCTCAGTGAGCGCCGACGAGGTTCCCCCCTCGGGTGCCCCGCTGCTACTCCGGGTGCACCCCCAGTGCGGCCCACAGCTCCGACGTCAGCACCCGGCGCT
Organism: Streptomyces sp. MUM 2J; assembly: GCF_022414535.1. GTDB lineage: Bacteria > Actinomycetota > Actinomycetes > Streptomycetales > Streptomycetaceae > Streptomyces. Next base: position 260,276 of record NZ_JADWYM010000002.1, read on the forward strand.
TGCCTTTGCCGTACGGGTGCACGGGCACGGGGAACTCCCCGGCTTTGATCAGCTCGTACGTCGTGTTCCTGCTGAAGCCGAACGCCTTGCCGGCTGTCAGGACGTCGACCGTGACGGGCAGGGCCAGTGCCTCATCCCGCGTCATGGGTGCACCGCCGCCGTCGTGTTCGAGGTGGCCGGATCGTTTCGATCTCGCATGGTCAGGCTCTCCTGTTCCGCCCCCGCGCCTCCCAGGAAGTCCCGACGCAGTCTAAGTTCTCACCGGGCGGCCGAACAAGATCGCACTCGACGCCATCGGATGTGATCATCAAGTTTTGCTCCCACACATGTGGCAGCACCTGTTCGGCTGGCCGCTGAATCATCAGCCGCGAAGTTTCGTGATCAAGTCCGACTCGGTCCGGCTTCTCTGGCACGTATGCCGCCTCGATTCATCGGGCGACAGTGTTCCTGTCTCCACATATGATCACCCTGCGTGGCTGCTTGCACGACACACAGGAGGGGATGTGTTCAAGGGCTCGGTCTACAGGCGCTGCACCTGCAAGGCGCCGATGGCCAACGAGGACGGGGAGCCGGTCCTCGGCACCAACGGGAAGCCGAAGTTGAGGGAGCTGGGTTCCGCCTGCCCTGATCTCGGGAAGCGTGATCACGGCAGCTGGTACTACTACGTTGAGCTGCCGCCGGGGCCCCGGGGCAAGCGGCGCCGACCTCGCAAGGGCGGCTTCCTCACCAAGAAGAAGGCTGAGGAGGCGGCGCAGAAGATCTGGGACCAGGCGCAGGACGGCGTCGACGTCCTCTCGGACGAGACCGTCGAGCAGTTCCTCCTGCGCTGGTTCAGCAAGAGAGTCGACCTCAAGCGGTCCACCCGGAGCACCTACGAAGACCACATCAACCGGGTCTTCGTCCCGCACCTCGGCCACCTCAAGATGCGCGACCTGCGCACACGGCACCTCCAGGAGATGTTCGAGCAGATCTGGCGCGACAACGAGCGGCACGCCGCTAACCAGGACGCCGCCGACCTGGCGAAGGCCGGGTGCGAAGCGGCCCGCCGGGCCTGGAAGCAGGCGGCCAGGCCGCGCCCGCCCGAGCTGCGCCAGCGCTGGAACGAGGCCAGGGAGAAGCTGCGCCAGGCCCGCAGGAAGCCGCGGTACATCACCGGCCCCGGCGTCCAGCTCAAGATGAAGAACGAGCTCAGCGCCGCGCTCGACTACGCCAAGAACACCGAGAAGCTGATCAGCGAGAACTGGACCGAAGACCTTGTCCTGCCCAAGTACACCCCACCCAAGCCGCTCGTCTGGACCGACGAACGCGTTGCCCACTGGCAGGAGACGGGCGACAAGCCCGGGCCGGTCATGGTGTGGACGGCCGAGCAGACCGGAGCGTTCCTCGACGCCGTGGCGGAGCACCGGCTCTACCCGATGTTCCACCTCATGGTCTTCCGGGGAACACGCCGGGGCGAGTCCTGCGGCCTGCCCTGGCGCGAGACCGACATGACCGCCGGCACCGTCCACATCAGCGAACAGCTCGTCGCGGCCTCCTACGACGTTTGGGAGGACACCCCGAAGAGCGACAGCGGCGCCCGCACCGTCCGCCTCGACAGCCAGACGCACCAACTCCTGCTGTTCTGGCGGCGACGCCAGCAGACCGAGCGCGCGGAGTGGGAAGAGAAGCACCGCAAGGAGCCCAAGAAGTACGACCCCTACGTCGACTCCGGCCGCGTCTTCACCTGGGAGGACGGGCGCCCGTACCACCCGGAGTACCTCTCCCAGGTCTTCAACCGGCTCGTTCAGAAGCTCGGCCTTCCGACGATCAGGCTGCACGACCTTCGCCACTGCGCCGCGACGCTCTCCCTCGCGGCCGGCGTCCACATGAAGACCATCCAGGTCCTGCTCGGTCACTCCTCCTACAAGCTCACCGCCGACACGTACACCAGCGTCCTCCCGCAGCTCGAACTCGAGGCCGCCGACGCGCCCGTGGCGCTCGTACCGCGCAAGGCCAATCAGCAGGAGGGCGAGGAGGGGGCGGCTGACGACGGGCGGCCGCCGGGGCCGCAGCCGGTCCCGCAGAACAGGTCCGCGGCCTCAGGCGACGCCGAGACCGCTGTCGAGCCCAGCTCCCATTCCGGCGAGCAGGCGCCCGTCCGCCCGCTGATCCGCCCCGTCGAGTCCGGTGAGGCGGCGGCGTAGCGGAAGCGGGCTGGCGTCCCCGCTGGATGCGCCGTGTCCCCGATCTGTCCCCGCACACATGAAAACACCCCCTCCGGAGATCATTCCGGAGGGGGTGTTCGATGCTCCGCGCCTGGTCAGGCGCAGTGCCCCCGGCAGGATTCGAACCTGCGACACCCGCTTTAGGAGAGCGGTGCTCTATCCCCTGAGCTACGAAGGCGGGGCTCTGTCGGAGGGCGGGTCCGAAGCGCGGCGCGGTGGGCTTCAGGCCTGTTGCCGACAGGGTTGCGGTGGTCAGGCCGGTGAGGTCCGGGCCACCGCCGACAGTGTAGCGGGTCGGTCGTTTCGGTGCCGGTGTGATCCCCGGGGCCTGTGTCTCGGGTGCCGGGGCTGCGAATTGTGCCGGGCGCCTGGGTTCGGGTGAGGGGGTTTGGGCGGCATCCGCAGCTGGTCAGCGTGGCACCCGTCAGCAGTACGGCCTCCGCGGCGAAGACGGTGCCGGTGGGTCCGGGTGCCATCTCGGAGAGGACACCGGAGAGCAGGGGCCGGGTCCCGTGCCGAAGACCGTGGCGCAGGAGGCCGGTAGCGCTGCGAGCCGTCCGCGTCCTGGGCCGGCGACATCGGCCACCGCCGCCATGCCCGCCGAGGCGACGGCGCCGACCGCGATCCCGGTGGGCAGTCGTGCCGCGCTCGGCGCGGCTGCCGACGGAGGCGGTCGGGAGCAGCGGGCAGGCGGCGAGGACGAGCGCCGGCGCGGGCGGCAGCACGGGCTGGCGGCCGAGCCGGTCGGAGGCGATACCGGAGTCTGTCGGCCCGGGGGGCGCTCGGAACCGACCGGGGCGGGGCGGGTGCGGCACGGCGCGGGTGGGGCTGTCCCGGGGAGGGGGCGGTGTGGTTCGCCGCCCGGCGGGACTACCCGCGTGTCACCCGGACCCGGTAGTTCCCCGTCAGGTCCGCCGAGGCCACCGCGATGCGGATCTTCCGCCGGGGGTCCTTGAAGACCTCGCCGGGGACGAACGCGGCGTCCGAGAGCTCCGCTTGCACGTTCGGGCTCCGGGTGCAGCCGCCGCTGTCCTTCTGTGAGTCGTAGACGGTGACCGGCCCCAGGCCCGTGTCGACGTCGGCGTCGACCCGGTAGATGAGGATGCCGGGCCGGCACACCGTCTCGTCGTTGCCCTCGCGGGTGCGCAGTTCCAGCGCGTAGCCGGTACGCCCGTCCAAGGGGACGAAGACCAGCTTCGGGCCGCCGGGTCGGGCGAGCGGCGTGAGGGTGAACTCCGTCGTGCCCTCGGCTGTCGCGCAACCGACCTGGTCGGCGTCCAGCCAGCCCAGTTTCCACTTGTGCCAGCCCAGTAGGTCGTTGTTGGCGCCCCAGTCCTCGCTCATGATGTCCCAGTGGCCGACCGCGCCTCCGCCCTGCTGGGTGTAGAGGTCGGGCAGGCCGAAGACGTGGCCGTTCTCGTGCGGCAGGACCCGGTAGCCGGTGCGGTCGTACGCGCCGGAGCCGTCGTCCTGGCGGGAGTAGACGAACGAGGCGTTGGCCACCGGGACCCCGTCGGCGACGGGCGCCTCGGCGTTGCCGGCGAAGGTCACCGACAGCACCGTGTCCAGTGCGGAGGGGCCCGCGTTCGGTGTGACCAGGACGTTCAGGAGGTCGTAGGAGCGGAAGTCCACATTCGGGTCGGCGGCGGAGACGATGTCCTGGACCAGCTCGCGATAGCCCGGGTCGAAGGGGGCGCCGCGGCCTATCCCGTACGCCGGGAACGGCTTCGGCATGCGCAGCCAGTGGGTGATGGGGGCCTCGGGGCGGTAGTCGAGGCGGCCGTAGGAACTGGTGCGGAACCACTGCCGGGTCTGCGGCAGGAATTCGCGGTAGCGGTCCAGTGCCTTGCCCGTCCCCGGCGCGTCCGGGAAGTCGATCATGACGGTGAGGGCGTGGACGGTGCCGGTCGACCGGGCGTAACCACCGAGCGTCGGGATGCCCTCCGACATCTGCACGGCCGGATCGCCGTTGATCATGCAGGGGCCGAGTGCCGAGGAGTGGGCGAGTCCGGCAGCCGGCCCGGCTCCGGCGGGCGTGCTGTCCGGGGTCGGGTGCCCGGTGCCGGCCGAGGCGCTCACCGCGAGGGTCAGCGCGGAGACGGAGGCGAACGCGGCCACGCGGCGTGGGCGTATTCGACGGCGTTTCCGGGATCGCTCAGGCTGCGGCTGCATGCGGGGCCTCTCGGTCCGGGCAGCCGCCACTCCCCGGCTGCACCCTTGCGATCACCCTCGGTCGGGGAGCCCGCGTGCGCGCGCTGGCCTGGGCCGATCGTGGGTCTTCGGGGAGCGGCGAGGCCCGGCTTCGGACCATCACGGGGCGGCCGGGTCCGGGGCGCCGCGGACGGCGTCCAGGTGGCTGGGGCCCGGCCGGTGGCCCGCGGGGGTCACCGGTGCGTGGCTGCGACGGTGGTTCCGGCGGGGCGGGGAGGCGGTGCCGGGCGCCCGGCGGGGTCCGGGGAGGCGCCTGCGGCCGGTGAGGCGGCCGGGGCCCGGGGACGGCGGTGGAGGCGAGGGCGGTGGTGGGATGCGGCGTGGGGCGGCCCTGGATGTGATGTGAGCCGGATCACATCAAGAATCTCGGAACGGGGAAATAACCGGGGATCCTTTCCCCGTTTGGAACTGTGTCCGAGCGAAACGGGGAGACGATCCCCGGATCGCGGTCACCGACCATCCCACCGTGGAGGAAGCCGTGCCGACCACCCTTCCCGCGCCCCGCAGGGCGACCCGGCCACGTGCCGACGCCCTGCGCAACCGGGAGCGGATCGTCACCGCCGCCCGGGAGATGTTCGTCGAGCACGGCCCCGACGTGCCGCTCGACGAGATCGCCCGCCGGGCCGGCGTCGGCAACGCCACGGTCTACCGTAACTTCCCCGACCGCGACGCCCTCGTCCGCGAGGTCGTCTGCTCCGTCATGGAGCGCACCGTGGCCGCGGCCCAGGCCGCGCTCGCGGAGACCGGGGACGCGTTCGAGGCCCTGGAGCGCTTCGTGCACGCCGTCGCGGACGAGCGGATCAGCGCGCTGTGCCCCATGGTCTCCAGCACCTTCGATCAGAACCACCCGGACCTGGAGGCCGTACGTGAACGGTGCGAGGGCCTCGTCGCCGAGGTCATGGACCGTGCCAAGGCGGCCGGCCAGCTCCGCCCCGACGTGGGCGTCGGCGACGTGCTGATCGCCGCCGCCCAGCTGAGCCGTCCCCCGGCCGGGACCGGGTGCCTCAGCATCGATCGTTTCGCCCACCGCCATCTGCAGCTGTTCCTCGACGGGCTGCGGGCTCCCGCCCGCTCCGACCTGCCGGGCACGGCCCCGACCGTGGAGGACCTGCGCCAGCCCTGATAGAGCAGTCCCGCCGCGCTCCGTAGCGCCCTTCGGACCGACCGGCTCGGATCGAGCGGTCGTGCGCGAGCAGCCGGAATCCGGCAGCCGTGAGCGAACCGTCACCGTCGGGCCGCCGCCCCCGGGCAACCGCCCGCGGGCAGCGGCATCCGAGCGGTCGAGCCCGAGCGGCCGAGTCCACGCAGTCAAGCCCCAGCACGTGGTGACCGGTGGGCGCCGACCGATGAGTTCGCGGCACCGGGGCAGTCACGACAACCGACGTCCACAGTCCGCCGCCAGGGCGGACCGTCCCCTCCCGACACCTCCCGACACCTCCCGACACCTCCCGACCTTCACGTTCCTTCCGTCACGAAGTCCCGAAGTGGGTACACCCATGTCTGAAGCACTCTCGAAGGCTCCCGGCGCGCCAGCGGCGTCCGGTGACGCCAACCGCTGGAAAGCGCTCGTCTTCATCGCGCTGGCCCAGCTGATGGTCGTTCTCGACGCGACCATCGTGAACATCGCGCTGCCCTCCGCCCAGCAGGACCTGGGCATCTCCGACGGCAACCGCCAGTGGGTCGTCACGGCCTACGCCCTCGCCTTCGGCGGTCTGCTGCTGTTCGGCGGTCGGGTCGCCGACCTGTGGGGACGCAAGCGCGCCTTCGTCGTCGGCCTGACCGGCTTCGCCGCGGCGTCCGCGCTCGGCGGTGCCGCGACGACCGGCGCGATGATGTTCGGTGCCCGTGCCCTGCAGGGTGCGTTCGGCGCCCTGCTCGCCCCCGCCGCGCTGTCGCTGCTCGCGGTGATGTTCACCGACGCCAAGGAGCGTGCCAAGGCGTTCGGCATCTACGGCGCCATCGCCGGTGGTGGCGGCGCCGTGGGCCTGATCCTCGGTGGCTTCCTCACCGAGTACCTCGACTGGCGCTGGACGTTCTTCGTCAACATCCCCTTCGCCGTGATCGCCGCGGCCGGCGCCTACTTCGTCATCCGTGAGCCCGCGGGCGGCCGCAACCGCTCCCCGCTCGACATACCCGGCGTCGTCCTGTCCACCCTCGGTCTCGTCGCGCTCGTCTACGGCTTCACCCGCGCCGAGTCCGACGGCTGGAGCGACTCCGTCACCATCGGCATGTTCATCGCCTCCGGGGTGCTGCTGCTGACCTTCGTGCTCGTGGAGTCCAGGGTCAGGGCCCCGCTGCTGCCCCTGCGCGTGGTCACCGACCGCAACCGCGGCGGTATCTACCTCTCGCTGGGTCTGGCGATCATCGCCATGTTCGGCCTGTTCCTCTTCCTGACCTACTACCTCCAGGTCGTCAAGGGCTACTCCCCGGTCAAGACCGGCTTCGCCTTCCTGCCGATGATCGTGGGCATGATCACGGGTTCCACCCAGATCGGTACCCGCCTGATGACCCGCCTCCCGGCACGGCTGCTGATGGGTCCGGGCTTCCTGGTCGCCGCGCTCGGCATGCTGCTGCTGACCCGGCTGGAGATCGGCTCGTCGTACGCCGCCCTGCTGCTGCCGGCGATGCTGCTGCTCGGTCTGGGCATGGGTACCGCGTTCATGCCGGCCATGTCCCTGGCCACCACCGGGGTCGAGCCGCGGGACGCGGGTGTCGCCTCCGCGATGGTCAACACCTCGCAGCAGGTCGGCGGCGCGATCGGTACGGCCCTGCTGAACACGATCGCCGCCTCCGCGACCACGTCCTACATCAAGGACCACATCGCCTCCGCAGCCACCCGGCCCCAGCAGCAGCTGGTCCAGCTGGAGGGCATGGTGCACGGCTACACCAACGCCATCTGGTTCGCCGTCGGCATCCTGGTCCTCGCCGCGGCCATCGTGGTGACCTTCGTCAACGCCGGTCGCCCCGACGACACCACCATCACCTCCGGCGCGGGCGAGGGCGCCGAGGACGAGGTGGCCGTACCGGTCGTCGCCCACTGACGGCGTCCGGCAAGGCCGGAGAGGTGCGGTGACGCTGCCGCGGGCGCAGGTCCGCGGCGGCCGTCGGCCCACGGTGGCCGCAGGGCCGTGCACCTCGGGTGGTACGCCTTCGAGTGCGTCTTCGTGCGGTACGCCGCGCGCGCCGCACTCCTTGAGCGGCACCCCTTCGGGCCGGGCCGCGCGGGAGGAAGGGGACGCTTCCCGCGCACGCCCCCAGGGCCTGCCCCGGTCGCGCCGAGTGAGCGGCTCAGCGCAGCCAGGGCAGGTCCGCACCCGCTTCCCGGGGCTCCAGGCCCTCGGCGACGATCCGCATGATCTCGCCGAGGGCCTGCTGCTGTTCGGGGCTGAGCCGCTCGAACAGGGCCTGGCGCACGGCCGCCACGTGACCGGGTGCGGTGCGGTGCAGCACCTCCTCGCCGGCGTCCGTCAGCACCGCGAACTGGCCCCGTTTGTCGGAGGGGCAGTCCTCGCGGCGGACCCAGCCGTTCTTCTCCAGGCGCGCGATCGCGTGGGAGAGGCGGGAGCGGGTGATCTTCGCCCGCATGGCCAGCTCGGTCATGCGCAGCCGGCGGCGCGGTGCCTCGGCGAGACCGACGAGCAGGCCGTAGTAGACGTGGGGCATGCCGGCGTCCCGCTGGAGCTGGCGGTCGAGATGGTCCTCGAGGAGGGTGGTGGCGTGCAGGTAGGCGCGCCAGACGCGCTGCTCCTCGTCGGTGAGCCAGCGGTGCTCGTCGGGTGCCGTGTTCATGTGCTCCACTCTACGAGAGCCCTTCTTGAAGTTTAAACAAAATGGACTAGAGTCGAGGAGGTCGATTCGCTTTAGAGTTCAAGCAATAAGCCGTCGCGTACCCGGAGGGAGCCGCCGCCATGACCGCCGCCACGCCCGAGGGTCGCACGCCCCGGGAGCGAGTGCCCGAGGAGCAGGTCTTCGAGGAGCGGGTACGGGGACCCGAGGCGCCTGCGCCCGGGGGGCGCGTTCCGCGTGGGCGCATGCCCGCCCTCTATCTCGGTCACGGCGCTCCGCCCCTCGCCGACGACCCCGTCTGGCCCGGCCAGCTCTCCGCCTGGGCCGCCCGGCTGCCCCGGCCCACCGCGATCCTCATGGTCTCCGCCCACTGGGAAGAGGCCCCGCTCGCCCTGGGCGCCACCACGGCCGTCCCGCTGGTCCACGACTTCTGGGGCTTCCCCGAGCACTACTACCGGGTCCGGTACCCCGCTCCCGGCGCTCCCGCACTCGCCGACGCCGTGCGCCGGCTGCTGCGTGCTCCCGGCATGCCCGTCCAGGACATCCCCGACCGCGGCCTGGACCACGGTGCGTACGTTCCGCTCGTCGAGATGTTCCCGGCCGCCGACATCCCCGTCCTCCAGGTCTCCATGCCCACCCTCGACCCGGTGCGGCTCATGGAGATCGGCCGCAGGCTCGCGCCCCTGCGCGACGAGGGCGTGCTGATCGTCGGCTCCGGCTTCTTCACCCACAACCTGGCCGCCCTGCGGCACACCGGGGAGGGAGTGCCGGGCTGGTCCGCCGAGTTCGACGACTGGGGCCGGCGGGCGCTGGAGGACGGCGACGCCGACGCGCTGCTCGACTTCACCCGCAAGTCCCCGGCCGGGCGCCTGGCCCACCCGCGCACCGAGCACTTCGCGCCCCTGTTCGTGACGATGGGTGCGGCGGACGCCGCCGGTGAACTCGCGGAACAGCGGTCGGTCATCGACGGGTTCTGGATGGGGCTGGCGAAGCGGTCCGTGCAGTTCGGGTGAACCGGCCGGGGCCGGGAGGGGGTCCGGCCGGTGCGCGGTGGCCGCCCGGCCGTCCACCGGGTCTCCAGCGCACCGGAACGATGCGTGCGCCGAGTCCTCACGTCGGCGGCCCGGCCCTCGGGGCGCGGGTCCCGCCGGGCCGCGGACGCCTCGGGGTGCCTCCTCGGGGTCGGGGCTCCCCGGGAGCGGTACCTCCCGCTCCGGTTCCCGCGGTCGACTCCAGGTGCCCCGGCGGTTTCTACGCCCCCGCGGTCCGGAGCTCCTTCTCGTACCAGGACACGTCCCAGTACCGGCCGAACTTCCGGCCCACCTCGCGGTACGTGCCGACGTACCTGAAGCCGAAGCGTTCGTGCAGCCGGGCGGACGCCGCGTTCGGCTGGGCGATGCCTGCGTAGGCGCGGTGCAGCTCCTCGTCGGCCAGGGACTCGAACAGGGCTTTGTAGAGGAGCGTGCCGATGCCGTGACCGCCGGCGCCCGGGCGGAGGTAGACGGACGCCTCCACGGAGGTCGCGTACGCGGGCCTGGCGCGGAACGGGCTGGATGTGGCGTACCCCAGAATCCGCTGTGAGTTCCCTTCGGGGGCCGTCTCCGCGGCAACCATCAGCCGGTACGGGCCGTCTTCCGGGTGGGAGAGCAGCCAGGGACGACGCTCTTCCGCAGTGAGGACCGCGGTGTCGAATGTGACGGCCGTCTCACGCACATAGTGGTTGTAGATGTCCGTGGGGGCCTCCAGGTCGCTCTCGGCCCCCGGCCTGACCTGCACCTCTGCGCGTTCCGGCGGCATCGCGCCTCCTTGTGTGGCCGCACAGGGTACTGCATGATCATAAAAATTGAGGGGCGGGTTGGGAATTCTGTCCGGATTCCAGTCGTTGTTTCCATCGGATGCAGGGCACCCGAGGAGAGTCCGGAGAGGGCTTGAAACGGAGTTCGGGGGCAACCGAGGAAGAGCTCGAGCAAGTGTGCGGCGTCCGAAGGACCACCCGCTGACCCACCATCGCAAGGGAGCACGCATGGCAACCCGTGCCGTCGCCCGTCGTCAGTCCGCCACCGGCGAGACGGCTGACGCGGCAAGCAGTGTTCGCACCACCGGCGCCGTCGCCGACCGCGATCTGGTCGGCATGTACCTCGACGAGATCGCGCGGACACCGCTGCTCGACGCCGCCAAGGAGGTCGAGCTGTCACAGATGATCGAGGCGGGTGTGTTCGCGCGGCAGGTCCTCGACGGCTGCGAGGAGTCCACGGCGGATGCCACCCGCGAGGAGTTGGAGGCCGTGATCGCCGAGGGCGAACGGGCCAAGGAGGTCTTCATCCGCTCCAACCTGCGCCTGGTCGTCGCGGTCGCCCGCCGCTACCCCCGCAGCGGTCTGCCGCTGCTGGACCTGATCCAGGAGGGCAACGCCGGCCTGGTCCGCGCGGTCGAGAAGTTCGACTACCGCAAGGGATTCAAGTTCTCGACGTACGCCACCTGGTGGATCCGCCAGGCGATCACCCGGTCGATAGCCGACCAGTCCCGCACCATCCGGCTTCCCGTCCACCTCGTGGAGGAGCTCGGCCGCATCCGCCGCGTCCAGCGCGAGTTCAACCGCGAGAACGGCCGCGACCCCGAGCCCGCCGAGATCGCCGCGGAACTGGGCTCCACGCCGGAGCGCGTCACCGACGTCCTCGACTGGGCTCGCGACCCGGTCTCGCTGAACATGTCGGTCGACGACGAGGGCGAGACGCAGTTCGGCGACCTGCTGGAGGACACCTCCGCGGTGTCTCCGGAGCAGTCGGTGCTCACGCTGCTGCGCAGCGAGGAACTGGACGGTCTCATCGGCCGACTCGACCAGCGCACTGCCTCGATCATCAAGATGCGGTACGGCATCGACGACGGCCGCGAGCGCACGCTCACCGAGGTCGGCAAGGAGCACGGGCTGACGCGCGAGCGGATCCGGCAGATCGAGAAGCACGCCCTGCTGGAGCTGAAGAAGCTGGCCCGCGACACCGGCTTCGACGCGGCGGCGTAACCCCGCCGACGACGGGAACGGCCGCTGGTGCGCCCGCCTGCCGGTGCCCGGCGGCGCCGAGGGGACGCACCGGCCCGTCGCGCCGCCCGGCACGCCGGGCAGCGCGACGGGTGGCGAACCGGGGCGGTCGTCCGGGAGTCTGGCCGGTGGGCGGGCGGCGCCGTACCGGTCGCCTCCGGTCGGTTCCGGACGATGTGAACCTCCCGGTGGGGGTGTGCGCCCTGCGGTCACCGCGTACGCGGGGTGGCGAAAGCCCGCGCAAACATGGCGATGTAACGTCGCTTCAACCGATACTGCCCAGGGAACAAGACTTCAGGGAACGGTCGTTCGGGACTCGGCCCGGATGCAGACCCCCTCGGCAGAGCCAAGTCCCGACGCACTCCCCCCGGTGCCGGGACTTTCCCGAGCCGGGCTTCGGCGCCCTCCCCCCGGTGCCGGGGCCCGGCTTCTTCTGCGTGTGGCCCGCGACGGACGGGCGCCGTCGGCTTGATCGGCGGGAGCCGGCAGGCCGGTGCGACTGCCGGGCCGAACCCATGGGGCCGGGCCGACCGGAGGAGCGGGTCACCCCGTACCTGAACCACGGGGTGACCCGCTGGATGGCAGATTGTGTCACATCGGCATAGCCTGCCCAACATGAGCACCACCCCTTCCAGCGGCACGCCCTCCGCCTCCGCCTCCCGCCCCGCCTCCGGCTCGCTGACCGAGAGGCGCAAGGCGGCGACCCGGATGGAGATCGCCCGCGCCGCAGCCCGGCTGTTCGTCACCCACGGCCTGCGGGCCACCCGTGCCGAGGACATCGCCCAGGCCGCCGGTGTCGCCCCCCGCACCTTCTACCGCTACTTCGCCGCCAAGGAGGAAGCCGTCTCCCCGCTGTACGCGGCGGGCGCCCGGCGCTGGACGGACGCCGTGCGTGACGCTCCGGCAGACCTCGCACCGCCGGACGCCCTCGAACACGCGGCACGGAACACGCTCACGCCGGGTACCGGGGTATCGGCGGCCTCCTGGGAATGGGTCCGCACCCTGATCCGCCTCGCCGACTCCAGCCCGGCGCTGCGGCGCGTCTGGGCCGAGGCCTGCCACGCCGCCGAGGCCCAGTTGGCCGACGTCCTGGCCCACCGCTTGGCCCGCGGTGCCGGCAGGGGGGTTGTGGGGCTGGGAGCGGTCGGTGGCGAGAACCAGGGCGTGTTGGCGCGGGGCGGGGCCGATGGCGACAGCGGGGACGCTGCTGCCCAGGGCATGGTGGGCGACGAGCTCGCCGGTGGTGCCGACGCCACGCCCGACGGCGACGACAACGTTGCCGCCGACCTGGCCGCCTCACCCTGCCTCCGCTTCGCCGCAGCCGTCGCCGGCGCGGCGGTCCGGGTCGCCGTGGAGGCGTGGGCGGCCGGAACCGCGGAGGGGCCCGGGGCTCAGGGGCCCGCGGACATGGCGGTGCGGAACCTGGGGGCGGTGCGTGGATTCCTGGGCGCGGTGGCGCTGAGCGAGGACGAGAGAGGCAGCTGATCGAGGGCGGGGGCGGCTGCGGGAGAGGGGGAGGAAAGGGGGACGAGACGTGGAGGAGCGGGAACGAGACGTAAGGGTGCAGACGAAGGGGGAGCGTGGGCTACGGGTGGGCGAGCGAGAAGGGGGAGCCGGGACGAAGGTTCGCTGCGGAGGATCCGGGGTGACGGTCGGCCGATCATCCGTCGGGTCCGTGCGCGGCCGGTAGGACCCGGCGCGGTGGCGCACGTCCACCGGGTGGGTCCGCGTGCAGCCGGTGGGGTGCGTGCGGTCGCGGCCGTGCGGGTCCGAACCCCGGCCTTGCGGGTCCGGACCCGCACCGGCGCCGTGGCTCAGTCCCCCGTGGACCGGCGCAGCCGCCCGCTCAACTCCCTCACGGAATCCACCAGTTCCGCGGGCTCCCGTACCCGGAACTCGAACCCGAGCATCGCCAACCGCACGGCCAGCCACTCCACCTGGTCCGCCACGACCCCGCGCAGCCTGCACCCGCCCCCCTCCTCCGGCTCCGGCACGCCCAGCCACCCCGGCACGCGGGTCGCCACCGCCTCCGCGGACGCTGTGAACGTCACCTCGAAGGCGTAGGAGGCCTGCTGACGCTGCATCGACCGGCGCAGGAACTCCGCCGCACTCCCCGTCGGCAGCTCCCTCGGCTCGAACCGCACACCCGTCGCGAACGGCTCGCTCACCCGGTCCACACGGAACGTCCGCCAGTCGGCGCGGTCGAGGTCGTACGCGACGAGGTACCAGCGCTTCCCCGCCGACACCAGCCGGTACGGCTCGCACACCCGCCGCGACTCGGCGCCGTCCCTCGCCCGGTAGGCGAAGCGCAGTCGCTCCCGCCCGGCGACCGCGGAAGCCATCACGGTGAGTGTCTCGGGTGCGATGCTCGGACCGTCCCCGCTGGTCAGCGGGGTCGTCGCGGCCTGGAGGGTGGACACGCGGTGCCGCAGCCGGGACGGCAGGACCTGCTCCAGCTTGGCCAGCGCCCGCACGGACGCCTCGTCGACGCCCGCCACCGCGTGCCCGGCCCCGGCCCGCAGCCCCACCGCGATGGCCACCGCCTCCTCGTCGTCCAGGACGAGCGGCGGCATCGCCTTGCCCGCGACCAGCCGGTACCCGCCGTCGGCGCCCTTCGTCGCCTGCACGGGATAACCGAGCTCCCGCAGTCGGTCGATGTCCCGGCGGACCGTGCGCCGGGAGACGCCGAGCCGGTCGGCAAGCTCGCCGCCCGGCCATTCGCGGGGCGTCTGGAGGAGGGAGAGGAGTTGCAGGAGCCGGGCCGGGGTGTCCGTCGTCATACGTCCGAGCATGCCGCAGTAGTAGGACATGATCTGACCTAGTCGGCTCCTAGCGTGAGGGCATGACCTCCACCGAGACCTCTCTCAGCGCACCGGGCGCCGCGTCGGCGCCGCCCTCTGCGGGTGACCGGCGTCGCTGGTTCGCCCTCGCGATCGTGATGACCGCGGCCTTCATGGACCTCGTCGACGTGACGATCGTCAACATCGCCATCCCGTCCATCCAACGGGAGGCCGGCGCCTCCTTCAGCCAGATCCAGTGGATCACGGCGGGCTACGCGCTCGCCTTCGCCGCCGGTCTCATCACCGGCGGACGGCTCGGCGACATCCACGGCCGCAAGCGGCTCTTCCTCGCCGGCATCGCCGGGTTCACCCTCGCCTCCGCGCTGTGCGGCTTCGCCGCGAACCCCGAGATGCTGGTCGCTTCCCGCATCCTTCAGGGGACGATGGCAGCGATGATGGTCCCCCAGGTCCTGTCGATCGTGCACGCCACCTTCCCCGCGCACGAACGCGGCAAGGTGTTCGGGCTGTTCGGAGCGGTCGTCGGACTGGGTGCGGTGTCCGGACCGCTGCTGGGCGCCCTGCTGACGGAGTGGGACCTCTTCGGCCTCGCCTGGCGGCCGATCTTCCTGATCAACCTGCCCGTCGGCATCGCGGGACTCGTCCTCGGCAGCCGGTTCATCACCGAGTCCAGGGCCCCACGCGCCCTGAAGCTGGATCTCGTGGGCGTCGCCCTGGTGACGCTGGGCCTGCTGATGCTGCTGTACCCGCTGACTCGCGGTCGCGAGCTGGGCTGGCCGCTGTGGGGGTACGTCTCGATGGCCGGCGCGTTCGTCGTGTTCGGAGCGCTCGTGGCGTACGAGCGGCGCAAGGCCGCACGGGACGGTTCGCCGCTGGTCGAACTGTCCCTGTTCCGTGTGAAGAGCTTCGCGGCGGGCATCGCCGTGCAGACCGTCTTCGGCGTGGCGCTCGGGGTGTTCTTCCTGGTCTGGACGCTCTACATGCAGGTGGGCCTCGGGTGGAGCGCTCTGCGCGCCGGGCTGACCGGCGTGCCGTTCTCCCTCGCCGTGTCGACGGCGGCGGGGATGTCGGTGCAGAAGCTGGTGCCGCGCTTCGGCCGCGGGGTGCTGCAGGCGGGCGCGCTGGTGATGGCCGTGGGCGTGCTGCTCTACATCTGGGAGGCCCACCGCTACGGCCTCGGCATCGCCTCCTGGCAGATGGCGTTGCCGCTGGTGGTGATGGGCGCCGGCATGGGACTGATCGTCGCCCCGCTGACGGACGCCGTGCTGTCGGAGGTGCCGCGTGAGCACTCCGGATCGGCGTCCGGACTCATCAACACCGTCCAGCAGATGGGCAACGCGCTCGGGCTCGGGCTGGTGTCCGTGGTCTTCTTCGGCGAGATCGGCGACCGGTTGCGGCCCGAGCAGGTGGGGCCCGCCTTCGTGCACGCCTTCCAGCACGCGCTGGTCTGGGTCGCCGCGGTCATGGCCGTCATCTTCCTGCTGATGTTCGCGCTGCCGCGTCGCCCGGCACAGCATGTGGAGGGAACCGGCGCCGGCACCGGCGCCGAGGACGCCGAGCGCGCCGGGAAGGCCGAGCGCGCCGGGAAGGCCGTAGAGGACGGTCGGGCCGGTGAGACCGGGGGCAAGCATCCGGAGCTCGTTCCCTGAGGCGCCCGGGGCTCGGTGCTCGGTGCTCCAGGTCCTCGGGAGAGGGAGGCCCCGCGTTCGAACGGCGCGGGGTCTCTCGTTCCCGCTGGCGCTGGCGCTTTCGCCGTCACCGCCCTTGCCGCCCCGAGCGATTCCGGGGCAGAGGCCCCGGCCGGGGGCGGTGGCCGTCGGCACGGGTTTCGCTCGCGAAGCCCCAGGTCATAGGCGACCGCAGACGGAGCGTCCCCGAAACCGGCGTGCCCCGCTTCAGGAGACCTGCGCCGCCCGGCGCTCCATCGCCTCACGCGCCTCCTCCTCGCTGGGGTACACCTCGCACATGTGCCGCCCGTCCGGGGTGACCGTGTGCTCGACCTCCCAGAACGCGACCTCCTGCCCGTCCCGCAGCAGGAAGGCATGCTCGTAGAGCGAGAAGCACAGCCCGGCGCGACCCGCGCGGCACGGTCGGCCGAAGGCCTGCGTGATCTGGTGCGCGACCGCGGTGGTCAGCAGCGCCGCCGTGTCCGCCCCCGGCCGGTCCGGGTTCTCGGCACGGCGCAGCAGCCGACGCGCATGATCGGAGGAGTCGTCCGGCGCGTACACGTGTCGTGGCCGGGTGACCGGCGACAACTCCACCACGACCGGCAGTTCGAAATCGGAGACGTCCGGCGGTAACGGCAGCCGCGCCGTCGCCGTGCCGAGCTCCTCCTCGTCCACGTACACCTCGTGCTGGGGCTCTCCGCCCCGCGTCGTGTTGTGGACGAGTTCCCACAGGGTGAGCGCCGAGCCGTCGGCGAGCAGCCACGTGTGCCGGTAGGTCTCCCGGTGCAGGCCCGCGCTGTGGTGGGCGGAGTACAGCGAACTGTCGTGCGCGAGTGCGCTGTCCAGCCGCCGTATCGTCTCGTCGGGCAGCTCGAAGGAGTTCAGGGCGCGGCCGAGCAGCCGCGCGAGGTGCTCCTCCGGAGACTCGGGCGACTCGGCTGGTTCGTACGGTGCGGTCTCGTACGGAACGCTCAAGGCTTCTCCCGGCGTTGCTGCATGTCACCTAGTGGGTGCATACCGTAGTCCCTCGGCAGGACATCATGTCCGGGAACCGGGAAAACGTGCGCCGAGAAAACGCGGGGGCTGCGCGGGAAGTTCCCGCGCAGCCCGGCCTCCCGGCAGAATCCGCTGGTCAGAAGGGACTCTGAGGAGTCATGTGGCACTTCCGGCGATCCATTGGTTCCACGGCATGTTCCACCCGTTGAGGCCGTTGTCGGGCGCCACGGTCCGGTCCGCGGAGTTCTTCACGATCACCACGTCGCCGACGAGCGAGTTGTCGTAGAACCACTTCGCGGGCGTGTCGCCCTGCGCCCCCCGCACATCCCTCAGCCCGACGCAGCCGTGGCTGCTGCCGTAACGACCGAAGGGAGGGTTGTCCGCCCTGTACCAGTAGTTGCCGTGAATGAACGTGCCCGACTTCGTCAGGCGCATGGCGTGCGGCACGTCCGAGATGTTGTACGCGTTGCCGAGACCGACGGTCCGGCTGTCCATGCCGGTCTGGGTGAACTTCTCGGAGATCACCATCTGCCCGTTGTACGTGGTGAACTGTGCACTGCCGGTCGAGACCGGGATCGTCCTGATGGTCCGGCCGTCCTTTACCACCGTCATCGTCTGCGTGTTCGCGTCGACGGTCGACACCTGCGACCGTCCGATCGTGAAGGTGACCGTCTTCCTCTGTACCCCGAAGCTGCCGTTCGCGCCCTCGACGCCGTCCAGGTCGATCTTCATGGTGACCTTAGAGCCGGCCTTCCAGTACGTGTCGGGCCGGAAGTCGAGCCGCTGTGCGCCGAACCAGTGCCCGACCACCTTCTGCCCGCTGCTGGAGGTCACGGTGATGTGCGACTGCACGGCCTTCCTGTCACTGATGGCCTTGTCGAACTTGAACGACACGGGCATCCCGACCCCGACCGTCGTACCGCCGTCCGGCGTGTAGGTCCCGATGAAGCTGTGCTCCGCCGTGACCGTCGTGAAGGCGGAGTTCGCGGTTGTGGCGTGCCCCTCGCCGTCCTCCGCCGCCGCGGAGATCCTGTACTTCGTCCCCCGCTCCAACTGCTCCGCGGGCCTCCACGCACGGGCGTTCGCGGACATCGAGCCGGCCACCGACCGCCCGGTCCCGGCCACCGTCATCTTCACCTCGGTGAGCCTGCCGTCGCTCACCCGTACGCCGGTCGTGTTGATCGATGCGTCGGTCGAACCGTCCTCGGCCGAAATGACGATCTTCGCCGTGGAGGTCTTGGTGGTGTTCGAGCCGCCCGTGCCGCTCTTCGCGTCGCCGCTCTGGGCCGTGGCGCTTCCCCCGCACGCCGTCAGGGTCAGAGCGCCCACCGCCAGGACGGCGCATGCCCCCAATGCGCGCCGCACTGCTATGTCCGGCGTTATCACAAGCTGCTCCATATTCGTGTGATGTGCGTTCTCCGCTCCGGTTCGTGATGAAGGAGGGGAACGGCGGCCGGAGGGGTTCCATCCGCCCGCCGTCCACGGCGTCACGTGACAGAACCGGGACAATCGCGTGCCGCCGCACCACACCCGGACCACCCACCGGACCAACGCCGTGCCGCTCGCCGGAGCGTGGCCGGATCAGCGCCGGCCGCTTCCGGTTCGCGTCTGTCGCCGGGTGCGCTGCGCCCCGGCTGCGCGCGGCGCGCGGCGCTCGGCCGGGGCGCAGCGCGTGGCACCACCCCACCTCACCCCCCCAGTGGCGCGACGTGGTGCGCACGCGTCCTCACCACTCGTGCCGCACGTGCGGAAGCGGCCGACCGCCCACGCGCCCCGGGCGGATCGCCGGACGGTGCCTCGGGTCGCGCCCCGGAGCCGCTACCGCGCCTTCGCGCCGCCCTAGCCTCCGGTACTGCCGTACAACTCTTCGTAGGACGGCCAGGACCCCCCTGCCCCGTCCACCGACTCGGCGGCGCGCACGGCGCGTACGATGGCCCGTGTCACCACATCCGCGCCGGCCGCCAGCAGGTCGTTCAGCGCCAGAGGGCTGCCGTCGTCGAGTGGGCGCGTGCCCGTTGCCAGCGTGAACACCGTGTCTCCGTCGTGGAGGAGATGCACCGGCCGCACGGCGCGCGCGATCCCGTCGTGCGCCGTGCCCGCCAGTTTCTGCGCCTGCGCCTTCGACAGTGCCGCGTCGGTGGCGACCACGGCCAGTGTGGTGTTGAGCGGAGGGGGCGCGTTGTTCTGGGCGACCGCCGCCAGGCGCCGTTGTGCCGCCTCGTGGACGTGCCTCGGCGGGTAGGCGACGCGCCCCTGGAACAACTCCCCGTACAGGACGCCCGTCTCCGGATCCGCCACCGATCCCGCCGCGTTGGCCACCACCAGCGCCGCGACGCTGATGCCGGAGTCGAGCACGCTGCCGGCCGTGCCGACGCCCCCCTTCATCGCCCCGACCACGGCCCCCGTCCCCGCGCCCACACACCCCTCCGGCACGGCTGAACCGGGCGCGCTCGCTGCGGCGGCCTCGATCGCCGCGCGCCCGGTGGCCGCGTCCGGCCTGGCCCGGAAGCTGCCGCCGCGGCCCAGGTCGAAGACACAGGCGGCGGGCACCACCGGAACGACGTGCGCCGGGTCCGTACCGACCCGCACCCCCCGCTGCTGCTCCTCCAGCCACGCCATGACGCCCGAGGCCGCGTCCAGTCCGTAGGCGCTGCCGCCCGTCAGTACGATCGCCTCGACCTTCTGGACGACATTGCGCGGGTCGAGGGCGTCGGTCTCCTTGGTGCCGGGACCGCCTCCACGCACGTCCACGGCGGCAACGGCCCCGCCTTCCGGGGCGAGCACGACGGTGGTGCCGGTGAGCCAGCCGCCGCCGGCCCGTGTCGCATGTCCGACCCGCACTCCGGCGACTTCCGTCAAAGCATTGAGTGTCATGGACGAAGTGTCGCCCGGACCACGGCGGGCCGGAGAGCTGCGCGCCGGTGCCTGGTGGTCGCTGCGTCATGCCGCCCGAGCGGCCTGCCGCCTCGCGCCGTCCCCGGCCGCCATGCGCGCCGTCAACGTCACCCCCACCGCCACGGCGAGCGCCGAGACCAGGCCTGCTGCCAGAACCGCCCAGTCGCCCAGGAAGGTGCAGCAGATGACGAGCAGTGCCGTCGTCGGCAGCACCGTCTGCTGGGTGATGCCGACCTTGAAATGGCGCGAGTGCAGCGCCCAGACGCTGATCAGGTAGAGGGCCGTCGGCAGGGTCACCGCGGCCGACGCGGCCATCGTGGAGATCTGCGACGTGCCCACGGTCTGCTCGACCGCGACCTCAAGGCCGGCGCCGATCGCGGCCGCGGAGGCGAAGACCAGGTAGTGGCCGTAGCCCCACAGGAACGCCTGTTTGTTGGAGCGCAGGTGTCCGTGGATGGGAACCACGAAGTAGATCCACCAGGCGGAGAACACGATCAGCAGGCCGCCGGCTGCGATCGGCAGGAGTTCCCCGAGGGCATCGTGCTCGTCGACGGCCGACTTGACGGCGATCGTGGCCGCGGCGACCGACTCGCCGAGCACGATGATGGTGAACAGGCCGTACCGCTCGGCGATGTGATGCGGCTGCCAGGAGGTGGAGCAGCTCTTCTCCGCGTACACGGGCAGGCACAGCTCCGCGGCCGCCATCGCCAGGAACAGCCAGGGGCGGGCGGGTTCGGGAAGGAGCACCAGGCCCAGCCAGCCCACCTGACACAGCAGCACGCCGCCGACGTAGCGCAGAGCCATGGCCCTCTCCGCGGCACGGGCCGATCTCGCGACCCGCAGCCACTGGCCCGCCATCGCCAGCCGCATGATCACGTAGCCCGAACCAGACCACCAGGAAGTCGTGTTCGTCGAAGGCCTGTGTCACCCCCGCCGCCAGTACCAGGACGCCGGCGATCTGCACGAGGGTGACGACCCGGTAGAGGGTGTCGTCGTTGTCGTACGCCGAGGCGAACCAGGAGAAGTTCATCCGGGCCCACCAGATGGCGAAGAAGACCATCGCGTAGTTGAGGATGCCCTCGCCCGCCTGCCCCTCCGCGAGCGCGTGCACGAGCTGGACACGGCCTGCGCGATCGCGACGACGAAGCACAGGTCGAAGAAGAGTTCCAGGGGCGAGGCCACTCGGTGGGATTCGTCCCGGCCGGGCGCGGTGAGCTTGCGCAGTGGACCGGAACGTGTGTCCGGACGGGACGGCGCAGGCGGCGGGCTCGAAGCGGACGTCATGCCTCCTAGCACAGCAGACAACCGCCCAAAAATCTTGTGAAGGAATTCACAAACAGAGGAGGGGGTGGCGATCACGTGAAACGGCCAGGTCAAGCGATATGGGAGGCCCTCTCGCCGGCCACGGGCGGGACCTTCGGGCCCTGATCGGGGACCAACGCGGCGCCCGTGGCGCTCGGCGCGGGAGTGCAATGGGGCCGTACCGGTGAAGCGATGCGGAAGGTGTCGGACATGACTGCCACTCCTGCGGAAACCACGACCGTCACTCCTGCCGAGCAGACGGCTGACAAGACGTCGGCGCCGGGTGACGCCTGGACCGGCTTCCGCGGCGGTCTGTGGCGCGACACCAGCGACGTGCGGGACTTCGTCCGGGCCAACTACACCCCGTACGAAGGGGACGGCTCCTTCCTCGCCGGGCCCACCGAGCGCACCACCAAGGTCTGGAACAAGCTCCTGGCGATGTTCCCCGCCGAGATCGAGCACGGCGTCCACGACGTCGATGTCAGCACGCCCTCTCGCATCGACGCCTTCGCGCCCGGCTACATCGACCGTGACCTCGACCTCGTCGTCGGCCTCCAGACCGACGCCCCGCTCAAGCGGGCCATCATGCCCAACGGCGGCTGGCGCATGGTCGAGAACGCCCTCAGGGCGTACGGGTACGAGCCCGACCCCGCGGTCCGGGAGATCTACACCAAGCTCCGCAAGACCCACAACGACGGTGTCTTCGACGCCTACACCCCCGAGATCCGTGCCTGCCGCTCCTCCGGCATCATCACCGGGCTGCCCGACGCCTACGGTCGTGGACGCATCATCGGCGACTACCGCCGTGTCGCCCTCTACGGCGTCGACCGGCTCATAGCGGCCAAAGAGGCGGTCAAGGTTTCCCTCGATGCCCAGTGGCCCACGGAGCAGGTCATCAAGGAACGCGAGGAAACCCGGGAGCAGATCCGGGCCCTCGAAGAACTCAGGACCATGGCCCTCTCCTACGGCTACGACATCTCCGGCCCCGCCCGCACCGGCCGCGAAGCCGTCCAGTGGCTCTACTTCGCCTACCTCGCGGCCGTCAAGGAGCAGAACGGCGCGGCCATGTCCATCGGCCGCATCGACGCCTTCCTCGACATCTACCTCCAGCGCGACATCGACCGTGGCCTGCTCACCGAGTCCCAGGCGCAGGAACTCATCGACGACTTCGTCATCAAGCTGCGCATCGTGCGCTTCCTGCGCACCCCGGAGTACAACGAGCTGTACTCCGGGGACCCCACCTGGGTCACCTGGTCGATGGCCGGCATCGGCGAGGACGGGCGCCCCCTGGTCACCCGCACCACCTTCCGCGCGCTGCACACCCTCTACAACCTCGGCCCGGCGCCCGAGCCCAACCTGACCGTCTTCTGGTCCCCGCGCCTGCCCGAGCCGTTCAAGGAGTACGCCGCCCGGGTCGCCGTCGACACCAGTGCCCTGCAGTTCGAGTCCGACGAGCTGATGCGTCCCAAGTACGGGGACGACACCGCCATCGCCTGCTGTGTCTCCGCCATGGCCACGGGCCGGCAGATGCAGTTCTTCGGAGCCCGTGTCAACGTCGCCAAGGCCCTGCTGTACGCCATCAACGGCGGTCGCGACGAGATCTCCGGCAAGACGGTCGTCGAGGGCTTCGAGCCGATCACCGACGAGTACCTCGACTACGACACCGTCCTGGCCGCCTACGGCGCCATGCTCGACTGGCTCGCGAAGACCTACGTCCACGCGCTGAACGTCATCCACTACATGCACGACAAGTACGCCTACGAGCGCTTGGAGATGGCTCTGCACGATCGCGAGATCCTGCGCACCATGGCCTGTGGCATCGCCGGCCTGTCCGTCGCCGCCGACTCGCTGTCCGCCATCAGGTACGCCCGCGTGAAGGTGATCCGCGACGACACCGGCCTCGCCGTCGACTACGCCGTCGAGGGCGACTACCCGGCGTACGGCAACAACGACGACCGGGCCGACGACCTCGCCCGCTGGATCGTCCACGAGTTCATGGAGAAGCTGCGCCGGCACCCGACGTACCGCGACGCGGTGCACACCCAGTCGGTCCTGACCATCACCTCCAACGTCGTCTACGGCAAGAAGACGGGCAACACGCCGGACGGCCGACGCGCCGGCACCCCCTTCGCGCCCGGCGCCAACCCCATGAACGGCCGCGACCAGCACGGCTACGTCGCCTCGGCGCTGTCCGTCGCCAAGATCTCCTACGACGACGCGGAGGACGGCATCTCGCTGACGAACACCATCACGCCCGAGGCACTGGGGCGTACCCCTCAGGACCGGATCGCCAACCTCTCCGGCGTACTGGACGGCTTCATGGACGCCGGTGGCTTCCACATGAACGTCAACGTGCTCGACCGGGCGACCCTCGAGGACGCGATGGAGCACCCCGAGAAGTACCCCCAGCTGACCATCCGGGTCTCCGGTTACGCGGTCAACTTCATCCGTCTCACGCGTGAGCAGCAGCTCGACGTCATCAACCGCACCTTCCACGGAACGTTGTGAGGGAGCAGGACGATGACCGCGTTTCCTCCGCCGGCGCCGGACACCCCGGCGCCGGCCGGGACCCCTTCCCCCGGGTCCGCCGCCACGCCCGCTGCCGCGGCGACCCGCCGGCCCGCGGTCGGCTCGGTCCACTCCTGGGACCTGTCGACCGGGGTCGACGGCCCCGGCACGCGGTTCGTGACCTTCCTGTCCGGCTGTCCGCTGAGCTGTCTCTACTGCCACAACCCCGACACATGGCGGATGCGCGACGGCAAGCGCACCACGGCTGAAGAGATCGTCGCCGAGGCCCGCAAGTACACGCGCTTCATAGCGGCCGCCGGGGGCGGCGCCACCATCAGCGGGGGAGAACCCCTGCTGCAGCCCGTCTTCACCGGTGAGCTGCTGCACCGTTTCAAGCACGAACTGGGCCTGCACACCGCCCTTGACACCTCGGGGTTCCTCGGCGCACGCGCCACCGACGCGCTGCTGCGCGACACGGACCTCGTCCTGCTCGACATCAAGTCCTGGAACCGGGGCACCTACCGCAAGGTCACCGGGCGCCCGCTGCACCCGACCCTCGACTTCGCCCGCCGCCTCGCCGACCTGGGCAAGGAGGTCCACGTCCGCTTCGTCCTCGTGCCCGGACTCACCGACGAGGCGGCGAACGTCGAGGGCGTCGCCGCCTTCGCCGCCGGCCTCGGCAACGTCACGCGTGTCGACGTCCTGCCTTTCCACAAGCTGGGCGAGTCCAAGTGGAACGCGCTCGGGCGGCCCTTCCTGCTCCACGACACGCCCAGCCCGACGCCCGAGCAGATCGCCCGGGCCCGGAGCATCTTCACCGGTCACGGCCTGTACGCCGTGTGACCGGGCCGTCCGAGCAGCCCGTCGGCCGGGCCGCTCGGGCGAGGGGCGCGCGCACTCCCGAGGGGCGCCGTTCCCGGAGCCGTACCCTGGAGGCATGACCACCGCACCCACGCCCGAGCCCCGCGACCCGAAGGCCGCGCTGATCTTCGAGGACCCGCTCGACCAGCAGTCGTCGGACGACACGGACCGCGGCTGGGGCGAGCGGCCGGGCGGCGACACCGCCGGTGACCTGAAGCGCTTCCTGGACGAGAAGCCGCCCCACCACCTCTGAGCCTCCCGGGCCCAGCGGGCCGCTGCCCGCAATGCCGCACGTACGGCCGTGGTTACCTGCCGTCGCCGGCGCTGCGCTGGGCGACCACGACGTCCCGGATCTCCTTGAGCACCTCGAGCTCGGTCACCTCGACGACTTCCTTCGTACCCTCGCGCGCAGCTTCCCGGTTCGCCTGCCGCGCCAGGTACTTCGACATCGGCAGCACCATCAGGAAGTACACCACCGCCGCGGTGATCACGAAGCTGAGCGTGGCGCCGAGCACCGAGCCCCACATGATCTGGATGCCGCTCGCGACCGTGCCGTCGGCCGCTTTCGTGCACGGCGCCTTCAGGCACGTGCTGTAGTTGTCGAGGTTCTGCGTGCCGATCGTGCCGACCAGCGGATTGATGATCCCCTTCACCACCGAGTTGACGATGTTCGTGAAGGCGGCGCCGATGACCACCGCTACCGCCAGATCGACGACGTTGCCGCGCATCAGAAAGGCTTTGAAGCCCTGCAAGACGCTCGGTCCCTTCTTCTCCCTCACCTCGGGGCCCTTTCTCGTATGTACCTGTCGTGGAACGAAACGCTCCGCAACCTACGCCAGGGCGAGGGACCTCTGTCCAATTCGATAGCTCCAAAGAGGGACTTGACAGCAGGATCCGCAACCTGCGGACGGCTCGGCTCAGCACAGCGTCACCGCCAACCGGGCCGTCGCACCCGCGGCGACCAAGCGCGCTGCCGTGGCACGCGGCACCGAGAGAACCACCAGCGCTCCGGCGCCGGCAGCGCCGTCGCCGGACTCCGGCAGCGCGGTCACCAGCGCCGCCCGCGCCATCACCCGGGCGCCACCGCCGCCGGATGCCGTCTGCGCGGCGGCGATGACGTCGACGCGGTCGCCCGGCTTCAGCAGCCGTACCGTGTCGGCGTCGGCGATGCGCACCGGCGCCGACACCCGCGCCTCGGTGGTGCGCCGCTCACGCGCGCCGGCTTCGGCGGCCGCGGGCGCATGAACCGGTGTGCCCCCCTCCGGACGGCCGCGAGCGCGGTCGGCACGTGGACCCGCCGCCACGAGCACGGCGGCCGTGAGGGCCAGCCCGACCGCCGCGGCGAGTCGCCGACGGCGCAGGAACCGGTGCAGCCGGTGGCGCACACCGCCCACGCGCACGGGAGCGAAGTGCGGCACTTCGCACGTGGGTGGGGCATCCGTGCCGGGCGGTTGCGGAAAGGGAGAGGGCGGGGGCGGGGACGGAGAGAGGGGAAGGGACATGCGGGATCACCACCTGCGACGGGAGACCGTCTGACCAGGCCACGATGAGGCCTTGCGCGTTCGCTCGCCGGAGCCCGTGGGCTACCGGCGGGTTGTGGACAAACGGCTCACTCGAACGGGGAGTTCCGTATCGTCGCAGCCCCTGCCGTCCCTTCTGTCACGGTCCGGCCTACGGCAGTTCGAAACCGGGATCCATTCCACCGAGAGCGTGCGTGCACAGGCAGTCCCGCTGCTCGGTCGAGGGCAGCGCGGCCACCGCGTCGAACAGCACGCCGCGCAGCCGGTCGACGTTGGCCGCGAACACCCGCAGCACCTCGTCGTGCGAGACTCCCTCGCCGGTCTCGGCTCCCGCATCCAGGTCCGTGACCAGGGTCATGGACGCGTAGCAGAGTTCCAGCTCGCGGGCGAGCGCCGCCTCCGGGTGGCCGGTCATCCCCACCACCGACCACCCCTGTGCCTGGTGCCACAACGATTCGGCACGGGTCGAGAAACGCGGTCCCTCGACGACCACGAGCGTTCCGCCGTCCACCGGTTCCCAGTCCCGGCCGCGAGCCGCCTTCAACGCAGCCGTCCGCCCGGTGGGGCAGTAGGGATCCGCCAGGGACACGTGCACCACGTTCGGCAGCGTGCCGTCGGGCAGCGGCAGCCCGTCGAAGTACGTTCCCGCCCGGGACTTCGTCCGGTCGACCATCTGGTCGGGGACGAGCAGTGTGCCCGGCCCGTACTCGGGGCGCAGGCCGCCGACCGCGGACGGGCCGAGGACCTGGCGCACGCCGATCGAGCGCAGCGCCCAGAGGTTGGCCCGGTAGTTGATCCGATGCGGCGGGAGATGGTGGCCGCGGCCGTGCCGGGGCAGGAACGCGACCCGCCGTCCGGCGATCTCACCGAGGAAGAGGGAGTCGCTGGGCGGCCCGTAGGGGGTGTCCACCTGGACCTCGGTCACGTCCTCGAGGAACGAGTAGAACCCGGAACCGCCGATTACACCGATCTCTGCGTTCGCCATGAGGTGCACAGTAGTCGGCACCACGCAGGACTCGGTGCCGGCCTCCGAAGACGTGGAAGGCCGTGCCGTCCGGGGCGGAGTTCCGGGCGATGCGCCTCAGGCGGCGGTGGTGCCGGTGGAGGCGCCCGAGCCCGACGACGAGGAGGTCGAGGAGGCCGACGAGGACGAGCCCGACGACGAGGACGAGTCCGACGACGACGAGCCCGAGGAAGACGTCGACGGCTTCGACGACGAGGGGGCGCTGCTGGACGACGCGCCGCGACTGTCGTTGCGGTAGAAGCCGGATCCCTTGAAGACAATGCCCACCGCGGAGAACACCTTCTTCAGGCGGCCACTGCAGCTGGGGCACTCGGTCAGGGCGTCGTCGGTGAACTTCTGCACCGCCTCGAGGCCCTCGCCGCACTCGGTGCACTGGTACTGGTAGGTGGGCACTGTCTTCCTCCTGGCACTCTCACTCGATGAGTGCTAACGACGCTCCATAGTGACGTATTCCGCGGGATCAGTCCACCGTGACCGGCACGCGGTGACCGACGCCACGTGCGACGGTGAGCCCGGCGGGCCGTGCCGCCAGTCGCGAGCGCAGCGCCAGCAGGGTGGTCAGGGCGAGCAGGGTGCCGCCCATCGGCACCAGGAATCCGGCCCCGCCCCAGAAGCGGTCCTCCAACTGCCCGGCGACCGTGACGGCCGCGGCCTGGCCGAGCGCCACCGCACCGGTCAGCCACGTGAACGCCTCGGTGCGCGCCCCGGCCGGGACGAGGGCCTCCACCAGCGTGTAGCCGGTGATGAGCGCGGGCGCGATGCACATGCCGACCAGTAGGCCGAGGCCGGCGAGCACGAGTGCAGAGTGCGCCGTCCACAGCGCGGAGGCGGTCAACGCCAGCGCCGCGTACCCCATGAGGAGGCGCTGCTGCGGAGTGGACCGCCAGGCGATCGCGCCGCACGCGATGCCGGAGAGCATGTTGCCCGCCGCGAAGACGCCGTACAGGACGCCGTTCAGCCCGGGCTCGCCGATCGACTCGGTGAACGCGGCGAGGGAGACCTGCATGCCGCCGAAGACCGATCCGATGCCCAGGAACGTCACGATCAGCACGCGCACGCCGGGCACGCGCAGCGCGGAGGCGTGCGCCACGCGCGCGTGAGCGCCGGCGCGCACCGCGGGCTGGGTGTTCTTCTGCGCGGCGAACAGCAGACCGCCGACCAGGGTCAGCGCGGCTTCCGTGACCAGGCCCGCCGCGGGGTTCACGGCCGTGCAGAGCGCGGTGGCGAGCAGCGGGCCGACGACGAAGGTCAGCTCGTCCGTGACGGACTCGAAGGCCGCCGCGGTGGTCATCAGGCGCGAGCCCTTCAGCTTCACTCCCCACCGGGCGCGCACCATGGGGCCGACCTGCGGCACCGAGGCGCCGGTCGGCACGGCCGCCGTGAACAGCGCCCACAGGGGCGCGTGGGAGAGAGCGAGCGCCGTCAGCGTGAGCCCCGACAGCGCGTGCACGATCACTCCGGGAACCAGCACGATGCGCTGCCCGTAGCGGTCCGCGAGACGGCCGCTGTAGGGAGCGAACAGCGCCATGGAGACACCGGTGACGGCCGCGGCGGCGCCGGCCGCTCCGTAGGAGCCGGTGGTGTGCTGGACCAGCAGCACGATGGAGATGGTCAGCATCGCGAACGGCTGACGGGCCGCGAAGCCGGGGAGCAGGAACGTCCATGCGCCGCGTGTGCGCAGCAGCTGCCCGTATCCCGGGCGCGCGGCGGCCGTCGTGTTCTGCGGCTCGGTGGTGACCGTGGATGCCACGGCCTGTGCCTTTCTGCCGCCTGGTAGCGCGGCCCCCTTGTAAGGGGGCGCGGGCGCCGAGAGCTGTCCTCTTGCGCGGACTGCGGTAGATGCCGGCGCCCACTGCGGGGGCGACCCGGCCGCCATACGGTCGCGCCAGCTCTGCGTCAGGCAGAGTTGGTTCGATCAGGGTGCGGCCTTCATCGTACAGGGGGAAGCAGATGGCGCACCTGTGAAAACGAGCACCATGGAGACGTTCGCCTGGGAATGGCGGTGGAACGGAGCGTGCCTGAACGAGCCCGCCCCGTAACCGCCCCGGGGCTCCCGCGCCGCGAGCCGCCCGCGCGCCGTAATCCGCCCGGGAACCGCGCGGTCTTCCCGGCGCCCGCCGGGCGTGCCGTCCCACCGCCCGCGCGGGAGGCGCGCGCTGTGGGCGCTCGGCTCAGTGTTCCGCGCCCCCGTTGCCCGCGCCGAGCCATCCGGCCAGCTTGCCGCCCTTGCCCACGGCACGCAGGCGTCTTTCGGTCGCGTCGCGCACGGGGTCCGTCGCCACGACGAGCAGTTCGTCCCCGCGCCGCAGCGCCGTCGTCGGCATCGGCACGAACGACGCGCCGTCGCGCACGACGAGCGTGACCGCCGCCCCGGCCGGCAGCCGCAGTTCGTTGATCTCGACGCCGTGCATCTTCGACCCCCCGGGGATGGAGACCGACAGCAGGTGGCCGCGGAGCCGTTCCAGCGGAGCCGATTCGATGCCGAGGTCGGCGGCCTCCGGTCCCTGCCCCAGCCGCAGCTTGCGGGCCAGCCAGGGCAGTGTGGGCCCCTGGACCAGGGTGTAGACGACGACCAGGACGAAGACGATGTTGAAGATGCGCCGGCTGCCGTCGACGCCGTTCACCATCGGAATGGTCGCCAGGATGATGGGCACGGCCCCGCGCAGCCCGGCCCACGACATCAGGGCCTGCTCCTGCCAGGGCACCCGGAAGGGCACGAGGCAGGAGACGACGCTCAGGGGGCGCGCGATCACGGTGAGCACCAGCCCGATGACGAGCGCGGGCGCCACGTCGCCGCCCAGCTCGTGTGGTGTGACCAGCAGGCCGAGCAGGACGAACATGCCGATCTGGGCGATCCAGCCGAGTCCGTCGGCGAACCCGCGGGTGGCGGGCCAGTGCGGCAGCTTCGCGTTGCCCAGCACCATCGAGGCGAGGTAGACGCCGAGGAAGCCGCTGCCGTGCGCCAGTGCGCCCGCCGCGTACGCGGTGACCGCGATCGCCATGACGGCGATCGGATACAAGCCGGACGCGGGCAGCGCGACGTGCCGCAGGGTCCACGCGCCCAGCCAGCCGACCGAGAGGCCGACCGCGGCGCCGATGGCCAGCTCCAGGGCTATCTCGCCGAGCAGGACGTACCAGTGCTCGACCGGCCCCGCCGCGGAGAACGCGACGACCATGATGACGACCGGGGCGTCGTTGAAGCCGGACTCGGCTTCCAGGGTGCCCGTCACGCGCGCGGGGAGCGGGATCTTCCGGAGCACCGAGAAGACGGCCGCCGCGTCCGTGGAGGACACCACCGCGCCGATGATGAGGGCCTGCCGCCACTCCAGTCCGGTCAGGTAGTGCGCGCTCGCGGCCGTGACGCCGACGCTCACCGCGACGCCGGCCAGGGCCAGGGCGGTGGCGGCCGGCAGGACCGGTCTGATCTCCTTCCACTTCGTGCCGAGTCCGCCCTCGGCGAGGATGACGACCAGGGCGGCATATCCGATGACCTGGGTCAGTTCGGCGTTGTCGAAGTGGATGTTGCCGACGCCGTCCTGACCCATGAGGACGCCGATGCCCAGGTACACGAGCAGGCTGGGGAGCCCGCTGCGCGACGAGATCCGGACTGCCGCCACGGCGACGAGCAGGACGAGCGAGCAGACGAGCAGGAGCTGGTTGAGCTGGTGGACGGTCAGCGGCGGATCCCTTCCCTGGCGCACGAGCTTCGCGCGCGGACACATACATATCGGACACGAGGCGATGCGTGCCCGTGCACGACTACTTCGTTACCTTACCTAACTCTTGACGATTTCTTGACGTTCTCCCGAGCGTGCTCGAACGCTCGCCCGTACTGGTTCCAGACTCCGCGTCAAGTGCCACCGGGCCCTGCGCCTATGGTTGCTCCAGCACTCCAGGACCGCCTGCCGCTCGCGTTAGGACAGCAAGGACAGCGATGCCCCCCAACACCACCGCCACAACGGGTGACAAGCCCGGCAAGTCCGGCAGGAAGAAGGGGCGCAAAGCCCGTTTTATCGTGCTTGTCCTGGTGCTGGCCGTCATCGGAGGTGCCGGCTACGGGGGGTACTGGTCCGTCAGCACCGTCCGCGCCTCGTTCCCGCAGACGAAGGGATCGATCACGCTCCCGGGGCTGTCCGGCCCCGTGGACGTCAAGCGTGACGGATACGGCATCCCGCAGATCTACGCCTCCTCCGACGAGGACCTGTTCATGGCGCAGGGGTACGTCCAGGCGCAGGACCGGTTCTACGAGATGGACGTGCGCCGCCACCTGACGTCCGGGCGTCTGTCGGAGATGTTCGGCGCGAGTCAGGTCGACAACGACGCGTTCCTGCGCACGCTCGGCTGGGACCGGGTCGCGAAGCAGGAGTACGCCACCGAGCTGTCGCCCGCCACGAAGAAGTACCTCCAGGCCTACGCCAAGGGCGTCAACGCCTATCTCGACGGCAAGGACGGCAAGGACCTCTCGCTGGAGTACGCCGCCCTCGGCTTCGCCAACGACTACAAGCCGGGGAAGTGGACCCCGGTCGACTCGGTCGCCTGGCTGAAGGCGATGGCCTGGGACCTGCGCGGCAACATGCAGGACGAGATCGACCGCGCCCTGATGACCAGCCGCCTCGGCCCGAAGCAGATCGCCGACCTCTACCCGCAGTACCCCTACGACCGCAACCGGCCGATCGTCCGGGAGGGCGCGTACGACGAGCTCGCCAAGACGTTCGAGCAGCAGGGCGCCTCCAGCGGCTCGGGCGCGTCGACGAGCGGCGCGGCGGGCACCTCCTCGGGCACCGCCTCCCCGGCTCTGCAGAGCCAGCTGGCGGGCCTCTACAAGGTCCTGGACGACATCCCCTCGGCCGTCGGCGTGAACGGCAACGGCATCGGCTCCAACTCCTGGGTCGTCGCCGGGGAGCACACCATCACCGGCAAGCCCCTCCTGGCCAACGACCCGCACCTGTCGCCCTCCCTGCCGTCCGTGTGGTACCAGATGGGCCTGCACTGCCGCAGCGTGTCCAGCACCTGCCAGTTCGACGTCGCCGGCTACACCTTCGCCGGCATGCCCGGCGTCGTCATCGGTCACAACAAGGACATCGCCTGGGGCATGACCAACTCCGGTGTCGACGTCACCGACCTCTACCTGGAGAAGCTCGCCGGCGACGGCTACCTCCATGACGGCAAGGTCGTCCCCTTCACGACCCGTGAGGAGACCATCGAGGTCGCCGGCGGCGACTCGAAGAAGATCGTCATCCGCCAGACCGAGGACGGGATGCCGTTGCTGTCCGACCGCAGCGACGAACTGGTGCAGGTCGGCAAGAAGGCGACGGTCGACACCTCGGCCCCCGACCGCGGCGACGGCTACGGCATCGCGCTGCGCTGGACCGCCCTGGACCCGGGCACCTCCATGGACGCCGTGTTCGCCATGGACAAGGCGGCCGACTGGGAGGGCTTCCGCGCCGCGGCCAAGCTGTTCGAGGTGCCCTCGCAGAACCTCATCTACGCCGACACCAGGAACAACATCGGCTACCAGCTGCCCGGAAAGATCCCCACGCGAGCGAAGGGCGACGACGGCTCGGTGCCCGCGCCGGGCTGGGACTCCGAGTACCGCTGGACCGGCTACCTGGACTTCGACGAGCTGCCCCACGAGTACAACCCCGAGCGCGGCTACATCGTCACCGCCAACCAGGCCGTGATCGGCAAGGACTACCCCTACACGCTCACCACCGACTGGGGCTACGGCGCCCGCAGCCAGCGGATCAACGACCTGATCGAGCAGAAGATCAAGGGCGACGGCAAGATCTCGACCGACGACATGCGGCAGATGCAGCTCGACAACAGCAGCGAGATCGCCAAGCTGCTGGTGCCGTCGCTGCTGAAGATCGACATCGGTGACAAGGACGTCCGCCAGGCGCAGAAGCTGCTGGAGGGCTGGGACTACACCCAGGACGCCGACTCGGCCGCCGCCGCCTACTTCAACTCCGTCTGGCGCAACATCCTCAGGCTCGCCTTCGGCAACAAGCTGCCCAAGGAGCTGAGGGTCGAGGGCCAGTGCCTGTGGGTGGACCCGGCCGACACCACCGGCCCCGTCGACGACACCGAGAAGGTGCGCGAGTGCGGTCAGCGCGACGCCGACCAGGCGCAGCCGGACGGCGGCGACCGCTGGTTCGAGGTGGTGCGCAACCTCATGGACGACGAGAAGAACGACTGGTGGACGGCGCCCGGGTCGGGCACGCACCCCGCGGCGCACAACCGGGACGAGCTGTTCAAGCGCGCCATGATCGACGCTCGCTGGGAACTCACGGCCAGGCTCGGCAAGGACATCGATACCTGGAGCTGGGGCCGGCTGCACCGGCTGTTCCTGAAGAACCAGACCCTGGGCACCGAGGGTCCCGGCGTCCTGCAGTACGTGCTCAACCGCGGTCCGTGGAACCTCGGCGGAGGGGAGGCCGCGGTCGACGCGGCCGGCTGGAACGCCGCCGGCGGCTACGGTGTCGTATGGGTGCCGTCGATGCGGATGGTGGTCAACCTCGACAACATGGACAAGTCGAAGTGGATCAACCTCAGCGGCGCCTCCGGGCACGCCTACAGCGCCCACTACACCGACCAGACCGGAAAGTGGGCCAAGGGCGAACTGCTTCCCTGGTCGTTCTCCCGGCAGGCGGTCGACGGCAGCACCAGCGACGCCCTCGTCCTGAAACCGTGAGCCGACGGTGAGTCAGGGGCCTGCACGCGCGTGTGCAGGCCCCTTTCGCGCGCCGGGACCGCGCGGCAGCCCGCCTCAGCTCCCGAAGCGGCGCACTCCCGAAGGGGTCACCACCGCGTGCACCGGTCGGTCGTGCGCCTCCTCGGGGAGACGCGTCACGACCTCGGTGTCGTACAGCAGTACCACCA
Organism: Streptomyces sp. MUM 2J; assembly: GCF_022414535.1. Classification (GTDB taxonomy): domain Bacteria; phylum Actinomycetota; class Actinomycetes; order Streptomycetales; family Streptomycetaceae; genus Streptomyces. Next base: position 293,964 of record NZ_JADWYM010000002.1, read on the forward strand.
GCGCGGGGTGTGCGCCCGCGCGTTCCAGACGGGCCAGTACGCGGTCGTACGAGCCGCCGCCGCGCCCCAGGCGCATGCCGCGCGCGTCGACCGCAACCCCCGGCAGCAGGACGACGTCCGCCGTGGTCACGGCCTCGGGGCCCAGACGTTCGCCGGCGGGTTCGAAGAGCGCCATCCGCCCCCCGTGCCGGACGCGCGCGAGGGAGCCCGCGCCGGAGTACTCGCCCCAGTCCAGGTCGTTGTCGGGCAGCAGCGCCGGCAGCAGGACGCGCGCGCCCCGCGTGCGCAGCGCGTCCAGGAGCGCGAGCGTTCCCGGTTCGCTCCCCACCGAGACGTACGCCGCCACCGTGCGCGCCCGAGCCAGCTCGGGCAGCTCCAGCGCGCGCCGGGCCAGGGCGCCGGCCGCTTCCCGCAGATCGTCGGCGTTCAACCGGTTCCTCACCGAGAGGAATTCCCGCCGCAACATCCGCTTGTCAGAGTCAGCCGCAGGTCCGCTGTCGTTCACTCGTGGCTCCCGTACCGTTTTCCGTGCGCTCATATGAGCAGTTTTGGTTGCGGAGAGACGCAATTCCCCGCCAAGGGCACCGGATAGGGTGACGCCATGACCCAGTCCCACCCCAGGATCAGCAAGGCTGTCATCCCCGCGGCAGGCCTCGGCACGCGATTCCTGCCCGCCACCAAGGCGACGCCCAAGGAGATGCTGCCGGTCGTGGACAAGCCGGCGATCCAGTATGTGGTCGAAGAGGCCGTGTCCGCCGGTCTCGACGACGTCCTCATGATCACGGGGCGCAACAAGCGCCCGCTGGAAGACCACTTCGACCGCAACTACGAGCTCGAGTCGGCCCTGGAGAAGAAGGGCGACACGGAGCGGCTGGCCAAGGTCCAGGAGTCCAGCGACCTCGCGACCATGCACTATGTCCGGCAGGGTGACCCCAGGGGGCTCGGCCACGCCGTGCTGTGTGCGGCGCCGCACGTGGGACAGGAGCCCTTCGCCGTTCTGCTGGGCGACGACCTCATCGACCCCCGGGACCCGCTGCTGCAGCGGATGATCGAGGTCCAGGAGCAGTCCGGCGGCAGTGTCGTCGCGCTCATGGAGGTCGCCCCCGAGCAGATCCACCTCTACGGCTGCGCGGCCGTGGAGGAGACCGAGGACGGCGACGTCGTCAAGGTCAGTGGCCTCGTCGAGAAGCCGGACCCCGCCGACGCCCCCTCGAACTACGCGATCATCGGCCGTTACGTCCTCGACCCGCACATCTTCGACATACTCCGCACCACCGAGCCGGGCCGCGGCGGCGAGATCCAGCTCACCGACGCCCTCCAGCAGCTCGCGCAGGACGAGAAGGTCGGCGGCCCGGTGCACGGCGTCGTCTTCAAGGGACGCCGCTACGACACCGGCGACCGCGGTGACTATCTGCGTGCCATCATCAGACTCGCGTGCGAACGTGAGGATCTGGGCCCGGACTTCCGGACCTGGCTTCGCAGTTACGTCACCGAGGAGATGTAGCCACCTTGAGCAGCGCCGCGCCCCGCACCACCGGCCAGGACCCCTTGTGGTCGGTGGACGAGCATCTGGAGGACATCCTCGCCACCGTCCGCCCCCTCGACCCCATCGAGCTGCAACTGCTCGACGCCCAGGGCTGCGTCCTGGTCGACGACGTCACGGTCCCGGTCTCGCTGCCACCGTTCGACAACAGCTCCATGGACGGGTACGCGGTGCGGGTCGCGGACGTCGCGGGTGTGAGCGAGCAGTTCCCGGCGGTCCTGGAGGTCGTCGGGGACGTCGCGGCGGGCCAGTCCGACCTGCTCCGGGTCGGCCCCGGTCAGGCCGCCCGCATCATGACCGGCGCCCCGCTGCCGTCCGGGGCCGAGGCGGTCGTCCCCGTCGAGTGGACCGACGGGGGGCTCGGCGAGGGCCCGGTGAGCGGGATGCGCGCGCGCAGCCTGGCTCCGGAGGGCGCCGCCGGGCAGGTGCGCGTGTACCGGCCGGCCGAGGCCCGCGCGCACGTGCGGGCGAAGGGCAGTGACGTGAAGGCGGGGGAGCGGGCCCTCGCGGCCGGAACAGTGCTCGGCCCGCCACAGATCGCGCTGCTCGCGGCGATCGGCCGGGGCTCGGTGCACGTGCGCCCGCGCCCGCGCGTGGTGGTGCTGTCCACCGGCAGCGAACTCGTGCAGCCGGGTGAGGAGCTCGGCAGCGGCCAGATCTACGACTCCAACAGTTTCGCGCTGACCGCGGCGGCCCGTGACGCCGGTGCCATCGCCTACCGGGTGGGGGCCGTCGCCGACGACGCCGAGACCTTGCGTTCCACCGTCGAGGACCAGCTCATCCGCGCGGATCTGCTGGTCACCACCGGCGGGGTGAGCGTGGGGGCGTACGACGTCGTCAAGGAGGCGCTGTCCCACGTCGGTGACGCGGACGAACCGGGCAGCGGCATCGAGTTCCGCAAGCTGGCCATGCAGCCGGGCAAGCCCCAGGGCTTCGGCTCCATCGGCCCCGATCACACACCGCTGCTCGCGCTGCCGGGCAACCCGGTGTCCTCGTACGTCTCCTTCGAGCTGTTCGTCCGCCCCGCGATCCGCACCCTGATGGGACTTCAGGACGTGCATCGCCCGCGCATCACGGCCACGCTGGCCGCGGACACGGCGCTGAGCTCGCCGAAGGGGCGCAGGCAGTTCCTGCGAGGCGCTCACGCCGGGGGCACGGTCAGTCCGGTCGGCGGCTCCGGCTCGCATCTGGTGGCCGCGCTGGCGCACGCCGACGCGTTGATCGTCGTCCCCGAGGACGTGGAGTCCGTCGAGCCCGGTAGCGACGTCGAGGTGGTCCTGCTCGGCTGAGCGCACGCGCGCGTGCCCGTATGCCGGGACGGCGGGTCCCGGGCCGCTCGCGCGGCCGGCTTGGCGGTACCGTGTCGCGCACAACAGGCCCGCGCGCCGCACCGCACCGGGCCCGGACCGGGAGCGCCACACGAGCATGAGTACGCAGGACCGACTGACGCACATCGACGAGGCGGGCGCGGCCCGCATGGTCGACGTATCGGAGAAGGACGTGACCGCCCGCACGGCCCGTGCCAGCGGGCGCGTCCTCGTCTCGCCCCGTGTGGTGGAGCTACTGCGCGGCGAAGGCCTTCCCAAGGGCGATGCCCTGGCCACGGCACGGATCGCGGGCATCATGGGAGCCAAGCGCACGCCGGACCTGATCCCGCTGTGCCATCCGCTGTCGGTGTCCGGTGTGAAACTGGACCTGTCGGTCGCGGACGACGCCGTGGAGATCCTGGCCACGGTGAGGACGACGGACCGTACGGGCGTCGAGATGGAGGCCCTCACAGCGGTCTCCGTCGCCGCGCTCACCGTGATCGACATGGTCAAGGCGGTCGACAAGGGAGCGGTCATCACGGACGTGCGGGTGGAGGAGAAGACGGGCGGCAAGTCGGGCGACTGGAGCCGGACGTGACACGGGACGTCCCGATGGGCGGGGCGCTGACCGCTCCGTACAGCGCCTTGGTCGTGACCGCCTCCAACCGGGCTGCCGCAGGCGTGTACGAGGACAGGGGCGGACCGCTCGTCGCGGCGGGGCTGGAGGGTTCCGGGTTCGCCGTGGACGGCCCGAGGGTCGTCCCGGACGGGGATCCGGTCCTGGCCGCGCTGCGGGCGGGGGTCGAGGCCGGATACGACGTGATCGTCACCACCGGCGGCACCGGCGTCTCGCCCACCGACCGCACCCCGGAGGCCACCCGGGCACTGCTCGACTTCGAGGTGCCGGGCATCGCGGAGGCGATCCGGGCCTTCGGCCGGGAGAAGGTACCCACGGCCGTGCTCTCCCGTGGCCTGGCGGGGGTGGCCGGTGGAACCCTGATCGTCAACCTGCCGGGTTCGACCGGTGGGGTGCGGGACGGCCTGGCCGTGCTGGAGCCGCTGCTGGTGCACGTCGTGGACCAGATCCGAGGCGGGGACCACCCGCGGCCGGCCGGGGAGCGCGGGCACGGCGAGGACCGCTCCAGACATGGTGGGGGTGCGAGCTGAACAGCCCTTCCTGGCCCGTGGTGCTCGCCGAGGGCGACGTCGTCCTGCGGCCGATAAGGATGCGCGACCAGCGGGCCTGGCGTGAGGTCAACCGGCGCAACCGTGACTGGCTCAGGCCCTGGGAGGCGACGATCCCGCCACCCACGCCGAGCGGCCCCATCACGCACCGGCCGACCTACCGCCAGATGGTGCGCCATCTGCGGCACGAGGCGCACGCAGGACGGATGCTGCCCTTCGTCATCGAGTTCGAGGGACGGCTGGTCGGGCAGCTGACCGTCGCCGGCATCACCTGGGGTTCCATGTGCTCCGGGCACATCGGCTACTGGGTGGACGAGAGCGTGGCCGGCCGCGGGGTGATGCCGACGGCGGTGGCGCTCGTCATGGACCACTGCTTCCGCACCGTCGGCCTGCACCGCATCGAGGTCTGCATTCGCCCGGAGAACCGGCCCAGCCGCCGGGTCGTGGAGAAACTCGGATTCCGCGACGAGGGCCTGCGCCCTCGCTATCTGCACATCGACGGCGCCTGGCGGGACCACCTCGTGTTCGCGCTCACCGCGGAAGAGGTTCCCGAGGGGTTGATGAACCGCTGGAAGCGCATGCGGGCGCAGAGCGCGCCGCGCAATCCGCACGGTGCGCCCCGGGATCCGCAGAACACGCCGGGGAATCCGGGGCAGGCATAGAAATTGAATAAATGTTCGAATTTGATCGCCGGACGACCGTCCCGGGGTGTGGAATTCGCACCTCCGACGGGCTAGTGATCGCATCGGTCACAAAAAAAGCTCGAAATATCAGGCAGATCGTGCGACACACCGGCCCAATTGGCGGATGGGCTCGCGCAAACCCCTCTACCGTGTGAGGCGTGAGCAGCAGCGGCCTCATCTACGCAGTCATCGTCGGGGCCTGGGCCGCCTACTTGGTGCCGATGTGGCTCCGTAGGCAGGACGAGCTGAACGAGGCCCGTCCGACGGAACGCTTCAGCACGGCCATCCGGTTGCTGTCCGGACGGGCGGGCATGGAGCGCCGGTACGCCAAGGACCTGCAGGCGCGCTCCACCGACGAGGGGGAGGGCGACGCCGGCGCACCGGACGCCGTCACCGACTCGGTGGACGTCCGGTCCTTCGCCGTGCCTCCGGCGTCCGCCCAGGAGGCATCCGCGGCCCGCGCGCAGGCGCAGGAGCGTGCCGAGCCGGAGCGCGACCACCCCGTGGGACCGGCGGCCCATCCCGATGCCGAGCCGGAGCGCAAGCGTGTGCCGAACGCCCGGCGTACGCCCTCCGCGCAGGCGGCAGCGGCGCGCGCCCAGCGCTCGAAAGTACTCGCGCGCCGCAGGCGCACCACCGTGATGCTCTTCCTCGCCTTCACGCTCGGCGCGATCATCGCGGCCGTCGGAGGGCTCGGGCTCCTCTGGGCGCCGGCCGCGCCCGCGGTACTCCTCAGCGCCTACATCGCCTACCTGCGCCGCCAGGAGCGCCGTCGCTTCGCGTACCAGATGGACCGCCGCCGGGCCGAGGCCGCGGCGCAGCGGCTGCGGGAGCGTCAGCCACGCCGGCGTACGTCCGTCGGCGCGGACGACCGTGCCGAGGCCGAGGACCCGGACGACGGGGCCGAGCCGGAGATCGACCCCGGGATGTCGGTGCTCGCCGCGGACCGCCGCGCGCTCGTCGAGCAGACGGACCACGCCGAGTGGGTCGACCAGCAGCGGGAGCGGCAGCGCAGGCCGGGCCACGGGGAGAGCTGGGACCCGGTGCCGGTGCCGTTGCCGACGTACGTGACCGCCCCGGTCGCGCCGCGCGCGACGGCGGAGGTGGACCTGGGGGCGCCGGACGCGTGGAGCTCGGCGCGTTCCAGCACCGTGGCGCCGGAGCACGAGGTGCAGCCGCCCGCCGTGCCCGAGCAGGAAGGGGAGGAGCCGGCGCCCGGCGCGGACAGCAAGTCGACGGCGCACGCCCGTACTGATGCGCGCCGCGCCGCCTCCGCGCGCCGGGCACGCGAGCGTGGACGCACGCCCCTCTTCGACCAGTACGAGGACGGGCAGCGCCCCCGTGCGGCCAACGAGTGACCCGCTCCCACTCGTGTGTCCCGAGCCTCCCGGGCCCGTGAGCCGGAGGGCGCGCAGGAGCGGAATGACCTTGGCATCCTCGCCCGCAGACCCGAGCGGGAACGGATTTTCAAGCACGCCGATCGGGATGCTAGAGTTTCACTCGTTGCAAGGGCCTGTGGCGCAGTCCGGTAGCGCACCTCGTTCGCATCGAGGGGGCCAGGGGTTCAAATCCCCTCAGGTCCACGCAGCTCAAAGCCCCGGTCGGGTTGTCTCGACCGGGGCTTTGACGTGTCGTACAGCAGTTGAAGTACGGCAACTGCGTCGGAACTTGCTTCCCGAGACGCTTCGCCCCGCTTGCGCGGTGCCCGCCGAGTCGCCTCGGGCGGATGTGTGCGTGCACCTCCATGGTCACGGCGATCCTGCTGTGTCGCAGGATCTGCTCGGGTATCACCGAACTCGGTGACGGGCCGGTGCACTTCCGTGAAGCCGTTCCCGCATACCGCAAAAGGGCGGGGCGGCGCAGTGGGGGATCTCGGCCGGCACGCCGGTCGTCCTGGTCTGCCGAACCACGTGCCGTCGAGGGGCTCCCCGTCGTGAACGCCGGATGAGGGGAGAGGCTCGGCGCCACCTCGTATGAGGTGTTCACGAACCGTCAGGCTCCGTGGGAGCCGGTTGCGGCCGCGTTCACGGAGTACCCGCGGCGCGTCGGCCGGTCCGGCTTCGGTGCCGAGGACCTCGGCCGAGTCGATGCACCCGACCGCGTGATCGTCTTCCGCGGTGTCGGTGGCATCGGGAGAACCGCGCCGCCCAGGAAGCCGGAGGAGCCGTCCGGGTGAGCCGCTGGAGAGGCGGCTGCGCCGCGACGGTCCCGCCTCCCGCTTCGGCCGGGCTCTGCCTCGGGAGAAGGGGCAGGGCTTGGGTGCCCGCGCCTTGGCGGGTCGCCCCGGTCGGTCTCCGCGCAGTGGCCTTCGGCAGGGGCCCGGTGCGCGGCTCTTGGAGGGGGCGGTCGGTTGACCGGTCCGCCGGATGTGTCTGCCCGGTGAGTGATCACCGATGCGACGCCGCGCCGGATCGAGCCGCTGCGCGGGGCGCGCGGCCGGGGGCGGCGTGCTGTCGCCCCCCTTCCGGGTCCCCACGGTGCAACGTTTGGTTGCGTGACCGGTGGGGGTGGCCTAGTCTTGTGTGCAACCGATGGTTGCGAATGTGGAGGCGGGTATGGAGTACGGGAGCATCGAGCGCGAACTGCACGTCGAGGCCTCGCCCGAGGTGGTGTTCGAGGTGCTGACCAGCCCCGAGCACATCCGGGACTGGTGGAGCGCCGAGGCCGACCTCGAACCGGCCGCCGGAGCGACGGGCAGCCTCACGTGGACGGACGAGGGCAGCGGTCGGCGTCAGTCCTCGCCGTTCACGGTGGTCGAGGCCGACCCGCCGCGGACGTTCTCGTTCCGCTGGACGTACGACGAGGCGGAGACGGCGGGGCCGGGCAACTCGCTGCTGGTGACCTTCGAGCTCGTCCCGACGGGGAACGGGACCACCGTGCGCTTCCGCGAGAGCGGTTACCGCGAGCGGGGCTGGGAGGCCGCCGTGCTCGAGGCGCACTACAGCGACCATCGGCAGGGCTGGGACTTCTTCCTGCCCCGCCTGGCCGCGGTCGCGGGCCGACTGGCGGCCGCGCGATGAGCACCGCGATCGACGACGGCCTCTGGTCCGCGATAGGGGACCCGACCAGGCGCCGCGTGATCGACCTTCTGCTGGCCGAAGGGCAGGGGACCGCGACGACCCTCAGCGCGAACCTGCCGGTGACCCGGCAGGCCGTGGCCAAGCATCTCGCGGTGCTCGACCGGTCCGGTCTCGTGCGGTCCGCTCCGGCGGGGCGGGAGAGGCGGTACCGCGTGGACGAGGCGCAGCTGGCCCGTGCCGTCGCCCAGCTGAACTCCGTCGGCGCGATGTGGGACGCCCGCCTGCAGCGCATCAAGAGACTCGCCGAGGCGATCCAGCGAGCCGAGAACGCGGAGAAGTGAAGGGAGAGCGAGATGGTGGACATCCTGCACCGGGTGGGAATCGCGGCGCCGCCGGAGAAGGTCTACGAGGCGCTCACGACGGTCGAGGGCCTGGCCGGCTGGTGGACGACCGACACGAGCGGCAGCGGGGACGGCGTCCTGAGGTTCCGCTTCGGTGACGTCGGCGGCTTCGACATGAAGGTCCTTGATCTGCAGCCGAACACGCGGGTGCTCTGGGAGGTCGTCGCAGGCCCGGCGGAGTGGATCGGGACGACGGTCGCCTTCGACCTGTCCCGGGACGGGGAGTGGACGATCGTCCTGTTCGCGCACGAGGGCTGGCGCGAGCCGGTGGAGTTCATGAACCACTGCAGCACCAAGTGGGCCGTGTTCCTGATGAGCCTGAAATCCATGGTGGAGACGGGGGCCGGTGCACCGCATCCGCACGACGTGCGGATCGGCGACTGGCACTGACGCCGCTCGCGGCGGCCCGTCCCGGCGGCCTGGTCCCAGCGGGTTCGTCGGCGCCTCGTCGGCGGTCGACGGGCCTGCGCGCGCCGGTTGGTCGAGCCCGCTCCTGCCCCGGCTGGCGCCGGGTGCGGCGGAGGCGGTGGGGCGGGCTCGACGCCGGAGGCTGGGGGCGTGGAGTCCGGCGGTGTCACAGGGCCTTCGCGTAGCAGCGGCTCGCCTCGTGGAACCGGTAGTAGCCGAACTTGGTGCACGGTGCGTAGCCGCTGGAGAGGTACAGGGCGATGGCCTCGGGCTGCTTGGTGCCGGTCTCCAGCACCATGCGGATGCGGCCCGCCGTGCGGGCGTCGTCCTCCAGTGCGGCCAGGATGCGCCGGGCGATCCCCCGGCCGCGCATGTCGTCGACGACGTACATGCGCTTGAGCTCGGCGTCGCCGTCCTCGTTGCCCTTGTCGTTGACGTCCTGGCTGCGCCAGCCACCGGTGGCGACGGGCCGGTCGGACTCGTCGTAGGCGATGAGGTAGACGCCGTTCGGTGGGGCGAAGTCCGAGGGGTCCAGGAAGGTGGCGTCCCCTCCGTCGCCGTAGCGGACGTGGTACTCGGCCTGGACCTGGTCGTTGAGCTTGACGGCGTCGGGATGGTCGAAGGCGACCCGGCGAATATTCATGCGGTCAATCGTAGGAGTATGCAGCCGGTGGGTGGGCCGCGGGTGGACATCGGGACGTCGTCCAGTGTGCCGGTATCGTGCCCTGGTGCTCACCGTGGCCCCGGACGACGCGTCCTGCCGATGGGGCCGACTGTGAGGTCGAGGAGAGTGTTGTGCTGACAGTGACCTCTGTGAACGTCAACGGGCTGCGGGCCGCCGCGAAGAAGGGCTTCGTGGAGTGGCTCGCCGGCACGGACGCCGACGTGCTGTGCCTGCAGGAGGTGCGCGCGGAGCAGCACCAGCTGCCCGAGCATGTCCGCGCCCCGGAGGGCTGGCACACGGTGTACGCCCCCGCCGCGGCCAAGGGCCGTGCCGGCGTCTCCCTGTACACCCGGCGTGAGCCGGACCGCGTCCGGGTCGGCTTCGGCTCCGCGGAGTTCGACGGCAGCGGCCGGTACGTCGAGGCCGACCTGCCGGGTGTGACCGTCGCCTCCCTCTATCTGCCCTCCGGCGAGGTCGGCACCGAGCGGCAGGACGAGAAGGTCCGCTTCATGGGGGAGTTCCTGGCGTATCTGAAGGAGCTGCGTGAGCGGGCCTCCGCCGACGGCCGGGAGGTCCTGGTGTGCGGCGACTGGAACATCGCCCACCAGCGGGCCGACCTGAAGAACTGGCGCGGCAACGCCAGGAGCTCCGGCTTCCTGCCCGAGGAGCGCGCCTGGCTGACCCGGGTACTGGACCCGGCGGACGGCGGCTACGTGGACGTCGTGCGGGCGCTGCACCCGGACGCGGAGGGGCCGTACTCGTGGTGGTCGTACCGGGGGCGGGCCTTCGACAACGACACGGGCTGGCGGATCGACTACCACTGTGGGACGCCGGGGCTGGCCGGCAGGGCCGTCAAGGGGTACGTGGAGCGCGCGGCGACGCACGCCGAGCGCTGGTCCGACCACGCGCCCGTCACGGTCGTCTACGAGGCGTAGGCCCGGGCTCGCCCCTTGGGTTCCGGTCCCGTCGGCGGGCACGGGCACGCGGGCCCGCCGGTCCCCGGGCACGGCCCCCGGACCCGCCGCCCGCCACCGGGGCCGGTGCCCGCGTCACGCCCTCGCCCGGGTGGCCCGCCGGTCGGCGGGTGGGCCGGGTGCCCGCCGGTGGGCGGAGTGTGCGAAGGGGCCGTCACGGCGCCCGGGCTCAGGACGGCTGTGGTCCGCCCCCGAGGTGCTTGCCGAGCCGCCTGTCCAGGGCGAGGGACAACTCCGCGTCCACGACGCTGCGGGCCAGTGGGCGCAGGCGCTGCAGGTCCTCCTCCGGGCCGTGGCGCAGGATCAGGTCGGCGAAGAGTTCGGCGAGGGTGTCGGCGTGCTCGCGGACGCGGGCGCCCGCCGTGAGGACCTCCGCGAGCGGGATGCCCTCGCGGACCAGGGCGGAGGAGACGTCGAGCAGGCGGCGGCTGATGTGGACGATCTCGTCGCCGTCCGTGCCGAGGTAGCCGAGTTCCATGGCGGCGGCCAGGTTCTCGGGGGTGACCTCGCCCTCGAAGCGTGCGGCGAGTTCCTCGGGGGTGAGGCGGACCGGCTCCTCCTCGGTGGGGGGACCGACGCCGAGCAGGTCGGCGACGTCCCGGCCGTGGTCGAGGGCCTCGGCGAGTTCCGCGATGCCGCTGAGGGTGTGGCCGCGTTCGAGTAGCGCCGCGATGGTGCGCAGGCGGGCCAGGTGGTGGTCGTCGTACCAGGCGATGCGGCCCTGGCGGCGGGGTGGCGGGATCAGTTTGCGCTCGCGGTAGAAGCGCAGGGTGCGCACCGTGATGCCGGCCAGCTCCGCCAGCTCCTCCATGCGGTATTCACGCTTCTCTGCCACACCGGAAGCCTATGTTGTACCGCGGGTGACTTTCCTCGCCCCGCCCCCTACCCATGAGTACGAGGCTCCTCTACCCTCCCCATTGTGCCAGTGTTCACTGGCAGGGTTTGGGTACGGGTGTGGGAGGGGCTTCGGCATGGCTGAGCACGAGCACGTACGGGTGGCGGTGGTCGGGTCCGGATTCGGCGGGCTGGGAGCCGCCGTGCGACTACGGCGGGAGGGCATCACCGACTTCGCCGTCCTGGAGCGGGCGGGCAGCGTCGGCGGCACCTGGCGGGACAACAGCTACCCCGGTTGCGCCTGCGACGTACCCTCCCACCTGTACTCCTTCTCCTTCGCTCCCAACCCCGACTGGCCGCGCACCTTCTCCGGGCAGGAACACATCCGCGCCTACCTGGAGCGCGTCACCGACACCTTCGGGCTGCGCCCGCACATCCGCTTCGACTCCGAGGTGAAGCGGATGACCTGGGACGGCGAGCAACTGCGATGGGTCATCGAGACCACCGGCGGCAACCTCACCGCGGACGTCGTCGTCTCCGCCACCGGCCCGCTCTCCGACCCCAAGATCCCCGACATCCCCGGCCTCGACTCCTTCCCCGGCAAGGTCTTCCACTCCGCCCGCTGGGACCACGACCACGACCTCGCCGGCAAGCGCGTCGCGATGATCGGCACGGGCGCGTCCGCGATCCAGATCGTGCCGTCCATCCAGCCGGAGGTCGGCAGGCTGACCCTCTTCCAGCGCACCCCCGCCTGGGTCATGCCCCGCGTCGACCGCGCCATCGGCGGGTTCGAGCGCGGGCTGCACCGGCAGCTGCCGTTCACCACCCAGCTGCGCCGCGGAGCGCTGTGGGGCCTGCGCGAGCTCCAGGTGCAGGCCTTCACCAAGCACCCCAACGAGCTCGGCTTCGTCGAGCGGATCGCCGAGCGCAACATGGCGCACGCCATCAAGGACCCCGTGCTGCGCGCAAAACTCACCCCGGACTACCGCATCGGCTGCAAGCGGATCCTCCTGTCGAGCACCTACTACCCGGCGCTCGCGCAGCCCAACGTGGACGTCGTCGCGAGCGGGCTCAGCGAGGTCCGCGGGTCCACCGTCGTCGCCGCCGACGGCACGGAGACCGAGGTCGACGTGATCATCTTCGGTACCGGTTTCCACGTCACGGACATGCCGATCGCCGAGCGGGTCGTGGGCGCCGACGGCCGGACGCTCGCCGAGACCTGGACCGGCGGCATGGCGGCCCTGCGCGGCGCCTCCGCCGCCGGCTTCCCGAACTGGATGACCATCATCGGGCCCAACACCGGCCTCGGGAACTCCTCGATGATCCTCATGATCGAGTCCCAGCTGAACTACCTCGCCGACTACATGCGCCAGCTGGACGTCCTCGGCGGCCGTGCCGCGCTCGACGCGCGCCCGAGCGCCGTGCACGCCTGGAACCGCCGGGTGCAGGAGCGCATGAAGCGGACGGTGTGGAACACGGGTGGCTGCACCAGCTGGTACCTCGACGCGAGCGGACGCAACACCACCGTCTGGCCGGGGACGACCAGCGAGTTCCGGCGGGCCACGCGCCGCGTCGAACTCTCGGAGTACCAGGTGCTGCGCCCCTCCGACGGCCGCACGCCCGGGAAGACGACCCTCGGTGGAAGGGCGGCCGAAGGGGCCGGCTCCGACGGGGAGTCGCCCGGGGCGAGCGGAAGCGGCTCCCGGCGGAAGGCCCGCGCCCAGCAGGCTCCGGCGCGGGGGGCTGTCGGGGCCCCGGCGCGGCAGGCCTCCGGCCGCACCCGGGGGGCCGCCGGATGAGCCGTCTCGCCCACGTGACCTCCGGGCCCTATGCCCCGCCCGCGCCCGCGCGCGAGCTGACCGTCGTCTCCGCCGACGGCGCGCGGCTGCACGTCGAGATGCACGGCCCCGTCGACGACCCGGCCGCTCCCGCGGTCGTCCTCGCGCACGGGTGGACCTGCTCGACCGCGTTCTGGGCGGCGCAGATTCGCCTGCTGGCGGCCGACCACCGGGTCATCGCCTACGACCAGCGCGGCCACGGACGCAGCCCGGCGAGCCCCGCGTGCAGCACCCGGGCCCTCGCCGACGACCTGGAGGCCGTGCTCTCGGCCACGCTCGCGCCCGGCGAGAAGGCGGTGATCGCCGGCCATTCCATGGGCGGCATGACGGTGATGGCAGCCTCGGCGCGCCGGACGTTCCGCGAGCACGCGGCGGCGGTTCTGCTGTGCAGCACCGGCAGTTCGCGTCTGGTCGCGCAGTCCACCGTCGTACCGATCCGGGCCGGGCGGACGCGGACCTGGCTGACCCGGCGCGTCCTCGGTTCCCGCGCCCCCCTCGGACCCGTCACGCCACTCGCCCGGCGCGTCCTCAAGTACGGGACGATGGGCCCGGGTTCGGCCCCGCTCATGGTGGAGGCGTGCGCGCGGATCGTGCACGCCTGCCCGCGCACGGTCCGCCACGCCTGGTCGCAGGTGCTGGCGCGGCTCGATCTCGACCACGGGGTGAGGGAGTTGCGGGTGCCGGTGGCGGTCGTCGTCGGCACCGCGGACCGGCTCACGCCGCCCGTGCACGCCCGGGCTCTGGCCGCCGAGCTGCCCCGGTGCACCGGGCTGACCGAGCTGCCCGGGCTCGGTCACATGACGCCGGTGGAGGCGCCGGACGCGGTCGGCGAGGCGATCCGCGAGCTGGTCGCGACCCACCTGGTGGCCGCGCGTGCCACGGACGTCCGGGACACCGCCGGGCATGCGCACACCGGCCCCGCGGACACCGGCCCCGCGGACACCGGCCCCGCGGACACCGGTCACGCGGGCGTGCGGGACGCAGCGCAGGACACGCACGCCCGGGACGCGGGCGGACGACAGGAAGCGGCCGGCGCGCAGGTCGCCGGCGCACCGATCGAGGAGGGCGCATGAGTTTCCTGAGTCGACCTCTAGGCCGCCAGAGGCTCGTCGGCGGGTGTGTTGATCTTGCTGTTGGCTTGGTGGATGGCGGGGTCGTAGCAGGTGCCGTCGCGCCAGCAGGCCCACATCACGCGGAGCCAGGCGCGGGCCAGGATGCGGACGGCGTGTGGGTGCCGCTTCTTGCGGGCCCGGGCGTCGTTGTAGGTCCTGGCGGCCCAGTCGCTTCCGTGGCGGCTGTTGTCCGCGAAGGTGGTCAGCGCGACGCGTGCGCGACGGTTGGTCGCGAAGCGGAAGGAGACCGTGCGGGACTTGCCCGAGGCACGGGTGACGGGGACGACACCGGCTTCGGCGATGAGCTGTTCGCAGGTCTGGGCGCGTTCCAGGATCGGGCCGATCTCGCCGATGACCTGTCCGAGGCTGACCGTGCCGATGCGGGGCATGGTGGCGCACAGCGGTGCGTAGGGGTGGGTTCGGGTGGCTTCGGCGATGGTCTTGTCCAGGGTGCGGATGGTCGCGCGTATGCCCTGCACGAGCTGGACCTGGACACGTACCAGCTGCTCGACGACGGCGTCACTGAGGCGGGAGGCGGCCTTCGGGGCGGCGCGCAGGCGCTCTATGAGGACGCTGCCGGGCTTCTTGCCGGGGTAGCCGCGGCGCTTGCACCAGGCCTGAAGCCGTCCGGCGGTGAGCTTCGCGGCGGAGGCCGGGGTGGGATGACGCTCCAGGAACGCGAGAGCGATGTCGCTGTCCGGGTCGGCGAAGACCGCCTTGCCGCCGGGCCAGTGCCCGTCCAGCAACGCGGCGAGCTGGTTGACGGCGGCGATGCGGGCCTCGATGTGGTCTGCCCGCTGCCGGGTCAGCGCCTGCAGACCGGGAGTGGCCTGCTCGGTCGGCTCCAGGCGGGACAGCAGGTGGCCGTCGGTGCGCAGGCAGTCGGCGAGCTTCATGCTGTCGCCGGCGTCCGTCTTGGCCTTCGAGGCGCCCCAGCGCGCCCGCATGGCGTGGAAGGCATTGGGGTGCACCGGTACGACCGGGTGGCCGGCGGCCAGAAGCCGGTCGACGGCCAGGCCCCGGGTGGTTTCGATGGCAACGGGCAGGTCGGCCGGGTCGCCGTGCCTGCGCAAGCGGGCCAGGGTCTTGGCGAACCCTTCCTCGGTGCGGGCCAGTTCCCACCGGTCGATGCGCTTGCCGAAGGGGTCCATGACGGTCACGTCATGGGTTTCGGTCGCCCAGTCCCATCCGATGAACACGTGCGTCGTACTCCACTGCCGTTCCAGGAGCACCTGCCCGGTGGTGAGGTCGTCTGCCGGGAGCTCACTAATCGGCCCTCTGCGGGGCGTGTCCCTGAAGCCGATCAGACGGCCTCGGCCCGGCAGGGCTGGCGTCACTCATGCAGGCCGTCGAACGGCACGCAAGACAGGCCGTGCACCCGCCGGGACCGAGAGGTCACAACCCTACCCGTGAGGGCTGCAGAAGGGATGGTCCTCTAATGAGCAGGGTCAGCCTGGAGGGACAGGTCGCGGTCGTCACCGGCGCGGCGCGGGGCGTCGGCGAGCTGCTCGCCCGCAAGCTCTCCGCGCGCGGCGCGACGGTCGCCCTGGTCGGCCTGGAGCCGGACGCCCTCAAGCAGGTCGCCGAGCGGCTGCACGGCGAGAGCGGCCACTGGCACGCGGACGTCACCGACCACGAGGCGATGACGCGGGTGGCGCAGGAGGTCAAGGAGCGGTTCGGGAAGGTCGACGTCGTCGTCGCCAACGCCGGTGTCGCCAGCGGTGGGCCCTTCGTCGACTCCGACCCGCGGGCCTGGCGACGGGTGATCGAGGTCAACCTCGTCGGGTCGGCGGTGACGGCCCGCGCGTTCCTGCCGGTGCTGATGGAGAGCCGCGGTTACCTGCTGCAGATCGCCTCCCTCGCCGCGATCACGCCGGCGCCGATGATGACCGCGTACTGCGCGTCCAAGTCGGGCGTGGAGGCGTACGCGCACAGTCTGCGCGCCGAGGTCGGTCACAGGGGCGTGCGGGTCGGCGTCGGCTACCTGTCGTGGACCGACACCGACATGGTGCGTGGGGCCGACCAGGACGACGTCATGCGGGAACTCCGGCAGCGACTGCCGTGGCCGTCGAACAAGACGTACCCGCTGGGACCCGCGGTCGACCGGATCGTCGCCGGGATCGAGCGGCGGTCCAGCCATGTCTACGGCCAGTGGTGGCTGCGCGGGATGCAGGGCGTGCGCGGGTACCTGCCGGGGCTCATCGGCACCGTCGGGCAGCGTGAGATGCGGCGCTTCGCGGACCGGTTGGAGGGCATGCGGACCGGGCTGGTGGGCGCGGGCGGAGCTGCCGACGAGCGGGAGCGGACCCCGGCCGCGGGGGCTGCTACGGAGCGTGAGTGATCGACATGCGGTGCGTCACCCCCCGTGTGAGTCTGGTCGAGGCCCCACCGCCGCCGGAATCCGGCCGGTCGGAGGCCGTCCCCCTCACCCACACAGGAGTGAACCCACATGGGCATGAAGGACAAGTTCCAGGACCAGGCCGAGCAGTGGCAGCAGCAGGCCAAGGACAAGCTCGGCGAGAGCCGTGAGAAGTCCGGCCGACGCAGCCCGCAGCGCCAGCAGCCCGAGCGTGGCCGCCACGAGACGGAGGACGCGGACCGGGAGATGCAGGAGCAGTTCGACCAGGACTACGACGCGTAGCCGCTGCGCTCGGCCTGTTCCGCACGCCGTGGGGCGCCCCCTTCTCCTCGGGGGCGCCCCACGCCGTGTGCCGCGCGTGGTGCCGTCGCCGGAGCCGCCGGGGGCGTCCGCGCCGCCCGGCCGCCCGCGTCCCCGGGGCGTTCCATCACCACCCCGCGGACCGCCGTGAGTCTCAACTGCTGCGTGGTGGCAGCTTCGGGCGGGACCTGTCGGGTACGTCCCGGTAGTCCGGCGGTGTGGCCGGCGGGTTGGACTCCAGCAGTTCCAGGGCGAGTCGGACGGCGTCGCCGAGCTGGGCGTGGCGGCCCTCGGCCCAGTCGAGGGGGGTGCGCAGTGCCTCGACGTCGGGGCTGACGCCCAGGTTCTCCACCGACCAGCCGTAGGCGTCGAACCATGCCGCGTTCATCGGCACGGTGATCACCGAGCCGTCGCCGAGACGGTGGCGGCCGGTCATGCCGACGACGCCGCCCCAGGTCCGCTGCCCGACCACGGGCCCCAGTCCCAGCAGCTTGAACGCCGCGATGATCATGTCGCCGTCGGAGGACGTCGACTCGTCGCACAGGGCCACGACCGGACCGCGCGGTGCGTTGGAGGCGTACGAAACGGGCTGGGCGTTCCTCGTCAGGTCCCAGCCGATGATCGTGCGGGTGAGTTTCTCGACGACCAGCTCGCTGATGTGGCCGCCGGCGTTGCCGCGGACGTCCACGATGAGCGCGGGCCGGGACACCTCCATGCGCAGGTCCCGGTTGAACTGCGCCCAGCCGGAGCCGCCCATGTCGGGGATGTGGAGGTAGCCGCACCGGCCGTCGCTCAACTGCCGTACGACGCCGCGGCGTTTGGCGACCCAGTCCTGGTAGCGCAGCGGGCGTTCGTCGGCGAGGGGGACGACCGCGACGCGGCGGGCACGGCCGGCGACCCCTTCCGCCGGGGTGAACGTCAGCTCCACCGTGGTGCCCCCCGACCCCGCCAGCAGTGGGTACGGTCCGGTGGCCCGGTCCACCGGGCGCCCGTCGACGTGGGTGAGGACGGCGCCCTCGCGGATGCCCGTGCCGGCCAGCGGTGAGCGGGCCCTGGAGTCGGAGGAGTCGCCCGGCAGGATCCGCTTCACCGTCCACCCGGCCTCCCGGCGGGCGAAGTTGGCGCCGAGGAGGCCCTGCAGACGCTGGTAGTGCGCCGGGCCCTCGTTGCGGCGGGCGGCGGAGACGTAGGCGTGGGAGGTGCCCAACTCGCCGAGCACCTCGCGCAGCAGGTCGGCGAACTCGTCGGGAGAGGCGACCCGTTCGAGCAGCGGCCGGTACTGCGCGAGCACGGCGTCCCAGTCGACGCCGCTCATCCCCGGGTCCCAGAAGTAGGCGCGGACGAGCCGGCCGGCCTCCTCGTAGGACTGGCGCCACTCGGCGGGCGGATCGGCCTCGTGGAGGATGCGGCGCAGGTCGATCCAGGTGGTGGTGTCGCCCTCGCCGGACTCGGTGGCGGGCACGGCCCGCAGATCGCCCTCGTCCATGACGACCAGACGGCTGCCGTCGCCGCTGACGGCGAACCAGTCCAGGTGGCCGACGAGTTCGGACTTCTTCGCCCGGGTCGGGTTGAAGTGCTCCAGCGTCGGCCGTTCGCTGGGGTCGCCGGGGTTGGCGAACGTCTCGCCCAGCGCGCCGGAGATGGGCCAGCGCAGCCAGACCAGTC
Organism: Streptomyces sp. MUM 2J; assembly: GCF_022414535.1. Classification (GTDB taxonomy): domain Bacteria; phylum Actinomycetota; class Actinomycetes; order Streptomycetales; family Streptomycetaceae; genus Streptomyces. Next base: position 312,257 of record NZ_JADWYM010000002.1, read on the forward strand.
CGCCGCCCGCCACCGGGCGCAGCCCCGAGTACTTGGAGGCCGCGACCGGGAAGGGCGTCACCCTGCTCTCCAGGCCCGCCACCTCCACCGTCACCGCGCTTCCGTCGCCGGTCCCCTCGTCCTCCACCGGGTCCAGGCCTCCGGCGGCCGGCCTGCCCTCGGGGTTCAGTGCGAACGGGGAGGGCGTGGCGGAGGACAGGGGGACGAGGTAGGGGCGGCAGCCCAGCGGGAAGGACAGGTCGCCGGTGTGGACGTCGTAGACGGGGTCGAAGCCGCGCCAGGACAGGAAGGCGAGGTAGCGGCCGTCGCGGGTGAAGACCGGGTTCTCGTCCTCGAAACGGCCGTTGGTCACGTCGACGATCAGGCGGTCCTTCATCCGGGCCAGCCTGATCTGCCGCAGCGACCGCCCGACGCCCGGGTGCGACCAGGTCAGCCAGCAGCAGTCCGGGGCGAAGGCCAGGTCGCGCACGGGACCGTTGCCGGACCGGACCAGCTCGGTGACCTCGCCGTTGGAGTCCTCGGTGACGTCCAGGAGCAGCAGCCGCCCGTCGTGCGCGGCGACGGCGACCCGTTCGCCCGTGGGGTCGGACACCATCTCCAGCACGCGGCCCAGTTCGCCGGAGGCCAGGCGGCGCGGCGCGCGGTCGCCGGTGGCACGGGGCAGGTAGGCGATCTCGACCGCGTCCTCGCCGTCGGCGTCGGTGACGTAGGCGACCTGCCCGGTCGAGCCCAGCATCTCCGGCAGCCGCACCCGCACCCCGGGGGTGTCGGTGAGGGTGCGGGCGGGACCGTCGCGATGGGTGAGCCAGTACAGGCTGCCGCGGACGACGACGGCACTGGCCCGGCCCGTCTCGTCGACGGAGAGACCGTCCACGTGCTGGGACGCCGGGACCTGGTAGCGGCGGCGCCCGGCGCGCGGCCCGGACAGCCGCACGTCCAGGCGGCGTGGCAGCGCGTCCGGTGACAGGTCGTCCACCAGCCACAGGTCGCCCGCGCACTGGTACACCACGCGGGTGCCGTCGCTGGCGGCGTGCCGGGCGTAGAAGGCGTCGTGGTCGGTGTGGCGGCGCAGGTCGGAGCCGTCATGGGCGCAGGAGTAGAGGTTGCCGACGCCCTCGTGGTCGGAGAGGAAGGCGATCCGGCCGCCGACGAACATGGGGGAGTGGAGATGGCCGCCGAGGTCCGGCAGCAGCCGCTCGCCGTGCAGCCACAGGCGTCCCGTGGCGCCGCCCCGGTACCGCTTCCAGGCGGCCGGCTCGTGCGGTGGGGTGCCGGTGAGCAGCAGGGTCCTGCGCTCGCCGTCGAGGTCGGCCACCTGGATGTCGGAGACGGGGCCCCAGGGGAGCTTGCGGCCCGGGTCGTCCTCGGTGGCGACCTTGTAGGCCCAGGTGAAGTGCGGGAAGGGCTCGCCGTGCGAGGCGACGGCGAGGATGTCGCCGTCCGGGGTCCAGCCGCGCACCTGGGTGTCGGCGCTGCCCCAGTGCGTCAGCCGCAGGCTCTCCCCGCCGTCCGTTCCGACCAGGTGGATCTCGGGCGCCAGACTGCGCCACGAGGTGTACGCGATGCTGCGGCCGTCGGGCGAGAAACGCGGGTGCCCGGTCTTCGTCCGGTCGACGGTGAGCCGCCAGGCGCGGTCCGGACCGTCGAGGGGGGCCAGCCAGAGGTCGTCCTCGGCCACGAAGCACAGCAGATCACCGTGGAGGTGGGGCAGGCGCAGATAGCTCACCTCCCCATGCTTTTCCGGGGGAGGGGCGGCAGCAACTCGTGACCGCCGGGATTCCCCCCCGCCCGCGAACGCACCCGCCCGGCGCCGGGTCCGGCCGGCTGCTCCCGGTCCCGACGGGTCCTCGGTGCCGTTGCCGGCGCCCTGGCGCGGGCCGCGGTGCGCCGGACCGGGGGCGGTGCGGCCGCCGCCTCCGGCGCGCGGCTCGTTTATGCGGATCCGACAGTCGTGACCCAAGACACGTACGAAACCGTTTCGTTTCGAAAAGACGCTGCGGTACATTCGTGGAGTACCCAGTGGAGTACGAAACCGTGTCGTTCGAAGCGGCACCACCGGAGCGGAAAGGGTGAGTGGCATGACCGAGGTCACGACCGCGCGTCGCAGCCGGATCACACCCGAGCGCCAGGCCGAGCTGTACGAGGCCGTGCTCGACCTGCTCCGGGAAGTCGGCTACGACGCCCTCACCATGGACGCCGTGGCCGCCCGCACCCGGTCCAGCAAGGCGACGCTCTACCGCCAGTGGGGCGGCAAGGCCGAGCTGGTCGCGAAGGCGGTGCGGCACAACAAGCCGGGCGGCGCGGCCGGCGCGGTCGACACCGGGTCCCTCCGCGGGGATCTGCAGGCGCTCACCCTGCGGTCGGACGACTGCGAGATGGCGCAGAACTCCGCCCTGCTACGGGCCCTGGCCATGGCGGTCCACAGCAACCCGGACCTGCTGCAGGCCTTCCGGGAGCACCTGATCGAACCGGAGACGGCGGAGTTCCGCAGCATGCTGCAACGCGCCGTCGACCGGGGCGAGGTGCGCCCGGACAACCCGGCGATGGCGTACATCGTGCACATGATGGTCGGCGCCTTCGCCGCCCGCACCCTGATCGACGAGCAGCCGCCCACCCAGGCGTTCCTGCTGTCGTACATCGACGCCGTGGTCCTCCCCGCCCTCGGCGCCTCCACCTCCTGACACGTCACCCCTGACACGTCGACGGCGGCACGTCGCCGCCACCGACGCGTCACGCTCCGACCTGTCCCCGAGCGAGCCCTCCACCTGACGCCACCGCTCACGTCGTCGGGCCGATCACCCCTGCCCTGAACACCCCCACGACCTGACCGGGAGTACGCCCTCGTGGCCACGTTCCTCTACAGACTCGGCCGGCTGGCCTTCAGGCGACGGCACTTCGTCGCCCTGATCTGGGTCGCGCTGCTGACCCTCGCCGGGGTCGGCGCGGCCAGCGCCCCCGCCGCCGGCAACTCCTCCTTCTCCGTTCCCGGCACCGAGGCCCAGAAGGCCTTCGACCTGCTGGAGCAGCGGTTCCCCGGCATGAGCGCCGACGGCGCCACCGCCCGCGTCGTCTTCAAGGCGCCCGGCGGCGAGAAGATGACCGACCCGGACAACAAGGCGACCGTCGAGAAGACGGTCGAGGAGCTCTCCGACGGCTCCGAGGTCGCCTCGGTCGCCGACCCCTACGCGGGCAAGGCCGTCAGCAAGGACGGCACGATCGCGTACGCCTCGGTGAAGTACAAGGTCTCCGGCATGGAGTTGGAGGACGCGACCAAGGACGCCCTGAAGGAGTCCGCGCAGCACGCGCGCGACGCCGGGCTGACGGTGGAGGTCGGCGGTGACGCGCTCAGCGCCGTTCCCGAGACCGGTGCCACCGAGGTCATCGGCATCGCCATCGCGGCCGTCGTCCTCGTCATCACCTTCGGTTCGCTGCTCGCCGCCGGCCTGCCGCTGCTGACCGCGCTGATCGGTGTCGGCATCGGTGTCTCCGCGATCACCGCGCTGGCCGACCCGCTCGACCTCGGCTCGACCACCTCCACCCTGGCGACGATGATCGGCCTGGCCGTGGGCATCGACTACGCCTTGTTCATCGTCTCGCGCTACCGCGCCGAACTCGCCGAGGGCCGTGACCGCGAGGAGGCCGTGGGCCGCGCCGTCGGCACCGCCGGCTCCGCCGTCGTCTTCGCCGGTCTCACCGTCGTCATCGCGCTGGTCGGCCTGTCCGTCGTCAACATCCCGATGCTGACGAAGATGGGCGTCGCCGCGGCCGGCACCGTGGCCATCGCGGTCCTCATCGCCCTGACGATGATTCCCGCGCTGCTGGGCTTCGCCGGGCGGAAGGTGAAGCCGGCCGGGCAGAAGAACAAGCTGCTCGGCGGCGGTGGGAGGAAGGCTCCCACGGCTGCGGGCAAGCCCAACACGGGCACGCGCTGGGCGAGCTTCGTGGTGCGCCGGCCGGTCGCCGTCCTGCTGCTGGGCGTGGTCGGCCTCGGCGCGGCGGCGGTCCCGGCCGCCTCGCTGGAGCTGGGCCTGCCCGACGACGGCTCCCAGCCGACGTCGACCACCCAGCGCCGCGCCTACGACCTGCTGTCGGAGGGCTTCGGCCCCGGCTTCAACGGCCCGCTGCTGGTGGTCGTCGACGCGCAGCGCGCCGACGACCCCAAGGCCGCCGTCGCCGACGTCTCCGAGGAGATCAAGGGCCTGAAGGACGTCACCACGGTCACGCCCGCGGCGTTCAACAAGGCCGGCGACACCGCGACGATCACCGTGATCCCAGGATCCAAGCCGTCCTCCACGACGACCGAGGACCTGGTGCACGGCATCCGCGACGCGGGCGCCGGGATCGGGGCGAGGACGGACGCGCAGGTCCTGGTCACCGGTTCGACGGCGATGAACATCGACGTCTCGCAGAAGCTGAACGACGCGCTGGTCCCGTACCTGGTCCTGGTCGTCGGCCTGGCGTTCCTGCTGCTGATCGTGGTGTTCCGGTCGATCCTGGTCCCGCTGAAGGCCGCGCTGGGCTTCCTGCTGAGCGTCATGGCGGCGCTGGGCGCGGTCGTCGCGGTCTTCCAGTGGGGGTGGCTCGCCGATCTGATGGGCGTGGAGGAGACCGGTCCGGTCATGTCGATGATGCCGATCTTCATGGTCGGCGTGGTCTTCGGCCTGGCGATGGACTACGAGGTGTTCCTCGTGACGCGGATGCGCGAGGCGTTCGTCCACGGCGAGAAGCCCGGCCAGGCCGTGGTGACCGGCTTCCAGCACGGCGCGAGAGTCGTCACGGCCGCGGCCGTGATCATGATGGCGGTCTTCGCGGGCTTCATCGGCTCGTCCGAGTCGATGGTCAAGATGATCGGCTTCGGCCTCGCGGTCGCCGTCTTCTTCGACGCGTTCATCGTCCGCATGGCCATCGTCCCGGCGGTCCTGGCCCTGCTCGGAAGGCGGGCCTGGTGGCTGCCGAAGTGGCTGGACCGCGCCCTGCCCAACGTCGACGTCGAGGGCGAGGGACTGCGCACGCGCTCCGGCGCGGAGGAGGACCGGGAGCTGGTACGGGTCTGACGTACCGTCTCCGCCGCTGACGGCCGGTGAGGGTTCCGTGGGGACGGGCACTCTCACCGGCCTTTCGCCGCACGGCAGCCGGCGCGGGACCGCCGCAGCGGGCAAGCCACCATCGGGCGGTCGCGGCGCCGGGCTGACCGGCGCCGCGCTGTGGGGGACGCGCGGGCGGCGACCGGACCGGGCCGCGATCGGCGCGGCCTTCGCCACCGGGCCGACCACCGCGGTCTGCACCGTCCTGGACGGTCTCGGCGTGCGGGCCTCGGGGCCGCCCCTCGGGTACGCCGCCCGGCCGACGGCCCTCCCGGCTGGTGGTGCCCGTGTACGCCGTGTGCTGCGGTGGCGGGGCCACGACCGGGGCGAGGCTGTCCGGTACGGGCACCCGTGGATGCGGGGGCGGGCCGGGAGGAGCACCCTGGAAGCAGGTGTTCCGGAGGTGATCGTCATGATGCACACCGCAGTGGGATGGCACGTGGAGATGGAATTCATGGAGGACGACCAGCACACGCGCGCCGTGGCGCTGGTCCGTCTGCCCGACGGCACGGAGGTGCGGGCCCACGGGCGCGCCACCCGCCATCACACCGACTCCAACCAGCCCCGTGTCGGCGAGGAGATCGCAGGTGCCCGGGCCCTCAACGAGCTGGCCATGCAACTGCTGACCAAAGCGCACGGGGAGATCGACGACGCGTCCGGCAGAGCGTCCCAGCCGATCCACGTCTGATCCCCCTCCCCAGCACACCTGAACCGCGCCCGGAGCCGCGCGTGGTTCAGCGCTGATCCACCCCCTGGCCCCGTCCGGCCGACCACCGTCCCGCTCCGGGCTGCGCACCGATCCGCGCGGCGGGTACCGATCCGCGCGGCGAGTACCGATCCGTGCGCTGAACCGTCGCGGGTCCGGCGCGCGAGGCGTGCGCCGGGCCCCGCGCTGCCGTGCCGTGCCGGTCCGCCGGAAACGGGCCGGTGAAGATTGCCGAGGCTTGTCGCGTGTCTGACGTGGAGCTTGCACTCCACTGTCGTGCCGGGGCGTATCAAGGGAGCAGGGACGTGTGGACGGACGGCGCCGCACGGCGGTGCCGCGAGGGGCGGTCTGATGGCGGGCAGGCAGAAGCGGTCGGAGCAGACCGTGGAACGGCTGGTGGCCGCGGCTGCCGACGCGTTCGCGCGGCACGGCTATACGGGGGCGACGCTCGCCGACATCAGCCGGCACGCCGGGGTGACCAAGGGGGCGCTGTTCTTCCACTTCTCCACCAAGGACGAGATCGCCGTGGCCGTGCTGGAGCGGGCCCGGGAGACCATGGAGCGGGCGGCGCTGCGGCTGGAGGCAGCCGGCGGCCCCTTTCTCCAGATCATCGTCGACCTGACCTACGTGCTGGGGCGGTTGCTGCGCGAGGACGTGTACGTGCGGGCCTCGGTTCGCATCGCGCGGGAGCGCGACGACGCCGGGCCGCAGGGACACGATGACGACCCGCCGGACTTCTACCGGCAGTGGCTCGGGCGGCTCGGCGGACTCCTCGATCAGGCCCGCCGGGTCGGCGAACTGGACGGCTCCGTGTCGCAGGCATCCGCACGCACGCCGGTGACGGCGGCCGTCACCGGGCTGGAGACCCTGACCTGGCTGGGCGCGCCGGCCGCACAGTGCGACACCTGGCTGGCCGACCTGTGGGAACTCACCCTCACGGGCCTGGCGTCCCGGGAGGGCCTGCGGGGCGTGCGTACCACGCCGCCCGGCCATGGCGGCACCTGAACGGCACGCCGTCACACCGTCACGCCCGGCACACCTTCCGGCCGGGCGACCCTCCCCCGGGGCACGTCGGCCCGCCGACGCCGGTGAGGCCCGGGCGGCGGCCGGCGCCCGGCCGGGACGGCAGCCTGCCGTGCCGGCTCACCGGCCGCGGGCGCGGTGCGGGTCCGGGACGTGCGGCCCGCGGGCCGGTCAGGCGTTCTTGGCCTGCCCGTCGAAGAGCGGCGGCAGGCCCAGTTCCGCGCGGCACTCCGGGGAGCCCGCCGGTTCGAAGCGGGAGACGCGCCGGGGCGGGACGACGCCGGGCAGCAGGAACCGCCACAGGTCGGTGACGCGGTCGTCCAGGTCCTTGCGTGCCGTCAGGACGTGCGAGGTGAGCTGAAGTCCGGTGAACGCGCTGGACAGGACGTTCGCCAGGTCCGTGACGTTGATGCCGGCCTGGACGTCGCCGCGGGCCTGGGCGTGGACCAGGCAGTCCCGGATGGCGTTGATCCAGGCACTGTAGGGAGCCGGGTCGGGCGAGCCGAACGAGCCGAACTCCACCACGAGCCGCACCCCCGCCCGCAGGCGTACGTCGTTGAGCAGCCCGTGGGCCATCCGGTGGCCCATGTCGATGAGCGTTTGTACGCCGGGCTTCGGTACGTCGGCCAGCAGTTCGGCGTACTGCCGCTGCTCCTCCACCAGGGCCTGGGCCAGGGCCTCCTTGGACGAGAAATGGAAGTAGAGCGCTCCTTTGGTGACGCCGGCGTGCTGGGCGACGTCGCTCAGGCTCGTGCTGCCGTAGCCGGTCGCGTCGAAGGCGGCGGCCGCCCCGTCGAGGATCGCCTGCCGGGTGATCTCCGCCCGTTCCTGCCTGGCCCTGGCCACGTGGTACCTCCCTGTGCGTCTCGGCGCCGAGATCCGGCCGGGGTGCCGGCCGCGTGTCTCGACTCCTCTCAGTCATCAGACTGCCATGAAGAGGTAGAGAAAAAAAACCAGTCAGCTAGTACGCTATCGCCCCGGTGGTGCCCATGCGCGACGGCGGCCCATCTCTCGCACTGTCCTGGTCCTTTCGCGGAAGGCTGCGTTCCTTTCGTGTCACCGGAGGCGCAATGATGAGTCCACTTGTGCAAGCCGAGCGGCTGGATTTTTTAACGCAGGAGAGGGAGGAGGCCCAACTCTTCGAACGGACGGTGCCGCGCTGGCTGGTCCACCGCGCTGCCGTGTCCGAGGTTCTCCTCACGGGGGTGCGGCCCCGGGGGAGGGACGCGTATCGCATCGGCGCCCAGTGGGCGCGCTGCCACAGCTACTACGGACCGGTCGCCGGGAGCTGGCACGATCCGATGCTGTTCGCGGAATCGATTCGTCAGGCCGCGCTCCTGCTCGGCCACCAGGCTCTGGGCATCCCGATGGGGCATCAGTTCCTGACGCGCACCATGACCTTCGAGACCACGGAGGAGGGGATGCGGCTCGCCGGGACCCCGGCGGACGTGGTGATCGACGCGAGCATGCGGGACATCCGCTGCCGCGCCGGCCATGTGACCTCCTTCGGATGCGACTTCACCGCGCACCGCGACGGCACGCTCATCGCCCGCGGAAGCGGGTCGACCGACTGCGTCGCGCCGGCGGTGTACCACAGGCTGCGCGGCGGGCGGGCGGCCGACGACCCCGCCTGCGTGCCGTCCCGGGCGGTCGCGCCGCACCTGGTCGGCCGCATGCAGGAGTTCGACGTGGTGCTGGGCGTCCGGGACGGGGAGGCCGCGGACGAACAGAGCCATGCCTATCTGCTGCGCGTCGACGCCACACACCCCGTGCTGTTCGACCACCCGGTGGACCACGTGCCGGGCATGGTCGTCCTGGAGGCCGCCCGGCAGGCGGCCCTGGCCTCGCTCGGGCTGCCGCGCGGGCTGCTCGTCGGCTGCGACGCCGCCTTCCACCGGTACATCGAGCTGGACTCGCCGTGCCTGGTGATGGTCACGCCCGCCCCGCCCGGAGGTGAACCGGGGCGCGGAGAGGCCATGGTGACGTTCCATCAGCAGGACGCGGTGGCCGGCAGCTGCCGTGTCTCCCTGCTGGACGCGGGGAGCGGACGCTTGTAGGGGAGTTCCGCCCCGGGGCAGGGCGGGGGCGGCGCCGCGAGAAGGCCTACCGCTGGGAGGGGACACCGCGGTACGCACGACCGCCGACGGCGGCGCGCCCTCGTCACCTGCCCGACCCGGTCATGCGTACGGGGCCGGCCACCGTGCCCCGGGGGCCTGGGCGGCGGCCGCCGCGAAGCCGTGCTCAGCCGTGGAGGGTCTCCGTGGTCCGCCAGGGGGCGTTGCGGAGAGGACTGCCGCCCCTCCTCCGCGATGGCTCCCGGTCCTCCGCCGACGGGGCGGTTCTCCGCGGTGTCCCCCGGGCCTCCGCGGTGCCTCCCCCCGGGCCTCCGCGGCGGTCCCCGGCCCCCCGCGACGGCCTCCCCCGGCTCTCCCCGCCCGGCGGCCCCGAACTCCGCCGCCCACCCGCGCCGGCGGGTGGGCTCAGCGGCCCGTGGACGCGGGGACGTGGGCGGCCCCGGGCGTGGGCGGTCCCGCGGGGACCGTCAGGCGGTAGCCGATTCCGCGCACCGTCTCGATCCACTCCCGGCTGCCCAGCTTCGTGCGCAGGGAGCCCACGTGTACGTCCAGCGTGCGTGTGGAGCCGAACCAGTTCTCGTCCCAGACCCGCGCCATGATGTCCTGCCGCCGCCGCACCGTGCCGGGTTCCTCGATGAGCAGTGCCAGCAGGTCGAACTCCCTGCGGGTGACGGCCACCTCCTCGTCGCGCAGCAGCACCCGGCGGGTGCGCAGGTCGAGACGGAGCGGGCCGGCGCGGAGCAGGTCGGGGCCGGTCGGCCGGGCGGGTGGGTCGGGGCTGGCATGCGTCTCGGCCGGCTCCGCCGGCGCCTGTTCGTCCGCGGTGTGCCGGGGGCAGTCGCCCGCCCGCCGGAACAGCGCCTGCATCCGGGCCACCAGTTCGTAGCCGCCCACGGGCTTGAAGGCGAAGGCGTCGGCGCCCATGTGGAAGGCCATCACCCGGTCGAGTTCCTCGGCCCGGTCGCTCATGGCGAGGATGGGCACGCAGGACCGCTCGCGGATGCGCCGGCACACCTCGTGCCCCGCCAGGTCGGGCAGGGTGAGGTCGAGCACGACGAGTGAGGCCTCGCCGAACAGGTCCAGTGCCTCGGCTCCGGTCCTGGCGCGCAGCGGGGTGTAGCCGTGCACGGCCAGGGTCTGCACGAGAGCCTCGGCCATGCCGTCGTCGTCGTCGACGATCAGAATGGTCCTCATCCGATGTCTCCCAGAGCCGTGGCCCGCCCGCGGAGCGGCCCTTGCGTCTAAAAAAACTGGTCGAATGGTATCTTCTACTAGGTCTATCAAACCAGTCGACCGGTCAGCAAGGTGCTTCCGCGCCGTCCGCCCCGCCGCTTCGGCCCGCCCCCGCTTCGGCCCGCGGTCGGATCCGGCCGCCGGACCGCAGGGCAGCCGCCCCGGCGGCCCCTTCCGTCACAGCGGTCCCACCCCGGGAGCGTGCCGATCCAGCCACTTGACGCCCCGTTGACGCTCCACTGACACAGCTGCAGATGCTTGTCGGAAATATGCCCCGGACGGCGTTGAAGCCCCTTCCGGCCGCACCTGAGGATGGACGCAGTCTCAGGCGCACCCAGGGATTCAGGGGGATGGATATGCACGGGCATCGACTGCTCGGCGACGAGCACGGGAGCAGGGACTGCGCACGGCTGTGCGGTCGGATCTGCGCCAAGTGCGTGGCGAGGATCGACGGCGAACTGCGCACCCTGCTCGACCTGTACGAGGAAAGCGATCTGGCACTCGCGCCCGCTCCGCCGCAACTGCGCGAACGGGTCAGCGGCAGCCGTGGTGCCGCGGGCATCGTGCTCGACGAACGGGCCGTGGCACTGCGCTCCCGGCTGTCGGAGGTACTGGGGCTGTGGGCGCGGCTCGTCGTGGACGAGCGCGACGAGGCGGGGCACCGTCCGGTGGAGCGCGGGGTGGGGGCCCTCGTCCCGTTCCTGCGGCGGCAGCTGCCGTGGCTGGCGGGGCATCCCGCGGGGGTCGACTTCGACGAGGAACTCGTCGAACTGCGCTCCGAGCTCGGCGCGCTCTTCGGGCCCGGGCCGGTGCGCAGGTTCCCCCTCGGCGCGTGCGTGGAGCCCGACTGCGCCGGGAACCTGCACGGCGTGCTGCCGGCCGACGGCGACCGGGTGCCGAGCCATGTCTCCTGCGACGCGGGTCACGCGCTGCCGCCGCGGCGCTGGCTGCTGCTGGCCGACCGGGCGAGGAGGGACGCGGCGTGACCGGGCCGGGCCCGGCGGGAGGGGGGCGGCGTACCGTGCCGACGGAACTGGCCGCCCTCGCGATGGGCGTGAGCCAGGCCACGATCCGCAAGTGGGCCAGTCGCGGGAAGATCACCCGCTACGGCGGGCCGCAGCGGGCCGAGTACGACCTCGACGAACTGCTCGCGCTCGCTCGCGACGGCGAGTCCGGGTGACGCGCACCGCCCGGCCGCCGGCAACGGGCTGACCGCAGCCGTTGACCATCACGGAACACGACAGACCATCACGGAGCACGACCCGGATCCGTGCGGGGATCCGGAGGCGACAGCCCCCGCGGCCCCCCTCGGCCGCGGGGGCCGCTTGCCGTGCGTCATTCCCCGTTCCCCTTCCCGCCGCTGTGCGCAAGCCCGTGATTCATCAGCCAGTGATGCATCAACTTGCTTTATTAAAAGGACAGTTGACGGGTCGCGCGCCGGGGTGTCACACTTTTTCCGGCGCCCTCATGCCCTGACGCACCCGCCCTTCGGCCGGTGGTTCTCCCGGGCGGCGCTATTCCGAATCCGTATCCAGGTCGGCTCATGACCGGGTGCGGATTTCTTGTTTCCTGTCGCCCGACTGAAGGAAGTGTGGTCGATGCCTGTTTCTACCTGGACGCCCGTCGGTCGCTGGACGGGTACCGTGACGCACGACGGCGAGGTGGACGACTACACGGTCACCTTCGAGCCGGACGGGTCGCTCACGGTCGTCACCAAGAAGAGCACCGGTACCGGCTCCTGGACCGTCACCGGTGACGACTCCCTGGAGTTCTCCCTGCGCGAGGACTTCAACGTCGACATCACGCAGATCAGCCCCAACGGCCACCACGCCGCCTACATACAGATCGACATCAGCGCGCAGCGCGACGGCGAGACCATCGCCGGCGAGGGCAAAGCCGTCGTGCACGGCCCCGACGACGTCGTCATCTACGCGACCGACGCGCAGACCGAAGCGCGCCGGGTGTCATGACCCGGCACGAGGCCGCGGACCGTGACGCCCTGGCGGCCGAGGTCGCCCGACTCGGCGACCTCGCCGAGCTGAAACAGCTCGTCGACCGCTATCTGGCCAGCCTCGACGAGGGGGTCTTCGACCGGGCCTGGTCCGGCTCGCTGTTCACCGACGGCATCGAGATGACCTTCCCGGTGGGCAGCCACCGGGGCATCGCCGGTGTCGCCGCCTTCACCGCCGAGATCATGAAGCGCTGGGGCCGCACGCACCACCACGGCTCCGACAGCTCGATCGACCTCGACGGCGACCGTGCCGAGGTGAGCTGGAGCCTGATCGCCTCGCACGTGCACCACGGCTCGCCCCTGCCGCCCGACGCCTCCGAGTACTTCCAGCTCGGCGGCCGTTTCACGGGCATCGCCCGCCGCACCCCGGGCGGCTGGCGCTTCGAGCGGCTGCAGCTGCGGATCGTGTGGACCACGGGCGCCGTACCGAAGGGCGTCACCCACGTCGACCGGCAGACCCTCGACACCCGCGGCAACACCCCCGCAATCTAAGCGAAGGAGAACGCACCGATGGCCACCACGCTCACTGCCGAGCAGCAGAAGGAACTGATCGAGAAGGTCTTCCACGAGGGCCTTGACCTGGGCGACCTGTCGGCCGCCGACCGCTACCTCACCGCCGACTTCCGCAACAACGGCAGCCACGACGACTCGCTGCGCGGTCCGGAGGCCTTCAAGCACACCATCAAGATCCAGCAGTCCGCGTTCACCGGCATCAAGTACGAGATCCTCGACTTCATCTCGATGGGCGACAAGGCGGCCATCCGCTGGGTGATGCACGGCAAGCACACCGGCCCGTTCATCGGCATCGCGCCGACCGGCCTGCAGGTCCAGCACCAGGCGATCATCTGGTTCCGCTTCGAGGGCGACAAGATCGCCGAGCGCTGGGGCATCGTCGACAACTTCGCCCTCCAGAAGTTCCTGCAGTCCGGCGGCAAGCCGGCCGGCCCGATCACCCCGGCCGGCGGCCCGGGCGCGGGCAAGCCCTCCGCCTGACCGCGCTGCCCGCACCGCCGTGCGCCGGGACGGGGCACCCGTCCCGGCGCACGGGACCCGGGCTCCCGCCCCTCCCCCACCCCCGCTGTCGGCGGTGGGGGAGGGGCGGGAGCCCGCGCGGCGCCGGCGGTTCGGACGGCACGGGCAGCACAGGCACAACGCCAGGCAGAGCAGAGGAGGGAAGACATGCCGATCGACAGGAAAGTGGCGCGCTTCAACCGCAAGTTCGCCAACCGTTTCGTGGGACCGCTCTTCAGCAGGCTCCCCGGGTTCGGGAAGGTGCACCACCGCGGGCGCAAGTCGGGCCGGGAGTTCAGCACGCCGGTGAAGCTGTTCCGGCGCGGCGACGACATCGTCATCACGCTGCCGTACGGCCCGGGCTCGGACTGGGTCAAGAACGTGCTGGCGGCGGGCGGGTGCGAGATCACCACCCGCGGGCGCCGCATCAGGGTCACCGACCCGGTCGTCTTCACCGACGACGGTACGACGAAGATGCCCGCCCTGACGCGCCGCATCCTGAGCCGGGTGGAGGCCAACGAGTTCATCGCGCTGACGCCGGTGCCCGCGTCGCACCGGGCGGGCCGGCGATGACCGCCCCCGCGGGCCCCGCGGCGCGTCCGGCCGGCGACGCACGGCCGGTGCGGGTCACGCTCCTGGTCGGTTCGGCGCGCGACGGCCGCCTCGCCCCGGACGTCGCCGGCTGGTTCGCCGGTGTGGCCGGGCGCCGCGACGACCTCGTCCTGGACACCGTCGACGTCGCCGGCCACCTGCTGCCCGCGAGCCTCGACGCCGACGACCCGCTGGCCGCCGCCCTGCGTCCGCGGCTGACGCGGGCCGAGGCGTACGTGGTGGTCGTCCCCGAGTACAACCGCAGCGTCCCCGGACCGCTGAAGACGCTCATCGACAGCTTCCAGCGGGAGTGGGAGGCCAAGCCGGTCGGCTTCGTCGGCTACGGGCTCGGCACGGCCGGCGGGGTACGCGCGATCGAGCACCTGCGGCAGATCTTCGCCGAGTTCCACTGTGTGGGGATGAAGGACATCGTCACCTTCCCCCGGATCCTCGACCACTACGACGACGAGGGCCGGTTCCCCGCCGACCCCGGGGGCGCGGCAGCCGCCGCCAAGCTCATGCTCGACCAGCTGCTGTGGTGGGCCCGCGCCCTGCGGGCGGCCAAGGCCGCCGTGCCGTACGGCTCCTGACGGGGCATCGGCGCAGCGGCGGGCGAGGCACCGCATCCCGTTCGATCCAGGTACCCGCGCGCTTTCCCGCCCCTCCCCCTGTCTGGAGTACGTGATGGCCGCTGCCCCCGATCCGTTACCCGACCTGCTGGTCGCCCTGCCCGTGGTGATCCTCGCGTGCCGGGCCGGCGCGCAGCTCGTCAGACGGCTCGGCCAGCCGCCGGTGGTCGGTGAGATCGCCGTCGGCATCCTGCTCGGCCCCTCGCTGCTGGGCCTGCTGTGGCCCGGCGCGCAGGGCTGGCTCTTCCCGCCGTCCGTCCTGCCGTACCTCGGTGTCCTCGGCGACGTCGGACTGCTCGCCTTCATGTTCCTCGTCGGGCTGGAGCTCGACCTCGGCTCGCTGCGCGGCCACAGCCGTACCGCCGTCGCGGTCTCCCAGGCGAGCATCGCCCTGCCGCTGGCGCTGGGCACCCTGCTCGCCCTCGGCATGTACGGCACGTTCGCCCCGGCCGGGGCCGACCGGCTGTCGTTCGTGCTGTTCATCGCGGTGTCGATGAGCATCACCGCCTTTCCGGTGCTGGCCCGCATCCTCACCGACCGGGGCCTGTACCGCTCTCGGGTGGGGGCGCTGGCGATGGCCAGCGCGGCCGTGGACGACGTGACCGCCTGGTGCCTGCTGGCGGCCGTGGTGGCGGTGACCGGCAGCAGCTCGCCGCTGGGGGCGGTCACCACCGCGCTGTACGCCGTCGGCTTCGCCGCGGTCATGGTGCTCGTGGTGCGTCCGCTACTGGCCCGCTGGGCCGCGCGCGCCGAGCGCCGCAACGCCGAGGGGGTCGTCCTCGTCGTGCTGTTCAGCGGCGTGTGCCTGGCCGCCTGCGCCACCGACGGGATCGGGGTGCACGCGCTGTTCGGCGCGTTCGTGTTCGGTGTCGTCGCGCCGCGCGGGAACCGGGCGATCGAGGTCACCGCGACCCGGCTGCGCGCGTTCGCGCTGCCGGTGCTGCTGCCGCTCTTCTTCGTCGGCACCGGTCTGAAGACCGATGTCTCGCTGCTGGCCGCGGACCCGCGGCAGTGGCTGTGGGCGGGTGCGGTGCTGGCGGTGGCGGTCCTCGGCAAGTGGGGCGGCGGCTCGCTGGCGGCCCGGTTGTCGGGCCAGGGCCGGCGTGACGCGATGACGCTCGGCGCGCTGATGAACTGCCGCGGCCTGACCGAGCTGGTGGTTCTGGACATCGGTCTCGGGCTGGGGGTCATCGGCCCGCAGCTGTTCACGATCCTCGTGCTGATGGCGCTGGTCACCACGGCGGCGACCACGCCGGCGCTCGCCCTCATCCGCAAGGGGCAGACCGATCCCGGCCGTGTCGCCGAAACGGCCGGAAACGAACCCGAGGAACCCGCGATGTCCTCCGGCACACCTCTCTGACCTGCATTTTCATGGCCGGGTCGGTACGGCGGATGGCCGGAGACCATTTGATTCACCGGCTGATGATTGGCAAATTGCTAGTTGGCAGGTTGATAGATAAGTGAGTTGACGATACTCTCGCAGGGCAGGCAGACGCAGAGCACGACGGAGCACCGAGGCACGAGGGAGAGAGAACGATGAGCCAGAACGTCTGGAACGTCGAGAAGTTCAAGAACCTGGACATGACGATGATGTTCGCGATCCACGACGCGCTGCGCCGCGAGCTGGAGCGGATCGCACGGATCACCGCCCGGGTCGACGAGGACCCCCGTCACGTGCTGAGCACCGCGGTCGGCTGGGAGCTGTTCAAGAAGTTCCTCACCATCCACCACACCAGCGAGGACGTCACGGTCTGGCCGGTGATGCAGCAGGCTCTGGTGGGCAAGCCCGACGAGCTGGCCCTGCTGGACGCGATGGAGGCCGAGCACGCCCTCATCGACCCCCTGCTCGCCGACATCGACGCCGCCCTCGCCGACCGCGACTCCGGTCTGGAGCGCCTGAGCGGCCTCACCGACACCCTGTACACCAGCCTCAGCCACCACCTCGACCACGAGGAGCGCGAGGCGCTCGCCCTCATGGACCTGACGATGACCCAGGAGCAGTGGGCGGCGTTCAGCGCCGAGCAGCGCACCCGCGTCGGCGAGGACTCCAGTCGCTACCTGCCCTGGCTGCTCGACGACATGGCCGCCGCCAAGCTCACCGCGGTCCTGGGCAAGATGCCCGAGCAGCTGCGCAACGCCTACGAGACCGAGTGGCGCGCCGCCTACGAGGACCTGGACATCTGGGGCAGCAGGGCCGGCTCCACCGCCCGCTGACCCGGGACGGCCCGCACCCGGCCGTCCGCCACGCCCCGCCGGACCAGGGGACCGGCCTCCCGCAGGCGCCCGCCCGCACCCGCCCGGGCAGCTGCGCGCCGCGTCCCCCGCGCCTGCCCGCGCCGTTCCGCTCCGCACCCCCCATCCCTGAGACATCGGAGAGAGCTCATGTCGCTGCAAGACAGCACCCAGGCCGTCCCCCAGGCCGCGGCGCCGCCGCAGCAGGACGGCAAGCTCGGCCTCGCGCTGCTGGTCATCGCCGCAGCACAGCTGATGCTCGTCCTCGACAACACCATCGTCGCCGTCGCCCTGCCGAGCATGCAGGGCGCGCTGGGCCTGAGCGAGTCCAGCCTCGGCTGGATCGTCACCGCCTACGCCCTGACCTTCGGCGGCCTGCTGCTGGCCGGCGGCCGGGCCGGCGACCTCTTCGGCCGTCGCCGGGTCTTCCGCACCGGCCTGATCCTGTTCACCGGCGCATCCCTGCTCGGCGGTCTCGCCCAGAGCGGGGAACTGCTCATCGCGGCCCGGATGATCCAGGGTGCGGGCGCGGCCATCGCCGCCCCCACCGCTCTGTCGCTGCTGGCCACCACCTTCCCCGCCGGACAGGCCCGCAACAAGGCGCTCGGCGTGTACGGCGCGATGGGCGGCCTCGGCTCGGTCGTCGGCCTGCTGCTCGGCGGCGCGCTCACCGAGTACCTGAGCTGGCGCTGGGTGATGTTCGTCAACATCCCGATCGCCCTGGCCGTCCTGCTCGGCACCACCGTCCTGATCGAGGGCGAGCGCGAGCGCGGCAAGGTCGACGTGCCCGGCGCGTTCACCGCCACCTTCGGCTTCGGCGCGCTCGTCTACGGCATCAACCGGGCCGGGGACAAGGGCCTCGACGACGCCGTCACCCTGATCGGCCTGGCCGTCGCGCTCGTGCTGCTCGCCGTCTTCGTCGCCATCCAGCGCTCCAGCAGCGCGCCGATGATCCCCCGCGGGGTCCTGGCCGACAAGAGCCGTGTCGGCGCCAACCTGATCATGCTTCTGGTCGGGGCCGGCATGCTCGCCACCTTCTACTTCCTGACCCTGTACATGCAGGTCGTCAAGGGCTACCAGCCGATGGTCACAGGTGTGGCCTACCTGCCCTTCGCGCTCGGCATGGGCATCGCGGCCGGCGGCCTCGGCCCGCAGCTGCTCGCCCGTCTCCCCGAGCGCACCGTCATCGCCCTCGGCCTGGTCATCGGCACCGCGGGCATGGTCTGGTTCAGCCTCCTGGCCCCGGGCCAGAACCCGATGGTCGCCCTGCTGCCCGCCCAGCTCGTCGTCGGCCTCGGCCTCGGCATGGTCTTCGTGGCCGTCACCGTCATCAGCGTCCGCGGCGTCGCCCCGCAGGCCACCGGTGCCGCCTCCGGCCTGGTCAACACCGCCCAGCAGATCGGCGGCGCGATCGGCCTGGCCACCCTCGCCGCGACCGCGACGGTCGTCACCGAGCACGAGCTGCCCGGCAGCAAGCTGCCCGACGCGCTGACCACCGGATACTCCTACGGTTTCCTGCTCGGCGGCGCACTGTACCTGCTGGGCCTGCTGACGGCCGTCCTGACCCTCCCCGGTACCGCCCCGCAGCAGCGGCCCGCCGCGGAGCAGTCCCCCGCCGCGCTGTGAAGGCTCCGGCGGCCCCGCTTCCTTCCCCCGCGGCGGGGCCGCCGGCTCTTCCGGTGGTCGCGGGGGTACCGGATCCGCGGGCGGCCCGCCGCCGCGCCGATCCACGTCGGGATCGACACCGGCGGACGTGCCGGCACGGGTGCGTCCGGCACGGGTGCGTCCGGCGCCGGCCCGGGCCGTACCGGCGCCGCGCCTATACTCGGGCAGGAGGTGCTGCAGTGCGGCGTGAACGCGAGGAAGTCCAGGGACCCGTGACGCGGACCGAGGAGACGGCCGAGGTCGCCGGTGCGCTCCCGGCGTCACTCACGGACTTCATCGGCTACCTCCTGCGCCGTGTGTACGCCCAGTTCTCGCAGGCCGACCACGGCACCGACGGCACCGACTCCCGCGACTTCCTCGTCCTCGACGCGCTCACCGGCCGCGACTGGGAGTCCCAGCTCGACCTCGCCGAACGCCTCGGCATCAACCGCACCATCATGGTCGCGGTGATCGACCGCCTGGAGGCCCGCGGCGAGGTGCAGCGCACCCGCAACCCCGACAACCGCCGCCAGTACGTGCTCTCGCTGACCGACCGGGGCCGCCGCGCCCTGGAGGAGCGGCGCAGGGCGGTCGCCGACCGGGACGCACAGCTCACCGCGGCCCTCACCCCCGCGGAGACGGCCCGGCTCGACGAACTGCTCGCCCGGCTGCTGCCCGAGCAGGCGCAGACCCTCGTGCAGGGCACCGAGTACCTGGTGGCCCAGGCCCACCACCGGCTCCGCCGGCAGGGCGACGACAAGCTCGCCGGCACCGGACTGCGCGTGCGCCACTACGGCCCGCTGTCGGCCCTCGCCGCCTTCGGCCCCTGGTCCCAGCAGCGGCTCGCGGAGTTCCTCGCCATCACCGGGCCCGCCGCCTCGCAGCTGGTGGACGAACTGGTCAAGCAGGACCTGGTCCGCCGCGGCCGGGACCCGCACGACCGGCGCCGCTACGCCCTCGAAGTGACCGAGCCCGGCCGGCAGAAGCTCGTCCTGGTCACCGCGGCCGTGACGGAACTCGCGTACGACGTGGCGCAACTGCTCGGTCCCGGCGGAGAGGAGGAACTCCGCACCCTGCTGTGGAAACTCCTCGAACCGGAATCGTTTTCCACGACCGACATCCCCGAGGACGCCAAGTCGTCCGTGCCGGCCCGGGGTTGACCCTCAGGCCAAAGCCTGTCACGCTTAATCCAGCGGCTGCGTCGCGCCCTTTTCCAAGGCTCCTCATTCCGCCCCCTCGCTTCGAACAGAAGCCACCCGGGGGCGAATGAGGGGCCTTTTTTCGACCTGAATTCCCTGCTGTGCACCGCCCCTGACGAAGGAGACAGCACATGGTCGCGAAGAAGACCGAAGGAGCGCCCGAAACGGCGCACATACCCGAGGAGATGACCTTCGACGTCATCATCCTGGGCTCCGGCCTGGCCGGTTCCGTCACCGGTGCCATCCTGGCCAAGCACGGCGCGAAGGTCCTGCTGGTCGACGCCGCGGCCCATCCGCGCTTCGCCATCGGCGAGTCCATGACCCCGCAGCTCGTGGAGTGGATCCACATCCTCGCCGAGCGCCACGACATCCCGGAGCTGAAGAGCCTGGCCAGCGTGGAGGCCTCCACCCGGGACATCGGCCCCACGTTCGGCACCAAGGCGCACTTCGGCTTCATGAAGCACGAGGTCGGCAAGGAGCCCGACCCGCGGCAGGCAACCCAGCTGGCCCTGCCGAAGATCTTCCACCAGAACAGCCACATGTTCCGCCAGGACAGCGACTCCTTCATGTTCCACGTCGCGATCAAGTACGGCTGCACCCCGCGGCAGAACTGGCGTGCGAGCGAGGTCGATTTCGATGACGACGGGGTGACCGTCCTCGGCCGCAGCGCCGCCCCGAACGCCCAGCCCGAGCTGTACCGGGGCAAGTACCTGGTGGACGCCTCCGGCTTCCGCTCGCCGCTGGCCGACAAGTTCGACCTGCGCGACAAGCCGGCCCGCTTCAAGCACCACTCCCGGTCGATGTTCACGCACTACGTCGGGGTCAAGCGGTTCGACGACGTCAGCGGGCACGCCAAGGAACTGCGCCCGCCGGCCGACTGGCACACCGGCACCATGCACCACCTCATCGAGCGCGGCTGGTTCTGGATCATCCCGTTCGACAACCACCCCAAGTCGCGCAACCCGCTGTGCAGCGTCGGCCTGACCATGGACGAGCGCACCTATCCCAAGCCCACGGACCTGACCCCGGAGCAGGAGTTCCAGCTCTTCCTCGACAAGTACCCGGCGGTCAAAAGGCAGTTCGACGGAGCCACCCGGGTGCGCGAGTGGATCTCCACCGACCGGCTCCAGTACTCCTCCAAGAAGACCATCGGCGACCGCTGGTGCCTGATGTCCCACGCGGCCGGCTTCCTGGACCCGCTGTTCTCCCGCGGCCTGTCCAACACCATGGAGGTCGTCGACGCGCTCACCTCCCGCCTGGTGGCCGCCGTGAAGGACGGCGACTTCTCGGCCGAGCGCTTCGAGTACGTCGAGCGCCTGGAGCAGGGCCTGCTCCAGTACAACGACGAGCTGGTCAACAGCTCCTTCATCTCCTTCTCCCACTTCCGCCTGTGGAACGCGGTCTTCCGGGTGTGGGGCTCCTTCATCACGCCGGGCACCATGCGCCTGACCCGGGCCCGCCTCAAGCACGTCCGCGACGGCCGCCCCGAGCACTTCGACGAGCTGGAGAACGTCTCCCACCCGGGCCTGTGGTGGCCGCAGAGCGACTCCTTCAAGCGTCTGCTGGAGGCCACCGCGGAGACGTGCGAGAAGTACGAGGCGGGTGCCCTCACCGGCGACGAGGCCGCCGACATCGTCTTCAGGCTGCTCCAGGACTCGCCGGTGGTGAATCCGGTCTTCGGCTGGAAGGACGAGCAGAAGCGGTTCATCTACCCGTCCACGCCGACCATGGCCCGTTTCCTGTACTGGGCGTCGGTCGAGGCCCCGCCCGAGATGAACAGCGTCGGCCGGGAGTTCCTGCTCGGAATCGTCAAGGCCGGGGCCAAGGTGCGCAAACTCCTCTGACCCGCGCATTCTCCGAATGCCCCGAGTTCGGAATTCCGCGCCTTCCGCCGATCTCCCTTGAATTCCCAGGAAAGGGATCCGCAATGTCCGCAGCAGCGCGGTCGCTGACCCGCACCCATGAGCGCCAGCCCATCGAGCCACTGAGCCTGCGCCGCGTGTGCGGCCTGTTCACGACCGGGGTCACGGTGATCACCACCGGGCCGGACGGCCGCGCCGACGGCACGACCGTCAACTCCTTCACCTCGGTCTCGCTGGAGCCCCCGCTCGTGCTGTTCTGCCTGCACAAGCAGTCACGGCTGCACTCCCTGCTCCAGGAGAGCGGCGGCTTCACCGTGAACTTCCTGTCCGCGCGGCAGCAGCCGCTGGCCCGGCACTTCGCCGAGCGGCGGCCCGACGTGTTCGACGGTCTCCCGCACCACTTCACCGCCGACGGCCTGCCGGTGCTCAGCGAGGCACTCGCCTTCCTCACCTGCACCACCGTCGACATCCACGGTGCCGGCGACCACGACATCCTCGTCGGTGAGGTGGTGGAACTGGGCGTGCCCCAGCACGGCCAGGAGCCGTTGGTCTTCTTCGACGGCTCCCTGGGCCCGCTGCAGACGGGCGCCGAACGCTTCGGCCACGCCGGGCCCGAGCACGCGGCGGCACGGCGGAGCGAGGTCCCGGCACCGGCCCGGCAGGCGTCCTGACATGCGCAGGGTGCTCATCGCCAACCGTGGCGAAATCGCTGTCCGCGTGGCCCGGGCCTGCCGGGACTCCGGGATC
>NZ_JADWYM010000003.1 GCF_022414535.1 Streptomyces sp. MUM 2J
AGCACCGCCTCCAGCAGGCTGTGCACCCGGTCACGGGTACCACGCGCCGCGTCGATCCGCGCCTGGAGCTCCTCCAGCAGCTCGTCCAACCGCAGCTGCGGCAGCCATACGCGAGGCTCTTCCCGGCCTTCGCCACCCTTGGTCCCGTGGGAACCTGCCACCCCGCGTTCCTCTCCGCTCCGTCACACCGCCGAGCGCCGTGCACGCCGGTCATGTGCCACGTTAACGGTCCCGGGCGGTGGCAGGCAGCCGGGTGGTCGAGGAGACGGGAATTCAGTGCTCCTGCTGCCGGAGCCGGTCCTGTGCCTGGGTGGCGATGACGGCGGCCTGGATGCGCCGCTCCACACCGAGCTTGGCCAGCAGCCGGGAGATGTGGTTCTTCACCGTCTTCTCGGCGAGGAAGAGCCGCTGCCCGATCTGGCGGTTGGTCAGCCCCTCGCCGATCAGGGCCAGGATCTCGCGCTCGCGCTCGGTGAGGCCCGGCAGCACGTCCGGCTGCTCCTCCTCCTGCTGGTCCTGGCGGAGCCGGGCCATCAGCCGCGAGGTGGCGCTCGGGTCGAGCAGGGACTGGCCGGCGGCGACGGTGCGCACGGCCGAGACCAGGTCGGAGCCCTGAATCTGCTTGAGCACGTATCCGGAGGCACCCGCCATGATCGAGTCCAGCAGCGCCTCCTCGTCGTCGAACGAGGTGAGCATCAGGCAGGCCAGCTCCGGCATGCGCGAGCGCAGCTCACGGCAGACGGTCACACCGTCCCCGTCCGGCAGGCGCACGTCCAGGACGGCCACCTGCGGGCGCAGCGCGGGAACCCGCACCAGCGCCTGGGCGACGTTGGCGGCCTCACCGACCACGGTGATGTCCGGCTCGTCGTTGAGCAGGTCGTGGACGCCTCGCCGCACCACCTCGTGGTCGTCCAGCAGGAAGACCCGGATCGGTTCGCCGGGGCCGGGCCGCTGGCTGTCCGCCATCGGTTGCTCCTTCTCGTGTGCTCGTTCTCGTCGTTCCCGCCGGCGGGCCGCCGCCGGGTCGGGGTCGTGGTCATTGTCGCCCGTGGTACCACCCGGAAACCGCTTCCCCCCGGATTCGCTTCCCATGGCGTCCCGCCCCCTGCGGCGATCATTCTCTCATCAGGGCCGAACGGCCAGGGCCGGTCGGCCCTATTTTCGATCTACGGCCCCGCCACCTGCGTCGACGTGGGGCGACGGGGACTGCCGGCCCGTGCCGGAGGGCCGGGTGGCCCTTGGAGCGTACGCGGTGGCCGCGCGAGCGTGGAGGCATCGACCGACGCTCGACGACCCGTGGCGGAGCAGAGCACGCAGGACGAAACAGAATGCATCAGGACGAAGCAGATTGAAGCAGGATGAAGCGGGACACCGTTGGGCCGGGGCCGATCGACGCAGTACGACGCGGACATCGCAGCCGTACGCAGCTGTACGACGCGGAACGATGAGACAAGAGGAGCGGAGCTCATGACTCCGAGGGACACCGGCGTCCAGGGCACTCCCATCCCTGCCGTGCGGGTGAGGGCAGCCGAGGGCGACGTGGACGACGCGTCACTGGAGCGCATCCGGGACAAGGTGCTCGCGGCCCTGAACCGGCCGGGGCTGCCGCCGCTCGGCGGCGAGGTGCGGATCGCCCGCGCCACGGCGCGCCACACCGAGCAGCCCTGGTCGGCGAGGGGCGAGATCAGGGTGGGCGCCGACCTGGTCGTCGTGCACGCCCAGGAGACGAGCGCGTACCGGCTCGCCGAACGGCTGCACGACCGTTTGCGGGGACAGGTGGAGCGGGTCGTGCACCGGGGCGAGACAGCGCGCCGGACCTCGGCGCCGCCGCCGTGGCGCGGCGGCCCCGGTGATGCGCGGGCCGCGGAGGTCTCTCCCGGTTCGTAGGCGAGGAGGCTCCCGGCCGCGCGGGAAACAGCTTGCGGCGTGCCCCGCGCGCC
Source organism: Streptomyces sp. MUM 2J (assembly GCF_022414535.1). Lineage (GTDB taxonomy): Bacteria > Actinomycetota > Actinomycetes > Streptomycetales > Streptomycetaceae > Streptomyces. The sequence goes on from NZ_JADWYM010000003.1 coordinate 1,941, forward strand.
GGGTGGGGTGTCACCATGGATGACGCGACGGACGAAGTGCAGCAGGCCATCGCCGGCGAGATGCAGCTCATGGACCCCCGGGTGCGCTCGTCCCGGGAGCTCGCCGGCCGGCTCCTCGACCCCGGCTTCGTCGAGGTCGGCAGGTCGGGGCGGCGGTGGACGTACGAGACGACGCTGGCGCGGCTGGCCGATGCCCCGGGCAGCGCACCGGACGGGCCCCGCTACGAGCCGTCGTGCATGACGGGGGTGCGCCTCGCCCCGGGGGTGGTGCATCTGACGTTCGAGACGAGACTCGGTGCGGTGCGGACGCGGCGCAGTTCGATCTGGCGCAGGCGGGAGGGGGCCGCGGACTGGCGGATGTACTACCACCACGCCACGCCGGTAGCGCCCGGCACGGAATGAAGCGCACGTTCCGCAGCATGTGCGGCGCCCCGCCCAGCGTTCCCGGCATCGTTCCCGGTCCCGCCCGCGCCACGGGCCGGAGCCGTCCCCTGGCGCGGGCGGGACCGGGACGCCCCGGAGGGGCCCGGGGGACGAACGGGGGTCGGCCGGGCACCGTGGCAGGGCCGAACGGCCCTAGTCCGGCTGTCCGCGGCCGCGTTCGAATGTCCTGATCGCGTCCCGCCCGAACCCGCCTCCTCACACGTACGGAAACCCGCCATGGCCATCGACAACGCCTCGCCGGTCCCGGCAGCGCCCCGCCGGAGCGTCGAACTCGACAGCCGGGAGGCTCTGCGGCTGCTGGGCACCGTCTCCTTCGGGCGGATCGTCTTCACCCAGCACGCGCTGCCGACGATCCGTCCGGTCAACCACGTCCTGGACGACGGCGACATCGTCATCCGCACGCACGAGGGAGCGGCGCTGACCACCCGGACCCGGCAGGCCGGCGCCCCCGGCGTCGTCGTGGCCTACGAGGCGGACCTCATCGATCCGGACACCCACCTCGGCTGGAGCGTGGTCGTCACCGGCTACGCCCACCTGATCACCGACACCCGGGAGCTGGCCCGCTACCGGGCGATGCTGCGCCCCTGGGTGGACCGCACGATGGACTACGCCGTACGTATCCGCCCCGACCTGATCACGGGGATCCGGCTCTCACCCCTCTGAGCGCGCCCGGACGGCGGGGTCGCAGCGGTCCGGCCCGCGGCCCCCTCGGCGCCCGTGCCGCTGGCACCGGAAGCCCGGCCGGCAAAGGTGTGCGGTGGGGCGCTGTCCTGCCGCTGCGTGCCGTGTCCCGGCCGCGTGCCCCGAGGCGGGCGCGGTCCGCGCGGCCGGCACGGCTGCCGGTCTCCCGAAGCGGCCCGCTGCCCGGGGCGAGTCCGTCAGCTGCCGGCCGCCGGGACCGGCCGTGTCTCCCGCGGCGCTCCGACGCCGCGGTGCCCGCCCCTGGCCCTGGTGAGCGCGTCGAGGTGGGCGCGGACGTAGGGAACGGCCACGGTGTCGAGTTCGCCGTCGACGAAGGCGGGCTGGACGTTGACCTCGAAGACGACGCCACCGTTCTCGACCGCCAGGTCCACACCGGCGAAGGGCAGTCCGACGGACCCCGTGGCGGCGACGGCGAGTTCGGTGAGACGGGCCGGCAGGTCGCCGGGGGCGATGGGGACGGGCGTCGCCCCCTGACAGGTGTTGCAGGGCGTGTCGGGAGCGGGCTGGAGGTGCTCGCGGGCATGGACGACCCGGCCGCCCAGCACGAACACGCGGAACTGGTGCCGCTGTCCGTCGGCCGTGACGTTCCCGGCGTCCCGGGAGAGCAGCCAGTCGGTGCCGCGCTCGGCGTAGAAGGCGGCGGCGTGGCGGAGCCGGCCGTCGGTCGTGACGTGGAAGGTGTCGTTGCCTCCGGTGCCGACGACGGGCCGGGCCCAGGTGTCGCGGCCGAGCTGGTCGAAGGCGGCCTTCGCCTCCTGGGAAGTGGGCCGGGACAGGACCAGGGTCTCCATGTGGGCGACGCCGTCCCGGCGGAAGCGCTCGACGGTGAGGTTCTTCTCGGTCGCGGTGCGCCATGCGGCCGTGCCGGTCCCGAGGGTGACCACGTCGTGCCGTTCCAGCAGCCTCTGGAACGCAGCGAGTTCAGGGCGCCGGTGCGGCGGGATCTCGTAGAGGACGACGATGTCGGGCGTGAAGTCGACGTCCTGTGCGGGGACCTGCAGGCGTAAGCGGTGGCCGTCGCGGATGCCACGGCCGGTGCCGCCGGTGCCGAAGTGCCGGGAGTCGATACGGACCGGAGGGGCGCCCGTGAGCAGCGCGACCGCTTCGGCGAGGTACTCGCTGCACCCTTCGGGCGAGGTCGGGTCGGCGATCAGGGCGACGCGGGGTCGGGACACAGCTGCCTCCAGCGACTGACGACGTGCACGGTTCCGCGCGCTCTCGGCGCACGGCCCGAGCGGATTCACGGGAAGGGTGGTGCCTGTCGTACGGGCGGTCGGTCTCCGCCCTGCCGGATCGGTGTCACAGCGCTGTGCCGCCACACTGTAGGCGTCCGGCGGCAGGTCGTGACAGGGCGCATGTCCGCGGCCCTCCTGCCCCGGGCCCTGCGCCGTCCGCCCCCATGCGTGCGCCCTGCCGTAGAGGGCCGCGGAGGGGCTCGGGCACACGACAGCGCACCGCCCGGCGGGGAGGACTCCCGAGCCGGGCGGTGCGGGTGTCGCCCTCAGCGCAGCCAGCGGTTGCGGCCGACGATCGGCAGCCGCGCCCACAGGCGGCCGAGGCCCCAGGTGGCGCCCGCACCGGCCACGGCCAGCGCGATCAGGACCACCGCGTAGACGAGGTGGTAGTCGACGAACGGGTTCGTCGACATGCTGGGCGAGCCGTCCGACAGGTGCTTGGCCGGTGGCCACTCCGCCATCCACATCAGCGCCATCATCACGGTGCCCGCCGCGGCGGCGATCCGCAGGGCTATGCCGGCCATGAACGCTACGCCGATGCCGAGCAGGCCGAGCATGAACAGCCAGTCCGCCCAGGCGGCGCCCGCCCAGGAGTGGAAGGTGGACTCCATCGGTCCGGCGGCGACGTGGCTGAGGAAGCCCTTGGTGGGCGAGCCGCCGTCGATCCACGCCTTGCCGGACTGGGTGGCGTAGCCCAGACCGAACGTCTTGTCGAGGAAGGCCCACAGGAAGACGAAGCCGGTGAGCAGGCGCAGTCCGGCGAACGCGTAGGCGCGAATCGCTGTCGCCTCCGCCGTTCCGGCGGCCTCCGGTGCGGTCCGGGTACGGTCGGCGGACCAGAAGCGGAAGCCGATGCGGCGGTGCGGGTGGTTGTGAACTGCCATGATGCTCATCCCCTCCGAGACCGACAGGCGCCGGGGCGCGCCTGTCGTTGCGCCTTCAATGTCCCGCGTGGGGCGGTGGTGCCACAGGGGGCCGCGGGGCCCGGTCCGGGGGACCGAACGTCCCGTCAGCCGGGCCGGCGGGCCCTCTGGTCAGCCGTCCCAGGCCCAGTCGGCGACCTCGGGGAGGTCGGTGCCGTGGATCCGGATCCAGTCGTGGTGGCGCAGCCGCGTGTCCTCCATCCGCTGCCGTACGGACGCGGCGCGCACCGCGAGACCCGGCACGCGGTCGATGACGTCCATCACGAGCCGGTAGCGGTCGAGGTCGTTGCGGACGACCATGTCGAAGGGCGTGGTGGTGGTGCCGATCTCCTTGTAGCCGCGCACGTGCAGGTTGCGGTGGCCCTTTCGGCGGTAGGCGAGCCGGTGGACCAGCCACGGGTACCCGTGGTAGGCGAAGATGACGGGCTTGTCGGCGGTGAACAGTCCGTCGTACTCGAAGTCGGTCATGCCGTGCGGGTGTTCCTCACTGGGCATGAGACGGGCGATGTCGACGACGTTGACCACGCGCACCGCCAGTTCGGGAAGGTGCCGGCGCAGCAACTGCGCGGCGGCCAGGACCTCCTGGGTGGGAACGTCGCCGGCACAGCCGAGGACGACGTCGGGTTCCCGGGTGCCGTCCTCGGTGCCGGCCCAGTCCCAGACACCCGCGCCGCGGGCGCAGTGTACGCGGGCCTGGTCCATGGTCAGCCAGTCGTGGCAGGGCTGCTTGCCGGCGACGACGACGTTGACGTAGTCGCGGCTGCGCAGGGCGTGGTCGGCCACGGACAGCAGGGTGTTGGCGTCCGGCGGCAGGTAGACCCGTACGGCTTCCGGGCTCTTGTTGAGGATGTGGTCGACGAAACCGGGGTCCTGGTGGGAGAAGCCGTTGTGGTCCTGCCGCCACACGTGTGAGGTGAGCAGGTAGTTGAGGGAGGCGATGGGAGCACGCCAGGGCATCGGGCGGGTGACGCGCAGCCACTTGATGTGCTGGTTGACCATCGAGTCGACGATGTGCACGAACGCCTCGTAGCAGGAGAAGAGTCCGTGACGCCCCGTCAGAAGATAGCCTTCCAGCCAGCCCTGGCAGGTGTGCTCGGAGAGGATCTCCATCACCCGGCCGTGCCGGTCGAGGTGTTCGTCCACCTGGAGGGTCTGGGCCTGCCAGGCCTTGCCGGAGGCGTCGTACACGGCCTGGAGCCGGTTGGAGGCGGTCTCGTCGGGGCCGACGAGGCGGAAGTCGCGCCGGTCGGCGGTGGCCTCCATGACGTGCCGGAGCAACTCGCCCAGCACACGGGTGGGTTCGTGGATCGTGGCGCCGGGCTTGTCGACGGGTACGGCGTAGGTGTCCAGGTCCGGCAGGGGCAGCTCGCGTAGCAGCAGGCCGCCGTTGGCGTGCGGGGTGGAGCCCAGTCGGCGGGTGCCGTCGGGGACGCAGGCGAGGACGTCCGGCCGGGGGCGGCCGTCCTCGTCGAACAGTTCCTCCGGGCGGTAGGAGCGCAGCCACGCCTCCAGTTGCCGCAGGTGATCGGGGTTGTCGCGGACGGCGGACAGGGGCACCTGATGGGCGCGCCAGGTGCCGGCGACGGGCAGTCCGTCGACCTCCGCGGGACCGGTCCAGCCCTTCGGGGTGCGCAGTACGATCACGGGCCAGCGCGGGCGTTCGGTGACACCGTCCTCGCGTGCGGCGCGCTGCAGGGCGGCGATGCGGTCCAGGGCGGTGTCGAAGGCCTCGGCCATGGCGCGGTGGACGGCGGCGGGGTCGTCACCGGTGACGTGGATCGGGTCGTGGCCGTAACCCCGGAGCAGGTCGTCGAGCTCCGGCTCGGGAACGCGGGCCAGCACCGTCGGATTGGCGATCTTGTAGCCGTTGAGGTGGAGGATCGGCAGGACGGCACCGTCGTGGACGGGGTCGAGGAACTTGTTGGAGTGCCAGGACGCGGCCAGCGGCCCGGTCTCCGCCTCGCCGTCGCCGATGACGCACGTCACCACCAGGTCGGGATTGTCCAGGGCGGCGCCGTAGGCGTGCGAGAGCGCGTACCCGAGTTCGCCGCCCTCGTGGATGGAGCCCGGTGTCTCGGGGGCGACATGGCTGGGGATGCCACCGGGGAAGGAGAACTGCTTGAACAGGCGGGCCATGCCGGGCGCGTCCTGGGTGACGTCCGGGTAGGTCTCGGTGTAGGAGCCCTCCAGCCAGGAGTTGGCGACGACCGCGGGGCCTCCGTGCCCGGGCCCCCAGATGCACAGGGCGTTCAGGTCGCGGGCCCTGATGACGCGGTTGAGGTGGGTGTACACGAGGTTCAGGCCCGGTGACGTGCCCCAGTGCCCGAGGAGGCGCGGCTTGACGTGCTCGGGGCGCAGCGGCTCGGTGAGCAGGGGGTTGGCCATGAGGTAGATCTGGCCGACGGCCAGATAGTTCGCGGCGCGCCAGTGGGCGTCCAGAGTCCTCAGTTCGTCGGCGTCGAGCCTGGACGACGCCTGCTGGGGGTCGGCGGGCATGTCGGGGTCCCTTCCGGTCGGGTGCGGTGGGGCGGTACAGGCCGTACGCACCTCACCACCCTGTCCGCCGCGGCGGGTACCCGACAGGGCCGATCGGCCCATCCGGCCGAAACGGGTACGCCGTCCGGGGTCGTCACGGATCGAGACCGTACTGGCTGTGGCCGGCGACCAGCTCCCGGCCCGTCACCAGGTCGGGCTCGATCCGCACGAAGACCTCCCACGGGGACGGCGCCCAGGAGCGGGGGCCGGTGCGGGCCAGGCGCTCGTGCTCGCCGGGGTCGGTGATCACCGCGGCGGCGCCGGTGACGACGACGCTCCATCCGCTGAACCGGGCGCTGTCGATCTCGTCGGCCTCGAAGGCGACGACGGCGCCGTCGACGGCGCGCACCAGGTCGGAGGCGGCGGAGGTGCACAGCAGGACCGCCCCGTCGGCGTCGACGCAGAAGTTGACCGGGAGCACCGCGGGCAGGGCCTGGCGCGTGAAGACGACCCGCCCGACCGGGACCTTGGCCATGAGGCGCAGGCACTCCGGCCGGTCGAGTTCACGGAATCCGTCGTTGGGATACATGGGCGTTCGTCTTTCGCCGGATGCGATGGGCGGTGCGGTACCGGCCCAGCCTCCGCCGGGCGGGGCCGGGAACCGAGGGGCCATGGGTCCCGGCCGAGTCGGACAACGGGCCCTTTCAGGCTGAAATGCGGCGTCCGGAGACGGCTGCGGGATCGATGCGGATCCACAGGGGGCGCAGTCCGCCGGCCCAGGGCTCGCCGGAGGCGCGGTCCGCCAGGCGGCGCACGGCGGCCGGGTCGGTCACGGCCTGCGCGGGGCCCCTGACCAGCACGCTCCAGCCGGTGCTGAAGGCGTCGTCGATGCGGTCGACCTCGAAGGCCACCCGGCGACCCGCCGCCCGGGCGGGTGTCGCCCGCGGATCGGTGCGGTAGACGACGGCGCCGTCGACGACGCTGTAGTTGACGGGGACGACGACGATGCCCTCGACGGTGAGCAGCGCCAGCCGCCCGACGCCGTGTGCGGCCAGCAGGGCGCGGCACTCCTCGGTGTCCAGTTCGGTGAAGGAGGCGCCGCGCAGCGCCCGGCCCGGACCGGGCGGCCGGTCGGCGCTGGCCCCCATCAGTTCGGCCAGGGTGGTCTGCAGCGCCGCGGCCAGTTTCCGCAGGGCGCCGGAACCGGGCGCGGCCCCCGGGTGCTCCTCCAGGTGGCGCAGGTAGGAGCCGGGCATGCCCGCGCGGGCGGCCGCCTCCTCCCGGGTGAGCCCCAGTTGCGCGCGCCGCCGGGCGATCCGGCGTCCCAGGTCGCCGGTCGGCGTCTCCTTCACCGTCTTCGGCAGAACCTTTCCGGCCATGGCGGTCACCTCCTGTGTTCGGGCCGTACGGGCGGCGGCCTGGAGCGATGGGGAGCCGGGCCGCCAAGGCTCGGCCACCCTGTGTCTGTCCGGCACCTCCAGACTGGGCCCGGCCGGGACGCGATGCTTGGGCCGGTCGGCCCTTCCGCACGCACCGTCCAGCCCGATTGTCTGGCTCCATGCCCGAAGCAACCGTCGACCACGCTCCGGTCCGCAGCGAGCGTTCCGCCACCGGGACGACCGTCGTGGCTCCACACGGTGACCTGGATCTGCTCAGTGCGCCACCGCTGTCGGCGCGGCTCGACACACTCACCGCCGGGCCGCGGCCGGATGTCGTGCTGGACCTGCGCGCCGTGTCCTTCATCGACTGCTCCGGGCTCGGGGTGCTGTGCCGCGCCCGCAACCGGGCCCTGGCCCGCCAGGGGCGGCTGCGGCTGGTCGCGGACAGCGCCCACTTCCTGCGCATCGTGCGGCACGTCGGACTCGACGGCGTCTTCGACATCATGCCGCGGCTCCCGGAGACCCTCGGGGTCGCGGGGGCACGGCGCGCCTAGGGACGACAGGGGCTGAACGGCCCCTTCGCCGGCCGCCGAGGGGTACCCAACGGTCCCCTGCCACGGCCGGTCGGCCTCTGCCACCGGGGCGGCCACCCCCCTCATCGTGGCGGCATGGGGGCGAAGCGGACGGCGACGAGGAGGTGCTCACCGATGAGGGGCACGCGTGTGAAGCGGCGCCTGTGGCGGTGGCGCAGCAATCCGCTGCGGCGGCACGACGACGTCGTCGAGGCCTGGGTGGTACTGGTCGTCTGGCTGGTGATCGCGGTGGGCGGGACGCTCGTCGGCCTGCTGGCGGCGCACGCCACGGACGAGGCCCTCGCCCGGCAGCGCACCGAACGGTATCCCGTCCAGGCCGTGCTGGTGACCGACTCGCAGCGGGCGGCCATCGGGGACTCCAGCTCCGGGGACCGGGTCACCGCGAAGGTGCGCTGGACGGCGCCGGACGGCATCACACACACCGGCTACGCCCTGGTGGACTCCGGTCAGAAGGCCGGCGCGCACGTCGTGGTGTGGCTGGACGCGCGCGGGGCGCTCGCCCACGAGCCGCCGAGCCCCGCGGAGGCCGCGCTGGAGTCGGCCCTGTTCGGCGGTGCCGCGGCACTGGCCCTGGCGGGCGTCGCGCTCGGCTGCGGCGCCATGGTGCGGTGGCGCCTGGACCGGCGGCGCATCGACGCCTGGGGCAGGGAGTGGGACGTGGTGGAACCGCGCTGGGGCCACCGGACCGGCTGACGCCACCTGTGCGGCGACGGGCCCCTACGGTGCCTGAGCGGACGTCCGGGCCCCGTCCAGGCGTGCCACCCGGGCCAGGTTCTCCCGGTCGTCCGCCTCGTCACCCGCCGCACCGGCGAACCACGCGTCGAGGATCTCCTTGAGCAGCGGCTCGGAGGTCAGCCTGAGACTGAGGGCGAGCACGTTCGCGTCGTTCCAGCGGCGGGCTCCGTCCGCCGTGTAGGCGTCCGTGCACAGGGCCGCGCGGACACCGGGCACCTTGTTGGCGGCGATGGACGCGCCGGTGCCGGTCCAGCAGCACACGACGGCCTGATCGGCGCGGCCCGCGGCGACCTCGCGGGCCGCCGCCTCGGAGCAGGCCGCCCACTGCGGGTCCTCACCGGGACGCAAGGCTCCGTGAGCCGTCACGTCGTGGCCCCGCTGCTCCAGCTCCGCGACGAGGGCGCGGGCCACGGGTTCGTCCATGTCGGAGGAGACGGAGATCCGCATGCCCGGAGCCTACAGCGCACCGGGGCACGCGCAGGGGGCGGCGGAGCGGGCGGAGGACCCGCGCGCTCCGGCCGGAGAGGCCGCCGGGCGCGTCCTGCGCCGGTCGTCGCGAGCCGGCTGAGCCTCCGCCGTCCGGTCGCGGCACGGGATGTGCGACGGCTCGGTCCGGCGGCGTTCGGCGGCAGCCGGGGCCCGCCCGGACGGCCTTTCACACGGGAGTGCCGCGGGCCGCGAGGAGAGCGGGGCAGGCGTTGCAGGCGGCGAGTTCGGCACCGTTGTCCCGGTCGGCCCGGCGGTCGGTGCGGGCGGCGGCCCGGCGGTCGCTGCCGGCCCACTGGACGGGCAGGGCGAGCAGCGCCGGCGCGGTGGGTCCTCGGTGCGGGTCAGTTCATGGGCTGGTACGTGGGCGGCTCGACCGGGACCTTGACAGTGATCGTGTCGGACGCGGCGAACCGCAGCTGGAGGGTCACCGTCCCGCCCGCGACGGGCTTCTTCCTGAGGTCCATCAGCATCAGGTGGTTGCCCCCGGTGCGCAGGGTCAGCCTGCCGCCCGCCGGGATGGTGAACGCCTTCACCGCTTCCATCCCGTTCTCGGCAGTGGTGCGGTGCATCGTCACCATGGCGGCGGCGTCGCTGGTCACCCCGGTCAGCTTGTCGGGCATCCGGCCGGAGTTGGTGATGGTGAGGTAGCCCGCGGCCATGTCGGCGGTCACCGGCTGCCGTATGTAGGCGCCGGTCACCTTCAGGACCGGCTCGTCGTAGGCGACCGGACCGGTGGGCGAGGAGGTGGCGGATGCGGTCGCCGGGGACGAGGACGAGCAGCCGGCCAGCACGCTGCAGCCTGCGAGCAGTGCGGCGGCGAGGCCCACCCGGAGGCGGAGGCCTCCGGTGCGGGAGCCCCGCGCGGAGCGGAGGGCGAGCGCGCGGGATCGGAGGCCCGGGGCGGAGGAGGTCACGATGTCTCTTTTCTTTGCGTTCCCGGGCAGGTCGGCGAGGTGCCGCTGCTCGGGGGTGCGGGAGGTCCGGAACAGGGCGCCCTGGCGTCCTCGGACGGCACGGCGCACGCGTCGGTGCGGGGCGACGATCACACCGCTGGTCGGTCGGCGATGCCCGGTGGGGCGCCGCCCCTGCGGGAGCCGGGGCCGGAGCGGCCGAAGGCCGCCGAGAGCGGCTCACGGGCGGGCGCGCACGGCTCACCCGCCGTGCCGCTGACCGCCGGGAAGCGACGGGGCACGGCCCGGGATCCGGCAGGCGGGAGGCGGCTCTCCGGAGGACGTCCGGCTTCAGAGGACCGTCCGCGGCCGACCGCGGGGCGGTGCGGGGCATCACCCCCGCGGGGTGAAGATCGTCGCCGCCACCGGGAGGGCAGCACTTTGGGCACCCCCGTGGCACTCGCGCACGCGGGTCGGCTCAGGCTGCCGTGACCACCTCGGGCGGGCCCCGGCGTGCGACGCACGTCCACGGTACGGCCGACCGCAGCCGACGGGCCCGGACGTCCGCCATCCGGCGCGGAGCGAGCGCGGACAGCAGCCGCTCCAGCAGGACCGCCACCGCCTCCATCCGCACAGCGGCCAGCAGGGTGCTCAGACGGGCGAGCAGCCTGAGCCGGGCCGTCTGGTCGGAGACCAGCGCCGGGAGCCGGACGGTCCGCCACAGCGCGGCCTCGCAGCGGCGCAGCAGCCAGCCCGTGACGACGGCCGCGGCCACGTGCGCGGCGACCATGGGCAGGGAGAGCATCGAGGCCGACGTCATGGCGTGCAAGCCGTGCACGCTCGTCCCCGTCGCCCCGGACACGGCGTGCACACCGTCCGCGGCCCGTGCCGGGTCGATGCGCGCCAGCTGGAGGATTCGGGTCGCCTGGTCGGCCGTGAGGTGGGCCGCAGGCCCGTTGCACAGCAGCCGCTCGGCCATCGCCACCACGGTGCCCGACCGGTCGGCGGCCTGCGCGGGCGTCGCGGACAGCTGCCCTAGGCAGAAGAGGGAGTGGAGGCCGGTCTCACCGGCCAGCAGGGCGAGAGTGATGCCGTACTGGGACCGCTCCCGTCCGGCCAGCGGTCCCACCACGCACAGCACCCCGGCCCAGCCCGCGGCCAGCGACCACGCCGGGATCCAGGTGCCCGAGGCGAGGACGTGGCCCGCTGCCGACAGCGCCACGCAGACCGCGGAGAACACCGCGGCCCTCAGCAGTCTCAGATCGACGGCAGCGCGTCCCGGGACGTTCATGGCGGGCGCCATGATTCCAGGCGCCCGCCGGAGTCCGGACGCCGGGGTCGCTCCCCGCCCCAAGCCCGACGGCTTGGGGCGGCGGAGCTTCGTACTCACCGCCGATCAGGGCGATGCCCTGTCGGCGCCGTGCACGGGTGACTCGGCCGCACTGCGTCCTGCAACCACCGGCCGTGGGCACTGGCGGGAGGAGTACCACACGCCGCTCGCCCAGCGGATCGCCCGAGCGGACCAGCGGCAGCCCTGCCTGCCGGAGGCGGCGTTCACCGCTGAGGAGCCACGGTGCGCAGGTAGGCGCCGAGCCGGGCGATCGCGGACGGGTTGCGGGGGCTCTCGACCAGCTCGGCGTAGTCGAGGACGAAGACCCTGCGGTGCCTGACCGCGGAGACGTTCCGCAACGGGGCGTACGAGAGCAGGAACCGGCGCTTCTGCTCGGCGCTCACGTCCCCGTAGTCGCAGATCACGATGACGTCCGGGTTCCGTTCGACGACGGTCTCCCAGCCGACGGTGGTCCAGGAGTCGTCGACGTCGTGCATGACGTTGTCGCCGCCGGCCGCGCTGATGATCTGGTCCGGGGCGGCGTGGCGGCCGGAGGTGAAGGGCTGGTCCCGGCCGCTGTCGTACAGGAAGACCCTGGGACGGCGGGTGGGTGCGGCGGCCCCGGTCTCGGCGATCTGCTGCTTGAATCCGGCGATCAGCGCGGCGGCGCGCTCCTCGGCGCCGAACAACCGGCCGAGGTTGGTGAGGTCGGTGTAGAGGGCGTCGAGCGGCGACATGATGCCGCGCGAGGTCTTCGTCCGGCCGTTGCGGCAGGACTCGGTGAGGACGTAGGCGGGGATGCCGAGCTTCCGCAGCGCGTCCGGGGTGAACCCGCTGTCCTCGCGGAAGCCGTAGTTCCAGCCGGCGACGACGAGGTCGGCGCGGGCGTCGAGGACGTCCTCCTTGGTGAGCCGGTCCTTGGAGAGCCATGTGACCTCGTCGTAGCCGCCCTTCCACGGCACGTCGGTCAGGTCGCCCCTGTCGTCGGGCATGGCGAAGCCGGCCATGCGGTCCTCCAGGCCGAGGGCGAACATCAGCTCGGTGATGCCGACGTCGTTGGTGACCACACGCTCGGGGACCCGTTCGTAGGTGACCTCCCGGCCGCAGTTGACGAGGGTGACGGCGCGGGACGGCACATCCGGTGACGGCTCGACGGCGGCGCCGCACCCGGTGGCGGTTGCCGCGAGGCAGACGGCCGCGGCGATCGACTGACGCATGGGGTTCCTCACGTGGCGGGCAGAAGATCGAACAGGAGCTGGACGGCGCCCGTCTCCGGGTGCCGCACCGGGTGCGCACGCACCCCGAACACCCCGGCGAGCAGAGCGGGCCGGAGGACGTCGTGCGGCGGGCCGGAGGCGACGATCCGGCCGCCCGCGACGACATACAGGCGGTCGCAGTGCGCGGCGGCCAGGTTCAGGTCGTGCAGCGCGGCGAGGACGGTCAGGCCGCTGTCGCGGACGAGCGACAGGACGTCCAGCTGGTGGGCGATGTCGAGGTGGTTGGTCGGCTCGTCGAGGACCAGGACCCGGGGCTGCTGGGCCAGCGCACGGGCGATGAGGACGCGCTGCTTCTCCCCGCCGGACAGGGCGAGGAAGCCGCGGTCGGCCAGGTGCGCCACGCCGGTGCGGGCCATGGCCCGCTCACACCGGGAACGGTCGTCGGCGGCCGTGCGGCGCCGGTGCGGCAGGCGTCCCATCGCGACCACTTCTGCGACGGTGAAGTCGAACTCGGCGGAGTGCTCCTGGGGCAGCGCCGCCAGTTGCCGTGCGGCGGCCCGCGGGTCCATGGCGTGCACGTCCTCCCCGTCGAGGCGGACGGCTCCCCCGGCCGGGCGCAGCGCCCGGTACACGCAACGCAGCAGCGTCGACTTGCCGCTGCCGTTCGGGCCGACGAGCCCGACGAACATGCCGTCGTCCACGGCGAGCCGGACGTCCTCCACCAGCCGCTTGCCGGCCACCTCGACCGTCACGTCCTCGATGTCGAGCCGCACCGTCACCGCCCTCCGAACGCGTAGCCGCCCCGCCGCATGAGCAGGAGGAAGGCGGGGACCCCGACCACCGCGGTGATCACTCCGACGGGCAACTCGGCCGGGGCCAGCAGGAGTCGGGACAGGATGTCCGCCCACATCAGCAGGACCGCCCCGACCGCCGGTGCCACCGCGAGCACACGCCGGTGGTCGGCACCGACCAGCATCCGCACGACGTGCGGCACCATCAGCCCGACGAACCCGATCGCACCGCTGACGGCGACCACCGTGCCGGTCACGGCGGCGGTCACGACGAACAGTTCGCGGCGCAGCGCGGAGGGCCGGACACCGAGGGCGGCGGACGTCTCGTCCCCCATGGCCAGCGCGTTGAGCGGCCCGGCACGCCACCGGAGCCAACCCCATCCGGCGGCCACGGTCGCGGCGGCGAGCGGCACCTGCGCCCAGGTCGCGCCACCCAGGCTGCCCAGCAGCCACATCATCGCCGAGCGGGCCGCCTCGCCCCGTGCGGCCCCGAAGACCATCACCGTGGTGACGGCCTCGAAGCCGTACGCGAGGGCCGTTCCGGTCAGGATCAGCCGCAGGGGTGTCAGCCCCCGCGGCGAGCGGGCGACGGCGTACACGAGGACCATGGCCGCGAGCGACGAGGCGAACGCGGACACCGACAGCGCCCACACACCCAGCCCGGCGAACGCCCCCATCAGGATGACCGCGTTGGCGCCCACCGCGGCGCCGGAGGAGATGCCCAGGACGAAGGGATCGGCGAGCGCGTTGCGGACCATCGCCTGCACCGCCACCCCGACGGAGGCGAGCCCGGCCCCCACGACGGCGCCCAGCACGACGCGCGGCAGCCGGATCTCCCAGACGATGGTGTACGCCGCGACGTCACCGGCGGGCACGGTCCCTCCGGTGACCCCGGCCCGGAGGAACCGGAACACCTCCGCCCAGCCGATCCCGGCGGCCCCCAGCCCGACGCCGCACACGAGCGAGGACAGGAGCAGCAGTCCGAGGCCGAGGGCCAACGGCGGCACGGATATGAGGCGGGGTGTGGGGCTTGCTCGCACGATCGTGGCGGTCCTTCGTCCGGGCCGCCTGATCAACTGGCGCAAGGAGACAGCCCGCACGGCGGAAAGGCCGCGCGGTCCCCTCTCGCATTCCACGGCGAGCAGTCGACGGGTCACACCACCCACGGGCGATCGGGCTCGCGCGGACGACCAGGGGTCGCCTCGCACACCGTTGCGGGTCAGCGCCGGACTCTCACCGGACTTCCCCCGCAGGAGGCCCGGCGAGCGTAACAGAGAATGATCTTCGGCGTGTGTGCCGCTCCCACCGCGGCGCGGGCGGGCGGCGGGGGCAACGGCCGGCCGCGGTGTGGATGACCGCCACGGCGGTCGGCCCACGTGACCTTCGCTGCCGCAAGGTCGATACTTCCTCCGAGGGGCGTTCGGACCGTGAGGCGTCCGTGTGCCCGACAACCTGACGGACCATCACTGACGTCACCGTTCAGTGAGCAGCAGTCCCGGCGGAGCCCGCCTCCGGGCACCGCCGGCCACCGAGATCGACAACCAGGCACACCCCCACCGACCTGGCAGAACTCAGGCCAGGGGACCCTGCAATCCATCCGAGGAGATACCGTGAGGATGCTCATCAACGTCCCCGAGACCGTCGTCGCCGACGCCCTGCGGGGGCTGGCCGCCGCGCACCCGGAACTGACCGTGGACGTCGACCGGCGGGTGATCGTGCGGCGGGACGCGCCCGTGGCGGGCAAGGTGGCGCTGGTGTCCGGGGGCGGTTCGGGGCACGAGCCGCTGCACGGCGGTTTCGTGGGTCCCGGGATGCTGTCGGCGGCCTGTCCGGGTGAGGTGTTCACCTCGCCGGTGCCCGACCAGATGGTGCGGGCCGCGGCGGCCGTGGACAGCGGGGCCGGGGTGCTGTTCGTGGTGAAGAACTACACCGGAGACGTGCTGAACTTCGACATGGCTGCGGAACTGGCCGAGGACGAGGGCATCCAGGTCGCCAAGGTCCTCGTCGACGACGACGTCGCGGTCACCGACAGCCTCTACACGGCCGGGCGGCGCGGCACCGGGGCGACGTTGTTCGTGGAGAAGATCGCGGGAGCGGCGGCGGACGAGGGGCAGCCACTGGAGCGGGTGGAGTCGGTCGCCCGGCAGGTGAACGCCGGCGCGCGCAGCTTCGGGGTGGCGCTCAGCGCGTGCACGACGCCGGCCAAGGGCAGCCCCACGTTCGACCTTCCGCCGGGCGAGCTGGAGTTGGGAGTCGGCATCCACGGTGAGCCGGGGCGCGAGCGCCGGCCGATGATGACGTCCGCGGAGATCGCCGACTTCTCCGTGCACACCATCCTGGAGGACATGAGCCCGCGCAACCCCGTCCTGCTCCTGGTCAACGGCATGGGCGCGACGCCGCTGCTGGAGCTGTACGGGTTCAGCGCCGAGGTGCAGCGCGTGCTGACCGAGCGGGGCGTCGCCGTCGCGCGCACCCTCGTCGGCAACTACGTGACGTCGCTCGACATGGCGGGGGCCTCGGTCACGCTGTGCCAGGTCGACGGGGAACTGCTGCGACTGTGGGACGCGCCGGTGCGGACACCGGCGCTGCGCTGGGGTATGTGAGACGTCGGGGGCCGGTGCGACACTCCGTCCGCCCGTCCCGCCCCACCGCATGCCGCGGCACCCCTCACGCTAGGAGATCCTGTGCTCGACGCCGACTTCTTCCGACGCTGGATGACGGCGACCGCCCTGTCCGTTGACCGCGAGGCGGAACGGCTCACCGCTCTCGACTCGCCGATCGGGGACGCCGACCACGGCAGCAACCTCCAGCGCGGCTTCACCGCGGTCGTCGCCGCACTGGAGAAGGAGGTCCCGGACACGCCGGGTGCCGTGCTGCTGCTGGCGGCCAGGCAGCTCATCTCGACCGTCGGCGGGGCGTCGGGTCCGCTGTACGGGACGCTGCTGCGCCGCACCGGAAAGTCCCTCGGCGATGTCCGCGAGGTCGGGGAGGCGGAGCTGGCGGAGGCGTTGCGCGGCGGCGTGGACGCGGTCATGGCCCTCGGCGGGGCCGCGCCCGGCGACAAGACCATGATCGACGCCCTGGTCCCGGCGGTGGACGCGCTCGCCGACGGGTTCGACGCGGCCCGTGCCGCGGCGGAGCAGGGAGCCCTGGCCACGACGCCGATGCAGGCCCGCAAGGGCCGGGCGAGCTACCTCGGGGAGCGCAGCATCGGTCACCAGGACCCCGGGGCGACCTCGTCGGCCCTGCTGATCGCCGCGCTCGCGGAGACGGGGAGCGAGGTCACCGGTGAGTGACGGGAAGCAGGTGGGGATCGTCCTGGTGTCGCACAGCGCGCAGGTCGCCGCGTCCGTGGCCGAGCTGGCGCAGGGGCTCGCGGGAGCCGGCACGTCGGTGGCCGTCGCGCCGGCGGGCGGCACCGAGGGGGGTGGGCTGGGCACCAGCGCGGAGCTGATCGCCGGGGCGGCCGCCTCGGTGGACCGCGGGGCCGGGGTCGCCGTCCTCGCCGACCTCGGCAGTGCGGTGCTGACGGTGAAGGCCCTGCTGGCCGAGGGCGACGAACTGCCCCCGGGCACACGCCTGGTGGACGCGCCGTTCGTGGAGGGCGCCGTCGCCGCGGTGGTCACGGCGGCCACCGGCGCCGGGCTGGACGAGGTGGAGGCGGCGGCCGCGGAGGCGTACGGCTACCGCAAGGCCTGACCGCACGGGGCCGGTGCTCGGTCCGGGACGCCCGGCCGCCCGAGCGGCTCGGGCCGCCCGCGCCGGCGCTCCGGGGTGCCGGGCAGCGGCGCAGGGGCGGGGCGCTCGACGCGCGGCTGGGGCAGGGTGCCCGACCCGGGGCACTGGCGCCCGGGCGGGGTGCCGTCCCGCGCGCCCGATCGCCCCGCGGGCGACCGTCCCGCGTGGTCCGGCCCCGGCCGGGCGCCCGCGTCGCGGAAGGGGTGCTCCCGGTCAGCTGCCGCCGCTGACGAACAGCCGTGCCAGCCGCTGCCCCACCGCCACCGCCGCCGCGTGGTCCTCGATCGGCTCCACCCGGGAATCGCGGAAGACGATGTAGGTCACGCCGGAGGGCGCCCCGCCGCCCCGCGGGTCGGTGCGGATACCGAGGGCTCCGGCGGTGGCGTAGGAGGCCTCGCCGATGATGTCGGCGGGGCCGGTGTCGGCGACGACGGCGTACTGCACCCGGTTCCCGTGGACGACAGCCGCGACGGAACCGCCGCGCACGCCGTCCCCACGGGGGTCCCAGATGTCGCTCGCAGCGGGCACGACGATGTAGGGCAGGTCCTCGGCGCTCGGATAGCGGCCGTCGGACTGCTGGTAGGCGGTGGTCTCGCTGTACAGGGGATCCGTGACGTGGTTGCAGGCCCGGCCCGGCCGGCCGTCGCAGTCGATGTCCATGTCGGCGGTCCAGAAGACCGCGTCGGGGGTGCCGCACACCGGGACCGTCGGCTCCTCGCCGTCGTCGGTGCGGTACCTGCCCCGGGAGACCTGGTCGCACGTGCGCACCCGCGCCAGCAGGTCGGCAGCCCCGACGTCGCCCTCCTGACGCACCGCCGCCGGTGCCCCGGCCGGCCCGGCCGCGGGCCGCGCGGCGGACGGGGGTGTCGTCGGGGCCAGCAGGGCGAGGCCTGCCGCGGCCAGCGTCAGCGACTGGACACGCACGGTGGGACCCCTCTCGTGGGGACGGTGGCGAACACCCGGCCCAATCTGGTGCGGGTCCGGGCGTGCGGCCACTTCGAGGGGGCCGTATGGTGCACGGCGTCTGACGGCCCGACAGGGGCCGGGGGCCGGGCCTGCCTCGGTTCCGGCCCCCGGGCCGCCTGCGCCGGCGCGGGGACAGCGACGACAGCGGCCCGCGCCGGCGGCTTGAACATCCCGGCCCTCGTCGGGAGTTCAGCCGCAAGGAGGTTCAGCATACGTAACTCCGCCCGATGGTCACCAATACCTGCCCGCACGGTGTCGGCCTCTTGATGCTCCCTCACCCCGGGGCGCATATTGGTCCGTACCAATGCATGCCCGTGTCGGACCGGGAGGTCACGTCGTGCGACGCGTTCTGCTCTACGGGTGCCTGCTGCTGGCCACCGCCTGCGGCTGGGCGGGCACGACGACCGGGGAGAGCGGCCGGATGCCCGGTGCGCCGACCGGAGTCACCGCAGGGGCGGGCAGCGCCACCAGCGTGCACGTGATGTGGAACGCGGTGTCCGCCGCCGACGGCGTGCGCGCGTACGAGGTCTACCGGGGCGGCAGCAGGGTCGTGGAGGTGCCGGCCTCCGAGCACATGGTGGACGTCACCCGGCTCTCCCCGGCGACGGCGTACGTCTTCACCGTCCGCGCCCGCGACGGCGCGGGCAGGCTCGGGCCGCCCAGCCGCGAGGTCCGGGCCACCACTCCCGCCGCCGCGGCGGCGGACGACACGCCACCGACCCGTCCCGGCGCGCTGACGGGGCGTGCGGCCGGCAGCCGGGCGGCGCAGCTGT
Organism: Streptomyces sp. MUM 2J; assembly: GCF_022414535.1. GTDB lineage: Bacteria > Actinomycetota > Actinomycetes > Streptomycetales > Streptomycetaceae > Streptomyces. The sequence goes on from NZ_JADWYM010000003.1 coordinate 20,621, forward strand.
CCTGGTCGGCCGCCACGGACGACCGTGCGGTGGTGTCGTACGACGTCTATCAGGGCGACTCCAAGATCCACACCGTGTCCGGGGCGCAGACCGCGACGGTCCTCACCGGCCTGCGGCCCGGTACGGCCTACTCCTTCACCGTTCGGGCGCGGGACGCGGCCGACAACCTCTCCCCCGCCGCCGGCCCGGTGCGGCTGACGACGCCCGGCTCCGACGACGGCCGGGCCACCGCCCCGACGGGTCTCAGCGCCGGGTCGCACCGGGCGGGCGGGGTCTACTACCTGGACCTGTCCTGGGTGCCGCCGCGCGCGGACGGAGTGGTCACGGAGTACGAGATCCAGCTCGACGGCCGGGCCGCCACCTCCCTGGTGTGGGGCGGCAGCGCCCCGCAGGAGCGGGCGTCGTACAGCTTCTACGCGGGCAGGGAGGCCGGCGTCACCCACCGGGTGCGGCTGCGGGCGAAGCTGCCGGACGGCACCTGGGGCGGCTTCACCCCGGAGCGGTCGGTGACCACCGGGCGCTGACCACCTCCCGGCAGCAGGCGCGGCTCCACCGCCGGGCGCGGCCCGCGTGGGCCGTCCGATGGAATCCTTCACCTGCCCGGATGCGATCCGCATGCGGCAGGCACCGCGGGCACGTTGGCTGCGTCTGAGGCAGCACGGGCGTACCCGATCCTCGGCGGCGCAAGGGATGTACCGCCAACCGTGCCGCCGGAGGACACTCCCATGCGCAACGTGAGACTTCTCCGCCGCGGCGGCCTGACCGTGGCAGCCGCCGCCGCGTTCCCGCTCGCCCTGACCGCCGCGGGGCCGGCCGACGCCCGGGGCTCGGGCATCTCGGTCAGCACGACCGGGTCCACCGTGTCGGTGGTGACCAGTGCCTGCACGCAGATCAACGGGAGCTGGGGCACGGGCTCCCTGCTCAACAGCAACCAGAACGACTTCGCCCAGGGACGGCAGGTGGCGCTGTCGGGCACAGGGGTGAGCCAGTCGGCCGCCTGGTCCGACGTCAGTCCCGGCACCTACACCGTGGTCGTCGTCTGCTCCAACCAGCAGACCGCGGGCACCCAGTCCGTGATCGTGTCCGCGCCCTCCACGCCGACCATCTCGGCGACGGCCTCGCCCTCGCGCGGGGTGGCGGGCGGCCTGGGCGGTGCCGTCCGTGACTACGGGCCGGTCACCTTGGGCGTCGGTGCGGCCCTGGTCGGCGCCGGGGTCATCGCGACGGCGTGGTTCGTGCGCCGTCGCTCGAAGCCGTACCGTCTGTGACCTCTCCGCCGCCGCCCGGTCCGCCGGGCAGGCCGGCGAACTCCTCCAGGGCGTGGGAGAGCCACTGCGTCCAGAAGGTCTCCAGGTCGATGCCCGCCCGCAGGATCAGGTGGTGCAGCCGGTCCTGCGGGGCGTCCTTGCCGGGCGGGAAGTCGCGCCGCTCGATCTCCCGGTACTCCTCCAGCTGCCGCTGGTGGAGCCGGAGGTGGCGCCGCAGGTCGCCCTCCAGCCCGGCGGTGCCGACCACGGCCGCGGCGCGCAGTCGCAGCAGCAGCGCGTCACGCAGGGGTTTGGGGTCCTGCGCCGCGGCCGTCCAGCGTTCCAGCTCGGCCCGGCCCGCGGGCAGGACCTCGTAACTCTTGCGCTGGCCACGGGCCGGCTGCTGCGACGGCAGGGCGCGAATGTGACCCTCGGCCTCCAGCTTCCCCAGCTCGCGGTAGATCTGCTGGTGCGTCGCGGACCAGAAGTAGCCGATCGACTTGTCGAACCGGCGGGTGAGCTCCAGTCCCGAGGACGGCCTTTCCAGCAGGGCGGTGAGGATCGCGTGCGGGAGTGACATGGGGTCATCCTAGGGACGGGGCCGACGGCCCCCGCACCGGTCGGTGCGGGGTGGGGCGACGTCCGCCCGTCGAGGAGGGCGGTACTGGTCTTCCGAGTCGGGAATTCTCTTCAGATAGCTGGAGAGGATTCCCGACTCGGAAGACCAGGGCGTGTTTCGAAAGTCCCGCCTGCCTGGCGGCGTCTGGCACGCACGCTCGCCGCGTTGTCGGGCTCGCCCCGATACATCCAGTATCGGGGCGACCCTCCGCCTTGCGATCGCACGCACCAGACGCCGCCAGGCCTGCCCTTCGGGCAGACGACGCTACTTTCGAAACACGCCCTAGAGCGCCGCCGCCAGTTCGGTGCCCTGCTTGATCGCGCGCTTGGCGTCCAGCTCCGCGGCCATGTCGGCGCCGCCGATCAGGTGGACGCTGCGGCCGGTGGCGCGCAGTTCCTCGTACAGGTCGCGGCGCGGCTCCTGACCGGTGCACAGCACGACGGTGTCGACCTCCAGGACGGTGCTCTGCCCGTCGACGGTGATGTGGAGCCCGGCGTCGTCGATGGCGTCGTAGCGCACGCCGGGGACCATGGTGACGCCCCGCTGCCTGAGTTCGGTGCGGTGGATCCAGCCGGTGGTCTTGCCGAGGCCCGCGCCGACCTTGCTGGTCTTGCGCTGGAGCAGGTGCACGCTACGGGGCGGGGCGGGACGCTCGGGCGTGGCGAGTCCGCCGGGGCCGCGGTAGTCCTGGTCGACGCCCCAGTGGCGGAAGTACGTCGTCGCGTCCTCGCTCGCCTTGTCGCCGCCGTCGGTGAGGTACTCGGCGACGTCGAAGCCGATGCCGCCGGCTCCGAGGACGGCGACGCGGTCGCCGACGGGGGCGCCGTGCAGCACGTCGAGGTAGCCGAGGACGCGGGGGTGGTCGGCACCGGGGATGTCCGGGGTGCGGGGGGTGACGCCGGTGGCGACGACGATCTCGTCGTAGCCGTCCAGGTCCCCGGCGGTGATCCAGGCGCCGAGCCGGACGTCGACGCCGTGCGCGGCGAGCTGGTGGCGGAAGTAGCGCAGCGTCTCGTCGAACTCCTGCTTGCCGGGGACCTTGCGGGCCACGTTGAGCTGGCCGCCGACCTCGCTCGCGGCGTCGAAGAGGGTGACGTCGTGGCCGCGCTCGGCGGCGGATACCGCGCAGGCGAGCCCCGCGGGGCCCGCGCCGACGACGGCGACGCGCTTGCGCAGGCGGGTCGGCGACAGCACCAGCTCGGTCTCGTGGCAGGCGCGGGGGTTGACCAGGCAGGAGGTGATCCGGCCGCTGAAGGTGTGGTCGAGGCAGGCCTGGTTGCAGCCGATGCAGGTGTTGATGGCCTCGGCGCGTCCCTCGGCCGCCTTCTGGACGAACGCCGGGTCGGCGAGCATCGGGCGGGCCATCGACACCATGTCGGCGACGCCGTCGGCAAGCAACTGTTCCGCCAGATCGGGGGTGTTGATGCGGTTGGTGGTCACGAGCGGCACCGACACCTCGCCCATCAGGCGCTCGGTCACCCAGGTGTAGGCACCGCGCGGGACGGAGGTGGCGATGGTGGGGATGCGGGCCTCGTGCCAGCCGATGCCGGTGTTGATGATCGTCGCGCCGGCCTCCTCGACCGCCTTGGCGAGGGTGATCACCTCGTCGAGCGTGGAGCCGCCGGGGACCAGGTCGAGCATGGACAGCCGGTAGATGACGATGAAGTCCTCGCCGACCGCCTCGCGCACCCGCCGCACGATCTCCACCGGGAAACGCATCCGGTTCTCGTACGAGCCGCCCCAGCGGTCGGTGCGGTGGTTGGTCTGCGCGGCGATGAACTCGTTGATCAGGTAGCCCTCGGACCCCATGATCTCCACGCCGTCGTAGCCGGCCGAGCGGGCGAGCCGGGCGGCCTCGGCGTAGTCGTCGATGGTCCGCTCGACCTCGGCGTCCGTCAGCTCACGCGGCGGGAACGGGCTGATCGGCGCCTGGAGCGGGCTCGGGCCGACGAGCTCCGGGTGGTAGGCGTACCGCCCGAAGTGCAGGATCTGCATCGCGATGCGGCCGCCTTCGCGGTGCACCGCGTCGGTGACCTCCCGGTGCTGCTCGGCCTCCGCCTCGGTGGTCATCCTGGCGCCGCCCGGGTAGGGCCGGCCCTCGTCGTTCGGGGCGATACCACCGGTGACGATGAGGCCCACGCCCCCGCGCGCCCGCTCGGCGTAGAAGGCCGCCATGCGCTCGAAGCCACGCTCGGCCTCCTCCAGGCCTACGTGCATCGAGCCCATCAGGACGCGGTTGGGCAGTGTGGTGAAGCCCAGGTCGAGCGGGCTCAGCAGGTGGGGGTAGCGGCTCATCGGGCCCTCCGTGCGCGGTGACGTTCCTCCTGTTGTAGAGGACCGCCACCTCTTTGTGCAACTAGTTGCACAAAGATGGGGGGCACGGCCCGGGGGCGGCCCTCGTCCCGACGGGCCGCCCCCGGGGTGTCACCGGCTCCCCAGCAGGACGTGCAGCTCCCGCTCCTGGTCGCCCGAGGCGCTGGAGAGGTCCCGCACGGCGAAGAGGGAGTCCAGCGTGGTGCGCAGCCGGTCGATGGCCCAGTAGCCGCCCTGCGCATCGGCCTCGACCGTGGACGACAGCCGGCCCGGCGGCGGGCACGCCTGCGCCTCGGTGACCTCGAAGGTGCCGAGCCACACCATGGGGCGGGTCTCGTGCAGTTGCTGGGGGACGTCCTCGGGACCCCGGTCGGACTCGAAGGACGCGCACAGCGCGTCGAAGACGATGCGGGCGTCCTCCTTGCTGCATCCGCTGATCTCGACGGAGACGGACTCCTCGTGCGGTCGCTTGCCGGCCATGGTGATCACTCCTTCCCTCACCGCGGCGCAGCGGTGCGGATTCCCCGCGTCGCCGCTCCCGCACCCCCAAGAAAAGCACCGGCCGCCCGTGGGGGCCACCGGCGGCCGGATCGGGATGCCGGCGCCGGGCACGCGCCCCGCGGTCAGCTCCGGGTGAAGCGGTAGGTCTTGCTGTCGGTGAGGACGCAGAAGCCCGGCGACATCACGATGACGCGCAGGGTCCCGGTCCGGCGGTCGTAGTCGATGCCCTCCGTCTCGAATCCGCCGGAGCAGCCGGAGCGCAAGGGCAGCCCGAGCAGGGCCGTGACGTGGCCGGTGACGTCGGAGCTGCCCGGCGCGGCGGACAGGTCGGCCTGCAGGAGCGGCTTGGTGAGGCCGAACAGGCTGCCGTCGGGGTCGTCGGAGGAGCACAGCAGGCGGGTGGCGGTGACGAAGTCGCAGCCCTGCACGTCGCGCACGTCGTGGTCGAGCCGCACGGTCGAGGCCTGCGGCAGGTCCGACGAGGGCGAGGTGGCCGCGTTGACGCCGGGCGTGGGGAAGACGAGCAGGCGGTTCATGGTGCCCCACTCGCCCGCCAGCATCCACTGGCCGTCGGGGGAGACGGCGACCCAGGAGTTGTTCAGGGCCTCTCCGGGGCCGAGCGCGTGGACGTACTCCGACCAGGTGCCGTCCGGCGCCTGCACGCGGAACATCTTCGCGCCACCCGAGTCCCGCTGGTAGGGCTCGATGTAGTGGCCGTCGTACGAGGCGTCGGGGTCGCCGACGTGGTTCCAGCCCCGCAGGAAGAGGCCGAAGGGGATCGTGCCGATGCCGGTGTAGTGGTTGGGGCTGCCGGCCGGGACCTCCACCGAGGTCAGTCCCTGACTCTCGGTCAGCGGGTCGGCCCGGTCGGAGCCGACCTCGGTCCAAGCGCCGGAGGCCGCCGCCGGTGGCGCGGCGGACAACGCGAGGGCGGAGGCGGTCGCGAGGGCGGCCAGGCCCGTCAGGGCCGACCGGCAGCGTTGCCGGACGGGGCGCAGCAGCATGGGGCGGACTCCTCGGGTGGGGGCGGCGCACGGGGGTGGTCCGGCGCTCAGTCTGGCCCCATCGGCTAGTCATGTACAGACCAGAAATGGAAACGGCGTCGGCCGTCCCGGTGACCGTGCGGTACGGGCGGTCGCGCGCCGGATCCATTCCCTCCGGGCGTGCGTCGGGAGTACGTTTCCGGCCGTGTTGGGGGATGGTGGAGGTGGCGGCGCGGGAGGCGCGGGAGGAAAGGTTGTGCGCGGCACGGCAGGGGCAGTCGGCACGGGGGAAGCCGTGCCGCACACACGGGCGGAGGCGAGGCGGTGCGCGGGATGAGTACAGCCGGACCTCCGGTGGCCCAGGGGGGTGGGCCGGTGCGGCCCAGCGGTCTGCTCGACGTACTGAACGTGGCCTCCGTGGTCCTCGACGACCACGGGCGGGTCGTGCTGTGGAGCCCGCAGGCCGAGGAGTTGTTCGGGTACCCGGCGGGGGAGGCCCTGGGACGGCCCGCGGCCGAGATCATGGTGCACGAGCAGCACGTCGACCTGGTCGTGAAGCTCTTCACCGATGTGATGCAGACCGGCCAGAGCTGGGCCGGCGCGTTCCCGGTGCGGCACAAGGACGGCTCCACCCGGCTGGTGGAGTTCCGCAACATGCGCCTGCTGGATGATCGGGGCGACGTCTACGCCCTGGGACTGGCCGCCGACCGGTCGACGCTGCGCCGCCTGGAGCGGGACGTGGCGCTGTCGACCCGGATGGTGTCGCAGTCACCGATGGGCCTGGCCGTGCTGGACACCGGACTGCGCTACCTGTCGGTCAACCCCGCGCTGGCACAGATCAGCGGCGTGCCGGCCGAGAACCACCTGGGCCGCACCGTGCGGGAGGTCCTGCCGCTGATGGACGCCGGGGGGCTGGAGTCCGCCGCCCGTCAGGTGCTCGACACCGGGCTGCCGATCCTGGACCGCCCCGCCGTGGGCCGCACCCAGGCCGAACCGGACCGGGACCGGGCCTGGTCGGTCTCCCTGTACCGGCTGGAGGACACCCTGGGCACCGTGCTCGGGGTGGCCGCCTCGGTCACCGACATCACCGAGCAGTACCGGGAGGGCCTGGAGGCCGAGGCCGCCCGGCGGCGCCTGGCCCTGATCGCCGACGCCTCCACCCGCATCGGCACCACGCTGGAGCTGGAGCGCACCGCCCACGAACTCGCCGGCGTCGCCGTGCCGGAGCTGGCGGACGTGGCCGCCGTCGACCTTCTGGAGGCGGTGGTCGAGGGCCGCCGCAGCAGCCTCGGCCCCGCCGAGCCGGCGGTGATCCGTGCCCTGGCGGTGCAGGCGAACGCCGCTCCCGAGGCGCTGCGGGCGGCCGATCCGCCGGGGAGGACCGCCCGCTACGGGCCGGACCGGCTGGTCACACAGTGCGTGCGCACGGGGCGGCCGGTGCTCGTGGAGCACGTCCAGGAGGCGGACCTGCCGCGCATCGCCCACTCCCCCGAGGCCGCCGAGTTGCTGGCCGCCGCGGGCGTGCACTCCTATCTGGCCGTCCCGCTGATCGCCCGCGGGGAGGTGCTCGGCTCCCTCGACCTGAAGCGGACCCGCAATCCGCTGCCGTTCGGCCCGGACGACCTGGTGCTGGCCCGGGAACTGGCGGCGCGTGCGGCCGTGCAGATCGACAACGCCCGCTGGTACCAGAACGCCCGCAACGTCGCCCTCACCCTCCAGCGCAGCCTGCTGCCCAGCCATCCGCCGGTCACCGGGGGCCTGGAGGTGGCGTCCCGCTACCAGCCCGCGGGCGCCACCACCGAGGTCGGCGGCGACTGGTTCGACGTCATCCCGCTGGAGGACGACAAGACGGCGCTGGTCGTGGGGGACGTGATGGGCAGCGGCCTCGGCGCCGCCGCGACGATGGGCCGGCTGCGCACCGCGACCGCCACCCTCGCCGCCCTGGACCTGGATCCCGCAGTGCTGCTGGAACACCTGGACCGGATCACGGCAGGCCTCGACGAGGCCATCGCGACCTGCGTGTACGCCGTCCACGACCCGCGGCTCGGCCGGTGCCGGATCGCCAACGCCGGTCACCTGCCCCCGGCACGGGTGCGCGCCGGGCACCCGCCGGAACTACTGGAGCTGCCCACCGGGGTCCCGCTGGGCGTGGGCGGGGTGGCCTTCTCCACGGTCACCGTCGATCTCGCGCCCGGCGACCTGCTGGTGCTCTACACCGACGGTCTGGTCGAGACCCGCCGGCAGCCCCTCGACGAACGGCTGGAGGAACTGCTGTCCCTCCTCGACGATCCCGCGCGCCCCCTGGAAGAGGTCTGCGATCTCCTGCTGCGCACCCTGCACCACCCGGACAACCACGACGACGTGGCCCTGCTCGTCGCACGGGCCCGCCCCACGGCGCCGTAGCCGTGCGGCCGCCCGGGCACCGCGGGCGGCCGCAAGCCGGATACGGCAGGGGCAGTCCCGGGCCGGCCGCCGGGGACGGCCGTGTGCCCCGTCCGACCGGCGGCCGGCGTAGGGACGCGGTGTGCCGCCGGGCCCGGTGCCGTGGGCGGGCCGTGCCGTGCCGTGGGCGGCCACCGACCGGAGGTCGCGGGCGCTGCTGGCCCCCGCACCGAAACGGAGGGACGCCCGGTGGCTGTGGGGCGGCGGCCGGACTCACAGGATGCCGTTACCGGTTCCTTATCGCGCGCGCCCCACAATCACAGCATCAGTGGACGGCGTGGCCGAAGGAGTGAGCCGTGATGCACGATCCGGACCGGGAAGACCGCACGACCGGGTGGACCGGGCCCGAACCGCTCGGCGAGCCGGGCGGAAAGCGCCCACAGCGGGGGCCGGCCGCGCTGTGGGGACGGCGCACGGCGCGCGGCAGGGCCGTGATCGCCGGAACCACCGTCGCCGTACTGGCCCTGGGGGGAACCGTGGCCTACGCGGCCACATCGGACGGCTCCGGCACCGCGCCCGCCGGCGCGTCCTCGTCGGCGTCGCCGTCCCCCGGCAGGCCCGACGGCCGGCACGACCACCCCGGCCGCTGGTTCGGCGCGGACGGCGCAGGCGTGCACGGCGAGACGACCGTCAAGGACCGCGACAGCGGCAGGTGGGTCGTCCGGGTCTGGCAGCGCGGCACCGTCGAGAAGACGGACGGCGACCAGGTCACCGTCAAGAGCGAGGACGGCACGTCCTGGACCTGGACGGTGAGCGGGGACACCACCGTGCGCACGTTCGACGGTTCGGCGTCCGGCACCCCGGAGAAGGAATCCGGAGCCGGTGCGCTGAAGAAGGGCGACCAGGCCGTCCTGGTCGGCACCCGGGCCGACGACGGTACGCGGACGGCCGTCCGCGCGGTCTCCGGCGACCTGGACGCCCTCAAGGACAGGGCACCGCGTGACCGGCACGACCGGCAGCACTTCCACGGCCCGCGCGGTCACGGCGGACGACCCTCGACGGCCCCGGACACGCCGGAGAGCGGCACGACGACCTGAGGCACCGTCAGGCACTCGTGCCCACGACGACGTGGGCGTGCAGCTCGGCCGAGACCACCAGGTCGGCGGCGAGCCCGGCACGGGCGAAGGCCACGGCGGCTGCCGGGGCCTGCCGCTCGCTCGTCTCGATGAGGAGGCAGCCGCCGGGGGCGAGCCAGCGGGGCGCCTCGGCGGCGACCCGGCGTACTACGTCGAGGCCGTCGGAACCACCGTCCAGCGCGGTCAGCGGTTCGTGGTCGCGCGCCTCCGCGGGCAGCAGGGCGACCTCCGCGGTGGGGACGTAGGGCACGTTCGCGGCGAGAACGTGGATCCGGCCGCGCAGGTCGCCGGGCAGCGCGGCGAACAGGTCGCCGGTGTGCACCCGGCCGCCGTGCCCGGCCACGTTGCGGCGGGCGCAGCGCACCGCGGCCGGGTCGACGTCGGCGGCGTGCAGCTCGACGTCGCCGAGTTCCGCGGCCAGCGCCGCGCCGACCGCGCCCGAGCCGCAGCACAGGTCGACCACGACGGTGGCGTGCGGGACGCGGGCCAGCGCCTGCTCGACGAGGAACTCGGTGCGGCGGCGCGGGACGAACACACCGGCCTCCACGGCGATGCGCAGGCCGCGGAACTCGGCCCAGCCGAGGACGTGTTCGAGGGGCAGTCCGGCAGCCCGGCGCTCCACCAGGGCGGTGAGTTCGGCGGGGGTGCGGGCGGCGCCGAGGAGGAGCCGCGCCTCGTCCTCGGCGAAGACGCACCCCGCGGCGCGCAGTGCGGCGACGACGTCGGGGAACCGGTCGGAGAGGGTGGCGGACGAGAAGGAGACGGGCATGGGAGCCGAGGGCCTTTCGTGGGCGAAGGGCGCTCTCGTCGTCAGCGGCTGACGGAGTGGGGAGGCGAGAGCACCCGACCTGACATGGCGGTAACGGGTCTCACCTCCTCGTTTCCGTGCCGCGGGCGGTCCGCGGACGAACCGCCACCCTACCCCAGCCGTCCGGGCGGGAGATCGGACACAGGCGGCCTTCTCGACCTCCCCCTCGCTCTCCTCCCCCGGCCCGCGTCCCGGTCCGTCACACCGGGACCGCCCGGGCCTTCGCCCGGCGTCTCCCCCGGCCCGCTCCCCCGTTCCGGTTCCCGGTCGGTGAGCCAGGTGAGGTGCACGGGGTGCGGGACGCGGGGCACGGCGTCGGCCGTGCCGCCTCCTCGACGAGCCGGAGGGATCCCGAACCACGTGCGGACGGAGCCGCGAGGGCACCCCGGGCAGGGCGCGGAGCACCGTTCGCGACCCCGTACGGTTGATCCATGAACGTCACCCGCGGTTTCACCGGCCGCGCCCGGCCTCAGGACGTGAGCGGCGCCCCAGGTCCCGTCCTCCCGCCCGGGCAGTACGACGCCCGGCAGGACTGGCCCGTGCTGTCCGCCGAGGTCACGCCCGCGCTCACGGCCGAGGACTGGACCTTCCGGATCGACGGGCTGGTGGCCCGGCCCCGGACCTGGGACTGGGCACAGGCGCACGAGCTGCCCGGGTCGGCGTACGAGGGGGCCCTCCACTGCGTGACGGGTTGGTCGAGGTTCGGGATGCGGTTCTCGGGCGTGTCCCTGGACGCCTTCCTCGATGAGGTCCGCCCCGGCGCCTCGGCCACGCACGCCGTGGCCTACTCCCACACCGGCTACACCGCGAATCTGCCGCTGGCGGACCTCACCGGCGGTCGGGCCTGGATCGCCTTCGACCACGACGGACGGCCCCTCACCCCCGAGCACGGCGGCCCCGCACGCCTGCTGGTGCCGCACCTGTACTTCTGGAAGAGCGCCAAGTGGATCGCCGGCCTGCACCTCCTCGATCACGACGAGCCCGGCTTCTGGGAGCGGAACGGCTACCACGACCGCGGCAACCCCTGGGAGGAGCAGCGGTACTCCGGTGACTGAGACCTTCACTCCCCCGACGCGTTTCGCGGTGCCCGGCCGGATCGAGGTCGGCGACCGGGCAGCCTCGGTGTGGCAGACCGCCACGATCACCGGGATCCGTCGCGAGACCCCCCGCGTGACGACCTTCCGGCTGGCCGTGCCGGCCTGGCCCGGCCATCTGCCCGGCCAGCACCTGATGCTGCGCCTGCGGGCCGCCGACGGCTACACGGCCCAGCGGCACTACTCCCTCGCCTCCGCACCCGACGGCACCGGGCACATCGAGCTGACCCTCGACCACGTCGAGGGCGGCGAGGTGTCCGGCTGGTTCCACACGGTGGCCGAGGTCGGCGACCGGGTGGAGGTGCGCGGCCCGCTCAGCGGCTTCTTCGCCTGGCCCGGCGACCGGCCCGCACTGCTCCTCGGCGCCGGCTCCGGTGTCGTACCGCTGATGTCGATGGTGCGGCACCACCGGGTGCACGCCCTCGCCGTCCCACTGCGGCTGCTGGTGTCGGCGCGCAGCCCCGAGGAACTGATCTACGCGCGGGAGTACGGCACGGAGACGACGCCCGTCTTCACGCGCAGCGCACCGGCCGGCGTGCCGGTCGGACGGCTGGCCGCCGCGCAGGTGGCGCCCGTGGTGGCGGACGCGCCCGACGGCGGATGGGAGGCCTACGTCTGCGGCTCGAACGCCTTCGCCGAGCACGCGGCGCGGCTCCTGGCCGAGGCCGGCCAGCCCGTGGACCGCATCCGCATCGAGCGCTTCGGCTGAGGCACCGCACCACCGCGCCCCGTCCGGCTCCGGCCCGCCCATTTGCGCGGACAGGGTGAACATTGTCCCCTGGACGGAGTACGAGCCGTGTGGACACTCGCAGGCGTGACGGCGAGGAGATCGACATGCGAAGCCGGGCGCGCGCCCGGCGCCGGCAGGGGAACCCGCTGCGGCGCCGGTCGGACATCGTGGAGGCCTGGACGGCACTGGCCGTGACCGTCCTGCTGGTACTGGGCTCCCCCCTGGCCGGGGTGGTCACCGGCTGGTGGGCCTATGACGACGCCCGGGCCATGGCGGCACAGCAGCGCGCGGACCGCCACCGGGTCAGCGCGGAGGTCGTCGGCACGACGCCGGACAGGCCGCCGGCGATGCAGGGCGCGGCCCCGCGGACCTTCAGCGTGGAGGTGCGCTGGACGGAAGCGGGCGGACGGGCACGGACGGCGGAGGTCCGGGTGCCGGCCGGGACGCGCAGTGGCGACACGGTCGACGTGTGGTTCGACTCCGCCGGCCGGAACGTACCGGCTCCACCCGGTGAGACGGCGGCCTGGCAGCATGCGTTCACCCTGGGCATCTGCTCCGCCGGGGCCACGGCGGCCACGGTCCTGCTCGCCCAGTCCGCGGTGCGCCGGGGCGCGATGCGGCGCCGGATGGCCGAGTGGGACCGGGACTGGGCCCTGACCGAGCCGCAGTGGACCCGGCGGAGCCGGGGCGAGATCTAGGGCGTGTTTCGAAAGTAGCGTCGTCTGCCCGAAGGGCAGGCCTGGCGGCGTCTGGTGCGTGCGATCGCAAGGCGGAGGGTCGCCCCGATACTGGATGTATCGGGGCGAGCCCGACAACGCGGCGAGCGTGCGTGCCAGACGCCGCCAGGCAGGCGGGACTTTCGAAACACGCCCTAGTGCCGCACCAGGCAACGTTCGCCCCGCCGCGGCACTGGGACGCTTCCCCCCGGAGGTCCGCCGAACGGTGCACCGTGCCGGTCCGGCACAGCGGCCGAGCAGCCCGGCAGCACCCGGGGCGCCGCGGCGGCGGCCCGGGCACGGCCCGGCGGCGCGGGACGCCTCGGCACGCGAGGTGACGCGGGCGAACGGCACCGGGGTCCGGCTCGCCCGCGGGAGAGCCGGGACGGCGCACGGGAGGGGCTGTGGGTCGCGGGAGCCGCCCCTACCGGGTGGTGCGGGGTGGAGGACGCTCCCGCCCAGCGCCTACGGTGTGATCGTCCGCATGCCTCCGTACCCGAAGGCGGTCCCACATGGCGCTGTTCGACCTTCCGCTCGACGAACTCCGCGGCTACCGCAGCGGTTCCGTCGCACCGGAGGACTTCGACGGGTTCTGGTCGAAGACCCTGCACGAGGCACGCGAGCACGACCTGGATGCCCGGTTCGAGCCGGTCGACACGGGACTGACCACGGTGACGGTGTACGACGTGACGTTCGCCGGCTTCGGCGGTCACCCGGTGAAGGGCTGGCTGACCCTGCCGGCCGGCGCCGGGGAACCGCTGCCGCTGGTCGTGGAGTTCGTCGGCTACGGCGGCGGGCGCGGACTGCCGCACGAGCATCTGCTGTGGGCGTCGGCCGGCCGCGCGCACTTCGTGATGGACACGCGCGGCCAGGGCAGCGCCTGGGGCGGCGGCGGCGGCACCGCGGATCCGCTCGGCGGCGGGCCGGCCTATCCCGGCTTCATGACGCGGGGCATCGACGCACCCGAGAACTACTACTACCGCCGGGTGTTCACCGACGCGGTGCGGGCGGTCGAGGCGGCCCGCGCGCACCCGCTGACCGACGCGACGCGGACCGCCGCGGTCGGCGCCAGCCAGGGGGGCGGCATCACGCTCGCCGTGGGCGGTCTGGTGCCCGACCTCGTCGCGATCGCGCCGGACGTGCCGTTCCTGTGCGACTTCCCGCGTGCCACGACGCTGACGGACCGGCCCCCGTACCGGGAGATCGGCCTGTACCTCAAGACGCACCGGGGCCGTTCCGGGGAGGCCCTGCGCACGCTCTCCTACTTCGACGGCGTTCACTTCGCCGCCCGTGGCCGGGCCCCCGCCCTGTTCTCGGTGGGCCTGGAGGACCAGACCTGCCCGCCCTCCACGGTCTTCGCCGCGTTCAACGCCTGGGCGCACGAGGACAAGGCCGTCGAGGTCTACGACTTCAACGACCACGAGGGCGGCGGCCCCCACCACGAGGCGGCCAAGCTGCGCTGGTTGCGCTCGTACGTCTGAGTCCCGCGGCGGGCCCCTCGCAGCCGCCACACCCTTTCCATTGGTCCGACCAGTCGGTATGTTCGGGGTCGCGGGCCGCAGCGGCGCGGCCCGTTCCCGGCGACGCGGAGGACCCATGAGCGAGCACGAGGCACCACGGATCCACGGCCACTGCGACCCGCGCTTCACCACGGTGCGCGCGGCGTTCGAGGAGAACTTCCGGAGCCGGGGCGAACTGGGTGCCGCCGTGTCGGTGAGCGTGGACGGCAGGCGCGTCGTCGACCTGTGGGGCGGCTGGGCCGACGCGGCGCGCACCCGGCCGTGGGAGCAGGACACGGTCGTCAACGTGTGGTCGACCACGAAGGGTCCGGTGGCGCTGTGCGCGCACATCCTGGCCGACCGGGGACTCCTCGACCTGGACGCACCGGTGACCGCCTACTGGCCGGAGTTCGCCGCGGCGGGCAAGGAGAAGGTCCTGGTGCGGCATCTGCTCTCCCACCGCGCGGGGCTGTCCGGCCTGCGCGAGCCGCACTCGTTCGAGGACCTGTGCGACTGGGAGCTGACGACCACCCGGCTGGCCGCCACCGAGCCCTGGTGGGAGCCCGGATCCCGGTCGGGCTACCACGCGCTCACCTACGGCTTCCTGGTCGGTGAGGTGGTACGGCGGGTGTCGGGACTGCTGCCGGGAGCCTTCCTGGAACGGGAGGTGACCGGGCCGCTCGGCATCGAGTTCACCATCGGGCTGCCGGAGAAGGACGCCGGCCGGGCGGCCGAGCTGGTCCATCCGCGGGCCGCCGACGCTGGCACCCCCGCGTCCTTCGGCCAGCTGCCACCCGCCGCGCTCGCCGCCCTGGCCAACCCGCTGGTGGGCGCCGCGCACGCCGGCACGCCCCAGTGGCGGGCCGCCGAGATCCCGGCCGCGAACGGCCACGGCACCGCCCGCGCGGTCGCGGCCCTGTACGGCATCCTCGCGGGCCGGGGGACGTACGACGGCCACCGGATCCTGTCCCAGGAGGCGGCCGAGCGGGTGCGCGAGGGGCAGGGCAGCTGCCGGGACCTGGTGCTGGGAGCCGGGTTCGAACACGAGACGGAGATCGGGCTCGGCCTGTGGCTGAGCGGTGCCAACGGCTCCTACGGACCGAACCCGCGCGCTTTCGGACACGACGGCTTCGGCGGTTCGTGCGGACTGGCGGACCCGGAGGCGGGCGTGTCCCTGGGGTACGTGATGAACGGGATGGGGCCACGCATCGCCGACGACCCGAGGAAGACGGCACTGGTCGACGCCCTGTACAGCGTGGTGTAGGACCGACGGCGGGCGGTGCGGTTTCGGCCGAACAGGGCGACTTCTCTTCCCAAGTGGTTTAGACCAATGCTAGATCTGGTGGCGCCCCGAACCCGCACGGACACGGCACGTCACCAACAGGAGGCGCGGCATGGCCCGCACCACCCCGTACGATCCCGCGCACGCTCTCGACCACCGGCGCTCCTTCGGCGCCCGCCACTCGCTCGGCGCACCACCCCCGCACGACGCCTTCCCCCCGCTCGACCGCCGCCCCATCCCGCAACGGCTACTGGGGCTCGACCACCCGAGTCAGGAGCCGCCCCTGTACTGGCACGTCGCGACGGAGCTGCTCGGCGAACTGCAGGACGGCACCGTTCCGCCGGGTGAGCGGTTGCCCGGCGAACGGCAGCTGGCCGAGCACTTCGGCGTCAGCCGGGAGACCGTCCGCCAGGCGCTGGAGGTGCTGCGCCGCCGCGGGCTGGTCGCCACCGACCGGCGCGGCAGCCATGCCGCCCTGCCCGGACCGCCCGTGGAGGATCCCGCCGCGCTGGCCTTCCCGGTCGGCGCGCGCAGCCCGCATCCGGACGGGCCGGACCGGACCACGGTGGCCTGGGAGGCGCCGCCGCCGGAGCACGCGCGGGCCCTCGAACTGGCCCCGCACCGGGCGACGCTGGTGCACCGTTACGAGTCGGCCGCCGCCGCGGGGCGCGGCCGGCGCACGGCGGTCACCTCCTTCTCCGCCGTCGCGCTGTCGGAAGTGGCGGAGCTGGCCCGCTACCGGGGCCGGGCCGACGGCACTACGTCGGCCCAGCTGCGGCGCGTCTACGACTGGATGCGCCGGGCCGGGCTCAGCCTGCACCACCGCGACTCCATCACGCGCCTCGACGACACCCTGTCGATGCGGGTGACCCGGCGCGTGCACGACCAGCACGGCCGCCCGCTGGAGATCACCGACCTGCTCGTGGACGCCCGGCAGGACGACGCGCTGGTCTACGAGTTCACCCTTCCCTCCGCCGGCTGACCACGCGGCCCGGCGGTACCCGTCCGGCGGCGTGGCTCGGCTGCGACCGCCGGCAGGACACAAGCCCCCGGGCGGCCGGACCGCGCCCTCCCGCGGCCCGGCCGCCCGGCTCGCCAGCGCCGGAGTGCCGCGTCCGCGGGACCGGCGGTCCCTGACGGCGCGCGCGCCCGGGGCGGCCGGGGCAGCCCCGCCCCGCCCGCGGAACGCCTCCGTTGCCCGCGGCCGGAGCCGCACGCCGGGCGCTACGCGCCCCGCCGCGCCAGGACCATCCGCACGCGCGGGCTGCCGTCGCGGCGCCGGCCGAACTCCGGCAGCGGGCGCAGCTCCACGGCGAACCCCGCACGGTCCAGCTCACGCAGCACGTCGCCGAGCCGGAACGCCCGGTAGTACATGACGAACGGCGGCCGCCACACCGCGTTGCGCACCCGCATCACGACGTCGAAGCCCAGCAGCGCCCAGTAGGCGGGGGTGACCGGGCGGGGCGGGGCGGGGATCGGGAAGGCGAACCGGCCGCCGGGGCGCAGCACGGCGTGCACCTGGCCGAACAGGCCGGGCAGTTCGTCGGGCAGGAAGTGCCCGAACGCACCGAAGCTCACCACCAGGTCGAAGGCGGCGGTGAACGGCAGTGCGCGTGCGTCGGCGCGCACCCATGCCGTGCGCGGATCCGGGCGCCGGGGGCGGCTGCGGGCCACCTCGATCATGCCGGCGCTGAAGTCGACGCCGGTCACACTGGTGCGGCACAGGCGGGCCAGCACGGCCGCGCCGGCGCCCGTGCCGCAGCACAGGTCCAGGCCGTCCTCGAAGGGGCCGGTGTCCTCCAGGGCTGCGGCAACGGCGTCGAGTACGGCGTCGGGTGTCCGGAACGGGGTCTGGTCGAACTTCGGCGCGAGCAGGTCGTAACCGCGCTCGACGGACGACAGCGCCTGCACCGCGAGTTCGCGCAAGGTGGGGCCTTCGGGGCTGAACATCCCCGGACACGCTACCAGCGGGCCGCCCCGGGCCGTTCCCCGTGCCGGACGGGGGCCGTCAGATCCGCACGGGAAGCGTCCCCACGCTGTTGCCGACGAAGCTCGGCAGCCGCGGCAGGGCGGAGTCCGGGACGGCGAGTTCCAGGTCGGGGAAGCGGGTGAAGAGGCGTTCCAGGGCGGTCGTGGCCTCCAGCCGGGCCAGCGGGGCGCCCAGGCAGTAGTGGGCGCCGTGCCCCAGGGAGAGGTGGCGGGCCGCCGAGGCGCGGGCCGGGCGGGTCACGTCGAACCGGTCGGCGTCCGGTCCGTACGCGGCCGGGTCGCGCCCTGCCGCGGAGTACCCGGCCAGCACGGGAAGGCCCCGCGGCAGGACGGTGCCGTCGACGGTGAGGTCCCGGAGGGGGTAGCGGAAGGGGAAGTAGCTGACGGGGGCGTCCCAGCGCAGGGTCTCCTCGACGACGTCACCCCAGCCCGCCTCGCCCGAGCGGACCCGTGCGAGTTGACCGCGGTGCGCGCACAGGGCCCGCACGGCGTTGGTGATGAGGTTGAGGGTGGTCTCGTGACCGGCGATGACCAGCAGCAGCATGGTGCCGATGAGTTCCTGCCCGCCGAGCCGGTCGCCACCTTCGTCCCGGGCCGCGAGCAGGGCGCTGGTGAGGTCGTCGCCGGGGCTCTCGGCCCTGGCGGCGGCGATCTCACCCAGGACGGCGACGAGTTCGCGGTTGGCGGCGATCGCCTCGGACGGGTCGATGTCGGTGGCCACGACCTGCCCGGACAGCCGGTGCAGCCGATCGCGGTACTCGGCGTCCACGCCCAGCAGTTCACCGATCACCCCCATGGGCAGGGGCAGCGCGACATGCCGACGCAGGTCGGCGACCCCGCCGTCCTGCTCCGCCGCACGGGCCAGATCATCCAGCAGACGCTCCGTCAACTCGACGATCCTGGGCCGGATTTCCTCGACACGACGAGGAGTGAAAGCCCGGCTGACCAGCCCGCGCAGCCGCCGGTGGTCGGCACCGTCGGCCGTGGTCATGCCCGGCACGGTGGCGAACGTCGTCAACGGCCAGCCCGCCGGGATCCGCCCCTCGCGCAGAGCCGTGAAGTGCTCCGGGCCCTTGGCGACTTCGGGGTGCCCCAGGAACTCCCGGAGCGCCTCGTGCCCGACAACGACCCGCCCCTCGATCCCGCCGGGCAGCACCACCGGCACGACGGAACCACCCTCGCGCAGTGCGGCGTTGGTGGCGTGCGGGCAACCGCCGGCAGCGTCCATGCGGTGGGGCGGCGCGGGTTGGTGAACCACCTGGGCTCCTCGGCAGTGGGGAGTGGCACGGCATGCGCTGTTCGATTCTGCCCGCACACCACGGCGCGGGGAAGGGCCGAGAACCCGCGGTCACGGTCACGCAGTCGCCCGCCGTGGGGGCTTGGGTCTCCGCGCCGACGGGGCCGTGCGGCGCGCCCGGAACCCCGCGGCCCCACCGGGCAGGGCCCGCCGCAGCCGAAGCACCGAACGGGAGCCCTCCGGGCCGGCGCCGAACGGTGGTACAGTGACGGCAGCACGTGTGTACGCCCCGTCGTGGGCGCCGTGCGGACGGACCGTCCAAAATCTCCTCGGATCACTCCTCTCGCGAGTTCTACCGGATCCACCCGAATTCCTCCCGAGTTCTCTCGGTTGCTCCCGGAATTCTCGGGTTCCTGCGGAGTCTCCCGGAGTCCGGCCGGCTTCCGTGGATCTTCCGGATCGCTCCTGTGGCGACGGCGTCGGACGTCGTACCCGAGCGACCGTTCCGGCCGCCGGAGGCGCGCTCACCCGCCCTCCCGTCGTGCGCGGCATCTCCTTCACCCCCTTGCCTCATGCCCGTAGTCCGGGAAAGGACCGACCACCATGACCACCACACTCGAACGCCCACCCCTGGACCCGTCCCCCGCCGCCCGGCCCGTCACCGGCGTCCTGGACGTCGACGGCAGGGGCAAGGGGCACCTGCGCTCCGCCGCCACCTGCCTGCCCTCCCCCGCCGACCCCCAGGTCTCCCCCGCGCTGATCCGCCGGTACGGCCTGCGCAAGGGCGACCTCGTCGAGGGCGTCCGCGGCGGCCGCGCGGACGTCACGGACGTCGTCCGCGTGGCCGGCCGCACACCCGACGCGCTGCGCGGGCGGCGCCGCTTCGCCGAGCTGACACCGCTGCACCCCGACCGGCGCCTGCGTCTGGAGCACCCCGCGGCGGGGCTCGCCGGGCGCGTCACCGACCTGATCGCGCCCGTAGGCAAGGGGCAGCGCGGGCTGATCGTCGCGCCGCCGAAGACCGGCAAGACCGTGCTGCTCCAGCAGATCGCGGCAGCCGTCGCGGGCAACCACCCCGAGTGCCGGCTGATGGTGGTGCTGCTCGACGAACGGCCCGAGGAGGTCACGGACATGCGGCGCTCCGTACGCGGGGAGGTCTACGCCTCCACCTTCGATCGTGCGCCGCGGCAGCACATCGCCCTGGCCGAGCTCGTGATCGAGCGGGCCCAACGGCGCGTCGAGGACGGCGAGGACGTCGTCGTCCTGCTCGACTCCCTCACCCGGCTGTGCAGGGCGCACAACCACGCTGCCGCCGCCGGGGGCCGCACCCTCAGCGGTGGGGTCGACGCCGCCGCGCTGCACGGGCCGAAGAAGCTCTTCGGCGCCGCCCGTTCGGCCGAGGAGGGCGGCTCGCTCACCATCCTCGCCACGGCCCTGGTCGAGACCGGGTCCCGCGCCGACGACCTGTTCTTCGAGGAGTTGAAGAGCACCGGGAACATGGAACTCCGCCTCGACCGGGAACTGGCTTCCCGGCGGGTGTTCCCGGCCGTCGACATCGAGCGGTCCGGTACCCGGCGCGAGGAACTCCTGATGTCCGCGGCCGAGTCGTCGGCCGTGCGGGGTCTGCGGCGGGCTCTGCGGGCCCCTGACCACCACGCCCGCATGGCGGCCCTGCTGGAGAGGTTGCAGGAAACGCCCGACAACGCGGCGTTCCTGCGCCGGATCCGGCCGGTTCCGCCGTCGGTGTGACAGTCCCGCCCCGGGGTTCAGCGCCGCTTGCACTCCACGGGGCCGGCGTTCATCCGGATCGTCCCGTCGCTGTGGTGAACGGGCCACGGCAGCAGGTCCCCCGCTCGTCGGGGCGGGCAGGTGGAGCCGCTCACCGCCGGGGACGCGGCGAACCGCCCGCCTCGTGCGATCCCCTCCGGCCCACACCGGCCGGACCATCCCCGGGCAGCCTCTGCCGCCCCCCCTGCCGGCCTCGCCCGGGCCGCGCCAGGCTGCTCCGGGCCCGCCTCGGACACGGGAGTTCCCCGCCGGGCCGCACGCCGGGTTCGGGCGCGGCAGTCGGCCCGGGGCGGTGCGGCATCCGGGTGCTGCGCGCGGCGTTCGGCCCATCCCGCCTGGCGGACGGTGCGTCAGTTCCTAGGTTGATTCCTATGGTCAACGGATTTTCCTCCCGGACATGTCTGTCGGTCTGCGTTCTCGCTCTCACCGGAGTCCTCGCGCTCGCGCCGCTCGCGGCGGCCGCCGGGGACGTGACGGAGCCGACGCCGGGGCAGCCGAGGACGACCCGGCCGCAGCCGTCGCTGCTCGACCGGTCGGGCACGCAGGTCCGGCCGCGGGCCGGGGCGCCTAGGGTGCCGGACGTCTCCGCGCTGTCGTGGCTGATCTCCGACGCCGGCACCGGGGAGGTGCTCGCCGCGCACGACGCCCACCGCAGACTGCCGCCGGCCAGCACCCTCAAGACGCTGTTCGCCCTGACGGTGCTGCCCAGGCTGCCGGCCGGACTGCGACACACCGTCAGCGAGGAGGAGCTGCGGGGCATCGGCCCCGGCAGCAGCCTGGTCGGCGTGGCCGAGGGGCGGACGTACAGCATCGCCGACCTGTGGCGCGGGGTGTTCCTCAACTCGGGCAACGACGCGGTGCACGTGCTCGCCGCGCTCAACGGCGGCTGGGAGGCCACCGCCGCGCAGATGCAGGCCGAGGCCCGCGCCCTCGGCGCCCGCGACACCCGCGTGGTCTCGCCCGACGGGTACGACGCACCGGGGCAGGTGTCGTCGGCGTACGACCTGGCCGTGTTCGGCCGGGCCGGGCTCCGCAACGCGGACTTCGCCCGCTACTGCGGCACGGTCTCGGCCCTCTTCCCGGGCGCCGGCGGAGGGTCGTACGGCATCGCGAACACCAACCGGCTGCTGACCGGCGCCGACGGCGTGGGGCGGTACCCCGGGCTCATCGGCATCAAGAACGGCTACACCAGCCACGCGGGCAACACCCTCGTCGCCGCTGCCCGCCGTGACGGCCGGACCCTGGTGGTCACCGTGATGAACCCTCAGAAAGGCGGCGGGTTCACCGTCTACGAGGAGGCACGCGCCCTGCTGGACTGGGGCTTCGCCGCGGACGGGCTGGTGGATCCGGTGGGTTCGCTGGACGGGGCGAGGGCCGGTTCGCAGGCCGGGCCGGCGGTGGCCCCGGCCTCGGCGGTCCCGGTACCGGCCGCGGCGGTCACCGCCACGGCCGGGGAGGGCGGCGCGGGCTGGGCTTCGGTGACGGCGATCGCGGGCGCGGCCGGTGCGGGGGCCGCCGGCGTGGCGTTCGCACTGCGGCGCGCGGTGCGCCCGCCTTCGGGGGTGTGACCGGCAGGCAGCCACAGCAGCAGGCCGAGCGTGATCCACGTGTACGCGCTGCCGCCGAGGAAGCCGCCGATCCCTGAGGCGTCGTCGAACCACAGCCATACCACGCTGCTGCACAACAGCGCGTACAGGGCGGCCGCGGTCCGCAGGCGCCCGGCACGGACCAGCACCGCGAAGGCCGGGAGCGTCCAGACCAGATGGTGCACCCACGTGACCGGGCTGACCAGGCAGGCGGCGAGCCCGGTCAGCGCGAGGGCCGCCCGCAGGTCACCGGCCGCCGCCGCGCGGTGGGCCCGCCGGGCCCACACGCCGAGCACGGCCAGCGCGGCGACCGCCCACAGCGCGGGGTGCGGTTCGCCGAGCCGGGCGAGCACGCCCTGCAGGGACTGGTTGGAGATGTAGTCGAGGCGGCCCACGCGGCCGGTGTCCCACATCGCCTCGGTCCAGTAGAACCGGGAGGAGCCCGGGGCGACCAGCGCGGCCAGTCCCGTCGCCGCGGTGGCGACCGACGTGGCGACGGCGGCGGCGCGGGGGCGGCGGGCGATCAGCAGCAGGACGATGAAGAGCGCAGGCGTCAGCTTGATCGCCGCGGCGATGCCGATGCCGGCGCCCGCCCACCGCGTGCGGCCGGCCGCCGACAGCCCGCCGTCGGCCAGGACCAGGGCGAGCAGGAGCAGGTTCACCTGCCCGAAACTGACGGTGTCGCGCACCGGTTCGAACAGGGCCAGCGCACACGCCGCCAGGGCGCAGCGGTACCAGCCGTGCCGGTGCCAGGCTCGCCCGGCCAGTACGCGCGCGGCCACGGCGAGAGCCGCCAGGTCGAGCAGCAGCGCTCCGGCGACGGCGGCGGGCCAGGGAAGCAGCGCCATCGGGAGCATGGCCACGGCGGCGAACGGGGGGTAGGTGAAGCCGTACGCCGTCCCCGGCACCCGGTAGTCGTAGACACCGCCGTCGTGGTGGACCCAGCTGTGCACGGTGCCGTAGTAGACGCGCAGGTCGAACCAGTCGCGCAACAGCGGGACGGTCGCGGTGAAGGCGGTGACGGCCGCGGCGAGGGCGAGGACGAACAGGAGACGTCCGCGCCCGGTGTGCGGGCCCCTCACGCCGCCGGTCCCGGTGCCGGGGCCCGCACCAGCTGGTGTGCCTGCCACAGCACGACCAGGGCGAGCGCGCCGCCCGCGACGGCCAGCACCGACTGGCCGAGGTCCGCGGGGCCACCGCCGGGGAGGGCGATGAGCGCGAGGACCCCGGTGACGGCGGCGACCCGGTGCCGTACGGAGGTGCTGGGCGCGGCGGCGGCCAGCAGGAACAGGCCCCACAGGGCGTACCAGGGCCGGACGGCGGGGCCGAGGGCGGCGACCGTGGCAAGGCTCAGGCCGAGCGCGTACACCGGGCGGGGGCGCAGCCGCCACCAGACGGCCGTCACGACGACGGCGGTGAGCGCGAGACCCAGCAGATGCCAGGCGGGGACGGCCAGGGGCGCCAGATCGCTGCCGAGGTGGTCCAGCAGGGCACCGGTGACGCGGCCCAGCAGGCTCGTCAGGGCCCAGTTCTGCGGGGAGACGGGGGTGTCGAGGGCGCGTATCCAGCCGTAGCCGGTTCCCGCGGCGGCCGTCACGGCGACGGTGGTGGCGGCGGACACGCCCAGCGTCGTCAGCGTGGCCGGCAGCGGGCGGCGGCCCGCGCGGACCCGGAGCACGATGATCGCGGCGAGGCCGAGCACCGCCGGCACCTTGACCAGGGCGGCGAGGGTGACGAGCGCGGCGCCCAGGAGCTGCCACCGGCCGAGCGCGGCGACCAGCCCGAGGCCGAGCAGGGCGAGCATGAGGGCGTCGTTGTGGGCGCCGGCGACCAGGTGCAGCAGGACCAGCGGGTTGAGGGCGCCCAGCCACAGCGCGGCGGCCGGATCGGCGCCGTTGTGCCGGGCGAGGCGGGGCAGGACGGCCGCCATCAGCGCCACGCCGAGCAGCGCGAGCAGCCGCATGCCGAGCAGTCCGGCGGGCAGCGCCCCGCGGGTCAGGGTGGACAGGGCGGATGCGACGGCGAGGAAGACCGGGCCGTAGGGGGCCGCGGTGTGCTGCCACAGGGGGGCCACCTCGTCGGCGAGGGGGCCGCCGAGCCGGGCCGGGCCCTGTGCGTAGACGTCGATGTGGGCGTCGACCATGGCGCCCTGGGCCAGGTAGCTGTAGACGTCCCGGCTGAACAGCGGCGGCGCCATCAGCAGCGGCACCGCCCAGACCACGAGCACCAGCAGCAGGGCGCGCGGGCCCGGTGGCCGGGGACCACGCACCAGACGGCCGAGCAGGGCCCAGGCCGCCACCAGCAGCACGACGCCGAAGTACACACCGACCAGCCCGAGGGCGGCGCGCGCCGAGGACGGGGCCGGCAGCTGCCGCACCGGCAGGGCGCCCGCCGCCTGACCTCCGAGGGCGAGGAACGCGGTCCCGGCCAGGCCCAGTACCCGGCAGCCGCGCAGATCGACGGGAGACGCCATGGCCAGCACGCGGTCAGCGTGTCGGCTCGCGGTGGACGGAAGGCGACGGACCGCTCTCCGGGGGAAGGCGTGCACATGGCCGACATGTGCCGGTCCGGCCGCGGCATCGCGCCCGTCCGGCCGGCGGCCGGTGGACCTCGATCCGGCGACCGGGCGCCCGCGGTGCCCAGGTGGGCTCCCGGCCCGGCCGCCGGTGGCCGTCGACCGGTGCACGGAGGCAGACGTCGCTCCCACCGCCCGTTGCCGACCCGTGCCCGTCCGAACCGCCGCCCCGGTGCAGACCAGGTGATCGGCGGGCCGAGTGGTCCGGCGCGCAGCGCACCGGGCAGGTCGCCGCTGTCCACGTATGCCCACGCCTTGCGCAGGTCGGGGGTGGGCCGCCGATTCCTCCGCGAGAACACGCAGACGTCTTGACGGACGGAGCACACCGTCCTCGTCCGGATTCCCGGGGTGCGCGGGCGGGCCGGCACGCGGCCGTCACAGCGGTGGCGCCCCGGTCAGAACACCGACAGGCCGGTCAGTGTGGTGAACCGGTCCAGGGCGGCCACCCCCGCCACCGAGTTGCCGCGCTCGTCGAGGCCGGGGCTCCACACGCACAGGGTGCAGCGCCCGGGGACGACGGCGATGATGCCGCCGCCGACCCCGCTCTTGCCGGGCAGGCCGACCCGGTAGGCGAAGTCGCCCGCCGCGTCGTAGGTCCCGCAGGTCAGCATCACGGCGTTGACCTGCTTGGCCTGGCTGCGGGTGAGCAGCCGGCCGCCGTCGGCGCGGATGCCGTGCCGGGCGAGGAAGCCGGTCGCCAGGGCGAGGTCGGCGCAGGAGGCGCTGATCGAGCACTGACGGAAGTACTGGTCGAGGAGTTCGGGGACGGGGTTGCCGATGTTGCCGTAGGACGCCATGAAATGGGCGAGGGCGGCGTTCCGGTCGCCGTGGGCGGTCTCGGAGGCGGCGACCTGGGTGTCGAAGCCGAGTCCGGGGTTGCCGCTCTCGGCGCGCAGGAACGCCAGCAGTTCGCCGGCCGCGTCGCCGGTGCGGGTGTGCAGGCGGTCGGTCACGACGAGGGCGCCCGCATTGATGAAAGGATTCCGCGGGATGCCGTTCTCGTACTCCAGCTGCACCAGGGAGTTGAACGGGTTGCCGGAGGGTTCGCGGCCCACGTGCTCCCACAGCGCGTCGCCCTCGCGGGCGAGGACGAGGGCGAGGGTGAAGACCTTGGTGATGGACTGCGCGGAGAACGGCTCGCGCCAGTCCCCGACGCCGTACACCGTGCCGTCCGGCTCGGCGACGGCCATGCCGAAGCGGCGGGGGTCGCGCGCGGCGAGTGCCGGGATGTAGTCGGCGGGGCGCCCGTGGCCGGGCAGCTGCCCGACCTCCTCGGCGATGCGCTTCAGGACCGGCTCGAAGGTCATCGGCGACGTCATGATCACTATTCTGCCTCCGGGCTGGTTCTGGAGCGCTGTCGCAGGTCAGGCAAGTGGTGCGCCGCTGCCGGCGACGACCTCGGGACGGAGCAGCGCGGCGAGTCGGTCGGCCGGCAGCAGGCCCTTCTCCAGGACGAGTTCGGCGACACCGCGGCCGGTGCCGAGAGCCTCCTTGGCGATCGCGGTGGCGGCCGTGTACCCGATGTGCGGGTTGAGCGCGGTGACCAGGCCGATGGAGTTCTCCACGCTCGCCCGCAGCACCTCGGTGTTGGCGGTGATGCCGGACACGCAGCGCTCGGCCAGGGTGAGGCAGGCGGCGCGCAGATGGCCGAGGGACTCGGACAGGGAGTGGAGGATGACCGGCTCGAAGGCGTTGAGCTGGAGCTGCCCGGCCTCGGCGGCCATGGTGATGGTGACGTCGTTGCCGATCACCTGGAAGGCGACCTGGTTGACGACCTCGGGGATCACCGGGTTGACCTTGCCGGGCATGATGGACGAACCGGCCTGCACAGGCGGCAGGTTGATCTCGCCGAGGCCCGCGCGGGGGCCGGAGGACAGCAGGCGCAGGTCGTTGCAGCTCTTGGAGAGCTTGACCGCGATCCGCTTGAGCACGCCGGACATCTGGACGAAGGCTCCGCAGTCCTGGGTGGCCTCGACCAGGTTCGCGGCGGTGACCAGCGGGAGGCCGGTGATGTCGGCGAGATGGCGGCGGGCGGCCTCGGCGTATCCGGCGGGTGCGTTGAGGCCGGTGCCGATGGCCGTGGCGCCGAGGTTGATCTCGTGGATCAGCTCGACGGCCTCGGCGAGACGGCTGCGGTCCTCCTCGATCATGACGGCGAACGCGGAGAACTCCTGGCCGAGGGTCATCGGCACCGCGTCCTGCAACTGGGTGCGGCCCATCTTCAGCACGTCGCGGAACTCGACCGACTTGCGGGCGAAGGCGTCCTGCAGCACGGACATCGCCCTGAGCAGTCCCCGGACCGCGAACACCGTCGCGATCTTGACAGCGGTCGGGTAGACGTCGTTGGTCGACTGGCCGCGGTTGACGTCCTCGTTGGGGTGCAGGTGGACGTACTGGCCCTTGGCGAAGCCGAGCAGTTCCAGCGCGCGGTTGGCGACCACCTCGTTGGCGTTCATGTTCGTCGAGGTACCGGCGCCGCCCTGCACGACGTCGACGACGAACTGGTCGTGCAGGGCGCCCGCGCGGATCTCACGGCAGGCGGCGACGATCGCGGCGGCCTTCTCCGGCTCCAGCAGGCCGAGTTCCTCGTTGGCGAGAGCGGCGGCCTCCTTCACGGCGGCGAGGGCGTCGATCAGGTGGGGGTGGGCGGATATGGGGGTGCCGGTGATCGGGAAGTTCTCCGTGGCACGCAGCGTGTGGATGCCCCAGTACGCGCCGGCGGGGACGTCTCGCTCGCCGAGGAGATCGTGTTCGCTGCGGGTGACGGCGGTCATGACGGTGTGGGTCCTCTTTCCGGGGTGCGGGGGTACGAGCGGGCCGGCGGTGTGGTGGTCAGGCGGCCCCGGCCGGTGCGGCGAACGGGTCCAGGGCGCGCACCGGGTGGACACGGCCGACCGGCACGCCACCGCCGAGCAGCGGCTCGCCCGCGAACCCGGTGAGCAGCCCGGGGTCGACGCCGGCCCGGGCGACGGCCGCCGCGGCCACGGGTATGCGGGCGCGGTCGGCGCCGTCGGCGATCTTGACGGCGACGGCGCGGCCGTCGGGAAGCGCGGCGACCTGCACACCCTCGAAGCCGTCCTTGGCGAGCAGCCCGGGCACGGCCCGCATCAGCGCGGCCACGTCACGGCCGGAACCGGAGGCCATCTCCGCGTGCTCGCGCATGGCGTCGGCCACCTTCGCCTCGGGCGTGCGGGGCGGGGCCGTGGTGATGCGGGCCGCGGCGCGTGCCAGGCCGTGCAGGGAGACGGCGAACAGGGGCGCTCCGCAGCCGTCGACGGTGACCTGGGCGATGTGCCGGCCGGTGAGCTCCACGACGACCTCCGCGATGGCCTTCTGCAGCGGATGGCCGGGATCGAGGTAGTCGTGCAGTGACCAGCCGTTGAGCCGGCAGGTGTACAGCATCGCGGCGTGCTTGCCGGAGCAGTTCTGCGCGAGCCGGCCGGGCACACGCCCCTCGCGGATCCACGTGTCCCGTACCACCGGGTCGAACGGCAGGTCGGGGATGTTGCGCAGGTCGGCCTCGGTGACGCGGGCCAGTTCCAGGATCCGCCGGGTCCCCGCGAGGTGGCGCTCCTCGCCGGAGTGGCTGGCCGCGGCGAGCGAGAGCAGGTCGCCCTCCAGCGGCAGGCCGGCACGGACCATGGCGACGGCCTGGACGGGCTTGAGCGCCGAGCGCGGGTAGAAGGCGGCCTCGATGTCGCCGAGCTGGAGTTCGACATCACCGCCGGCGCCGAGGACGACGACCGAGCCGTAGTGGACGCCCTCGATCACCCCGCCGCGGACGAGGTGGGCTACGGGGGCGTGGAGGGGTTCACGGACGAGGGGGGCGTCCGCGGGGAAGCTGCTGTACATCACTGCCTGGACCACCGGTGGGTTGTCGTGGCCGGGCGCGGGGTGCGCGCGGCGGCTCTGGATGAGGTGCGGGCGATGCGTCGGAGGCCGGTCCGGCCGGCGACCGCGGCACCCGTGTGCGGCGGCGGGCTCCGCACGGTGGGGGGTCCGGCGGGCACCGGTGCCCGGAGGGCTGCGGGGAGGGCCGGCGTCACCGCCGCGGTGCAGGGGGCACCCGGCCGCCGGAACTGCCCGTTCATGCCCGGGGGCCGCCGTCCGCCGTGGCGTCCTGTTGTGCGGAACGCACGATCGTCGTGAGGGTGTTCTCGACCCCGTCGAGGTGGAACCGCATGGCCTCCACCGCGTCGTCCGCGCTGCCGTCCAGCAGTGCCTCGTAGATCGCCACGTGTTCGCGGTGGCCCCGGTCGCGCCGGCCGCCGACCTCGTTGAGGAAGGCGGACTGGCGTGCCAGGGCGTCCCGGATCTCCTCGATCACCCGGCGGAAGACGGGGTTCTGGGAGGCCTCGGCGATCGCGAGGTGGAAGAGGGTGTCCATGGCCACCCAGGCGGTGGTGTCGGACTCGCGCTCCATGCGGTCCAGCAGATGTTCGATGTGGTCGAGGTCCTCCCGGGTGCGCCGCACCGCGGCGTAGCCCGCGACCGGGATCTCGATGTGGCGGCGGACCTCCAGCAGATCGCTGGCCGCGTAGTCGCCGAAGGTGGGGTCCTCCACCGCATGGGCGACCACGAAGGTGCCCTTGCCGGTCCTGGAGACCGTCAGGCCCATGGTCTGCAGGGCGCGCAGTGCCTCGCGCAGCACCGGCCGGGAGACCTCCAGGCTGCGGCACAGCTCGGCCTCGGAGGGGAGCTTGTCGCCGATCGCGTACTCGCCGTGCTCGATGGCGTGGCGCAGGTGCGCCAGTACGGCCTCCATGGCGCTGACGCGCCGGGGCCCCTGACCGGCTGTCTGGCTGTCTGACAGGTTCACGGGAGAGATACTCCGGGTGGCCGGACCCCGGTGTCAAGGCGGATGCGAACAGGAATCCGGGGGCGGTGGACCCGGCGGAACAGGTTCACCGCCCCCGAGGGCGCGATCGCGGCTCAGCCGTTCAGCACGCCCGCACCGAGCAGGCCGAACAGCGCCAGGCCGATGACGATGCGGTACAGCACGAAGGCGTTGAAGGAGTGCTTGGCGACGAACTTCAGCAGCCAGGCGATGGACGCGTAGGCCACGACGAAGGAGACCACGGTGCCCACGGCCAGCGGGGCGGCGCCCACACCGGCGCCGAGGGCGTCCTTCAGCTCGTACAGTCCCGCGCCGGTCAGCGCCGGGATGCCGAGGAAGAAGGACAGGCGGGTGGCGGCGACGCGGTCCAGGTCGAGCATCAGGGCGGTGGACATGGTGGCGCCGGAGCGGGAGAAGCCGGGGAAGAGCAGCGCGAGGATCTGCGAGCTGCCGACCAGCATCGCGTCCTTCAGGGAGGTGTCGTCCTCGCCGCGCTTGTGGCGGCCCATCTGGTCGGCCGCCCACATCACACCGGATCCGAGGATCAGCGAGCCCGCCACCACCCACAGCGAGGCGAGCGGGCCCTCGATGAGCGGCTTCGCGGCCAGGCCCACGACGACGATCGGGATGGTGGCGTAGATCACCCACCAGGCGAACTTGTAGTCGTGGTGGTAGCGCTCCTCCTTGTCCCGCAGCCCGCGGAACCAGGCGGAGACGATCCGCACGATGTCCTTGAAGAAGTACAGGAGCACGGCGGCGATCGCCCCGACCTGGATGACGGCCGAGAATCCGACGACGGCGGTGTCGTCCACGGGAATGTCCATGAGCCCCTCGGCGATCTTGAGATGGCCGGTGGAGGAGACGGGCAGGAATTCGGTCACCCCCTCGACGACTCCGAGGACGACGGCCTGACCGACGTTGATGGCGCTCATGGGATCCAGTTCTTCTCAGCGTGGGGCGGGTGCGGCGGGGACAGTCTTACTACACGGGCGCAAGAGGCCGCGCCCCGGGCAGGTCGCGGGCGGTACCCCCTTGGCCCGGCGGGCGGCCCCCGGGGCGGCAGTCGCCGCCGCTGGCCTTCAGCCCGGGCGGCGGTGGCGGGGGCGCGAGCACGCCGGACACCACGCGGTGAACGAGTGTGCCCGGCGCCCCGAGGCGCGCGGGGACTTGCGCACGACCCCTAGGCCCACAGCGCGCGGGCGAGGGTCACCCCCAGGAAGGCCGCTCCCAGCCCGGCCGCGATGCTCGCCGCGACGTTCAGGACCGCGTAGAAGCGGGCCCCGGTCTCGGTCAGCCGCAGCGTTTCGTAGGAGAAGGTCGAGTACGTCGACAGCGCACCGCACAACCCCGTGCCGAGCAGCAGCCGCAGATGGGAGCCGGTGGCGCCCGCCACCGCGGCGCCGGTCACCAGACCGAGCAGGAGGCAGCCGGTGACGTTGACGGCGAAGGTGCCCCAGGGGAAGACCGAGTCGTGTCGGGACTGCACCGCGCGGTCGGTGAGGTAGCGCAGCGGGGCGCCGGCCATGCCGCCGACGACGACCAGCAGCCAGTTCACGACGAGTTCTTACCCTTCGCGTCCATCGCGCCGGGGCCGGGTCGGCGGCCGACGTACCGGATGACCTCGCAGTCGTCGAGCATCACAAGCCCCTCCGCCACGAGTTCGTCGAGCTGCGGCAGGAAGGCCCGGACGCGCTCCTCGGTGTCGACGATGACGATCGCCACCGGAAGGTCCTCGCTCAGCGACAGCAGGCGCTGGGTGTGGATCAGCGACGTGGCGCCGAAGCCCTCGATGCCGCGGAAGACGCTGGCCCCGGCGAGGCCGGCGGCGTGGGCGCGGTGGACGATCTCGCTGTAGAGCGGTTTGTGGTGCCAGGTGTCGTTCTCGCCGATGAAGACGGTCACGCGCAGAGCGCGGCCGGTCAGCCTCGTCATCGCTGCCTCCAGGTCAGGACGCGCCGGGTCGCCGCGGCGGCGGCCCAGACCGCGGCCAGCGCCGCGAGCGGGGTCGCCGCGAGGTAGGCCAGCGCGGTGCGCGCATGGCCGGTGTCGACCAGTTTCTGGATGTCGACGGCGTAGGTGGAGAAGGTGGTGAAACCGCCGAGGACGCCGGTGCCGAAGAAGGGCCGCACCAGCCGGTGGGCGGCGAGTGCCTCGGTGATGAGGACCATGAACACGCCTATCACCGCACAGCCGGCGACGTTGGTCCAGAAGGTCTGCCAGGGAAATCCACCGGCCGCAGCGGCCCCCCAGAGCGAGACGCCGTACCGGGCGGCGGCACCGGCACCGCCGCCGAGCGCCACCGCCGCGAGGACGGGAAGCTGCGCCCGCCACGCGGATCGCCACGGCGCGCGCGGCCGGACTCGGAGGCTCTGGGCTCCCGGGGCTGTCATCGTCGTACGTCTCCTGTTGGACCCCTCGACCGCACCGGGGGGTGATCATGGCCGGTCTTCACCCTATCCCGGGGCTCCGGGCGCGGTCACTTCGCGTCCGGAGCCGCGCACACGGCCACGCCCGGCTCCCACAGGCTGCCCAGGACGAGCCGCTCCCCCACCGCGCAGACGCTGGTGACCATGCGGAAGCCGGAGCGGCGGCGGGCCAGGTGGTGCAGGATGCGTCCGTCGTCGCCGACGGCGAGGACGGCCGCCCCGCCCGTGGGGCGGAAGGGTGCGCGCACGGCCGCGCGGGCGGCGGTGCGGCGAACGGCCGGGCCGGCGCGGTGCAGGAGGTCAAGCGGGGGTACGCGCGGTCCCGCCAGCGCGACCCAGATCGGGCCGTCGGGTCCGGCGCGCCAGATGTTGTCCGGCATGCCGGGCAGGTTCTCGGCGAAGGGCTCGGCGTGCCCGGCCCGGGGGCCGGTGAGCCAGTAGCGGGTGAGCCGGTACGCGCCGGTCTCCGCGACGACCAGGAAGGAACCGTCGGCGGCCGGTGCGCACCCGTTGGCGAACTGAAGCCCGTCCAGCAGCACTTCGGGTTCCTGCCGGTCGGGCCGAAGGCGCAGCAGCCGTCCGGTGCCGGTGTGTTCGACGATGTCGCCGATCCACTGGTCCAGGGGGTAGCGGCGGCTGGAGACGGTGAAGCAGACGCTGCCGTCGGGCAGGGCGACGACATTGCTGGCGAACCTGATCCGTTGGCCCTCCACCGTGTCCGCGAGGACGCGCACGGTGCCGTCGCCGAGGGAGACGCGCAGCAGCCCCCGTTCGGCGTCGCACACCAGCAGGTCGCCGTCCGGGGGGAGTTCGAGCCCGAGGGGCCGTCCCCCGGTATCGGCGAGCACCTCGGTGCGCACCGGCGCTCCTGGCTCCGCGAGGCCGAGGACGCGCACGATGCGCCCGTTCTCCAGTCCGGTGAGGATTCTTCCCTGCCCGTCGGCGACGACGTCCTCGGGGCCACGGCCGGGGAGGCGGAGGTAGCGGAGCGGGACGAGTTCGCCGGTTCGGTCCATGGGTGTCTGCCCTTCGCCGGATGTGCCAGCCACCTCAGGGCCGAGCGGAGGTGGAGCGGGGGGAACGGAGGCGGCCCTTGGGGGGGGGGACGCGGGGCTTGACGGAGCCGGGATACGGGCCGGGTCCACCGTCCGCGCGCGGCGGCGGCCTGGGCGCGACGGGCGCGGGAGGACGCGGGGCGACGCGGGGCGACGCCCCGCGGGCCCTGCTCGGTGTGGTGGGACCAGGGAGGCCGCCCGGGAAGGTCGTCCGTCACGGCGATGGCGGCGGTTCCTCCTGCGGCCGGGGCGCGTGGTGAGGCGGCCCGGAGAGGGCCCGCGCTCACCGGTGGCGCGTGGGGCCCGGAGCCGTCGCCGCCGTCTGCGGCGCGGGCGTGCCGTGGCCACGGCGGCGGCCCCCGCGGTCGCCGCCATGGCTCACCAGCCCTTTTCGAACATTCTCGCCACCTCGGCGATCCGCATCTCGTCCCGGCGGTACAGCATGCGGCGCCGGACGTACCGCGTGCGCAGCAGCCCGATACGCGCCAGCAGCGTGAGATCGGTCTCCGCGACGCGGTGGGGGACGCCCAGCGCGACGGCGACCGCGTGCGCGGTGACACCGTCCTCGGCCAGGTCGCCGCACCGCTGCGGCGGGAAGTGTGCGCACGGATCCTTGAGCCGCTCCAGGATGTCCAGGCGCCGGTCACTGACGGGAGTCCCCAGCATCGCGCTCCCCTCCGTCCCTTCCGTCGGGGCTGCCTCAAACCACGTCTCCCCAATGTTCCGCATGACGGGCCGCCCTGTCCGGGGCTTCCGGCCCTTTGTCCGGTACCGAACGGCCGTACAGGGTAAGCGCATTCGAGTGAGCCGCCGGAAGGACGGGCCCGCCGCCCACGGCCGGGCCCGTGGCGTGACGGGCCGGCGTGACCGGGCGTCGGTGGCCGGACCCTGCCGTGGGCGGCGGTGCCGTGCCGTGGGAGCCGCACGGGTGCCGGTACTGCCGCCCGTTACCGGAGGAGGCTTCGGCTGGGTCGAGTCGTTGCCGCAGGGCCGTCGCCGGAGCCGTCACGGCGTCGATCCGCCGAGCGGGGCGCCGGGTTCGCCTTCCTGCGGTGCCTGGCGGGGCCCGGCTGCCGACGCACGGCGACCGCGAGATCCAGTCGGTGCCCTCCCGTGGCTGATGACGGACGTCCGGGATGTGCCCGTCGTGGCGCTGCCGGCGCTGTCGGGTGTCCCGATCGCGGTCGTGGGCGCGGCGATCCCCGCCCGGCGGGCGGCCCGGCTCACGGTCTCCGAGGTTCTGTACGACGAGTGAGGCGGGGCGGGGAGCCCGCGGCCGGTCGGGGCCGGAGAAGCGCCCACTGGTTGCACGCTCAACGGGTGACCGGTCCGGTGTTACCGTGCAGACATGGCACTGACGACGGCCGGGACCCGGCTCGAGGAGCGCTGGCGGGGCATCCTGGCCGTGCATGCGCGCACCATGTGCGAGATCGACCGCGTCCTGCACCCGCACGGCCTGGGAGCGAGCGACTTCGAGGTGCTCGACATCCTCGCCTCGGCCCCCGATGAGGGTGGCCTGTGCCGGGTGCAGAACCTCGTCGGGCGGGTGCACCTCAGCCAGAGCGCGCTGTCCCGCCTCATCGGCCGCCTGGAGAAGGACGGTCTGGTGCAGCGCTCGGTGTGCGCGGAGGACCGGCGCGGTGTGTGGGTGGCCCTCACCGGCAAGGGCCGCCGGCTGCACGACGAGGTGCTGCCGCTGCAGCGGGAAGTGCTGCAGCGCACGCTCGGCGAACGGTACGAGGACCGGTAGGCGCCCTGCGACGGGGCTCCCGGCCGACGGGGCCGGCGGCCGGGAGCCGACGCGTCCTACGGCCGGGCCAGCAGGGTGCGCACCCCCTCGGAGGTGAGGGTCAGCGGATGCGAGGAGCCGGCGTCGATGGTCAGGGAGACATCGTCCGCCGGCCACTGCGCGGCCAGGGCACCCAGGGGCACCAGGCGGTAGCGCGAGATGTACGGCAGTAGCCCGGCCATCTCCAGTTCCGAGGTGAAGACCGGGACCACGGGCTCGCCGCCCGGCCGTTCCAGCACCGGCAGGGCGACCGTGGAGGGATCCACGGCGTCCGCGTCGGTGGCGTCGTCGGGCACGGGCACCAGTACGTCGCAGCCGGCGAGCGTCTCCAGCGCCGCCGCGTCCTCGGTGTCGCGGGCCAGGGCATCCAGCGCGCGCTGCGCCGGGCTGGCGTGGTTGTCGTTCGCGGAAGTGTCCATGACGGCTTCCCTCGTTCACGGGGGCGGTGTCGCCTACGAGCCGTGCAGCTCACGGGCGCGATCGGGCCTCGCGTACCCCATCCCGGGCGGGTGCATTCCTGCACCGGTGGAATCCCTCCCTCCGGTGGATTCCGCCGGTCCGAAACCGAGGCGGTGGCCCGGACGGTGCGGGTCACGGGCCCCCGGGGCGGCAGTCGCCGCCGCTGGCCTTCAGCCCGGGCGGCGGTGGCGGGGGCCCCTGCCGGGGCGGTGGTAGGCGTGGCCGATGAGGACCGTCTCGACCGCCTCCACACCGAGCCCGGCGAGGTCCTGGCTGACGAAGCGGTAGAGGTGCTCCAGGTCGCGCATCCAGACCGCGGCCTGGAGATTGGCGGTTCCGGTGGTCGCGAACGCGCCGTGCACGGCCGGATGGGCTGCCAGCGCCCGTCCGGCGGCGTCCAGGCGGTCGGGGGCGACACGGAGCATGACGTTGGCGTCGACGGGAAGTCCGAGGCGTCGCGGATCGGCCACGGCCTGGGTGCGCAGCCGCCCGGCCGCGGCGAGGCGGGCGAGTCGCCGGCGCACGGTGGACTCCGGACGGCCGGTCCGTGCCGCCACGGCGGCGGCGGACGCCCGGGCATCGTCCTCCAGGGCCGCCAGGACGGCGCGGTCGGTCGGATCCGGCTCCGCCTCCCCGGGCCCGGGCGTGTCCTCGGGGCCGGGGGTGGAGGACAGCGCGGCACGCTCGTCGGCGCTCAGGACGTCGTGCCGCCAGTCGGCGGCCTCGGCGAAGACGTGCAGGACCGTGTCCGCGCCGACGGACGTGACGGCCCGGGTGGCGGGCAGTTCCCGGAACACCAGGTGGTCCCGGCTCCCGGGCCGGGTGAGGGAGACGGCGAGGATCTCGTCGCCGGACGCCGACAGGTCGATGAACGGGATGTCCTCGCGCGCCGCCAGAGCCGCGGCGAGCGCGTCCCGCTGTGTGCCGAGAACGCGGATGCGCAGCAGCAGCGCCCCGACGGCCGCGGGCCACGAGGGGCGCAGGATCACGCGGCAGGCGCCCTCGGCCATCAGTGCCTGCCAGCGCCGGTGCACCGTGCGCGGGCCGAGTCCGAGTACGTGGCCGGCCCGTTCGGCGCTCAGCCGCCCGTCGCACTGAAGGGCCGCGATCAGCCGCTGATCCCGGAGGTCGAGTACGGGATCCGCCGTCTGCATCGCCATGGTGAACAGTATCGCTCACCCACCGGGCCGCCAGAGTCCGCGAGCCGTCAGGGGCCTGGAGGATCGGGTCGTCCGATCGACCACACGGAAAGCGGGAGTACCTGATGTCCCTCGACGAGCTCCTCACCGGTATGGCAGCCGCCGCACGGGAAACCGGCGCGCTGCTCGAGGCGGCCCCCCGGCCGGCGCGCGCCGGCACCTTCGCCGAGTTCGCCGCGGCCTTCGAGGCCATGGAGGCGGAGCCCGCCGCACTGCTGCGCCGGCACCTCCACCGGTTGCGACCGGGGGTGGGCTGGGCCGACGAACTCGACAGCCTGGCGGCGCTGCCGGCCGAGGGCGAGCTGTGGATCGTGGACGTCGTCGACGGGGCGGTGCAGTTCATGCAGGGACTCCCCCAGTTCTGCGTGAGCCTGGCCCTGGTGCGCGACGGCGAGCCGGTGGCGGCCGTGCTGCACGCGCCGCTGCTCGGCGAGACCTACGCCGCCGCCCGCGGTCTCGGCGCCTGCCGCGACGGCAGACCGGTCGCACCGTCGGTCAAGACGGACCCCGCCGCGGCCGTGGTGGCCACCAGTCAGCCCCCGTTCCCCGCACGGCAACCCGCGGCCGTGCGGCGGGCGGGGCGATCGCTGACCGCGGTGTTGCCGCACGTGGCGGCCGTCCGCAACCTCGGCCCCACCTCCTGGCAGATCGCCGACACCGCCGCGGGACGCCTGGACGCCTTCTGGGAGTTCGGGCGCGACGACACCAACCTGCTGGCCGGCGCCCTGATCGCCCGCGAGGCGGGAGCCACGGTCACCGACGCGGACGGCCGCCCCTGGGGGCCGGGCACCGACAGCTTCGTGGCAGCGGGGGCGGGGCTTCACGGACGGCTGCTCGACGTCCTCGCCGGGACCGGCGCGGCTTCGTCCCGGAGGCCGCATCCGCACGTGGCGGACGAGGCGATACGGGCTTGAGCCGCTCCCACCATGTCAGGCACGGGGGCGCGTGGCCGCGGTCAGCCAGGACAGCGCCCGGGAGATGTCGGCGAGGGTGACGATACCGACGAGGCGACCGCCGTCCAGCACCAGAGCCCGGCGCTCCCGGCTCGACTCGAGCCGCGGCAGCAGGTCCACGACCGGGTCGTCCGGTGCGCTCGTGGTCACGTCCGCCAGCGGGCGCATCACGGCGCCGACCGTGGTGGTGGACCGGGCCTCGACGGGCGTGCGGTTGACGAGCGGGACCGTGATCAGCCCGGCCACCGTGCCGTCCGGGGCGACGACCGGGAAGGCGGAGTGCCGGTAGTGGCCGAAAGGGCCCTCCGCCAGGAACGCCGCGAGGGTCGCGGTGGCCGGGACGGTGACCGGGTCGCGGGTCATCACACGGCTGACCGGCAGATCGGCGAGCACGCCGCGCAGCTGTGCCTGGCGCTCCTCGGCGGTCGCCGTGGCGGTGAGGAACCAGCCGATCAGAGCGGCCCAGAGCCCGGACAGGTCACCGGCGAGGAGCACCGCCGCGAAACCGGTCACGATCATGAACCAGCCCAGGGTCCGGCCCGCTGTCGCGGCTCCGCGGGTGGCGCGCAGGCGGTCGCCGGTACGACGCCACAGCCACGCCCGCAGCAACCGCCCACCGTCGAGCGGGGCGGCGGGCAGAGCGTTGAAGACGGCCAGCACGATGTTGATGGCGGCCAGCCACGCCACGGCCTCCACGACCAGCCCGGAGGCGTGCAGGGCATCGAGCCACAGGGCCAGCGCGGCACACAGTCCGCCGATCACCGCGCTGGTCAGCGGCCCGACGGCGGCGATCCTCAGCTCCGCGCCGGGCGTCCGGGCCTCGCTGCGCAGACGGGCGATGCCGCCGAGCATCCAGAGGGTGATGTCGTCGACTGCGACGCCGTTGCGCCGCGCGACGACGGCGTGGGCGAGTTCGTGGGCCAGAAGCGAGCCGAGGAACACGACCGCAGCGAGAAGGGCGAGGATCCAGTAGACCCAGGCGGGGTGGCCGGGATACACGTCCGGAAAGCGGCCGACGGCGAGCGTTCCGGCCACCAGGCCGATGATGACCAGCACGCTCCAGTGCAGACCGACGCGGATTCCCGCGATCCGTCCCAGGGGCAGCGTCTCCTTCACCGCACGCTCGCTCTCCGTCCCCGCCCGGGCCGCAGCCCTGTCGGTGGCTCGGGCGGGGCACCTCGTCCTCGTTGCCGGGCGGCGCCGTCTCAGGCGACGTGCTGAACAGGGCCGAACACCTCGGCCTCGTGGCACACCGAACAGATCACGCGGCGCGCGAGCGTCCGGCTGGAACTCGGTCCCATGCCCGCCGGCCGCTGCACGGCCTGGCCGATGACACAGGCGTGCTCCATGCAGAGTCCGCAGCCGCAGTGCGCGCACACCGCGATCGCGGGCACCACCTTGTTCTCCAGCGCGCAGTCATAGCAGTTCACGACCCACCTCCCAGCCGGCCCGGCGCCCGTTCCCACCCGTTTTCCCACCCGTCCTTCGCTGTCCCCTCCATGGTGGGCCGGGGCGCGGCCGCGGGGACGGGGCCGGTCGGCTCTTTCCGGGGGGACGACCGGCCGCCACCCTGGCTGCGCGGGAACGCGCTGGTCGCCCGGCGGCCCCGGCACCGTGATCGCCTTCATGACGGTCCCCGGCGCCCTGACCGACGTGGCGGCGACGGGCTGTTGGGCCCCCGTGATGACCGGCACCGACCGGAACGAGGCGGTCACGTCCGTCGGCGCCCCGGGCATGGGCGGGCCACGGGGTGTCGGAACGGCCGGGGCGGAGCGCTCACGCCCCGCCCCGGCGGGCCCGTTGCGCGGGTCAGGCGGCCGGTGCCGGGAGGCTGAGGCGTCCGTCGTCGACCTCGGCGATCCGGTCGGCGGCGGTGAGGTGCGTGCGGTCGTGGGTCACCAGGACGGTGGCGGTGGCCCGTTCGCGGGTGAGGCGGGTGATGAGGCCGACGACGGCGGCGCCGCGTTCGTGGTCGAGGGCACTGGTGGGTTCGTCCACGAGGAGGACCGTGGGGTCGTTCATCAGCGCGCGGGCGATGTTGACGCGCTGCCGCTGGCCGCCGGAGAGCTGGTGGGGGCGTCGCTGTGCCTGGTCCGCGAGGCCGACGGCGTCGAGGAGTTCCATGGCCCGGCGGCGCGCCGTGACCGGGGACCGGCCGTCGATCCGGGCCATGACCTGGAGTTGTTCGGCGGAGGTGAGGGAGGGCAGCAGGTTGGGCTGCTGGAAGACGATGCCGATCGTGCGGCGTCGCAGGTCGGCGAGTTCTCCGCGGCTCATGCCCGTGGTGGTCGTCCCGTCGACGGTGACGATGCCGGAGTCGGGGGTGACGAGCGTGGCGGCGACGGCGAGCAGGCTGGACTTGCCGGATCCGGAAGGGCCGACCACAGCGGTCAGGCTGCCCTTCGGCACGTGCAGGCTGACATGGTCGAGGGCGGTCAGGCGGCTGTCGCCGTCGGGATAGGTCAGGGTGATGTCGGTCAGGTTCAGGCTCATCGTGCACTTCCCAGGGCGGTCAGCGGGTCGACGGAGGTGATGCGGCGGACGGAGAGCGCGGCCCCGAGCGCGCCGAGCAGGATCATCACGGCGGCGGGGACGAGGACGGTGCCGGGGGTGAGGACGAAGGGCACGTCCGAGCCGCCGAGCGAGGCACCGATGCCTGCGGCGATGCCGCTGCCGAGGAGGGTGCCGCCGGTCAGCAGGACGACGGCCTGGCCGAGGGCGTCCCTCAGCAGGACGCCGGTGGAGGCGCCGAGGGCCTTGAGGACGGCGATGTCACCGCTGCGCTGGATCGTCCAGACGGTGAAGAAGGCGCCGACGACCAGGGCGGAGATGGCGAACAGGAAGCCGCGCATCAGCTGCAGGGACCCGTTCTCCGAGGTGTAGGAGCCGATCGCGGTCAGCGACGCGTCCTTGGCGACCGTCCGGGTCCCGGCGGCCCGGTCGGCGGCCGCCACGTCGGCGCCGTCGCCGGTGGTCAGGGCGATCACGGTCGCGGTCGGGGTGTCGCCCGCGCCGGCGGGCGGCGCGGTGGTCCGCCAGGTGCCGAGGCTGGTCCACACGACGGGTGTGTGGCTGAAGGAGGCGTCGCCCCGGACTGCGGCCACCGTCAGGTGGCGCCCGGCCAGGTCGACGGTGTCGCCGGGCTCGGCGCCGAGGTCGTCGGCGGCCGTGGTGGACAGCACCGCGGTGTGGTCGTCGATCCCGGTGCCGTCCGGGGCCAGGGGGGAGCCGGGACGGACACCGAAGACGGAGACCCCTGCGCTGCGTGCACCCGCGGTGGCCTTCGTCGTGGTGATGCCCAGGGGTTCGGCTCGGGTGACGCCGGGTTCCGTGGACCAGCGCCGCCACTGTTCCTCGGTGACGGTCGAGTCGGAAAACGACAGATCCTGCCCGTCTGCGGGCGCGTCGAAGGCGATCCGGTCGGCGGGCAGACCGGTGATCGCGGAGACGTTCTGCCGGCCCAGCCCGGCGGTGAGTCCGGAGAGGAGCGCGACCAGCAGGGTGATCAGCACGATGACGGTGCCCATCAGGGCGAACCGCCCCTTGGCGAACTTCAGGTCTCTCCAGGCGACGTACACGGTTCGGGCTGCCCTTTCCGGCGGTGGTGGTGGGTGTCTCCACCGTCGCCGCTCACCCCCCGCGCGGGCATCCGGCCGGGGATGGCACTTCGCGGATCGAAAGGCGGCACCGGGGTTGTAACTTTCGATGGAGGACCACCCGCGCTCCGTTTCCTTAGGCTGGAAGGACTGTGAACACCACCGCTCCCGCCCTGACCCCGACCACCCGTGCCCTGGCCTGGTGCCTGCATCTGCTGATCGTCGCGCTGCTCGCCCTCGCCGGGGGCCGGGCCGTGGTCGACGGCAGGCCGCACGCCGGAGCGATCGTCGCCGTGGCGGTGATGTGCGGGCTGGTGTACGCGGCCGGACCACTGCTGCCCCGGGTCCGCCGCTCCCGCCGGGCGGCCGTGTGGTGGCTGGCCGCCGTGGAGGCCGCGTGGCTGATGCTGCTGGTGCTGTCCGCGGACGGGGTGTGGCTGGCCTTCCCCCTGTACTTCCTCCAGCTCCATCTGCTGCCACGGCGCGCCGGCCTGGCCGCCGTGGCCGCGACCGCCCTCGCCGCGACCGGTGCCTTCGCCGCCCACCAGGGCTCCTTCAGCCCGGCCATGGCGATCGGCCCGGCGCTCGGCGCCGCGGTCGCGGTGGCGGTGGTGTGGGGGTACCAGGCCCTGTACCGGGAGAACGAGCAGCGCCGGCGTCTGATCGAGGAGCTGACCGCCACCCGCGCCGACCTGGCCGAGGCCCAGCACGCCGCCGGGGTGCTGGCCGAACGCGAACGGCTGGCCCGCGAGATCCACGACACCCTCGCCCAGGGGCTGTCCAGCATCCAGCTCCTGCTGAGTGCCGCCGAGCGCACCCTGCCCGACAGCTCGGGAAACGCCGCCCGCTACGTCACCCAGGCCCGCCAGGCCGCCGCGGACAATCTCGTCGAGGCCCGCCGCTTCGTCGCCGCCCTCACACCGCCCGCGCTCGAGGGGACGACCCTCACGGACGCGCTGCGACGCCTGTGCGCCACGACCGGCGCGCGGCACCGGATCACCGTCCGCTTCGGCGTGACCGGCACGGCCGTGCCCCTGCCGACGGCCGTCGAGGTGGCGCTGCTGCGTGTCGCCCAGTCCGCTCTCGCGAACACCGTCCGCCACGCACACGCGACCAGCGCCGAGGTCACCCTGTGTCACCTCGGGGACCACGTCGCCCTGGACGTCGTCGATGACGGTGTCGGCTTCGCCCCCGGCCGGCTCCCCGCTCCGGACCCCGAGAGCGGCGGCTTCGGGCTGGCGGCGATGCGCGCCCGGCTCCACGATCTGGGAGGTGCCCTGACCGTGCGGTCGTCCCCGGGCCAGGGCACGGCCCTCACCGCCCGGCTGCCCCTCGCGGCTTCCCCCGTGCCTCCTCTCGCCGCTCCCGCCGGCTCCCCTCACGCGAACGCCCCCGAGGACCGCCCGTGACCGCGCCCCCCATCCGTCTCCTGCTCGCCGACGACCACCCCGTGGTGCGGGCCGGTCTGCGTGCCGTGCTGGAGACCGAACCCGGCCTGGAGGTGGTGGCCGAGGCGGCCACCGCCGAGGACGCGGTCGCGCGTGCCGCCGGGGGCGACATCGACGTCGTGCTGATGGACCTGCAGTTCGGCAGGGGGATGAGCGGGGTGGAGGCCACGGCCGCGATCACCGCCCGCCCGGCCGCTCCACGGGTCGTCGTCGTCACCACCTACGACTCCGACGCGGACACGCTGCCCGCGATCGAGGCGGGTGCCACCGGCTATCTCCTCAAGGACGCCCCGCCCGAGGACCTGGCCGCTGCCGTGCGCACCGCCGCCGCCGGCCGGACCGCCCTGGCCCCGGCGGTCGCCGACCGGCTCATGAACCGGCTGCGATCGCCCGGCACCGCCCTGACCCGGCGGGAGACCGAGGTCCTCGTCCTGGTGGCCGACGGCCTGTCCAACCAGGCCATCGGCCGGCGGCTCCACCTCACCGAGGGCACCGTCAAGTCCCATCTGGCCCGGGTCTACGCCAAGCTCGGCGTCGACTCCCGCACCGCCGCCGTCGCCGCCGCGACCGGCCTCGGTCTGATCCGCCGCTGACGGGGGACCGTCGGACCGCCGCCCGTCACCCGCGGACCGTCACCCGGACGCGGGCGCACGGCGGACCACCCCGTGGCCGTGTCCGGTCACCGCGGCTTTGTCCGGTGCGCAGGAGGTTCCCGGGAGACGGGATGCCGTGGCACCGGCGTGCACAGGCGTCGCATCGGCGTCGTCATGGCGTACCGGGCTGAGGTCCGCTCCGTCGGAAGTGGCCGCTGACCTGCCGTCTCTCCGGGATCCGCGCTGGGTACGGCACCGCTTCAGGGAGCGAGCGAGAAGTAGTTCTCCTCCTCCTGGGTGAAGTGCAGCCGCAGCACCGTGTTCAGGCCGTAGAGGCAGGAGCGCAGGTCGTCGAGTTGCTCGGGTGCCAGTCCGCCCCCGGCGCGGGCCAGTTGCAGGTGGGTGGCGATGCGTCGGGACAGGCGCTCGATCTCGGTGTGGGCGCGGCTCATGGTGGCCGTGGCCTCGGGTCCGCCGAGG
This sequence comes from Streptomyces sp. MUM 2J, assembly GCF_022414535.1. Lineage (GTDB taxonomy): Bacteria > Actinomycetota > Actinomycetes > Streptomycetales > Streptomycetaceae > Streptomyces. The sequence continues at coordinate 63,941 of NZ_JADWYM010000003.1, forward strand.
GTGGGGGCGAGGGCCGGGTAGAGCTGGTGCTCCTCGGCGTACTCGTGCGGCAGCAGCCGCTCCGTCAGCAGCCGGTGGGTCTCCTCGACCGCGGCCAGGGCGGTCGGGCCGGGGCTGCCGGAGAGGCGGTCGGCGGCGTCCCGGACCGCTTCGAGGACGTCCTGCAGATCGTCGTGCTCGGCGGCGAACCGGTGGACGAGGGCCTCGGCCGCCGGGGTGAGGGCCGGCCGCACGGCACGGTCGACACGCAGGGCGCGCAGGGCGTTGAGGATGACGGCGACGTCGATGCCCTCCTGGAGCAGCGCGCCGACGGCCGGTGGCAGCAGCCCCACGGCGGCGGCCGCCATGGCGGCCAGTGACATCAGCATGCCGCCCAGGGCGCTCTGCACCGCGATCCGCCGGGCGCGCTGGGCGATGGCCACGGCGTCGGCCAGGCGGTCCACACGGTCGGTGGTCAGGACGATGTCGGCGGCCTCGGAGGAGGCGGTGGACCCACGCGCCCCCATGGCGACGCCGATGTCGGCCGCGGCGAGCGCCGGTGCGTCGTTGACACCGTCGCCGACCATCACGGTGACCGCACGCTCGCGTTCGGCGCGGACGGCGGCGACCTTGTCGGCGGGGCCGAGTTCGGCCCTCACGGCGTCGAGGCCGAGGACGGCGGCGACCTCCCGGGCGGGCGCGGCGCGGTCGCCGGTGAGCATCACGAGCCGCCGGATCCCCGCCGCCCGGAGGTGGCGCAGGGTGCGCGGGGCGTCGTGGCGCAGGGGGTCGCGCAGCAGAACGGCTCCGGCCGGGTTCCCGTCGACGGTGAGCCAGGCGACGGCCGCGCCGTCGAGGAGAGCGCGGTTGTCCACCGACGTGGCCCAGGCCGGCCGTGCGCCGTCCGGGGATCCGGGCCGGCCGACGGAGACCGGGTGCCCGTCCACCCGTCCGGAGACACCCCGGCCGGCTTCCTCGGTGACGTCCTCCGGGATCGACAGCTCCAGCCCCCGCTCGCGGGCGGTGTCGACGATGGCGCGGGCCAGGACGTGGGGCGAGTACTGGTCGAGCGACGCGGCCAGGCGGAGGACCTCCGCGGGCCGGGTGTCGGGGGCGGCGGTGACGTCGAGGACACGGGGCCGGCCGCGGGTCAGGGTGCCGGTCTTGTCGAGCAGAAGGGTGCGGGCGCGCCCGAGGTTCTCCAGGGCGCCGCCGTCGCGGACGACCACACCGAGGCGGGAGGCGCGGGAGATGCCGGAGACGACGGCGACCGGCGCGGCGAGCAGCAGGGGGCAGGGCGTGGCGACGACGAGGACGGCGACGGCACGTACCGCGGAGCCGCTGAGCAGCCACGCCAGTCCCGCCACCGCCAGGGCCACCGGCAGGAACCAGGCCGCGTACCGGTCGGCCAGCCGGACGACGGGCGCGGACTCGGCCCCCGCCTGCCGGGCCAGCCGCACGATCGCGGCGTAGGTGCTGTCGCGCTCGGTGGCGTCGGCACGCAGTTCGAAGGCGGCACCGGCGTTGACCGCGCCGCTGCGCACCCGTTCGCCGCGGCTCCGCTCGGCCTGGAGGGGCTCGCCGGTGAGCACCGACTCGTCGAGGACGGCGGCGGCGCTCTCGACGCGGCCGTCGACGGGCACGACTTCGCCGGTGCCGACGACGAGCAGGTCGCCGACGACGACCTCGTCCAGCGGGACCGTGGAGACATCGGTGTCCGTGCGGCGGCGCGCCGAGCGCGGCGCGTGTTCCAGCAGGGCCCGCAGATCGTGGGAGGCGCGCCGGCGGGCCGCGGCCTCCAGGGTGCGGCCGGTGGCGAGCATGAGCGCGATCAGGGCACCGGCCAGGTACTCGCCGACGGCCAGTGTCCCGCCGAGGGCGAGCACGGCGATGAGGTCCACACCCGCGTGCCCGTGCCGCAGGGCGGCCAGCACCCACCCCACCGCGGGCACGACGGCGGACACGGTGCCCAGCGCCCAGAACAGGTCCGCCGGGCCGGGGGCGCCGAGGAGCCAGGCGGCGACACCGGCGGTGAGGGCTGCCGCCGTGACGGCCAGGAGCACCGTTTCGAGCCGCGGGGAGGCGCCCTCGGCGGCCGGGCGGCGCAGCCGCTCGCGGAGGGGTGTGTGGTCCATGGCGTACCTCGGTCCGTCCGGGCAGCGGCCGGGCCGGCTCCCGTCCGTCGCCTCCCCCTCCATCACAACGCGCGCGACCGGTCCGGCGGCAGGGGACGTCCGGCCCTGCTCCAGGGCCGGACAGCCGGTGCGGTCACGGCGGGTTCACCCGGGGTGACGCCGGGTGCCGTCGAGGTGCAGGGCCAGGCGCGGGCAGGCGGCGACCGCCCGGCGGGCGTGGGCACGGAGCCGACCGGGCACGGCCGGGTCCGCGACGACGGGGTAGCCCCACTCGTCCAGGGCGATCAGTTCGGGGAGCAGTTCTGCGCACAGGCCCCGGCCGGTACAGGCGATGCGGTCGACGCGCAGGGTGCGGGGGCCGTTGCGGATGCGGGTCATCGCCATGTCTCCGGTGGTGTGGCGGGTGGTACGGGGATCCGGGGTGGCCGGTGGGCCGCGGGGCAGGCGCCGCGGGTGAGGTGCCGGCCGACGTCCCCGGCGAAGGTCCGCAGCGCGGAGGCGGCGAGGCGGGCGGCGCCGTCCGGGTGGCGGCAGGCACCGCGCTCCGGCAGCAGGGCGGTCCGGCGGTGCAGCCGGGACGCCAGCTCCGGGTCGGCCCGTCCGGCGGCCAGCGTGGTGAAGTCCCCGGCCACGGCGGGCAGCCCGAACCGGCAGGGACCGCACTGCCGGGCTCCTTGGGCGGCCAGGTAGGAGAGCATGCGGGCCGTCTCACGCGGCCCGCAGGCCGAGGCGGGCAGCGCGACGAGCACGCCCGCGCCCGGTGCGGCGCCCAGCGGGGCCAGGTCGTGCCGGGTGAAGGGGGTCGGCAGGTGCTCCGCCGGCAGCCAGGTCCCGGCGAAGCCCCCGATCAGGACCGCCTGCAACGGCTCGGTGGGCCCGCCGGCGCGGTCGAGGACGGTGTCGATCGGCGTGCCGAGCGCGACCTCCAGGACGGCCGGGGCGGTGACGGCGCCGGAGACGGTGACGAGTGTGGTGCCGGGCTCCCCGGGGGTGCCGGCCTGCCGGAACCAGGCGGGTCCGTACCGTGCGACCAGGGCGAGATGGGCGAGGGTCTCGGCGTTGTGGAGGAGGGTGGGGCGCCCGGCGACGCCGTGGTCGTGAAGGTGCGGCGTGCTGCCGCGGGGGCGGGCCGGCCCCCCGCCGAGCCAGCGGGCCAGGGCGGTCGACTCGCTGGAGACATAGGCGTGCGGGAGGGCGTGCAGACGCACCCGCACCGGATCGAGGCGGGCGTGCACCCGTTCCTCGACGGCCGCGCCCAGCCGCTGGAACTGGGCGTGACGGAGGCGGGGCAGGCACACGTGGACCGTGTCGGCGCCCACCGCGCTCGCGGCGATGACGGCACCGTCGAGGACGAGGTGGGGTGCGACGGCGAGCAGGAACTGGTCCTTGCGACTGGCGGGCTCGCTCTCCATGGCGTTGACGACGACCAGGGCGCGGCCACGGGCGGCCGCGACGGCGCGCAGCTTGCGCGCCGTGGGGAATCCGGCGCCGCCGCGCCCGGTGAGACCGGCCGCCTCGACCGCGTCCGCCAGGTCCGCCGCCGTGGTGGAGCCGGCCCGTGCGGCCACCGGGGGCGGCCCGTGCTGCCGCAGGTGGCCGGCCAGGTCGGCGGGGCGGCCGGTCTCCCGCCACCCTGCCAGCAGCCGGTCCGCGGCGGGATCCTCGTCTCCGGCCGTGGTGCCGTACGGCGCGAGGGGCTCCGGGGTCCGGCCGTTCACCGTCCGCCTCCGAGCGTGATCGCCGCGGCGGCGGCGCGGTGGGCCCAGCCGGGTTGCAGCGGCCCGCCGGCCAGGAACACGGTCAGCAGCACCGGGACGGCGCCGGCGGACAGGGCCGCCAGCAGGCGTCCGGTGACCCGGCCCGGACCGGCCCTGGCGAGCCGCCACCACACGGCGGCCACCACCGCGGCCAGGCACCCGGCGTACAGCCACAGCTGGAGCGGGAGCCGGGTGTCGGTGCCGGTCCCGACGGCGTGGAAGAGGGCGAGCGGCCACGCCGCGTACGCCGTCCGGTGCACCGCCTTCCAGCGCCGCCCTCCCAGCCGCAGCCGCAGCGCGCTGGTCGCCAGCACCGCCAGCAGCAGATCGAACCCGGCGGTGCCCAGGCCGAGCCAGAGCGGACGGTACGACGCCCCGAACGGCAGCACGGCCGCCGCCCAGCCCAGGTGGACGAACGGGTCGAGCAGCACGGTCGCCACGTGCAGGGCGAGGAAGGCCAGGGTGAGCAGGGACAGGTTGCGGTGGAGCAGGCCGATCTCGAAGCGGCCGATCCGGCGGGGCGCGGCCCGTCCGCCGGAGGCGATGCCGAGCACCACGGTGGCGGTGAGCAGGATCAGCGCGAGGGTCCCACCGGCGCGGCCGGCGTACCACAGGGGGCTGCCGTTCAGGGCGAGGGGCGTCATCGCGGTCCTCCGGGGGCGGGGGCGGGGGCGGGGGCTCGGGTGTCGGCCGGCCAGCCCGCGAGCCTGACGACGGTGCCGTCGAGGCCGGTCAGCCGCGCGGGCAGGGCGGTATCGCGCAGCCAGGGCACGGCCCGGTCGCCGAACACGACCGCTGCCGTGCTGGCGGTGTTGGCGTCCACGCAGCTGGCGGCCGCGACGGTGACGGTGCGCCAGACGGACGGGGCGGGCTCCCCGCTGGCCGGGTCGACGATGTGGTGCAGGGTGCGTCCGCCGCGCCGCCAGGTGCGCGCCCGGACGCCGGAGGTGGCCAGGGCTCCACTGGTCACGGCGACGGCGGGTCCCGGCCGGGTGCCGGGCCGTGCGTGGTCGTCGGCGAGTGAGATCCGCCAGCCCCCTTCCGGTGGTGGCCCGGCGACCGCCAGGTCGCCGCCGAGGCTGACCAGGACACCGCTGCCGGTGGTGGCGGCAGCGCGGCGGGCGGCGCGGTCGGCGGCCAGGGCCTTGGCGGTGGCGCCCAGGTCGAGGCGGGTGTGCGGGGGCAGCCGCAGTCTGCGGGTACGCGGATCGAAGTCGATCCGCTGCCAGCCGGGCGCCGGGCTGCCCACGGGCACGGGGCGGGCGTCCTCGGGGCGGACGGAGGCGAAGGTGCGGTCGTAGCCGAGCGCGATGACGGCGTTGCCCACCGTCGGATCGACGGCTCCGCCGGTGAGCCGTGCGGCCCGCAGGGCGGCATGCAGGGCCTCCGCGAAGCGGGCGCTGACCGTCGTCGAGACGCCCGCGCCGAGGTTGACGCGGGTGAGTTCCGAGTCGGGGCGGAAGCGGCTGCAGGTGAGGTCGGCGGCGGCCAGTTCGGCCCGGAGCAGGGACGTGGCGGCGGGCAGGGTGTCCGGGGCGGTGACGAGGAGGTCGGCGGTGGTGCCCAGGGCCGGGAAGACGACCCGGGCGGGCGGGGGTGCCGGGGCGCGGGCGGTCATGACGCGCCCGTCGTGGTGTGCGGTTGCTGCGCGGTGGGGGCGGGGGGCTGGGCCGGGGGCCGGGGCGCCGCCGGTGCCGCGGGGGTGGCGCCGCCGCCGTCGTCCTCGCCCGGTCCGCCGTGCCCGCTGTCGTCGTCGGCCGCGGTGGTGGCGGGGGACGCCGCCGGTTGCCGCGCCGGTGGCGACGGCGGTGCGGGGGCGGCCGAACCGCCCGGCAGGAGGTGGGTGTACAGGCCGCCGAGGGCGGCGGCGCCGGCCGCGGCGGTGACGGTGATCCACCGGGTCAGCCGGCGGCTGCGGCGCAGGCCGCGTTCGCGTGCGTGCGCGGAGGGCGCCGGGGGGACGATCGGGTCGAAGTCGGGGGGCGGGAAGGTCATGGCAGCGCTCCTGGTGGACGTGCGGCCCGGATCGGCTGCGTGCACTCTCCAGCCTGTGCCCGTGCTGCTCAGGAACCAGCTCACGTCTTCTTCAGAACCGGTGAAGATCTCGGCGCACCGCCCCTCCCCCGCCGTCCCTGGGCCACAGCGGGAGGTCCAGGACGACGGTCAGACCTCCGCCGGGGGTGTCCTCCAGCCGCGCGGTGCCGCCGTTGGCGGTGACCAGCCGGTGGACGATGGCCAGCCCGAGTCCGGTGCCCCTGGCCTCGGGGTTGCCGAACCGGCGGAACGCGACCGCCTTCGCTCCGTCCGTCATCCCGGGTCCGTCGTCCCGCACCCGTACCCGGGCCGTGCGGTCCTCGGTGCGGTGGTCGACGGTGACCGTCCCGCCTGCGGGGACGACGTCGACGGCGTTGGCGATCAGGTTGTCGAGGATCTGCTCCAGGTGGCCGGCACCCAGCGCGACGGTCGGCGCCGGCCCGTCGGACACGCCGGTCAGCCGCACACCCCGCTCCTGGGCGACGGGTGTCCAGGCGGCCACCCGCTCGGCCACCACCTCCCCGGCCCGCACGGCGGTGGGACGGGGTGTGGCCTGCTCGGCGCGGGCGACGGCGAGGAGCCCGTCGACGAGCCGGGACAGCCGGGCGATCTCCTCCTGGGCGGCGGTGAGTTCTGCCGCGGTGTCGCGGTCGGCCCCGGCGGCGAGGACGTCGAGCCGCAGCCGCAGTGCGGCCAGTGGGGTGCGCAGTTGGTGGGACACATCGGCGATCACGGCCCGGTGGCCGTGCACCAGCGCCTCGGTGCGCGCCGCCATGGTGTTGAAGGTGGCGGCCAGCCGGCGCACCTCCGGCGGTCCCCCGCCGACGTCGGCCCGTTCCCCCAGGGCGCCCTCGCCCAGTCGCCGTGCGCTGGCGTCCAGCGTGGACAGGGGGCGGCTGACCCAGCGGGCGAGGCGGGCGGACAGCAGGACCGAAGCGGCCAGCCCGGCCGCGCCGATCGCCGCGGACCAGCCCCAGATCGCGGCGATGCGGGCGTCGAGCGGGGACGCGGAGCGGGCCAGGACGACGGCTCCGGCGGGCTGGCGCACCTCGCCGGCGGGTTCTGCCGTCAGCAACCGGCCCTCGTTCTCCGGTGGCTCCGGTTCGTGCCCGGCCAGCACCTCCGCCACGAGGTCGCGCGCTTCCTCCCCCCGCGCCGCCGCGCAGGGGGTGGCGGCGACCGGGCGACCGGCGGCGTCGTACACGGCGGCGCAGTCGCCGGCCCGGGCGGCGGCGGCGAGTTCGCGCTGCATGGTGGTCGCGGGTTTGTGGTCGGAGAGGTGCTCCTCGGCCGCCGCGGCGATCACGCGGGTGGCGGCCCGCTGGCTGTCGCGGTACGCGACGCGCTCGCGCGCCGTCATCGACACCGCCAGCGGTACGACCGCCAGCACGAGCAGCACGCAGGTGAGGGTCAGGAGGGTCCAGGTGATGCGGCGGGTCACGGCCGTTCCTCCGGCCGCGGGTTCGCGCGGACCGTGCCGAGCCGGAATCCGTGCCCGTAGACCGTCTCGATCAGGCCCGGTGCGGCGAGTTTGCGCCGCAGCGCGGCGACGTGGACGTCCAGCACCTTGGTCGGGCCGTACCAGTGGGCGTCCCAGGCCCGTTCCAGGATCTGCTGCCGGCTCACCACCCGGCCGGGGTCGGCGGCCAGGCACTCCAGGATGGAGAACTCCTTCGGGGTCAGGGTCACCGTGCGTCCGTCGACCGCGACGTGCCGGGTGCGCAGGTCGAGCGCGAGCGGCCCGTACCGGAGGATCTCCGGTACGGCCGGGCGCCGGCGGCGCAGCACGGCCCGGATCCGGGCCAGCAGCTCGGCCAGGCCGAACGGCTTGACGAGGTAGTCGTCGGCGCCCTCGTCCAGGGCGACCACGCGGTCCGCCTCCTCGCCCCGCGCGGTCACGGCGATGATCGCGGCGTCCGACCGGGCGCGGAGCCGGCGGCAGACCTCGACGCCGTCGACGTCGGGGAGTCCCAGGTCGAGCAGCACCACGTCGGGGGACGGGGCGGCCAGGGCCGCCCGGCCGGTCCGGACGCCCTCGACGTCGTATCCGGCCTGCCGCAGCCCGCGCACCAGGGATTCCGCGATGCCCCGGTCGTCCTCGACCACCAGGACGCGCGTGCTGCCGTCCCTGTCGGTGGCCCGGGTGCTCATGGGTGTCGGCCGCCTTCCGGTCCGGGGGCCCGCGTCAGGCCGGGGCGCCGACCCGGTGGCGCAGGTTGTGGAACTGGCGGGTCTGCATGACGAAGTGCGCGGGTTCGCCGACCAGGAGGTCGAACAGCCGGGTGAGCGGACGCGGGTGGCCCCGACCGCGGGTGCGGACCACCAGGCGGGTTCCGCCGTCGGGGGCCGGCCGCAGGTGGAAGGCCCAGATCCCGTCCGCGCGCGCCCGCGGTACGGCGTCGTGCTGCGGGTCGAACGAGTGGCCGCCGGGCAGACGCAGGTCGGAGCGCAGGACGAGGGTCCGGTTCGGCTCCAGGCGGGCCACGGTGAACCAGGCACTGCCGTCAGGCGTCGCCGTCAGCCGCTGACCCTCCTCCAGTCGCTGCCAGTCGGGCTCGATGCGCTCCGCGCTCGGTTCTCCGTAGTGGTCGAGGCGGTCCCAGCTGTACCAGCCGGCACGATCGCCTCCCATCTGCGCCAGCCAGGGCCAGACCTCCTCGGGTGGCGCGGGCAGGGTGGTGGCCATGGTGGAGGTGGTGTCGGCGTCGGGGAACAGCTCGTCGCCGGGGTAGTCGCGAGCTGCCTCGTCCGGTGTCGCACCCCAGCTCAGCAGGCGTGGCCGCAGCCGCCGGGCGTAGAGCACCGCCGCCGCGCAGAGCGTGAGGGGCAGCAGGCGGGTTGCCCGCCGCCGCCCGCATTCCGGCTGCTGGGACATGGTGTCCTCCCTGGTCGTCGGGGAGCGGACCTGGCTGCCGGCGGAGCCGGTCGCCTGCTCCCGGCATATCTGTTCGAAGGCGGGCCGCGCGAGTGCCGGTCGGTCCCGTGGTGGGGCCGACCGGTCCTGTCCCGTGCCCGGCCGGTCGCCCGGGCACCGGGCCGGTTCCGCCTCACGCCCGCTCCGTGCTCGCTCGCGGCCGCCCGGTCGCCGGCGCCCGGCCGGTCCTGCCGCCGCGCGCCTCGCCGGTCGTGTGCGGCGTCCGGGCACGGGCTGCGGTGCGACCGGGCGCGGACGGTCCTCGGGCGGTGGCATCACCCGTCCGGGGGAAGCCGACGGTCCCGGCCGGACACCGGGCCGCCCGGTCCCGCCGCCGGACGCCGGGAGCGGCCGTCGCCTCGTACGGACGCCCCTCAGGCCGCGACGCCGGGCCGGGCGGCGGGGGCGTTCCGGGAGCGTCGCGGATCACCGCCGGTTGTGTGACACGGGCACCGGGCGGAGACAATGGAGGGCATGTCCGCGCAGGCCACCACGGTCACGACGGACGACGGCGCGCGTCTTCACGTCGCCGTCTCCGGTGACCCGGACGCACCCCTGACAGCGGTGCTCTGCCACGGCTACATGCTCGATGCCACCGCCTGGCAGTTCCAGGTCCCCGACCTCGGCCGGGTCTCCCGCCTGGTCGTGTTCGACCAGCGCGGCCACGGCCGCTCCACGCTCGGCGCGGCCCCGGTCACGGTCGAGCGTCTGGGCGAGGACCTCCGCCAGGTGCTGGGAGCCACCGCCCCGGCCGGGCCGGTGGTGCTCGTCGGCCATTCCATGGGCGGCATGGCGATCATGGCCCTGGCCTCCGCGTGCCCCGAGCTGTTCGGGACCCGGATCGCGGGGACGGGGCTGCTGTCGACATCGGCCGGGCAGCTGAACGGCACGCCGATGGGGCTGCCGCCCGCGGCGGCGCGGGTCCTGCATCTGGCCCTGGCCACCGGCCTGCCGCGGCTGGCCCGCGTGCCGCGGGCCGTGGACATCGTGCGCCGCCACACCGGCCGGATCGCGTTCCGGCTGAGCCGTCCGCTGCTGTACGGGGACCCGGTGGACCCCATCGCCGCCCGGCTCACCATCCAGGCCATGTCCCGGGTGCCGACCATGACCATCGCCGCCTGCTATCCGGCGCTCATGGCGCACGACCAGTTGGCGGCCCTGCCCGTGCTGGCCCGGTGCCCGGTGCTCGTGGCGGTGGGCGCTCAGGACCAGATCACGCCCGCCTCGCACAGCGCCACCCTCGCCGCCGGCATCCCCTCCGCCGAACTCGCCGTGGTACCGAGGGCCTCGCACCTGCTGCCGCTGGAACGTCCCGACGAGGTCAACCAGCTGCTGCTGGAACTGATGGCCCGCAGTGCGGCGGATGCGGCGGGTGGCAACGGGCTGCCCCGGGTCCGCGCCCGTCGCCGGCGGCGGCGTCCGTAGGAGGGCTCCCGGCGGTCCGGGTCCCGGGCAGCCGGGCCTGCGGCCGCGGGGCCGGCGGCGGGTCGCCGGTGAGGCGGCCGCCGCCCATGATGGTGGGGGGGTCCTTCGGGACCGCCGGGTCCGCCTCGTGGAGACGGGCCACGACCCTGACCGTGCGACCGGCGGCCGATCCGCATCCGCCGACGTCACGCCCTGCGCGAAGGAGGGAGCCATGAGGGTCGGAGTGCTGACCGGTGGCGGCGACTGCCCCGGTCTCAACGCCGTGATCCGCGGTGTCGTGCGCAAGGGCGTCCAGGAGTACGGCTTCGACTTCGTCGGTCTGCGGGACGGCTGGCGGGGCGCGCTGGAGGGCACGGTGGTGCCGCTGGCCGTCTCCAACGTCCGGGGGATCCTTCCGCGCGGCGGAACGATCCTCGGTTCCTCCCGCACGAATCCCCTCAGGCACGAGGACGGGGTGCAGCGGGTCAAGGACACCCTGGCCGAGCACCGCGTCGACGCGCTGGTCGTGATCGGCGGCGAGGACACGCTCGGTGCGGCCACCGAGCTGAGCCGCGAGGGCATCCGGCTGGTCGGCGTGCCGAAGACCATCGACAACGACGTGGCCGGCACCGACTACACCTTCGGCTTCGACACCGCCGTCGGTATCGCGACGGAGGCCATCGACCGGCTGCACACGACCGCCGAGTCCCATATGCGCACGCTGGTGGTCGAGGTGATGGGCCGGCACTCGGGATGGATCGCGCTGCACGCCGGTGTGGCCGGCGGAGCGAACGTGATCCTCGTCCCCGAGCGGCCGTTCGACATCGACCAGGTCTGCGCGTGGGTGCAGAGCCGATTCGAGATCAACTACGCGCCGATCGTCGTCGCCGCCGAGGGTGCCGTGCCCAAGGAGGGGCAGATGGTGCTCAAGGACCGCTCGCTGGACGAGTACGGCCATGTACGGCTGTCCGGGATCGGCGAGTGGCTGGCGCGGGAGATCTCGCGGCGCACCGGCACGGACGCGCGGACCACGGTGCTCGGTCACGTCCAGCGCGGAGGCACTCCGAGCGCCTTCGACCGGTGGCTGGCCACGCGCTTCGGGCTGCACGCGATCGACGCGGTCAGGCAGGGAGACTTCGGCACGATGGTCGCCCTGCGCGGCACCGACATCGTCCTGCTGCCGCTGGACGGCGGCAGGCCGAGGACCAAGCTCGTCGATCCGTCGCTGTACGACGAGTTCGAGGTGTTCTTCGGGTGACCCCTGTCATGGGGCGGCCCCGGGCCGTTCGGCCTGCGGGCGCGCACCGGCCGGCTCTGCCGGCCGTGATCAACAAGCGGGCCGGCGGTACGGGTCTCATCACCGGCCGCAAGGCGTTCCAGCGGCCCACCGGTGAAGGTGTCGCACTCCTGAACGCGGTCCAGGACGTGTATCTGGACGAGCGCATCACCGTCGCGTGACACGGCGCGGCCCGTGCAAAGCCGCGGAGTGAGCCGGTGAGTGGTGGCGTTCGCCTCAGGGCGTGGCCGAGGTCCCGCCGCCGCGGCGGCGGGACGGTGCCCGGCGTGCGGTCACAGCGGCCATCCGGCGACCTCGTGGGTGTCGGGCCGGGGTGAACCCTCGTGCTCGATGTCGCGTTCCGCGGCGTTCAGCAGCTTCTCGGCGAGGTCGCGCATGGCCCGGCCGGCGGCCAGTTCCTCGCCGATGTCCGGGACGTCACGGTCCGCGGGGTTGCGGTGGGCCGTCCCGTGGCCGGTGACCGCGGTCGTGCCCGTGTCCAGGACCACATGCGCCTGTGTCGTCCCGTGCTCGTCCTCGAAGAGGTGAAGACGTGCCTTCCATTCCGATGCGTGCGTCATCGTTGTCCACCTCACCTCGATGCGGACCCCTCCGGTCCGTCCACTCTGTTGCCAACCTCTGCCGCGGCCCTCCGCCGCAGGTCTTCGATGTGGATCCCCGTCACGGGCCTGGTCGCGGGCCCCCTGCCGTGGTCGCGGTCATGGATCCTCGCGGATCGCCGTGGCGGCTGCTCCGTGCGCGACGTCGCGCCGGACGCGGTCGGTCAGCGCGCCGAGACGCGCCGAGGGCGTCGCCCCGGGCGGGCGCGGGGACCGGATCCTGCGCGCCGCCGGGGGCAGCAGGTCCAGGTCCGCCGCGAGCCGTTGCCGGCACATGTCGAGGGTGGGGCTCGCCCCGGTGCGCCGCCCGTCCAGCATCACCGTCTCCAGCAGGGGGACACCGTCGTGGGGCGCCGGCTCGTCGGCGAGTCCGATCACGTCGGCGCACCGCGGGCGCCGGAACACCTGCTTGGCGCCCGGCGCCGTCGCCTTGGCCGACGAGAGCTTCATCACCGGACGGCCGTCGTACTCCACCATCTTGTACGCCGAATCCAGATACGGCGCGTCGGCCGAGACCCCGACCCGGGTGCCGACGGCGTAGATGTCGACCGGTGCCCCGGAGCGGACCAGGTCCTCCACGGCGAACTCGTCGAGTCCTCCGCTGACGACGATCCGGACGTCGGGCAGGCCCGCGGCGTCCAGGAGGGAGCGGGTCCGCACCGCCAGGTCCCCGAGGTCGCCGCTGTCCAGCCGCACGGCCGAGCCCGGCCCGCGGTCGAGGTCGCGCAGCACGCGGGCCGCGACGCGGACGCCCTCCTCGGTGTCGTAGGTGTCCACCAGGAAGGTCACCGGCCCGGGATGGGCCCGCGCGAAGGCCCGGAACGCCTGCTCCTCCGTGCGGAACGCCTCCACGTAGGAGTGGGCCATCGTGCCGACGGCCGGTGTTCCCAGGGCCGTGGCCGCGGCCACGTTGCTGGTGGCGGCGAAACCGGCCAGCGCACCGAGGCGGGCCGCCTGGAAGCCGGCCTGCGGTCCGTGGGTGCGCCGCAGGGAGAAGTCCACGACGGGGTGCCCGGCCGCCGCGAGGACGCAGCGCACCGTCTTCGAGGCGATCGCGGTCTGATGGCTGAGCAGGTTGAGCACGTACGTCTCGACGAGCTGAGCCTGCGGCAGGGGCGCGGTGACCTCCAGCAGAGGCTCCCCGGCCAGGACGACCCGCCCCTCCGGAACGGCCCGCACCGAGCCGGTGAACTCCAGTCCGAGCAGTGGTTCGAGGTCCCGTCGGGGGCGGTGCAGCGCGGCGGCGAAGGCATCGACGTCCTCCGGTCCCACGTGCAGAGCGGACAGGTGGTCCAGGGCCGATTCCAGTCCGGCGGCCACCAGGAACCCCCGGTCGGGGGGCAGTTCGCGGACGAAGAGGCTGAACGTCGCGGGGCCGGCCATCCCCTCCCGCAGATAGGACATGGCCATGGTGACCTCGTAGAGGTCGGTGGTCAGGGCCTCGGACATCGCCGTCACCTCCTCGGCCCGCCCGGTCCGGGCGCCGGTCACGCACCGGGCGGGAGCGCCGGTATGCCGACTCCATCCACTGACGCCCCTTTCGTCCCACCATCGAGGGTCACCGGGCCGCGGTCACGGGGCCGAAGGTCCCTGCGGGCGCGCCCTGCGTCCCGGAGACAGGACACCGGCGTACCCCGGTCGGGGGCACTTCGGCGGCTTCGCGACCGGTGGCCCGCTGCTGCATGGTGGAAACGGGAGCGACACCACGCCCGGCAGGCGGAGCGGAGCCGACAGCGGTGCGGCCGTGCCGGCTCCGCGGAGGGAGGCCACCATGGACCACGGGGCCGGCACGGGTGAACAGCGGGCGCTCCCCCCGGGCGCCGCGTGGCGGTCGGTGGCCGCATGCTTCCTGTCCAGCCTCGTGCTGCTGGCGCGGGGCCGGGTCCGCCTCCCGGCGGACCGCCTCGGGACGCGGCTGACCTTCGCGGACGGCACCTCCGCCCGTGTGTACCGGGAGACCCGCCTGGGCAGCGGCCGGGCGCAGGACCCGTGCACACTGGTGGTCCGCTTCCGGCTGCGCCGGGTGCGGGGGCGTGCCCACGCGTTGTTCCGCCGGGAGAGCCTGCTGAACACGCCCCTGTTCGTGGGATTCCCCGGTTTCACGTCGAAACTGTGGCTGGCCCACGACGAGCTCGGCCGCTACCGGGGCGTGTACGAGTGGGACGGCCCGGAGCACGCGGAGCACTACGCGCGCTCGCTGTGGCGGGTACTGGCCCTGGTCAGCGAGCCCGGGTCGATCGGCTACGCCGTCGTACCGGGGCGGCGGCGCGACGCCGTGATCGCCGGCCCCGGTCCGGCCGGGGGCCATGATCCGGGATCGGGGGACACCGCCGCCTGGTGGCTCCCGGTCGGCGGGACGTGAGACCGATGGTGGACATCCTGGTCGTGGGGGCCGGTCCCACCGGCCTCACGCTGGCACTGGCGGCCCACGACCACGGGGCCCGGGTCAGGGTCGTCGAGCGGCGTCCCGAGCCGTTCCGGCCCTCCCGCGCACTCATCCTGCATCCGCGCACCCTCGAGGTCCTGCGCCCGCTGGGCGTGACGGACGCCGTGCTGGACCGTGCGGACACCTCGCCGACGGCCCGTCTGCATCTGGGCCCACGTGCCGTGGAGGCCGGCCTGGGGGACCTCGCCCTGCCCGACACGGCCTTCCCGCACCTGTCGCTGGCGCGCCAGACGGACGTCGAGGAGGTACTGGCGCGGGCCCTCGCCGAGCGCGGGGTCCCGGTGGAGCGCGGTACCGAACTCGTCGACGTCCGCGACGACGGGCACAGCGCACGTGCCGTGCTCCGGTCCCGGAGCGGAGGCGAGGAGTTCGGGGTTCCCGTCGTCGCCGGATGCGACGGCCCGGCCAGTACGGTGCGCCGCTGCGCCGGAATCGGCTGGCACGGCAGGCCCTACGCCGTCGAGGTGCTCCTCGCCGACCTCGATCTCCAGGGCCTCGCTCCCGGCGCGGGGGCCCAGGTGTTCGCGGCGCGGACGGGGCTGCTGTTCCTGTTCCCGCTCGGGGAGCAGGCGCCCTGGCGACTGCTGGCCACGCGGGCCTCGCCCGGCGGAACGGGGCGGGCCTACGGGCAGCCGGGGCCCGCCGTCCCGGCGGCGGAGCTGCAGCGCCTCCTCGACGGGGCGGGCCTGCGGGCGCGGATCGAGCACCTCGCCTGGTCCGCGCGCGTGCCCTTGCGGTGCAGTCTCGCCCCGAGGTTCCGCCGGGGGCGGCTCTTCCTCGCGGGCGACGCGGCACACACCTACTCCCCCGCCACCGGCCAGGGCATGAACGCCGGCATCCAGGACGCGGTGAACCTCGGCTGGAAGCTCGCCTTCGCCGCGGACCGCCTCGACGACGGGCCGGCGGACGGGCGGGAAGGCGACCCGCTGCTGGACTCCTACGAGGCGGAGCGCAGACCGGCCGCCCGGCGGAGGCTGGCCCTCACCCACACGGCGTTCTGGGCCGAGGCGTCGACCGGCCCGGTCCCCTCGTGGCTGCGCGGGGTGGCCGCTCCGTACGCGGCCCCGGCGGTGCCCTTCCTGCTGAACCGGCGGCGGCTGGTCGCCGAGGCCGTGAGGACCCTCTCCCAGCTGCGGGTGGCCTACCGGCACAGCCCCGTGTCCGTGGAGGGCTCCCCTCGTCCGCGCGGGATGCCCCGCCCGGGGGACCGGCTGCCGGACGCGACCGTCAGCACGGGCGGGCCTCCTCAGCGGCTGCACGGGCTGCTGGCCCGGCCGGGGGTGCACGTCCTGCTCCAGCGCGACGCCGCCCCCCTGCCGGACGCCGTACCCCTGTCCCGGGTCACCGTCCTGCGGCTGGCCAGCAGCCCCGGACGCGGTCTGCTGGCCGTCCGCCCGGACGGTCACGTCGGCTACACCTGCGGCACCACCGACCCGGTCGGCCTGACGGCCTGGCTGTCCCTGGTCGGGGCACTGCCGCACCCCGCTGCCCGGTGGTGACCAGTGCGTCGTCCGGCCCGGGCGCCCGGGCCGGGCGCGGGTGGGAGAGACGTGGGCAGAGGCGCACCCCGCGGGCCCGGCAGGTCTCCGGTCCGGCCGCGCAGGACCCTCAGGCGCCGGTCAGGAGACGCTCCGGCGGCCGGGCCCGCGGTCGGGACCGGGATGTGCGGCGAGTGCGTGGGCGTGGAGCGCCTTCCGGCCGCTGAGCGTGCCCGGGAAGCGCCGTAGCCGTCGCTCCACGGGACGGTCCCGTCGCGCGGCCTGGTTTCCAGGGTGCGGAAGGCCGGTGGGAAGGCACCCGGGGGTGCGGGGGCGGCGTCCCGGCCCGCTGCCGGGCTCGGGGGCGGTCAGGCGATGTGCAGGACGATCTTGCCCTGGTGGTGCTCCTGTTCCAGGGCTGCATAGGCCTCGGCGGTGTGCTGGAGGGGAACGACCCGGTCGACCCGTGGAGTCAGCCGGCCGGACTCGACGAGCGCGGTGAGTTCACCGAGCCCGGCCTGGTCGGGCTCGACGACGAAGAACACGGCGCGGGACTCCGGTCCCGGTGGGGGCGGGGGCGGCGCGACGATGCTGACCAGGGTGCCGCCGGGCCTGAGCACCCGCCAGGAGCGTGCGGCCGTGTCGCCGCCCACGGTGTCGAAGACGACATCGACGTCCCGGACCTCCTCCTCGAAGGGCCGGGAGGTGTAGTCGACGACGCGTTCGGCACCCAGCCCCCGTACGAAGTCGAGGTCGGCGCCGGTCGCGGTGGCGGTCACTGCGGCGCCCAGTGCGGCGGCGACCTGCACGACGAGGGAGCCCACCCCGCCCGCGCCGCCGTGGACCAGGACGCGCTGCCCGGCCCGGAGCCCGGCATGGCGCACCAGTCCCTGCCAGGCGGTCAGCCCGGCCAGCGGCAGGGCGGCGCACTGGTCGTGGTCCAGGGACGGCGGCTTGGGCGCCAGGACCTTCTCGGGCACGGCGACGAACTCGGCCGCCGCGCCGTCGCGGAGGAAGGGAATGAGCCCGTAGACGTCGTCGCCGACGCGGAACCGGGATGTCGCGGGGCCCAGTTGGTCGACCGTCCCGGAGACCTCCTTCGAGGGGATGATCGGTGTGCGGGGCTCGCCGCTGTCGTCGAAGGCGGTGGTCCAGGTGGCGGGCCACTGGAGTTCCCCGCGCGTGATCGACGCCGAGTGGACGGCGACCAGTACCTCGCCGGGCTGGAGTCGGGGCACGGGCGCGTACCCGTAGAGGAGCCGCTCGGGGCCTCCTCGGCGGTGGGCGTGCACGGCGTGCATCTCGGACATGGCTTCCTCCGGTGTCATGGCTTCCTGCGGCGTGCTGGCGGCTTCGGGCGCCATGGCCTCTTCGCGTGGGTGACGGGTGGCTGTCACGGCCGGCGGGCGGGGCGCCTCGGCCGTCGGTCGTTGCGTGACGGCAGACGGCGCACCGGGGCAGGAGCGCCGGCGCGCGGCGCGGCTCCGTCCGCGGGGTGCGAGGGAGCAGGGGCAGGCGCGCCGCCGGTGCGCATCCCGCGGGACACGGTCCGCGCGGCCGGTGGTCGGCCGGCCACCGGGCCGGGGCGACGGGGGTGGTGCGGACACCTCACCGGAACCTCCCTTTGCGCACCTTTTGGATCAGTGTGGCAGAGGGTGCGGCGTGACGTCCCGAGGCGAAGCGACCCGGCCCGGGCCGCGGCCCGGGGCGGGTCCGCGCCACGCGCGGCCGCACGTGGAGCCGATGGCGGCTCGCACCGTTGCCCGCCGCGATCGGGTCCGGCCCCGCCGCGTCCTCCCCCGCTCCACCGGGTGCGGGTCAGGGCTGTGCTGCGGCCGACAGCCGGTACAGGCGCAGCGCCAGCTGGATCTCCAGGGCGCGGTCCGGGCTCTGCCAGTCGTCGCCGAGGAGGCGGCCGACCCGCTCCAGGCGCTGGGCGACCGTGTTGACGTGGACGTGCAGCTCGTCCTTGGTGCGGGCCGGGCTCATACCGCATGCGAAGTACGCCTCCAGGGTGCGCAGCAGTTCCGTACCGCGCCGGCCGTCGTAGGCCACCACCTGGCCGATGGTGCGGTCGACGAAACCCGCCATGTCGCGGTCCCCGGCGAGCAGCAGGCCCAGGAAGCCGAAGTCCTCCGCGGCGGCGCCGTCACCGCTGCGGCCCAGCAGCCGCAGGGCGTCCAGGCAGCGGCGCCCTTCGGTGTAGGCGGCGGCGACGGCCTCGGGGTGGGCGGCGAGCTGTGCGACGGGAGCGGAGGCGCCGACGGTGACCGGCTCGTGGACGGCGGTGCCCAGGTGCCGGGCGGTGCGGCGGGCGAGGTGTGTGGCGGTGTCGCCGGTGGCGAGGGGCAGTAGCAGGACGGTGCCGCCGTCGCGGGCGGCGGCCAGGCCGTGCCGGGTGGCGGCCAGGTGGGAGGCCGCCGACCACAGACGGCGGCGCGCGTCGGCCTGCTGCTCGGCGTCGGCGGCCGTGCCGTCGGGCCGGGCGGCGAGTACGACGTGCACGGCGTCGAGGTCGGCGTGCAGGCGGGAGGCGCGCTCGCGCAGCAGGCGGGGGTCGCGGTCGCGGGCGTCGAGCAGGTCGTCCAGGAGCTCCCCGCGGACGCGCTGCTCGGCGTCGGCGGCGGAGCGTCTGGCCAGTAGCAGGAGGGAGGTGACCATCGCGGCGCGCTCCAGGGTGCGCTGGTCGACGGGGTCGAGGCCGGGATGGCCGTGCAGGACGAGCGCGCCGAGCAGCTCGCCGCCGGCCGCCACGGCGGCGATCCAGTCGCCCTCGTGGCGCACGGCGTGGCCGTCCGCGCGGGAGGCCTCCAGCGGGACGGCGGGGGCGGCGTCGGTGAACTCCACCGTTCCGTCCAGGACCTGGGAGACCGCGGCGGCGACGTCGTGCACCCCACCGCCCCGCAGGACCAGTTCGGCGAGGCGGTCGTGGACGTCGGAGGCGCGCTCGATGACGGCGCTGCGGTCCTGGATGATCTCGTTGGCCCGCTCCAGGCCGGCGAGGGCCGAGCGGGTCTCGGTGAGCAGGTTGGCGGTGTCGATGGCGGAGGCGGCGAGCGCGGCGAAGGAGCCGAGGAGGGCGATCTGCTCCCGTTCGAAGACGCGGGCGCGGCGGTCCGCCGCGAACAGGACGCCGATGACGTTCGGCCCGAGCGTCAGGGGGACCCCGAGGATGGCGACCAGGCCCTCGTCGCGCACGCCCGCGTCGATGCTGGCGGTGTGCTGGAAGCGTTCGTCGTGGAGGTAGTCGTCGGTGACGTACGGCCGGGCCGTCTGGGCCACGAGACCGCCCAGACCCTCGCCCATGCCCAGGCGCAGCTGCTGGAAGCGGGCGGCCACCGAGCCCTCGGTGACCCGCATGTAGGTGTCGCCGCGCGCGGGATCGTTGAGGCTGAGGTAGGCGACGTCCGTGCCCAGCAGGGACCGGGCGCGGTGGACGATGGCCCGCAGGACGGCGTCCACGTCCCGCAGGCCCGCCAGGTCGTGGGCGGTCTCGAACAGCGCGGACAGCTCCGCCTCCCGCCTGCGCCGCCCCTCCAGCTCGGCGCGGACGCGCAGCGCCAGCAACTTGGCGTGCTCCAGGGCCGGCATCCGCTCGGGCGGCTGCCCGTCGGCGCGTGCCCGCAGCACCGGCTGTTCATAGGCGTCGGCCGCCGCGCCTCGGGTCAGCAGCTCCAGGAACGGCGTCTCGGCGCTGCCCGGCGGCGCTCCGGCGGAGCTGGCGGAGCGCTGCGGCGACGGGATGTGTTCGCGGGGCATGGTCACAGGATTCCCCATCGGCCGGATGCACGGTGGGCCCTGTGGACAACTCGCCCGCCGGCCGGCCGGAACACGGCGGCCGGTCTGTGGACGGAGCAGCCCCGGGGGTGGCGCGGTCCGTCGCCCGCCGGCCGGCCGGAACACGGCGGCCGGTCTGTGGACGGAGCAGCCCCGGGGGTGGCGCGGTCCGTCGCCCGCCGGCCGGCCGGAACACGGCGGCCGGTCTGTGGACGGAGCAGCCCCGGGGGTGGCGCGGTCCGTCGCCCGCCGGCCGGCCGGAACACGGCGGCCGGTCTGTGGACGGAGCAGCCCCGGGGGTGGCGCGGTCCGGGAGCGGGCGGGTTCAGTGGGCCGTCCACCCGCCGTCCAGGACCAGGGAGGTGCCGGTCACGAAGGACGCCTGCGGGCCGCAGAGGTAGGCGACGGCCTCGGCCACCTCCTCCGGCTCGATCAGCCGTTTGACCGCGCTGTCCTGGAGCAGTACCTCGGTGAGGACGCGTTCCTCTGCGATGCCGTGGGCGCGGGCCTGGTCGGCGAGCTGCTTCTCCACCAGCGGGGTACGGACGTAGCCGGGGTTGACGCAGTTGGACGTGACGCCGTGCGGGGCGCCTTCGAGGGCGGCGGTCTTGGACAGGCCCTCCAGCCCGTGCTTGGCGGCCACGTAGGCCGACTTGTAGGCCGAGGCGCGCAGGCCGTGCACGGAGGAGACGTTGACGATGCGGCCCCAGCCCTGACCGTACATGTGCGGCAGGGCACCCCGGACGAGACGGAAGGGCGCCTCCAGCATCACGGTGAGCACCGTGTGGAAGACGTCGGGCGGGAACTCCTCGATGGGACGCACCAGCTGCAGGCCGGCGTTGTTGACCAGGATGTCGGTACCGGCGGCGGCGAGTTCGGCGGCGTCCAGGTCGGTGAGGTCCAGGACGTGCGGCTCGACGCCACCCCGGAGGCCGGCGGACCGTTCGGCCAACGCCTGAAGGCCAGAGGCGTCCCGGTCCACCGCTCTGACCTTGGCCCCGGCGGCGGCCAGCCGCAGTGCGCAGGCGCGGCCGATGCCGCCGGCGGCACCGGTGACGAGGGCGGTACGGCCGCCGAGGTCGAGTTCGGCAACAGGGGAACCCATGGGGCGGCGGGGCGCGGTCATGGCTCGACCCTAGGCAGGGCACCCCCCTCACCCCATGTGGTCAATCCCCATACTTCACCTGGGTTCAGTGGGGTCGAACCATGTGGGGCCGTCCGACATTGCCTGCTTGATCCTGAAGAGCCCCGCCTCGTCGAGCTCGGGCAGGGCATCCACCTCGAACCAGCCCACCTCCACGGACTCGTCGTCGTTGACCCGTGCCTCGCCGCCGACGGCCCGGCAGCGGACTGTGATGTCCATGTACTGGCAGATGTCGCCGTTGGCGTAGGTGACCGGGTCGAGGGCCTGGACGAGGACGACCCGCTCGGCGACGCAGCGCACGGCCGTCTCCTCGTGGACCTCGCGTACGGCGCAGGCGGCGGGCTGCTCGCCGGGATCCGGGATACCGCCGATCACCGACCACCTGAGGGTGTCGGCGCGGCGCCCCAGCAGCACTCTGCCCGTGTCGTCGAAGACGATCGCGGTGACTCCGGGGAGCCACAGCAACTGCCGGCCGGCGAAGGCCCTGAGGGTACGGATGAAGTCGGGCGTGGCCATGGGCCGACCCTACCCGGTGGGGCGGGCCCGTCCGGGCCGGTCGGGCCGACGTACCCCGGGTGTGCGGCTACGCGTCACCGGAGCGCCGCCCACGGATCCCCGCGCCGATCGCCCATCCGAGGCCGCCCGCGGCGACCAGGACCAGCGCCGTCTCGGGGAGGATGCCGAGCGTCGTGGCCGGTGTCCGGGACGAGCGCAGCGGCACCTTCTGCACCAGGGAGTCGGCCACGAACATGCCGGTCCGCTGGGTGATCGTGCCGTCGGGCATGATGATCGCGCTGACCCCGCTGGTCACCGGGACGGTGACGGTCCGGCTGTGCTCGACGGCGCGCACGCGCGACATGGCGAGCTGCTGGTAGGTCATCTCACTGCGGTCGAACGTCGCGTTGTTGCTCGGCACGGAGATCATCTCCGCGCCGTGGGTGACCGTGTCGCGCACGGCCCAGTCGAAAGCGGCCTCGTAGCAGGTCGCCAGGCCGACCTTGGTGCCGTCGATGTCGAAGACGCCGGGCTCGCTGCCCCGGCTGAAGTCCTGGCGGACCATCGAGGTCCAGTCGCTGTTGATGGCGCCGATGAGGGAACGCAGCGGCAGGAACTCACCGAACGGCTGGACCTGCCGCTTGTCGTAGGTCTGGATGGGGCCCTTGGCCGGATCCCACAGGATCTGCTCGTTGAGGAGCTTGCCGTCGCGCTCCACGACGCCACCGACGGACAGGGGTGCGGCGATGGACCGGGCCGCGTGCTCGATGACGGCGGCGGCGTCGGGGTTGGCGAAGGGGTCGATGTCGGAGGAGTTCTCCGGCCACAGCACGAAGTCGGGCCGGGGCAGCTTGCCGGCCCCGACCTCGGCGGCCAACCGTTCCGTCTCGCGCGCGTGATGGTCGAGCACGGCCCGGCGCTGGGCGTTGAAGTCCAGGCCGAGGCGGGGAACGTTGCCCTGGACGACGGCGACCGTCGCGGTGCCGTCCTCGGCCTTGTCGCTGACCAGCGGGCGCGCGGCCACCGCCCCCGCCACCGGCACGGCGACGCTCAGCAGCGCCGCGGCGGCGGCGCCACGGCGCACGGCGCGTGTGCGGCGGCCGTCGGCGACCAGCCGGGCGGCCTCGTACAGGCCGAAGCCGCACAGCACGACCGCGAACCCGAGGACCGGGGTGCCGCCGACCGCGGCGAGCGGAAGGAAGACCCCGTCCGCCTGTCCGAAGGCGATCTTGCCCCAGGGGAACCCGCCGAAGGGCACGCGTGCCCGTGCCGCCTCGCCCGCGATCCACAACGCCGCCGCCCACACGGGCCAGGCGGGCAGCCGGGACACGGCGGCGGCTCCGGCGCCGACCAGCGCGACGAAGACCGCCTCCACCGCGACCAGGGCGAGCCAGGGCCCCGAGCCGACCTCCACGCCGGTCCACACCAGCAGCGGCAGCAGGAAACCCAGGCCGAAGAGGTACCCGAGCCCGAGTCCCGCCTTCCAGCTGCGTCCGCGCACCACCCAGCCGAACACGGCGAAGGCCGGCAGTGCCAGCCACCACAGGGTGCGCGGCGGGAAGCTGACGTAGAGCAGCACTCCGGCGAGTGCCGCGGCGGCGGCCGGGACCAGGCGCCGAAGGCGCGCACCGCGTCCGGGCGCGGTCTGCGGCTGGAGCTGGTCGGGCTGGCCCACGGGTGTTGCGGTGACGGTCACTCCGGGAGTGTACGGCGGGTGACCTGGTCGCGAACACAGCAGCCCGATCGGCGGTGGGGCTACCGCACCGGGGGCCCAGCAGCCGCAGGGCCCCCGTGGGTCCCTTCCGGCGCATCGTTCCTGCGCATCTGTGCGCAACTCATCCACAAACCGCCCATCAGCCGTTACGGTGTGGCCGAGTCCCGTCCTGCGGCCCGTTACCGCGCCGGGACGGGAAAGTGCACAGGTCGGGGGGCGACCGGGTTCGGGGGGTCGGGTGGGTTCCACGACGAGGGCGTCCGGCGGCGGGCCGGACACCGCTGAACGGCGGCACGTCTCCGACGCGGCGGGGATCGTCGTTCTCGGCGCCTGCGCCGCCTGGTCCCTGATCACGGCGGCCGCGCAGGACGGGCGTCCCGAGGGCATGCTGCTCGCGGTGCTGGCGGTGACCGCCGGCCACGCGGCCGGGAGGATCTTCGGAGCGCTGATGCCGGTCGCCGCGCCGTGTCTCGGGGCGCTGGCCGGACTCGCCCTGGTGGTGACCGTCCCCGATCTCACGCCGGGCCCCGGGGGGCTCGCCCCGCTCGGCCACGCGGGCGCCACGGCCGCCCTGTTCACGCTGTGTGTCGGCGCCGCCTGCTGCGCCGCGTGGTCGGCGGCCGCGTCCGGAGCGCGGCCGGCGCTGCGGCTGCTGGCCGCGGCGATCGTCGTCGCGGCGGCCGTCCTGGGCTCGACCGCCGGTGCCGTGGCCGGTGCCGCCGTCCTGCTGTGCTCGCTGGCCGCCGGCCGGATGCACCGCCGCGGGGTGGGCATCGCGGGGCTGGCGCTGGCCTCGGCTGCGGTCACCGCGGGAACGTGGGCGGTCGCGGCGGACGTCCTGCCGGACGGCCTGACCGACGCCCTGCGGGGCCGGCTCACACCGCACCGGGTGGGACTGTGGCACGACGCCCTCCAGCTGGCCGGGCACGACGCCGCGCTCGGTGTGGGACCGGACCGGTTCGGCGAGCTGAGTCCGACGGCGGGCCGGACACTGCTGCCCGACGGCAAGCCGCACTCGGCACCGCTTCAGCTGGCAGCCGAGCAGGGGGTGATCGGCGTCGTGCTGCTGGCGGCCGTGTTCGGCTGGGTACTGCTCGCGCTGTGGCGCACCCGCCGCCCCACCCCGGTGGCGCTCACCGCGGGCGCGGCCGTCACGGCGCTGGCGGCTCTCGCCGCCGTCGGCAACGCGCTCAGCTTCACGGCCGTGTCCGTCGGCGCGGGCCTGCTGACGGGACTGGCCACAGCGCGCCCACTGGCCGACGAGGTGCCGCGGGGTGCGGCCCGGGCACGCGCGCGTGAGGACCGGTCGGCCCCCTGACGACGCCGGACCCACAACGGGCCGCGCGGGCGGGGACGCCGCTCCGGCTCTCCCCGTCCGGACGGGGACCGGCCCGCCCCGGCGACGCTGCCGCGCCGCACGGCAGCGGGTCCTCGTGGGCCGCGGCCCGGGCGCTGCTCGCGCTCCGTTCAGTGCGCGGGACCGGGGGTTCCGGCCCGCAGACGGGCCCTGATGGCCCGGACGGCGGCCTCGGCGTCGTCCACGGTGATCGTGAAGGTGTGGCCGTCCCACAGGCGCAGCACGACACCCTCGCCGCGGCGCACGACGACGGCGGTTCCCTTCTCCGGCCGCCAGCGGTAGCCCCAGCCGCCCCACTGGCGAGGGGTGACGTTCGGGGCGAAGTCGGCCCCGGCGACGTGCGTGAGAGGAATGCGCCGGCGGGGCAGGCCGATGTGGCCGCAGCGCACCTCGACGGACTCCCTGTCGAGTCTGAGGTCGACGTGGACGAAGGCGAGAGTGCCGAAGAGGACCAGCAGCCCGGCGGCGATGCAGCCGACCACCGACATCGCGAGGGGTGCGATCCCGGTCGTCCAGGCGGAGTCGACCGCCAGTTCGACGCCGAGTGCCATGCACGCGGCTCCGACGAGCGCCAGCAGCCACTGGACCCGGTTGGTGGCGCGTCCGGTCCATACCTCGGGGTGCGGGGCATCCCCCTCGCGGGCGTGGTCCCTCATGTTTCGAGGGTACTCATGTTTCGCTGCGCTGGTACCGCGTAGCACACAGTGACCGACGCGCGCGGGGAACGGCGCGTGGTTACGAGGCGGGGCTGACCTCCGTGAGCAGGCGGCCCTCGGAGTAGGCCAGGGCGGGCGCGGGCAGACGGCCCTCCCGGCCGCTGAGCAGGACGGTGACGGTACCGACGGCGGAGGCGTCGGAGGCGGGGTGCCCGCCGATGCGGCGCAGAGCCTGGGCGGCGACCGCGCCGGCGGAGCCGTGCAGGGCGAGCGGCGGCCGACCGGTGTGCTGGACGGCGGCGCGGATGCGCTCGGCGACCAGCTCGTAGTGCGTGCAGCCCAGGACGACGGTCGTCACGTCCCCGGGGGTCAGCGCCGCGGCGGCGGTGACGGCGGCGCCGACCGCCGCCTCGTCCGCCCGTTCCACGGCTTCGGCCAGACCCCAGCAGGGGACTTCGGTGACCTGGACGCCGTCTGCGAAGTCGCGGATCAGGTTCCGCTGGTAGGGGCTCCCGGTGGTGGCGGGCGTCGCCCAGATCGCGACGTGGCCGCCGCCCGCAGCAGCCGGCTTGATCGCCGGCACGGTGCCGACGACCGGGATCCCCGGTTCGAGGGCTGCCCTCAGCGCGGGCAGCGCGTGCACGGTGGCGGTGTTGCACCCGACGATCAGGGCGTCGGGCCGGTGGGCCGCGGCGGCCCGGGCGACGGCCAGGGCACGCCCGGTGAGGTCCTCGGCGGTGCGCGGCCCCCAGGGCATGCCGTCGGGGTCGAGCGAGAGCACGAGATCGGCGTCGGGTCGCAGGCGCCGTACCGCGGCGGTGGCCGCCAGCAGGCCGATCCCGGAGTCCATGAGCGCGATCTTCACCCGGCCACGATAGACGATGGCCCCCGTGCGTCCGGCCGGGTGGGGCAGACTGCCCGGGTGAGCGCCATCGTGTGGAGTGCTGTCGTGTCCCTCGCGGCCTGGCTGTGGCTGCTGCTCGCCCAGGGCATGTTCTGGCGGACCGACGTCCGGCTGCCGCCGGGTCGGGATCCCGGCGCGTGGCCGCCGGTGTGCGTGGTGGTGCCGGCTCGCGACGAGGCGGCCGTGCTGCCGCGGAGCCTGCCGTCCCTGCTGGCCCAGGACTACCCGGGGCGGGCGGAGGTCTTCCTCGTCGACGACGGCAGCTCGGACGGCACCGCTGAACTCGCGCGTGAGCTGGCGCGGCGGCACGGGGGCCTGCCGCTGACCGTGGACCGCCCGGGGGAACCGCCCACGGACTGGACCGGGAAACTGTGGGCGGTGCGGCACGGCATCGCCCTGGCACGCGCGCGGGACCCCGAGTACCTGCTGCTGACGGACGCGGACATCGCGCACGCCCCGGACAGCCTGCGCCGCCTGGTGGCGGCGGCGGACTCCGGCGGGTTCGACCTGGTGTCGCAGATGGCGCGGCTGCGGGTGGAGAGCGGGTGGGAGCGGCTCGTGGTGCCGGCGTTCGTCTACTTCTTCGCGCAGCTGTACCCGTTCCGCCGGGTCGGGCGCGCGGGGGCGAGGACGGCGGCCGCGGCGGGCGGCTGTGTGCTGCTGCGGGTCGGGGCCGCCGAGCGGGCCCGGATCCCGGAAGCCATCCGGCACGCGGTCATCGACGACGTCGCGCTCGCTCGCGCGGTCAAGGGCGGCGGCGGCCGGATCTGGCTGGGCCTGGCCGAGAGCGTGGACAGCGTGCGCCCCTATCCCCGTCTGCACGATCTGTGGCGGATGGTGTCGCGCAGCGCCTACGCGCAGCTGCGGCACAACCCGCTGCTCCTGCTCGGCACGGTCGCCGGTCTGGTGCTGGTGTACCTGGTGCCGCCGGCCGCCGTCGCCGCGGGCCTGGCGGGGGGCGACGCGGCGGCCGTGGCGGCCGGGGCGGCGGCGTGGCTGGTGATGACCGGGACGTACGTGCCCATGCTCCGCTACTGCCGGCAGCCGCTGTGGCTCGCTCCGCTGCTGCCCTTCACGGCGGCGCTGTACCTGCTGATGACGGTCGACTCGGCGGTGCAGCACTACCGGGGGCGCGGCGCGGCCTGGAAGGGCCGCACCTACGCCCGCCCGGAGACGGTGCCCGACGAGCGCTGACGCCCGTGGACGCGCCTACTTGCGGCCCGGGGTCCAGTTCATGCCCCAGCCGTAGGCGCGATCGACGGTCCGCTGCGGGCTGACGCCGCGTTCGGGGACCAGGTAGCGGGCCTCGCGCCGGACGACGAGGTCGCCGCCTTCGTTGGTGATCAGCGCCAGCGCGCACACCGGGGAGGGCACGGTGCACTCGTCGAGGGAGAACTCGACGGGGGCGCCGTGCTGCGGCTGGAGCGTGACCGTGGCGTGCAGGTCGGCGAAGGAGCGGGCGCCTTCGTAGATGGTGACGAAGACGAGCAGGCGCCGCAGATCCTGCTTGTGGTCGAGGTTGACGGTGAGGTTCTCGCCCGCCGCGACGGCGCCCGTGCGGTCGTCGCCGTCGAGATGGACGTACGGCGGCCGGTCCAGCGCACCGAAGGCGTTGCCGAGGGCCTGGACGACTCCCTTGCGGCCGTCCGCGAGCTCGTACAGCGCGCACAGGTCGAGGTCGAGGTCGGAGTGCAGGGCGACGGCACGGCCGCGTTTGCCGCCCCAGCCGGAGAACTGCTTGCGCACCTCCCAGTTGAGGTTGACGCGCAGGGCACCGGAGGTACCGCCCTGCTTCGCGAGGGACACCGTCGGGGACGCCTTGGTGAGCGTCACCTTGGACAGGCTCACCGGTTGCTGCGCGGGCGGGGCCGCGGGCGGCGGCGGTACGTGCACGGCGGGTGGCGGCGTGACCGGCGGGGCGACCGGCGGGGCGGCGTGCTGCGGCTCGTCGACCGTGATACCGAAGTCCGTGGCCAGCCCTTCCAGTCCGCTGCCGTAGCCCTGTCCGACGGCGCGGAACTTCCAGGACCCCTGGCGGCGGTAGAACTCGCCGAGCACGAAGGCGGTCTCGACGGTCGCGCCGGTGCTGTCGAAGCGCGCGGCCACGGAGCCCTGTGCCGCGTCGCGCACCTCGATGTACAGGTCGGGCACCTGGCCGAAGCTGCCGCCGTCGGTGGAGGCGGCGAGCACGACGGTCTCGACCGCGCCCTCGACACGCGCGAGATCCACCAGCAGCGTGTCGGTCACCCGGCCACCCGCGTCCCGTTTGCCCTCGTGGCGTACGGCCCCGGAGCCGTGCGCCGGCTGGTTGTAGAAGACGAAGTCCCCGTCGGAGCGAACCCTTCCGCCGACCAGCAGCAGGGCCGAGGCGTCCGCGTCGGGGACGCCCGGGCCGGACCGCCAGCCCAGCTCGACGCGCAGTGCCGTGGTCGGCACCGGCACATTCGATCCCTTCGGCATTGACATGTCCGCCCCCAACACGCGTCGCCGTGCCGGGCGGCGCCCGGCACTCGCTTCCGATGCCTACCCGGACAACCTATTGCGTGCGGGGGCACAGCCCCATGATCGGCACGGTGAAGAACCCCGGCCAACCCCCGGTAACCCGCCGGGAACTCGGGCTTTACCAGATTTGAACGCGGCAGGGTGCCCTTTTTCCCCACGTTCGCTCTCATTGGGGACACCGAGTCACTGCGGACTCGGAAAACAACCCTCTTATCGGTCTCCCCAACCAGCACATCGTGGGCTTAACTTATGGCCATGACCTCCCCCCGCTCCACATATGGTGGCGGCTACTACTCCGCCTCCTTCCCGGACACCCCGATCTACGACTCGCTCGTCGCCGAGCGGGGCACTCCCCAGATCGCTCCGATCCGGGTCCCCTCGGCCTACGACACGCCGGGCAGCAGCCTCCCCGCACTGCCCTCGGCACTGCCCGCCCTCCCGGCGGCCCCGTCCCAGTCCTCCTACGGCTACCCGCAGGCGCCGCAGCCCGCACCACTGCAGCAGGCGCCGACGGCGTACATCCCGCAGCAGGCGGCACCGCGCGGCTATCCCGGCCCGCAGCCGCAGCAGCCCCGCGCCGCCGCACCCTCCATGGGGTACGAGGCCATGCGTCCGGCCACCCCGCGACCGGCTCCGGCTCCCTACCAGGACCCGTACAACAACCAGCAGTACCGCGGTTACTGATCCGGACCACGGGTGCCGGGCCGCCGTCCCCGGCCGTCGCTGCCGACTGGCACGATGACTGCATGGGGAATGCGGAACTGCGGTCGATTCATGTGCATCCGGTCAAGGCGTTCCGGGCCGTGCCGGTCCGGGAGGCCGTCGTGGAGCCCTGGGGGCTGGCCGGAGACCGACGCTGGGCGCTGATCGACGACGGGGGAAAGGTCGTCACACAACGCCAGGAGCCACGTCTCGCCCTGGCCGCCGCCGAGCTCCTGCCCAGCGGCGTCCGGCTGTCCGCGCCCGGCATGGGTCCGGTCGAGGTCGCCGTCCCCGAGCCGACGTGCACGGTGACGGTGGAGGTCTTCGGCACCAAGGTGGAGGGCGCTCCCGCAGCCGCCGCGGCGCACGCCTGGTGCAGCACTCTCGTCGGCGCGGACACCCGCCTGGTGCACATGGACGACCCGGCCACCCGGCGCCCGGTCGACCCGGACTACGCGCTGCCGGGCGAGACCGTCTCCTTCGCCGACGGCTTCCCGCTGCTGGTCACCACGACCGCCTCGCTCCAGGCCCTCAACGGACTGATCGCGCGGGGGGAGAACGCGCACGAGGGCCCGCTGCCCATGAACCGTTTCCGGCCCAACCTGGTGGTGTCGGGCACCGAGGCGTGGGCCGAGGACGACTGGACGCGCATCGCGGTGGGCGAGGTCGAGTTCCGTGTCGCCGCGATGTGCGGCCGGTGCCTGGTGACCACCACCGACCAGCACAGCAGCGAGCGCGGCCGGGAACCCCTGCACACCCTCGGCCGGCACCGCCGGATCGGCAGCCGGCTCGTCTTCGGGCAGAACCTGGTCCCGCTCGGCCCCGGCACGGTCCGCGTGGGCGACCCGGTCAGGCTTCTCCCCTAGGGGGTGTGGTGCTGCCGAGGGCTGCTCATGAGCATGGTGATGCTGGCCGCTGGCGCAGGACGCCCATCGAGGCGGTCGCCCCGGACGCCGCCCCGATGCACGGCGGTGGCAGCGTCGCAACAGAACCTCAGCCGCCTTCCTCGGCAAGCTTCCTGATGCCGTGAAGGGTCGCCTCCATCCCCGCCCTCAGCTCCTTCAGGCGGAAGGCGACGATCTCTTCCTCCCGGTCCGGCCAGCGCTCGATGGCCAGAGTGACTCCGTTGCGGCCCGGCCCGACGAGGGCCGACTGCCGCAGCCGGGTGCCCCCGTCCTCGGCCTCGAGTTCGTAGCGCCAGCGCGCCATGGACCTCGCCGGATCCAGTGTCGGCTCTCCGTAGCGGCCGTCCGCATCCGTGACCGCCCAGGCGAACACCCGTTGTTCGTCCAACTCGACCACATGGGAGACGGTCCGCCAGTCGCCGAGCTGCCGGTGGTGGTTGCGGCCCTCGAACCGCGCGCCCAGCAGGGGCCGGTCCGCGCCGTCGAGCCACGCGACGCGCTGCAGCTCCGGGCTGAACCGGGCCGGCAGACGAATGTCCGTCACCAGCTCCCACACCCGCGGCACGGCTGCCGCGACATGAACGTCGCAGTGCACGCACGGGCCATCGGCAAATCTCACGTCGCCCCCTCGTGTCGGGTTCCCGGATCATCCACGACCTTGATCCCCTTGCGCAACAGTCCCTGGGCAGAGGACTTCGGCAGGAGACCGGACCACCGTGCCCGGCACACGCTGCCCGGGGGACGGCACGGCGATGCTGGCGGCCGATCCCGTCGAGGGCGGCAGGCGGCTGATCGTCCGGCGCATGGTCCGCCACCGGTGCGACCGCCGGGGCCGGGTGCGGGACCGGGGCGCGGGACCGGGCGGGTCGGGACTGCGGCCCACCGGTACCGGCGGCTGACGGCGTCACGGCTCTGGTCAACCCAGGGCCGCCGCGCACGCTACGGTGGACCGGCCGACTCTTCGGCGACATCCCGCGCGTGAGGGAGCCCCAGGGCGCCCCGAGGGCGACGAGCCATCAGGTACGACGAGGTGGGGGCACAGCAGCGCATGGCACAGGGCACGGTCCAGGTGACGCACACCGGCACATCGCGGTGGCGGCGCCGCACGGGTGAGTACGCGTCGCTCGCCGCCGCCCTGGAGGCCGCGGCCGACGGTGACGTCCTCACCATCGCCCCCGGCACCTACCGGGAGAACCTCGTCGTCCAGCGGGCGGTCACGCTGCGGGGCCCGGAAGGGTCTTCGGGCAGCGTGCGCATCGCCCCGGTGGACGGGGTTCCGCTGACCGTGCGGGCCTCTGCGGTCGTCCACGACCTGCACCTGGAGGGGCAGGACGCGGCGGCCCCCGCACTGCTGGTCGAGGAGGGCACACCCGAGCTGCGGGACGTCCGCGTCGTGACGCGTTCCGCCGCCGGGATCGAGGTCCGCGGCGCCGCGCGGCCGACGCTGCGGCGCTGCACCGTCGACAACCCCGCGGGCATCGGCATCGCCGTCCTCGAAGGCGGGGGCGGGGTGTTCGAGGAGTGCGAGGTGGTCGCGGCCGGCCAGGCGGGCGTGGCCGTGCGCGGTGGCGCCCATCCGAGGCTGGACCGCTGCCGGGTGCACCACACCTCCGGGCCGGGTCTGAGCGCGACGGGCGAGAACTCGGCCCTGGAGGCGGTGGGCTGCGAGGTGTACGAGGTCCGTGGCAGCGGCGTGCAGATCACCGGGCGCGCCACCGCCCACCTGACCGACTGCGACGTGCACCGCACCGCCGCCGACGGCATCACCCTGGACACCGACGCCGTGCTGACACTGGCCGACTGCCGCATCCACGACATTCCCGAGAACGCCGTCGACCTGCGCTCGCGATCGGTGCTGACGCTGACGCGGACGACGGTGCGTCAGTTCGGCCGCAACGGCCTGTCCGTGTGGGACCCGGGCACGCGCGTCGACGCCAACCAGTGCGAGATCTTCGACAGCACCGGCGACTATCCGGCCGTGTGGGTCAGCGACGGGGCGACCGTGGTGCTGGACTCCTGCCGGGTGCACGACGTGCCCGACGCACTGTTCGTTCTCGACCGCGGTTCGCGCGCGGACGTCGTCGACAGCGACCTGTGGCAGATCCGCAACACCGCCGTGTCGGTGAGCGACGGGGCCACGGCCCAGCTCGACGACTGCCGGATCCGGGACGCGGCGACCGGCGCCTGGTTCCGCGACCACGGCAGTGGCGGCACGCTCGCCAACTGCGTACTGGAGGGCATCCAGACCGGCGTGATCGTGACCAAGGGCGCGGACCCCACCGTCGAGCGCTGCACGGTCGGTTCCTGTGCCGAGGCCGGCTTCTATGTCTCCGCGGGCGGCCGTGGCAGCTTCCTGGACTGCCGGGTGATGGGCAGCGGGGGTTACGGCTTCCATGTGATCGACGGCTGCCGTACCACGCTCCGCAAGTGCCGCACGGAGCGGTGCGCGCGCGGCGGATACGAGTTCGCCGACGGTGGACCGGACGCGTCCTCGACGAGTGGTCCGCTGGTGGAGGACTGCACGAGCGACGAGAGCGGGGGCCCGCGGACCCCGGTGACGCGCGAGACGGCCGTGGAGGCGGTGGGCACCACACCCGGTCTGCTCGGGTCCGTGCCCGAGCAGCGTCCCGACGTGCAGGCGCCACCGCCGGCTCCCGGCGACGGTGATCAGCCGACGCGCACCAGCAAGGCGGTCCTGTCCGAACTCGACGCGCTGGTCGGGCTGGACAGCGTCAAACGGGAGGTCCGCGCGCTCACGGACATGATCGAGGTGGGGCGGCGCCGGCAGTTGGCCGGTCTGAAGGCGGCGTCGGTGAAGCGGCATCTGGTGTTCACCGGCTCCCCCGGCACCGGCAAGACCACGGTCGCCCGTCTGTACGGCGAGATCCTCCGTTCCCTCGGTGTGCTGGAGAAGGGCCATCTGGTCGAGGTCTCCCGTGTCGACCTGGTCGGCGAGCACATCGGCTCCACCGCCATCCGCACCCAGGAGGCGTTCGAGCGGGCCCGCGGGGGTGTGCTGTTCATCGACGAGGCGTACGCGCTGTCGCCGGAGGACGCGGGCCGTGACTTCGGCAAGGAGGCCATCGACACCCTGGTGAAGCTCATGGAGGACCACCGGGACGCGGTCGTGGTGATCGTCGCCGGCTACACGGCCGAGATGGAACGGTTCCTTCAGGTCAATCCCGGGGTGGCGTCCCGTTTCTCCCGGACCATCACGTTCGGCGACTACGGCGCCGGGGAACTGCTGCGGATCGTGGAGCAGCAGGCCGAGGAGCACGAGTACCGGCTGTCGCCGGGCACGGGCGAGGCGCTGCTGAAGTACTTCACGGCGATCCCCAAGGGTCCCGCATTCGGCAACGGCCGGACCGCGCGGCAGACCTTCGAGGCGATGGTGGAGCGGCACGCGGGCCGGGTCGCCCAGGTGGCGGAGCCGAGCACGGACGATCTGACCCTGCTGTACCCGGAGGACCTGCCCGACCTGCCGTGAGCC
Source organism: Streptomyces sp. MUM 2J (assembly GCF_022414535.1). Lineage (GTDB taxonomy): Bacteria > Actinomycetota > Actinomycetes > Streptomycetales > Streptomycetaceae > Streptomyces. The sequence goes on from NZ_JADWYM010000003.1 coordinate 97,630, forward strand.
GACAGTCACGGCAGCCGTTCCCTCCGGCTCACCCGTCTCCGCCGGACGGCCGCGGGGCCGGGACGTCCGGGCGCAGGCGTGCCAGGAGCAGCTGGCGTTCCTCGGCGAAGGCCGGGTCGGCCTGGTAGTCGGAGTGGCCGAGGATCGGCGCGGGCAGCGGGGTCCGCTCCGTGCGGCCGTAGGCGAGGGGGTCCCTCAGAGGCTCGCGGTCGACGGCGGGATCGCCGGGCAGCCGCACCGGCCCGCCGATGGGATCGGTCGGGCGGTACAGGTTGCGCCAGCAGTCGACCTCGGCGTGCAGGGAGGCGAGCGCGGCCGGACCGAAGTGGGCCGGGAACCAGCGGCCGTACAGCCGCTCCAGCGGCGAGCCGTACGTCAGCAGTGCCACCCGGCTGCGCTCGGCCGGACGCAACTGCCAGGCCGCAGCGGCGGCGAGCACGCTGCCCTGGGAGTGTCCGGACAGCACGAGACGTCCACCGGTGGCACGGGTCCAGGTGGCCATGCGCCAGGTCAGGTCGGGTACCGCACGCTCGGCGTAGCACGGCGGGGCGAAGGGGTGTGCGGCGCGGGGCCAGAACGTGCCGACGTCCCACAGGATGCCGATGGTGCGTCGCGCCGAGGCGTCCTTGTAGGCGCGTCGGCCCGAGGTGACGAAGAGCAGGAACCCCAGTCCGATCAGCCAGGAGCCGAGGGCCTGGGCTGTCTGGGCGGCTCCGTGGACGAAGGGCGGAGTGCCGGCGGCGGCACCGCTCGGGGTCCTGCCGGTGGTCAGGGCGCCCACGAGGGCCCCGGTGCCCAGCAGCAGGGTGGTGGCGGAGGTGACCGCGACGAGGAGCGGGGAGCGGTCGGTGAGCGTGGCCATCGCCCGGGCGGTGGCGATACGGCGGGTGCGGGCGGGGTCCTTCGGCTCGTCCGGGTAGTCGCGGTCCACGGCGGCCAGCTCGACGCGGCGTAACCGCCAGGTCTCCCGGGCCAGGCGTACGCACGGCACCAGCAGCACCAGCAGCAGCGCGGGGATGACGGACGCCTGCCAGGTCAGCAGCGCCGGCGGCCCGTCGATGACGGCTCGGGTGCCGTCCAGCCAGTCCGCGACGCGCTGCGCGACACCGCCGGACATCACGCCGCCCAGGGCACAGGCCAGCATGGCCACGGCCGGGCCGCCCAGGCCGCGCATGACGGTGCGGGAGGCGCCCGACGCACCGGGCGGCCGGGCCGGGGCGGAGGTGCCCGGGGTACGGAGGGTGCCTGAGGTGCCCGGGGTACGGAGGGTGCCTGAGGTGCCCGCGGTGCGGGCCTCGTCGGCGGGAGCGCGGTGCAGCAGATGGGCGACGGCTGCCAGGGCGACCACGATCAGGCCCTGGACCAGGGCGATCCCGCCGAAGGTGGCATTGCCGGGCAACCGGCCCGACGAGTGCCAGCCCGGCCGCTCCCACCCTGCGTGGACGACGGCGAGGACGAGCACGGCGAGCGCGCCGAGCGGCAGCCATCTGATCAGGCGGCCGTCGAGTTCGCGGTCGAGGCGCTGCTCGCTGCGTCCCCGATGGCACACCACCGCCACCACGGCGACGGCACCGGCCACGAGGGCGGTTTCCAGCAGCCGCCCTGCGGCGTCGAGTGCCACCGGACCGCCCGGCTCCCGGTCGAAGCGTGCGGCCGAGGTGCAGACCGCGGCGGCGACCGTCAGCAGGCCCGCCGCGGTGTGCGCGGCCCGCAGCCGGGCCACGAGGCGGCGTCCGTACCAGAAGCCGGGCCGGGCCAGCGCCGTCGGACCGATCGCCTCGTCGCGCCGGTCGATGCCGGTGAGGGGCAGTTGGGACTCGTACGCCCGCCACGTGCGGTGGGAGAGGTACCACAGCAGACCGGTGAGGGCGGCGGGCACCACGGCGGCCAGGGCGAGCCTGCGACCGGGCAGGCTCCACCAGCCGGGGTGCGGTGCGGCCGGTGAGAGGAAGCCGAGCCAGGTGTGCCGGTCGGTGCAGGCACGCGTGCCCGCGCACTGCCAGGCCACGAGATCCAGGGCGACCTCGCAGGCGGCGGCCACCAGCAGCACCGTCAGGGTGAGTCCGGCGAGCCGCACCAGCAGCCCGTACAGGCGGACGGTCCGGGGCCGGCCGTCGCCGCCGGGGCGCATCCAGTGGGCGAGGTTGACCACCATGAACGGCAGCAGCAACAGCCACAGGGCACGGCCTGCGTTGCCGGAGGTGAGGTTGCACCACACGTACGCCTCCGGCACCGGCCGGCCGCGGGGGGCACCGGGCCGGGACTCGGCGTCGACGTCGTCGGCGCGCCGGAAGACGGCGGCGACGCCGTCGCCGGAGATCCGCACCGTGCGCGGGTCGTTGAGCATCTTCTCGGCGGTGGCGCCACCGACTCCGTGGACGAGGAGCTCCAGGGCCACCGTGGGCTGTGCGGGTCCGGCTGCACCGGCCGGACGGTCCTCGGCTGCACGTTCCACTGTTCTGCACTTCCCCCGTGACGTGTCGCGCACTTCCCTGTGGCGCGTCCTCGGCGTGTGCCCGTGCGGGCACAGGATCTCCGCTCCCGGCGCGTCGTACACCTTCCGGCTCGGAATTTCCCCGTTCCGTGTGACCGTGCGGTAAACGACGGGCCGGAGGGTGGCAGGTGCGCGTCGGCGCCTGCGGTGCCGCGCCGCGCTGCGCGGCGTGCAAGGATGGGACGCCCGCGCCCCGAGGACGCGAGAGGACGCTCGTCGCGTCTGGCGCACCGGGCGTGTCGGACGAGTCGGACGGCTTTGAGACGGCTTGAGGCGAAAGGACCGGAGCGTACGTGAGCGAGAATCAGAACCTCCTCGCGGAGCAGCGGCGCGCCCTGATCGTCGACGAGGTCCGGCGCCGGGGCGGGGTCCGTGTCAACGAGCTGACCCGAAGGCTCGGCGTGTCGGACATGACGGTCCGCCGGGACCTGGACGCGCTCGCCCGGCAGGGTGTCCTGGAGAAGGTGCACGGCGGCGCGGTGCCGGTGGTCGAGGCCAGCACGCACGAGCCGGGTTTCGAGGCGAAGTCCGGACTGGAACTCACCGCCAAGGAGGACATCGCGCGGGCCGCGGCCGAGCTGGTCGCGCCCGGCAGCGCGATCGCGCTCTCGGGCGGCACGACGACGTACGCGCTGGCGCAGCAGTTGCTGGACGTTCCGGATCTCACGGTGGTGACGAACTCGGTGCGGGTGGCGGACGTCTTCCACGTCGCGCAGCGCACCTCGGGCCAGCGGCAGGGCTCGGCCACGGTGGTCCTGACCGGCGGAGTGCGCACACCGTCGGACTCGCTGGTGGGGCCGGTGGCCGACCAGGCGATCGCCTCCCTCCACTTCGACGTGCTCTTCCTCGGGGTGCACGGGATATCGGCGGAGGCCGGGCTGTCCACGCCGAACCTCGCGGAGGCGGAGACCAACCGGCGGCTGGTGCAGTCGGCGCGGCGGGTCGTCGTCGTGGCCGACCACACCAAGTGGGGGACTGTGGGCCTCAGTTCGTTCGCCACGCTGGAGCAGGTCGACACCTGGGTGACCGACGCGGGACTGCCCGCGAGGGCCCGCACGGAGGTCTCCGAGCATGTACGGCAGCTGGTGCTCGCGGGCGGGCAGGCGGAGGACGCGGACACCTGACGGAGCATGCGCCGGTACGGCGACCGTAAGGACGCGATGGCCGCCGGAACGGCTCAGCCGGGCCACACCCCGGTCTCCAGCAGCGCCCGGATCGCGGTGCTGTAGGGGGCGATGTCCAGGCCCTGCTCGGCGAGCCAGACGTCCGAGTAGTACTTGTCGAGGTAGCGGTCGCCGGGGTCGCACAGGAGGGTGACGACACTGCCCTGACGTCCCTCGGCGACCATCTCGGCGACGATCTTCAGCGCGCTCCACAGTCCGGTGCCGGTCGAACCGCCCGCCTTGCGGCCTATGGCTCCCTCCAGGGCGCGGACGGCGGCGACGGAAGCGGCGTCGGGGACCTTCATCATGCGGTCGACGGCGCCGGGCACGAAGCTGGGCTCCATGCGCGGCCGGCCGATCCCCTCGATGCGGGAGCCGCAGTCGCAGGTGACGTCCGGGTCCCCGGTGGTCCAGCCGTCGAAGAAGCAGGAGTTCTCCGGGTCGGCGACACAGATGCGGGTGTCGTGCTGCATGTAGTGGACGTAGCGGGCGAGAGTCGCCGAGGTGCCGCCGGTGCCGGCCGTGGCGACGATCCACGCCGGTTCCGGGTAGCGCTCCAGCTCCAGCTGGCGGAAGATCGATTCGGCGATGTTGTTGTTGCCGCGCCAGTCGGTGGCCCGTTCCGCGTAGGTGAACTGGTCCATGTAGTGGCCGCCGGTCTCCGTCGCGAGGCGGGCGGACTCCTCGTACATCGTGCGCGGGTCGTCCACGAAGTGGCAACGGCCGCCGTGGAACTCGATCAGCCGGATCTTCTCGGTGCTCGTCGTGCGCGGCATCACCGCGACGAACGGCACGCCGATCAGCTTGGCGAAATACGCCTCGGACACGGCGGTCGAGCCGCTGGACGCCTCGATCACCGGGCGGTCCGGGCGGATCCAGCCGTTGCACAGGCCGTACAGGAACAGGGAGCGGGCGAGGCGGTGCTTGAGACTGCCGGTGGGGTGGGTCGACTCGTCCTTGAGGTAGAGGTCGATGCCCCAGTGCTCGGGCAGCGGGAAACGCAGCAGGTGCGTGTCGGCCGAGCGGTTGGCGTCGGCCTGGACCTTGCGGACGGCCTCTTTCAGCCAGTCGCGGTAGCCGGCGTCGCTGCGGTCGACGTCGAGTGTCACGCCCGTCCGGGGCTGCTGGGTGGTGCTCACGGCAGGGCTCCTCACACTTGCGCGCCGACGGCGCGTCGCACGCCCGGCACCCCGATGATAGGCAGCTTTCGCACGCTTCTCACCTGCATAAACGCATCTTTGAGCATCCCCAAGACACCCCTGGGGACAGCACCTTGGGCCACGGGGGCGCATTCGGACGAATGCTCCCCGCCACGGCCCACGAGCACGACGCGCGTACTGGTGCTCCACGTCGTACGCAGGCAGACTGCACCGCACGGGACCGGTCCCCCGTCACCGGGCGTCACGCATCAGTCAGGCGGCCGGCGCGAGGGCCGCGTGTCCCGGACGGGGGCGCACACTGGGTCACGACACGAACGGGGCGCCGCCCGGGCGCGAGCACCGGCCGGCGCGCCCACGCGCACAAGGGGGCAGGACGGTATGGCGGAGCCGGAGTTCACGGCCACGGGCGTGCGGATCGAGAAGAGACTGCGCTCGCTCACCCGGGCCGGGAAGGTCCGCATCAGCGGAGGCAGGCTGGAGTTGCTCAACAGCTACGGCAGCGAGATCGACAGCGCGCCGGTGCAGGCGGTGCGGGCGTCGCGCCCCTGGTTCGCTCCGGATGACCGGGCGACCGCGGATCTCAACGGCAAGCGGTACCTGCTGACGCTGGGCGAGCACGACCCGGCCCCGGGCGAGCCGGGACCGCCCGCGGCACGCCGTTTCATCGAGGCCGTACGCCGGGCGGCGGGGCGCGGCGACTGAACCCGGGGCGGGGCGCGCCGCGAGTTGCGGGACCGCACCCCCTGGGTCACGCTGGTCTCACGTCACTGAGGGTTTACCGGCGATAACGCTGCGAACCAGCCCGCCGGCCACGACAGCAGGCGGCAGTTCCACGCAGGCGTCCTGCTGACGATCCGTTGTTCGTGTTCTTCCGGACGTCCATCTCGGACCTCACGTCGGGGAGTCGCAGCCGTGATCAGCAACCCACGCAGGCACTGCACGGTGGAGCTTCAAGCCCTGCCGGCGCGGATCGGCCAGGTCCGCAGAATCGTATCGGCGCAGTTGCGCTACTGGCATCTGGACCCCCTGATAGACCGGGCTTCGCTCGGCGTGACGGAGCTGCTCAGCAACGTCCACCGGCACGCCCGACCCGACAAGACGTGCACCGTCGAGATGGAGCTGCTCCTGGAGCAGCTCACCGTCTCGGTGCGTGACCACGATCCGCGCCTCCCCGTGGTGGAGGAAGCCGATCTGCTCGCCACGTGCGGCCGCGGCCTGGCCATGGTCGCCGCGGTGAGCGAGAGCTGGGGAGTGCGGCCGGACGGCGACCAGGGCAAGGTCGTGTGGTTCACGCTGCCCACGGCCGCCCCGACACGACCGGCGCCGACGCGCGTGCCGCGACTGACGCCCCTCGATCAGCCCGCGCTGCGATTCGCCGAGCTCGGCACGCTCGACCAGGTCACCGACGGCCGCAGCAGTCCGGCACGCGCTCCCGTGCGGTCCGGCGTGGCCGGCTGATCGCGGTCGGCGGCCGTGCCGCCCGCGGGGGCGGCCATCGGCCGTCACCGCGGTCACGGGCGCGGCGACGACGCCCCGGCCGGACGGACGGAGACCGACGGCACCCCCCGAGGGTGTCTCCGCGTCCCGGGCTCCCGTCCCGGCCCGGGCCCCGAACGGCCGCCCCACGGACAACGGCGCGTCATGAGGTGCTTCATGAGGTGCGTCATGAGGGCGCCTCGGGGAGGGCGCCGGCGTCTCGCGCGACGCTCCGGGCCCCTGGGGCATGGCGTGCCGCTCCTGCGCACCCGGCCGAACCGCTCGTCCCGGACGGCGCTCGGGGGACTCCTTGAGGTCTGTAACTACTAGTATGTACAGTGTCCGCATGAGCACAGCGGACCGACTGGTCGAGTCAACCCGCGAGCTGCTGTGGGAGCGCGGCTACGTGGGCACGAGCCCCAAGGCGATCCTGGAGCGGGCGGACGCCGGACAGGGCAGCATGTACCACCACTTCAGGGGCAAGCAGGATCTCGCCCTGGCCGCCATCCGGCGCACCGCGGACGAGATGCTGGCCACCGCCGAGCGCGTCCTGGGCCGGCCGGGCACACCGTACGAGCGCATCGAGGGCTACCTGATGCGCGAACGCGACGTGCTGCGCGGCTGCCCCGTCGGCCGGCTGACCATGGACCCGGACGTGATCGCCAGCGACGTGCTGCGCGCCCCCGTCGACGCGACCCTCGCCCGGCTCCGGCGGCGGCTGGCGGAAATCGTCGAGGAGGGCAAGCGGCAGGGGCAGTTCGCGGCGGACCTCGACGCGGAGGAGATCGCAGCGGCGGTCGTGGCGACGGTGCAGGGCGGCTATGTCCTCGCCCGCGCCTCCGGCTCCCCCGCCGCGTTCGACGCGGGGGTACGCGGGCTGCTCGCCCTGCTGCGGCCCGCGTGAGGTCTTCCCGCCCCGCGAGCAGCACGCGCCCGGTCCGGCCGATCGCCCGCTCCGGCCGGTCGTCCACCACGCCCTGGGAGGCATCGGATGCACGCCATGCAGTACGAACTGACCCTGCCCGCCGACTACGACATGGGGATCGTGCGGTCCCGTGTGGCCCGCGCCGGGCACCTGACGGACGACTGGGAGGGCCTCGGCCTGAAGGCGTACCTGATCCGCGAGCGCGGGCTGCACGGGTCGCCCGTCAACCAGTACGCGCCGTTCTACCTCTGGAACACCGTGGAGGGCATGAACACCTTCCTGTGGGGCGGCGGCTTCCAGGGGCTGTGCGACGACTTCGGCCGGCCGGGCGTGCAGCAGTGGACCGGGCTCGCCCAGGAGCCGGGAGGCGCGGCGGACTCCCCCGCCGCGACCGCCGTACGGCGCCGGCAGCGGGTACCGGACGGACCGGCGCTGTCGCGGACCGTGGAGGAGGCCGCTGCCGAGGCCGGCCGGCTCGCCCGGCTGGACGGTGCGGTGCTCGCGGCAGCGGTCGTGGATGCGCGGCGGTGGGAGGTCGTCCACTTCTCGCTGTGGGAGCAGGACGCCCCGAAGGCCGAGGGCGATCTGTTCCAGGTCCTGCACGTGTCGGCGCCGGGAAGGCGGCGGCTGCCGCGCGGCCGCCAGTGGTGAGCACGGTCCGCGCGGTGCCCGGGGACGTGCTTCCCGGACGGCTGGGGGCCGGGGACGATGGGCCGCCCGGCCGGGGTGACCGGCCGGGACCGGATGTCGTCCCACGCGCGTCCGGCCGGGGGCGTCGTCGCGGTGCGTCCGGCCGGGACCGTAGGGCGCGCCGTCAGTCGTCGGGGCGGTCGCCGAAGCTGGCGTAGTAGGCGGCGGCCATGTCCTCGTCCGCGTGGCCCTGCGCGGCGGCGCGTTCCAGCCGGGCCGCGCTCGCTGCGGCGACGTCGAGGCGGACGCCGTTGCGCTCGCCGGCCCGGACGATGAGGCGGGCGTCCTTGGCGGCGGTCGCCACCGCGAACTGGGGCGGGGACAGCCGGCCCTCACGGACCAGAGCAGCCTTGGCGCGCAGATAGCCCATGTCGAGCGGGCCGCCCTCGATGAGTGCGAAGAAGTCGTCGGGGTCGACGCCGAGGGCCTCCGACAGGGCCAGCACCTCTCCGGCCGCGGCGGTCGCGGCGACGACCCAGCTGTTGGCGACCAGCTTCAGGCGCGTCGCGTCGGCCGCGGCGCCGTCCTCGCCGCACCACACGGTGCGGGCGCCGACCGCGTCGAAGACCGGGGTCACCTTCGCGCGGCCCTTCACGGGCCCGGCGGCCAGCACGGTCAGCTGTCCGGCCTCGGCCGGCTCGCGGGTGCCGAGGACGGGCGCGTCGTAGAAGACCAGGCCGTGCTCACGGGCGAGGGCCGCCAACTCGGGTACGGCCTCCGTGCCGGCGGTGGTCGACTGCACCCAGGCGGTCCCGGGGCGCAGCGCTGGAGCAGCCTCGCGCATGACGGCCAGTGCGGCGTCCCCGTCGTGGAGCATCGTCAGCACGACGTCCGCCCCCTGGACGGCCCCGGCGGGCGTGCCGGCCACGAACGCCCCGTCGGCCGCGAGCGGTTCGGCCTTGCTGCGGGTGCGGTTCCAGACGCGTACGGCGTGTCCGGCGCGGGCGAGGCTGCGGGCCATCGCGGCGCCCATGATGCCGGTGCCCAGGACGCTCACGGTGAGCTTGTCGGTCATGCTGTTCGGCTCCCTTGACCTCGTCGAATATTGAGCAGGCCCTGACGCTCCTGGACTGAGCCCGGCCCGGCGCCCCCACGCGCAACGGCGCCCTCTCCCCGTGCTGCGGCCTCAGCCCCCGGCCAGCGCGCCCAGCGGGTCGTCCAGTACCGGCTGCCACGCCATCTCGGCCGCGCCGACCAGGCTGTTGTGGTCGAGGGTGCAGGCGAGGATGGGGACCCCACCGCTGCGGCCCCACAGACTGCGGTCGGCGACGACCGCGCGAAGGCGGTCCGGATCGGCGTCGAGGAGTGTGCGGTGCAGACCGCCGAGGATGATCCGGTCGGGGTTGAGGATGTTGACCAGGCCGGCCAGGCCCAGGCCGAGCCGGTCGATCAGGGTCTCGACGGCCGCGCGGACGGCGGGGTCGCCGTACTCCCGGCGGATCAGGTCCTTGGCTTGCTGGAGCAGCGACACCTCCGGGCCGGGCACCCGGCCCGCCGTGGCGAGGAGCGCCAGCGGGTCGGCCTCGACGTCGAGACAGCCGCGGCCGCCGCAGTGACACGGGCGGCCCTCGGGGTTGACGGTGAGGTGCCCCACCTCCAGCGCGAGCCCGGCGCTGCCCGTGTGCAGCCGTCCGTCCAGCACGAGGGCGCCACCGACACCGCGGTGCCCGGTGGCCACGCACAGCAGGTCACGGGAGCCGCGCCCGGCGCCGTGCCGGTGCTCGGCGAGCGCGGCGAGGTTGACGTCGTTCGCGGCGAAGGCGGGCCCGGTGATACCGGATGCGCGCACGCGTTCGGCGAAGATCTCCCGTACCCGTGCGCCCACCGGCCAGGCCAGGTGCAGCGGGTTGAGGGCGAGCCCCTCCGGCTCGGCGACCGCCGACGGAACGGCCAGGCCGGCGCCGACACAGCGCCGCCCGGTCTGCCGCAGCAGCCGCGCGCCCGCGTCGACGACGGAACCGAGCACCTTGGCCGGGTCGGCGTCGACGGTCTCGCAGCCGGGCGCGGTGGCGACGATCCGGCCGCCGAGGCCGACGAGCGCGGCACGGAAGCCGTCGGCGTGCACCTGGGCGGCAAGGGCGACGGGGCCCTCCTCGGCCACGCTGAGCCGGTGGGAGGGGCGGCCCTGGGAGCCGGCCGGGGCACTGGGACGGGCGTCGACCCGGATCAGCCCCAGGGCCTCCAGTTCCGCGGCGACCGCCCCGGCCGTGGCGCGCGTCACGCCGAGTTCGGCGGTGAGGACCGCTCTGGTCGGTGCCCGGCCGGTGTGCACGAGCTCCAACGCGGGTCCGAGCGCACCGCGCCCCCGGTCCAACCGTGTCCTGGAGGTGCTCCCTTCCCCCGTCGGCCGGGGGTCCGCCTTGCCGCTCATGAGGGCGAGTCTCCCATGATCCGCTCGTCCGGTGGCGGCCGGGAAGCCGCCCACCGGCGGGGTGGAGTTCGTCCGGCCCGTGAGCCCCGGACGGGGTGCGGCGTGCCCGGACGGATCCGGGCACGCTCCGGGTGGCGTCACCTCGGCAGCGGCCCGCGGTCCCTCGCCCTGTCCTCCGGCACCGGCCCTGAGCTGCGGCTCGGCTAGCCTTGTCGCGATGAACGACCGTATGACGACCCCGTGGGGCGAGTTCGCGCTGACCCGTTTCCCCGAGGACCCGCGCGACCGGCTGCGCGCCTGGGACGCCTCCGACGCGTATCTGCTCGCGCATCTGGCCGAGCTGGGGGTCCCGCTGACCGGCACGGTCGTGGTCGTCGGCGACCGGTGGGGTGCGCTGGCCACGGCACTCGCGGCGTACGAGCCGACGCAGATCACGGACTCCTTCCTGGCCCAGGAGGCGACGCGGGCCAACCTGGCGCGGGCGGGCGTGGCACCCGGCACGGTCGGGCTGCTGACGACGCAGGACCCGCCACCGGAGCGGATCGACGTGCTGCTGGTGCGGGTGCCGAAGAGCTCGGCGCTGCTGGAGGACCAACTGCTGCGGCTGGCGCCCGCGGTGCACGAGGGCACGGTCGTGGTCGGCACCGGCATGGTGAAGGAGATCCACACCTCCACGCTCAAGCTGTTCGAGCGCGTGCTGGGGCCGACGCGGACGTCGCTGGCCCGGCAGAAGGCCCGCCTTATCTTCTGCACACCGGACCCCGCGCTGAGGCCGGGGGCCAGCCCGTGGCCGTACCGCTACGTCCTGCCGGAGGGCGCCGGGCCCGCCTCCGGCCACACGGTCGTCAACCACGCGGGCGTCTTCTGCGCCGACCGCCTGGACATCGGCACGCGGTTCTTCCTCCGGCACCTGCCCGACACCCGTGGCACACAGCGGGTCGTGGACCTCGGCTGTGGCAACGGCGTCGTGGGAACGTCGGTGGCGCTGGCCAATCCGGACGCCGAGGTGCTGTTCGTCGACGAGTCGTTCCAGGCGGTGTCCTCGGCGGAGGCGACGTACAGGGCGAACGGCGTGCCCGGGCACGCGGAGTTCCGGGTCGGGGACGGACTGAGCGGGGTGCCGTCCGGCAGTGTGGACATCGTCCTCAACAATCCGCCGTTCCACTCCCACCAGGCCACGACGGACGCCACAGCCTGGCGGATGTTCACCGGTGCGCGGCGCGCGCTGCGGCCCGGCGGCGAGTTGTGGGTGATCGGCAACCGGCATCTGGGATACCACGTCAAGCTGCGGCGCGTGTTCGGCAACAGCCGGGTGGTCGCCGGCGACCCGAAGTTCGTGGTGCTGAAGGCGGTCAAGCACGATCGCTGACGGCGTCCGCCGGTCGACGAGCGGCGTCCGGTGCGCCCCCTTCGGCGGGCCCACCGGGCGTGCACGAACCGGCTGTCCGCAGTTCACACCGGACCCCCTGCGATCGAGGTCGTCCCCGTCCGCCGACGCCGCGTGCGGGCGGCCCTGGAGAGGCGGACCCGATCCCGGCCGGACGACGGCTCCCCCGCCCTGCGGCTCGCCCGGCGGCTGAGCGACCACCGGGCGGCCGGTGGTCGCTCAGCGCGCGGCAGCGGCGTCTGCGGTGGGCCGGCCGCCGTCGAGCACCCCGATGAGCCGCTCGACGCTGCGGGCCATCGCCTCGCGGCCCACGCTGAGGTAGCTGCGCGAGTCGACGGCGTCGGGGTGGGCGGCCAGGAAGTCCCGGATCGCACCGGTCATGGCGATGTTGAGAGCGGTACCGATGTTGATCTTGGTGATGCCCCCTGCGACCGCGGCCGTCAACTCGTCGTCGGGAACCCCTGACGAGCCGTGCAGGACGAGCGGTACATCGAGGGCGGCGGCCAGGCGTTTGAGGAGACCGTGGTCGAGGGCCGCCGTGCGGGTGGTCATGGCGTGGGCGCTGCCGATGGCGACGGCCAGGGCGTCCACGCCGGAGTCGGCGACGAAGGCGCGGGCCTCGGCGGGGTCGGTGCGCGCGCCCGGCGCGTGGGCGTCGAGGGCGGGGACGCCGGCCTTGCCGCCGACCTGTCCCAGTTCCGCCTCGATCCACAGCCCCTGGGCGTGCGCCCAGTCGGCGGCGGCACGGGTCGCGGCGAGGTTGCCCGCGTAGGGCAGGTGGGAGGCGTCGTACATGACGGAGCTGAAGCCGGCCTCGGGCGCCTGGCGCAGCAGGGCGTCGCCACGGACGTGGTCGAGGTGGAGCGCGACGGGCACGGCGGCGCGTTCGGCGGCGGCGACGGCGGCGCGGGCGAGGGGCAGGAGCCGGCCGTAGCGGAAGCGGACGGCGTTCTCGCTGATCTGCAGGACGACGGGCGCACCGCACGCCTCGGCTCCGGCGACGACGGCCTCGACGTGTTCGAGCGTGATGATGTTGAAGGCGGCGACGGCGGAGCGCGCGACGGCGGCCCCGGCCAGGAGCTCGCCGGTGGTGACGAGGGACACGGGCGGTCCTTTCGGGGCGTCAGGGGGCGAGGATCACCGAGCGGGTGAGGTGGCGGGGGCGGTCCGGATCGAGGCCGCGTCGCGCCGCCACGGCCACGGCGAGGCGCTGCGCCCGGACGAGTTCCGCGAGCGGGTCGAGACCGCCCGCCACCCACAGCCCGCCGGTGCCGCGCACCTGTTCGGCCAGGTCCCGCGGGGCGTCGCCGAACATCCACGTGGCCGTGCCCGCCGCGGTGATGCTGATGGGGCCGTGCCGGTACTCCATCGCCGGGTAGGCCTCGGTCCACGCCAGGGCGGCCTCGCGCATCTTCAGCGCGGCCTCGCTGGCCAGACCCACGGTCCAGCCGCGGCCCAGGAAGGTGAACTGCCCGCATTCCACCAGGTTCCGGGGCAGTGCGCGGGACAGTGCCGCGCGGGCGTCGGCGACGGCCGCGTCGGAGTGCAGGCCCAGGTGGGCGCGCAGCAGGGTCAGTGCGCTCGTCGCGAACCGGGTCTGGACGACGGAGCGTTCATCGGCGTAGTCGAGGACGACGACGTCGGCGGCGGCGCCCCTCACAGGCGTGTGCGGGTCGGCGGTGAGCGCGGTCGTCCGGATGTGCCCGCGCAGCCGGGCGAGCAGTTCCAGCACCTCGGTGGTGGTGCCGGAGCGGGTGAGGGCGACGACGCGGTCGTAGCGGCGGCCGTGAGGAAACTCGGAGGCCGCGAAGGCGTCCGTCTCGCCCAGGCCCGCTCCCTCACGCAGTCCGGCGACCGCCTGTGCCATGAAGAAGGAGGTCCCGCAGCCGACGACCGCGACCCGCTCCCCCGCCGCCGGCAGCACCCTCCTGTGATCCGCGGCCTGCTCCGCGGCGCGCGTCCAGCACTCGGGCTGGCTGTTCAACTCGTCCTCGACATGGCTCATGCGTGCCCTCCCCGGAGACGGGATGATTGTTCATGCAAGATATAGCCAGCTTTCAAGCATCATCAAGCATTCCGGGGCATCGGTGGTGCGCTAGGGTCGCCAAAGATCACGCGAGGGCCGAGGACCGGAGGTGCGGATGTCGCGCGACGCCCGCTGGAAGGCGCTGCTGGAACTGCTCGTCGAGCGGGGCAGGCTCGACGTCGAGGAGGCCGCCACCGAGCTGGCGGTGTCGGCCGCGACCATCCGCCGCGACTTCGACCAGCTCGCCGAGCAGCAGATGCTGGTGCGCACCCGGGGCGGCGCGGTCGTGCACGGGGTCTCCTACGAGCTGCCGCTGCGCTACAAGACCGCCCGGCGGGCCCCGGAGAAGCAGCGCATCGCCAAGGCCGCGGCCGGGCTGATCGCACCGGGCGAGGCGGTCGGGCTGACCGGCGGCACGACCACCACCGAAGTGGCCCGGGCGCTCGCGGTGCGCGGCGACCTCTCCTCCGGCTCACCCGCGCTGACCGTCGTCACCAACGCCCTCAACATCGCCAGCGAGCTGGCGGTCCGCCCCCAGTTCAAGATCGTGGTGACCGGCGGGGTGGCGCGGGCACAGTCGTACGAACTCATCGGGCCGCTCGCGGACGGGGTGCTCGGCCAGATCACCCTCGACGTGGCCGTGCTCGGCGTGGTCTCCTTCGACGCCGTCCACGGCGCCGCGGCGCACGACGAAGCGGAGGCCGCCGTCAACCGGCTCCTGTGCGAGCGCGCCGAGCGGGTGGTCGTCGCAGCCGACTCCAGCAAACTCGGGCGACGCGCCTTCGCCCGCATCTGCGCCACCGGCGCGGTCGACACGCTGGTGACCGACACGGCGGCCGGACCCGAGGCGGTCCGGCTCTTCGAGGAGGCCGGCCTCACGGTCGTGACCGTGTGAGGCGCGGGGACCGCGACAAGGAGCGGGACCGGGACCGGGTCCTCCGGTGGCCTTGAGGCACCCCGTCAGTACAGGACCTCCAGGCCGCCTCCGGCGCCCAGGGCCGCCGCGACCCGGTCCACCCGAGCCGCCGCACGGCGCAGCGACCAGCCGGCCAGAACGGCGTACAGCACGGCCACGACGAGCGTCAGTACGCCGAGGACGCGGTCGCCGACGGCCCATGTCCAGGTGGCCACCAGCAGGTAGAGGAGGCACATCAGGGAGACGGCGTTACGGCCGCGTCGGCGCCGCTCCTGGCGCAGACGTACCAGCCGGCCGAGGGCCGCCCGTTCGACGGGGTCCGTGGGAATCTCCCCGCGGGTGATCCTGCGTTGGAGCACGAGCAGGTCGCGGGCCGTGCCCACCTCCAGCCGCCGGGCCAGTCCCCGGCGCCGGGCGGCCAGCCACACGCCGAACAGTACGGACATCCCCAGGTCCAGCACCACCAGCTCCACGGGCAGGGCCGGGCCGAACCACAGGATGTGCAGGCACGACGAGGCCACCAGGACCCACAGCGCACACACCCAGGTGCGGTCCCGCCGCCTCGGCCGCACCGACGCCGCCACCGTCACTCCCGTCACCGGTCCGCCTTCCGCCTCGGCCCACCGGGACCCGGCACGGGCCGTGATCCGGTGCGAGCCGTTCCGCTCGTTCGTCGCGGCATCCTGGCACAGGGCTTCGGGCCTGCGGCCCACCGGGTTTCCGCGGGGATGCGAATCCGGTTGCGGGCCGATGCGCATCCGTGATCTTGACCCGGCCGGCGGGCGCGCCGGCGGAGGACGGGTGCAGGCGTCTCCCCCGTGTCACGGTGGCGGGCGGAGAGCCGCCCCGCGACGCGGCGTCGCGGACGGCGCGCTCAGAGGGCCGGGTGGTCCGTGCGGAAGCGCGCCACCCATTCCGAGGTCGTCGCCAGCCCGCCGAAAGTGTAGAAGTGCACCTTGACGTCGCCGTGGCGGCGGACGTCGTAGCCGCGGGCCAGCGCGTGCAGGAAGCGGTCGGGGCCCGCCGTACCCATCAGGTTGGTGAGGGACAGGCCGTACTTGCGGGCGATGGAGGCGCTGGTGCCGACACCGAAGCGGGTGGCGCAGGACAGCAGTCGGCGCACTCCGGCCGGACCGGGCACGCCGATGCGGACCGGCGCCCGCACTCCGTGGGCACGGGCCCGCTCCACCCAGTCGAGCACCGGGTCGGCGTCGAAGCCGAACTGCGTGATGACGTCGCCGGCCAGAGCGTGCCGGCCCAGCACGGCGCTCTTGTCCCGCAGTGCCGACCACAGCTCGTCGTCGGTGATGGCGGGATGGCCCTCCGGGTAGCCGCTGATGCCGACCCGGCGCACCCCGTACCGCTGGAGCAGCCCGGTGCGGATGACGGCGAGGGCGTCGTCGTAGGGGCCGTGCGGATCGGCAGGGTCGCCGCCCACGACGAACACGTGCTCACCGGCGCCCTCGTCCCGCAGGCCCGCCAGGAACTCCTCCAGGGCGGCCCGCGAACCGAGGCGCCGGGCGGAGATGTGCGGCACGGGCACGAAGCCGTACCGCCTGACGGCACGGGCCGCCTCCAGCCGCATGCCCGGGTCTTCGTTGCCGAGGAAGGTGATGTTGACGCGGGTGCCGACGGGGATGGTGTGGCGCGCCCGCTCCAGGGCGGGTACGTCCTTGGCCGTCATCTCCAGGGAGAAGTCCTCCAGCAGCGCCGTGGTGGGCGCGGCGGGGGCCGTGGGACCGGGGTGCATCGTCCTCCTCGTCGCGAGTGGCTCGGGTTCCCCGGCGGTGCCCGGTCCGAGTGCTCGCCCCAGCCTACGGCCGCACTCCGTCAGGACCCGCGCCGGCCCGAAGCCGGGCGGGCGACCGGAACGCTGCGCGCAGGCCCCACCACGTCCGGCTACCGGGACGGGCCCCGCGACCCGGATCGCACCCGGCGCCCCGGCGTCCGGAGTCAGATGCCCGGTGCCCGGAGTCGTCCCCGCCGGTGGTCGCGATCAGGTCCGCGTACTCCCGGCAGGGGGCGGCGACCTCGTCGCCGGCCCGAGCCGCCCCTCCAGGGTAGGGGCAGCGGCGGGAGGGTACCCGAGGGCACGGTTCCCCTTGCCGAGGAGGTGACTCGGATGCTGTTCCTCGGACTGTTCCTCCTCACGGCCACCGGTGCCTTCACCGCGCTGGCCATCGCCGGCAACCTGTCGGGCGGCCCGGAGTACACGGTGTCCGTCCTGGGTCAGGACATCGCCACGATGAACGGGCTCGCGCTGTTCAGCTCGGGTCTCGCGCTGGCGCTGATCTTCTGCCTGGGTGTGGCGATGGTGGCGATCGGGGCCCTGCGCCACCACCGTCGTACCTTCAGGCCGGCTCGGCGACACGGCCGCACCCCGCTCGACGACACGACCGGCCGCTCGGACAGCCGCACCTGAGACCGCACCTGCCCTCGTGCGACGCCTGCGGCGGAGTGCCGGTTCAGCGGGTCCGGGAGGTGCGCAGGGTACCGACCGTCTTCAGCAGCCGGTCGGCGGGCTCGCGCAGCCGGGGGTGGGCGAGGACCGTGTTCCGCAGGCCCCGTACGGGCCGCCGCACGAGCCGGTGGGCCGCCGCGACCGGGTGGGGCCGGGTCGCGAACCCCTCGGCCACGCGCAGTTCGCGGGTCTTGAGCCAGTCCTTGTACTCCTTGTCGCCGCGCCCGAGGTCCAGCAGCGCCAGTCCCTGCCTGCGGCCCGTCTCGGCCATGCGCAGGTGCATCATCAGTCCGGGCGAGTAGCGGTGGACCTCCGGGTCGTAGGCGGTGAACCAGGCCGCGAGGACGGTGCGGGACCGCGGCCCGAAGTGCGCCGCCACCGGACGGTCGCCGGCGTAGAGGACGGAGAGGACACCGGTGAAGTGCTCCTCGCGGACCTCGAAGAGGTCGTTCACCAGGTCGACGATCCAGGGGCGGGAGAAGCGGTCCATACGGCCGGTCCGGCGGTACTGGGCCGACTTCCACCGCATCAGCTGCCGCAGCGCGTCCGGATCCCGCTCGTCGAACACGAACCGCGTCTCGCCGATGTCGCGGCCGATGCGGCGCTCCTTCTTCAGGGTGGTCCGGGCCAGGCCCGGATAGGTGGCGCGCAGCCACTCCGGGTAGCCGTCGTCGCCGTGCACCAGGTCGATCACCGGGGACGGGAAGAGCCCGGTGACGTGGGGCCCGAACGGCTTCTGCTGCTCGACGAGGTGGTCGAACTCGAAGCTGGCCAGGCCGCAGGCGCGCAGCAGCTGCCGCGTGTCCCAGACCACGCCGGGCCGGTGCACGAGGGCCTGGCAGTCGGACAGGCCGAGGCCGAGGGCCCGGCCGACGCCGAGGGAGGTGCGCTCGTAGGGGAAGAAGCCGACCGGGTCGCCGCCGTCGTGCAGGACGGCCACCCGTGTCCCGGCGCGGTGCCGGGCCACTCCGGCCGCGAACTCCGGGGCGAGGAACGGGTTGGCGAACTCGGGCGACTCCTCCATGGCCTGGTGCCAGATCTTGCGCTGCGACTCGGTCAGTTCGTCAGCCCTGTGGACGGTGACGTGCATCGGCGAACCACTCCCCCCAAGGCGCGCTGCGCGCGCGTTCCCCATGGCCCGATGAGGGATCAAACGTCGCGAAACAGTACGCACGCTGTCAAGACGTAGGGGGTGCGAGGGTCGTGCCGCAGCCGCGGTGGCCGACATCCGGCCTGGTGGGTCCGGGGGCGCCCGCCGTCGCGCGGGCGCCCCTCCCTCCGGGGGTACGGATGCTGTTGGTTTTTTCGGGGCCTCGCGTGACGTCGGCCTTCAAGACCGGGTTGTGGTCTTGAAGGCCGACGTTGTCGTATGGGGTGGGTGCGAATGTCGATGCAGCCGGAGGGATCTGGGGAGATCCCGGCGGAGACGGTGCGGGTGGCGCGGGCCGCGTTCCCGAAGGGGAGCCTGGCGATCCGGGTCCGTGACGAACTGGGGCCTTTGTTCACGGACGAAGAGTTCGCGGACCTGTTCCCGTCACGAGGGCGTCCGGCCTGGTCACCAGGGCGTCTTGCGCTGGTACTGGTGCTGCAGTTCGTCGAGGGGCTGACCGACCGGCAGGCCGCGGAAGCGGTCCGCGCGCGGATCGACTTCAAGTACGCCCTCGGGCTCCGGCTGGACGATCCGGGCTTCGGCTTCTCCGTCCTCTCGGAGTTCAGGGACCGGCTGGTCCAGGCGGACGCCGGACAGCGGATGCTGGACGGCATTCTCTCCGCGGCCCGGGACAAGGGGCTGCTCAGCGGCAGGGGCAAGGCCCGCACCGACTCCACGCACGTGCTGTCGGCAGCGCGGGAGTTGTGCTGGCTGGAGATGGTCGCCGAAACCCTGCGCTCGGCCCTGAACGCGCTCGCCGTCGCCGCTCCCGACTGGCTGTCCGAGATCGCCGAGCCGGACTGGTTCCGGCACTATGCCACCCGCGCCGAGGACTCACGGTTCCCCAAGGCCCCGGCCAAGCGCGAGGAGGTCGGCCGGCGGATCGGAACCGACGGGATGCGACTGCTCAAGGCCGTCACCTCGCCTGCTGCGCCGACCGCGCTGCGGGCAGTGCCGGAGGTGGAGACCCTGCGGCAGATGTGGGTGCAGCACTTCCACCTGATCGAGGGCGAGGTGCTGCGGCGGGACCCAAAAGACCGGCCGCCGGGCGCGAAGCGCCTGGTCACCCCCTATGACATCGAGGCGCGCGGCAGCGTCAAACGCGACACGATGTGGGACGGATACAAAGTCCATCTCACCGAGACCTGCGGTGGTGACACGCCGGACCTGATCACGGACGTCGCCACCACCGATGCCACGGTCAGTGACTTCGACCTGGTCCCGGCTGTTCACGCCGCACTCGCCGAGCGTCGGCTGCTTCCCGACGAGCACCTAGTCGACACCGGCTACGTCACCGCCCGCCACATCGTCGCCGCCCGGCGCGAACACGACGTGGAGCTGACAGGGCCGATGATGCCCGGCACCGGCTGGCAGAACCGGGCTGGATCCTCAGAGACCTTTCCCGTCGGCGCGTTCACCATCGACTGGGACCGCCGGACCGTGACCTGCCCCGGCGGGAAGAACAGCACACGCTGGGCGAGGGAACCCGTCCGGGACAAGGTCGAGATCCGAGTGCAGTTCTCGAAAACCGACTGCGGTGCCTGCCAGGTCAAGGACTCCTGCACCCGCGGACCACGCCGCAAGCTGACCCTCCAGGACCGTGACATCCACGAGGTCCTGCACCAACGCCGGGCCGAGCAGGAGACCGACGCATGGAAGGAACGCTACAAGATGCGTGCCGGTGTCGAAGGCACCATCTCCCAGGCCGTGAACCGCTGCGGCCTGCGCAGATCCCGCTACCGCGGCCTCGCCAAGACCAGCCTCCAGCACCAGCTCACCGGAGCGGCGATCAACCTCGCCCGCATCGATGCCCACCTCACCGGCGCCCGCCGAGCCCGAACCCGCACCAGCCACCTCGCAGCACTTCGCCCCACCGATCACACGATCGGCGGGGCGAAGCAGACGACCCCGAATGAACCAACAGCATCCGGGGGTACGTGGCGCGGGGCCCGCTACAGGGTGCGCTCCAGGCGGTCGGCGACCAACTTGACGAAGCGCGCGGGCTCCTTGGGCTGGCCGCCCTCGGCGAGCACGGCCAGGGTGTGCAGGAGCTCGGCGGTCTCGGCGAGCCCGGCGTGGTCCGCGCGCTCCCGGTGCGCCTGGTTGAGGCCCTTCACGAGCGGGTGGTCCGGGTTGAGTTCGAGGATCCGCTTGGTGCGGGGCACCTCCTGGCCCATCGCCCGGTACATGTTCTCCAGGGCCGGGGTGAGGTCGTGGGCGTCGGAGACGAGGCAGGCCGGGGAGACGGTGAGCCGGGACGACAGGCGTACCTCCTTGATGTCCTCCCCCAGCTGGTCCTTCATCCAGCCGAGCAGCCCGGCGTACTCCTGCGACTGCGCACTGTCGGAGGACTCCCCGCCCTCGCCGTCCAGGTCGATCTCGCCCTTGGCGACGGACCTCAGCCGCTTGCCCTCGTACTCGCCGACGGCGTCGGCCCACACCTCGTCGACGGGGTCGGTGAGCAGGAGGACCTCGATGTTCTTGGCCCGGAAGGCCTCCATGTGCGGGGAGTTCTCGATGCTCTGCCGGGAGTCGCCGGTGAGGTAGTAGACGTCCTCCTGGCCGTCCTGCATCCGCTCCACGTAGGCCTTCAGCGTGGTCGGACCGTCCTCGCTGTGCGTGCTGGCGAAGGACGAGACGGCGAGGAGGGCGTCGCGGTTCTCCGCGTCGGTGACCAGGCCCTCCTTCACCACGGCGCCGAACTCCCGCCAGAACGTGGCGTAGCGCTCGGCGTCCTTGGCCATCATCTCCTTGACCGAGGACAGGACCTTCTTCGTCAGACGGCGCTGGATCATCCGGATATGGCGGTCCTGCTGGAGGATCTCGCGGGAGACGTTGAGCGAGAGGTCGGCGGCGTCGACGACGCCCTTGACGAAACGCAGGTAGGGCGGCAGCAGTTCCTCGCAGTCGTCCATGATGAAGACGCGCTTGACGTACAGCTGCACGCCGCGCCGGTGCCCCTGGGTGAACAGGTCGTGCGGGGCGTGGGCGGGCAGGAACAGCAGCGCCTGGTACTCGAACGTGCCCTCCGCCTGGAGCCGTACGGTCTCCAGCGGGTCGCGCCAGTCGTGGCTGATGTGCTTGTACAGCTCGTGGTACTCGTCGTCGGACACCTCGTCACGCGAGCGCGCCCACAGGGCCTTCATCGAGTTCAGCGGCTCGGTCCCCGGCTCTCCCTCGCCCTCTCCCTCGCCCCCGCCGGGCTTGGGCACGAGCCGGATGGGCCAGGTGATGAAGTCCGAGTACCGCTTGACGATCTCCCGGATCCTCCACTCGTCGGTGTAGTCGTGGAGCTGGTTCTCGGGGTCGGCGGGCTTGAGGTGCAGCGTGACGGAGGTGCCCTGGGCTGCGTCGTCGACGGTGTCGAGCGTGTAGGTGCCCTCGCCGCGGGAGGTCCAGCGGGTGCCGTGCTTCTCGCCGGCCCGGCGGGTCACCAGGGTGACCTCGTCGGCGACCATGAAGCCGGAGTAGAAGCCGATGCCGAACTGCCCGATGAGACCTTCGGCCCGGTCCGCGTCCTTGGCCTCCTTGAGTTCCTGGAGGAAGCCGGCGGTGCCGGAGTTGGCGATGGTGCCGATCAGCCGCCCGACCTCCTCGTGGGACATGCCGATGCCGTTGTCCCGAACGGTGAGGGTGCGCGCGTCGTTGTCGGTCTCGATCTCGATGTGCAGGTCGGACACATCGGCGTCGAGCGCGTCGTCCCGCAGGGACTCCAATCGCAGCTTGTCCAGTGCGTCGGAGGCGTTGGAGACGAGCTCTCGAAGGAAGACGTCCTTGTTCGAGTAGACCGAGTGGATCATCAGCTGGAGCAGCTGACGGGCCTCTACCTGGAACTCAAACGTTTCGGTCGGCATGGTATGCGGTTACCTCACGGGTCCTGAGTCGCCGGAACTGGTGGAACTCACTCTAAAACACCTCGTCAGCGGCGTGGTTGCGAACGGACACGAAGCCCGGTTGCGCTCCTTGGGCGGGCAGGGCGACGATGCCGCCGGCGGAAAGGGGACGGAGAGGAAGTCGAACGCGTGGCCGTCCGGTCCGTGCACGCACACGGTGGGGACTGCCCGGAAGGACCGCGGGTCAGGAGTCGAAATCGACCGTCAGGGCCTCCGACGCCGGATACGACTGGCAGGTCAGGACGTAGCCGGCGTCGACCTCGGCGGGCTCCAGGGCGAAGTTGCGGCGCATGTCCGCCGTGCCGTCGGTGACCAGGGCGCGGCAGGTGCCGCAGACGCCGCCCTTGCAGGCGAAGGGCAGGTCGGGACGGGTCTTCTGGGCACCGTCGAGGATGGTGCGCTCGCGGGGCAGGGCGGCGGAACTGGTACGGCCGTCCAGGACCAGGGTCACCTGGCTCACCGGGCCGGACGGTTCGCCGTCCGTGTGGTGCACCTCGCGGACCGGTTCGTCGTCGGCGTAGAACAGTTCGCGGTGCACGCGGTCGGCGGGCACGCCCAGCCCCGCCAGGACCTGCTGCGCCGAGCGGACCATGCCGTGCGGGCCGCACAGCCACCAGTGGTCGGCGGCCGGCGCGTCGACCAGTGCGCCGACGAGGGCGGCGAGCCGCTCGGCGTCGAGGCGGCCGGAGAGCATCTCCGCCTCGCGGGGTTCACGGGAGAGCACGTGGGCGAGCTGGAAGCGGGCCGGGTACAGGTCCTTCAGGTCGGCGAGCTCGTCCGCGAACATCACGGTGCCGGTGCGCCGGTTGCCGTAGAAGAGCGTGACGGTCGAGCGGGAGTCGGCGGCCAGGACGGACTCGGCGATGGACAGCATGGGTGTGATGCCGGAACCCGCCGCGACCAGGACGTGGTCGCCTGGGGTGGTGAGATCGGGGCTGAACGCGCCGGTGGGGCCCATCACCTCGATCGTGTCGCCGGGGCGCACGTCGTGCACGAGCCAGGAGGAGAACAGGCCGCCCGGCACCACACGCACTCCGATGCGCGGCGGGGAGCCGGCGGGCGAGCAGATGGAGTAGGACCGCCGTTCGTCCCGGCCCTCGATCTCGCGCCGCAGGGTGAGCGACTGCCCCGGCGTGAAGGTGAACTCCTCGGCCAGCTCCGCCGGGATCTCGAAGCCGACGGCCGCCGCGTCGTCGCACAGCGGTTGCACGGCGGACACGCGCAGCCGGTGGAAGACCGGACGGCGGCGGGTCTGCGGGCGGGCGGCCCCGGGGGAGACGGACGTGGCCATCAGATCTCCTTGACGTACTCGAACGGCTCGCGGCAGGCGCGGCAGCGCCACAGTGCCTTGCAGGACGTGGCGGCGAAGCGGGAGGTCTCCTCGGTGTCGGCCGAGCCGCACCGGGGGCAGGGCACCGTGTGCCGCGTCGGAGACAGGACCAGGGGCACCGGACCGGTGCCGTGGCGGGGTGCGGCGCCGGGCGGGGCGATGCCGTGCTCGGCGAGCTTGCGGCGGCCCGCCGGGGTGATCCAGTCGCTGGTCCACGGCGGGTCGAGCGCCGTACGGATCTCCACCTGCGCGTACCCGGCGTCCCGCAGCCGGGCGGCGACGTCGGCGCGCATCTCGGCCATGGCCGGGCAGCCCGAGTAGGTGGGGGTCAGGGTCGCCACCACCGTGCCGTCGTCGGCCACGTCGACCCCGCGCAGCACTCCGAGGTCGGCCAGGGTGAGCATGGGCAGTTCGGGGTCGGGCACCTGCTCGGCGATCCGCCGGGCGCGCCGGGCGTCGAGGAGCGTCGTCACCATGCCGCCTCCGGATGGGCGCGGGCCACGCTCTGCAACTCGGCGAGCAGGGGGGCGAGATGCTCGGTGTGGTCGCCGTGCCGGCCGGAGCCGGGCAGCGGCCGGTACACGGGCATGGGCAGGCCGGCCGCCTCGGTGACCTGGCGGAGGTCGGTGACGACGTTCTCGCGCACGTCGCAGGCGGTGAACAGCTCGCCCAGGTACGGCGCGGCCTTCTCCAGCGCCGTACGCATCCGCCGGTGGGACTCCGGCGTGCCGTCGCCCAGGCGCACCGCCCACTCGGCGGCGTACTGCCGGTGGTAGGCGAGTTCCTTGGCGCCCTTGGTGGCGATCGCCGCGAGCACCGGGTCGGCGTGCGCGGTCAGCCGCTGGAACTGGGCGAGACGCCAGCTGGACAGCAGCAGCATCCGCACGATCGAGAACGCGAAGTCCCCGCACGGCAGTTCGGCCAGGCGAACGTTGCGGAAGTCGCCGGCGTCGCGGAAGTAGGCGTACGCGTCCTCGCCGCGGCCGGTGCCGTCGACCTGCCCGGCGCGGGAGTAGAGCAGGCGGGCCTGGCCGATCAGGTCGAGGCCGATGTTGGCCAGCGCCACCTCCTCCTCCAGCTCGGGGGCGCGGGCGGTCCACTCGGCGAGCCGCTGGGCGCTCACCAGCGCGTCGTCGGCCAGGGCCACGCACTCGGCAGCCAGTTCGGCGGGGTCGACGTCCTCGGGCACGGCGGTGTCGACGCCGTGCAGGGGGTCCTCGAAGCCGGTGCCGTAGGCCCAGCGGGTGTCGTCCTCGTGTCCCTCGGCGAGGGTCATGTAGACGTGGTCGTCACTCATGCCATACCTCGGTGGGACTAGATGTGCGGGACGTCGTCGGGGATGTCGTAGAAGGTGGGGTGACGGTAGACCTTGTCTGCGCTCGGGGCGAAGAAGGGGTCCTTCTCGTCCCGGGTGGAGGCCGCGATGTGCTCGGAACGCACCACCCAGATCGACACGCCCTCGTTGCGGCGGGTGTACAGGTCGCGTGCGTGGGTGAGCGCCATCCGGTCGTCGGCGGCGTGCAGCGAGCCCACGTGGACGTGGTTCAGCCCGCGCTTGCTCCGCACGAACACCTCGTACAGGGGCCATCCCCGCTTGTCGGCCGTCATGCCACCGCTCCCTTTCGTGCCTGTGCCGCCTGCTTCGCCGCGTGGGCCGTCGCGGCCTCGCGCACCCACGCGCCTTCCTCGTGGGCCTCCCGGCGGCGCTGCATGCGCCGGTCGTTGCACGGCCCGTCGCCGCTGATGACGCGCTTGAGCTCCGCCCAGTCGGGGGTGCCGAAGTCGTAGTGTCCGCGCTCCTCGTTCCAGCGCAGCTCCGGGTCGGGCAGCGTCACGCCGAGGTGCTCGGCCTGTGGGACCGTCATGTCGACGAAGCGCTGGCGCAGCTCGTCGTTGCTGTGCCGTTTGATCTTCCAGGCCATGGACTGCGCGGAGTTGGGCGAGTCGTTGTCGGGCGGACCGAACATCATCAGCGAGGGCCACCACCAGCGGTCCACGGCGTCCTGCACCATGGCCCGCTGGGCCCCGGTGCCCCGCATCATGGTCATCAGCAGTTCGTAGCCCTGCCGCTGGTGGAAGGACTCCTCCTTGCAGATCCGCACCATCGCACGGGCGTAGGGGCCGTAGGAGGATCGGCACAGCGGCACCTGGTTGCAGATCGCCGCGCCGTCCACGAACCAGCCGATCACCCCGACGTCCGCGAAGCTCGCCGTGGGGTAGTTGAAGATCGACGAGTACTTCTGGCGCCCCTCGATGAGCCGCTCGGTCAGATCCGCACGGTCGGTGCCGAGGGTCTCGGCGGCCGAGTACAGGTACAGGCCGTGCCCGGCCTCGTCCTGCACCTTGGCGAACAGGATCGCCTTGCGGCGCAGCGACGGTGCACGCGTGATCCACTCGCCCTCCGGCTGCATGCCGATGATCTCCGAGTGCGCGTGCTGCGCGATCTGCCGGATCAGCGTCCTGCGGTAGCCCTCGGGCATCCAGTCGCGCGGCTCGACGCGCTGGTCACGCGCGATCGTCGCCTCGAAGTGCTCCTGGAGCTCCGGTCCGGCACCGTCCGCACCCGTGGAGCTGGAGTGTGTCGTGTCCATCCGTCTCCCTTGCCCAACCGCTCTGCCAACCGACCATTCGTTCGGGAGTTCATCCTACGCTGCATCCCCCCGCCGGGGTAAGCCCCCCGTACGACCAACCCCGGAGCGGGGGTGGGGATGCCGAGGTCGCCCCCCATCCGACGCGGCCACCTGCGACGCCCCCGGGCGGCGGCGGACGGGGCTGCGGCTCCCCCGACGGCTTTCGGCCGACGGCGTTGCAGACCGGCGGGCGGTGGCCACCGGCCCTTCGTGAGCTGCGCGCACCTCGCCGCGCCGGTCGCCGGAGCGCCTGCGTCGCCGGCGTGACGCCGACCGCGGGCGCGCGGCACGCCCGGGGTGATTGCCTCACGCCGGCCACGGGCGCGCGACGTCCCCGGGCGACGGCATCGCGTGGACGCCCGGGGGGTACTGCGGGGCTGGCGCCGTCCGGCCGTCGTCCCACCTGCGGCCGGGCGGCGGCGTCAGCTCCCGGTCGGCTCCAGAACGACGAAGTCGGCGTTCGACGGGTCGAGGCAGACGGCGAGCCGGCCGACCCCCTCGGAGTCGGCCGGGCCCATCAGCACACGGCCACCGTTCTCCGTCACCCTGGCGACCGCGGCGTCGCAGCCGTCGACACCGAACACGGGATGCCAGTACGGCTTGCCGTCCGCCAGGGCCAGGTCCTCCGTACGGACCTGTACGAAGCCGCCGTGCACGCGCTCCTCGGGAAGGCCGGCCGGGGTGACGAGGGTGTACGTCCCCGAGCCGCCCGGCATCGGCATGTCGCTGAACTGCCAGTCGAAGACCGCGCCGTAGAACTCGCGGGTCGCCTGGGCGTCGCTCGTGTGCAGCTCGGTCCACGACAGCGAGCCGGACGCGTCCGCCAGTTCGAAGCCGGTCTGCTTCCCCGGCTGCCACACGGCGAACCGGCCTCCCAGCGGGTCACTGTACTGCGCCATCCGGCCCCATTCACCGAGGTCCCTCGGCGGCACCCGCACCGTGCCGCCCGCTGCCTCGACCGCCCGGGTCGTGGCGTCCACGTCGGTGACGGTGTAGTAGATCATCCAGGCCGACCGTGCTCCCTCCTCGGTGAGCGCGCCCAGTCCGGCCACGGTCCTGCCGTCCTTGCGGAACAACCCGCCTTCGGCACCTGCCTCCTCCCCCATCGGCTGGAACTCCCAGCCGAGCACCGCGCCGTAGAAGGCCGCGGCGGCCGGGACATCGGGGGAGCCGAGATCCAGCCAGCAAGGAGAGCCGGGCGCGAAGTCCGTCGTGATCATGCCGTGTTCCCTTCCGCAGTACCCCCTCGGTCATCTCCACCTCAGCGTGGCACCCGGTACCGGCGATCGCGCGCCGGACACCCCGGCCGGCGGACGTCTGCGACCGGAGGGTCGCGGCGGGGCGAACGCCTCCGGTCGCACGCACCGGCCGACACTCCCGGCGCGCCGACGAACCGGGCCATGCCTCCCCTTCTCCGGTGGCGAGTTGGACGGAGCCGGGGCTGGGACGAACGGGGGCGCATCGCCGTCGCAGCCCTCGATAGGCCGGCCGCGGGCTCTGCCCGCCGGGGAACGCCGGAGGGCGGGCCCGGAGGGGTGCCGCCGGTCGGCGGGACCGGAACCCGCTTGCGTCGAGGCGTACCCCGTCCTGCACACTCACCCCATGGAGACAGCCGAATTCCTTGAGATCCTCGACCGGGAGGGCCGGTCGCTGGCCGACGCGGCCGAGGCGGCGGGGACGGACGCCAAGGTGCCGACCTGCCCCGGCTGGCAGGTGCGGGATCTGCTGCGGCACACCGGAGCGGTTCACCACTGGGCGGCCTCGTACGTGGCCGAACAGCACCCCTCCCCCCGCCCCATAGAGGACGGCCCCGAACTCGACGGCGCCGAAATGCTCGCCTGGTACCGGGACAGCCATCGCCATCTGATGAGCACCCTGGCCGCGGCCCCCCGCGACATCACCGCCTGGACCTTCTTCCCGGCACCCCCGCACTTCCCCTCGCCGCTGGCCTTCTGGACGCGCCGCCAGGCGCACGAGACGGCCGTTCACCGCTACGACGCGGAGACCGCCCGCGACAGCGCCCCCGGCGGTGGTGAACCCGCCGCCGGGTTCACCACCGCCCTCCCCGTGGAGTTCGCCGTCGACGGCATCGACGAACTGCTGCACGGCTTCCACGCCCGCCCCATGAGCCGGGTGCGCACCACCGGGCCGCGCCTGCTGCGGGTCAGGGCGACGGACTCGGACGCGGTGTGGACGCTGCACCTGTCGACGGAGCCGCCTGTCGTGACGCCCGGTGACGCCGAACCGGCCGACACCGAACTGGCGGGCCCCGCAGGACAGTTGTACCTGGCACTGTGGAACAGGATCCCGGTGCCGCAGGTGACCGGGGACGCCGCCCTGGCGGAGCTGTGGCGGGAGGCGTCCGCCATCGGATGACCGGTGAGCCGCGGGCTGCCGGGGCGGGAAGGCCGGCTCAGCCGGCCGGCATCCGCGTCAGCACGCGCGTCGCACGGGGCGGACCTCCTCGCGCAGCGCGCGCTCCCTGGTGGGCGGCACCCTCCCCTCGCGGGTGCCGCAGTCCACCCCGTATGCGGCGCCCGGCCGGGACGACTTGCCCGGCCGGGCGCTCGCCTGCTTCACTCGGATCATGAGCGGGGGACGCAGTCAGGCCGAGCGGGACGCCATCACGGTGGAGATCGGATACGCGCTGCTCAGCGCCACGTTCGCGGCGGTACTGCTGTTCGGGGCGGTGGCCGGGCCGGCGTACGCCTTCCACCTGCCGGCGGGGACACGCGGTGTCCTGGTCGCCGTGGGAGCGGCCCTGGCCTCGGTGCTGTTCCTGGTCCGCGTGGCCAGTGTGCTGACCCGCTTCCGGCAGGGCCCCGGCCCCGACGGAGATCTGCCCGGCCGACCGGGCCGCACCAGGCCCGGCTCGTAGGCGACGACGGCCGGTTCAGCCCCGCACGCGGGCGCCGGGCTTCACCAGGCACGGCTGGCGCGCGTCTTCGCGGTGAGCGGACAGGCCACCGCACGCCGGGCGGTCTGCGAGGTGGAGGCACTGCCCGGTCAGGCGTGCCCGGGCTCCAGGCCCACCCCCTGCGCCAGCCGGGTCACCGCGTGGCGGAAGAAGGGCGCGCGGTCCTCCACGACGCGGTGGAACTGCCCGAACACCTCGAAGCCGACCAGGCCGTAGAGCTGGGCCCAGGCCGCGACCAGCGCGGCGACGACGGGCGGGGGGAGGTCGGGGGCGAGGTCGGCGGCCATGCGGGACGCCTCCGGGCGCAGGGTGGCCGGCAGGGGCGTCACGGCCAGCCGGCCGGACCGGTGGGCGTCGCGCACGACGGCGATGAGCAGCAGCCCGACGCGGGAAGCGGCCGGGATGGTCGCCTCGGGGGCTCTGTATCCGGGCACGGGCGAGCCGTAGATCAGGGCGTACTCGTGGGGGTGGGCCAGGGCCCAGCGCCGTACCGATTCGCAGACCGCCGTCCAGCGCTCCAGGGGGCCGGCGTCGGCGACCGTGTCGTGCGACGATTCCGCCGCCTCGCCGAGAGAGTCGTAGGCGTCGATGATCAGCGCGGTGAGCAGGTCGTCACGGCTGGGGAAGTAGCGGTAGAGCGCGGAGGAGACCATGCCCAGCTCACGGGCGACGGCACGCAGCGAGAGCCTGGCGGCCCCGTCGGCGGCGAGTTGTCTGCGGGCGGCGTCCTTGATGGCCGCGGTCACTTCGATCCTGGCGCGGGCCCGGGCGCCGCCGGGTGCGGAGTTGCTGCTCATGGAGGCAGTCTCGCACGAATCGAGAGCAGTGCACACAAGTGAGAGCAGTGCTCTTGCCCGGAGGTGCCGACCTGATGCACACTGGACCTATTGAGAGCAGTGCTCACCAAGGAGAGCGGCGCTCTCCACAAGTGCAGCCACGAGTGCAGGGGATCCCCATGTCCACACACGTCCGCAAGCCCGGCTGGTTCACCGTCAACGTCTTCAACCGGTTCGTCGCCTGGCTCACCCGCCGCGGTGTCAGCGTCTGGGGCTCCCGCGTCCTCGCCGTGCGCGGCCGCAAGAGCGGCCAGTGGCGGACCACCCCCGTCAACCTGCTGGTGGTCGACGGCCGGCAGTACCTCGTCGCCCCGCGCGGCCACGTCCAGTGGACCCACAACATGCGCGCGGCCGGCGGCGGTGAACTGCACCTCGGCAGGAACGTCGAGGAGTTCACCGCCACCGAGGTCGCCGACGACGACAAGGCCCCGATCCTGCGCGCCTACCTCAAGCGGTGGAAGGCGGAGGTCGGCGTCTTCTTCAACGGCGTGGGCCCGGACTCCTCCGACGCCGAGCTGCGCCGTATCGCGCCCGACCACCCGGTCTTCCGCATCACCGTCAGCGGCTGACCCCGAAGGTCAGGAACCGGCCTCACCCGTCGCCGGCCGCCGGTCCAGCGCGGACAGGGCGCGCTGGGCGATCGGCCGGTTGCGGATGAGTTCGCCGAGCGAGGTCGAGCCGCGGGTGATGTCCGTGAACGCCTTCCACGCCGGCCGGAACCCGGTGAGTGCCGCGTGGAAGACGCCGGGCCGCCGCTCGAACGCCGCCAGCAGCCGCTTCCCGACGGCCATCTCCACCCCGAGGCCCGCCTTGACGGCGAAGGCGTAGTTCAGGGCCTGACGGCGGGCGTCCACCGCGTCGTGCGCCTCGGCGATCCGCACCGCCCACTCCCCCGCGAGCCTCCCGGAGCGCAGGGCGAAGGAGATGCCCTCGCGGGTCCACGGCTCCAGCAGCCCCGCCGCGTCCCCGCACACCAGTACCCGCCCGCGCGACAGCGGCGAGTCGTCCGCACGGCAGCGGGTCAGATGACCGGAGGAGATGCTGGGCTCGAAGCCGGCGAGGCCGAGCCGGCCGATGAAGTCCTCCAGGTACCGCTTGGTGGCGGCGCCCTCGCCGCGCGCCGAGATCACCCCGACGGTGAGCGTGTCGCCCTTGGGGAACACCCAGCCGTAGCTGCCCGGCATCGGGCCCCAGTCGATCAGCACCCGCCCCTGCCAGTCCTCGGCGACGGTCTCCGGGACGGGGATCTCCGCCTCCAGACCCAGGTCGACCTGGTCGACCTTGACGCCGACGTGCGCTCCTATCCGGCTGGCACTGCCGTCGGCGCCGACCACCGCGCGGGCCAGCACCGTCTCGCCGCCCTGGAGCACCACGGCGACCGTGCGCCGGTCCGGCACGGCCGAGCCGTGCTGCTCGACGCGCTGCACACCGGCCCCCGTACGCAGCTCGGCACCGGCCTTCTGCGCGTGCTCGACCAACTGCTGGTCGAACTCCGGCCGGTTGATCAGCCCGAACAGCATCTGCCTGGAGCGGCGCGTGCGGGAGAAACGGCCGTTGTGGGAGAAGGTCACCGCGTGCACGCGGTCGCGCAGCGGCAGCTCGTAGCCGGGCGGCAGGGCATCGCGTGACGGGCCGATGATGCCGCCGCCGCACGTCTTGTAGCGCGGCAGGTCCGCCTTCTCCAGCAGCAGCACGCGCCGCCCCGCGACCGCAGCCGCGTAGGCGGCCGACGCTCCCGCAGGGCCGGCACCCACCACGACCACGTCCCACACCTGCCGCACGTCGTCCGCCGAAGAGTTCTCGCTGCTCACGATGGTCTGCTGCTCCCGATCAAGTCGGCTCACGCTGCTGTCCCCGGCATCCTAGGCGGAGATCGCCACGGGCTGCCGAGCCGGCGCCGGCCGGGGGGTGCGGTTCGCCCCGCGGGACCGGCGTACGCTCACACGGTCAACCACCCGCAGATGAAAGTACGAGACGTACGCACACGTACACGCACGGACGCGTACATGTACCCCGTCGCACCCACAAGGAGCGTGCCCATGTCGTCGAATCCGGTCGCCGAGACCGTCGCCTCGCTGATGCCCCGGGCGAAGGCGGAGCTTGCCGAGCTGGTGGCGTTCAGGTCGGTGGCGGACTTCGACCAGTTCCCGAAGGGAGAGAGCGAGGGCGCCGCGCGCTGGGTGGCGGACGCGCTCACCGCCGAGGGCTTCCGGGACGTCGCGCTGCTCGACACCCCGGACGGCACCCAGTCGGTGTACGGCTACCTGCCGGGTCCTCAGGGCGCGAAGACGGTCCTGCTGTACGCCCACTACGACGTGCAGCCGCCGCTGGACGAGGCCGGCTGGGCGACGCCGCCCTTCGAGCTGACCGAGCGCGACGGCCGCTGGTACGGCCGCGGCGCCGCCGACTGCAAGGGCGGTGTGATCATGCACCTGCTGGCGCTGCGCGCGCTGAAGGCCGACGGCGGGGTCCCGGTGCACGTGAAGGTGATCGTCGAGGGCTCGGAGGAACAGGGCACCGGCGGCCTGGAGCGCTACGCCGAGGCACATCCGGAACTGCTGGAGGCGGACACCGTCGTCATCGGCGACACGGGCAACTTCCGTGTGGGCCTGCCGACGGTGACCTCGACCCTGCGCGGCATGACCCTGCTCCGGGTCCAGGTCGACACCGTGGAGGGCAACCTCCACTCCGGCCAGTTCGGCGGCGCCGCCCCGGACGCGCTCGCGGCGCTGATCCGCGTCCTGGACTCGCTGCGCGCCGAGGACGGTTCGACGACGGTCGACGGCCTGTCCTCGGACGCGTCGTGGGACGGGCTCCAGTACGACGAGGAGGAGTTCCGTGCGGACGCCAAGGTGATCGACGGTGTCGGCCTGATCGGTTCGGGCACGGTCGCCGACCGCGTCTGGGCCCGCCCCGCCGTCACCGTCCTCGGCATCGACTGCCCCCCGGTCGTGGGCGCGACCGCGTCGGTGCAGGCCAACGCCCGCGCCCTGGTCAGCCTGCGGGTGCCGCCGGGTGTGGACACCGTCGAGGCGACCAAGCTGCTGCAGGCCCACATCGAGGCCCACACCCCCTGGGGCGCCCGGGTCGCGATCGAGCAGATCGGCCAGGGCCAGCCGTTCCGCGCGGACACCGCCAGCCCCGCCTACCGTGCCATGGCACAGGCGATGGCGGAGGCGTACCCGGGGCAGGAGATGCAGTACGCCGGTCAGGGCGGCTCCATCCCGCTGTGCAACACCCTCTCGGCCCTGTACCCGGACGCGGAGATCCTTCTCATCGGCCTGAGCGAGCCGGAGGCCAGGATCCATGCCGTGAACGAGAGCGT
Organism: Streptomyces sp. MUM 2J; assembly: GCF_022414535.1. Lineage (GTDB taxonomy): Bacteria > Actinomycetota > Actinomycetes > Streptomycetales > Streptomycetaceae > Streptomyces. Next base: position 130,780 of record NZ_JADWYM010000003.1, read on the forward strand.
TTCCCCGGAGGAACTGGAGCGGATGTCGGTCACGGAGGCGCTGTTCCTGAGCCGGTACGCGGCGAACTGACCCGCTCCGCCCGCCGCCGAGGGCCCCTCGCCGCGGGCGGGGGGTCTCCTCGTCCCCGCCCGCGGCGCCCGGCCCCGGCCGGCACGGACCACCGGCCCGCGCCCCCTTGGGGACACCGCCGGCCCGGCTGTCGCGACCGCCGTCCCCGGGGCACGTGAGAGCCCGGGCCGTCGAGGTGGAGCTGCGCCGTCACCTCGGCGGAGGGCCGCCACGGGTCTCCCACGGCCCACGCGCCCGAAGCAGGCGTCGCGGGAGCCGGGAGCGGGGCATCGGGCGGGTCGGGGGACGGAAGGGCAAGGGCCCGGTCGCGGGGAGCCGTTCAGGCCGTCGCGGTGACCTCGGCGGTGAGCGCGGCCAGCAGCCAGTCGTGCGTGGAGCCGGGGGTGGGTTCGGGGCGGGCTCCCGGTGCGGTGGTCAGGACGGAGACCAGGTCCCAGTAGGCGTCCAGACGTGTCTCGGCGGCGAGTTCCCGGGCCAGGGCACGGCGGAAGCCGGGGGTGTCCCGGCGGTCGTAGGCCTGCGCGTAGGCCGCGACGAAGCCGTCCAGGGCGTCGCCGGGACCCGGTGGACGGTCGCGGCGCACGTGTACCGCCGCCGACTCGTAGGCCTCGGCGAGGCCCGCGTACAGGACGGCCGTTCCTCGGGCGCCCGCGACCCGGTGGGCCTCGGGCCGGGGCTGCCGGGCGCCGCCCGGGCACGGCCGGCTGGTGAGGGCGTGCAACCGGGCGAAGGCGAGCACCTGGGCGGGGTCCGGGTCGTCGGGCGGCACGGGGACCGCCACCTCCAGGAACGCGGCAACCGCCGGGGCCGGCATCCGGGCCGGCAGCCAGGCACGCCAGAACCGGGCCGGCGCATCGGTACTCGGCGGGGTCGTCATCCCACCGAGCAGGAGCAGCCGCTCGGCCCGCTCCCCGGGCGGGCACTCCTGCACGAGCCGCAGGGCCGCCTCCCGCCAGCGCAGCTCACGCAATCGGGAGCCGACCTCGCGCAGCCGTCCGGCGACGGCGTCCTCCAGCGCGCGGCCGGGCTCTTGTTCGTCCAGGACGCGGTGCACCTCGGGCAGCGGCAGGTCGAGGGCGCGCAGGGAGCGGATCAGGCGCAGCCGGTCCAGGGACGCGGGAGCGTAGCGGCGGTGTCCACCGGTGCTGCGGGACGCCTCCGGCAGCAGCCCGCGGTCGGAGTAGAAGCGGACGGTCTTGACGGTGACGCCGGCGTGCTCGGCGAGTTCACCGATGCTCCACAGGCCGTCGTGCGACATGGTCGGTTGAACCTCCCTCAGGGGGAGTTCCTACGGTACCGGCGAGCGCGGGCCGGGTGAACGGGGGACGGCCCGCGCTCGACGGCGCACCCCCGTGCTCAAGGAGCGGCCATGACCGCATTCGTTCTCGTCCCGGGCATGTTCACCGGAGGACACGTGTGGCAGGAGACCGCCGCGCACCTCACCGCCGCCGGCGCCGAGGTGCACCCGGTCACGCCGACCGGACTCGACGGGGCCGGCGGCACGCCGGGGGCCGACCTGGAGACGCACATCGCCGACGTCGTCGCGGCGATCGACGCGGCCGGTGCGGCACAGGGCCGCCGGGTCGTCCTGGTCGGCCACGACTACGGCATCCACCCGGCCGTCGGCGCCGCGGACCGGCGGGCGGGACACGTCGCACGGATCGTGTACCTGGACGCGGCGATGCCGCGGGACGGCGTGTCGGCCCTGGCGTCGGTGACCGACGAGGCGCTGCGCGCGCAGGTGACCGGGCGTGCGCGGGCGGAGGGCGGCGACGGGGCGCTGGCACCGCCGGCCGGACGTGCCCAGTGGCAGCGCTGGGGCAGCACCGCGGGCGTCGACGACACGGAACTGGACCGTCTCACCGCTCTGGCGGCTCCGCATCCGCTGGGCACCCTGCTCCAGCCGCTGCGGCTGACCGGCGCGGTGGCCGCGGTGCCCACCACGGGGGTGCTGTGCACCGGCAACGGCGTGAGCATCGAGTTGGTGCAGCGGCTGGTGGACTTCGGCGACCCCGCACTCCAGATCCTGGCCGCGCCCGAGGTGACGTTCTTCGAACTCGCCACCGGGCACTGGCCGATGCTGTCCCGGCCCGCTGAGCTGGCGGAGGTCCTGCTGCGGGCCGCGGCAGGGCAGGGGCATCGACTGATCCCGGCGGGACGGGGGGAGCCGCCCGCCCATCTGCGGCCGTTCCCGCTGGAGGTCCCCGAGGTGCCCGTGGACCGGCGGGGCCACGTGGACCTGCATCTGCCCACGGACGCCGAGGGGCCGCTGCCCGCGGTGCTGTTCGTGCACGGCGGGCCGGTGCCCGCCGGGGCCCGGCCCACCCCGCGGGAGTGGCCGGGGCAGGTCGGGTACGCACGGTCGGCGGCGGCTCGCGGGGTGGTGGGCGTGACGTTCGATCACCGCCTGCACGACACGGCCGACTACGCGCGGGCCGCCGACGACGTCGCCGCCGCGGTCGAGGTGGTGCGGAGCGATCCCCGGGTGGACGCCGACCGGGTCGCGCTGTGGTTCTTCTCGGGCGGCGGTCTGCTGTCGGCGGACTGGCTCGGCGCTCCGCCGGCCTGGCTGCGCTGTGTGGCTGCCAGCTACCCGGTCCTGGCACCGATGCCGAACTGGGGCATGGCCGACAGCCGTTTCCGCCCGGCGGTCGCGGTGGGCGGGGCGGGGGCTCTGCCCGTCGTCCTCGTCCGGGCCGGCCGGGAGTCGCCGGAGATCGCCGCGACCGTCGAGGACTTCCTGGCCGCGGCGGAGGGCCGCGGGACGGATGTCGAGGTGGTCGACGTGCCGGGCGGCCGGCACGGCTTCGAGAGCGCCGACGCCCCCGACGAGTGGCGGGAGCCCTTCCACCACGCGCTGGACCGGGTGGTGACCCACCTGACGGCCTGAGGCCCCGCACGCCCGTCCCCGGGCCGGGGACGGGCACCGCCGCCGGGCACGGCGCCCCCGTCCGGGCATCGCCCTCGGACCGGCGCCTCAGCCTCCGGGAACTCAGACCGGCACGCCCGCCTCCAGGTACAGCGCCGCACCCCGCTCCCGGGCACGCAGGGCCCAGCGCAGGCGCTCGTAGCGGACCGGCGGGAGCAGGTCGGCCGCCTCCTGTTCGGTGACGAAGCGGCAGGCACGCAGTTCGGGGCCGGGCAGCAGCAGTCGTTCGGTCTCGGCGGCGTCCAGGCACCCGCCGTCGAAGAGCAGCCGCAGGCCACCGTAGGCGGGGGGCACGGGGCGCTCCCAGTCGACGACGAGGAGGCGGGGCACGTCCGCAAGGCGCAGCCCCGTCTCCTCGGTGACCTCGCGCATCCCGGCCTGGGCCGGGGCCTCACCGGGCTCGACGACACCGCCGGGGAACTCCCAGCCGGCCTTGTAGGTCGGGTCGACGAGCAGCACACGGTCCCGTTCGTCGAAGAGGAGCACTCCGGAGGCGAGGGTCTCGGAGGTGGGCTCCGGGGTCTGCACGATGTCGCAGACGGGTGCGGCATCGCTGCTGACGGCCTCGGCGATGCGGGTGGCTGTCTCGTACGGGGTGAGGGCGCCGTTGTCTATCAGGTGGGCGTCGGCGGCGAGCCAGGCGGCCAGGGCGGCGCGGTACGGCTCGATGCGGTCGCGGTCCCACGGCCGCGCGGGGGTCTCCCCGCCCCTGCCGGGCGGGTCCGGGGGCACCTCCCGGTCCGCCGCCCGGGCGCGCAGGATCGTTTCGGCCGGAGTGAGAACCAGGTGCCGGACGGGAATGCGGCGGGCGGCGAGGCCGCCGAAGATCTCGTCGCGGTGCTCCTGCCGCAGCAGGGTCATGGGGATCACGAGGGTGCCGCCGACCTCGGCGAGCAGCGCCGCGGCGGTGTCGATCACGAGCCGGCGCCAGATCGGCAGGTCCTGGAGGTCGGCGGCCTCGGCGAGGTGTTTGGGCGGCAGCAGGTCGGTGAGCGCTCCGCCGATGACCTCCGGGTCGAAGAGCGTGCTGTTCGGGATCAGCTCGATCAGTTCCCGTGCGGTGGTGGTCTTCCCCGCACCGAACGCGCCGTTGATCCAAACGACGATCACGGGTCCCCCTCTTCTGTTGGCCCCCTGAGGCTTGCCCGCTCCACCCTGCCACGGAAACCAGGTCCCGTTGAGGGCACGGGAAGCGGAAGGCGCCGGTACCCGGGCGGGGTCCGGCGCCTGCGAGGCGGTGGGCGTCAGTCGCCCTCCACCAGCGAACCCTCGTCCACGGCGAGGCTGCCGCTGCTGACCGTGTGATCGACGGCGCTGAGGGTGTCCCCCACGTTCAGGTCACCGAGGTCGTGGTCGGCCAGTCCGTGGGACGGCGTGACGGCCGCGACGACGAACCCGGTGGCAAGGGAGGCGATGGCGAGCATGCTGCGCTTCTTCATGCCACGATCAACGCGGCGGGCGGCCCGGGGTCACGGGGCGCGGGAGGACGCGAAGCGGAGGATTCCGGCAGCGGGCGCGCGGGCCGCCGAATTCCGTTGGGCTACCGGCCGGCACAGGTCGGAGTGGGTCGGAGCGGGCCGTCGCCGAGGACGGGGCGACGGGCCAGGCCGACGGCGCGGCACCGGCGCGTCCTGCGCGCGGCGCGACCGCCGGAAGCGGGCACGGAGTGCGCGGGCGGGTGCGGGGAGCGCGTGGCGGACCGCCGCTGTCGCGGTCGTCCGCCACGCGCTCCCAGGAGGTCAGACGCCGGCCGCGGCCGCTCCCCCGGCCAGCACCGCGGCGGCGGCCCCCACGAGACCGGCGTCCGTGCCCATGAGGGCGGGCACGACGGTCAGGCGCCGTACGAAGGAGAGGGTGGCGTAGTCGTCGAGGATCTTGCGCAGCGGTGTGAACAGGACCTCCCCGGCCTTGCCCACGCCCCCGCCGATCACCGCGATGTCGATCTCCATGAGGCTCGCGGCGGAGGCGATCCCGGCGGCCAGGGCCTGCGCGGCCCGTTCGAAGGAGGCCACGGCCACCGGGTCCCCCGTGCGGGCGGCGGCGGCCACGGCGACGGCGGAGTCGTCGCCGTCGGGGCCCGGACGCCAGCCGTTCTCCAGCGCGCGGCGGGCGATGTTGGGGCCGCTGGCCAGCCGTTCCACGCAGCCGCGCGAACCGCAGGGGCAGGGGTCGCCGTCCAGGTCGACGCTGATGTGCCCGATGTGGCCCGCGTTGCCGGTGGGGCCGGGGCGAAGTCGGCCGTCCAGGACCAGGCCGCCGCCGACGCCGGTGGAGACCACCATGCACAGCGCGTTGTCGTGGCCGCGGGCGGCGCCCTGCCAGTGCTCGGCCGCGGTGATGGCCACGCCGTCACCGATCAGCGTCACCGGAAGGTCCCCTGCGGCGGCCCGCACCCGCCGCACCAGGGGGAAACCGCGCCAGCCGGGCACGTTCACCGGGCTCACCGTGCCGGCCGAGGCGTCCACCGGGCCCGCGCTGCCGATGCCGACCGCCCGGGCGCGCCCCCACAGCTGCGAGGCCGTCAGGTCGGCGATCACCTCCTCGACGGCCCGCATCACGGTGTCGCCGTCCTCCTGAGCGGGCGTCGGGCGCTGGGTACGCACCAGGATCGTGCCGCGGCCGTCGACCAGCGCTCCGGCGATCTTGGTGCCGCCGATGTCGAGCGCGGCCACGAGGTCGGTGTGCATGAGTGTCGGATCTCCCCATCGAGGCAGGTGATGCAGGGCACATCATCGAACGGGCTCCGGCCGGCCGGCGGTGGGGGCGCGGGCCGGGGAGCGCGGTGCACAGTCTCCCCCGCTCGTGACAACGTTGTCCAGGCCCTATGCTCGACGCCACATCCTCATACCCACCGTGGACCGCCGCACCCCCACGGACGACGACAGGACAGGACACCGCCACCGTGCCCGAGACCGCCCGCCGGACAGACCGCCTCTCCGCGACCCGTTATGGCAACCGTCCCACCATGAAGGACGTCGCGGCCCGCGCCGGTGTGGGGCTGAAGACCGTCTCACGGGTCGTCAACGGCGAGCCGGGCGTCACGCCGGAGACGGAACGAAGGGTGCAGGAAGCCATCGACGCGCTGGGCTTCCGCCGCAACGACAGCGCCCGGGTGCTGCGCAAGGGCCGCACCGCCAGCATCGGACTCGTGCTGGAGGACCTCGCCGACCCGTTCTACGGCCCCCTCAGCCGCGCCGTGGAGGAAGTGGCCCGGGCCCACGGCGCTCTCCTGATCAACGGTTCCAGCGCGGAGGACGCCGAGCGTGAGCAGGAGCTGGCGCTGGCACTGTGCGCCCGGCGGGTGGACGGGCTCGTGGTGATCCCGGCCGGGGACGACCACCGGTACCTGGAGCCGGAGGTCAGGGCGGGGGTGGCGACGGTGTTCGTGGACCGCCCGGCCGGACGGATCGACGCCGACTGCGTCCTGTCGGACAACTACGGCGGGGCCCGGTCCGGCGTGGCCCACCTCATCGCGCACGGGCACCGGCGGATCGGCTTCATCGGCGACATGCCCCGCATCCACACCGCCGCCGAGCGGCTGCGCGGCTACCGGGCCGCCATGGAGGACGCCGGGATATCCGTGGCGGACGCCTGGATGTCCCTCGGGGTCACCGTGCCCGGGCGAGTGCGCCGGGCCGCCGAGGAGATGCTGTCCGGCCCGGAACCGGTCACTGCCATATTCACGGGCAACAACAGGGTGACGGTCACCGTCATCCGTGTGCTGGCCGAGCACTCCCGGCAGGTCGCCCTCGTCGGATTCGACGACATCGAACTCGCCGACCTGCTCCGGCCGGGCCTCACCGTCGTCGCCCAGGACTCCGCCGCCCTCGGCCGCACCGCCGCCGAACGCCTGTTCCGGCAGCTGGACGGCACCCTGGTCGGCCCCGAGCGCATCGAGCTGCCGACCCGGCTGATCGCCCGGGGCTCCGGCGAACTCCCCCCGGCGGACTGAGATGAACGCGCAGGACCGCACGCTGGCGGCGCTCGGCCTGGCCGGGGTGCCGCGCGACGATCCGCTGTCCTACCCCGGCGTCTGGCCGCGCGAGTCCGGGCTCCTCACCGGGGACCGGCTGCTGCCGCTGGAGGGCGCGGTGCACGACGGCCGGGTGCCCGTGCTCGCCGTCGGTTCCAACGCCTGCCCCGGCCAGCTCCGGCACAAGATGGCCGCGCGCGGAATCTCCTCGCCCGTGCCGATGGTGCGGTCCCGCGTCCACGGGCTCGACGTCGGTGTGTCCGCGCATGTCAGCCGCATGGGGTATGTCCCCGCCTCACCGGTCTGCGCCCCCGCTGCCGTCCGCAGCCTGTTCGTCATCTGGCTGGACGCCGATCAGCTCGCGGTCGTCGATGCCAGCGAGGGTGCGCCCCTGCCGCACGGCAACTACCGGCGCGCCTGGCTGCCCGCGCCAGACGTGCGTGTCGAGCCGGAGGACGGCGCGGCGCTGCCCGGCGTGTACGCGTACGTCAACCGGCACGGCGTGCTGCACGACGGCTCCGGCGCGCCCCGCAGCCATCCGGGACAGCGGGAGCTGATCACCGACCTGCTGCTGAACTCCGCCCGCCTGAGGGAGCTGTTCGGTGTCACTCCGGAGGAGTTCTGCGCGCGGGCGCGCGCGGACGCGGCGCTGTGCGCCCGGGGCACCCGCCTGCTGGCCGAGGAGAAGCGGGTGACGGCGTCCGGCCTGGAGCGGTACGTCGGGGGGCCGGCAGCCGGTGCCGGCACCGGCCGGCCGTCGTAGCCGCCGTACCCGTGCGCCACGGTCCGGCCGTGGCGCGGGGCCTACTGGCCGGCGGCGGTCAGGTCGCCGCGCCGGGGTGCCGCGAAGCCCTCCAGGTCGGCCCGGCCCAGGCCGGTCGCCCCGGCGACCTCGGCGTCGTCCAGCGCGCCGCAGTCCAGGCCGCGCAGCAGGTAGCCGCTGAGGGCCTTGGCGGTGGCGGGTTCGTCCATGACGTCGCCGCCGGCGTGGTTGGCGTACCGGGCGAGCCGCTCGGCCGCCTGGCGGAAGCCCTCGCGGTAGAAGGCGAAGACGGCTGCGTAGCGGGTGGGGAGGTGGCCGGGGTGCATGTCCCAGCCCTGGTAGTAGGCGCGCGCCAGGGCGCGGCGGGTGAGACCGTAGTGCAGGCGCCAGGCGTCGTGGACCTTCCCGGTGGGGCCGACGGGCAGGACGTTGGTCGAGCCGTCCGAGACCCGAACGCCGGTGCCGGCCGCGGCAACCTGCATGACCGCCTTGGCGTGGTCGGCCGCCGGGTGGTCGCTGGCCTGGTACGCGGCGGAGACGCCGAGGCAGGCGCTGTAGTCGAAGGTGCCGTAGTGCAGGCCGGTGGCACGGCCCTCGGCGGCCTGGATCATGCGGGCGACGGTGGCGGTGCCGTCGGCGGCGAGGATGGCCTGGCTGGTCTCGATCTGGATCTCGAAGCCGATCCGGCCGGCGTCGAGGCCGTGGGCCTTCTCGAAGGCCTCCAGCAGGCGGACCATCGCGGTGACCTGCTCGGGGTAGGTCACCTTGGGCAGGGTGAGGACGAGTCCGCCGGGCAGACCGCCGCGGTCGAGCAGGCCGGTGAGGAAGATGTCGAGGGTGCGGATGCCGCGGTCGCGGACGGCGGCTTCCATGCACTTGACGCGGACCCCCATGTACGGCGCCGCAGTGCCGTTCGCGTACGCCTCGGCGACGAGCCGGGCGGCGCGGGCGGCGGTCTCGTCCTCCTCGGCGTCGGGGCGGGGACCGTATCCGTCCTCGAAGTCGATGCGCAGGTCCTCGATCGGCTCGCGCTCCAGTTTGGCGCGGACCCGTGCGTGGACCGGCTCGGCGAGGTCGCCGGGCAGGCCGAGGACCGCGGCGAGGGAGGCGGCGTCCGGAGCGTGCTCGTCGAGGGCGGCCAGGGCCCGGTCGCCCCAGGAGCGAACGGTGCCGGCGGTGAAGGTGTCACCGGGGACGTAGACGGTGTGGACGGGCTGGCGAGTGCCGGGGTCCCCGGGGTAGCGGCGCTCCAGTTCGGCGTCGACCGGGGCGAGAGAGGCGCTGATCTCCTCGCTGACGGTGCCCGCGAGGCTCCTCGACACCTTCTCCTGCTGGCCCTGAACCATCCCACACCCTCCTGTTTTCCGCACTACGGAATCAACAATCCGTAGAATGAAGTTATCTGCCGATCTTCCGGCAGGTCAACACCCCGTCCACGGGGCGGCCCGGCGCCCTGGCCCCCGGAGGAACACGAGTCCAGGATGCGCCGAGGCCCCCGTGACCGCGCGGGTCACGGGGGCCTCCTCCGGGCGGGCGGCGATCAGCCCTTGCGGGTCTTGACCTCGTCGGTGAGCTGCGGGACGACGTCGAACAGGTCGCCGACGACGCCGTAGTCGACCAGCTCGAAGATCGGGGCCTCGGGGTCCTTGTTGATGGCCACGATGGTCTTCGAGGTCTGCATGCCGGCGCGGTGCTGGATCGCGCCGGAGATCCCGGAGGCGATGTACAGCTGCGGGGACACGCTCTTGCCGGTCTGGCCGACCTGGTTGGTGTGCGGGTACCAGCCCGCGTCCACCGCGGCGCGCGAGGCACCGACGGCCGCGCCGAGGGAGTCGGCGAGGGCCTCGATGATCGCGAAGTTCTCGGCACCGTTGACGCCACGGCCACCGGAGACCACGATCGCGGCCTCGGTCAGTTCCGGACGGCCGGTCGACTCACGCGGCGTACGGCCGGTGATCTTCGTGCCGGTCGCCTTCTCGGAGAAGGACACCTCCAGCGCCTCGACCGCGCCGGCGGCCGGGGCGGCCTCGACGGCCGCGCTGTTCGGCTTGACCGTGATCACCGGGGTGCCCCTGGAGACGCGGGACTTGGTGGTGAAGGACGCGGCGAACACCGACTGGGTGGCCACCGGGCCCTCGCCACCGGCCTCCAGGTCGACGGCGTCGGTGATGATGCCGGAACCGATGCGCAGCGCCAGACGGGCGGCGATCTCCTTGCCCTCGGCGGAGGACGGGACCAACACGGCGGCCGGGGACACGGCGGCGACGGCGGCCTGGAGTGCGTCCACCTTCGGGACGACCAGGTACTCGGCGTACTCGGAGGCCTCGTGGGTGAGGACCTTCACCGCGCCGTGCTCGGCGAGGGTCCCGGCGGTGCCGGCGGCGCCGTTGCCCAGCGCGACGGCGACCGGCTCGCCGATGCGGCGGGCCAGGGTCAGCAGTTCCAGGGTGGGCTTGCGGACAGCGCCGTCCACGTGGTCGACGTAGACGAGAACTTCGGCCATGGGAATGGTTCTCCTAGCGGAAAGTGCGAAGTCTGGGGGGGCGGTGCGGGAGTCGATCCCTTAGATGAACTTCTGGCTCGCGAGGAACTCAGCGAGCTGCTTGCCGCCCTCGCCCTCGTCCTTGACGATCGTGCCCGCGGTGCGCGCGGGACGCTCGGCCGCGGTGTCGACGGCGGTCCAGGCGCCGTCGAGGCCCACCTCCTCGGCCTCGATGTCGAGGTCGGACAGGTCCCAGGACTCCACCGGCTTCTTCTTGGCCGCCATGATGCCCTTGAACGACGGGTAGCGGGCCTCGCCCGACTGGTCGGTGACCGACACGACGGCCGGCAGGGAGGCCTCCAGCTGCTCGGAGGCGGTGTCGCCGTCACGGCTGCCCGTGACGACGCCGCCCTCGACGGACACCTCGGACAGCAGCGTGACCTGCGGGACGCCCAGGCGCTCGGCGACCAGCGCCGGCACGACGCCCATGGTGCCGTCGGTGGAAGCCATGCCGGAGACGACCAGGTCGAAGCCGGCCTTCTCGACGGCCTTGGCCAGCACCAGGGAGGTGCCGATGGCGTCCGTGCCGTGCAGGTCGTCGTCCTCGACGTGGATCGCCTTGTCGGCACCCATGGACAGCGCCTTGCGCAGCGCGTCCTTGGCGTCCTCCGGGCCCACGGTCAGGACGGTGACCTCGACGTCGTCGTCGGAGTTCTCTGCGATCTGCAGCGCCTGCTCCACGGCGTACTCGTCCAGCTCGGAGAGCAGACCGTCCACGTCGTCCCGGTCGACGGTCAGGTCATCGGCGAAGTGCCGGTCGCCAGTGGCGTCGGGCACGTACTTCACAGTGACAACGATCCTCAAGCTCACGCCGGCTCTCCTACTGCATCGTCATTTCTGGCTGCCTGCCTGCAGGCAGCATAGGCGCCTGTAAGCGGCCGATCCCGGTCCGGGGCGACCCGCGCTCCGGCCGAAATATTACTCGTCAGTACACCCAGTTCGTGCCCGCTAAGCAAGCGCTTTGAACTGTGACCTTTGCAACGCAGCGTAACCGGAACTCGACGAGAGTGCAGGACGGCCGTTGAGTGATCAATCGCGCAGCGCGGTGAATCGTCCCTGGTGGTAGAGGAGGGGGCGACCGGGGCCGGTGGGATCGCCCATGACGACCTCGGCGAGCACGACGCGGTGGTCGCCGGCCGGCACCCGTGCGGCGACGCGGCACACCAGCCAGGCGAGCACGCCGTCGAGGACGGGCACGCCCTGCGGACCCTCGTTCCAGTTGGTGGGGGTGCCGAAGCGGTCGGCGCCGCTGCGGGCGAAGGTGGCGGCCAGCTCCTGCTGGTGCTCACCGAGTATGTGGACGCCCACGTGCTCGGCCATCGACATCGCGGGCCAGCTGGAGGCGCCGGTGCCGATGCCGAACGACAGCATCGGGGGATCCGCGGAGACGGAGGTGAGGGAGGTGGCGGTGAAACCGACCGGGCCGTCGGCTCCTCGCGCGGTGATCACGGCGACTCCCGCGGCGTGCCGCCGGAAGACGGAGCGCAGGAGGTCGGGAGAGGCGGTGTGCGGGGTGGCCAGTTCGGGCGTGGCCGTCATGGAGTTGTCCTTCTGCCGGGGATGACGAGCGGATGCGTGACTGCTCAGCGGCCCGGACAGCACGCGCTCGCGGTGCGGGCGAGGTCGACGTGGAGGCGACCGTGGAGAAGGAGTTCCGAAGGCACAGGGTCAGGCTGACGATAGTGAGTGTGCTCAGTCAAGCACGTTCCGCGATGTGGGAGATGGCTCACTCGGACCCCCGGGCGGTTCACACGGCCTCGCCCAGTGCCGCGATCACGTCGGCCTTGCGGGGCTGCCCGGCGGCACGCCGCACCACGCGGCCGCCGGAGTCGAGCACCAGCACGGTCGGCGTCCTGCGGACACCGAGGTCACGCACCAGCTCCAGCCGGGCCTCGGCGTCGATCTCGATGTGCGCCACGCCGGGGACCAGGCCGGCCACCTCACCGAGGATCCGCCGCGTGGCCCGGCAGGGGGCGCAGAACGCGCTGGAGAACTGCACGAGGCTCGCGCGCTCGCCGAGGGCGGCGCCCAGCTCGGCCGCCGTCAGCCGCTCCTCCTCGCCGTGCCTGTGCACCGCCGCCCTCCCGCCGCTCCCGTCACCTGTCCCCGCGCTTCCAGCACCCGTCCCCCGCCCCTCCCGGCGCCGGCCCCGCCCTTCCTTCCTTTCCTTCCCTGCCCACCGGTCCGTCATCCGTACCGGGTTCCGGGCACGGCGAGGAGGGCCCGTTCCGGCTCGGGACAGGCGGTCCCGGAGCGCGCGACACGCCGCCGACCGGCGGACCGACGTGACGAGGATCTCGCCGCCGAGGGGCACGCGGGCTGGCTCCCGGCGCGTTCTTGGGGCACGATCTGCGACATGCCGTGAACCTACGGCTGCGTAACTTTCCCCGCCGGGAGTTCCCCTTCCCTGGCAGAGAGTCCCTGGCACAGCGGCCCGGTACCCGGTCCCTGGCACAGAGTCCCTGACAGAGAAGCATGGCAGAGAAGAAGGAAGGGTCCGCCCCGCCCATGGCTGAGCTCGTCTACCGTCCCGTCATCGGTTTCGCCCGCACGCTGTTCAAGGTGTGGGACCTCAAGATCGACTGCCGTGGTTCGGAGAACATCCCCCGCTCGGGCGGCGCCGTGCTGGTCAGCAACCACATCAGCTACCTCGACTTCGTCTTCAACGGGCTCGCGGCGCTCCCCCAGAAGCGCCTCGTGCGGTTCATGGCCAAGGAGTCCGTCTTCCGGCACAGGGTCTCCGGTCCGCTGATGCGCGGGATGAAGCACATCCCGGTGGACCGCAAGCAGGGCGAGGCGGCCTACGCCCACGCGCTGGACTCGCTGCGGTCCGGTGAGATCGTCGGGGTGTTCCCGGAGGCCACCATCTCGCCGTCGTTCACGCTGAAGAGCTTCAAGTCGGGCGCCGCCCGGCTGGCCCAGGAGGCGGGCGTTCCGCTCATCCCCATGGCCGTGTGGGGCACGCAGCGCCTGTGGACCAAGGGACACCCGCGCAACTTCAAGCGCAGCCACATCCCCGTCACCATCCGGGTGGGCGAGCCGGTGGAGGCCCCCCGCGACCAGTACGCCGGGGCGATCACCCGCCGGCTGCGCGAGCGGGTGCAGGAACTGCTGGAGGCCGCCCAGCGCGCCTACCCCGTACGCCCCAAGGGGCAGGACGACACCTGGTGGATGCCCGCCCACCTCGGGGGCACGGCGCCCACACCGGACCAGGTACGGGCGGCGGAGGCGGGCTGACCCGACGGTCGCCCCGGGCCGGGACACTCGCCGAAGGCGTCGGCCGGGTCCCCGGCCGGACCGGTCCGCGCGGTGAACCGCCGGGGCGGAGGGCATGTCCGCCCCGGGAGGCCCCTGTCCTCCGTCGAGCGGACTGCGGGGCCCCGGGCTCGCGGCGGGTTCCGTCTGCGGCGCGACGGCGGTGCCGTGGGCCCGCCTCGGAGCGTGGCGGGGATCGACGCCGGAGGTGCGACCGGTCGGATCTTCCTGGATCAGCCGCATGCCGGCGGGCATGGGAATGCGATCACCCGCGCTTCAATGGCTCTACAGGTGATCACATATCTGTGCAACACGGGCTAGCGCGCCATCTCCTCCTTCAGTGCCGCCACGAACGCGTCGACGTCGTCCGCCGTCGTGTCGAAGGCGCACATCCAGCGGACCACGCCTGCCGCCTCGTCCCAGAAGTAGAAGCGGAATCGCTTCTGCAGGCGCTCGCTCACCTCGTTCGGGAGCTTGGCGAAGACAGCGTTGGCCTGGACCGGGTAGAGGATCTCCGCGCCGTGCACGGCGCGGACGCCCTCGGCCAGTCGCTGGGCCATCTCGTTGGCGTGGCGCGCGTTGCGCAGCCACAGGTCCTTGGCCAGCAGCGCCTCCAGCTGCACCGAGACGAAGCGCATCTTGGACGCCAGCTGCATCGACAGCTTCCGCAGGTGCCGCATCCGCCGTACGGCGTCCTGGTTGATGACGACGACCGCCTCGCCGAACACCGCGCCGTTCTTCGTCCCGCCGAGGGAGAGGATGTCGACGCCGACGGCGTTGGTGAACGTCCTCATCGGCACGTCCAGCGAGGCCGCCGCATTGGCTATCCGGGAACCGTCCAGGTGCACCTTCATGCCGTGGGCGTGGGCCTGATCGCAGATCGCGCGGATCTCCTCGGGCGTGTAGAGCGTGCCCAGCTCGGTGCTCTGGGTGATCGAGACCACCTGCGGCATCGCGCGGTGCTCGTCCTCCCAGCCCCAGGCCTGCCGGTCGATCAGCTCAGGGGTGAGCTTGCCGTCCGGCGTGGGCACGGTGAGCAGCTTCAGACCTCCCATCCGCTCGGGGGCTCCGCCCTCGTCGACGTTGATGTGGGCGCTCTCGGCGCAGATCACCGCGCCCCAGCGGTCGGTGACCGCCTGGAGCGCGACGACGTTGGCGCCGGTGCCGTTGAAGACCGGGAAGGCCTCCGCCGTGGGACCGAAATGGCTGCGGATGATCCGCTGGAGGTTCTCCGTGTAGACGTCCTCGCCGTACGCGACCTGGTGACCGCCGTTGGCCAGGGCCAGGGCGGCCATCACCTCCGGGTGCGCCCCCGCGTAGTTGTCGCTGGCGAATCCGCGCACCTCGGGGTCGTGGTGGCGGCGGGCGTCGGTCTTCGGGGGGTTCACGGCTTCTCGGTGAGCCACAGACGCTGTCCGTTCACTTCCGCGGCGGGCTTGTCCCAGACGCCGACGATCGCCTCGGCAAGGTCCTTGACGTCTGTGAAGCCCGCGAACTTCGCGTTGGGGCGATCGGCGCGCATCGCGTCGTGCACCAACGCCTTCACCACCAGGATGGCAGCCGCCGACGTGGGCCCCTGCTCGCCCCCGGCCTTGCGGAAGTAGTCGGCCATCGCCAGCGTCCACGCCTCGGCGGCGGCCTTGCCCGCGGCGTAGGCGGCGTTGCCCGCGGTGGGCCGGCTCGCGCCCGCAGCGCTGATGAGCAGGTACCGGCCGCGGTCGCTGCGCTGGATCGCCTCGTGGAAGGCCAGGGAGGTGTGCTGGACGGTGCGGATGAGCAGCAGCTCCAGGAAGTCCCAGTCGTCCAGGCTGGTCTTGGTGAAGGTCTCGCTGCCGCGCCAGCCGCCGACGAGGTGGACCAGGCCGTCGACGCGGCCGAACTCCTTCTCGGTGCGGGTGGCCCAGTCGCGGGTGGCCTCCAGGTCGAGCAGATCGACGGTCTCGCCGGTGACGGTCGCGCCGCCGGAGGCGTAGCGCGCCGCGTCCACGGCCTCCGCCAGCCGCTCCGGGTCGTTGTCGGCGCCGACGACGACGGCGCCGGCCTCCGCCAGCCGGAGCAGGGCCGCCCGGCCGGCGGGCCCGCCCGCGCCGGCGACCGCGATCACCGCACCCCTGAGAGCCCCGTTCCCCATGTTCCTCGCCTCCTGAGCAGTGTTCTCGGTACGCCGGTCGCTCACGCGGCGACCTGCTCGGCGCTGTCCGCGGTGATGCCCTTCGTCTGGGCGATCACGTTCTTCAGCTTCTTGGACAGGGCCTCATAGAACATGCTCAGCGGAAACTCGTCAGGAAGCACGTCATCGACGAGCTTGCGCGGGGGCAGGGACAGGTCGAGGGCGTCGGGACCCTTGGCCCACGTCGAGCCGGGGTGCGGGGAGAGGTAGGCGGAGACCAGCTCGTAGCCGGCGAACCAGTGGACCAGCTTGGGGCGGTCGATGCCGTCGCGGTAGAGCTTCTCGATCTCGGCACACAGCTCGTTGGTGACCTGCGGGGCGCGCTGCCAGTCGATGGACAGCTTGTTGTCGGTCCAGCGCACCACGTCGTGCTTGTGCAGGTAGGCGAAGAGCAGCTGGCCGCCGAGCCCGTCGTAGTTGCGGACGCGGTCGCCGGTGACCGGGAAGCGGAACATCCGGTCGAACAGCACGGCGTACTGCACGTCACGGGCCTGCGGGACGCCGTCGGCCTCCAGCTTCACGGCCTCCTTGAAGGCGGTGAGGTCGCAGCGCAGCTCCTCCAGGCCGTACATCCAGAACGGCTGGCGCTGCTTGATCATGAAGGGGTCGAACGGCAGGTCGCCGTGGCTGTGGGTGCGGTCGTGGACCATGTCCCACAGGACGAAGGCCTCCTCACAGCGCTTCTGGTCGTGGACCATCGCGGCGATGTCCTCGGGCAGCTCCAGGCCGAGGATGCCGACGGCGGCGTCGGTGACGCGGCGGAAGCGGGCGGCCTCGCGGTCGCAGAAGATGCCGCCCCAGGAGAAGCGTTCCGGCGCCTCGCGGACCGCGATCGTCTCGGGGAAGAGGACGGCGGAGTTGGTGTCGTAGCCGGCCGTGAAGTCCTCGAAGGTGATGCCGCAGAACAACGGGTTGTCGTAGCGGGTGCGCTCCAGCTCGGCCAGCCACTCGGGCCAGACCATGCGCAGCACGACCGCCTCCAGGTTGCGGTCGGGGTTGCCGTTCTGGGTGTACATCGGGAAGACGACCAGGTGCTGCAGGCCGTCCGCACGGCGGGCGGCGGGCTGGAAGGCGAGCAGCGAGTCGAGGAAGTCGGGCACCTCGAAACCGCCCTCGGACCACCGCTGGAGGTCCTTGGCCAGAGCCTCGTGGTAGGCGGCGTCGTGGGGCAGCAGCGGGGACAGCTCCTGCACGGCCTCGATCACCCGGCGCAGCGCGGCCTCCGCGTCGGCACGGGCCGGCGCGCCGTCGGCCTCGAAGTCGATCGAGCCGTCCTTCGACTGCCAGGGCCGGATCTGCTCCACGGCATCCTTGAGCCGGGGCCAGGCGGGGTTCTCGACCACCCTGCTCACCGGAGGAACCTGCTCCCCCGAACCCACCTGCACAAGAATTTCCGTCATGTCCCATCCTCCACGGGAGAAGCTCGCGTAAGGACACCGTAGGCATATGCGGTTTCTTCCAGCAAGAGGAGTATCAGGAAATTATCCTGCGGACCCCCGGCCTTCACCGCAGGTTTTCCTGCCAGAGGGTCCGGGAAGGGATGCTTCCGCGCGCCCGCGCACATCCGGGTGCATCGTGGGAAGGGCGACTAGGCTGCGGCCCGACTGCCGTCGACGGAAGCGAGGCCACCTTGAACTTCCTCACCATCGGTCACCGCGGAGTCATGGGCGTCGAGCCCGAGAACACCCTGCGCTCCTTCGCCGCCGCCGAGCGCGGCGGGCTGGACGTCATCGAACTCGACCTGCACCTGAGCAAGGACGGCGCGCTGGTCGTCATGCACGACACGGACGTGGACCGCACCACGGACGGCAGCGGCCCCATCGCCGAGAAGACCCTGGAGGAACTGCGCACGCTGGACGCGGGGCACGGAGAGCGGATCCCCGTCTTCGAGGAGGTCCTGGACGCCGTACGCGCACCGCTCCAGGCCGAGATCAAGGACGTGCGCGCCGCGCGGACGCTGGCCGCGGTGATGCGGGAACGGAACCTGGCCGAGCGGGTGGAGGTGCTGTCGTTCCACGACGAGGCGATCGCGGAGATCGCCCGGCTCGTGCCGGGGGCGCGCACCGCGCTGGTGGCCGAGCACTACGGACCCGAAGTGGTCGACCGCGCGGTCGCCGTGGGCGCCGCGACCGTCTGCCTGGACATCCAGCGCCTCACGCTGGAAGTGGTGGAGCGGGCGCGCAAGGCGGAGCTGCGGGTGTGCGCCTGGGTGGTGAACACGCAGCAGCATCTGCGCCTCGTCCGCGCCCTGGAGCTGGACGGCGCGACCACGGACTATCCGGACATCAAGCGCACCGGCCGCTTCACCGCGTGAGTGCCGCGTCCCGGGTCAGCCCAGCGGCTTGACCAGCAGCTCGAAGCGCAGGTCGGGGCGGCGCGGCAGACCGAAGCGCTCGTCGCCGTACGGGAAGGGACTCGTCCGGCCCGTACGGCGGTAGCCGCGCCGCTCGTACCAGGCGATCAGGTCCTCCCGGACGGAGATCACGGTCATGTGCATCTCCGTCGCACCCCAGGCGGTGCGGGCCTGCCGCTCCGCCTCCGCGATGATCACCTTGCCGAGCCCGGCGCCCTGGAGGGACGGCCGTACCGCGAACATGCCGAAGTAGGCGTGGGCGCCGCGGTGTTCGAGCTGGCAACAGGCGACGACCTCGCCGTCCTGCTCGACCGTGAGCAGCCGGCTGTCCGGTGACCTGATCACCTCCAGTACGCCCTCCGGGTCGGTGCGCTGCCCGTCGAGTATGTCGGCCTCGGTGGTCCACCCGGCCCGGCTGGCGTCGCCTCGGTACGCCGACTCGATCAGCGCGACCAGCTCGTCCACGTCGGCGCCGGTGGCGTCGCGGAAGGTCAGTGCGGGGGACTCCATGGGGTGCTTCTCCCTACGTTCGGGGGCTCGGGGCCGGGACGAGGGTAACCCTGCCACTAGGCTCCGGATGCATGGTGCACGTTCTCAGCAGCCGGACACTCCTGCGCCCCACCGACCCGGAGCGCTCCCGCGCCTTCTACGGCACCCAACTCGGGCTCGCCGTGTACCGGGAGTTCGGCACGGGGCCCGAGCGCGGCACGGTCTACTTCCTCGGCGGTGGTTTCCTGGAGCTCTCCGGCCGCTCCGACGCACCGCCCTCCCCGGCCGTGCGGCTGTGGCTGCAGGTCGAGGACGTGGCGGCGGCCCACGCGGAGTTGCTGACCCAAGGCGTGGAGATCCTGCGGGCTCCGCTGAAGGAACCCTGGGGCCTGGTGGAGATGTGGATCGCGGACCCCGACGGCACGCAGATCGTCCTGGTCGAGGTCCCGGCGGACCATCCGCTGCGCCATCGTCCCGGGATCTGAGCCCCGCTGCGGGACCTCCGGCCCGGCCGGCGTCGGTGAGGCGCAGATGGGCGACCCTGCGGTCGGAGGGCGGGCCGCCCTCCGACCGCGGGGTCGTGGCCTGCGTCACTTGGCGTGACGATCCGTACCCCGGGGCGGCCCGCCCCTCGTAGGGTGCTGGGCATGATGGTCCCCGCGGTCCTGTTGCTGCTCGGTACCCTGACCGCCGTCACGGCCCCCCGGCTGCTCGCCCGCGCCGACTGGCCGGACCGCGAACCGGTCGTCGCCCTGTGGATGTGGCAGTGTGTCGTCACGGCCGTCCTGCTGTGCTGCGCACTGTCCATGACGCTCAGCGCCGCCGCGGCCTGGCAGGCGGTCCGCGGCCATCTCTTCGCCCCCGCGCCGCACGCGGTCGTGGAGGCCTACGCGCTCGGCACGAACGGCCCGTGGGCGGCGGCCACCGCCGTGGCGCTCGCCTGCGGCGGGATGTGGAGCGCGGCGATGCTCGTCCGCGAGGTCGTGCGCGCCCGGGCGCGCCGGCGGCTGCGCCGGGCCGAACTGCGGCTGCGTGCCCCGTTGCTGCCCGGTGAGGAAGCGGGCAGCGGGCGGCTGGTCGTCCTGGAGGGCGAACGGCCCGACGCCTGGTGGCTGCCGGGCACGTCCCCCCGGCTCGTCATCACCACCGCCGCGCTCCGCCGGCTCAGGGGGCGGCAGCTGGACGCCGTGCTCGCGCACGAGCAGGGGCATGCGCGGGCCCGGCACGACTGGCTGCTGCACTGCTCCTCCGCGTTGGCCGGCGGGTTCCCGCGGGTGCCGGTGTTCGCGGCGTTCCGGGACGAGATGCACCGGCTGGTCGAACTCGCCGCCGACGACATGGCCTCGCGCCGTTTCGGGCGGCTCACCACCGCCCTGGCACTGGTCGAACTCAACGAGGACCGGGGCGTGTTCGGCCCCTGCCCCGCCCCGCAGGCGCACGTCCCGCAGCGGGTGGACCGCCTGCTCACCGCGCCGGCCCGGCTCGCCCCGGCCCACCGCCTGCGCCTGACGGCGACCGCTGCGCTGGTGCCGGTGGTGCCGCTGCTGGTGACCTTCGTACCGGGTCTGCGGGCGCTCGGCTGAGGCCGGTCGCAGACTGGCGAGGGCTCACGCCCTGCGCTCCCCCAGCTCTTCGAGCAGGAGGGGGACCTCCGGAACACGCGCAGGACGCCGCTCCTTCACGGGCGAACGTCACCCGCCGCGGCGCTGGGGGGTGTTGCGAAAGTCCCGCACAGCACCGCACCGGACGTTCGAAGCACCCCCTAGTCGAGGGCGGCCATCGCGGTGCGGAGCTCGTCGAGGGCGCGGCGGGTGAGGTCCGTGAGCGTCTCGCGTCCCGCCGGATCGGCCCACTCCCCGAAGGCACGGTCGAAGGCACGGAGGCCGATCTCGGCCGCGAGGCTCGCGGCCGGTTCGGGCACGCCGCGCCCGTGGAGCGCGTCCGTCACGGCCCCGGCCAGCTTGACCCGCTTCAGGGCCGAACGCTCCTGCAGTTCGCTGTGACCGGCGATGACCGGACGCAGCACGGCACTGAACTCCCGGCGGTCATCGGTGAAGGTGGCGGCCATCGCGTCGAGGCCCGCGGCGACGGCCTCGAGGGGCGTGGCCGGGGCGGGTGCCCCGGTGATCGCGTCGGCGAGAAGCCGGGCGTGCAGGTCCTGGCCGGCGAAGAGCACTTCGCGCTTGTCGGGGAAGTGCCGGAAGAAGGTGGTCTTGGTCAGACCGGCTCGGTCCGCGATCTCCTTGACGGTGGTGGCGTCGTACCCCTGCTCGGCGAACAGGTCGAGTGCGGCGCGCACCAGCCGTTGCCTGGCGTTCGGTTCCCATCGGGCCATGCCGCCAGCATAAGTGATGTGACTTGGTACCGTCACTCGGACTATAGTGACGGTACCAAGTCACATCACTCCGCCCCGCCAGGTGGGGCGACCCCTCCAGGAGGCCTCATCATGCGAGTCTTCGTCACCGGCGCCGCCGGTCACATCGCGTCGGCCGTCGTGCCCGAACTGATCCAGGCCGGACACGAGGTCGCCGGCCTGGCCCGGTCCGATTCCTCGGCCGCGGCCGTGCGGGCCCTGGGCGCCGAGGTACGCCGCGGTGACCTCGCCGACCTCGACGGCCTGCGGCAGGCCGCGGCCGACGCGGACGCGGTCGTCCACCTCGCCTTCGACCACGCGGCCATCGCCGCCGGGAGGTTCGGCGATGCCGTGGCCGCCGACCTGGCCGCGGTGCGGGCCGTCGGCGAGGTGCTGACCGGCACCGGCAAGGCCTTCGTCGGCGTGGGCCTGACCCCCACCGGCGATGCGCGGCGCGACGCGGCCATCGACGCCAACCCCCGCTCCGCCGTGGCGCGCGCGATCCACGCGTACTCCGAAGCGGACGTGCGGACCGTCCTCGTCGCCGTCCCTCCCGTCACGCACAGCACACGTGACAAGGCCGGGTTCGTTCCCACACTGATCAGGATCGCCCGCGACACGGGCGTGTCCGGATACGCCGGCGACGGGGCCAACCGGTGGCCCGCCGGCCACGTCCTGGACGTCGGGCGCCTCTACCGGCTGGCGCTGGAGAAGGCCCCGGCGGGCTCGCAGTTGTACGCCGCCGCCGAAGAGGGCGTCACGGTGCGGGAGATCGCCGAGACGATAGGCCGCCACCTGGACGTCCCGGCCGTGAGCATCCCGACCGAGCAGGCCGCCGACCACTTCAGGGGCTTCCCGTTCATCACGCTCGACCTCACGATGCCCACCGAGGCGACCCGTCGGCTGCTGGGCTGGGAACCCCTGCGGCCCGGTCTGATCGCCGACCTCGACGAGGGCCACTACTTCACCACCGGCTGACGCCGGTTCACCACGGGCCGGCACCGGCCCACCCGGACGGCCCCTCCGTCGGCCCGGGACCGGCCGCGGCGAAACCCCGGGACTTCGGAGCCACGGGCCGCAGGGCCCCGGTCCCGGGACGCCGCGGGCGAGCCGCGAACGTTCCGGACCCGGCACGACCGGGTGAGCGCACCCCGGGGGGACCGCCACCCGGCGCCCCGCCTCGGCCCCCACCCCGCCGGTCGGGGAGAATCGGCCCATGGACGCCCCGCCCGCCGCCCCGCCCGCCGCCCCGCCTCCTCACCGCGGCGAGGGACGGCGCACCGCGCTGGGTGCGGGAATCGCGCCGTTTCTCGGCGCGGGCATGCTGACGTCGCTGGTCGCGCTGGGGTGGCGGCCACTGATCGAGACCGACACCCGCGTCGCCCGCACCACCCACCGGTGGGCCACGGACGACCCGGGGCTCACGCACGCCGTTCGCATCCTCACCGACTGGGTGTGGGACCCCTGGACGATGCGGCTCGCCGCCACCCTCGCGGCGGTGTGGCTGGTGTGGCGGTACGCCGCCTGGCTCACGGCCGTGTGGCTGGTGGTCACCTGTGACCTGGCGATCCTGGCCGAACAGGGACTCAAGGCCGCGGTGGGACGGCCCCGCCCCACCTGGCCGGACCCCGTCGACTCCGCGCGGTACGCGGCCTTCCCGTCCGGGCACGCCATGACGGCAACGGTCGTCTGCGGGCTGCTGTTGTGGCTCGTGCACCGGTACGGGGCGGGCCGCCGCGTGCGCCGTACCGCGTTCGCGGTCGCCGCCGTCTCCGTCGTGGGTGTCGGCGCGACCAGGGTGTGGCTGGGCGTGCACTGGCTGTCGGACGTGGTGGGCGGCTGGCTGCTGGGGGCACTCGTCGTGGCGCTGGCGGTGGCCGTCCACCCGCGGCGGGCGTGAACGGCGCCCCCTGCCGCCGCCCTCGCCCTTCCCCACGACACCAGGCGGACCCGCTGACACCCGGATCGCCGGCCGCTACCGTGGTGACACGGTGAGCGAAAACGGGGGAAACGGGAGAAACAGTGGACGACTGGATCTACTTGGCCGTCATCGCGTGCGGTCTGGCCGTCATCGCGATGCTGGGGGTGGTGATCACCCTGACCCTCAGGTTGAGGAAGAGCTTCCGGCTGCTGGGCGGCGAGGAAGTGCCGTTCCAGAACAAGTTCGCGTTCTGGGCGTCGATCGTCTACACGATCTGGCCGGTCGACCTGCTGCCCGATCCGATCTACCTCGACGACATCGGCATCCTCTTCGCCGCCCTGCACTCGATGAACAGGGCGGCCCGGCGCGCCGGGATCACGACGGGATAGCCCGCCGCCCGCACCACGACCTCTCCCGGGGCCACCCCAGAGGAAAGGAGATCCACCGTGCGGAGAGGCTCCCCGCCACCGGGTTGATCTCCCAGGAGCGTCCCCGGCCCGCAGCCGGAGAGCGCGCCGGTACGTCCGCCGCACCGTCGAAGCTGCGTTCGACCTGACCCCGGCCGTCGTAGCCCAAGGCCACCATCAGGGGAAGTGAAAGCCCGTCTCGGACGATCCCCCGCGTCGCCCGAGACGGGCGGCAGAACGACCATGCCCACGAAAGGGCCGGCCGACACGCGCTGAGTATAGTTGGCTGGCAGCCAGTCAACGCAGGAGTTACAGCATGTCCCCGCGCAGCGCCTCGGTCAACGCAGAATTGCGGCGGCGTTCCCGGGAGCGGCTGCTGCAGGCGGCGGTCGAGCTGGTCAACGAGCGCGGCTACGAGGCGACGACGCTGAGCGACATCGCCGACCGGGCGGGATCGGCGCGCGGCCTGGTGTCGTACTACTTTCCCGGCAAGCGCCAGCTCGTGCAGTCGGCGGTGCACCGGCTGATGCACCGCACGCTGGAGGAGGCGCTGGAGCGCGAACCGCACACCGACGACGGCAGCGAGCGCATGGCGCGGGCCATCGACGCGATCCTGGGGCTGGCCCGCGACCGGACCGTACTGATGCGCCAGCACATGGCCGGGCTGCTGCAGGCCGAGGGGTTCGTGCAGTGCCCGGAGCAGAAGCGGCTGGCGGAACTGCTGCGGGACACCGTCGCCCGGCACGGCTCCGGTGACGTCGACGCCGACTATCCCATGCTGCGCTCGCACCTCATGGGCGCCGTGTACGCGATGGTGCTGCCGAACGTGCCGATGGCGTTCGCCGCGATGCGGTCCGAGCTGTTCGCCCGCTATCGGCTCGACCGGCGGCTGGGGCTCCCGCAGGACGCCCCGCCGGCCTCCGGCGGGGCGTGCCGGTCGGATCTGTCCCGGTTCTTCTCGACCGGTGGGAAGACCTGCGAGCAGCCGAAGGGCTCCGGACCAGGCGAAGGCTAGGCGGCCGGCGGGGCGGCGAGCACGCCGGCCGGCGGCCGGACGCGCGCCAACCCCGGCTCCCGGTTGCCGTCGCTCGGCGCCCCGGTACGACGTGGTGAATCCGCGAGGCGAACCCCGCACCCGCGGGCCGGGCGCCGAGGCGTGGGCCGGACCTGGGCGCGCGGGCCGGAGGGGCCGTACGAGGGCCCGGCAGGGCACCCCGCGCCCGGGGCGCCCTGCCGGCTCAGCGCCGGGCGTGACGTGGCGTCAGGAAGCCGGCGTCGCGCGCCTGGGCGATCAGACGCAGGGACCTGCGCCGGCTGTGGCCGGTCACGCACATCACCGCGAGGACCGGGTCGAGGCCGTCCTCCTGCGCCGCGCGGTACTCCTGGGCGACCAGCCAGCGGCCCTCGATGCCGCGCGGCCAGGCAGGGCGGGCCCGGCGCCCGGCACCGGGCTCACCGGTGGCGCCGTCCGTCCCGCAGGCGTCGGCCGCGTCGTCCGTGTCGCCCGCTCCGTCGCCCCAGCGCAGATCCTGTGTGTCGCCGGGTTCCACCCCACCCGCCCCGTCCGGCCGATCCGTTCCGTCCGTGCGGCCGGGGTCGACGCCGCACGCCTCGAACAGGGGCTCCTCGATCCAGTCCGCGAGCACGGTCAGGTCGTCCAGGGACAGCGCGGGCTGGGCACGGACGTCCTCGAGCCGCACGCAGCCGGCGGACACCACGGCGAGGGCGTCGACCCGGGCTCCGTCGGGGAACGCCAGCCGGACCTGGAACCACGAGGTCGCGCCGCCCTCCTCCTGCACTTCCCACGCGGGCCGCACGGACACGGCACCGTCCGTCCCGGACCGATCAGAAAGATTAAGAAAGGATGCTTCTAGCACACACGCAACGTAACCGCATGATCACATTCCATACGAACGGACACGCACGCCGTCGACACACCCGGCACTCTGTCAGCGCAGCGCACCCGGTGCGATGCTGGAGGCGACAGCGCTCTTCGGCCCCCCGGGCCGCCCCGTGCCCCCTGGGTAAGGAGTCGTGCCGTGTTCCGTGTCGCCGTCGTGGGCTCCGGGCCCAGCGGGGTCTACACCGCCCAGAGCCTGCTCGAGCAGGACTCCGAGGTGCTCGTCGACGTCCTGGACCGGCTGCCGTGCCCGTACGGACTGGTCCGCTACGGGGTGGCGCCGGACCACGAGAAGATCAAGTCGCTGCAGAACAGTCTGCGGACGGTCCTCCAGGAGCCGCGGGTCCGCTTCCTCGGCGGTGTCCACGTCGGCGCCGGAGGTGTCCCGGCGGAACGGCTCGCGGAGCTCTACCACGCGGTCGTCTACTGCGTGGGTGCCGCCACCGACCGCCGGCTGGGCGTGCCGGGCGAGGATCTGCCGGGCAGTTGGTCGGCGACCCGGTTCGTGTCCTGGTACAGCGCTCACCCGGACGCCCCGCCCGGCGGGTTCGTCGCCGGCGCCCGCGCGGCGGTGGTGATCGGCGCCGGGAACGTGGCAGTCGACGTGACGCGGATCCTGGCGCGGGGCGCGGACGAGCTGAGCGGCACCGACATGCCGCAGGCCGCGCTCGCCGCGCTGGCCGCGAGCCGGGTCACCGACATCCACATGGTGGGCCGGCGCGGACCGTCCCAGGCCCGTTTCACCACCAAGGAGCTGCGTGAGCTCGGTTCCCTGCCGGACGCCGAAGTCATGGTGGACCCGGAGGAGTTGGCATTGGACCCGCAGTACGCCGACCCGTCCGGCCTGCCGGCCGCGCAGCGCCGGAACGTGGAGGTGCTGCGAGAGTGGGCGGGCCGGCCGCGCCGGGGCGCACCGCGCCACATTCACCTGCGGTTCTTCCTGCGTCCGGTCGAGTTGCTGGCCGGCGGGGGGCCGTCGTCCGGCGGGCCGGGCGGGGAGCCCGAGAAGGGCCGCGTGGGCGCCGTGCGGTTCGAGCGGACGGCGCCGGACGGACGTGGACGCGGCGGCGTGCGGGGCACCGGCCGGTTCGAGGAGATCGACGCCGAGCTGGTGCTGCGGTCGGTGGGCTATCGCGGGGTGCCGCAGGAGGGGCTGCCGTTCGACGCGGAGCACGGAACGGTCCCGCATCTGGCCGGGCGGGTGGTGCACGAGGGGGCGGCGGTCCCGGGCCGGTACGTGGCCGGCTGGATCAAGCGCGGCCCGACGGGTGTCATCGGCAGCAACCGCCCCTGTGCCAAGGAGACGGTGACCTCGCTGCTGGCGGACGCTCCCGCGCTCGCGGCGCGCGGGCTGCCCGGCGATCCGGTCGGCGCCCTGCGTGCGGAGGGGGCGGAGCCGGTCGACTGGGCGGGCTGGCTCGCCATCGAGCGGGCCGAGGAGCGGCTGGGCGCCTCACTGGGGCGTGGCGTGGTCAAGCTGCCCGATTGGGAGTCCCTGCTGGCGGCGGCGCGGTCGGGCAGGTAGCGGCGGCGGGGGTGCCCGGCGGACAGGACACACGGCGGCGGGCCCCGCGATGCCCGCCAAGCCGGGGTGCAGCTCCACGTCGGAGGTCCGGCGCGGTGGTGTCAGCGGGTCAGTGGGCGGGGGCCGCCGCCCGGCCGAGGCGGAGCACCGTCCGCTCCAGCCTCGGCAGCGCCCGCTGCCCCGTCACGGCGAGAGCGATCGCCACGGCGACGCCCGCCCAGGCCAGCGGTCCCAGGGGCGTGCAGCCGAAGAAGCGGCTCGCCCCCGGGGTCTGCACCAGCAGGACGAGGACCGCCGCCGAGCCGAGGACGGTACCGCGGACCAGCCTGCTGCCGCGGCGGTCCGCGAGGGTCTGCGCGAGCTGGGTGCCCACCACCGCGCACAACGCCATCGTGGTGGAGCGGCGCCGCGTGCCCGGGGTGAGACGGCCGAACAGCCAGGCCGCCACCGCACCCAGACAGGTGGTCATGGCCCGGTGGCGGATCTGCGCCAGCAACGGCGTGCCGAGCAGCGAGGTCCCCGGGGAGGTGTCGCTCCGGGCGGCGGCAGTGTCCTGCCGCGGGGTGACGGCGACAGCCATCGCCGGGAACAGGTCCGTGAACAGGTTGACCAGCAGCATCTGACGGGTCGACAGGGGTGCCGCGCCGCCGAGCAGGGTGCCGAGGACCCCGAAGGCGACCTCGCCCGCGTTGCCGCCGACGAGGATGGCGATCGCGTCGGCGACGCTGTGCCACAGCGCACGGCCCTCGCCCACCGCTTCCACCAGGGCTCCCAGGTCCTCGTCGGTGAGCACCAGGTCGGCGGCGTTGCGGGCGGCGGCCGAACCCCGGGCGTTGATGCCCACGCCGATGTCGGCGGCACGAATGGCCGCCGCGTCGTTGGCGCCGTCGCCGACCATCCCGACGACCCGGCCGGCGTCCCGCAGCGCCTCCACCACCTGGAGCTTCTGCTCGGGCGCGACCCGGGCCACCACACCGGCGTCGCGCAGCATGTCCGAGCGTGCCGCCCGGTCGGCGGCGGCCAGTTCGTCCCCCGTGACGACGCCGGTGTCCCCCGGCCAGCCCAGCTGGACGGCGATCGCGCGCGCGGTCTGCGGATGGTCACCGGTCAGCATGACCGGTCGCACGCCCGCCTCGCGCAGTCCTCGCACCAGCGCCGTGGAGGTCTCCCGGGGCACGTCGGCCAACGCGACCAGGCCCATGAACTCCAGACCGCGCAGAGGCCGTTCCAGGATGTCCGCGTCCTCCTCCGCGGCGTCCGGGCGGCGCTGGGCGACCGCCAGGACCCGCAGCCCGTCCCGGGCCAGGGCCCGGGCGGTCTCCGCGGCGCGTTCCGGCAGGCCCGGGCAGGCCGGCAGGACGGTCTCCGGGGCGCCCTTGACCACCAGCAGGCGTTCGCCGTCCCGGGTACGGCCCACGGCGGCGGCGTACCCGCGGCCCGCCTCGAACGGGCGCCCCTCGCTCTGCAGCCACCGCGGGTCACGGCCGGCGGCGGCCAGGATCGCCCGGTCGGTGGCGTGCGTCGTCCCGCCCGCATCCCCGTTCAGCCGGGGGCAGGCCCGCGCCGCCGTGCGCAGCACGGCCCCGTCCGCCTCGGCTCCACCGGCGTCGGTGGCCCGCACCAGCCGCAGCCGGTTCTCGGTGAGGGTGCCCGTCTTGTCGAAGCAGACGGTGTCCATCCGGCCCAGCGCCTCCAGGGTGCGCGGGGCCCGCACCAGGACCCCGCGGCTGCTCAGCCGGCGGGCCGCCGCCAGCTGCGCCACGGTCGCCACCAGCGGCAGCCCCTCGGGCACGGCCGCCACGGCCACCGCCACTCCCCCGCTCACCGCCCGGCGGATCGGGGTGCCGCGCAGCAGTGCGAGACCGGTCACGGCGGCGCCTCCGGCCAGCGTCAACGGCACGGCCGTGGAGGTCAGTTCCCGCAGCCGAGCCTGTACCCCGGCGGCGGGCGGGGTGCGGGCTGCCAGGGAGACGGCCCGCGCCGCCTCGGTGCGCTCGCCGGTCTCCACGACGACCGCGCGGGCCTGCCCGGCCACCACGGTGGTGCCCTCGAAGACCATGCAGTGCCGTTCGGCCACCGGGGCGTGCGGCGCCGGGTCGAGGCGTTTGCCGACCGGCAGGGACTCGCCCGTCAGGGCCGACTCGTCCACCTCCAGGCCGTCCGCCCACAGCAGACGCGCATCGGCGGGGACGACGTCGTCGCCCTTGAGTTCGATCACGGCCCCCGGGGCCAGCCCGGCGGCGTCCACGGTCCGCGTCCCCCGTCCGGCGGCGACGCGCGCCTTCCTCTTCTGCTCCGCCCGCAGCCCGGCCAACGCCCGCTCGGCCCGCACCCGCTGCACACCGCCCACCAGGGCGTTGAGGTCGAGCGCTCCGAGCACCAGCAGGGCGTCCACGGCGGAGCCGAGCATCGCGGACGCCGCCGAGCCGACCGCGAGCACCGGCGTGAGCGGGTCGTCCAGCTCCTCCCGCACCGCCCGCGCCAGCCGTACCGTCCAGCGCGCCGGGGCCAGCGGAGGGAGGCCGCCCGCGGTCCCGGCCGCATGCCGCATCCGCCCGGCCGCCTCCGTCAACGGGGCGGGGTGGGCTTCGGTCCGCCGCTCGATGCGGTCCCGCACGGCGCCGGCGTCCAGGGCGTGCCAGGCCACCCGGGCCCGCGGCTGCGGCGGGCGGGCCAGGGCCACACCCAGGGCGGCCCTGGCGCCCGACACCAGGGCCACCGCCGCGCTCGCGTCGACCGGCGCCTGCCGCGGCGCCGGCAGCGGCGGATGCCGGCCCCGGCGGGCCGTTCCGACGGCGACCAGCAGGCCGGACAGGGCGGCGCCCGAACGGGCCAGGGTCTTCGAGCGGCGCCCCACCGCACGCGCCGCCGGCACGGCCGTCAGCAGCCGCCACACGTCGGCGAGCCCGTGCGGGGCCACCACGTCCGCGCCCCACACCACGGCCGCGTGCCGGTCGGCGAGGTCCACGGCCAGGTCGCCCGCGAGCAGCCCGGCCAGGATGCCGGTGTCACCGGCGGAGCCGGGGCGGGCGACCGTGACGACCCCGCCGCGCCCGCGCAGGGCGGTGACCGCTTCCTCGAACGGCCGGCCGGCGCGGACGACGTGGTCGGCGAGGCCGGCGAGGTCCTCCAGCGCGGGGTGCTCGCCGACCACCACGCGCAGCCCTGCCCGCCGTGCCGCGTCCAGGACCGCCTCGGCCCACGGGTCGGGGCCGGTGCCCGGCCCGGACAGCGCGCTCGGGTGCAGGACCAGCGTCCGGGCCGTCTCCAGCTGCCGGAGCCGGTCGGTGTCGCGCACGAGGACGCCCGTTCCGGCGAGCGCGCAGCCCAGGACGGCGTTGAAGGAGGCGGGTCCGTAGCGGGCGGCCCGGGGCGAGCCGGCCAGCACCGCCTCGGCCGCCTCCTCCGTGTCGTGCTTGACCAGCAGGGTCGCGGCGGCGCCGAGCAGACTGCCGGTGCCGGCGTGGGCCGCGTACTCCTGGGCCGGGGTGGTGCGCAGCGGCGGGCGCGTACGGGCGTTGGCGGCGACGTCCTCGCGGTCGGGCGCGCACAGCAGGTCGTGGTCCGCGTCGAAGGCGGCGGCACGCGCGACGGTCTCCGCCAGCTGGAGTGCGCGCAGCGCCGCGTCCAGCAGCAGGGCGGACGGTGCCTGGCTGGCTCCGTGGGCGGCGGCGTTCGCGGCGGCCAGCAGCAGGTCCCGGTGGGAGGGCCCGACGCGGGCCCGCAGCCAGGAGCGGAAGCGGGGGTTCTCCCGCAGCAGGGTCACGACCGCGGTCACCCGCCGCGGCGCGGGCGGGATGCGCAGCGCGTACGCCGACAGGGCGGCGGCTGCGCCCAGCACGTCGGCGAGCAGCGCCAGCGCGGCGGTGCGTACACCCGTGGCGTCCCCGGGATGGGCGAATTCCTCCACGGACTCGTCCGTCGACCCGAGCCCGTGACGGCGGGCGAGCTCAGCGGCCCGGTCGAGGATCCGGTCCGTGACCTCGTCGTCCGCCGCGGCCACCACGAGCCGTCTCAGCCCGCCGTCCCAGTAGGCGTAGGCGACATCGGGCCGCCGGTCCAGGGTGGCGGCCACCCGTCGGGCCACCGACTCCGTCCCGCCCTCCCGGCGCACCCGTTCCTGCTCCGGCTCCCGTGGCTGCAGAGCGAGGTGCGCCCGCCGGCCCGCCCTCCAGTCGCCGCCCGCGCCCGGCAGCGCGCTGCGGGCGACCCGGCCGACCCTGACCGCGGCGTCGGCGCTCCGCACCCCGGCCCGCGCCGTCCCGGCCACCGCACCGGCGGCCAGGCCGACGGCGGGCGCCGCGCCGCGCACCAGCAACCGGGGGCCCGCCAGGACCAGCCCGGACACGGCCGCCGTGACCTCCCTCGGCAGCCCCGGTGTCATCGGACCACCTCAGCTGCCGTCACCGGCGGCCGGACCGGTGCCGCCCGCCGCCGCGGCGTGCCCCGATCGGGACGCGGGCCGGCCGGTGCGGGAACCGGACGACCGGGTCGCCGTGGGGGTGGCGCCGGTCCGGGCGCGGGCCCCGGCGGCCGCGGGCTTCGCCGAGGCGGTGGAGGCGGTCCTCTTCGTCCCGGTGGCGGACCCGCCCGCCGCGGTGCTCTTCTTCGCGGCGCGCCGTGGCGTCCCGGTGGTGGAAGTGCCCGCCCCGGTGGTCGACCGGCTCGCCGCTCCGGCTCCTGCGGCGGTCTTCCTCGCGGTACGCGGGCCGGTTCCCCCGGTGGACCCGCTCGCCCCGCGTGTGCCGGTCCCCGTGGCCGACCGGCTCGCCGCTCCCGTTCCCGTTCCCGCGGGGGTCCTGCTCGTGGTGGTGGTGCTCGGCGTGGTCCTGCTCGCGGTGGCCGTTCCCGGGACGGACTTCCTGGCGGCGGCCGTGGAGGTTCTGGCCGTGCTGCCGCCGCCGGCCGTCGACACCATCGCCTCGGCCTTGGTCCTGCGAGCCGCGCGGATCCGGGCCCGCTCGGCCCGCGCCGCGGGCTGGCCCACGGAGCCCGTGGCGGACGCGGCCGCGCCCTCGTCCCCGCTGCCGTGCTCCCGCGACCGTGCCTGTGTCAACCAGGCGACGGCCGCGCCGGTCAGGGCCACCGGCCACTCCACCACGCCCGCGACGCCGAGCACCCCGGCGCCGGTGTACACCGCCAGCCTGCGCCGACGCGGGGACACGCGCTCGACGGCGGCCAGGGCTCCCCCGGCCGCCCGGCCGGCCGTTCCGGCCCCCGGGATCCTGTGCAGCACCGAGACCGTGGCCCGCAGTGGCTGCGGCAGGCCGGACGAAGTCTCCTGAGGTGCCATGGCTCACTCGCCTCCCGAGCAGATCGGCTCCTGGACCTGCCGAGTTCCCCGCTGGAGCGCCGTCACCCGTGTCCGCGGCGGGCGGGCATGGCGCAGGCGTCGAAAGGCCGCCGACGCCGTCAGCCGGTGCGCCCCCGCCACAGCGGATCGAAGCGCGCCCACGCCACGTCCCACTGGTCCAGACGCCGCCACTCCAGGCGCCGGCGCAGGGCGTGACCCGCGGCGCACGGAACGGCTGCCGCGCTGATGCCGCCCAGGGCGCCGACGAGCCCGGAGCGGAGCCGGGCCTGCTCGGCGGTGGCGGGCTTGGTCACCAGACGGCCCCGGGGATCCGTCCAGAGGGCGACCGGCGTGCCGACGGGGGTGCCGGGCGCGGTTCGGACCTGTCCGAAGCGGGCGGAGCCGTTCGGAGCGGTCCACTCCACCTGCGCCCAGACCCGCTCGCCGCCGGAGTCCCCGTCCTGTGAGGTCGGCCGCCCGGGCGCCCGCGCGGTGAGGTGGGCGGTGACGAGCCGCGCCTCGGCCCGCTCCCGCGCGAGCCCCTGCTCGACGGTCCGCGCGGTCGCCAGGCCCGCGAGCACCCCGACGAGGACGGTGACCGTCCAGGTGCCCAGCAGCACCCAGGCCTCCACCTTGTCGGCGCGGCGCTTGAGGGGATTGCGCCGCCAGCGCCACAGCCACACCTTCGGACCTCGGAACGCCATCGAAGGGTTCCTCCTCGTGAGCACGCGAACATCCCGGGCGTCCTCCCATACGGGCGGCGGGCGGGGGATGCTCAGGACGAGTCCTCCGCCTCGACGGTCGCACGGTGGCGCCGGCCGCGCACCCGTTGCCGCGAAGCCGTCTCGGAGATCACCGCCGTCTGCCACGATCGCCGCTGCGACCTGCGGTGACGACCGGTCGGGGGGTGGCTGTCAGTGGCCGGGTGCAGACTGGCCCGAGTCCGTGAGTGAGACATCCGGACGACGTCGCGGAGGTGATCGGCATGACCGAGGTACTGCTCGCCGTGGGCACGCGCAAGGGCCTGTTCATCGGGCGCCGGCGCGGTGGCGCCTGGGAGTTCGACGAGAGTCCCTGCTTCAACGCACAGGCGATCTACTCGGTCGCCGTGGACACCCGCGGGGAGCACCCGCGGCTGCTGGCCGGCGGCGACAGCTCGCACTGGGGGCCGTCGGTGTTCCACTCCGACGACCTGGGCCGCACCTGGGCCGAACCGGGGAAGCCGGCGGTGAAGTTCCCGCTGGACACCGGTGCCTCCCTGGAGCGGGTCTGGCAACTGCACCCCGCGGCGGCCGAGCCGGACGTGGTCTACGCGGGCACGGAACCGGCGGCACTGTACCGCTCCGAGGACCGGGGCGAGAGCTTCGAGCTGGTCCGTGCGCTGTGGGAACATCCCACGCGCTCGAAGTGGGTTCCGGGCGGCGGCGGGGAAGGACTGCACACCGTGCTCACCGACCGGCGGGACCCGCGGGCGGTGACCGTGGCCGTGTCGACCGCGGGCGTGTTCCGCACCACCGACGGCGGCACGAGCTGGACACCGTCCAACTCCGGTGTCTCCGCGGTCTTCCTGCCCGACCCTCACCCCGAGTTCGGCCAGTGCGTGCACAAGGTCGCGCGGGACGCGGCCGACCCGGACCGGCTGTACCTGCAGAACCACTGGGGGGTGTACCGCAGCGACGATGCGGGGGCCCACTGGACCGACATCGGCGAGGGCCTGCCCTCCACGTTCGGTTTCGCCGCCGCGGCCCATCCACACCGCGGGGACACGGCGTACGTCTACCCCATCAACGCCGACTCCGACCGGGTCCCGGCGGAACGCCGCTGCCGGGTCTTCCGCACCGCCGATGCGGGCAGGACGTGGGAGCCGCTCTCCGCCGGCCTGCCGCAGGGCGACCACTACGGCACGGTGCTGCGCGACGCCCTGTGCACCGACGACGCCGACCCGGCCGGGATCTACTTCGGCAACCGCAACGGCGAGGTGTACGCCTCGGCCGACGAAGGCGACAGCTGGCGGCAGTTGGCCTCCCACCTGCCCGACGTACTGTGCGTGCGCGCGGCGGTGGTCGGCTGAGGCGCGCCGGCCCGCCACCCGCCCACTGCCACCGGTTGACCGCCGGCTGCGGCACGGTGGCGGGGTGATGCCCGTCCCCGCGGTGTCCGCCGGCGGAGTCCGTATTTTCCGGCATACGCGGTGTTCGACATGAGAGGCTGCCCGCCGTGCGTTTCCTTCAGGCAAGACACGCGTCCTTCGTCCTGTGTATGGGCGTGGCCGTGCTGACCGGCTGCTCGGGCACCTCACCGGCCCGGCCGGGTGCGACGCCGCCGGGCACCGCGGTCGGCGCAGCCCCCACCACCGCGGACTGGTCTCAGGTGACGTTCGACGTGGCGTCGTCCGCCACGGCCGATGCCCTGACCCGGACGGTCGACCGGATGCGGGAACGGGCGGAGAACCTGGGAATGGCAGAGGTGCGGATCGAGTCGAAGAGCGGCTCCGTCTCCGCCACCGGCCCCTATCCCACGGAGCAGTTGAAGGGGCTGGGGTCATCCGGGCAACTCCGCTTCCGTCCCGTTCTGGCGGAGCAGGTCGCCGGGGTGCCCACGGATCGGCCCGGTCCCGGTTCCTCGCCACTGGGCCGCGCCGTCACTCAGGACCTCCGCGCCGACGTCTCCCCCACCCCGCAGGCGGCTCCCACCGGCAAGGCCGGCTCAGGTCGTTCCCTCGACGCCGGGTTCGCGACGCTGGACTGCTCCGCCGACGGCGCTCACCCCAGGCCCGACCTGGAAGCGAGCGCCCACGTCCCCGTCCTCGCCTGCGCCGCCCACGGCAGGTCAGGACAGCCGCCGGCGAAGTACGAGCTGGGGCCGGCCATGCTGACCGGCAGCGACGTCGAGTCGGCCAGGGCGGCCTACAACACCAACGGGGGAGGCTGGATCATCGAGTTGGCCTTCACCGGCGCGGGAAGCGCCAGGTTGGCCGCCGCCACCGGGCAACTTGCAAAGAATCCGCCACCGCAGAACGAGTTCGCCATCGTCGTCGACGGCGAAGTCGTGTCGGCGCCCGCCGTGGGACAGGCACTGACGGGGGGAAACGCGCAGATCGCCGGCGGCTTCACGAAGCAGGAGGCCCAGGCCCTGGCCGCGCAACTGACCTCCGGCGCACTGCCGGTTCCACTGAGGTTCTCCGGCGCCGCCCGTTTCGCCGGACCGTAGGCGGCTTCCGCTCACCGCTGGTGGACGTCGCCTCCGCCGGCGGCCGGGCCACAGGAGGGTCTTCCGGACCGCTCGGCAACGAGGAACGGGGGCTCCCGGACGTGGGTTCGGCACTCGCCGTGCAGGTCACGGCAGCAGCGGTCCGTCGGTGAGGGTGAGGACGGTTTGTCCGGCGATGCCGAGCGCCAGGGAAAGCACGGCTGCCGCATAGGCGGTGACGGCGGCCCAGCGGCCCAGCGCCACCTGGGTGGCGGCGGGCGCGGGGGCGGTGGTGGTGAACACGGGGGCGAGCCAGCGCAGGTAGTAGAAGAGGGAGGCGACCGTGTTGGCGACGGCGAGGACAGCGAGCCAGGTGTAGCCGCCGTCGATGGTCGCGGTGAAGACCTCCAGTTTGCCGAGGAAGACGCCGGTGGGCGGGGTGCCGACCAGGCCCAGGAGGCAGACGACGAGCACGGCGGCGAGGCCGGGGCGGTGGCGGCCGAGGCCGCGGTAGTCGTCCAGGGAACGGGCGTGGGGCAGTTCGGTGACGACCGCGAAGACGCCGAGGTTGGTGGCGGCGTAGGCGGCCAGGTAGCACAGGAGGCTCCTCTGGGCCAGGTCGGTGCGGGTGGCGACGGCGAGAGCCATCAGGAGGTAGCCGACCTGGCTGATGGTGGAGTAGGCGAGCAGGCGGGTGACGGAGCGCTGGAAGAAGGCCGCGAAGTTGCCCAGGGTCATGGTGACCGCGGCGAGGATCGCCAGCAGCAGCGGCCAGTTGACGTCGCTGCCGGGCAGGGCCTGGTGGAGGAGCCGGTAGCCCGCGATCAGGCCGCCGACCTTGGGCAGGGTGGTGACGTAGGCGGCGACCGGTGCGGGGGCGCCCTCGGTGACGTCGGGTACCCAGAAGTGGGCGGGCACGGCACCGGCCTTGAAGACGAGTCCGGCGAGGACACCCACGAGGCCGACGGCGACGAGGCCGTAGGGGGCGGTGGGCAGGGCGGCGTTCAGTCCACGGTAGAGGGTGCCGTGGCCGACGGCGTAGAGGACGGCGGTGCCGGCGAGCATGGTGGTGCCGAGCAGGGCACCCATCAGGTAGTACTTCAGGGCGGCTTCCGTACCGGAGGCGTCCTTGGCGAAGGCGGCGAGGGCGTACGCGGGGATGCTGGCGAGCAGGTAGGCGGCGAAGAGCATCAGCAGGTCGTTCGCGCCGATCAGGGCGAGGGTGCCGGCGCCGGTCATCAGCAGGAGCACCCAGTACTCGGTCTCCCGGGCGTGGCCCCGCACGGTCTCCGTGGACATTCCGGTGATCAGCAGCAGGGCGGTGAGGACGACGAGGCGGCCGACGCCGGTCGCCGTGTCCACGGCGAAGGCGTGGGAGAACACCGTCTGTTCGCGGTCGGTGGCCAGGGTGGCGGCGGTGGCCACCAGCCCGGCCACACAGGCGGCGACGGCCAGGACGGCGATGGCCCACTGGCGTCGGCGCGGCAGCCAGGAGCCGCTGAGCAGGCCGATGACGGCGGCGCCGAGCAGGCCGAGTTCGGGGACGAGGGCGGTGAGGTTCTCGTTCACCGGGCCACCAGCCGGGCCAGGGTGCGACCGGCCGGTTCGATGACGTCCAGGAGCCAGCGGGGGACGACGCCGATCACCGTGGCGAGGGCGAGCAGGGCGACGGTGGGGAGGGCCTCGTGGTGGTGCAGGTCCGTGATGCCGGCGGCGGGGACGGCCGGTGGGAGGCGCGGGGCGCCCAGGAACATGCGCCGCAGCGCGGTCAGGAACAGGGCGGCGGTGACGAGGATGCCGGTCAGGGCGATGGCGGTGGCGGTCGTCCGGGAGGCGAGCGAGCCGGTGAAGATCTGGAACTCGGCGATGAAGCCGGAGAACCCGGGGATGCCGAGACTGGCGAACGCGGCGACGGCCGTGGCCGCGGCGAAGCGCGGGGCGTGGGCGGCCATGCCGGAGTAGGCGTCGATCGCGTACGTGCCGCCGCGGTCGTACAGCACACCGGTGAGCAGGAACAGGGCTCCGGTGATGAGTCCGTGGCTGACCATCTGGGTGACGGCACCGGTGACGGCGAGGGAGCGGGCCTGGGTGTCGGTTCCGGCCAGGCTCCCGGCGGCGCCGACGGCGAGGACGACGTAGCCCATGTGGTTGACGGACGTGTACGCGATCATGCGTTTGAAGTCGCTCTGCGCCAGCGCGACCAGCGCCCCGTACACGACGGAGACGACCCCGACGACGACGATGACCAGGGCGTAGTGGCGCCAGCTGCCGGGGAGCAGCGGCATGGCGATGCGGACGAACCCGTAGGTCCCCATCTTCAGCAGGACCCCGGCAAGGATCGCCGAACCGGCGGCGGGGGCGTCGGTGTGGGCGGGTGGCAGCCACGTGTGGAAGGGCACGGTGGGTGTCTTGACCGCCAGTCCGACGCCGACGGCCAGCAGGACGAGTCCGGCGTACGGGCCGCGTCCGGCCAGCGGGTCGGCGCGCACGAGGTCGGTGATGTCGAAGGTGTGCGGGTCCGCGGCCAGATAGAGGCCGATGAAACCGAGCAGCAGGGCCAGGGAGCCGACGAAGGTGTAGAGGAAGAACTTCAGCGCCGCCGCACGGGCGCGTTCGCCGTGGCCCCAGCCGGCGATGACGAAGAACATGCCGACGATCGACAGGTCGAAGAAGACGAAGAACAGGATCAGGTCGAGGGCGACGAACAGCCCCGTGCTGACGGTCTGCAGGAAGAGGAACAGGCAGACGTAGGAGCGTGTCCGCCGGTGCTCGCGCAGCGAGTACACGGCGACGGCGAGGAACAGCAGGCAGGTGAGGGCCACCAGGGGCAGGGACAGCCCGTCGACGCCCACGTGGTAGCCGACCCCGGCGCTGGGGATCCAGCGTGCCCGCTGCTCGTACTGCATTCCGCCGCCGGCGTCGAAGCCCGCCCACAGCGCGACGACCAGGGCGAGGTCGACGGCGGCGGCGGTGATCCAGATCCGGACGTACGCACGGTCGGTCAGGACGCGCGGCAGGAGCAGCATGACCGCGCACACCAGCAGCGGCAGAAAGGTGACGACACTCAGCACAGCGGGTTACCTCACCAACAGGATGATCAGGACCAGCACGGAGAAGCAGACGGCGGCCTGGGCGTAGTACTGGTGGAGCAGTCCGGACTGCGGGCGGCGCGCCCACCGGCCCAGGCTCCGGGCGCCGGAGGAGATCGCGCGGACGGCGGCGTCGATGCCACCGTCGTCCAGGCGGCGGGCGAACCGGGCGGCGGCGAGACCGCCGCGTGCCGTCTGCCGTACGGCACCGTCGACGACCCGGTCGTCGAAGACGGCCAGCGCTCGCGCGAGGCCCAGCACGGGCCGCACCACGACGGTCCACGCCACTCGCTCCAGGTGCAGCCAGCCCTGTGCCGCGCGTGCGGGGGCGTCCGGCACGGGCGCCGGACGGGCACCCCACCACCACGCCAGACCGGCGGCGGCGAGGGCGACACCGGCGGACAGGACCAGCTCCCAGGGCCGGGGACCGGGCTCGCCCGCGGCGCCGACGAGGTCCTTCAGCCAGGCCGCGGGGCCGGGCAGGGCCAGCACCCCCAGCACCGCTGCGGCAAGGGTGAGCAGGAGCAGCGGCAGGGGTGTGGTGGGGGCGATGCGCCGGGTTCCGCGCTGTTCGGTGTCGTAGCCGGACTCCGGGTCCTCGGGAAGGGGGCGGGTGACGCAGCGGACGGCCTTGACGCTGTAGACGGCCGACACGGCTGCCGCCACCAGCCCCACGGTGTACAGCCCGGCCCCCTCGGCCCGAGCGGTGGCGAGGACCTCGTCCTTGGCCGCCCACAGGGAGAGCGGAGGCAGACCGGCCAGGGTGAGCGCGCAGACGGTGAAGGCCGCACCGACCAGCCGGTAGCGGCGGGCGGCACCGCGCAGGGCGGGCAATCGCTTGGTGCCCAGCGCCGTCAGCCAGGCCCCCGCGGCAAGGAACAGCGCGGACTTGGTGGCGGCGTGCGCGACGAGCTGGGTGGTGCCGGCGGCGACTCCGCCGCTGCCCGCGGCCAGCACCATGAAGCCGATCTGTGCGGATGTGGACGCCGCGAGCAGTTGTTTGAGGTCGGTCTGGGCCACGGCGACCACGCCCAGGGCCAGGGCGGTGAGGGCACCGGTCCAGGCGACCAGCGGACCGGCCCAGCCGGTGGTGGCCACCAGCGGGTGCAGGCGCAGCAGCAGGTAGGCGCCGGCGGCGACCATGGTCGCCGAGTGCAGCAGGGCGGAGACCGGGCTGGGGCCCTGCATGGCCCGCGACAGCCAGAAGGAGAAGGGCAGTTGCGCGGACTTCCCCAGGGCCGCGGCGACGACACCCGCGGTGATCACGTGCAGCCACGGTGGTGCGGCGTGCGGCAGGGCGTCCAGGCTCAGTGAACCGTCCCCGCCGGCCAGGGCGGCGCCGGCGGCCAGATAGAGCCCTAGGTCGGCGGTGCGGGTGGTCAGGAACGCGACGTCGGCGGCCTTCGCCCGTCCGGGCCGCCGCCACCAGAAGCCGATCAGTGCCCAGCTGGTGGCGCCCATCGCCTCCCAGGCCATCAGCAGCAGCGGCAGCGTGGTCGCCGTGACGGTGACGAGCATCGCGCCGGCGAAGAGAAGCATCAGCCCGAAGAAGCGGCCCCGGTTCTCAGCGGCGGTGAACTCGCCCGCGGCGAAGGCGAGGACCGCGGTGGTGACGGCGGCGACGGTGACCACCATCACCGCGGACAGGCCGTCCACCGTCAGTCCGGCCCGCATCCCGGCGAACAGGGGCGCGCTCGCCGTCGGCCGGGTCACCGCGGCGGCCACGGCCGCGCCCAGGGTCGCCGCGGCCACCGCCACACCCAGGGCAGGGACCGTGCGGGGCGAGCGGGGCCCCGTCAGGACGAGCACCGCGCCCCCGCCCAGGGGAAGGGAGATCAGCAGCCAGAGCAGGCCGCTCATCCCTTGAGGTCCCCGGCCATGTCGGTCATGTCGACCTGGCGGGCGCGGTAGAGGGCGGTGGTGACGGCGAAGCCCATGGCCATCTCGACGGCCATCGCCACCACCGCGGCCGCGATCACCACCTGGCCACTCGCGGCGGCCGGGGCCAGGAAGTGCCAGAAATCGGCAGCGGCGACGACGATGCCGCCGATCATCAGCTCGATCCCCATCATGACCATGACGATGGACTGCTGGGACAACGCGCCGAACAGGCCGGTGCAGAACAGCCCTGCCGCCGGCACCAGGAGGAGTTCGAACGTCATCGCCCCACTCCCCCACCGGCCGGGTCCTGCGCTGGCCGCTGGCGGAGGTCGTCGCCGTAGCGGTCGTACCGGCCGCGGCGGGTGGCCAGCACGGTGGCGCCCACCATGGTGGCCAGCAGCACGAACCCGAGCGTGATCATGGTCAGCATCTGCTCCCTCATCAGCGCCGCGCCGATCTGGAAGGTCGTGTTCCGCGGGCGGGCACCCACGCGGTCCGGCCAGGACACCAGGAAGATCCCCGCAGTCAGGGCGGCGAACACGGAGCCGCTGATCGCCAGCGCGCCGCGCCTGTTGTGCAGCATCGACATGGGCATCAGACCGGCCGGGTTCATCATGTAGGCGATCATGAACACGGCCATGATCACCATCTCCATGACCATCATCAGGACGATGACCACACCCAGGTACGGCAGCCCCAGCACGGTCACCATGCCGCCGACGCACACCAGACAGGCCAGCAGCGCGAACGTGACCCGGGCCATCGAGTTCATCGTGAAGACCAGAACGCCGAAGGCCGGGGCGAGCAGAGCCAGCACCCACAGCAGCACCGTGCCCGTCGTACCCATGACCTCTCCTTCCCTAGAGGTTGAGATCGACCAGGGCCGGCACCAGGACCTGCAGGACCGCAGGCGGCAGGAGCAGCACCCAGGCCAGCTCCACGTACCGATCGGCGCGGATCGCCGGCATCCTGCGCGGCGCCCACACCAACAGCCCCAGCACCAGCAGCGTCTTGGCCAGCGACCAGGCCCAGGACGGCAGCCCGGGTCCGGCACCGCCGCCCAGGAACAGCGGCACCGCCATCGCCGCGCCGGCCGCCAGCCACAACCACCGCCCGGCCTGCAGCAGCAGACGGTCCACCCCGCACGTCTCCCCCAGTACGCCGCCGGCGACGTCGCGGCCCGCCGGGTAGGCGAAGGGCCCCAGGAAGCTGAAGGCCAGCACGCCGGCCAGGTAGACGACGAACGCGAACGGCATCCACACCGCGTACCACAGACCGTGCTGGGCCCCGGCGATGTCGGTGACCCGCAGCGACCGGGCGCCCGTGGCGGCCGAGATCAGCGCGAACATCAGCGGCAGCTCGTAGGCCAGGCCCTGGGCGAGGAAACGGTAGCCGCCGATCAGGGAGAACGCGGCGTTCGGCCCCCAGCCGGCCAACCACAGCCCGGCCCAGGTCAGCGCCTCCATGGCGTTGAACCAGACCACTCCGACGGACAGATCGGCGACGACGCGGTCGCCGAACGGGATCACCAGCGTGGACAGCACAGCGGCCGTCGGTACCGTGATCACGCCCGCCCGCCACAACAGCCGGTCCGGCGCGGGCAGCCGCCGCGGCTGCGCCGAAAGCGCGCGCGACACGGCGAGAAGCGGTCGCACCACGGTGTCGAGGGTGAGCGGCCGGCCCGCGCTGCGGGCGTCCAGCGCCGCGTCGCCGACCACCGCCAGCACCGCGAACCCGAGCAGCACCGCCGGAGCGGCCGGCACCGTCCACCATGCCCCCGCCTCAACCACGGGCCGCCTCCGCCCGACGGACGGCGAGTTCGTCGGGATCCGGGTCGAGACTGGCGACGATGAGCCGGGCCGCGCCCAGCTCGGCTCCCATCAGCAGGCCGGGAAGCACGTCGGCCAGGGCGACCGACGGCGGGCGCCCGGCGTCCCACCGGCCGCGCGGGCTCTCCCGCGCCACGGGATCCAGCGGAGCGGTGTCCTCCGACCGCCGCACGTCGTCCACCACGTCGGTGAGCCACCGCCGGTACCGAGCCGGTACGTCTCCGTCCGCCCGGGCAGCCGGTCCGCTCACCCCCGCTGCCCGCGCGTCGGCCGCGCTCAGGGGGCCGATGCCACGCGTCAGCCAGTACAGGGTCCGTGATCGGCCGACTCGCCGGGCGAGACGCTCCGCCCGGGGCAGGGCCACCGAAGCGGGTGCCCCCTCCAGCAGATCGTCGCGCAGCCGCCGGGCGGTCACCGCCTCGGCCGGCCAGCCCGCCACCGACAGCAGCCGGCCCAGGCTGTCCAGATGCGCCGCTGCCCGCCGTCGCGCGGCCTCCCCCGAGGCCACCGGCTCGCCTGCCGCGGCCCTGGTCCACGGCCGGGTCCAGAACGGATCGGCCGATGTGCGGGCGGCCGGCCGGTCGAGGGCGGCCCGCTGGACGACGTCGCCCTGCAGCACCAGACGGACGGTCAGTCCCGCCGGCCAGTCGGCCAGGAACGGTCCCAGCGGCACATGCAGACGGTCCAGCGTCAGACCGTCGCGATCCTCACCCCGCCCGGCCAGCGGCAACCCGCCCGGCAACCCCATGTCGCCGTTCCCGTGGCCGTCGTGGCCGCCGTGCTCGCGGTGGCTGCCGTGACCACCGCCGTGGTCCGCGTGACCGCCGTGCACACCGTGTCCGCCGTTTCCGGTGTGGCGGCTTCGCTCCGTCCGGCGGTCGTGTCCACGGCC
The DNA here is from genome assembly GCF_022414535.1 of Streptomyces sp. MUM 2J. Classification (GTDB taxonomy): domain Bacteria; phylum Actinomycetota; class Actinomycetes; order Streptomycetales; family Streptomycetaceae; genus Streptomyces. The sequence goes on from NZ_JADWYM010000003.1 coordinate 173,603, forward strand.
GCCGGGCCGCTCGGGTCCGCGGTGCCCCTTCCCGTGGGCCGTCCGCTCGGCGTCGGTGCGCGGGCGGCCGGGGGAACTCAGCCGGTCGCGGGCCACGTCGAGCACGGACGACACTGTGCCGGGCACCGTCGCCCGCACACGGGCACGCGGCTGCGGCATGTCCTGCCACAGCCGCTCCAGTACCGACCGCAGCGGCGCGCAGTCGGGCCCCGCGACGACCATCAGGTCGGCCCCGGCAGGGGTGGAGGCCGACGGCCAGCCCCGCGACCGCAGCTCACGCTCGGCGGCCAGCCGCACCGCCGTCCCGCCCGGCACGGTCACCAGCAGCACGTGCGGCCGGGCCGCGGCCGCACGCAGCAGAACGGCCCTCAGGCCCATCGCAGTGCCCCCTCCCTCCAGGCGTAGACGACGCCTGCGAGCAGGACGGCGAGAAAGACGAACATCTCGATCACCGCGCTCGGGCCCATCGCGGAGATCACGAGTGTCCACGGGTACATGAAGACCATCTCCATGTCGAAGGCGAGGAAGAGCATCGTCACCGTGTACCAGCGCACATGGAACCGGCTGACCGCGTGCTCGGCGGGTTCGAGCCCGGACCCGAACGGCTGCGCGGGCAGCGGGCCGTGCGGGACGCGGAACGCCCGGGCGGCCCCGTACACCCCGGCGACCGCCAGTACCGCCACGCCCAGCAGGCACAGCGCGGCCGTGAAACCGCTCACCGCCCCTCACCGCGCACCGCGCCACCCGGCGTACGGGAGGACACGCGTCCCGCCACGCCGACGCTCCGCACGTCCGCCCCAGCGGCCTCCGTCCCTGCCGTCACCGACCGCTCCCTTCCCACCGCACCGACCCGCCGCGTGCCCCGAAGGGGCATGACCCCCCACACTGCGGTGCCATGGCGGCACGGCCCAAGGCGAACTGCCGCGACGGAGCCGGGGCATCACCCCCATGGCCTCGGCATGCGGCATCCGCCGATCATCACGGTCACGGCACCCGAAACCGGGCCGCCCCCGCGGCACACCTCACGGCAGGCGCCAGTCCACCGGCTGTGCGCCCATGCCGACCAGCAGGTCGTTGGCCCTGCTGAACGGACGCGAACCGAAGAAGCCGCGGTCGGCGGACATGGGGGAGGGATGGGCGGACTCGATCGCCGGGAGGTCCCCGAGCAGCGGCCGCAGATTCCGGGCGTCCCGGCCCCAAAGGATCGACACCAGCGGCTTGCCGCGCGCCGCCAGCGCCCGGATGGCCTGCTCGGTCACTTCCTCCCAGCCCTTGCCCCGGTGGGCCCCGGGCTTGCGCGGAGCGGTGGTGAGCGCCCTGTTCAGCAGCAGCACCCCCTGCTCGGTCCACGGCGTCAGATCACCGTTGGACGGCCTGGGCAGTCCGAGATCGGTGTGCATCTCGCGGAAGATGTTCTCCAGACTGCCCGGCAGCGAACGCACCTCGGGCGCGACCGCGAAACTCAGGCCGATGGCCATCCCGGGGGTGGGATAGGGATCCTGACCGACGATCAGGACCCGTACGTCGTCGAAGGGCTGCCGGAAAGCCCTCAGGACGTCGGCTCCGGACGGGAGGTAGGTCCGGCCGGCCGCTATCTCGGCCCGCAGGAAGTCCCCCATCGCAGCGATGCGTTCGGCGGCGGGTTCAAGAGCCTTCGCCCAGCCTGCTTCAACCAGTTCATGCAAGGGTCGTGGTGCCACACCGCGTCACCCTACTGGCACACACCACGGTCCCGCACACACGCCCAAGCCCCACGCACGGACGCGTCTCCCGGCGCTACTCTTCCTCCTCGTCGAGGTCGTCGTGCCGGTCCAGCAGGGCGTGCAGCCGGCCACAGGGAAGGCGGGGAGCCTGTTGCGTCCAGTGATCGAGCAGCTCCGCCGCGGTGATCGCGTCCCGCCGATCCGGCCGGGCGTCCGGCGCCTGCCGTGACCTCCGGACTGCCGCAGGCCGAAGCCGGCCCGTCCGCCGGTCGGGACACCGGTTTCCTCGCGGTGGACTCGGGAGGCTCCGGGCTGCGGGTGGCCGTGGGCACGGCCCGGCGCGGCGTGCTCGGGCAGCGGTCCACCGCTCAGCCGGTGCCGACCGGTGCGCGGGGCGTCGACGCGGACCACTTGATGGAGCGTCTGGTCCCGCTGGTGGAGGCGCTGACCGTGGAGGCCGGTGCGCCGCAGCCGTCCGCGGCCGTGGTCGGGGCGGCCGGGCTGGGCACGCTCGGCGACGCGCTGCGTGCCGAACTGCCGGGTGCGCTGCGCCGCGCCTTCGGCGTGCGGCGGCTGGCCCTGGCCGCCGACGCCGTGACCGCCTACTGCGGTGCCCTCGGTTCCCGGCCGGGCGCGGTGATCGCCGCCGGCACGGGGCTGATCGCCGTCGGCACCGACCTGGTCGGCTGGCGGCGTGCGGACGGCTGGGGCCATCTGCTGGGCGACTGCGGCAGCGGAGCCTGGATCGGCCGGGCCGGCCTGGAGGCCGCCCTGCGGGCCCACGACGGTCGGCCGGGCGGCTCGGCGGGACTGCTGGCCCGCGCTGAGGAGGCGTTCGGGCCGGTGCAGGTGCTGCCCGGCCGGCTGTACCCGCGGGCCGACCGGCCCGCGGTACTCGCCTCCTTCGCCCCCCGGGTGGCCGGCTGCGCCGCCGACGGCGATCAGGTCGCCGTCGGCATCCTGGCCACGGCGGCCCGGCACATGGCGGAGTCGGCGTGCGCGGTGTGCCCGGCCGGCGGAGAGCCGCTCCTCGCACTCACCGGCGGACTGTTCAGGATGGGCGAACCGCTGCTCGCCCCGCTGGCACGGGAGCTGGCGCGGCTGCTGCCACACGCCCGTCGGGTGCCCGCCGCCGGCGACCCGCTGAACGGAGCGGTACGCCTCGCGACCGACCTCGCCACGGGCCCGCTCGCCCTTCCCGCCGACGGGCAGATGTTGCAGGTGGTGGCCACGGAGCGAGGTTGAGGACCGGCCGCCGCCGGGCGCGTGCGGCCCGGGCGACCAGCTGATCACTTCTGATCCGTCCGTACCTCATCAGACAAAACCGGACGGATACCGCTCACCTGCACCCTCCCCGAACAGGGGAACCGCGGAAACAAGTAACATGCGGCGCCATGAGTTCCCCCACTGGGCCCGCGTCCGGCCTGCCCGTACGAATGCCGCGCCCCCGCCAGCCCGGGCGGCACCGCCGCCCCGAGCCCCTGGCGGCTCCCGAGGGCGCGCCCGCGCTCGTCCTCGCGGTGCCGGGCACGCCCAGCGCCGCCGTTCGCGGCCTCGCCGAGGAGGTCGTGAGCATCGCCCGCTCCGAACTGCCCGGCCTGGACGCCCGGATCGGCTACGTCGACGGGGACGACACGGAGTTCCCGACGCTGCGGGCGGTGCTGGCGCACGCAGCCGACGAGCGCACCACCCGCTACGAGCAGGCCCTGGCCGCAGGGGTGGAGGCCAAGGCCCCCGAGGGCCCTGTCGCCGTCGTCGTGCCGCTGCTGGCCGGTCCGGACAGTGCACTCCTGCGCCAGATGCGCCAGGCCCTCATGGACAGCCGTGTCGCGGCCGAACTCACCGACGTGCTCGGGCCGCACCCGCTGCTGGCCGAGGCGCTGCACGTGCGCCTGTCCGAGGCCGGCCTGGCGCGTGCCGACCGGGCCCGTCTGTTCACCGTGGCCACCGCCGCCGACGGTATCGTCCTGGCCTCGGTGGGCGGCGAGGAAGCCGTCCAGGCGGCGGGGATCACCGGCATGCTGCTCGCCGCGCGCCTCGCCGTGCCGGTCATGGCCGCCGCCCTGGACCAGGAGGGTTCGATCATGTCCGTGGCCGAGCAGCTGCGGTCCTCGGGTTCGCAGCAGCTGGCGCTGGCGCCGTACCTGATCGGTCCCGAGATCGACGCGACGCTGATCGAGGAGGCGGCCAAGGAGGCCGGCTGCTCCGCCGCGGAGGCCCTCGGCCCCTACCCCGCGGTCGGCAAGCTCGCCCTGGCGAAGTACACGTCTGCGCTGGGCATCACCCCCCAGCAGCCGCAGGGCGCCGCCCACTGAGTCGCCCGCACTCCTTGGACGCCGCGGAAAGCAGGGCCCGCTCCGAATGCCGGAACGGGCCCTGCGGCGTCCGGGTGCGCGGGCCGGGGGACGGGCCCCGCCGACCGGGGGACGTCGTGCGCGGGCGGGAGCGGACCGGGCGGCGGGATCAGCCGAGGACCACGCAGGACGCCGCGGGCACCTCGATCGCACCGGCCCGCCGCGGCAGCCCCGTGTCCGGGTCGAGCGTGAACCAGGTGACGTCCCCGGAGCGCTCGTTGGCGACGTACAGCACGCCGTGCGCCTGGGCGATCGCGCGCGGCCAGTGCCCACCGCAGGGCACGGTTCCGGCCGGTCGCAGCACCTCGCCCTCCGCCGTGACGGTGAACACGGACAGCACGTCCTCGCCGCGCGTCGCGGTCCACACGAAGCGGCCGTCCGGTGAGACGGCGATGCCCGAGGGGTAGGCGTCCCCGGCGGGCGCGGCGGGCAGCACCGGTGTCTCGGCGAGCGGCTTCAGCGTCCCGTCGGCGGCGTCCCAGCGGCAGACGGTCACGGTCGGGGTGAGTTCGTTGACGATGTAGGCGTGGTCGCCGGACGGGTGGAAGGCCAGGTGCCGGGGTCCGGAGCCGGGCCGCAGCGCGGTCTCGCGGTGCAGGACCGGGCTGCCGTCGGTGAGGGTGCAGGCCCGTACCGAGTCGGTCCCGAGATCGACGCTGACCATCCACCGGCCGCTCGGGTCGGGCTGCACGTGGTGGGCGTGCGGGCCGTGCTGGCGTGGGGCGTGCGGGCCGGAGCCGGTGTGGTGGAGCACGCCGGACGGGGCGGGCGCGAGGCTGCCGTCGGCGCGCACGGGTACGGCGGTGACGCTGCCGGAGCCGTAGTCGGCGGTCAGCACATGTCCCCGGTACACGGTGAGATGGGTGGGGCCGCTGCCCACCGGGACACGCGGTCCGGCAGGTTCCGGCCTGCCGCCGTCCACACGGTAGGCGGCGACGGTCCCCTCGGCGGTCTCGCTGACCGCGTAGAGGGTGCCGCCGTCGGGCGAGAGGGCCAGGTAGGAAGGGTCCGGGAGGCGGTTCACCGTGCTCAGAAGGGTCAGGGAGCCCGTGTCGGCTGCCACGGCCGCCGTGACGATGCCGGGGCCGCCGGCCGCAGTGAAGGACCCGATGAACGCCCGCAGTCTTCCGCCGTGTGCCACGGCTGTCCCCTCTCGTCGCCGCAGTGTCCCGGGGCGACGGTAGCAGTCGGCCGGGCCAGGTCTAGACCAAGACCCCGGCTCGTGGCGCGGCGCGCGTCGCCCGCTGTCGGGGACCCGTGGGCCGGGGCGGTACCGGGGCACGGAGAGGCGTCCAGAGGGCGGCGGCGAGCCGTACGGCGGACTGACGGGATGACGGGGACCGTCCCCCGCCGTGGGCCGCGCCTGCCTCAGGCGCCGACCAGCGGTGATCCCGAGGGGCTGCGCAGCGGTGCGGCGAGCTCGGACAGGGCGCGCTCGATGCCGTGCAGGTGGGCCAGCGCGGGCTCCGTCACGGTCGGCCGATCCGCCGCGGCGACCTCGGCCCCGCCGCCGGTCAGCGCCTCCACGGCGGCCTCGACCCGCCAGCACGCGGTGGCCAGGCGGGCGTCGTGGGAGGCCTCCGGATCGGCGGCGACGGCGACCAGCCCGCGGATCTCGCGGGCGCAGTCGTCGAGCAGGGCGATCACCTGCCGGGCCCGCCGCTTGCGACCGAGCATCGGGTTCAGCGGGTGGACCAGGGGCGCCACGGACAGCCGCACCCGCCCGAGCAGCTGCTCCAGTTCGGCCACGCGGGGCGCCGGATCGGCGTCCGGCGTGCCGGCGAGGCGTGCGGCGGCCTCGGCGGTGCAGGCGTGCACGCAGCGCAGGGCGCGCCGGATCCAGGCGCCGGTGACGGCGTGGGTGGAGACGGGCAGGACGAACAGCACCGCGAGAGCGGCGCCCAGGGCGCCCACCCCGGTCTCCGCCAGCCGCAGACCGAGCAGCCCGGGACCGAGGACGCCGAGGAGGCCGTAGAGCAGTTCGGCGAGCAGCGTCACGCACAGCATCATCCAGGTGTAGGAGACGGCGGCGCTGTAGAAGATGCCGAAGACGCAGGCGGCGACGAGGAGGACGGTGGGCAGGGGCGCGCCGTGCAGCGGGACGGCGACGAGGAAGCCCAGGCCCAGACCGATCACGGTACCGAGGACCCGCCGGAAGCCGCGGACCAGGGTCTCGCCGCGCGAGGTGGTGTTGACGAAGATCCACCAGGTGGCGCCGACGGCCCAGTACCAGCGCTCCCCGGACACCAGCTGCCCCGCGACGAGGGCGAAGGCGGCGCCCGCCGTGGCCTGTACGGCCTGCCGGGTGGTCACCCGGGCCAGTCCGGCGCCGCCGGGCGGGGCGGGGACCGCGGCCGGGGGCAGGCGTCGCTCGTAGCACCACAGGCCGAAGCGGACCGCGGCGGCGGTCAGCACGGAGAGCACGACGGCGGCGTACAGCTCGGGGAGCTGGCCGGGGGTGGCGCGCAGGAACTGGGCGACGAAGAAGGTCATGAACGCGAAGACACCGAGGCTGTGGCCGCGCGGGCCGAAGCGGCGCAGGTACACGCCGGTGCCGACCACGGCGAGGAAGGTGAGGTCGCGCAGCAGCGGATGGTCGTGCAGCTCGGCCGCCGCGGCGAGCACCGGCAGCCCGGCGACCGGCAGCAGCGCGGTGGTGACCGCCTGTCCGCGCACGGTGGTGTCGGTGACGGTGAACAGGGCGAGCAGCGCGGCGAGTCCGCCGGTGACGGCACCGGCCAGGGAGTGTCCGGCGAGGCCCGAGACGACGACCGCCGGGCCGATGCCGAGGACGGCCCGTGTGGCGGAGCGCAGCCGCACCCGCCCCGGGTCCGGAGCCACGAACACCCTCTTCAGCACTGTGTACCGCCCTTTCGGACATCGGCATGAAAAAGGCGCCGCGGAGGTCCGCAGCGCCATCGACCCGTCTATGACAGCACTCTTCTTGCCACTGGCTCAAGTCTGCCCCGTTCCACTGGTCCATCGGCCCAGCCGACGTGCTCGCCGGGCGGCCGACGGGGTACCAACGGCCCAGGGATACCGGGCCGGCCCGGTGGGCCATTGGTACAGTCGGCGATGATCACCGGCGGGACGGGAGGAGGCCGGACGGTCATGACCGTGGACGCGCTCGACACCCGCATCCTGCGGCTGCTGCTGGAGCAGCCGCGCACGAGCGTGCGCGAGTACGCCCGCCTGCTCGGCGTCGCCCGCGGCACGCTGCAGGCCCGGCTCGACCGGCTGGAACGGGACGGTGTGATCACCGGCAGCGGACCGGCCCTGTCCCCCGCCGCGCTCGGCCACCCGGTGCTGGCGTTCGTGCACATCGAGGTCACCCAGGGGCATCTCGACGACGTGGGGGACGCGCTGTCCGCCGTACCGGAGATCGTCGAGGCGTTCTCGATCACGGGTGGTGGAGATCTGCTCACCCGGGTCGTGGCACGCGACAACGCGCACCTGGAGGACGTGATCCAGAAGCTGATCAGCCTGCCCGGCGTGGTGCGCACCCGCACCGAGGTCGCTCTGCGCGAACGCGTCCCGCACCGGCTGCTGCCGCTGGTGGAGTCGATCGGCCGTACGGCCCGGACGTGAGCCCCCGCGCCCGGTCACGGACACGGGCGCGTCGATGCGAGCTGAGGGCCTGCCGGGCGTCGGGCCTCAGGAACGGCGGCGGGGACGGCCGGTGCCCCGGCGGCCGGTGCTCCTCGCCGAGGCCGAACGACCCCGCTGGGTCTGACCGCCGGACCGTCCCGACGCCCGGCCGCCCGTCTGACGTGCGGTCTTGCCGGTCTTTCCCGGCTGCCCCGAGCGCCCTGCCTGCCCGGCCGCCCTGCCCGAGCTCTCGCGGCGCTCGCGCTCAGGCTGGTCGGCGGGCGTCTGCGGGCGGCGTCCCCGCGTGCTGTTCACCGTCCGGCCGCGCACGACGCCGATGAAGTCCTCCACGAGGTCGGTCGTCGCCTCCTCCGGCCAGGACAGGGCGACGCTCGACCGGGGCGCGTCGGTCACCGGCCGGTAGGTGAGGTCCTTGCGGTGGAACAGGCGGGCCAGCGACTGGGGCACGTACAACAGTCCGACGCCGGCCGCCACCAGTTCCACGGCGTCCTGGGTGGTGGCGGGCCGCTCGAAGCCCGGCTCGCCAGGCGGCCGCTCCCAGCCGAGCACGTCGTCGAGCGGGTGGAAGACGACCTCGTCGGCCAGGTCGGCCAGCGTGACCTCGTCGGCCGCGGTGGCCACGTGGTCCCTGGGGACGACGACGACCGTCGTCTCGGTGTAGAGGGGGATCGCGCTGAACACCGCACGGTCGACCGGCAGCCGCACCAGGCCAGCGTCGGCGCGCCCCGTACGCAGCACCTCGGGTGTCTCGGCGGCGGGGACCTTGAGCAGCGTGAGCGGAACGTCCGGCCGGCGCTCGTGCCAGATCCTCGCCCACTTGGCGGGCATCACCCCCGGCACGTACGCGAGCGTGAAGGAGGGGGCGTCAAAGGCGCCCGCCACGGGGTCGGCGGAGGGATGCGGGGACGGATCCGCGGGGGAATCCGTGGGGTCGTCAGCGGAGCCGGTCACCCCGCCAGGTTACCGGCTGCGGGGGAGAGCCCCGCCCGCCAGCCCGTCCAGTGCCGGACGGTGACGACGATCACCGGTCCCTCGGGAGGCCGGGCGCCGTACTGGGGGTACTTCCGGCACAGCAGGGCGATCGCGGCACCGAACTCCGCGCGGGCCTCCTCGTCCCCCGTTCCGGCCGGGAGGGTGCGGGCGCCGCCGTCGGCGCGGACCCACCACAGGCGCTCCCAGTCCTCGTCGTAGCCGTCCACGAGAAGGCTGACGGCAGGGTGCACGGCGATGTTGTGGAGCCGGGCCAGGTGCCGGGAGCGTTTCGGCTTGTGGTCGACGGCGGTGACGATCCGGTCGCCGTCGCAGCCGAAGACGACCGGCACGAGGTGCGGGCGCCCGCCGGGTTCCACCGTCGCCATCCGTGCGACGCGGGCGTCGGCGAACCTCCGGCGGGCCTCGTCGGGATCCAAGTCGGGCACGATCGGTTCCTCTCCCCCGCTCACCCGTACGCGGAGACGATCCCGGCGTACTCGTCGAGGCGCTCCAGCGTGGGGTCCGCGGGGCGGGTGGGCAGGTGCAGCAGGACGCGTTCCACACCGAGAACGGCGTAGGCGTCGAGGGACTCCCGGTCGCGCCGTGCCGCGTACACCACGACCGGGGTTTCGGTCCCCGTCACCTGCCGCATGCGGTCGATCTGCTCGCCCAGCTCCTCCGGGGGAACCCCGGTGGGCATCCAGGCGGACCCGTAGGCGGCCAGGCGGGCGAAGGCGCGGTCGCCACCACCGCCGACGCAGATCGGCGGATGGGGCCGCTGGACCGGTTTGGGCCAGCAGAAGACGGGGTCGAAGTCGACGAACTCGCCGTGGAACTCGGCCTCCTCCCGCGTCCACAGCTCGATCATCGCGCGCATGCGCTCGTCCATCAGCCGGCCGCGGGTCCGCGGGTCCGTGCCGTGGTTGCGCATCTCCTCACGGTTCCAGCCGGCTCCGATCCCGAAGACGGCCCGTCCGTTCGAGACCAGGTCGAGCGTGGCGACCTCCTTGGCGGTCGTGATCGGGTCGCGCTGCACCACGAGCGCGATCCCGGTGCCCAGCAGCAGGGTGCGGGTCGCGGCGGCCGCGGCGCCGAGCGCCACGAACGGATCCAGGCTCCGGTAGTACACGCGGGGCAGTTCACCGCCGCCGGGGTACGGTGTGCGGCGCGAGACGGGGATGTGGGTGTGCTCGGCGACGAACAGGGCGTCCAGACCGCGCTCCTCCACGGCGGCTCCCAGCGCCGCCGGGCCGATGCCCTCATCGGTGAGGAAGGTCGACACTCCGACTCTCATCCGTTCCACCTCGCTGCTCGCGCTCCGCCGTGCCGGGACGGCCTGTCTCTCCTTCCTCACCAGTACCCCGGCTCGACGCGGCACCCCTTCTGGAGGGACGATCGGATCCGGACACACATCCGGGCACGCGTGGCCGGACGGACCTGTGCGGGTGATGAGCGGCATGGTCGGTGACACGGACGACGACATCCAGGAACGGCGCCGGGGCGGCAGCGGGCACCGGACGGTTCCGCATCCGGCGGACGTGCGCATCGAGGCGTGGGGGGCGAGCCGGGAACGCTGCCTGGTGGAGGCCGCGCTGGGCATGGTGGAGTGCTTCGCGGACGTCAGGGCGGTGCGGCCCACCTCGGTCGAGCACGTCAGGCTGGCGGAGATCGACGACGACGATCTGCTCTCGGCGCTGCTGGAGGAGGTCGTCCGGCGTCTGGAGGTCGACGGGCGGGTGCCGGTCGACCTGGAGGCGGACGACGCCGAGGACGGCCTGGAGGTGCGGCTGGCGCTGGCCGGGCTGTCCGACGTGAGGACGACCGGCACGGAGCCGAGGGACGTGACATGGCACGGGGTGCGGTTCGCCCCGGATCCCTACGGCTGGTCGTGCGCCGTGACCGTGGACGTATGACGCCGGGCTCCTTCCCCGGGACCGGCGTCCTGCCCGATCCCGGGCTCCCCGTCGCACGGAACCGGCCGGCGGCGGTCCCGGGGGCGGTGTGCCGCAGGCCCGGCGCGTACCGTCGCCCGGCTCGTACCGTGGAGGTATGGCCGACGGCACGGTGACGCTGTTCCTGTGCGGGGACGTGATGCTCGGGCGCGGCGTCGACCAGATCCTGTCGCGTCCGGGCGATCCGGCGCTGCGCGAGGAGTTCGTCGGCGACGCCCGCTCGTACGTGCGTCTGGCGGAATCGGTCAACGGGCCGATTCCGGCACCGGTGGCCCCGTCCTGGCCGTGGGGTGAGGCCCTGCCACTGCTGGACGCGGTCGCGCCGGACGCCCGGATCGTCAACCTGGAGACGTCCGTGACACGCAGTGACGACTTCGCTCCCGGCAAGGCGGTCCACTACCGCATGCATCCGGACAACCTGCGCGCGCTGTCGGTGGCCCGGCCGGACGTGTGCGTGCTGGCCAACAACCACGTGCTGGACTTCGGGCGGCCGGGCCTGCTGGAGACCCTCGACGCGCTGGGCCGCGCGCGGTTGCGCACGGCGGGCGCGGGTCGCTCCGCCGCAGAGGCGTACGCGCCGGTGACGGTTCCGCTGCCGGACGGCGGACGGGTGCTGGTACTGGCGCTGGGCGCCCGTACCAGCGGTGTCCCGCCGGACTGGGCGGCGCTCGCGGAAGAGCCGGGCGTGGCGTACCTGCCCGACCTGTCGGCGGCCACCGCCGCGACCGTCGTACGCCGCCTGCAGCAGGTCAAGCGCGTGGGTGACGTCGCCGTGGTGTCGGTGCACTGGGGCTCCAACTGGGGGTACGCGGTGCCCCGCGAGCAGACGCGCTTCGCCCACGCGCTCGTGGACGGCGGCGCCGACGTGGTGCACGGGCACTCCTCGCACCATCCGCGTCCCATCGAGGTGTACCGCGGGCGTCTGGTGCTGCACGGCTGCGGCGACTTCATCGACGACTACGAGGGCATCACCGGGTACGAGGAGTTCCGCGACGACCTTCGGCTCGCCCACGTCGTGACGGTGGAGGCGGGCACGGGCCGGCTGCTCGGGCTGCGCATGGTGCCGCTGCGGGCCCGGCGAATGCGGCTGGAGGCGGCTGAGGAGGAGGACCGCACCTGGTTGTGCGGCGTGCTGGACCGGGTCAGCGAGGGCGTGCGGATCGCCCCGGGCCCCCACGGCACGCTGACGTTGCTCCCGCCGGACGCGGGGACCGGTCCCTGACCCGGCGGCGGGTGCCCCGGCGGGTCGAGGACCGGTCCCCGCGTCCGGCACCGCCCGGTGCGCGCGGGGCTCAGGCGGCCCCGAACGCGTCCCCGGGCCGGCGAGCGGCACGGTGCGCGGCCCTCGGTCCCCACCGGCGGAACCGCCGGCGCTGCGGCACCGGCGGGAGTGCCACGCCCTCGGCCGCCCGACGGCGTGCGTCCCGGCCGGGCGAGCGCGCACACTGGATGTGTGACCCCGTAACCGCGAGTGAGGTCCAAGGGGTGTCATGAGCACTCTCGAAGAACACGCAGACATCGGTGTCCGGGCCGACCGGGCCCGGGACTTCCTCCACCGGGTGGAGAACCACCCCGGCTTCCTGACCGGTGTGCGCGAAGCGCACACCGGGGGCGGCGGACGGGCGCGTCTCGGCGTGACGGCGGGTGACCGGACCCGAGAGGTCGACGCCGAGACAACCGACCATGATCAGGGACGCACCATGGAAGGGCAGACCACGAGCGGTCCCGGCCTCGCCGGATCGTTCACGCTGCAGCCCGTCGACGCCCGGCACACCCGGCTCAGCACCCGTCTGGAGTACGACCCGGCCGCCGTCCGGGACGCATTCGGCGGTCCGGGCGGCTTCGCCCAGGCCATCGCGCTCGAACGGCCGGCCCACAGCGGGCTCGAACAGTGCCGGCGGCTGCTGGAACAGGGCGCCCGGTGATGCGCCGGGCTGCGCCCGGTGCCGGTCCGGCGCATGGTGGTGCCATGGACAAGCGCCCCCCGGTGGTCGTACACCCCCCGTCGGACGACGGCGGACGGCGGGTGACGATCGAGGACGAGCAGGTGGGCACCGCCTACAGTTTCTTCGACGTGCTGGATCTGGTGCACGGGGCGGGCCTGCCGGGCGAGGACAGGGCCGTGGACGACCCCGATCTGATCGAGTGGCGCGGAGGCGGGCCGTACGACTGGAGCGACGGCGGCCGGAAGGACGCCGAGGACACCGGGACGGACGACAGCGCGGACGGCGACCGGACACCCGAGGACGACGGCTGACGGGAGCCGCCCGTCCCGTGCCCCGATTCACCCGGACGCGCCGAGCGCTCCTGCCCCCGCTTGAGCGGGCGCCGGTCGGGGTACTCGCGCAGCGCCCGCTGCCGAGTCCGCCCGCCGGGCGGAAGCGGGGTCTGCCGCCGAGGGGTGAGCACCCATGTCAGAGATCTACGAACAGACACCGTCACAGGCCGAGGGCGAACGCGACGACCTCGCCGACGAGGAACGGGGCCCACGGGGCCGGACGGCGCGGCGGAGCGCCTACGATCCGCCGCGGACCACGCCCTCGCAGGCGGAGGGCGAGCGCGGCGACGAGACACCGGACGACCCGAACCGGTGACGACGGCCCCACCGGCCCGTGGACGAACGAGGCCGAGAGGGGTGCGCGGTCGCGTCCCCGGCCGTCCGGCCCCTGGACGGCACCGACCGCGAGGGTGTCCCGATCGGGCCGCCCGTGGAACAACGGGACCGGGAGGGTGCGCTCCCGGGACCCACGGGGGCGCACCCTCCCGGAGGAAGCACGACCGTTGCGCGGCCGTCCCAGGGAGGACCGCACGAGGAGTGTGATCATGAAGTACCCGGACATGGTCAGAACGACGGGCGACAGGATCGGGTTCGTCGACCTCGCCGAGGCCGAGCAGACGCTCCGGGCAGTACTGCGCACCGTCACCGAGCGGGTGCCCGCGGACTTGGCGGATCACCTCGCCACGCAGCTCCCGCACGAACTCGGCGATGTGCTGCGTCCCGCCGACCCGGCCACGGAGGCGGGCCATCCCCGTACCGTCGGCGAGCGCTTCGACCTCACGTCGTTCGTGGGCCGTGTGGCCTGGCGTGCCGGGGTCTCCGAGGACACCGCGCTCCGGCGTTCGGCCGCGGTGCTGGAGGTGCTGGACGCGGCCGTGGCCCCGGAATCGATGGAGCGGCTCACCCGTGTCCTGCCGCCCGACATCCGCGCACTGCTCCCGAGGGCCCGCGCCTCGGGGCCCCCGATCGCATAGGCCGCGTGCCGGTCGGCGAGGTCCACGGCCAGGTCGCCCGCGAGCAGCCCGGCCTTCCCCGTCACGGCACCGGCGGTGCCCGGTCGCCGGCGCTCGGGCCACCGTCCGTGCTCCGCAGGGCGGCGCCTAGACTGGACGGACAGGCCCGGACCACCCGCGCGGTGCCTCCGGTGCGGGAAGGCGGTGGCGCTCCATGGCGTACGTCGCGGTCAGTGCACTGAGCCATCCCGGTCTGCTGCGCGAGCGCAACGAGGACAGTCTCGCCGTCGGACCGTGGACGCTGTGCGCCACGGTGACGGAGAACCCGCAGACGCTGGTCTTCCCGCTCGGCACTCCGCTCGTCGTCGCCGTCGCCGACGGTCTGGGCGGACATCCCGGCGGTCATCTGGCCAGTTCGCTGGCCGTCCGGCGGATCGCTTCGCTCGGGCCGGTCCTGAGCAGTGCGGACGCCGTGCGCGAGGCTCTGCACGAGTGCAACCGGGCCGTGTTCGAGGCCGGCGAAGGGGCAGGGAGCGGGGAACTCACCGCGATGGGCACGACCGTCGCCGGCATCGTGGTGCAGCCCGAGTCGCTGCTGGTCTTCAACGTGGGCGACAGCCGGGTCTTCGCCCACTCCCCCGGCGGGCTGCGGCAGATGAGTGTCGACGACAGCCCGCCCCTGCGGCCGGGGCAGCGCACCACCTCCATGGTCACCCAGTGCCTCGGCGGCAGCCCCGGCTTCCGGGACGTGGAACCGCACGTCACCGCCGTACCCCGGACGCCCGGTGAGCGCTACCTGTTGTGCAGTGACGGCCTCACCGATCCGGTGCCGCCTGAGGTGGTCGACGAGTTGCTGTGCGAGCACGACGACGGCGGGGCGGCCTTCGCGCTGTGGAAGGCCGCGATCGAAGCGGGCGGCCCGGACAACATCACCGTCGCGCTGGTGCGTACGGGGGACGGGTGACGGACTGCGCAAGATGAGCGGCGGCCGCGTGGAACGTGGGGCCGCCCCGGGAAGGGGAGGGCCTCGCTCAGCCCGGGCCGGGCATGCCGTTGCCCTGGAGGCGTTCCAGGTCGGAGGGGCGGACCTGGATCACCACCAGGGCGATGACCGCGGCGATCGCGGCGAAGATCGCCGCCATCGTGAAGGCGGACGAGACGCCCGCGGTGAGGATCTCGTCGGACCAGGGCGGCGGGAGTTCCCCGGTGCGCTGGAACCGCAGCCGTTCGGCCGGGGTGGCCTGGGCGAGGAAGCGCGGGATCTGCGTGTCCGCCTCGTTGCCGCTGGCGGTGCCGAACATCGTGACCAGGATGGACAGTCCGAGCGAGCCTCCGACCTGCTGGGTGGCGTTGAGCAGCCCGGAGGCCGCTCCGGTCTCCCGGACCGAGACGTTGGACAGGGCCATCAGCGTCAGCGACACGAACTCCATGCCCATGCCGAGGCTGAAGACGAGCATGGGCCCGAGGATGCTGCCCGCGTAGGTGGAGTGGACGTCCGTCAGCGTCAGCCAGGCCAGTCCGCCCGCCGCGAGCAGGCCACCCACCACCATGAACGGCTTGGGCCCGAACCGGGGCAGGAAGCGGGAGGCCAGCACGGCGCCGATCGCGATGACCGCGCTCACCGGCAGGAAGGCGAGGCCGGCCCGCAGCGGGCTGAAGTCCAGCACGTTCTGCACGAACAGGGTGAGGAAGAAGAACATGCCGAAGATCGCGGCGGCCAGGCACAGCATGATGCCGTAGGTGCCTGCCCGGTTACGGTCGGCGAACATGTGCAGCGGGGTGATCGGCTGCCGCGAACGCCGCTCGACCAGTACGAACACGCACAGCACGACGACGGCCAGGGTGAAGGACGCCAGGGTGATCGCGTCACGCCAACCGTCCTGCGCCGCTCTGATGAACCCGTAGACGAGCAGCACCATGCCCGCGGTGGAGGTCAGCGCACCGGCGACGTCGAAGTGCCCGGGATGGCGTTCGGACTCGCGGATCCAGCGGGGTGTCGCCAGGGCGATGAGCACGCCGATCGGGACGTTGACGAACAGCACCCAGCGCCAGTTCAGCCATTCGACGAGCATGCCGCCGGCGAGGAGCCCGATCGCACCGCCACCCGCGGAGACCGCCGCGAACACCCCGAAGGCCCGGTTGCGCTCCGGGCCCTCGCGGAAGGTGGTGCTGATCAGGGCGAGGGCGGTCGGGGAGGCGATGGCGCCGCCGACGCCCTGGAGTGCGCGCGCGGCGAGGAGTTGCCCGGAGCTCTGGGCGAGGCCGCCGAGCAGCGAGGCGAGCACGAACAGCAGCACGCCGAAGATGAACACCCGCCGCCTGCCGAGGATGTCGCCCGTCCGGCCGCCGAGCAGCAGCAGTCCGCCGAAGGTCAGGGTGTAGGCGTTGATCACCCAGCTCAGGCTGGTGGTGGAGAAGTTCAGGGCGCTCTGGATGTGGGGCAGGGCGATGTTCACGATGGTGATGTCGAGCACCACCATGAGCTGGCAGGAAGCGATGACGAGGAGCGCCATCACGCTTCCGCCGCCGTCCGCTCCGTGCGCGGTGGCCGACGGGGCGGAGGTCGGCTGGGGGCTGCTGCTCATGACATGTCGCACCCTCGGCGGATCGGTTCCCCGGGCCGGGCGCTCAATGAACGCCGGCGTCCACTGCGGGCTCCACCGTTCGACCGTACGCCCGCGCCCCGGCCCCCACCACTGGATCAACCTGCGGCGATCCGGGGTTGCGTGCAAGGAGGTGGCGTACGGGTTCGACCTGATCCGGGGGTTTGCTCCGGCATCAGGATGGGGCCCGCACGGATGAACGGCCACCGGCTGCGGCATTCCTCACTGTCCGCGTTCACCGCGTGATCCGCTGATGTGGGCGAAGCGACTCCCGGTGTTATTCAATGAGGTGTGCGGTCAGGGATCTCGGGGCCCCGTCGCACGGGTCCGAGTACAGCCCCGGCGCTGCGCCGGGGATCGCTGAGAGAGCCGTATGGACTCCACGCCCACCCCTTCGTCTTCTTCGCCGTTCGACATGGTCAGCAGCGCCCTGGGGCGCTACATCCCGTGCGGCGGAGCGGCAACGGCCGCCGGTTCTGCCGACGTCCAGGGGGACCGCACCACCAGCCCACGCGCACCCGACAACGCGGCAGCCGGCCGTCAGGATCAGATTCTCGGCGCGGTCAACCTGGACCGGGACCTCAGAGTCACCCGCTGCAACCTGGACGCCCCCGTGTTCGCGGGTCTGGACGCCGCTGCCGGGAGTCGTTTCGTCGATCTCCTGCCTCCTGGGGACGTACCGACGGTCACACGGCGGTTGCGGCAGGTCCTGGAAACCGGTGAGGCACACGTCGCCCGGATCCAGCGCCTGCGGCGCGGCGACGGATCGGAGCTGGTGGTCTCGCTGAGCATCCTGCCCGCCGCGGCACCGGAGGAAGGCCTGACCGTCTCGGTGATCGCCATGGCCAGGAGGCTGCACCTGTACGCCGCCGAGACCGCGATCGGCACCTCGCTGGACATCGGCGAGACCGCGCAGTCGCTGGCGGAGTCCCTGCTGGCCTGGGGAGACGTGGCCGCCGTCGACCTCGACTTCGCCGTGTGGACGGGCGAGGGAGTAACCGAGCAGGCGCATGGACGCATCCGGCTACGGCGGGCGGCGCTGGTGCCGGACCGGGCGTGGCCCGAGGGCTACGTGACTCCGGGCGACGATCTTCCCACCGACGCCAGTCGCCTGCTGGCGCAGGCGGTACGGCGGGACGATGCCCCGCAGGCCATCGTCATACCCGACCGGGAGGCGGTCGAGCGGATACTCGGCAGTCCGCGGGTGATGCGTGCCCTGGTGCCAGGTGACCCGTCGGCGGGTGTGGCATGCATACCGCTGGTCCTGGACGGCGCGCCGCCTGTCGTACTGGGCGTGGCGGAGGTCTGGCGGCGGGCGGACTCCCCCTTCCGCGACAGCGAGCTGTTCGACCTGCAGGAACTGGTGGCCAGGACCGTCCATCACGTGGACCTGGCCCGTCAGCACCAGCGCGAGCACACGCAGGTGCTGGCGCTGCAGCGCCGGCTGCTGCCTCGGACCGGCGGCGACACCATCGAGATAGCCAGCGTCTACCAGCCCGCCACCCCCGACAGCGCGGGCGTCGGCGGCGACTGGGTGAACAGCTTTCCGCTGCCGGACGGCCGTACCGCGCTGGTGGTCGGTGACGTCGTCGGGCACGGCCTGGGAGCCGCGGCGACCATGGGCCAGCTGAGCATGGAGGCCCGCGCGCTGCTGTCCGCGGGACTGGGGCCCGACGAGGTGCTGGAACACCTGGACGAGACCGTGACGGTGCTGGACGACGCGGAGTCCGGGCTGGCGGCCGGTTACAGCGCCCTCGGGTCGACCTGCTGTATCGCCCTCTACGACCCGGTCAGCCACCATGTGACGCTGTCCAGCGCCGGCCACCTCCCCCCGGTGCTGGTGTCCCCGGACGGGCACGCGGGCCCGCTCACGGTGCACCCTCATCCCGGCCTGGGCGCCGAGTTCGCGCTGCGGGAGCCGTTCGACGTGCACACTTTCGGCGCGCCCCCGGGCTCCCTGCTCGTTCTCTACACCGACGGCCTGGTGGAGAATCCGGCGCTGTCCATCGACGAGGGTATCGGCAGGCTGGCGGACGCCGTGTCCACGGTGCACCCCTGGGACGCCCTGCAGCAGGCTGCACGGCGCGTGGTCTCCGCGCTGGCGCCCGTGCACCAGCGCGACGACGTGACCCTGCTGCTCGCTCGCATGATCGGCTACCGCAAGGGGGACACCGCGACCTGGCGGCTGCCCGCCCGCGACGACGCGCCCGCCCGTGCCCGCGCGCAGGTCTCCACGCTGCTGCGGCGATGGCGCACCAGGGACGACACCCTGGACAATGTGTCGTTGCTGGTCAGCGAGCTGGTCACCAACGCAGTGCGCTTCGCCAGCGGTCCTATCACGGTACGGCTGATCAGGGCCGGTCACGGCCTGCTGTGCGAGGTGGGCGACACCGGCAACGGCAGGCCACGTCTGGGCCGGGGCGGCCTCCTCGACGACGGCGGTCGTGGCCTGCACATCGTGCACAGGCTCACCACCCGGTGGGGGGTGCGGTGGACGGACACCGGCAAGGTGGTCTGGGCGGAGGTCGCGAGGTGACGCGGCTGCGGGGCGGCGGCGCGGCCGACGCAGGGGACCGCGGCGAGGGTACGGACGGCGTACGCGTCACCCGGCGGCACCGACAGTACGGACGGCGCCCCGGCGGTACCGGTGTCGTGACCGGCGATACGGGCCGCCCGTTTGCCGGTGCCTGCGGCCCGGGCTCGCACTACAGCCACTCCCCCTCCAGGGCGGTGGCGGTCAGGCCCGGTGCCGCCGCGTACAGGACGGCGCGACTGCCTGACTTCTGCCCGGCGTCGTGCGCCCGCCGCATGATGTCGAACACGGCGGCGCCTCCGCGGTTGCCGCTGGTGTAGCTGTCTCGGCTGTAGTCCAGCAGCCCCGACGGCCACGCGTCGGGCATCGTCTGCTCCATGTACTCCAGTACCCGGGTCCCGCCGGGGTGCGCCAGCAGCACGTCGGGGTGCCAGGAGCCGGGGTGGTCCTGGTAACGGACGCGCAGCCAATCCCACATCGCGGTGACCGTCTCCTGCACGGCGCGCGGGCCGCGCCGGTCCATCACGAAGTGGGTGCCGTCCGCCCGCGTGTCCAGACGGTGCAGGTCGTGGGTGCCGGGCAGGGTGTGGTGCCAGGCGGCGTCCAGCCGCAGCACCGACTCGCGCCGCGGGCGGCCCGTGACCACCGCGGCGACCGCGGTGTCCGCGAACAGCAACCGGACGATCAGAGACTCGAGGGTGTCGTCCGCGGGCTGGTAGGTCGTGCTCAGCGCCTCCGCGATCACGACCAGGACCACCCGGTCGGGGTCCGCAGCCACGAGATCCGCCGCCAGCGCCAGGGAGCGGGTCCCCGCGGCACAGGCCCACTGCGTCGCCGGCAGCAGCATCACGTCGTTGCGGAGCTGAAGCTTGTTGGCCAGGGCGATGTCCAGACCCGGCAGCGCCGGGGTGGTGGAGTTGCTGGTGATCAGGCAGTCGATGTCCGCGGTGTCCAGCCCGGCGATCTGCAAGGCCCCGCGCGCCGCACGCTCTCCGTAGGACTGCACGGCCTCCCAGGCGGGCGCGGTGCGCTCCTGGACGGTCTGCGGCGCGGGTATCGCCTCAAGCGCGGCGATCACGCGGTCCACGTCCTGCTGGGTGAACCCGTCGCGCGCCAACGCCTCTTGGGCCCGCCCGATGCCGACAGCCCCCAGGCCGCCGCCGTTGCCGGGCGCGACGGCGGTCTCCATCGGCAGCATCCATCCGCGTGTCCCGATGCCCGTGCTGGCCGCGATGCCGTCGATCCGCATCGCCCACGCCGCGTGCGGATGCCGGTCGCGCACCTCCGCGACGATCTGGCTGGTCTCCACGGCGTGCTCGCCGTGTATCACGGCAGGGGGACAGAGGTAAGCGGTCATGATGGGGCACCTTTCCAGGGGAACAAGCGGGAATGTCACGAGTGCTGCCTCATGGGTCACTTTGGAACTTCGCGCCCAAGAGGTTGCCGATAGGCTCTACTTCGGGAGTCGCTATCCGTTTCGAGCATGGACGCTAAACAGACATTTCCGCTGTGATGCAGACAACTTGGGCGGCACCTGAAATACGTGACACGGCACACACCGCCGGAACAGGGCCCTCAGGGCGGTTCCGCAAGCCTTACCTGGCTCACCGTCAGCCAGCACCGCTACCTGTCGGCAGGCTGTCCGACGCTGCGCGTCCGCCGGGACGTGCCGGCGCAGCGCCGACTCGAAGCCGGGTCACTCCTGCGTTGCGCTGTACCGGCACCGCCGAAGCAGGCCAGGATGACATGACCCCCACCCCGCCGTGTGCGGCAACGTCGAACGGTGATTGGCTGTCCCCGGTTCCGTCAGCCAGTCCATCCACGGGAAGGTCCCCGCCATGAGCAACCCCTACGCACTCGAGTACAAGGTCGTCACCTTCCGTGAATCTCTGATCGGGGACGCACTGGACGGCGACAAGCTGGAGAAGGTTCTGAACAAGCACGCCGAGGACGGCTGGGCCCTCAAGACGATCACGGCCGCCGACGTGAAGGGCCGTATAGGACCCGGTGCGGTCGAGGGTCTGCTCCTCACTCTGGAGCGTCCGCGCCGCTGACGGCCGCGGGTCCTGCACAGCACGGTGAACGGCAGGCTCCGCCGGGCTCGGCAGTCTCGTGCGTACGGGGCCCGGGCCACCGGGACTCCGGGGGTCCCAGAGGACGCAGATCGCTCAGCGCGAGCCGGCGCACCGGCCACCGCCAGCGTGACGGCGACGGGCGCCCTCTGCGCCAGGGCAGGAACACGCCCGTCCAACGCGGGTGTTCGCTGTCGCACGCACCGACGGACTCGCCCTGCGCCGTCGGGGTCCACCGTCGCGTCCGGGCCGCGGACGGCTGTGCCGCGGCCCGGCGTGCACGCGCGGCAAGATGGGGTGAACGGCAAACCCCCTACGTGGGTTCACATGCCGCCGCCCGACCGCGAAGGACCATGACGCTCACCGGGTCATCACGCACGAGCCGGGCGGCATGCGGTGCGGCCGGAATTCGACACTTCCCTCACGTACCTCAGCCAAGGAAGCTCAGCCGCACCTGACGGCTGGGATTGTCCTTGTTCGTGTCCACCAGGCACACCGACTGCCATGTCCCGAGCTCCAGCCGGCCACCCAGCACCGGGAGGGTGGCGTGCGGCGGAACGATGGCCGGGAGGACGTGGTCGCGGCCGTGTCCGGGACTGCCGTGGCGGTGCTGCCAGCGGTCGTGGGCCGGGAGCAGGGTGTGCAGCGCGGCGAGGAGGTCGTCGTCGCTGCCGGCACCGGTCTCGATGACGGCGACCCCTGCCGTGGCGTGGGGCACGAAGACGTTGAGCAGGCCGTCGCGGCCCGCCGCCGTCTCGCGGAGGAAGGTCTCGCAGTCGCGGGTGAGGTCGACGACCCGCTCCGCGGAACCGGTGGACACGTGAAGGACCCGGGTGGTGAACACATCTGACATGCCACCATCGTGGCCCATGCGACCGGCCGGGCACCGGAACGGCGGCGCGGGACGACCGTCGCCGGACGGCTTCGGCGGACCCGGTTCCGCGAAGGCTGCTGGAAGATCCCCCTCCTCGCTCCTGTCTCTTCGCAGGGCCGGACGATCGGCCCTCCCCGGGCCGGGAAGATCCGTCCTGCCCGCAGGGTTGGCAGAAGGGTGAACGATATTGAGGTCGTCGTCATAGGGGCCGGGCAGGCCGGGCTCTCCGCCGCCTACCATCTGCGGCGCACCGGTCACGAACCGGGCCGCGACTTCGTCGTCCTCGACCACTCCCCCGGACCGGGCGGGGCCTGGCAGTTCCGGTGGCCGTCACTGACCTACGGCAAGGTGCACGGGATGCACGCGCTGCCGGGCATGGAGCTGACGGGCGCGGATCCCGGACGGCCGTCGTCGGAGGTGATCAGCGCGTACTTCGACCGGTACGAGCGTGCCTTCGACCTGCGGGTGCGGCGTCCGGTGGACGTGCGCGCGGTACGCGAGGGGCCAGCGGGCCGGCTGCTCGTCGAGACCTCCCGGGGCGTCTGGGCGACGCGCGCGCTCGTCAACGCCACGGGGACCTGGGACCGGCCGTTCTGGCCGCGCTATCCCGGCTGGCAGACCTTCCGCGGGCGGCAGTTGCACACCGCGCAGTACCCCGGACCCGGGGCGTTCGCCGGGCAGCGGGTCGTGGTGGTGGGCGGTGGCGCGTCCGGCACCCAGCACCTGCTGGAGCTCGCCCCGTACGCAGCCGCCACCACCTGGGCGACCCGGCGCCCGCCGGTCTTCCGCGAGGGTTCCTTCGACGAGAACGCGGGGCGCGCGGCGGTGGCGCTGGTGGAGGAGCGGGTGCGGCAGGGCCTGCCGCCGCGCAGCGTCGTGTCGGTGACGGGGCTTCCCCTCGACGACGCGATCCGCCGGGGCATCGCGGACGGCGTGCTGGACCGCCGGCCCATGTTCGACCGGATCACCCTCGACGGCGTCGCCTGGCGCGACGGACGGCGTGTCGAGGCGGACACCATCCTGTGGGCGACGGGGTTCCGGCCCGCCCTCGGCCATCTGGCCCCGCTGCGACTGCGGGAGCCCGGTGGCGGGATCCGCATGGAGGGCACCCGTGCGGCGGCCGACCCCCGCGTCCATCTCGTCGGCTACGGCCCCTCGGCCAGCACGATCGGCGCCAACCGCGCAGGCCGGGCGGCCGTGCGCGACATCGGCCGTCCGGCGGCCGCGGCGCCGGAGCCGGACGCGGCCTGACGTCCGTACCCCAGGGGGCCGGACTCCGGCACCAGGCACACGCCGACGGAAGGGGCGCACCCCGCGGCCGGGCCCCAGGTACGCGTCCGGCCCCGCTCCGGGAAGCGGGGCCGTTCGGGACGGACCGGTCGGCCGGACACGGCAGGGGTGCTGCGAGCGGCCCCTGTCAGCCCGCGGTCTGACGCGTACTGGGCTGGTTGCGGTTGAACTCGGCGACATTGCGCTGGTGTTCGGCGAAGTCGGAGGTGAAGCGGGTGTCGCCCGGCTTGACGGTGACGAAGTACAGCCAGTCCCCGGGTGTCGGATTGATGGCGGCGCGCATCGCGTCCTCGCCGGGGTTGTCGATCGGAGTGGGGGGCAGCCCCATGCGCTGATAGGAGTTGTAGGGACTCTCGATCCGGGTGTCGCTCTCGGTCGTGCGGAGCGTCGAGCGGTTGAGCGCGTAGTTGAGGGTGGAGTCCATCTGGAGCGGCATGCCGCGCTCCAGCCGGTTGAAGACGACCCGGGCCACCTTGCCCATGTCGGCCTTGGTCGCTGCCTCGGCCTGGACGATGCTGGCGATGGTGACGGCCTGGTACACGTTCATGGCGTTGCGCTGCGCACCGGCCGCGACCGGGGCACCGTTGAACTTCTTGTTCGCCGTGTCGACCATGGCCGACAGCAGTTGCTGCGGTGTCGTTGCGTCGGTGAGGGGATACGTCGCCGGAAAGAGGTATCCCTCCGGGTTGCCGTCGGCATCGCTCGGCAGCTTCAGCCTGGCCTTGGGGAGCGACTTCCTCGTCGTGCCCGCGGGCAGTTCCAGGGCCTTGTCGACGGCGGCGTACACCTGTCCGGCGCGCCAGCCCTCGGGGATCACCAGGGAGACGGGCTTGGTGTCCTCCTCGTCGTCGACGCTCAGCAGGGGCACCGCCACGGCGGTGCCGGCCACGACGGCTCCGGTCGCGATGAGGGCCATACGTCCCCGGCGCGTCAGTCGAATCGTCCTCCGTGACGGAGTGTTCATATGCATGCGGGCACGGTAACTCCCATAACGTCACAAACCCGGCATAACTCGGCATATATTCATCTCGTCGGCTCCAGTCGGGCGTCCCTGCGGACCAGAGCCGCATAGCGCCCTCCCCCCTCCAGCAGCTCCTCGTGCGTGCCGCGTTCGACCACGCGCCCGGAGTCGAGGACCACGATCTGGTCCGCGCCGCGCACGGTGGACAGGCGGTGGGCGATGGTGAGTGTGGTGCGGTTCGCCGACAGCGCGTCGATGGCCTGCTGCACGGCGGCCTCGGTGCGGGTGTCCAGGGCACTGGTCGCCTCGTCGAGGATCAGCACGGGCGGGTCGCGCAGGATGGTACGGGCGATCGCCAGACGCTGCTTCTCACCGCCCGAGAAGCGGTGGCCGCGCTCGCCGACGACCGTGTCGTACCCGTCGGGCAGGGATGCGATGTGGTCGTGGATCTGCGCCGCCCGCGCTGCCGCGTACAGGGCCTCGTCGGTGGCGTCGGGCTTGGCGAAGCGGAGGTTGTCGGCGACGGAGGCGTGGAAGAGGTACGTCTCCTGCGAGACGACGCCCACCGCACGCGCCAGGGTGTCGAAGTCGAGGTCGCGCACGTCGACCCCGTCGAGGGTGACCCGCCCGCCCGTCACGTCGTACAGCCGCGGGACCAGATAGCCGAGCGTGGACTTTCCTGCGCCGGTCGGTCCGACCACGGCGAGGCTGCTGCCGGCGGGGACGGAGACGTCGATGCCGTCCAGGACGGGTCCGGCTTCGACGGCGCGGTCACCCGTGCGGCCCTCACCACCGCCGCCGTCGGCGACACCGTCCGTGGTGGCTCCGACGACGTTGCCGTCGTAGTGGAAGACCACGTTCTCGAAGCGGACCTCGCCCTTGATCTGGTCCAGGTGGACCGGGTCCTCGCGCTCGGTGATGTCGATCGGCAGGTCGAGGTACTCGAAGATCCGCTGGAACAGCGCCAGCGAGGTCTGGACCTGAACACCGGTCGACAGCAGGCTGACGGTCGGCCGGAACAGGCCCTGCTGCAGGGAGACGAAGGCGACGATCGTTCCGATCGACACGTCCTGGCCGCCCACCTGCAGGGCGATGCCGGCCGTCCAGTAGATGACGGCGGGCATGGCGGCCATGACGATCGTGATGACCGCCATGCGCCAGCGGCCCGCCATGTTCGACCGGACCTCCAGTTCGACCAGCCCCTCGGATTCCTCCGAGAAGGACCGGGTGAGCGAGCCGGAGCGGCCCATGGTGCGGCCGAGCAGGATGCCACTGACGGAGAGCGACTCGGTCACCGTGGCGGCCATGGCCGCCATCTGCTGCTGGCGCTCGGTGGTGATCTTCTTGCGTTCCCTGCCGACACGCCGGCTGATCCACACGAAGACCGGCAGCAGGAGCAGGGAGACGACGGTGAGCCTCCAGTCCAGCACCACCATGGCGATCACGGTGGCGACCACGCTGGTGAAGTTGGAGACGAGTGAGGTGGCCGTGGAGGTGACCGTCGCCTGCATGCCGCCGATGTCGTTGGCGATGCGGGACTGCACCTCACCGGTACGCGTACGGGTGAAGAACGCGAGTGACATGCGCTGCAGACGGCCGTAGACCGCGGTGCGCAGGTCGTGCATGACGCGCTGCCCGACCGTCGTGGAGATCAGGGTCTGCAGAACGCCGAAGACGCTGGTGAGAACGGCGCTGAGGATCATGCCGAGGGCGAGCAGACTGAGCAGCCCGGTGCGGCCCTCCGGAAGGGCGACGTCGAGCGTCTCCTTCAGGAGGAACGGCGTGGCGACGGAGACCAGCGACGAGGCGCCCACGAGGAGGCCGACGACCGCGAGGCGGCCGCGGTAGGGGCGGAACAGACGCAGGATCCGCCGGACCTGCCGGGGCTGCTGCGCCGCATCGGCCGGTGGGGTCCAGGAGGCTTCGCGATCGGGATGCATGAGCTCCTACGGGGGAAGAGTGGTGGATCCGGCGGCATGCAGGACACCGCCGAACGTACGGACCATAGCTCATTGTTACCTATACTCACAATGAATGGCATCCTGATATTGTTCCCACATGAGCACCCCCGATCCCGACGGTCTGCTCGCCGAGCAGCTCCTGCGCCTCACCCGCCGGGTGCACCGCATCCAGAAGCGCCATCTCCTGCAACGTGACCTCGGTGTCACCCCGGCCCAGTCGCGGCTGTTGCGCACCCTCGCGCACTACGGCGAGCCGCCACGGATGATCGACCTCGCCGAACGGCTGGAGGTGGTGCCGCGGGCGGTGACCACACTGGTGGACGCCCTGGAGATGAACGGCAAGGTGCGGCGGGTCCCCGATCCCGCCAACCGCCGGGTGATCCGGATCGAGCTCACCGACGACGGCCGCACGACCCTGCGGGAGTTGCGCACCGCCCGTCGCTCTGCGGCCGAGGAGATCCTCGCCCCCCTGACGCGGGAGCAGCGAGAGGTGTTCGGCGACCTGCTGGACACGCTGATCGACGGAGTTCCGGCCGAGCGCTGCTGATGCCCGGTCCGGCCGCGCCCGGGTGAGCGCAGGCAGCCCGGCGCGCTCCGTCTCCCGTGGCCCGCCCTCCGGGAAGCGAGCGGGTCACCGGCGCTCGCCCGACCGGCCGTTCAGGCCTCCAGGTCCGCCTTGTCGCCCATCACCACGACCGGATGCCGGGCCGGGTCCAGGGTGCGCAGGAGGTACTCCATGGCGGGCTTGGAGACGCTGACGCAGGCCGACGTACCACTGCCGTGGTCCATGTGGATCCATATGCTGCCGCCCTTCGACCTGCCCTGCGGGCGGGTGGGGTCGTTCGGCGGGGTGCCCTTGACCCGGTTGTAGTCGATGGCGATGACGTAGTCGAAGTCGTGCCAGTACCTCTCGTCCCAGGAGCGCGGCGCGGCGAAGGACGCGGACCTGGTGTAGGGCAGCCCGGTGCCCGGGGCCTCCAGGACGCCGCCCGCGTCGCTGAGTGTGAACACCCCGACCGGACTGCGCTTGTCGCCCTCGTGGTGGTCGGGCGTCCAGCCCTTCGTGCCGTTGTGCGCGGGCCAGCTGCGGGCGCGCCGCCAACCGGATCCGTGCCGGGTGTAGAGGACGAGTGTGGCGTCCGCGGAGTCCTTGCCCTCGCCGTAGACCGCCACGACCTGGCCGGAATCGGTGGGTATCAGGCTCTGCAGGCGGTCGCCGACGCCGGGGACGCGGGTCGGGTCGGCGGCGGTGCTCGCGCGGGGTGTCGCGGCAGGTGCTCCCGAGGCCGCTCCGCCGTGGCCGCCACGTCCTTCCGGGACCGAGCCGCCGCATCCGGACAGAGCCCCCGCCGTCAGCCCGCAGACCACCGCCGCGACCACCACGCGCCGTACACCGCCAGTTCGCACCGCTCCATGATGGCACCGCGACACGGAAGGCGGCGCCGAGGGGCGGACGGCGGCACCGACCGGCGGAGACCCGCCTCACAAGACGGCGCCGAGAGGCGCACGTCCGCTGCGCGGGACGGCGTCCGGCCGCCGAAGGGCCGCCGGTCCGCCAGCTCGTCGTGAGCGGCGCACGCACGCGTGGGTGTCCGTTGGTTTCCGGCCACGCTCCGCCGTCGGCCTTCCAGGGCTCGCTGTCGCCGACAGCGGCACCCGGGCGACCGCCCCGTCCAGCTGCCGGAGCACCGGATCCGGCCATGGACGGCGTGGCAGCGGTGCACCCCCCGGCTGCGTCCAACCGTCGTGGCACGGATGAGCGGGGCCGCGGGGCCGGGACCCGGGTGGGGCGTGCGGCGGCAGACTCGCGGGTCGCTGTGTCCCCGGTGCGGCCCCGTGCCGTTGCGCGGTCCCGAACAGGGGTGGAAGGCTGAGAGGAGGCACCGGCTCGGGGAGCACCCGGGCACCGCTCGGTTCGGTGGCTCGTCTGCGCCCCGTGCAGGGGCGGCCCGCCACCAGCCGCGGTGCGAACGGGCCAGCCCCCACCCCCTGGAGGTACCCGTGAACAACGCCGACGGATCCGGATGGGGAGACGACGTCTACCAGCCCGACGGATCCGAGCAGAGGGAGGACACCGGGGTACTCGACACCGAGGACACCCTGGAGAACGACGGTGTCGACGATCCCCTGGACCGCGGCTGGTCCCCGCCCGAGAGAGCCTGGGCCGTGGAGCACACGGGCGTGACGGCGGCGGAGCGGCAGCGCGGCGAGACGCTGGACCAGCGCCTGGCCGAGGAGCTGCCGGACCTTCTCGCACCGGGCGGCGACGGCATCGGCGACTCCCAGGACACCGACGGCGAACTGCTGGACGACGAGGTCGGCGACGTGCGCTCCGGCCGGCTCGTCGCGCCCGACGAGGGCGCTCACGAGGACGACGAGGCCGGTCTGGTCGCCACCGACGTCGGCATCGACGGTGCCGCCGCCTCCGCCGAGGAGGCGGCCGTGCACATCGTCGACGACGACTCCCTGCGCGGCTGACGCAGCTCGCCATCCGCCCCGCCCGTTCCAGGAGCCGCCATGCAGCAGAGCAAGCACCCCGACTACCACCCGGTCGTGTTCCGCGACCGTGCCGCCGGCTACGCCTTCCTCACCCGGTCCACCGCGACCAGCGGCGAGACCATCGAGTGGGACGACGGGGAGACCTACCCGGTGGTGGACGTGGAGATCTCCGCCGAGAGTCACCCCTTCTACACCGGCAGGGCACGGACGGTGGACACGGAGGGCCGCATCGCCCGGTTCGAGCGACGCTACGGCGGTGACGCGGGGTAGGTCCGTTCCGCGGGCACGCGGGCTCAGACAACGTTCAGCGCCACCGCTCCGCCCACGCCGCCGAGGACCATGAACACGGGCATGAGCACCTTCAGCTCCACCCAGCTGCCCGCGCGGAACCTCATCCCCTTGGGCGGGCCCAGCGGGTACCAGCGCTTGCGGCCCACCGGGATCGGCCACAGGATCGGACAGCCGGAGACGGTCAGCGCGTCCCCGATGTCGTGCACCAGCGCACCCAGGACGATCGGCAGTCCCAGCCACAGGTACTCCTGGCCCGGCGCCGTGAACAGCCAGTCCGATCCGTTGCCCGGCTTGTCCAGCACCCCGGCGATGATCCATGCGCTGGTCGCGGCCAGCAGCCACACCAGGACGTCGCTGCTGGAACCGCGGGCCGCCCGCCACAGCAGGCCCTCGATGGCCAGCACCATGTGCACGAACAGGATCGCCAGGACCGCCCACCGACCCCCGGTGACCGCCAGCGCCGAGGCGCCCGCCCCGATCAGCGCCGCCCACACCCAGGTGTGCGTGAGCGTGCGGTGACCTCCGGAGCGGCGCGAGTCGCCCGGCTTGCGCGTCGCCTTGTAGACCGCGTACGACAGTTTGTCGACGATCTCGCAGAGCCGCTGGGACACCGGGCCGAAGGCCCGGGAGATGGTGGCCGCCTTGTGGTCGAGGTCGGGGGCGAGAGCGGCGCCGGCGCAGATCAGCGCGCCGGCCAGCAGAACCGGCCAGGGCATCGGATGCCCGGCGGCGGCAGCCGCCGCTCCGACGCCGAGCCAGGCTGCGGCGCCCGACAGAGAGTGTGCTGGTCCCATCATGGCTGTTGCCCGCCCCATTCCTCGCATGCCGGTGATCAGTCGACCGGGTGCGTTGACGCTCGGTCGGCGACACAGCGTAGCGGTCGTGATCTTCCATGGGGCATCCGATTCCCCCATCGTGCCGGCGGACAGGCAAGATGGGGTCGTGACCCTCATCGATCAGCTGCCGCCGACCGCCGACCCCGACACCCTCTACGAGGCCTTCGAGTCCTGGGCCCAGGAGCGCGGCCTGACGCTCTATCCCCACCAGGAGGAGGCGCTGATCGAAGTGGTCTCCGGTGCGAACGTGATCGTGTCCACCCCCACCGGGTCCGGCAAGAGCATGATCGCGGCGGGCGCGCACTTCGCGGCGCTGGCCCGGGACGAGGTCACCTTCTACACGGCGCCGATCAAGGCACTGGTCTCGGAGAAGTTCTTCGAGCTGTGCAAGCTGTTCGGCACGGAGAACGTCGGCATGCTGACCGGCGACGCCTCCGTCAACGCCGACGCCCCGGTCATCTGCTGCACCGCCGAGGTACTCGCGTCGATCGCGCTGCGCGACGGCAAGGACGCCGACATCGGCCAGGTCGTGATGGACGAGTTCCACTTCTACGCGGAACCGGACCGGGGCTGGGCCTGGCAGATCCCGCTGTTGGAGCTGCCGCAGGCGCAGTTCGTGCTGATGTCGGCCACGCTCGGCGACGTGTCCTACTTCGAGAAGGACCTCGCGCGGCGCACCGGGCGCCCCACCGCGGTGGTCCGTTCCGCGACCCGGCCGGTGCCCCTCTCCTACGAGTACCGGTACACGCCTCTCACAGAGACCCTCACCGATCTGCTGAGCGCCAGGCAGGCGCCCGTCTACATCGTCCACTTCACGCAGGCGCAGGCGGTGGAGCGGGCGCAGGCGCTGATGAGCATCAACATGTGCACCCGCGAGGAGAAGGACAGGATCGCCGAGCTGATCGGCAACTTCCGCTTCACCACCAAGTTCGGGCGCAACCTCTCCCGCTATGTCCGGCACGGCATCGGTGTCCACCACGCAGGCATGCTGCCGAAGTACCGGCGCCTGGTGGAGAAGCTCGCGCAGGCGGGCCTGCTGAAGGTGATCTGCGGCACCGACACGCTGGGCGTCGGCGTCAACGTGCCCATCCGCACGGTGCTGTTCACCGCGCTGACCAAGTACGACGGCAACCGTGTGCGGACCCTGCGGGCCCGCGAGTTCCACCAGATCGCGGGCCGGGCGGGCCGGGCGGGCTTCGACACGGCGGGCTTCGTCGTCGCGCAGGCACCGGAGCACGTCATCGAGAACGAGAAGGCGCTGGCCAAGGCCGGCGACGACCCGAAGAAACGCCGCAAGGTGGTCCGCAAGAAGGCACCGGAGGGCTTCGTCGCGTGGACGGAGAACACCTTCGACAAGCTCATCGCCTCCGAGCCGGAGCCGCTGACGTCCCGTTTCAGGGTCACGCACACCATGCTGCTGGCGGTCATCGCCCGGCCCGGCAACGCCTTCGAGGCCATGCGGCACCTGCTGGAGGACAACCACGAGCCGCGCAAGCAGCAGTTGAGGCACATCCGGCGGGCGATCGCCATCTACCGCTCGCTGCTGGACGGCGGCATCGTGGAGAAGCTGGACCAGCCGGACGCCGAGGGCCGCATCGTCCGGCTCACCGTCGATCTGCAGCAGGACTTCGCGCTCAACCAGCCGCTGTCCACGTTCGCGCTGGCAGCCTTCGAACTGCTGGACCCGGAGTCGCCCTCCTACGCCCTGGACATGGTGTCCGTGGTGGAGTCCACGCTCGACGACCCGCGGCAGATCCTCGCCGCCCAGCAGAACAAGGCGCGCGGTGAGGCCGTGGCCGCGATGAAGGCGGACGGGGTCGAGTACGAGGAGCGTATGGATCGCCTCCAGGACATCACCTATCCCAAGCCCTTGGAGGAACTGCTCTTCCACGCCTACAACACCTACCGCAAGAGCCACCCCTGGGTCGGCGACCATCCACTGTCGCCGAAGTCGGTGATCCGCGACATGTACGAGCGGGCGCTGTCCTTCACGGAACTGGTCTCCTTCTACGAACTGGCCCGCACCGAGGGCATCGTGCTGCGCTACCTGGCCAGCGCCTACAAGACCCTCGACCACAACATCCCGGACGATCTGAAGTCCGAGGACCTGCAGGATCTGATCGAGTGGCTCGGCGAGACGGTCCGCCAGGTCGACTCCAGCCTGCTGGACGAGTGGGAGCAACTGGCCAACCCGGAGGAGATGACCGCGGAGGAGGCCCAGGAGAAGGCCGACGAGGTCAAACCGGTCACCACCAACGCACGCGCCTTCCGCGTCCTGGTGCGCAACGCCCTGTTCCGCCGCGTGGAACTCGCCGCACTCGACCAGGTGGAGGAGCTGGGCGAGATGGACGCCGACGCGGGCTGGGACGCCGACGCGTGGGGCGAGGCCATGGACAAGTACTGGGACGAGTACGACGACCTGGGCACGGGGCCGAACGCCCGCGGCCCCAAGCTGCTGGTCATCGAGGAGGACCAGCACAACCGCACGTGGCGCGTCCGGCAGATCTTCGACGACCCGAACGGCGACCACGACTGGGGCATCAGCGCGGAGGTCGATCTCTCGGCCTCGGACACGGAGGGCCGTGCGGTCGTCCGGGTGACCGACGTCGGCCAGCTGTGAGGACGGGAGCAGCGAAGCCATGACGAATCCGGCCGAAGGACTCGTCGACCTGCTCGACCTGGAGCAGATCGAGGTCAACATCTTCCGCGGTCGCAGCCCGCACGAGTCCCTGCAACGGGTCTTCGGCGGACAGGTGGCGGGCCAGGCGCTGGTCGCCGCCGGGCGCACCACGGAGGGCGACCGCCCGGTCCACTCCCTGCACGCGTACTTCCTGCGCCCGGGTCGGCCGGGCGTGCCGATCGTGTACCAGGTGGAGCGGGTGCGGGACGGGCGGTCGTTCACGACCCGCCGGGTCACCGCTGTACAGCAGGGCCGCACGATCTTCAATCTCACCGCCTCCTTTCACAGGCCCGAGGAAGGGCCGTTCGAGCACCAGCTGCCGCCGGCCCGCGAGGTCCCCGATCCGGAGTCCCTGCCGACGGTCACGGAGGAGATCCGCGAGCATCTGGGCGCGCTGCCCGAGCGGTTGGAGCGGATGGCGCGCCGGCAGCCCTTCGACATCCGCTACGTGGACCGGCTTCGCTGGACCTCCGAGGAGGTCAAGGGCGCCGAGCCGCGCAGCGCGGTGTGGATGCGCGCCGTCGGGCCCCTCGGCGACGACCCGCTGGTGCACACCTGCGCGTTGGCCTACGCCAGTGACACGACCCTGCTGGATGCGGTGCGTCTGCCGATCGAACCGCTGTGGGGGCCGCGGAACTTCGACATGGCGTCACTGGACCACGCCATGTGGTTCCATCGGCCGTTCCGCGCGGACGAGTGGTTCCTGTACGACCAGGAGTCGCCCATCGCCACCGGCGGGCGGGGACTGGCCCGCGGACGGATCTACGACCGCCGAGGGCACCTGCTGGTGTCGGTCGTGCAGGAAGGACTCTTCCGGGCGCTGTAGGTCACGCCCCTGTACGCAGCAGCCCGCAGGGTGGTACAGGCCGTTCGGCAGGGGCGGCGGCCGGGTGCGGGACCTGCCGCGGGGCAGGGTCCGTCCTGGTGGGCGAGCGTGGCGCGGGCTGCTGTCCACGGGCCTCGTCCACTGCCTGCGCCAGGTCCGCGCGGAGCCAGGCGATCTCCTCCCCGTCGTCGGCCGTCATGAGCCGCGCGGACAGCTCCGCCCCAGGTGACCCCGGGGCTGCGTGACCCGGCGGGCCGGGGCGGAAGCGGAGCAGGTGCGCGCGCTCGACGCGGTCCGGAACAGCTTCGGTGATCCGGGCGGTGTCGAGGAAGGCGGCCACGGCTCCGGCGCGCTGCCAGGGGCCGTCCGCCTGGCGCAGCAGGAATCCGAGGTGCCGTCCGCGCCAGTTGCGGGGCCGTAGATCGGCGCCGTCCGCCAGCTTGCTGCGCAGTTCTTCGGGCATGCGGCCGTTCAGCAACGAGGTGTTGCTCCGGTCCGTCGCGAAGTGACGCAGTTCGTCGGCCATGTACCTCCAGACCACGGCGCGGTAGCGGTTGATGGAGAAGCGCACGGGAACCACCACGCCGAGGCGGGCCAGGCGGGTGAACCTGGTGGGCGTCAGGTCCATCAGCGCGGCGCCCTGCCGGGTGCCCACCGTCCTGATGCGCTGGTGCAGCCTGTCGGGGAACCCGTCCTGAGCCCGCAGGCGTTCGATCTCGGCCAGGGGGACGCGGCGGCCCCCTCCGCCGTCGCCGGGCACGGTGCGGATCCTGCCGAGATGCACGGCGAGGTCGAAGTCGGAACGCTTCAGGCCCAGTTCCCGCGCGGCGCGGCTCGATGCGCGGGACGGGTGGTACTCGGTCGTGAGTGTGTCGCGTGGCATGGCCTGTCTCCCCCGTGGAGTCACTGGCTCGCGCTGTCCGCGCTCGCCGTCACTCCACCGTAGCCGCGGCCGCGAATCCCGTGGGGAGCCTGTGGACAACTTCCATGGAGTGGGCATGACAGCAGGTCAGAGGCCTGTCAGGGGTCACGCACGGGGCCGCCGGGCGTCCACGTCGAGGTGTTCTCCGACCCGGTTGACCAGGAGGGCCATCTCGTACGCGATCTGCCCGAAGTCGGCCTGCGCGCCGCTGAGTACGCACAGGCAGCTGCCGGCTCCCGCGGCGGTGACGAAGAGCACCGCATCGTCGAACTCGATCATCGTCTGACGCACCCCGCCCGCCCCGAAGTGCCGTCCCGAGCCCTTGGCGAGGCTGTGCAGCCCCGAGGACACGGCCGCCAGGTGCTCGGCGTCCTCGCGTCCCAGGCCGGTACTCGCCCCGGTCACCAGCCCGTCGTTGGACAGGACCAGGGCGTAGCGCACATGGTCGACGCGCTCGGTGAGGTCGTCCAGCAGCCAGCCGAGGTCCTGGCGGTGCGCCATGTTCACTTCTCCCCCGTGTGAGGTCTCCCCCGGTCCGGGGGACTTCCCCTGTCAGCCTTCCCCAGGACCGGGCGCCGGGCAAGGAGGATGGTGACATGGCAGAGAAGTCGACATCCTCCCCCTCGTGAACGGATGGGCGTGTCGTCGTGCGGGGGGGTACGGTCGTGAGCGCGCGCCGCCCTGTCATCCGGCAGCCGGCGGGCGCGCGGCGGCGCGCGGCGGTGTGTGCACACACTCCCGGGCTTGCTTGACCAGCCGCGCCATCTCGTAGGCGACCAGGCCGATGTCGGCGGTCACGGCCGTGAGGACGGCGAGGCAGGATCCGTCGCCGACGGCGGCCACGAAGAGGAACGCGTCGTCCATCTCCACCATCGTCCGGCGGACGCCGCCGGCACCGAAGTGGCGGCCCGTGCCCTTGGCCAGAGCGTGGAGTCCGGAGGCGACGGCGGCGAGGCGCTCGGCGTCCTCGCGCCCCAGGCCGGGGGAGGCTCCGATGGCGAGTCCGTCGTCGGACACCACCACCGCGTGGCGCACGTCGCTCGCGCGGGCGACCAAGTCGTCCAGCAGCCGGTCCGGTTCGCCGGACCACCGGGCCGCCATGGGGCCGGGGCCGTCCGTCATGTGGGTTCTCCTTCGGTGCTGTCGCCGCCGGGTACGGGGGCGGTGCCGCAGCCGGGTGGTCTGCCACCGCCCCGTGTCCAGCCGTCGCGGTAGGCGATCACGCGGTCGCGGGCGAGTTCGGGGGTGCGCCGGTCGTCGGCGGGGGGAGCGGTCTGTGACGCGGGCTGTCCGGGCGCCGGACGTTCGCGCGGCCGTGGTGCGGGGTTGGCCTGCCGAACGCGGCGCGGAAGGCGGTCGGGTCCGTCGGCAGTGCCACTGTCCCCGGCGTCGTCCGGCGAGCGGTGCGGGCGCAAGGCGGCGACTTTCCGGGGCGGGTCTCGGGTGGTGGTCGGGGATCGGGGGGAGCGGGTGGGGCCATGAGTGCGGGACGGTCGGAGTCGGGGCCCGCTTCCCTGCTTCCTGGGGCCCGCGTCCTCACTCGCGGGGGTACGACCGGTGGGCGCGCCACCGCCCTGTTTTGCACCGGGGCGGAACGTTCCACCGCCCCGGTGTGGAACAGGGCGGTGGGCGGCGGGAGTACCGCGGTGGTGGTGCCGCGGGGCGACGTCCGCAGGCGCGCTCCGATGCCGTGGCCGGCCGCCGGGCTGCCGGCCACCAGCAGTCCCAACCGGACGTTGCCGGGGGGAGGGGGACGCCTGGGTCTGCCGCGGCCGGGAGACGTCCTGGGCGGTGCCGACGGGGCCGTACGGCCACAGCGGGCGCAGGGCGACGCCGGGGGCCATGAGCGGGCTGACGACTTCGGCGCGTACGGTGCGGGGCCGGGTTCCGGCGTGTGCCCGGCCCCTCGTCGGCCGGTGCTCCGGTGCGGCGCCGGAACCTCCGGGACTGCGGATCGGGGTCTGCCGTGGGGGTACTGCGGGGTGTGCGCATGGCCTCCTCGCTCGGGGTGGGGGTGTGCTGCGGCCGGTCCGGTCGGCCCGGGGTCAGCGGGCCGGGCTCCCGGCCGGCCACGGCGCCGGGGCGGTGGCGCTGGACTCCCCCGCCGTCGGCGAGAGCGCCACGAAGGCGGAGGTCAGGTAGAGGGAGGGCCCGAGGCCGACGGCGAGGGGGAAGACGAACTGCATCGCCGTGGCCCCGGGCAGGGGCGTGCCGGAAGGTGTCACGCGCACGCCGGCCGCGGGCTTCCCCGGGGGGTGCACGCTGCTCAGGGCCGCTCCCATGGGCGGGGAGGCGACAGCGGCCGCACGCGGCGCGGTGATGTCGTAGCGGATCGCGGTGCCGCCGGCGGCGAACCCGGGCATGGCGACGACCTGCGTGGTCCAGCTGCCGGTGGCGATCGCCCGCGTGGCCGTGAGGGGCCCGTTGCGGCGGGCGCGCCGGATCGTGCCGGGCCCGCGCGCGGTGCACCGCCGCCCCGCAGCGGCACCCGTGCACGCCATCACGTGCGACAGCCCGGGAGCCGGCCGGCCGAAGACGGCGTGGTCCAGGTGTCCCATGGATCCGGGACGCTAGCGGGAGCAGGGGCGCACGAGGGGGCGCGTTTCGAAAGCTGCCGGATTGTGACGTACCGGCGCACCGGAGCGATCGCCTCTGCCGAGTACATGTGCGCACAGGCGCCATCCGTGTCGGTGAGGGATCATGCCGTGCATGAGCGACGACCACACACGCGTCCAGGAGTTCTTCACCGCACGCGCGGCAGGCTGGGACAGCCGCTTCCCGGACGACGGCCCGGCCTACACGGCGGCCGTCGCCGAACTGAGCCTGCACGAGGGCGACCGGGTGCTCGACGCCGGATGCGGCACGGGGCGTGCGCTGACGCCGTTGCGCGCGGCCGTGGGGCCGTCGGGCACGGTGGTGGGCGCCGACCTCACCCCGGCCATGTTGCAGGCC
The DNA here is from genome assembly GCF_022414535.1 of Streptomyces sp. MUM 2J. Taxonomy (GTDB): domain Bacteria; phylum Actinomycetota; class Actinomycetes; order Streptomycetales; family Streptomycetaceae; genus Streptomyces. The sequence goes on from NZ_JADWYM010000003.1 coordinate 210,724, forward strand.
GCGGTGCGGGCGGGCCGGGACCGGGACGGGTGGCTGCTCCTCGCCGACGTCACCGCGCTGCCCGTGCGCTCCGGGGCACTCGACGCGGTGTTCGCCGCCGGGCTCGTCGCCCATCTGCCACGTCCTGCGGAGGACCTGCGCGAGCTGGCACGCGTGGTGCGGCCCGGCGGCACCCTGGCGCTGTTCCACCCCATCGGCAGGGCGGCGCTCGCGGCCCGGCAGGGGCGGCAGATCACCCCGGACGACCTGCGTGCGGAGCCCGTCCTCCGTCCCCTGCTGGCCCGTTCGGGATGGCGCATGACGTCGTACGTGGACCGGGACGACCGTTTCCTGGCGCTGGCCGTGCGGGAGGGCTGATCCGCACCTGGTGTTCCGGCCGACGCCGGGCACGGTGATCACGCGGACTTCCACCGCCCGGAGGGGCGGCTCGCCCGCGAATGCGCGACTGCGCTCGTCCCGCGGAGGGACACGGTCGATCGTCAGGGGCCTCCAGGAGGCTGCGCACAGGCGAGTCGGATCCGCGCCGGAGGTGGAAAAGGAGCGCGGTGCGGACCGCGCGTGGCCCCTCCGCTGGCAGGCCACCCGGACCATGACGCACGCCACCTCGCGCGGCGAACTCGCCCGGCTGCGCGACAGCCTCGCCTCAGGGGGCGGATGACCCGCCGGCACGCCGCACCGGGCAGCCCCGCGTGCCGGGTACCGGACGGGTGCCCAGTTCGTCCAGCCGGTAGCCGCCCGGATAGCTCTTGATCTCCCAGTTCTGGCGTGCGAAATGCGGGGCGCGCCGCGGCGGCAGCAGACGGACCGCGCGTCCCCTCGTCCGGACGGCCCTGCGCACGAGGGCGCGGACGGCGGGGTCGGGCGGCGAGTAGCGGAAGGCCCGCAGGAGCGGGTCGTCGAGCAGCGCCAGCGTCGCGGTACGCAGAAGGGGGGTGAGGGCCCGCGGATACCAGGAGCCCATCAGTGTGAGGGTGGCGTCCGAGACGCGGCGCGCATCCTCGTCCCAGGCGAAGTGGGACTCCTCGTACGTGTCGAGGCAGGCCTCGAACTCCTCGTAGGACTGCGGGATGTCCTTGATGCCCATGTGCTGCCCCAGGGTGCGGTAGTGGACGGAGCAGGCGACGATCTCGTGGCGCGACAGTCTTCGCCATCCGTAGGCGTCGATCCACCGCTTGGGCATCACCACGAAGGTGCACAGCACGTACCGCATGTCGTCGTTGCCGATGTCGTAGCTGCGGTGCATCCGGTTGATGCGGCGGATCGCCGTACGGCCCTGGATGCTGTCGAAGCCGTGCTCGACGACGGCGTCGAGCAGCAGGGAGGTGTCGTCGTACCGCTTCTGGGTACGGTCGGTCAGCTCGGCCGTCTCGGCGAGCAGCCGGCCGATGCTGGGCACGGCGTAGGTGCGGTACAGGGCGAGTTCCAGGGCCCGGGTGAAATCCCAGGGGAATTCGTAGGCCGAGGTGAGGCGGTAGATCTCGGACGCTTCGCCGTACGGGTCCATCCGCCGGATCTGTGCGAGTCGTGCGAAGCGCTTCACCGCGCTGTCCCCTTTCTGCCACCGAGGCTGCAACTCTACTGTCAGCAGCGGCAGATGCCCGAAGGACCGGGGCAACCGGCACCGACGGCCGCGGCGAACGTGTGCGGCCGGACGCGCGTGCCCCGCCCGGACGTCTCCGGGTCCGGCATCGCCCGTGATCACCGGGCACCCGCTTCCGCCCGCACAGCGTCCAGGACCGGGCCGGCACGCCGCCCTCGGATCAGCGGGTCGACCCGCCGGGCGCACAGGCTCCGGGAGCACCGGCGGACGGAGCGAGCCGCCCGGGGGCCCGGCACGCCGGGGCACCTGCGGCCGGGCGCCGGCCGCAGGACGAGTCCCCGGACACGGCGGGCCCGTGGCGTTGTACGCGCGGTCGGCGCACCCGCTGTCCGGAGGGAGAACCGCAGCTCCGACCGTGGTGGGGAGTCGTGACAAGCGGCTTGCAGTCGCATTAGGGTGCGCGCCGTTGGACAAACCCATGGGAGGCTGGGATGGCCGGGACGGAGGAGGCCGCCGTCGCCGACGACGACGCGCTCTACGTGCTCACGGCGGTGCTGGTGACACCGGCGCAGTTCCCGAGCGTGCTGGGTGACGACTACCCGCAGGCCTGCGGGGCCCTCGGTCTGGCACCGCTCGCCGACGGCTACGGTCTGGTACTGGGCCAGGACGGCGAGGGTGCTCGGTGGACGGTCGTCACGGACGATGTGTCGCTGGTGGCCGTGGCCATCGCGTCGTGGGACTGCGGCATGGAGTACGACCTGTCTCCGGACGAACGCTCGGTCGTCACCGCCCTGCCCGGCTGGCCGCTCGCCGTCGCCGTCGCGGTGCCCGGTCTCCCCGCGCCGCACGATCCCGACCCCGATGCGGGGACCGGGCCGGCGCTGTCGCCCCCGGACACCTCCGGATGGGGACCGGCCCAGCGGCGGCTGGGCGCCGACGAGATCGCGGTGCAGTGGTCGACGTGGCGGGAACAGGTCGACGACTCCTCCTTCGCCGTCGCCGACGGCGGCGGGCCGGAGCCGACCGGGGAGGAGGCGCCGGCGCGGGGCGGACACGGAGGGATCCGCCGCGTCCTCGCGGAGGTCCGCGCCTACCTGGAGACCCCGCCGCCGCTGGGCCGGGTGAGGTCTTCGTTCGCTCCCGGCGAGGCGCGGACGCTGCGCGCCGACGGGCCGGGCTGGTCGCTGGTGGCCAGGACCGACGACATCGCCTTCGTGCTGCTCGACGACGAGCCCGGCGAAGTGCTGCCGGTGGGCCGCGGGCCGGAGCTCCCGGCCCTGCTGGAGTCGCTCGACAGGATGGCCGTACGCCCGAACTGATACGGGCGCCCCGTCTGGCCGCCGCTCGCCGGTCGGCGCGCGGACGGCCCGGCGGGAGCGGGGCGCGGCACCGTCCGCAGGCCGTACCCTCGTCCGGCCCGCGGACGGTGACGTACCCGGCTGGTGTGTGATGAGCGGGGCACGGTCTCCGGGGCGGGGTGCCTCAGCGGCCCAGCTCCTTGCGCGTGGCCCTGCGCAGCCTGCGCCGCTGCGACGGGTCCAGTGCCAGGTAGGCGGCGGCCGGGACGCCCAGCACTATCAGCAGCGCAGCCCACCAGGGCAGCCAGATCAACAACAGGAGCCCGACCACCACACCGCCTGCGGCGATCTTCGCGTTCTTCGACATGTGCGTCGCCTCCTTCGCGGCCCGTGTGCCGCTGTCTGTTGTGAGAACGGGCCTGCGCTTCCCGCGGTTCCGGGCGACGACCCTGACAGACCCCTGAGGTGCGCCCCCTACGTGGCCCGGAGACGGCCGGCCGCGGCGGGACGGCCCTGCCACCCGGCAGGAGCCGCGCCGCGACGACACGGTGACGGGACCACGAGACGGCTCACGTTTCGAGTATGCGGGTCCCGGCAGGCCGTCCCGCTGGCTGCCGGCGCTCCTCACCCGGTGCCGAGCCGCCGGCGCGCAACCGCGGGGGCATCCCGGGCCCCGGCCCGTTCCTCCCCGTCCGAAGCGACACCCGGGGCAGCGGGGTCGTGAGCCCTGTGCGGCTCCCTCAGGTCGGCACGGACGCCGCGGCGGGTCACCCTCGACGGGGGCGTACGCGGGCGGTTCTCCGGCAGCGAGGCGCGCGTGACCGGCCGGCTGGGCCCCGCGGGGCAGACGGGGCGTGTGCCGCAGCACGCCCGGGGCTAGCGGCAGGCGCCCAGCAGATGGTCCATGGCGAGCTGGTCGAGGCGTTCGAAGGCCATTCCGCGGGCTGCGGCGGTCTCGACGTCGAAGTCCTCGAAGGCGCTCCGGTCGGCCATCAGCGCCTCGAGCCCGTCGGCGGCCGTCGGCTGGGCCAGCTGGTCCAGCCGGGCGGCGCTCAGGGCCTGCTGGACCTCGGGGTCGCTGCGGAAGGCGGCGGCGCGCTCCCTGAGAACGAGGTAGTTGCGCATGCAGCCGGCCGCCGAGGCCCACACACCGTCGAAGTCCTCGGTCCGCGGGGGCTTGAAGTCGAAGTGCCGCGGTCCCGTGTACCCGGCGGCCTCCAGCAGGTCGACGAGCCAGAAGGCGGCCCGCAGGTCACCGGCGCCGAAGCGCAGGTCCTGGTCGTACTTGATGCCGGACTGGCCGTTGAGGTCGATGTGGAACAGCTTGTCCGCCCACAGGGCCTGGGCGATGCCGTGCGGGAAGTTCAGACCGGCCATCTGTTCGTGGCCGACCTCGGGGTTGACGCCGTAGAGCTCGGGCCGCTCCAGCTTCTCGATGAAGGCCAGGGCGTGACCGACGGTCGGCAGGAGGATGTCCCCGCGCGGCTCGTTGGGCTTGGGCTCGATGGCGAAGCGCAGGTCGTAGCCCTGGGAGATGACGTACTCGCCGAGGAGGTCGAAGGCCTCCTTCATGCGGTCGAGCGCCACCCGGACGTCCTTGGCGGCTCCGGACTCGGCGCCCTCGCGGCCTCCCCACGCGACGTACGTCCGTGCACCCAGCTCGGCGGCCAGATCGATGTTGCGGATGGTCTTGCGCAGGGCGTAGCGGCGGACGTCCCGGTCGTTCGCCGTGAACGCTCCGTCCTTGAAGACCGGATGGGTGAAGAGGTTGGTCGTGGCCATCGGCACGGTCATCCCGGTGGTGTCCAGCGCCTGCCGGAACCGCTTGACGTGCGCCTCGCGCTCGGTGTCCGAGGACCCGAAGGGGATCAGGTCGTCGTCGTGGAAGGTCACTCCGTAGGCACCCAGCTCGGCCAGCCGCTGCACCGACTCGACGGGGTCGAGGGCACGCCGGGTGGCGTCGCCGAAGGGGTCCCTGCCCTGCCAGCCGACGGTCCACAGTCCGAAGGTGAACCTGTCCTCAGGGGTGGGCTGGTAGCTCATGCCGCGGCTCCTTGCTTGCTCCGGCTATTTCGTCATGGCAGTTTACAAATTAGTGGGAGAGCGCTTCTCTGGGAAGACAGATCCCGCAGAGCCGCGCAAAAAGTTGAGGGAGAGCCCGATGTCAGCAGCCGAGGGACCACTCGTCGTCGGCGTGGACTCGTCCACCCAGTCCACGAAGGCGCTGGTGGTCGACGCCGCCACCGGGCAGGTCGTCGCCGGTGGCCAGGCGCCGCACACCGTGTCGTCCGGAGCGGGCCGGGAGAGCGACCCGCGCCAGTGGTGGGACGCGCTGTGCGGGGCACTGCGCCAGTGCGGTGACGCCGCGCGCGAGGCCGCCGCGGTATCGATCGGCGGCCAGCAGCACGGCCTGGTCACGCTCGACGCCCGGGGCGAGCCGGTCCGGCCGGCGCTGCTGTGGAACGACGTGCGCTCCGCGCCGCAGGCCATCCGGCTGACCGGGGAACTGGGCGGGGTGAAGGCCTGGGCGGAGCGCACGGGCAGCGTCCCCGGCGCCTCCTTCACCGTCACGAAGTGGGCGTGGCTGAGCGAGCACGAGCCCGAGGCGGTCCGCGCGACGAAGGCCGTGCGCCTCCCCCACGACTACCTCACCGAACGCCTCACGGGCCAGGGCACGACCGATCGCGGCGACGCCTCCGGCACCGGTTGGTGGGCGTCCCGGACCGGGGCGTACGACGAGGAGGTTCTGGCGCACGTGGGCCTGGACCGGGCGTTGCTGCCCCGGGTGGTGCAGCCCGGTGAGATCGCCGGCACCGTCCGCGACAGCCACGACCTGCCCTTCTCCAAGGGAACCCTGGTCGCCCCGGGCACCGGCGACAACGCCGCCGCCGCACTGGGCCTGGGGCTGCGCCCGGGCACACCCGTGATGAGTCTGGGCACGTCGGGCACGGTGTACGCGGTCTCCCGGCGGCGCCCCGTCGACCCGACCGGCACGGTGGCCGGCTTCGCCGACGCGCGCGGCGACTGGTTGCCGCTGGCCTGCACCCTGAACTGCACGCTAGCCGTGGACCGCGTCGCCGCCCTGCTCGGCCGGGACCGCGAAGCGGTGGAGCCCTCCGCCGGCGTCACGTTCCTGCCCTACCTGGACGGCGAACGCACCCCGAACCTGCCGGACGCCACCGGACTGCTGCACGGCCTGCGCCACGACACCACCGCGGGCCAGCTGCTGCAGGCCGCCTACGACGGCGCCGTGCACGCGCTCCTCGGCGCGCTCGACCTGGTCCTCGACGCGGACGCGGACCCCACGGCGCCGTTGCTGCTGATCGGCGGCGGCGCCCGCGGAACGGCATGGCGGCAGACGGTGCGGCGGCTGTCCGGGCGCCCGGTGCAGATCCCGGAGGCCCGGGAACCGGTCGCGCTGGGCGCCGCGGCACAGGCCGCCGGACTGCTGACGGGCGAGGACCCAGCGGCGATCGCCCGGCGTTGGAACACCGCGAACGGACCCGTGCTGGAGGCCGTGGAGCGGGACGAGGCGGCGCTGGCCAGGATCTCCGGGGTACTCTCCGACGCGACCCCGCTGCTGATGCGGGGCACGGCAGCCCGCCGAGGGACATCGACCGAGGACTGAGTTCAGGCATGACCGCACCGCTGCACGAGGCCCGCCCGGCGGCTCCCGCACGCGCTCTGCCCGACACGCAGCAGGGCATGCGCCGACGCAACCTGGCCCGGGTGATGCACGCCGTGAGCGCCGAGGGCCCGTTGTCCCGTGCCGCCGTCGCCTCGCACATCGGACTCACCCGTGCCGCGGTCTCGACCCTCGTCGACGAACTCGTACGCTCGGGGCTGCTGGAGGAGCTGGGCCCGGAGCGTCCCGGCCGGGTGGGCCGGCCCGGCTCCGCGCTCGCCGTCAGCGGGCACGGACCCGCAGGGACCGGCGCCGAGATCGGGGTCGACCACCTCGCCGTGTGCGCCGTGGACCTGCGCGGGCAGGTACGGGCGCGTGCCGTACGGCACGCCGACAACCGCGACCGCTCCCCCGGGGACGTGGCCGCGGACCTCACCGAACTGGTGCGGCAGGTCGTCGCCGAGATCGGCGGCGAGGATCTGTGGCCGGCGGGGCTCGCCGTCGCCGTGCCCGGTCTGGTCGCCCGCGACGCCCGCACCGTCGTCCACGCGCCGAACCTCGGCTGGCACGACACCGACCTCGGCGCCCTCCTCCCCGCGCGTCTGCCGCTGACCGTCGACAACGAGGCGAACTTCGGCGGCCTCGCCGAACTCTGGCTGGGCGAGGCCGCCCCACGCGACTTCCTGCACGTCTCGGCCGAGATCGGCATCGGTGCGGCCGTCGTCGTGGACGGACGACTGCTGCGCGGAACGCGGGGCTTCGCGGGCGAGCTGGGGCATGTGCCGGTCCGGCCCGACGGGCCGCCGTGCGCGTGCGGCGGACGGGGCTGCCTGGAGCAGTACGCCGGCGAGGAGGCGGTGCTGCGCGCGGCCGGCCTGGCCGCGGCCGGGAACCGGGTGGAGGTGCTGGCCGGCCTCGCCGCCGAGGGCGAGGAGACCGTACGGCAGGCTCTGGACGACGCCGGCGTGGCGCTCGGCATCGCGCTGACCGGGGCGGTCAACCTCCTCGACCCCGAGGCGGTCGTGCTCGGCGGCGCGCTGGCCGGACTCGCGCCGTGGCTGCTGCCGTCCCTGCGAGCGGAGCTGGCCCGGCGGACGGCCGGGCCGGCCTGCCCGGTGTCCGTGTCCACGCTGGGGTCGGACGGGCCGTTGCTGGGCGCCGCGCACTCGGTGGTGCGGGGCGTCCTCGACGATCCGGCTGCGGTGGCCGCACCCGCGTGATCCGCGAGCCGCCCGCGGTCTCACACTCGGCGGCATCCGCGACGTCCCCGCGCACCCCGCGACGGTCCGGCCCTCCACAACGGGCGGGCCGACCGCGGGTTCGACCTGATCCGGCCGTCAGCCGCCGGCCGCGGCCAGGGCGGCGGCGCACTGCTCGTCCGTCACGGATCAGGGGCACACAGGGCATCGGCGCTTCGGCGGGCCGGGACGAGGGCTGCCCGGACGTGTCGCTCGCCTTCGACGCACCCGCGCCACCCCGCCGACGACGTAAGACCGACTGACCGGGCGACGCCCCACCGTCCGACAGGCGGCATGCGCTCACCCTTTCCGGTGGCACCGGCACGCGGCTTCCGCGCCACGCATCGTGTTCTGCTGCACTTCCCCTGAGACCCGGGTCATGTGACGACACCTCAGGGGCAACGATGACGCTACGTCAAAGTCGGTTCGGCGCGGGCGCGGCGTCCGGCGCCTGCAGATCCGCGCTGACGATCCTCATGGCGCTCGGCGCACTGGCCGGTGCGGCCCCGGCGGGGGCGGCACCGGCCAGTGCGCTGCCCGGGGCCGTCGCCGTCGCACCGGGCGTGGAGTACGGGCAGTTCGACATCACGGGCGCCGCGGGCGTGGCCCACGCCCATGTGCTGAGCGTGGATCTGCGCGACCCGCGGGTACGCCTCGGCCTGCTGTACCCCGGGTCGGTGGCCGCACGCGCCCCCGTCTCCCGTCTGGCCGACGCCCAGGGTGCCGTGGCGGGGGTCAACGGGGACTTCTTCGACATCACGGAGACGCAGCATCCGGGCGTGGCGCCGACCGGCGCGAGTGTGGGCCCGGCGATCGCGGACGGCAGGGAGCTGAAGGCCGCGGTGCCGGACGGGCAGCGGTTCGGCCCCGCGCTGCCGCCGGGAACCGGGACCGAGGACGTGGTCGGTGTCGGCGCGGACGGGCGGGCCCGGATGGGCGGCCTCACCCTCGACGGCACCGTCGGCACGCCCGAGGGTCTGCTGCCGCTGGGCGGGCTGAACCAGTACGCGCTGCCGTTCGGCTCCATCGGCGCCTTCACCTCGGACTGGGGTGAGGTCTCCCGGGCACGTGCCGTGTGCGGTACGGACACCGACCGGGCCGCGCCGTGCAGCACCGACACCTACGAGGTGACCGTGCAGGACGGCCGTGTGGTCGCCGCGGCCGGCGCCCCCGGAAGCGGCGCCATCCCTTCGGACACCACCGTGCTCGTGGGCCGGGAGGCGGGTGCACAGCAGTTGCGGAAGCTGTCCGAGGGCGAGCAGGTGACGGTACGGCACCGGCTGGTGGCCACGGACTCCCCGCTGCCGTACGGTTTCGCGCTCGGGGGCTGTCCGCTGCTGGCCGGCGGCGAGCCGCTGGCTGGTCTGGACGATCGGACGGCCGCGGTGCGGACGGCCGTCGGCATCGCCGACGGCGGATGGCGCGTGCTGCTGCTCGCCCTGGACGGTGCGCCCGCGTACCGCGCCGGACTGACGATCGCCGAGGTCGCCAACGCCCTGCGCGGCCTGGGTGCGCAGGACGGCTTCGGCCTGGACGGCGGAGGGTCCTCCACGCTCGTCGCCCGCGAGCCGGGCGCGACGGCGGTCTCCGTCCGCAATCATCCCTCCGGGGGCACCGAGCGGGCGGTCCCGAACGGCATCGGCGTCTTCACCGCCGGGTGACCCGGGCCCCTCGCGGCAGCCACCGTGCGGGCCGCCGGGAACCTGCCGGCCGGCGGGCGTCCCCGCCCCCGCCCGCCGCGGGACCGCCCGGCCGACGAACGGTCCGGCGGCCCACCACCGGCCCGCCGTGCGGGCGACCCGGTCACCGGGTCAGGGCCGCAGGCTGGAGACGATGTCCGCAGTGGCCGTGAGACCGCTGTGGATGGTGGGCGCGATGCTGCTGCTCGCCAGGTAGAAGCCGAGCAGCAGGCAGACCAGCGCGTGGGAGAACTTCAGTCCCCCGTTGCGCAGGAAGACCACCGCCAGAATCAGGAGCAGCACCACCACAGAGATGGACACGGCCATCGTCAACCTCCTCCGCCACGCCGGCACGTCCGGTTCACGGCGTCCGGCCGCAAGTGTGGCGTAGCGAAGGGTTCGTCCGGGCGGCTGACTTGTCCCCCGAACGTGTGGTGTCCCCGCGGACCGGCCGGTGCGCGGAACCGACTTGGTGCCGACGGGGCGGGCGGCGCGCCCCGCATCCCGCACCGAACCCCGCCCATCCGGCTCCCCCGCTCCTCCGGCTCCCGCACGCGGCACGAGAAGGCCCGCCCGGAGTCGCCGGACGGGCCCCTCGCAGACGTCACCGGACGGACGTCAGGGGGCGCGGAGGTCGACCAGTTCGGCCAGCGCCCCGCGATGGGCGCCCGCGGTGCCGTACGCGATCGAGTCGGCCTTGGCGCGCTTCAGATGGAGGTGGACCGGGTGCTCCCAGGTCATACCGATGCCGCCGTGCAGTTGCAGCGCCTCCTCCAGGGCGCGGACGGCAACCGGGCCGGCGTAGGCCTGGGCGACCGCCACCGCCACGTCGGTGTCGTCCCCGGTCGTCAGGGCGTCGGCGGCGTTGCGGGCGGCGGCACGGAGACCGGCGACCTCCAGCCACAGCTCGGCGAGCCGGTGCTTGAGGGCCTGGAAGCCTCCGACGGGCCGGTTGAACTGCTTGCGCTCCTTCAGATAGCCGACCGTCTCGGTCAGCGCCCAGTCGGCGAGACCGAGTTGCTCGGAGGCGAGCAGGCCGGCGCCTGCGCGCAGGGCGCGGCGTACGGCCGGTGCGGCGTCGCCGAGGCGGCGCGCGCCCGTGGCACCGTCCAGGACCACCCGGGCCACCGGACGGGTCAGGTCCAGCGACGTCTGGGGGACGACGGTCGCGCTGCCGGCGGACAGCGCGTACAGCCCGCCGTCGTCCGCGGGGACGAGCAGCAGGTCGGCGAAGGCCGCGTCCGCGATGCCGGTCAGCTCCCCGTGCAGCGCGCCGTCCTCGGTCCGCACCGTCGGGAAGGAGGCACCGGGAGCCGTGTGCAGGGAGACACAGAGCGCGCCTACGGCGGTCCCGGTCGCCATCGGGGACAGCAGGTCGTCCGCTCCGCACTCCAGCAGCGCCTCGGTGGCCACCACGGCACTCGTCAGGAACGGCACGGGCGCGGCCCACCGGCCCAGTTCCTCCAGGACGACGGCGGCCTCCCGGTGCGTGGCACCCTGGCCGTCCAGTTCCTCGGGGATCAGCAGGCCCGCCAGGCCCATGCCTTCCGTGAGCGCCTTCCAGGCCGCGCCGTCGTGCGGCGCGTCCGACTCCGTACGGGCGATCAGCCCGGCCGCGTCGCAGTGGTCCGCGAGCAGGTCCCGCACGGCGGCGCGCAGCGCCTCTTCCTCCTCCGTGTACAGCAGGTCGGGCTGGGTGCTCATCGGGCCAGGTCCTTCCAGGCGACGTCCTTGTCGGTGCGCGGTTCGGCGGGCAGGCCGAGGACGCGTTCGGCGACGATGTTCAGCAGGACCTCGCTGGTCCCGCCCTCGATGCTGTTGCCCTTGGAGCGCAGGTAGCGGTAGCCGGCCTCGCGGCCGGTGAAGTCGACCAGCTCCGGGCGGCGCATGGTCCAGTCGTCGTACAGCAGGCCCTCCTCGCCGAGGAGTTCCACCTCCAGGCCGCTGATCTCCTGGTTGAGGCGGGCGAAGGCGAGCTTCATGCCGGAGCCCTCGGGGCCGGGCTGGCCGACGGCGAGTTGCTGGCGCAGTCTTTCGCCGGTGAGGCGGACGACCTCGGCCTCCACCCAGAGCTTCAGCAGTTGCTGGTGCAGGTCGTGGGTGCGCAGTTCGGGACGCTCCCGCCAGGTGGCGGAGACCGGGCCGATCATGCCGCCCTCGCGGGGGACGCGCATGCCGCCGATGGAGACGCGCTCGTTCATCAGGGTCGTCTGCGCGACGCGCCAGCCGTCGCCGGTCTCGCCGAGACGGCGGTCGTCGGGGATGCGGACGTCGGTGAGGAAGACCTCGTTGAACTCGGCCTCGCCGGTGATCTGCCTCAGCGGGCGGACCTCGACGCCCGGGTCGGTCATGTCACAGACGAAGTAGGTGATGCCCCGGTGCTTGGGCACGTCCGGGTCGGTGCGGGCGATGAGGATGGCCCAGCGCGCCAGGTGGGCGCTGGACGTCCACACCTTCTGCCCGTTGACCACCCAGGTGTCGCCCTCGCGCACGGCGCGCGTGCCCAGCGCGGCCAGGTCGGAGCCGGCACCGGGCTCGCTGAAGAGCTGGCACCAGACCTCCTCCCCGGTCCACAGGGGCCTGAGGTAGCGGCGCTTCTGCTCCTCGGTGCCGTAGCGCAGGATGGTCGGCGCGGCCATGCCGAGGCCGATGCCGATGCGCCGCGGGTCGTTGCCGGGGGCGCCCGCGGCCTGGAGTTCGGCGTCCACGACGGCCTGGAGGGTGCGTGAGGCCCCCAGTCCGCCGAGCCCCTCGGGGAAGTGCACCCAGGCCAGTCCCGCATCGAACCGGGCGCGCAGGAAGTCCAGGCGGCCGGTGGCGGCGGGCGGGTGGGCGGCCAGGAACTCCCTGGTCCGGCTGCGTAGTTCCTCGGCGTCGGTCATGCCGCGGCTCCCTTCTCCGGGACGACGGCCACCCGGCCGGTCGTCACGCCGTCCGCGACGCGCTGCACGGCGCTCGCCGCGGCGTCCAGCGGCACGCGCTCGCTCACCAGCGGCCTGACGGCGCCCCGGGCGGCCAGCTCGGTGAGCTGTTCGTGGCAGTGCACGATCAGCTTCGGGTTCTTGGTGTTGTACAGGCCCCAGTGGAGGCCGAGGATCGAGTAGTTCTTGACCAGGGCGTGGTTCAGGGCCGGGCTGGGGATGGTACCGCTGGCGAAGCCGACGACGACGATCCGGCCCTCGAAGGCGACGACCTTGGCGGACTGGGCGTAGGCCGAGCCGCCGACCGGGTCGTAGACGACGTCCGCGCCCCGGCCCGCGGTGGCGTCCTTCACCGCGGCGACGACATCCTCGCTGCGGCGGTCGATCACGACGTCGCAGCCGAGTTCCCGGGCGACGGTGGCCTTCTCGGCGCCGCCGACGACGCCGATGACGGTCGCGCCGGCCGCCTTGCCCAGTTGCACGGCCGCGCTGCCGACCCCTCCGGCGGCGGCGTGGACCAGCAGGGTCTCGCCGGCTTCCAGGTGGGCCCGGCGGTGCAGGCCGAACCAGCCCGTCTGGTAGCCGATGTGCAGGGCGGCGGCCTCGGCGTCGTCCAGCGTCCCGGGCGCCGGCAGGAGGGCGGCGGCGTCGGCGACGGCGTACTCGGCGAAACCGCCGTGGGGCAGGGCCGGATTGGCGATCACGCGGCGCCCGTCCTCGGTCTCACCGCAGATCTCCACACCGGGCGTGAACGGCAGCGGGGGCCGGACCTGGTACTGGCCCCGGCACAGCAGCGCGTCCGGGAAGTTGATGTTGGCGGCGCGCACCTTGAGCAGGACCTGGCCGTCACCGGGCGTGGGCCGCTCGACGTCCTCGAGTCGCATCACCTCGCCCGGCTCGCCGTTCACGTGCACTTGCCATGCCTGCATGCGGTGCCTCCACGCGACTGCTTCGTCCGACGGGTTCACGGCATACTAAGCAGTCGCTTGCCCATCAGGGAACAGTCGCGTGGGTCACGTGCGCGCCGGCCGCGCGCGGACGTGCATCCGCTCCCCCTGCGGCCCGAACAGGCTGAGGAACTCCACGGGCCCCTCACCGGTCGAACCGAACCAGTGCGGCACCCGGGTGTCGAACTCCGCGGCCTCCCCGGCGGTGAGCACCACGTCGTGCTCACCGAGCACCAGCCGCAACTTCCCGGACAGCACGTACAGCCACTCGTACCCCTCGTGGGTGCGCGGGTCGGGCTCCGCCCTGCGCCGCGGTTCGACCATCTTGTAGGCCTGGAGCCCGCCCGGCTGCCGGGTCAGCGGGAACACCGTCCGCCCGCCCCGCCGGATCGGCTCGGCCCGCACCCTCGGGTCCCCCGCGGCGGGCGCGCCGACCAGTTCGTCCAGCGGGAGGCCGTGGGCCCGGGCGATCGGCAGCAGCAGTTCCAGGCCCGGCCTGCGCAGACCGGACTCCAGCCGCGACAGGGTGCTGACGGAGATGCCGGTCGCCGCGGACAGCGCCGCCAGCGTCACCTCCCGCTCCTTGCGTATCCGCCGCAGTCTGGGGCCGACGCCCGCGAGTACCTCGTCCGTGGTCATGGGCGTATTGCAGGTTCGGCAACATCGTTTGTCAATCCCGCGGCGTCCGGGCGAGCCTCTCCGGAGGAGGTGGTCAGCATGGCGGAGGCAGACGGCCCGACCGGGCCCGACGGCTCGGGCGCACCGCACGGCCCGACCGGAACGCACCGCGAGAACGAGACACACCGCACGACACGACCGCACCCCGCGGACGAACCGCGCGACGCGGCCGAACCACACCGCACGACGGGAGCGCACCGCATGGCTGGAACCCACGACACGGCAATGGCCCGAGACACGACCGACGCGCAGCCCGGGGCCGGCCGGTACGAGGTGATCATCGTGGGAGGCGGAGCAGCCGGGCTGTCCGCCGCACTCGTCCTGGGTCGGGCGCGGCGCCGCACCCTGGTCATCGACGCGGGCGAGCCGCGCAACGCGCCCGCGGCACACATGCAGGGCTTTCTGTCGCGGGACGGGATGCCTCCCGCGCAGTTCCTGGCCGTGGGGCGCGAGGAGGTCGCCCGCTACGGCGTGGAACTGCTCCGCGACCGCGCGGTGGAGGTGAGCCGGTCCGACGGGGGCACGGTCTTCACCGTGACCCTGGCGGGCGGCCGGTCGGCCCGATCGCGGCACGTGGTGGTGGCGACCGGGCTCACGGACGAGCTGCCCGCCGTTCCCGGCGTCGCCGAGCGGTTCGGGCGGGACGTCCTCCACTGCCCCTACTGCCACGGTTGGGAGGTGCGTGACCAGGCGTTCGGGGTGCTCGCGACGAGCCCCCTGAGCGCGCACCAGGCACTGATGGTCACCCAGTGGTCCAAGGACGTGACGCTGTTCCTGCACACGGTCGCCGAGCAGGAACTCGCCGACGAGGACCGGCGGCGCCTGGCGGTGGCCGGAGTGACGGTCGTACCGGGCGAGGTGGCCGGGATCGTGACCGAGGACGATCGCCTGACCGGGGTGCGGCTGGCCGACGGGACGGTGCACCGGCGCGAGGTCGTGTTCACGGCGCCGCGCGCCGTCCCGCACACGGGCCTGCTGGAGAGCCTGGGAGCCGAGATGCGGGACACCCCGTCCGGCGCGTACCCGGTGGTCGACGAACGGGGCCTGACGAGCGTGCCGGGGCTCTGGGCGGCGGGCAACGCGACCGGCTTCACCGAACAGGTGGTCAACGCGGCGAGCCGCGGCTACCGGGCGGGCGCGGCGATCAACGGGGAGCTGCTGTTCACCGACCTGGACGCGGTCGTACAGGCCGAGCCGGCCCAGCAGGGCTGAGCGGAGGCCGGCCCTCGCCCGGAAGCGGCACAGGCGTCGACACGGCAGAGGCGGCCCGGGGCGCACCCCGACCCGCCCGCGTGGCCCGGGTGTGCCCCGGGCCACGGCGTTGCACCATGGCTGCATGCTGCTGCACCGGCTCGCCGAGGTCTCCGGGGAGGTCGCCGCGACCGCCGCGCGCTCCCGCAAGACGGCCCTGCTCGCCGAGTTGTTCGGGGACGCGGAGGCCGACGACGTGCCCATCGTGATCCCGTATCTGGCCGGGCGGCTGCCGCAGGGACGGCTCGGGGTCGGCTGGAAGGTTCTCGGCCGCCCGGTCCCCCCGGCCACCGCACCCTCCCTCACGGTCCGTGAGGTCGACGCGCGCCTCACCGAGCTGGACAAGGTGTCGGGGCCCGGGTCCCAGGCGGAGCGGTCCCGGATCGTCGGCGAGCTGATGGGCGCGGCCACCGCGAGCGAGCAGCGCTTCCTGCTCGGCCTGCTCACGGGCGAGGTGCGGCAGGGCGCCCTGGACGCCGTCGCCGTGGAGGGGCTGGCCCGGGCGACCGGTGCGGACCCGGCGGCGGTCCGCCGCGCCGTGATGCTGGCCGGTTCGCTCCAGACGGTGGCGCGGTCGCTGCTCGCCGACGGGCCCGAGGCGCTGGAGGGATTCCGGCTGACCGTCGGCCGCCCGGTGCTGCCGATGCTGGCGCACAGCGCCTCCTCGGTCGCCGAGGCGGTGGAGAAGCTGGGCGCCTGCGCGGTGGAGGAGAAGCTGGACGGCATCCGGGTGCAGGTCCACCGGGACGGGGACACGGTGCGGATCCACACCCGCACCCTGGACGACATCACCGACCGGCTGCCGGAGGTCTGCGCCGCCGCTCTGGGGCTGGCCGGCGAGCGGTTCGTCCTGGACGGCGAGGTGGTCTCCTTCGACGCGGACGGCAGGCCCCGTTCCTTCCAGGAGACGGCGGGCCGGGTCGGCTCCCGGGTGGACGTGGCGCGGGCGGCCGCGGAGGTGCCCGTGGCCCCGGTCTTCTTCGACGTGCTGTCGGCCGGCGGGCGGGACCTGCTGGACCTGCCCCTCGCCGAACGGCACGCGACGCTGGCGCGGCTGGTACCGGAGCCGATGCGGGTGCGCCGCACGGTGGCCTCGGGCACCGGGGACACCACCGAGGCGGAACGGTTCCTCGCCGAGGCCCTGGCCCGTGGGCACGAGGGCGTCGTCGTCAAGGCGCTGGACGCCCCCTACAGCGCGGGACGGCGCGGCGCGGCCTGGCTGAAGGTCAAACCCGTCCACACCCTCGACCTGGTGGTCCTGGCCGCCGAGTGGGGCCACGGCCGCCGCACGGGCCGGCTGTCCAACCTCCATCTGGGCGCCCGCACCGCCGACGAAGGCTTCGCCATGCTCGGCAAGACGTTCAAGGGCATGACCGACGCGATGCTGGCCTGGCAGACCGAGCGCCTGGGGCGGCTCGCCGTCGAGGACGACGGCCGTGTGGTCACCGTGCGCCCCGAGCTGGTCGTCGAGATCGCCTACGACGGGCTGCAGCGCTCCACCCGATACCCGGCCGGCGTCACCCTCCGTTTCGCCCGCGTGGTCCGCTACCGGGAGGACAAGCGGCCCGAGGACGCCGACACGGTCGCCGGGCTGCTCGCCGCCCACCCGGAGGTACGGCCGTGACGACACCGCGGCGGAGTGCGGGACTGCTGCTGTTCCGGCGCACGGGGGACGGCCTCGACGTGCTCCTCGGCCACATGGGCGGCCCGTTCTTCGCCCGCCGCGACGCCGGGGCCTGGACGATCCCGAAGGGCGAGTACGAGGACGGGGAGACGCCCTGGGACGCGGCCCGACGGGAGTTCCGGGAGGAACTCGGCCTGGAGCCGCCCGACGGCACCGCCGTCGCGCTCGGCGAGGTGCGGCAGAGGAACGGCAAGCTGGTCACGGCCTGGGCGATGGAGGCCGACCTGGACCCTGCGGCGGTCGTGCCCGGCACCTTCCGGATGGAGTGGCCGCCGCGATCGGGGCGGCTGCGGGAGTTCCCCGAGCTGGACCGGGTCGCCTGGTTCGGCCTGGACCGGGCGCGCACGGTGATCGTCAGCGCCCAGGCGGCGTTTCTCGACCGCTTGGCGGAGCACTCGCCCTGACAGGACGTCCACGCGTTGCGGTGGCCCGCGCGGCGCGCGAAGGTCGAAGCACAGCCCGCTCCCAGGGAGGTCGGTCATGCCCATCGCGACGGTGAATCCGGCGAACGGCGAGACGCTCAGGACGTACGAGGCCATGGGCGAGGAGGAACTCGAACGCCGGCTCCGGCTCGCCGAGGCCACCTTCCGCACCTACCGGACCAGCACCTTCGCCGAACGCGCCGGTCTGCTCCACCGGGCCGCGGACCTCCTCGACGAGGACGTGCAGGACGCCGCCCGGATGCTGACCACCGAGATGGGCAAGCCCATCCGGCAGGCGCGGGCCGAGGTCGCCAAGTGCGCCAGGGCGATGCGCTGGTACGCCGACCACGCCGAGGCGCTCCTCGCCGACGAGGAGCCCGCGGAGTCCGACGTCCGGGAATCCGGCGCCCTTCGGGTCCGCGTCCGCTACCGCCCCCTGGGCCCGGTGCTGGCCGTGATGCCGTGGAACTTCCCGCTGTGGCAGGTGATCCGCTTCGCCGCGCCCGCGCTGATGGCCGGCAACGTCGGTCTGCTCAAGCACGCCTCGAACGTGCCCCGGACCGCGCTGTACCTGGAGGACCTGTTCCACCGGGCGGGCTGCCCCGAGGGCTGTTTCCAGACCCTGCTGATCGGTTCCGCACAGGTCGACGAGATCCTGCGCGACGACCGTGTGAAGGCCGCCACCCTGACCGGCAGCGAGCCCGCCGGCCGGGCCGTCGCCGCCGCCTCCGGGGAAATGATCAAGAAGACGGTGCTGGAGCTCGGCGGCAGCGACCCGTTCGTCGTACTGCCCTCGGCCGACCTCGACCGGGCCGCGCAGGTCGCCGTGACGGCCCGCGTGCAGAACAACGGCCAGTCGTGCATCGCCGCGAAGCGGTTCATCGTGCACACCGACGTGTACGACGCCTTCACCGAACGGTTCGTCACCGGCATGAAGGCGCTCAGGGTCGGCGACCCGATGGACGAGGAGACCGACGTCGGCCCGCTGGCGAGCGAGCGGGGGCGGGACGACCTGGAGGAGCTGGTCGACGACGCCCTGAGAAGCGGCGCGACCGCGCTGTGCGGCGGACACCGGATCCGCCGGCCCGAACTGCCCGGCTGGTACTACCCGCCGACCGTGCTGGCCGGCGTCACCCGCGAGATGCGCATCCATCGCGAGGAGGCCTTCGGGCCCGCCGCCACCCTCTACCGTGCGGGCGACGTGGACGAGGCGGTGCTGATCGCCAACGACTCGCCCTTCGGGCTGAGTTCCAACGTGTGGACGCGCCAGGAGGCCGATGTGGACCGTTTCGTGCGGGACATGGAGGCGGGCAGCGTGTTCGTCAACGGGATGACCGCCTCCCATCCGGCGTTCCCGTTCGGCGGGGTCAAGAGGTCGGGGTACGGGCGTGAGCTGTCCGGGCACGGAATCCGGGAGTTCTGCAACATCACCACGGTTTGGCACGGTGCGTGAGCGCTCCGCGGCTACGATCGCGGGTGTGAACCGCGAAGTGACTCTGCCTCTGATCGTCGATGACCGCGGGGCCCTGCAGGTGGCCGCCTCCGACGTGAGCAAGCTGCTGCGCACACTGGGCGGGCGTTGGCTTCGGCTGGTGGAGAACGGCGAGGAGGAGCTCGACGAGGACACCGTCGCGGCCCTGACCATCGAACTGGCCAAGCTGGCCGACCGTATCGACGTGGCCTGCATCGCGCACAGCAGCGGAACGCCGTAGGGGGTCACCGACGCCCCCACCCGGCCGGCGTTGCCGCCCCTCCCCGCAGGACCGACGCCCCCACTCGCCCGGATCCGGCTCGCCCCGCCGCGGCACGGGAGGTTCCGCGCGCGGGCACCGGCCGGGCCGTGCAAGGGCGGCGGCCCACCGCGCCGCCGGTCGCGTCGCTAGCGGATCGGCATCCCGGACAGGGTCCGCGCGATCACCAGGCGCTGGATCTCGCTCGTGCCCTCGAAGATGGTGTAGATCGCCGCGTCCCGGTGCATGCGCTCCACCGGGTACTCCCGGGTGTAGCCGTTGCCGCCCAGGATCTGGATCGCCTGGGCGGTGACCGCCTTCGCCGTCTCGCTCGCGAACAGCTTGGACATCGACCCCTCGGCCGCGGTGAACGGCCTGCCGTTGACCGCCATCCAGGAGGCGCGCCAGACCAGCAGGCGGGCCGCGTCGATCCGGGTGCGCATGTCGGCGAGCTGGAAGGCGACGCCCTGGTTGTCGATGATCGGGCGGCCGAACTGCCGGCGGGTCCCGGCGTAGTCGAGGGCGACCTCGTAGGCGGCGCGGGCGGTGCCGACGGCCATGGCCCCCACGGCGGGCCGCGAGGCCTCGAACGTCGCCATCGCGGCGTTCTTCACCCGCTCCCCCGCGGACGCCTTCGCCCTCTCCCGGGCCCGCGCCAGCCGCTCGTCCAGCTTCTCCTTGCCGCCGAGCAGGCAGGATCCGGGTACGCGGACGTCGTCGAGGACGACCTCGGCGGTGTGCGAGGCGCGGATGCCGTGCTTCTTGAACTTCTGCCCCTGGGACAGGCCGGGAGTGTTCGGCGGGACGAGGAAGGAGGCATGCCCCTTGGAGCCGAGCTCCGGGTCGACGACGGCGACGACGACGTGGACGTTGGCGATGCCGCCGTTGGTCGCCCAGGTCTTCGTGCCGTTGATCACCCACTCGTCCTTGGCCTGGTCGTACACCGCACGTGTGCGCATCGAGGCGACGTCGGAGCCGGCGTCGGGCTCGGAGGAGCAGAACGCGGCGACCTTGACGTCGTCGACGTCGCCGTACATCTGGGGGATCCAGGTGCCGATCTGCTCCTCGGTGCCGTTGGCGAGCACGCCGACGGCGGCGAGGCCGGTGCCGACGATGGAGAGGGCGATGCCCGCGTCGCCCCAGAACAGCTCCTCCGTGACCATGGGGATGCCCAGACCGGTGGGGTCGAAGTACTGCTGGGCGTAGAAGTCGAGCGAGTAGATGCCGACCTTGGCGGCCTCCTGGATGACCGGCCAGGGAGTCTCCTCACGCTCGTCCCATTCGGCGGCGGCGGGGCGGATCACGTCGGCGGCGAAGCCGTGCAGCCAGTCCCGGACCTCCCTCTGTTCGTCGTTGAGCTCCATGGTGAACCCGGCCATGTCCCCTCCAGCGGCGCGCCTGCATGTTACTTGCGGTAACAAGAGTGTGTTACTGGTCGGTAGGCAATGTCAACTCCTGACGACTCGTCGGCAACCCGTTCGAGCCGGACAGGGCCGTCAGTGTTAGTTTGCGCAGGCGTCACCGAAACAGCACGGGTGGGGAGAGCACATGGACACCACGCAGCGGACCGAGCAGCAGCGGTCCGCCGATCGCCGACGGCGCCAACTGCTGGAGGCCGCCGACCGGGTGGTGCTGCGCGACGGACCGCAGGCCTCGATGAACGCCATCGCAGCGGAGGCCGGCATCACCAAGCCGATCCTCTACCGGCACTTCGGGGACAAGGGCGGCCTGTACGCGGCACTGGCCCAACGGCACACGGACGCACTGCTCGACTCGCTGCGGGCGGCACTGGACGCCCCCGCGGACCGCCGGGAGCGCGTCGAGTCCACCCTCGACACCTATCTTGCGGCCATCGAGGCCCGCCCCCAGGTCTACCGCTTCCTGATGCATCCGGCGGAAGCCGGCCAGAGCGGGGAACAGGGCTTCGACGTCGGTAGACACTCGGCGCCGCTGCTCCGCAGGATGGGCGAGGAACTGGCCACCGTCATCGAGGAACGTCTCGATCTCGGCCCGGAGGGCCAGCGGCTCGCCCGGGTGTGGGGGCACGGCATCGTCGGCATGATGCACGCCGCCGGGGACTGGTGGCTCGGTGAACGACCCTGCTCGCGCGCCGAGTTGGTGCGGAGTCTGGCCGACCTGCTGTGGGGCCGGCTCGCCGCGGCCGGTGACAGGGTGGGCGGCCCGGGGTTCTGACCGGGCCCCGCTCCCGCACGCGGGGCGGCAGGTCAGCCCGGCGTGCCCGCCCGGTGCCAGGAGGCCCGGCCGATCCGCCGGATCAGCCTGCGGCGGCGCAGCCCGGCGAGCCGGTCCGCGTAGACCCTGCCCTCCAGGTGGTCGGTCTCGTGCTGCAGGCACCTGGCGAAGAAACCCGTCCCGTGCACGGTGACCGGCTCCCCGGCCACCGTGCGCCCCTCGACCACGGCGTGGTCGTAACGCTCCGTCCCCGCCTCCAGCCCCGGCAGCGACAGACAGCCCTCGGGTCCCCTCACCGCCACGCCGTCGGCCTCGACCAGCCGCGGATTCACCACATGGCCGAGATGCCGGACATCGTCGTCGTCCGGGCAGTCGTACACGAACACCCGCAGGGGTTCGCCGACCTGGTTCGCCGCCAGTCCCACGCCACGCGCCGCGTACATCGTGGCGAACAAGTCCTCGACCAGCGCCGCCAGTTCCGGGCCGAAGGCGGTGACCTCGTCGCAGGGCTGGTGCAGAATCGGGTCGCCGAGCAGGGTGAGGGGCCGGACGCGCCCGTGGGCGCCCGGGATCGAGCCGTGTCGCATGGCGGCAAGGGTACGGTGCCTTGGGTCCACGCCCGCCGCACGTGGACCGAGGTTCAGGAGTGCGAAGGGATCTCGATAGGCTGAGGTCCACACCACGTGGCCGTCAGGCTTCAGGCGCGGCGCGTACGCAAGGAGGATCGAGAACTGATGGCAGGCAACTCGGACCCGCTCACGCCGCGGGCCAAGCTGGCCGTGACCGCGGGCAAGGCGGTCGCTGCGGCATCGCGCGCCGCGGGACGCGGCAGCGGTTCGGTGATCGGGGGCCGGGTGGCGCTCAGGCTCGATCCCGACCTGCTCGCCAAACTCGCCCAGCACCTGGACGTCGTCCTGGTGTCGGCGACCAACGGCAAGACCACCACCACGCGGCTGATCGCCGAGGCGCTGCGCGCCGCGGGCCAGGTCGTCTCCAACGCCCTCGGCGCCAACATGCCCGCCGGCATCACCTCGGCGCTCGCGGGCGGCACCGAGGCGAAGTTCGCGGTCATCGAGGTCGACGAGAAGTACCTCGCCGGGGTCGCCCGGGACACCGAGCCCAAGTGCATCGCCCTGCTCAACCTCTCCCGCGACCAGCTGGACCGTGCCGCCGAGACCCGTATGCTCGCGGAGAACTGGCGTGAGGGGCTCTCGGGCTCCAAGGCAGTGATCGTCGCCAACTGCGACGACCCGCTGGTGGTCTGGGCCGCGTCCTCCTCCCCCAATGTGATCTGGGTCGCCGCGGGGCAGATGTGGAAGGACGACGCCTGGTCCTGCCCGTCGTGCGGCGGCGTGATGCAGCGGCCCGGCGAGGACTGGTTCTGCGGCGACTGCGGTTTCCGCCGGCCGGCCCCGAGCTGGGTGCTCAACGGCGACCACGTCCTCGACCCGCACGGCTCCGCCTGGCCGATCCACCTGCAGCTGCCCGGCCGCGCCAACAAGGCCAACGCCGCCAGCTCCGCGGCCGTCGCCGCCGTCTTCGGGGTGCCTCCGCAGGTCGCGCTGGAGCGCATGTACCAGGTGCAGGCCGTCGCCGGCCGCTACGACGTGGTGCAGTTCCACAACCGCGACCTCAGGCTGCTGCTCGCGAAGAACCCCGCCGGCTGGCTGGAGACGTTCTCGCTGATCGATCCGCCGCCCGCCCCGGTCGTGCTGTCGGTCAACGCGCGCGGCGCCGACGGCACCGACACCTCCTGGCTGTGGGACGTCGACTACACCCGCCTGACCGGCCACCCGATCTTCGTCATCGGTGACCGAAAGCTCGACCTCGCTGTCCGCCTGGAAGTCGCCAACCAGCACTTCCAGGTCTGCGACAACCTCGACCAGGCCGTGGAGATGTGCCCGCCGGGACGCGTCGAGGTGATCGCCAACTACACCGCCTTCCAGGACCTGCGCCGCCGGGTCGGCAACTGAGACACCAGGGGACTTTCGTGAGCGACAACAGCCTGCGGGTCGTGTGGGTCTACCCCGACCTGCTCAGCACCTACGGTGACCAGGGCAACGTCCTCGTCGTGGAGCGCCGGGCGCGCCAGCGCGGCCTGGACGTGGCCCGGCTCGACGTGCGCAGCGACCAGCCGATCCCGACCTCCGGCGACATCTACCTCGTCGGGGGTGGCGAGGACCGTCCGCAGCGCCTCGCGGCGGAGCGGCTGCGCCGCGACGGCGGTCTGCAGCGGGCGGTGGACAACGGCGCCATCGTGTTCTCCGTCTGCGCCGGCTACCAGATCCTCGGCCACGAGTTCATCAACGACCTCGGCCAGCGCGAGCCCGGCCTCGGCCTGCTCGACGTGGTCTCCGTGCGCGGCGAGGGCGACCGGTGCGTCGGCGACGTCCTCGGGGACATCGACCCGCAGCTCGGCCTGCCGCAGCTGACGGGCTTCGAGAACCACCAGGGCGTCACCCACCTCGGCCCGACCGCGCGCGCCTTCGCCCAGGTGCGCCTGGGCAACGGCAACGGCACCGGCGACGGCACCGAAGGCGCGTACAACGGCACCGTCTTCGGCACGTACATGCACGGGCCGGTTCTCGCCCGCAACCCGCTCGTCGCGGACCTTCTGCTGAAGCTGGCCCTCGACGTGAACGCGCTGCCTCCGACCGACGACCGCTGGTACGAGGCGCTGCGCAGCGAGCGCATCGCGTCCGCGCAGCAGCCCGCCTGACGCGGACCGGTGCGGTGGCCGGAGGGCCGGCCGGCCCACGAGACGGCCGGTGGGCCGCCCCGGTCACCGCGGCGCCCGTCCGGGTCCCCTCCTCCCCCACAGCCGCATCCGCCCCGCCGCCCCGCACGCGGTCGGGCCAAAGGATCCGCGCGGCCCGTCTGATGATGCATCCGCACAGGTGAGCGGCCTGGTCCAGCAGGCGGACGCATGGTTCGGCACCCCCACCCGTTGCCGCTAGGGTGGCGGGGATCGAGCCGGACAGCGCGGTCCGGTCCCGGCCCCCTGTGGAGAAGGTTTTTCGGGCTATGCGCATTGGTGTCCTCACGTCCGGCGGCGACTGCCCCGGCCTGAACGCCGTCATCCGGTCCGTCGTGCACCGCGCCGTCGTCGACCACGGCGACGAGGTCATCGGCTTCCGTGACGGCTGGAAAGGCCTCCTGGAATGCGACTACCTCAAGCTCGACCTGGACGCGGTGGGTGGCATCCTCGCCCGCGGCGGCACCATCCTCGGATCCTCCCGGGTCCGCCCGGAGCACCTGCGGGACGGCGTGGAACGGGCGCGGGGCCACGTCGCGGAACTCGGGCTGGACGCGATCATCCCGATCGGCGGTGAGGGCACGCTGAAGGCGGCCCGGCTGCTCTCCGACAACGGCCTGCCGATCGTCGGCGTGCCGAAGACCATCGACAACGACATCGCCGTCACCGACGTCACCTTCGGCTTCGACACGGCCGTGGGCGTCGCCACCGAGGCCCTGGACCGGCTGAAGACCACCGCCGAATCCCACCAGCGCGTGCTGATCGTGGAGGTCATGGGACGCCACACCGGCTGGATAGCGCTGCATTCGGGCACGGCGGCCGGCGCCCACGCCGTCGTCGTACCGGAACGGCCCTTCGACATCGACGAGTTGACCCGCAAGGTGGGCGAGCGGTTCGAGGCGGGCAAGCGGTTCGCCATCGTCGTCGCGGCGGAGGGGGCCAAGCCGAAGCCCGGCACCATGGCCTTCGACGAGGGCGGCAAGGACATCTACGGACACGAGCGGTTCGCGGGGGTCGCCCGCCAGCTCGCCGTGGAGCTGGAGCAGCGGCTCGGCAAAGAGGCGCGACCGGTCATCCTCGGGCACGTGCAGCGGGGCGGGACGCCCACGGCGTACGACCGGGTGCTCGCGACGCGGTTCGGCTGGCACGCCGTGGAGGCCGCGCACCGCGGGGAGTTCGGGATG
Organism: Streptomyces sp. MUM 2J; assembly: GCF_022414535.1. Classification (GTDB taxonomy): domain Bacteria; phylum Actinomycetota; class Actinomycetes; order Streptomycetales; family Streptomycetaceae; genus Streptomyces. The sequence goes on from NZ_JADWYM010000003.1 coordinate 235,869, forward strand.
ATGACGGCGCTGCGCGGCACGGACATCGCGATGGTGTCCCTGGCCCAGGCCGTGGAGACGCTGAAGACCGTTCCCACGGAGCGGTACGCGGAAGCGGAGTGCGTGCTGTAGCCGCCCCTCACCCAGGACGCCCGCCCGGTCGCCGGGTGGGCGCGTGTCCGGCCGCGTCCGCCCCGCGCCCCGGGCCGATCGCACCCGCCCCCGGTCACGAGCGTGACCGGGGGCGGTTCTAGTCTTGGTCCGGACACACAGCACAACCCCCCACGAATCAGGAGCCGGCGGATGGACCACAGCGGGCACGGCATGACCATGGATCTGCCTCCGTTCACGCTCGGGCGGGCTCTGGGCTTCTCGGCGGACCCGTTCTTCCTGGTGGCCTGCCTCCTCGGACTGGCCCTCTACGGCTGGGGCGTCGTGCGGCTGAGGCGGCGCGGGGACAGCTGGCCCGTGGGGCGGACCGTGTCCTACGTCATCGGTGTGCTCACCGTCTGGCTGACGATGTGCACCAGGCTGAACGACTACGGGATGGTCATGTTCAGCGTGCACATGGTGCAGCACATGGTGATCAGCATGCTCTCCCCCATCCTGGTCCTGCTCGGCGCCCCGGTGACGCTGGCGCTGCGTGCCCTGCCGGTGGCCGGGCGTGGACGGAGGGGGCCGCGCGAGCTGCTGCTGGCGCTGCTGCACAGCCGCTACATGCGCGTCATCACACACCCGCTGTTCACGATCCCGATGTTCATCGCCAGCCTGTACGGGCTGTACTTCACCCCGCTGTTCGACCTGCTGATGGGCTCGCGCGCCGGGCACATCGCGATGATGGTGCACTTCCTCGCCGTCGGCGTGGTGTTCTTCTGGCCGATCATCGGCGTCGACCCCGGTCCGCACCGGCCGGGCCACCTCATGCGGATGCTGGAGCTGTTCGCGGGCATGCCGTTCCACGCGTTCTTCGGGATCGCGCTGATGATGGCGTCGACGGTGATGGTCGAGACCTTCGACAACCCCTCCGCCTCGCTCGGCATCGACGCGCTCGCCGACCAGAACGCGGCCGGCGGCATCGCCTGGGCGTTCAGCGAGGTGCCCTCGGTGCTGGTGCTGCTCGCCCTGCTGTTCCAGTGGTACCGCTCCGAACAGCGGCAGGCCCGGCGTTCGGATCGGGCCGCCGACCGCGACGGCGACAAGGAACTCCAGGCGTACAATGCCTATTTGGCCTCATTGAACGCGCGCGGGCAGTGAAAGGCTTTTCCATTCAGTAGCATGACGCGCAATGCGGTAACCGCCGGGGGGAGCGGTCATGACATTGCGTGCGATCCGGACCTTGATATTGGTCTGCATTCTGGCGCTGAGCGGGTGCGACCGGGCCAGTCGCGTGTCCGTGGTGAGAGCCGTGGCCTCCGGGGTGCCCTCGCTCGCGCCTTTCTTCGACGAGAACGACGGGCTGGGCCGGGACGCCGGCGTGCGGGCGCGCCCCGCCCCCGGCGGCACCCTGCAGCAGGGTGACACACCAGGTCTCTACGGCGGCAGCAGGCAGCCCACCGTCTGTGACGTCGACAGGCTCGAACGGTTCCTCACCGACCCCGCCCAGCGCCGCAAGGCGCAGGTGTGGGCAGCGGTCCTGGGAATTCGAACGGACGAGATCTCGGAATATCTGGACCGGCTCACTCCCGTCCTCCTCCGCCACGACACTCTCGTGCGGAATCACGACTACAAGCAGGAAAGGGCCGTCCCCTTCGACTCCCTGCTGCAGGCCGGAATCGCCGTGCTCGTCGACCGGCAGGGACTTCCGGCCGTGAAGTGTTCGTGCGGAAATCCGCTGCGCCCCTTCAACGGTGACACCGGACGGATATCCGTCCGTTTCACGGACGGCAACAGGAAATGGCGGGACTACGATCCCTCCTCGGTGGTCGCCGTGCGGCCGGCACCCCGGCGGCTCGAGCGACTGGCCCTCGTCGACGTCGACGATCCGGACCGCGGCATCGAACGGCCGGTGGGGTCGACGGGCGGGGACGACGCGGCGTTCGACACGCAGCAGCCTCATGCCGTGCCGGACGTGACCGGGGCCACGTTCAGCCAGGCCGGCCGGAGCCTGACCCGGGCGGGGCTGGCCGTCGCCTGGACCGGCCGTGAACCGCCGCCCGACTCCGCGCGGGTCACGGGGTCCCGTCCCCCGGCGGGGACCGCCCTGCGGTTCGGGGAGTACGTCACCCTGAACGTGGCACGGCCGGACGACACCGCCGTCTCCCCTCCCCCGGCCGGTCCGCGGCCCTCCGAACCGGACACGGGCAGCCCCGGACCACCGGACCCGGACACGGGCGGTCCGGGCTCACCAGGACCGGGGAGCGGGCCGCCGTCGGAGGGGTCGCCGGGTCCTGCCCCGTCGTCGGACTCCCCGTCCCCGTCACCCGCTCCGCCCACGGCCCCGTCCAGGTCGTCCGCTCCCTCCCCCGGCCCGCCGCCGACCTTCACGGCGCCGCTGCCGACCTTCACGGCGCGGCCGCCGACCGGCGAGCCGCCGGCTCCGGGTCCGTCCTCCCCCGACCGGCCGCCGGAGCGGACGGTCACCGACGACCCGCCGCGCGGGACGGGCTCCGCCCCGCCGCGCGGCGGCAGCGGTCCGGGGCGCACCGGATCGACGCCGGGGTCCGGCTCCGGCCCCGCGAAGCCGTCTCCGGACGCCACCGGCGCCGCGAGGGCGGCCGTATCCGCGGGTCCCGCCCCTCGGCCGTAGGGCCGCCGCAGACACCGGAGGTCACCGGATGCCCTCAGGATCACCGCCATCGGGAGTGGGCCGGCTCGTCGCCGGCCGGTACCTGCTGCTGGACCGGCTCGGCAGTGGCGGGATGGGTCATGTCTGGCTCGCCCACGACCGGAGACTGGCCTGCGACGTCGCGCTGAAGGAGATCGCCTTCCGGGACCCGGACGAGGCGGGGACCGAGCGGGAGGAGCGCGTCGCGCGGGCCCGCGCGGAGGCCCGGCACGCGGCGGGGTTGCGCGGCCACCCGCACGTGGTGACCGTGCACGACGTCCTGGAGCACGAGGGGCTGCCGTGGATCGTCATGGAGTACGTCCCCGGTGCCGTCGACCTGCGTGAGCTGGTCGCCCGGCGCGGGCCGCTCTCCCCGGCCGAGTGCGCGCGCGTCGGACTGGCCGTGCTGGACGCGCTGGCCGCGGGGCACGAGCGGGGCGTGCTGCACCGGGACGTGAAACCGGCGAACATCCTGCTCGCGCCCGAACGCACCGGCTCGCCCCACGGCCGGGTCCTCCTCGCCGACTACGGCATCTCCCTGCAACCCGACGCCGGGGAGACCCGCTACACCATGAGCTCGGTACTCGTCGGCACGGCCGGTTACCTGGCGCCCGAACGGGCCACCGGCGGGCCGCCCACGCCCGCCGCGGACCTGTTCTCACTGGGCTGCACGCTGTACTACGGCGTCGAGGGCTGCGGGCCGTTCGAGCGCGCGTCGCACCTGGCGGAGATCACGGCGGTCGTCACCCAGGATCCGCGCCCGACGGTGCGGGCCGGTGCGCTGGGCCCGGTCCTGGCCGCGTTCCTCGCCAAGGACCCGGCGCAGCGGATCGGCGCGGCGGATGCGGAGGCCGCGCTGGCACTGATCGTGGCACCGCGGCCGGATCCGTACGCCCGGACGGCGACAGAACCCGGCTCGCTGCCGCACTGGAGCGTGCCCCGGCCTCCTCCCCCGCCCGGGCCGGCGCCCGGGCCGCCACCCCCGTCGGCCTCCGGGCCGCCGTCCGGGCCGCCGCCCCCGCAGGGGTCCGGGCCTCGCCCCGCACGGGTCCGGGTCCGGGTCCGGCGGGCAGTCCTGGCCGGTCTGCTCGGCTCGGTGCTCGCGCTGGGCGGCGTCCGGTACGCCCTGACACACCAGTCGCCCGGCGGACCGGCCAGGCCGTACGGCGACGTCGTGGGGCTCGCCGGGCCGCTGCGGGACGGCGACTGCGTGCTGGCCGACTGGAGCGGCCGGGCACGGTTCGCCGGGACGCCCCGGCTGGCACTGGACCCCACCTGCCGGGACAAGGCGCCCGACGGGCAGGTGATGGCGTTCGTCACCGCCGTGTCGGCCGCGGAGGCGCGCAGGCTGGGGCCGCAGCAGTGCGAGGAACGGACCCGGCAGGTCCGGGAGAGGCTGGCGGATGTGCGCAGTGTCGCCGTCCTGCCCACCTCCGAGGGCTTCGAGGCCTCCGGGCGGCGGACCGCGTGTCTGCTGCTGGGCGCCCACGGGCCGGTCTACGGCCCCCTGGACAGGCACCGCAGGCTGGGCTCCGCGTTCACCGAGGTCGAGACGATGCAGCGGCGGGACTGTCTGGAGACCCGGTCCGGCCGGGGCGCCCGGCTGGTGTCCTGCGCGGGCGCGCACGACGAGATGGTGCTCGGGTTCACCCGGATGGGCGATGCGGTGACGTTCAGGCGGGCCCGTACCGCGTCCGACGCAGCGTGTGCGCGGGACGTGCCGCCGGCCGACTACGGATTCGACCCTTCCGTCTACGGGTCGGGGTCCTGGACCAGCGAGGGCCCGTGGAAGTCGGGAACGCGTTATGCCGTCTGCACCGTGCGGAGGCGGAACGGGGGCACCATGGAGGGAGACGAGCCATGAGGAGGGTGTCGCGATGCCCGGACCCACGCCCGGTTCCACCAAGACCATGGGAGCGCTCACCATCGGAGGGCTCGTCGTCGTGACGGCCTACACGGTGGCCCTGGGCAGCAACGGCTGGCTGTGGTTCGGCTGGATCGTGCTGGGGCTGATCACCCTGGGGATGATAGCCACGCGCAACGCCTGACCCGGCTCACGTCCCGGTGGGACGGCCGGCGGAGTGCACGCCCGGCTGGTACTTCGGCACCCTGGCGGTGATCTTCATGCCCGCGCCGGGGGCGGTCTCGATGACGAGGCCGTGGTCGTCGCCGTACACCTGGCGCAGCCGGTCGTCGACGTTGGACAGGCCGATGCCGCCGGACGGGCTGACCTCTCCGGCGAGGATGCGGCGCAACAGCGCGGGGTCCATGCCGGTGCCGTCGTCCTCGATGACGACGAGGGCCTCGGCGCCGGCATCCTGCGCGGTGATCCGGATGTGGCAGTCGTCCGTGCGGCCTTCCAGGCCGTGCTTCACCGCGTTCTCGACGAGCGGCTGGAGGCAGAGGAAGGGCAGGGCGACGGGCAGCACCTCGGGGGCGATCTGCAGGGTGACCGACAGCCGGTCCCCGAAGCGGGCCCGGACCAGCGCCAGATAGTGGTCGATGGCGTGGAGCTCGTCGGCGAGGGTGGTGAAGTCGCCGTGCCGGCGGAACGAGTAGCGGGTGAAGTCCGCGAACTCCAACAGGAGTTCACGGGCGCGCTCGGGGTCGGTGCGGACGAACGACGCGATCACCGCGAGGGAGTTGAAGATGAAGTGCGGGGAGATCTGGGCCCGCAACGCCCTGATCTCGGCCTCGATCAGACGGGTGCGGGAGGCGTCCAGGTCGGCGAGCTCCAGTTGGACGGAGACCCAGCGGGCCACCTCGCCCGCGGCCCGGACCAGTACCGCGGATTCGCGGGGCGCGCAGGCGACCAGGGCGCCGTGCACGCGGTCGTCGACGGTGAGCGGGGCCACCACCGCCCAGCGCACCGGGCAGTCGGGGGTGTGGCAGCCCAGCGGGAACGCCTCGCCGCGGCCGGTCTCCAGGGGGCCCGCCAGCCGTTCCATGACCTCCGCGCGGTGGTGGGCGCCCGCCCCGTCCCAGACGAGCATCTGCCGGTCGTCGGCCAGGCAGAGGGCGTCCGTGCCGAGGAGTGAGCGCAGGCGGCGGGCCGACCTGCGGGCGGTCTCCTCGGTCAGGCCGGCCCGCAGCGGCGGCGCGGCGAGGGAGGCGGTGTGCAGGGTCTGGAAGGTGGCGTGCTCCACCGGCGTGCCCAGTCCGCCGAGTCCGGCGGGACGGCCGGTGCGCCGGCCGAGCCAGAACCCGGCGGCGAGCAGGGGCAGCGCCGCGATCAGCAGTCCGGCGAGGAAGCCGCTCACCCGGTCGTCACCTCCGTGTGCAGTTCCTCCGGCAGGTGGAAACGGGCCAGGACGGCCGCGGTGCCCGCCGGGACACGGCCCGGGGTGGCGAGGGACACCAGCATCATGGTGAGGAAACCCAGGGGGACCGACCAGAGCGCCGGCCAGGCGAGCAGGGCGTGCGCCGTGCCGGTGCCGGGGAAGCCGGCCATGGTCGCGGCGACCGCCGCGAACGCCGATCCGCCGCCGACCAGCATGCCGGACGCAGCGCCGGGCGGGGTGAGCCCGCGCCACCAGATGCCGAGGACGAGCAGCGGGCAGAACGAGGAGGCGGACACCGCGAAGGCGAGGCCGACGGCGTCGGCCACCGGCAGCCCACCGACGAGGGCGCTCGCCGCGAGCGGCACGGCCATGGCGATCAGGGTGCCGAGGCGGAAGTGCCGGACGCCGCGGGAGGGCAGGACGTCCTGGGTGAGGACACCGGCCACGGCCAGGGTGAGCCCGGAGGCCGTGGACAGGAACGCCGCGAAGGCGCCCCCGGCCACCAGCGCGCCGAGCAGGTCGCCGCCGACGCCGCCGATCATCCGGCCCGGCAGCAGCAGGACGGCGGCGTCGGCGTCGCCGGTGAGGGTCAGTTCGGGGGCGTAGAGGCGTCCGAGGGCGCCGTAGACGGGCGGGAGCAGGTAGAAGGCGCCGATCAGGGCGAGGACGGCGACCGTGGTGCGGCGGGCGGCGACGCCGTGCGGGCTGGTGTAGAAGCGGACGACGACATGGGGCAGGCCCATGGTGCCGAGGAAGGTGGCGAGGATCAGCCCGTAGGTGGCGTACAGCGGGCGTTCGCCGCGGCTCTCGGCGTGCGAGGGGGTGAGGGCGTCGCCGGGGGCGCGGTGGGCGGAGGGGACGGGGGTGCCCGGGTCGAACATGAGCCGGGTGCCGTGCTCGATGCGGTGGGTTCCGGCGGACAGGGTGAGCCGGGTGCCCTGGTGGGGGCGTCCGTCCACGGTGCCGTCGACGGTGACGGTGAGCGGGCGGTCCAGCCTCAGGTCCAGGCGGTCGCCGACCCGGACGGTGCGGTGGTCGCGGAAGGCGGCCGGTTCCTCGAAGGCGTGCCGTGGGGACCCGTCAGAGTGCCAGGCGGCGACCAGGAAGAGGGCCGGGACGAGCAGGGCGGTGAGCTTGAGCCAGTACTGGAAGGCCTGGACGAAGGTGATGCTGCGCATGCCGCCCGCGGCAACGACCGCGGTCACCACGGCGGCGACGGTCACTCCGCCGAGCCAGTCCGGCGCGCCGGTCAGGACCGTCAGGGTCAGTCCGGCGCCCTGGAGCTGGGGCAGCAGGTACAGCCAGCCGACGCCGACGACGAAGGTGCCGGCGAGCCGCCGTACCGGCCGGGAGGCGAGGCGGGCCTCGGCGAAGTCGGGGAGGGTGTAGGCACCCGAGCGGCGCAGCGGGGCGGCGACGAAGAGCAGCAGGACGAGGTAGCCGGCGGTGTAACCGACCGGGTACCAGAGCATGTCGGGTCCCTGGGCGAGGAGCAGCCCGGCGATGCCGAGGAAGGAGGCGGCGGAGAGGTACTCGCCGCTGACGGCGGCGGCGTTGAGGCGGGGGCCGACGGTACGGGAGGCGACGTAGAAGTCGGAGGTGGTCCGGGACATCCGCAGGCCGAAGGCGCCCACGAGGACGGTCGCCACGACGACGAGGGCGACGGCGGGTACGGCGTAGCCGGGGTTCATCGGTCCTCGGTGGGGCTCATCCGTCCTCGACCAGGCGTACGAGGTCCCGCTCGTTGCGCTCGGCGCGGCGGACGTACCAGAGGCCCAGCAGGACGAGCGGCGCGTACAGGCAGAAGCCGAGGACGGCCCATTCCAGGCGGCGGGTGCCGGGCATGGCCGCGAAGAGCAGCGGCAACGGGCCGACGAGCAGCCCGAGGACGGCCAGGGCGGCGAGGGCGGCGCGCAGTTGGGTGCGCATCAGGGAGCGGACGTAGGTGTGGCCGAGGGTGGTCTGCTCGTCGATCTCGGTGCGTGGGCGGTACGGCCCGAGGGTGCCACGGGTGTGCCGGGGCGGGCCGGTGACGACGACACGGCGCTCGGTGCGGTCCTGCGGCACGGTCAGGTCCTCCTCATCAGCAGGTCCCGCAGTTCGCGCGCGTGGCGACGGCTGACCTGGAGCTCCTCGCCACCGACGACGACGCTGACGGTGCCGGCGTCCAGGCGGAGCTCGCCGATGTGGCGCAGGGCGACGAGGTGGCGGCGGTGGATGCGGACGAAGCCGCGGGCGCGCCACCGGTCCTCCAGGGTGGACAGCGGGATGCGGACGAGGTGGCTGCCCTTGTCGGTGTGCAGGCGGGCGTAGTCGCCCCGCGCCTCGACGTGGGTGATGTCGTCGACGGCGACGAATCGGGTCACGCCGCCGAGTTCGACCGGCATGTGGTCGGGGTCGGGTTCGTGCACGGGGATGCGGGACGTGGTGCCGCGCAGTTCGGCGGCGCGCCGGACGGCCTCGGCGAGACGCTCCTTGCGGACGGGTTTGAGGAGGTAGTCGACGGCCTTGAGGTCGAACGCCTGCACGGCGAAGTCCTCGTGGGCGGTGACGAACACGACGAGCGGGGGATGGGCGAACCCGGAGAGCAACCGGGCCAGGTCGAGGCCGTCCAGGCCGGGCATCTGGATGTCGAGGAAGACGACGTCGACGGCGTCGGGCCCGCCCGGGCCGGACTCCAGGGCCCGGTTGATGCGGCGCAGTGCCGCGGTGGCGTCGTCGGCACCCTCCGCGCCGGCGATCCGCGGGTCGGCGCTCAGCAGGTAGAGGAGTTCCTCCAGCGAGGGGCGTTCGTCGTCGACGGCGAGGGCGCGCAGCATGAACCGTGAGTGTAGGAGCAATCAGCGGCGCTGGACATGCGCATGCCGCTGCCGTTCCCGCAGGATGTGCGCTGGATACAGTGCCCGCATGAACAGCAGGACCGCCCCGTTCGACGAGCTCGACCGGAAGATCATCACTGCCCTGATGGCGAACGCCCGCACGAGCTTCGCCGAGATCGGTACGGCGATCGGACTCTCCTCGACGGCTGTGAAACGGCGTGTGGACCGGTTGCGGGACACAGGGGTGATCACCGGGTTCACCGCGACGGTGCGGCCGTCCGCCCTGGGGTGGCGCACGGAGGCCTACGTCGAGGTGTACTGCGAGGGGGCGGCGCCGCCGCGGCGGCTGGCGGAGGTGGTGCGCAACCATCCGGAGATCACCGCGGCGATGACCGTGACCGGGGGCGCCGACGCACTGCTGCACGTGCGGGCGAGGGACGTGGGACACTTCGAGGAGGTGCTGGAGCGGATCCGTACCGAGCCGTTCATCCGGAAGACGATCAGCGTGATGGTGCTGTCCCATCTCATCCCGGAGAGTCCGGAGGCGGGCGCCAGCCAGCCCGCGCCGCAGAGCGCAGCAGACGTGCGCTGAGCAGCGCCAAGACGCAGCGTTGGTGCGTCAACACGCAGCCATTGTTTCTTGTCGCCCGTCTCGGTCACTTCCTACCTTTGTGTCAATCCCAGTCGACATCAGGAAGCGGAGGCAACCCTCTGTGACCGACAGCCGTGTGCCGCGCCGACGGCGTTTCCTCGTCTGTGAACCCAGACATTTCGGTGTGCAGTACGCGATCAATCCCTGGATGCATCCCGACACCCCCGTCGACGTCGACCTCGCCCAGGAGCAGTGGCAGGCGCTGATCCGTGCCTACCGGGCGCACGGCCACGACGTCGCCGCGGTGGAGCCGGTGCCCGGCCTGCCCGACATGGTGTTCGCCGCCAACTCGGCGGTCGTGGTCGCGGGCCGTGTCTTCGGCTCGCTGTTCCACGCGCCCGAGCGGCGTCCGGAGTCGACGCACTACGAGACGTGGTTCAAGACGGCGGGCTACGACGTGTACCGGCCCGAGAACGTCTGCGAGGGCGAGGGGGACCTGGTCTGGACGGGCCGGTACGTGCTGGCCGGAACCGGTTTCCGCACGACCCGCGACGCGCATCGGGAGGCGCAGGAGTTCTTCGGCCATCCGGTGGTCAGCCTGACGCTGGTGGACCCGCGCTTCTACCACCTGGACACGGCCCTGTTCGTACTGGAGGACGAGGGCGAGGGCAACATCGCCTACTACCCGGAGGCGTTCTCCCCGGGCAGCCGGGAGGTCCTGGAGCGGCTGTACCCGGACGCGGTGCTCGCCACCCGTGAGGACGCGCTCGCCTTCGGGCTGAACTCCGTGTCCGACGGCCGCCACGTCTTCATCGCCCCGCAGGCCGAGGCACTCGCCACCCGTCTCGACGCCCATGGCTACGTCCCCGTCCCCGTCGACCTGTCCGAATTCCTCAAGGCCGGCGGCGGCATCAAGTGCTGCACCCAGGAGATCCGCTCATGACCGCACCCGCCCGCGCCCGCTCGTCCGCCGACCTGATCCGTGCGGAGGAGCCGGTCCTCGCGCACAACTACCACCCGCTGCCCGTGGTCGTGGCGCGTGCCGAGGGGACCTGGGTCGAGGACGTGGAGGGCCGCCGGTACCTCGACATGCTGGCCGGCTACTCGGCACTGAACTTCGGCCACCGCCATCCCGTGCTGATCGAGGCCGCCCACCGCCAGCTGGACCGGCTCACGCTCACCTCGCGCGCGTTCCACAACGACCAGCTGGCGGAGTTCGCCGAGCGGCTGGTCGCCCTGACCGGCCTGGACATGATGCTGCCGATGAACACCGGCGCGGAGGCCGTGGAGAGCGGCATCAAGGTGGCCCGCAAGTGGGCGTACGACGTCAAGGGCGTCCCCGCCGACCGGGCGACGATCGTGGTCGCGGCGGAGAACTTCCACGGCCGGACGACGACGATCGTCAGCTTCTCCACGGACGAGGCGGCGCGGGACGGCTTCGGCCCCTTCACCCCGGGGTTCCGGATCGTGCCGTACAACGACCTGGCGGCCCTGGAGGCGGCGGTCGACGAGACCACGGCCGCGGTGCTGCTGGAGCCGATCCAGGGCGAGGCGGGCGTGATCATCCCGGACGACGGCTACCTGGCCGGCGTCCGGGAGCTGACCCGCAGGGCGGGCTGCCTGCTGATCGCGGACGAGATCCAGTCGGGACTGGGCCGCACCGGCCGCACCCTCGCCGTCGAGCACGAGGGGGTCGTGCCGGACGTCCTGCTGCTCGGCAAGGCGCTCGGCGGCGGCATCGTGCCGGTCTCCGCGGTGGTCGCGCGCCGCGAGGTGCTGTCCGTGCTGCATCCGGGCCAGCACGGGTCGACCTTCGGCGGCAACCCGCTGGCCGCCGCGGTGGGGTCGGCCGTGGTGGGGCTGCTGGAGTCGGGCGAGTACCAGCGCCGCGCCGCGGAACTGGGTGTGGTGCTGCGCGGCGGGCTGAAGGCTCTCGTGGGCCGTGGTGTCGTCGACTTCCGCGCCCGCGGGCTGTGGGCGGGCGTGGACATCGACCCGGCCATCGGCACCGGCCGTGAGATCAGTGAACGGCTGATGCGCGAGGGCGTCCTGGTCAAGGACACCCATGGCTCCACCATCCGGCTGGCCCCGCCGCTGACCATCACCGGGGCGGAGCTGGAGTCGGCGCTCGGGTCCCTGGAGAAGGTCCTGGCGCGGGGAGCCTGACGGCCACCGGGGCGGCGGTCTGCGGGACCGGCGAGAGCGGCGCCGAGGACCACGCTGCCGACCGGGCGGGGAGCGCCGCTCCTCCCGCACCCGCGCCGCCCCGCTCGCCCGGCCCCTCGGCTCCTCCGCTCCCCGGGCTCCTCCGCGCCGCCCTCCGCCCCCGCTGCCCGTAGGGGGTCCCCCGACGCGTTCCCGGGCCGTCTCGTCACCCGCCGTGACCGGCGCCGGGCCCCGCCGTGGCGGCTTCGGGCCGGTGGACGCGATCCGCGCTCCGGATCGCGCGGGGTGAAGATGGGGACAAGTGGTGGTAGACCACTCTCAGCGACAGAGAGGTCCGCCGTGGGCGCATTCGACGAGCAGAACGTGGTCCGCCGGTGGTTCGACGTGGCGGATGCCGCGCCCCTGCTGCTGGACGAACGGGGCGCGGTGGCCGCGTGGACCGGGGACGCCGCGCGCCTGCTCGGATACGGCCCGGCCGACGCGGTCGGCCGCGCCTTCGCCGACCTGCTGGCCGACGGGGACGCGGCACGCGTCCCGGAGCTGGTCGAGCGGTGCCGCGCCGGCGGCGGCTGGGCCGGGCTGCTCACCGTGCGCCGCCGGGACGGCGGCGCGCTGCGCGTGATGGCGAGGATCACTTCGGCGCTGGACACCGGTGGCCCCGCACGCTGCCTGGTGCTGCTGTCGGAGATGGGCGGGGCGCCCGGCTGGGACATGAGCCGCCGGGTACTGGAGCAGATGGTGGCCGGATCCCCGGTCGGCATCGCGGTCGTCGACACCGACCTGCGGTACGTGTGGTCCAACCCGGCACTGGCGCGCTTCGGCGGCGGACCGCCCGCTCAGCGGCTGGGCCGGCGCCTGCGGGAGGTGCAGCCCGGCCTGGACGCCGAGGGGATCGAGGCGCAGATGCACCGCGTGCTGGCGACCGGCGAACCGGTCGTCGGCTACGAGCACCTGGGGCGGGTGCGGTCCGCGCCGCACCGGGAGACCGCGCACATGATGTCGTTCACCCGGCTCGACGACGACCACGGCCAGCCGATGGGTGTGTACTACACCGTCGTCGACATCACCGACCGGTACCGCGCCCGCTGCCGTCTCGCGTTGCTGGACCGGGCCGGTGAGCAGCTCGGCCGCACCCTGGACGTCACGCACACCGCGCAGGAACTGGCCGAGGTGGCGGTGCCCGAGTTCGCGGACTTCGTCACCGTCGACCTGCTGGACTGCGTGCTGCACGGCGCGGAGGCCCCGGGCGCCACCGAGACGGTACCGCTGCGCCGGGCGGGTCAGCAGTCGGTGCACCCGGACGTGCCCGAGGCGCTGGTCGGCATCGGCGACGTGGCGTCGTACCGGCCGGGCTCCCCGCCGGTCCGTGCCCTGGTCTCGGGGCGGTCCTGGCGCAAGGAGAGGCTCGACCCACCGGCCCGGAGGTGGGCGACGCACATACCCGCCGGCCGTGGGGCGACCTTCCTGGAGCTGGGCCTGCACAGCGCGATGATCGTGCCGATCCGGGCGCGGGGCGTGACGCTGGGCGTGACCACGTTCTTCCGGCGCCGCCGACAGGAACCCTTCGACGAGGAGGACCTGGGTCTCGCGGAGGACCTGGTAGCCCGCGCGGCGGTCTGCATGGACAACGCACGCCGCTACACCCGCGAGCGGGACGCCGCCCTGGTGCTCCAGCACAACCTCCTGCCCCACCGGCTTCCCGAGCTGGAGGCGGTGGAAGCCGCCGCCTGCTACCGGCCGGCCGACGAACTGATCGGCCTGGGCGGCGACTGGTACGACCTGATCCCGCTGTCGGGGGCGCGGGTCGCCCTGGTGGTGGGCGAGGTGCCGGGCCACGGCATCGGCGCGGCGGCGGCGATGGGCCGGCTGCGGACGGCCGTGCGCACGCTGGCCGCGCTGGATCTGCCGCCCGAGGAGGTGCTGGCGCACCTCGACGACCTGGTCTCCAGCACGGCCTGGGAGGAGGGTGTGCGGCCGGACGCCGCGGGCACCGACGCCCAGGCGGTCGGATCGTGCTGTGTGTACGTCGTCTACGACCCGGTCGACGGGCGGTGCGGCATGGCCGCCGCGGGTCATCCGGCGCCCGCGCTGATCGCGCCGGACGGCGCGGTGACGTTCGTGGAGCTGCCGCAGGGCCCGGCCCTGGGCGTGGGCGGTCCGCCGTTCGAGTCGGTCGAGCTGGACCTGGCGGAGGGAAGCACGCTGGCCCTGCACACCGACGGGCTGCTGGCGCGCGGTGAACGGTGGGCCGTGGATGCGGACCGGGAGCGGCTGGGACGGGCGCTGGGACGCCGGGCCGAGTCGCTGGAGCTGAACTGCCGGGCCGTCGTCGAAGGGCTGGTGCCGTCGCGTCCGCACGACGACGTGGCACTGCTGATGGCCCGCACCCGGCGGCTGGGCGCGCACCAGGTCGCCACCTGGGAACTGGCGCACGATCCCGCCATGGTCGCCGACGCCCGCAGGACCGCGGTGCGGCAGCTGGCCGAGTGGGGGCTGGACGAGCTGGCGTTCCCCACGGAGCTGGTCGTCAGCGAGCTGGTCACCAACGCCATCCGGTACACCGGCGGCCCGATCCGGCTGCGGCTGATCCGGGAACGGAGCCTGGTCTGCGAGGTCTTCGACGCCGGTGCCACCGCACCCCATCTGCGCCATCCCCGTACCACCGACGAGGGCGGGCGCGGGCTGCTGCTGGTCTCGCAGTTCACCCAGCGCTGGGGCACGCGCTTCGTCCCCGACGGGAAGATCCTCTGGGCCGAACAGTCGCTGACAGGTGCCGGGCGTGACCGTCCCCCACATCCGACCACCTGACAAAATGGCACGAAAGCAGTGAATGGGACGTGGGCCATGAGTGATACGCCAATCGACTACCAGGCGGTGTTCCAGGCCCTGCCCGGCATGGTCGCGCTCCTGACGCCCGACCTGGTGTTCACCGACGTCAACGAGGACTTCCTGCGCACCACCGGCCGCCGCCGCGAGGAGGTCGTCGGCCACCACCTCTTCGACGTCTTCCCGGACAACCCCAACGACCCGTCGGCCACCGGCAGACGCAACCTGCAGGCCTCCCTGCAGCGGGTGCTGGCCACCGGGGAACGCGACACCATGGCCCTGCAACGCTACGACCTCGAACACACCGAGAGCCCCGGCGACTGGGAGGAGCGCTACTGGAGCCCGGTCAACGCCCCGGTGCGCGGCCCGGACGGCACGGTGCAGCTGCTGGTGAACCGGGTGGAGGAGGTCACCGAGCTGATCCGGGCCCGCGGCAGGCCGGGCACCGACCGACCGCGGCACCTGGAGGCCGAGCTGTACACGCGCGCCCGTGAACTCCAGGAGCTCAACGAGCGGCTGCGCCGGGCCCATGCCCGCGAGCGCGAGGTGGCGCTGGCCCTGCAGGAGGCGATGCTGCCGACCCGCCGGCAGGTACGCCACCGGCGGACCGCGGTGCGCTACCGGCCGGCGGTCGGAGCGCTCAACGTGTGCGGGGACTGGTACGACCTGGTCGACCTGGTCGACGGCAACCGTCTCGGCGTGTCGGTCGGCGACGTGGTCGGGCACGGCCTGGAGGCCTCCTGCGTCATGGGCCAGCTGCGCAGCGCGCTCAGCGCCGCGTCCCGGGTCGCCGCGGGCCCCGCGCAGGCCCTGGACGTGGTGGGCCGGTACGCGCACGTCGTCGACGGCGCCGAGTCGGCGACCGCGGTCACCACGTTCATCGACTTCGACGACCACACCATCGCCTACAGCAGCGCCGGCCACCCGCCGCCGATCCTCGTGCACGCCGACGGCCGGGTGGAGTTCCTCGACCAGGCGACCGACACGCCGCTGGACGCCCACCCGAACCCGATACCCCGCGTCCAGGCCACCACCGGCTACGGCGAGGGCGCCACGCTCACGCTGTACACCGACGGGCTGATCGAGCGCCGGCACGAGGACATCGACGTCGGCCTGGGCCGTCTGGCCGACTCCCTGCGCCGGCACCGGTCGGCCGATCCCGAGGCCCTCGCCGACGCGGTGCTGACGGAGTTGCTGCCGCCCGGCGGTGCGACCGACGACACGGCCCTGGTGATCGTGCGGCTGTGACCAGTGGGAGAGATCGCGCCAGGCTGGGCTGCCGGGGTTGATGACTACCCGTGGGTAGCGGTTGGCTGGTGCCGCAGCCATCCCCAACTGCGCCGACTCCCCCTACACTGGCACCCCATGACAGGCCGGTTGACCTGCGAGGACGCGGCGGCTCTGCCGATCCGCCCGAGTGAGGAGCGACCCCCTTGTTCTACTACCTGTTGAAATACGTTCTGTTGGGACCGCTGCTGCGACTGCTCTTCCGCCCGCGGATCGAGGGGCTGGACCGTGTACCCGAGTCGGGACCGGCCATCGTCGCGGGCAACCATCTGTCGTTCTCCGACCACTTCCTGATGCCCGCCATGCTCAAGCGCCGGATCACCTTCCTCGCGAAGGCGGAGTACTTCACCGGCTCGGGCCTCAAGGGCCGGCTGGTCGCGACGTTCTTCCGCAGCGCCGGGCAGATCCCCGTCGACCGCTCCGGGAAGGAGGCCGGGCGCGCGGCGATCCGCGAGGGCCTCGGGGTGCTGCGCAAGGGTGAACTGCTCGGCATCTATCCGGAGGGCACGCGCTCGCACGACGGCCGTCTGTACAAGGGCAAGGTCGGAGTCGCGATCATGGCACTGAAGGCCCAGGTCCCCGTCGTCCCCTGCGCGATGATCGGCACGTTCGAGGCGCAACCGCCCGGCAAGCTCGTCCCGAACCTCCGCCCCGTCGTCATCCGTTTCGGCAAGCCCCTCGACTTCTCCCGCTACGCCGGCATGGAGAACGAGAAGGCGATTCTGCGGGCCGTCACCGACGAGATCATGTACGCGATCCTGTCGCTCTCCGAGCAGGAGTACGTCGACCGGTACGCGGCCGACGTCAAGGCCGGGCTGGCGGACACGGAGAAGGAGCGCAGGTTCCCGCGGATGCCGATGAGCTGAGCCACCGGTACGGAGGGGCGGCCGGGACCCCCGCCCGCCCCTCGGTGCTGCCGTGGGGTCGGCTGGGGACGGACCCTGCGGTTCCTCTTCGCCGGTCCGGCGACCGGAGACGGGTGTCTGCTCAGCGGACGTCAGCCCAGCGCCGCGAGGGCCTCGTCCAGGGCCCGCCGCAGCCGTAGCCCGTCCACCGCCACGGCGCTGACCAGCGCCGCGGGACCGGCCAGCGGGACGACGACGCAGGCATCGCCGATGCGTCGGGGGCTGACCGGGTCCTCCTGGAACTCGGGCCTGACGAGCACCAGTTGGCCAACGGCGCGGTGTCCGGCCAGCACGGCGGGGCCGTCCCAGCCACCCGGCGCGCCCGGCCCGCACGCCAGCTCCTGGTCGAGGACGGCGTGGCCGCCGACCCGCACGGCGAGACGGCTGGAGAGCCGACCGGGTTCCTCACCGGCCCGGCCGAGCACCTGCTCCTCGCGCAGCACCAGCCGCCCCGTGGCCGCGACGTCGACCTCGGTGCGGACGCGGAGATCGCTCCCGCCCGCGGAGATGAGCGGCTCGGGCAACCAGGTCAGCTCCGCCCGGCCGGCGACGCGCACCCGCACGTCGTAGTGCGCCTCGCCCTTGTTCTGCCCGGGCAGGGCGATCGTGGCGGCGGCCGACTGCACGCGCAGCCGGGCGCCTTCCTCCGCCTGCGCGTCGACGCCGAACCGGTCCCCGCCGAGGGGGCCGCTCATCGCGCCGACGAGCACGACCCGCGCCTCCGCGTCGCTCCCGCGGGTCCGGCGCAGCGCGAGCGGGCCGTCGCTCTCCAGCACCGGCAGGGACGTGCCACCCCTGCCGTCCCTCCGGGCGACGATCCGCGCGCGGGCCCGCACACCGCCGTCCACGGTGCTCACGCCGTCCACGCGGTCAGCTGCGCCCGTACCCAGTCGGCGACGTCCGCGACGCCCCGCTCGCTCCGGAGCGACTGCAGGACCACCGGCAGGGCGCCGCGCTGCGCCTCGGCGTCCGCGGCCATGCGGTCGAGGTCGGAGCCGACGTGGGGAGCGAGGTCGGTCTTGTTGACGACGAGCAGGTCGGCGGTGGTCACCCCCGGGCCGCCCTTGCGTGGGATGTCGTCCCCGCCGGCCACGTCGATCACGAAGACCTGCGCGTCGACGAGACCCTTGGAGAAGGTGGCGGTGAGGTTGTCGCCGCCGGACTCCACGAGGACGAGATCCAGTGGTCCGACCTCGTCCTCCAGGTCCTCCACCGCCTCCAGGTTGGCCGAGATGTCGTCCCGGATCGCGGTGTGCGGGCAGGCTCCCGTCTCCACCGCGCTGATCCGCTCCGGCGGCAGCACGGCCTCCTTCAGCAGGAACTCCGCGTCCTCCCGTGTGTAGATGTCGTTGGTGACGACGGCCAGCGACCACTCGTCCCGCAGCGCCCGGCACAGTGCCGCGACGGTCGCCGTCTTCCCTGATCCGACCGGTCCGCCGAGGCCGATCCGCAGAGCCCTCCGGCTCCCGTCGGCCCGCCGGGCGTCGGCGCTGACGGCACCGGGACCGTCGTGGGTGTGGTCGAGGTGCATCGGAGGTGATCCTTTCCGTAGGTGGGGGGAGGGGACGGCAGGGGGCGGTGCGGCACGCACCCGGCGGTTCGGGTGGGCACGGGGCCGGGCGGGCACGGGGCCGGGCGGCCCTACGACGCGAACAGCCGCACCGCCCACCCCGCGTGCAGCTCCGCCCCGATCTCCAGCAGCGGCGCCGACGCCGCGGGGAGCACCCCGGCCCCCTGCTCCTGCGCCAGGGCCGCCGCCTCCACGGCGAGGTCCACCACGTGGTCGGCCTCCGGGGCCAGCCGGGCCAGCACCGCGGTCGCCTCGAAGGGGTCGAGACCCAGCAGCCGGACCGTCGCCGTCGTCGCCCCGCTCACGCTCTCGTACGCCGCGCAGTGCGCCGCGTCGTCCGCGCCCAGCCCCGCCGACCGCGCGGCGGCGCCGAGCACGACCGGCTGGTGTGCGCCCTTGGGGAACTCCCGGGCGAGCGCGTCGAGTTCGTCCGACGGCCAGGTGGCGCGCGCGGCCCTCATCAGCTGGCGCCCGAGCCGCCGTGCGGCGAGCCGCAGCGCGGGCGAGGGTGTCCGGGCGTCCGCCGCCGCGTCCAGTTCCGCCGCCGGGACACCGAGGGCCGCCGCCGCGGCGAGCGAGGCCGCGACCAGCCCTGCCGTGTGCAACCGCCCCCGGCAGAAGTCCTCCAGGCTCGGGGCCCCGGTGATCCGGCCGGCCTTGACCGCCTCCTCGGCCCCGCCGGAGTGCGCGTGCCCGCCGGCGGGGAACCGGCCGTCGGCCAGGACCAGTAGTGCTGCTCGTGACATCGGAAAGACCCGCTCCCGTCCTCAGAAGAGGAAGTAGCGCTGCGCCATCGGCAGTTCCACCGCCGGTTCCGTCTCCACCAGTTCGCCGTCGATGTACACGGCGAAGCTGTCGGGATCGACGCGCACCTCGGGCCGCGCGTCGTTCTGGCGCATGTCGGCCTTGGTGAGCTTCCGCGTCGACTCGATGGTGACGAAGCGCTTCCCGAGCGGCAGACGCTCCGGCAGCCCGTCCTCGATCGCGGCCGGGGCGACGAAGTTGAACGAGTTCGCCGCGGGAGCCCGCCCGATCGCCCCGTACATCGGCCGCGGCAGGATCGGCTGCGGTGTCGGGATGGAGGCGTTCGCGTCACCCATCTGCGCATAGGCGATCTGCCCGCCCTTGAGCACGAGGTGTGGCTTGACCCCGAAGAACGCCGGTTCCCACAGCACCAGGTCGGCGACCTTGCCGCTCTCCACGGACCCGATCTCCCGGGCCAGCCCCTGGGCGAGCGCGGGGTTGATCGTGTACTTGGCGACGTAGCGCCGTACACGCAGGTTGTCCGCCCGCCCGTCGCCGGGCAGCGCGCCCCGGCGCCGCTTCATGACGTGGGCGGTCTGCCAGGTCCGCAGGACGACCTCGCCGACCCGCCCCATGGCCTGGGAGTCGGAGGAGATGACGGAGATCGCCCCCAGGTCGTGCAGGATGTCCTCGGCCCCGATCGTCGACGGCCGGATCCGCGACTCGGCGAACGCCAGGTCCTCGGGGACCGCGGGGTTCAGGTGGTGGCACACCATCAGCATGTCGAGGTGTTCCTCGGCCGTGTTGACGGTGAAGGGCCGTGTCGGGTTCGTGGAACTGGGCAGCACATGTGCCTGGGAGACGACGGTCATGATGTCCGGCGCGTGTCCGCCGCCCGCGCCCTCGGTGTGGTAGGCGTGGATGCCCCGGCCGGCGATCGCGGCGAGGGTGTCCTGCACGAACCCGGCCTCGTTCAGCGTGTCGGTGTGGATGGCGACCTGGACGCCGGTCCGGTCCGCCACCGTCAGTGCCGCGTCGATGACGGCCGGCGTGGACCCCCAGTCCTCGTGCAGTTTCAGCCCGAGGGCACCGCCACGGATCTGGGAGAGCATCGCCTCGTGCGAGACGGTGTTGCCCTTGCCCAGGAGGCCGATGTTGAGCGGGTACTGCTCCATCGCCTCGAACATCCGCGCGATGTGCCAGGGGCCCGGGGTCACGGTCGTGGCCTTCGAGCCCTCGGCGGGCCCGGTGCCGCCGCCGACGAGGGTCGTGATGCCGGATGCCAGCGCCTCGTCGGCGATCTGCGGGCAGATGAAGTGCACATGGGCGTCGATCGCGCCGGCGGTGAGGATCCGCCCGTTCCCGGCGACGACCTCCGTCTCCGGGCCGATCACCAGGTCCGGGTGGACCCCGTCCATGGTGTCGGGGTTGCCCGCCTTGCCGATGCCGGTGATGCGCCCGTCGCGGACGCCCACGTCGGCCTTGACGATCCCCCAGTGGTCGATGATCACCGCCCCGGTGACGACCGTGTCGGGGGCGCCCTCGGCGCGGGTGGCGCGCGACTGCCCCATGGACTCGCGGATGACCTTGCCGCCTCCGAAGACCGCCTCGTCGCCGGCCCGGCCGGGCCCGCCGCTGCGGTCCTCCTCGATCTCGACCAGCAGGTCGGTGTCGGCGAGCCTGATGCGGTCGCCGGTGGTCGGGCCGAACAGGTCGGCGTACGCGGCGCGTGAGACCTCATGCATCGAGGGCACCTCCGGTCCGGCCGCGCAGCCCGGGCACGATGCGGGCTCCCGCCAGCGCGACGAGTTCGACGTCGACGGGGATCCCGGGCTCGAAGCGCACCGCGGTGCCGGCCGCGACGTCCAGCCGCTTGCCGTGCGCCGCGGCGCGGTCGAACTCCAGACCCGGGTTGGCCTCGGCGAAGTGGTAGTGGGAACCCACCTGGACGGGCCGGTCGGCGGCGTTGAGGACGGTGAGCCGGGTGACCTCGCGGCCCTCGTTGCAGGTGATCGGGCCGTCGGCGAAGAGGAACTCTCCGGGGATCATCGGGGCCTCCTCAGACGATCGGGTCGTGGACGGTGACGAGCTTGGTGCCGTCGGGGAAGGTCGCCTCGACCTGGACGTCATGGATCATCTCGGGGACGCCCTCCATGACATCGCCCCTGGTGAGGAGCTTGCGCCCGGAGGACATCAGCTCGGCGACGGTGCGGCCGTCACGGGCGCCCTCAAGGATGTGCGACGTGATGAGGGCGACCGTCTCGGGGTGGTTGAGCTTCAGCCCGCGGGCCCGGCGCTTCTCGGCCACGTCGGCCGCCACATGGATCAGCAGCCTCTCCTGCTCGTGCGGGGTCAGTTGCACGTCCCACCTCACATCCTCGCTCCGGACCGTGCGGGGCCCGGCTGCCGCAGCCACCGCGACGGGGACAGGTGTCACACACAGACAGATGGCGCGATTCAGCGCGATCAGGAAAGAAAAACCCCTGGTGGCGTGGATGCGCAGGCTAGTTCGCCGGAGTTTCAGCGACGTTAACCAGACCTTGATCGTCACATGACCCGTCCCTGGTCTCCGGCTTACGAGGCACCACGGGCCGGGCATTGCACACGATCGGGCCGCCCCGGACCCCACCGGACGGCGAGAACCGGACGGGAGCCCGATCGGCGCCCCTGGGTTCGCTCCCGGGATTCGGCACACCGCGGCACAGGCAACGGCGCCGAGGGCCGGCCGGGCGGCTTCCCGCAGCGGCGGGCCGACCGCACGGGTGGACCGACCGGGCGAGGGCACCCGAACCGCCGGGGCAGGGCCGTCGACGCGCGGGCCGCGGTGGACCGGGGACCGGCCCGGGGGGGGGCGGTCGCGCCGCGCGAGGCGCCGACGGGATGAATCGGAACTGCGCGCCGGCTCCCTCGCGCCGGCGCTCAGGGCACTGGACGGCGAGCGCCGCGCGGCGCGCCTCACCCTGCCGTCGCGCTCCGACAACTGACGCACCGGCAGCGGTGAGCGGCAGGGGTACCGCCCGAACGGGACGGTCGGCCCCGGTTTGAAACGGACTGAACGACGGTCCCACCGTCGGCGTATCCGGACCCCCGTTTTCCGGGGCTCCGGGGTTGCGCACACCGCTCGCCCGCACGACGAAACGATCTTCTCCGCCGCTGGTCCGGGGGTGGTCGCAGGGGTGGACACCGGACCGAACGCGGAGGTGTCCACCCGAACGGGCGAGTGGTGAGCAACAACACAAACCGCCTGTTCTATTGGGATTTTCGGACACATGTGAGTGAAGATCCCTGTCTGACGACAAGCCCCCGCCACAAGCGGCGGGGCGGTCCGGGCGGACGCCGAGTCCTGCCGCCGCCCGGATGACCGGTCGACAGGAGTGGATCGGCAGGAGTGGAGGACCCAGGCAAGGCGGGTCGACGGGACGTCAGTTCCGAGCGGCCCTTGGGGTGAAGTCGCGGTGACGCGACCGGGCTACTTCGCCAGCCCGAATCCGACAGGTCATCCTTCACAGGCGGCTGACGAAGGGTTGCGCATGACTGCGCTCAATCGTGTCCCGTCTCTGATGGCCCGTGCCGGTACCGCCTCGGCCCTCACCCTCGCCGCCTTCGGCGGCACGATCGCCGTCCCCCATCTCGTCTCCGAAGCCGCCGCCGCCACGCCGGCCACCAAGGCGCTCCAGGTCGCGGCCTCCAAGAGGGGCGCCCCGTACAAGTGGGGCGCCACCGGACCGCACCGGTTCGACTGCTCCGGGCTGACGCTGTATTCGTACAAGAAGGCGGGCAAGCGGCTGCCGCGGACCGCGGCGCAGCAGTACAACAAGACCCGGCACGTCTCCTCCACCCACCGCAGGGCGGGCGACCTGGTGTTCTTCCACTCGGGCAGGAACGTCTACCACGTGGGCATCTACGCCGGCCGCGGGAAGATCTGGCACGCCCCGAAGACCGGGGACGTGGTCAGGCTTCAGAGGATCTGGACCAGGAGCGTCTGGTACGGGCGGGTGAGCTGAGCCCGTGAACTCCCCGGGGCGGTGACTGCACCCCTGACGTGCAGTCACCGCCTCAGGGGCCCGGGAGCCCCTGAGGGGCCCGCCCGGGCCCCTCAGGACGCGCGTGGGTGCCCTGGCCGGGAGGCTCCCCGCCCGAGCGCGCGCGAGGGCCGTAGGGGCGCCCGGGAAGCCGTTCCACGGGGGTGGCCCCCGCCGGTGGGTTCTCCCCGGCGTGACGCCTGGCCGCCGCCGGACCGGCGGACCCGCCCCGGCGGACGAGGCACCGGGCGGAAGGCCGTCGGCCGCGGCGGGGAGAACCCACCGGCCACGGACACGCGGACACCACGGGAGGCGTCCGGTCCCGTGCGGCCGCGCTGCCGGCCGGGGCTCCTCGACGCACCCGGGAGCCCGGCACCGCACCGGTGCCCTCCGCGCGCCGGGCTCACCGCGAACCGGACCTCCGGGCGGGACCGGGCCCCCTGGTGCGCCGGGCGGGTCACGGCTCCGGTTGCACCACCGTCGTCGCCACCGGCTCGGCCGGGACGGTCCACGGCAGGGCGATGGAGACGGTCTTGCCGCCCTCGTGGGTGGGGCGGACGCTGAGCTTGCCGCCGTTCTCCACGGCCAGCCAGCGGATGATCACCATTCCGCGGCCGTTGTCCTGCTGGACGGCCGCGGGCAGCCGTTTGGGGAACCGGGGGTGACTGTCGGTCACACCGATGTGCAGCTGTTCGTCGCGGTCGAGGGTGAGGGCCACCGTGAAGGTGGGTGACTGCCCGAAGGTGTGCTGGACGGAGTTGGTGGCGAGCTCGGAGACGATCAGCCGGACGGTGTCGGCGGCGTCCGTGTCCGCCGGCAGGCCCCACTCCGCGAGCGTGCTGATCGCGAAGGAGCGGGCGGCGGAGACCGAGGCGGGATCGCTCGGCAGAGTGACGGATGCTTCCAGGTGGTCTGCCATGGCGACGTCGTCCCTTTCCCACGGGACCGCGGTCCGACACGAGGCGGATGGTTCGAGTACGGTCCCGGACTGGTGCTTCGCCCGTCAGACTGCCATCACCGAGCCGGTCGCGGGTGGCGATCCACCAAGTTGTGCATATATCTGTCGCTCGATGCGGTGAACTCTGCTACGGCAGAGCGTATTCGGGCGGCCCGGGCATAGTAAGGAGGGACCCATGCAGCACGGTCCCGCGGTGCGCCGGCGCAAACTCGGCGCCGAACTGCGCGCCCTGCGCACCGGCGCGGGGCTCACCAGCGGTGAAGCGGCCCGCCTGGTGGGCTGGCATCAGTCGAAGGTCAGCCGAATCGAGACCGGCGCGAGCGGCGTGAAACCGCCCGATGTGCGGTTACTCCTGGACGCGTACGGGGTCGAGGACCACGAGTTGCGGGAGTTGCTGCTGGTGCTGTCCGGGGTCCGGGACGGCCGGCGGGACCACTGGTGGCACGCCTACCGCGGGGTGCTGCCGCCCACCTACCGTGACTTCATCAGTCTGGAGTCGCAGGCCATCGCGATGCGCACCCTGGAGACCTCCGTCGTTCCGGGCCTGCTGCAGACTCCGGAGTACGCCCGCGCGGTCACCCGTGCCGCCGTGGGCACGGTGGACGAGCACCGGCTGGACGCACTGGTGGAGGTGCGGCTGGCCAGGCAGGACGTGCTGCGGTCGGAGCCGCCGCTGACGCTCAACGCGGTGCTGGACGAGGCCGTGCTGCACCGGGAGGTGGGGGGCCCGGAGGTGATGGCCCGTCAGCGGGCGCGGCTGGTGGAGGCGGCGCGGCTGCCGCAGGTACGGATCCAGGTCCTGCCGTTCTCCGCGGGGGCGCATATCGGCATCACCGGCCCTTTCGTCATCTTCTCATTTCCGAGCACTTCCGATCTGGACGTGGTTGTTCTCGACCACTTGACGAGTAGCCTCTACCTCGAACGGAAAGAAGACCTCCGGGCCTACACCGAGGCCTTCGACTCCCTCAGGATCCACGCCCTCTCCCCCGAGGACTCGTTGGACGTCATCGCCGGAACAGGTGACGGCACGTAAGGAGGCACCATGACCGCACTGCCTCGGAACGTACCTTCCACGACCGATCTGCCCGATGTGCGGTGGCTGCGCAGCAGCTACAGCACGGGGGCCAACAACTGTGTCGAGACGGCCCGGCCGGCCGCGGGCCCGCTCGCCGGACTGCTCGCGGTGCGCGACTCCAAGGACCCGGCCGGGCCCGCACTGCTCTTCTCCCCCGGAAGCTGGACCCGGTTCACGTCCGCGGTGCACCGGCTCTGACCCCGGCCCCGCCCCTGCCCGTCCGGCGACGCAGGGCCGTGGTACGCCGACTCATGGTCGCGCCTCGCCGATCACTCGTACAGCGCGTTCGATCTGGCCCTCGGAGAGGTCCGCACGGGCGGTGAGCCTCAGCCGCGAGACGCCGTCGGGAACGGAAGGAGGCCGGAAGCATCCCACGGCGAGCCCCGCGCCGCGGCAGTCGGCCGCCCAGCGCACGGCGTCCTCCGGGGACGGAGCCCGCACGGAGACGACCGCGGCGTCGGGGCGCACCGCCTCAAGGCCCACGGCCGTCAGGCGGGCGTGCAGTTCGCCCGCCACCGCGCGCGCCCGCGCCGCCCGCTCCGGCTCGCGGCGCAGCAACCGCAGGGCGGCCAGGGCCGCTCCCGCGGCCGCGGGAGCGAGACCGGTGTCGAAGATGAACGTCCGCGCGGCGTTCACCAGATGGTCGATCACCCGGGCGGGGCCGAGGACGGCTCCGCCCTGGCTGCCGAGCGACTTGGACAGCGTCAGTGTCACCACGACGTCGTCGGCCCCCGCGAGACCCGCTGCTTCCACGGCCCCGCGCCCCCCGGTGCCGAGCACGCCGAAGCCGTGCGCGTCGTCCACCACCAGCCCGGCGCCGTGCTCGCGGCACGCCGCGGCCAGCTCCGCCAGCGGGGCCGCGTCGCCGTCGACGGAGAAGACCGTGTCGGAGACGGTCACGGCGGCGCCGTCGCGGGTCCCCAGCGCCTTGCGCACGGCGTCCGGGTCGGCGTGCGCCACCACCTGGGTGGTACCGCGGGCCAGTCGGCAGCCGTCGATGAGCGAGGCGTGGTTGCCGGCGTCGGACACGATCAGGGTGCCGTGCGGGGCCAGCGCGGTGACCGCGGCCAGGTTGGCGGCGTAGCCGGAGGAGAAGACCAGGGCCGCCTCGACGCCGCAGAAGTCGGCCAGCTCACGTTCGAGTTCGGTGTGCAGCTCGGTGCTGCCGGTGACCAGCCGGGAGCCGGTCGCGCCGCCGCCCCAGTCGCGGGCGGCGCGGGCGGCGCCCTCGGTGACCTCCGGGTGACGGGCCAGGCCGAGGTAGTCGTTGCTCGCGAGATCGAGTAGCGGGCTCTCGGACGGGCGGGGCCTGAGGGTCCGTACGAGTCCGGCGCGGCGGCGCAGCTCCGCCTGTTCGTCGATCCAGCCGAACACCATGGGGCCCTCCGGTCGTTTTGTAGGCAGCGCACAGACACTAGCGGCCCGACAAGCCGCCCAGGGTGTGGCAATACCCACACGGCGAAGCGTCTGCTGTTGTCCGATCCCTCCTTGGCCGCGGGCGGTCGCGTAGGACAGGATCAGATCCCATGGACCTGCTGAAGACGCTGGTGGACAAGGGGCTGCGGCGCGAGCAGCCGACCCGTGAGGAGGCGCTCGCCGTCCTCGCGACCTCCGACGACGATCTGCTCGACGTGGTGGCCGCGGCCGGAAGGGTGCGCCGGCACTGGTTCGGGCGCCGGGTGAAACTCAACTATCTGGTCAACCTCAAGTCCGGGCTGTGCCCCGAGGACTGCTCCTACTGTTCCCAGCGGCTGGGTTCCAAGGCCGACATCCTGAAGTACACCTGGCTCAAGCCCGACCAGGCCTCCGAGGCGGCTGCCGCCGGACTGGCCGGCGGGGCCAAGCGGGTGTGCCTGGTGGCCAGCGGGCGCGGCCCGACCGACCGGGACGTGGACCGGGTCTCCGACACCATCCGGGCCATCAAGGAGCAGAACGAGGGCGTCGAGGTGTGCGCCTGCCTCGGGCTGCTCTCCGACGGGCAGGCCGAGCAACTGCGTGAGGCCGGCGCGGACGCCTACAACCACAACCTCAACACGTCCGAGGCGACGTACGGGGACATCACGAGCACCCACACCTACGCCGACCGGGTGGACACCGTGCAGAAGGCGCACGCGGCCGGGCTGTCGGCGTGCTCCGGTCTGATCGCCGGCATGGGCGAGAGCGACGAGGACCTCGTCGACGTGGTGTTCTCGCTGCGCGCACTCGACCCGGACTCGGTGCCGGTCAACTTCCTCATCCCGTTCGAGGGCACGCCGCTGGCCACCGAGTGGAACCTCACCCCGCAGCGCTGCCTGCGGATCCTGGCGATGGTCCGGTTCGTGTGCCCGGACGTGGAGGTCCGCATCGCCGGCGGCCGCGAGGTCCACCTGCGCACCGTGCAGCCGCTCGCGCTGCACCTGGCGAACTCGATCTTCCTCGGCGACTACCTCACCAGCGAGGGCCAGGCCGGCAAGGCCGACCTGGAGATGATCGCGGACGCCGGCTTCGAGGTGGAGGGCGCCGACCAGGTCACCCTGCCCGAGCACCGGGCGGCGGGCGGCTGCGGATCGCACGGGGCGGCCGGCTGCGGATCGCACGAGGGCGCCGCGGGCTGCGTGTCCGAGGAGGCCGCGGGCTGCGGGTCGCACGAGGGCGGCGTCTGCGGTTCCGCCCCGGCTGCCGCGCAGGCGGCGGGCGATGCACGTACCGACCTGGTCGCCGTCCGCCGCCGCGGCGCAGGAACGGACCTCGCGCCCAATGCCTGACCTGAGCACGGCCGAGTTGCTGGACCTGGACCGCCGGCACGTGTGGCACCCGTACGGACCCATGCCCGGGCGGGCCGAACCGCTCGTCGTCGAGGCGGCGAGCGGGGTCCGGCTGAAGCTCGCCGACGGCTCGGGCGAACTGGTCGACGGGATGTCGTCGTGGTGGTCGGCGATCCACGGCTACAACCACCCGGTGCTCAACGAGGCGGCGCACGACCAACTGGGGCGGATGAGCCATGTCATGTTCGGCGGGCTCACCCACGAGCCCGCCGTGCGGCTGGCCAAACTGCTCGTCGACATCGCGCCGGACGGCCTGGAGCACGTCTTCCTCGCCGACTCCGGCTCGGTGTCGGTCGAGGTCGCGGTCAAGATGTGCCTCCAGTACTGGCGTTCGCTGGGCCGACCCGAGAAGCGGCGGCTGATGACGTGGCGCGGCGGCTACCACGGCGACACCTGGCAGCCGATGTCGGTGTGCGACCCCGACGGCGGCATGCACGACCTGTGGACGGGGGTGCTGCCCCGCCAGGTGTTCGCCGAGGCACCGCCCGCGGAGTACGACGAGGCCTACGCCGAGCACGTGCGCGCGACCGTCGAAAGGCACGCGCACGAACTGGCAGCCGTGATCGTCGAGCCGGTGGTGCAGGGCGCGGGCGGTATGCGGTTCCATTCCCCCGCGTACCTGCGGGTGCTGCGCGAGGCGTGTGACGCGCACGACGTACTGCTGGTGTTCGACGAGATCGCCACCGGGTTCGGGCGCACCGGCGAACTGTTCGCCGCCGGCCACACCGGCGTGGCGCCGGACGTGATGTGTGTGGGCAAGGCACTCACCGGCGGCTACCTCACCCTGGCGGCGACACTGTGCACCGCGCGGATCGCGGAGGGCATCTCCCGCGGCGAGGTGCCGGTGCTGGCGCACGGCCCCACGTTCATGGGCAACCCGCTCGCCGCCTCGGTGGCGTGCGCCTCGATCGGGCTGCTGCTCGGCCAGGACTGGCGGGCCGAGGTGGCGCGCATCGAGACCGGGCTGCGCACGGGGCTGGCACCGGCGGCCTCCCTGCCGGGCGTGAAGGACGTCCGCGTGCTCGGCGCGATCGGGGTGGTCCAGCTCGACCGCCCCGTGGACCTGCGGACGGCCACGCGGGCCGCGGTGCGCGAGGGTGTCTGGCTGCGGCCGTTCCGCGACCTCGTCTACACGATGCCGCCGTACGTCACCGGTGACGCGGACGTCGCACGGATCGCGCGCGCGGTGTGTGCCGCGGCACGGGAGGGATGACATGTCGGTACTGGTGATCACGGGCACGGGCACCGAGGTCGGCAAGACGGTCACGACCGCGGCGGCGGCCGCCGCCGCGGTCGCCTCGGGCCGGTCGGTGGCCGTGCTCAAGGCCGCGCAGACCGGGGTGGCGCCCGGTGAGCGCGGGGACGCCGACGAGGTGGCGCGGCTGGCCAATGGCGTCACCGCGGTCGAGGTCGCCCGCTATCCCGAGCCCCTGGCACCCGCGACGGCCGCGCGGCGGGCAGGCCTGGCTCCGGTGCACCCGCAGCGGGTCGCCGAGGCCGCCGCCAAACTCGCCACCGAGCACGACCTGGTGCTGGTCGAGGGTGCGGGTGGTCTGATGGTGCGGTTCGACGAGGCCGGCGGGACGCTGGCGGACACGGCCCGGATGCTGGGCGCGCCCGTCCTGCTCGTGGCCTCCGCCGGTCTGGGCACCCTCAATGTCGTCGAGCTGACGGCGCGTGAACTTCGCGGGCAGGGAACGGAGTTGCTGGGGCTGGTGATCGGCAGCTGGCCGCACGAGCCCGACCTCGCCTGCCGGTGCAACCTCGCCGACCTGCCCGAGGTCGCCGGGGCGCCGCTCCTCGGCGCCGTGCCGGACGGGGCGGGGACCCTCACCCCCACCGCGTTCCGGGCGGCGGCCCCGGGGTGGCTGTCACCGCGGCTGGACGGCACGTGGGACGCGGAGGCGTTCCGGGTGCGGGAGGCGCCCCCCTCCCCCTGAGCCCGGGACCGCGCGCACCCGGCGGCCGGCAGGTGCGCCGGGGCGGTGACGGGGGACAATCGCGGTAGGGCCCGCGCGGCTGCGGAGGTCCTCGCGCCTCCACCGCGCTCCCGCCCCGTCCGAGCAGGGAGGTACCGCCCATGTCCACCGGCTCCGCGAAGGCGGCCCGGGGCACCGTCCACCATCCGCTGTTCGCCCGCTGCTACGCGCGGCTCAGCGTGACGGCCGAGACCCGCATGGGCATGGCCGGCATGCGCGAGCGGCTGCTCGCCGGGCTGTCCGGACGCGTGATCGAGATCGGCGCGGGCAACGGACTGAACTTCGCGCACTATCCGGAGACGGTCTCCGGGGTCGTCGCGATCGAACCGGAGCCCCTGCTGCGGAACCTGGCCGTGGCGGCCGCGCCGCGGGCCGGCGTGCCCGTCGATGTCGCACCGGGCGTCGCGGAAGCCCTGCCGGTCGAGAGCGAGGCCTTCGACGCAGCGGTGGTCTCCCTGGTGCTGTGCAGCGTGCGGGACGTGCCACGGGCCCTGGCCGAGGTGCGCCGGGTGCTGCGGCCGGGCGGCGTCGTACGGTTCTTCGAGCACGGCCGCGGCGGGGGCCGTGCGATGCGCGTCACGCAGCGTGCGCTGGACCACACGGTGTGGCCGTGGCTGAACGGCGGCTGCCATGTGTCCCGGAACCCCGTCGCCTCGCTGCGCGGGGCCGGCTTCGCCCTGGGACCGTACCGGCAGGTGATGATGCCGCAGGAGGGACCGCGGCTGCCGACCTCCCACTGCGTGCTGGGCACGGCGTGGGCACCGCCGGAAGGGCCGCACCGGGACTGATCGGCGCTCACGGGCCGGTCAGACGGTCCAGCGGCGCAGTTCCTCGGCGATGACGTGCACCGACGCCTCGCCGCTCTTGACCAGCCGGGCCAGTTCGCGGACCCGCTCGGGCGTGGTGGCGACCTTCAGTCCGCTGGCCACGAGGTAGGCGTAGGCGACGGCCGAGGCGAACAGGGCGTTGGAACGCTCCAGCGCGGGCACGTGGATCAGCAACTGGAGCAGCGCGGCGGCGCGCGCGTGCGGGGTGTCGTAGACGGGCACGTCGAAGATGTCGGCACGGTGCCGGGCGACGGCTGCGACGAGGGCTCCCCAGTCCGTGACCTGGGGGTCGCCGGGGGTCTTCTGCTCGGCGAGCATGAGCAGCCAGGAGAGGTCGATCCTGAGGTCGTTCAACGGATCAGCGCTTCCGGCCCTCGCCGTGCCGGGCCTGGCCGCCCGTCCCGAACTCCTCGGCGAAGACGGATTCGTAGCCCTTCATGAAGTCGGCGGCGGCCTCCACGAAAGTGCGCCCCGCCTCCCCCGCGTCCTGTCTGACCAGTTCCTCGATGTAGCGGTTGACGCTCATGCCGCGGGCCAGCGCGCGCTCCCGGGCGGCGCGGGCGGTGTCCTCGTCCACGCGTACGTTCAGCTGGGTCTTCGCCATACCCTAGACGCTAGCGCCGGACCGCTAGCAGCGGCAAGGGCGGACTCCGGCCTCGGGGGCGGATATCGGATGTGGGCGTGGTCACACTAGGCTCGGGCGGGACACGGCAGTCGTACCGTCCACCCGAGCGAGGAGGCAGCCTTGCCCTCACCTGCTGCGGAGCACGCCCCGGAGAAGACCCCGACGGACGGGGTCGCCGCCCGAGCCCGGGGGCTGACGAAGGCCTACGGACAGGGCGAGACGACGGTACTGGCGCTGGACGCCGTGGACGTCGACATCGCGCGTGGCCGGTTCACGGCGGTCATGGGCCCGTCGGGCTCGGGCAAGTCCACGCTGATGCACTGCCTGGCGGGTCTGGACACCGTATCCGCCGGCCGGGTGTGGCTCGGCGACACGGAGATCACCGGGCTGCGGGACCGCGAGCTGACCCGGCTGCGGCGGGACCGGATCGGGTTCATGTTCCAGTCCTTCAACCTGATCCCGACCCTGACCGCGCTGGAGAACATCACCCTGCCCATGGACATCGCGGGCCGGAAGCCGGACCCGGCTTGGCTGGACCAGGTCGTCGACACCCTCGGCCTGCGCGACCGGCTGGGTCACCGGCCGGCGCAGCTGTCCGGCGGACAGCAGCAGCGCGTGGCGTGCGCCCGGGCTCTGCTGTCCCGCCCCGAACTCGTCTTCGCGGACGAACCCACCGGGAACCTCGACTCCCGGGCCGGCCTGGAGGTGCTCGACTTCCTGCGGGAGGCGGTCGACGAACTGGGCCAGACCGTCGTGATGGTCACCCACGACCCGGGCGCCGCCGCCCACTCCGATCTGGTGCTCTTCCTCGCCGACGGGCGGATCGTCGACGAGATGCCACGGCCCACCGCGGCAGCCGTGCTGGAACGGATGCGGCTGTTCACCGGGCGCTCCCCCCGGACGGCGGAGGCCGGCGCGGACGTCCGACGCGTCCCCGAGACGGCCGGAGAGGACTGAGCCCGTGCTCAAGGCCACGCTCCGGAGCTTCCTGGCCCACAAGGGCCGGCTGGCGCTGTCCGCGCTGGCCGTCGTCCTGTCCGTCGCCTTCGTCGCGGGCAGTCTGATCTTCTCCGACACGGTCTCCCACACGTTCGACCGCCTCTTCGCCTCCACCGCCGCCGACGTGACCGTGGCCCCCGAGGACGACCTGCGGTCGCAGCTGCCCTCCGGCGCGGTCGCGACGGTGCCGGCCTCCCTCGCCGCGCAGGTGGCACGGGTCGACGGGGTCGCCGCGGCACACGCGGACGTGAGCGTGGAGAACGTCACGGTCGTCGACAGCCGGCGCCGCTCCATCGGGCCGACCACGGGCCCGCCCACCATCGCCCGCGACTGGCAGGTCACCGGCCGCAGCCCCGTCGAGCTGACGTCCGGCCACGCCCCGCACGGCCCGGCCCAGGCCCTGGTGGACGCGGACACCGCCGACCGCAAGCACGTGCGGATCGGCGACACCCTCACCGTACTGGCCCAGCCCGGCTCCTTCCGGGTGCACGTCGTCGGTATCGCCACCTTCACCACCACCAACCCCGGTGCGGCCCTCGTCTATCTCGACTCCGCGGTGGCCGGGGAGAAGCTGCTGGGCTCCGCCGACCGCGCCACGAGCATCTCGGCGGACGCGGCGCCCGGCGTGTCCGACACCGAACTGAAGCGCCGCATCGGCGCGGCGATCGGCACCGGCGACTACGCCCTGAAAACCGCCGGCGAGCGGGCCGCGTCGGCCACCGAGCAGCTCGGCACGTTCCTCGACGTGATCAAGTACGTGATGTTGGGATTCGCCGGGATCGCCGTCCTGGTGGGCGTCTTCCTGATCGTCAACACCTTCTCGATGCTCATCGCGCAGCGCACCCGCGAACTCGGTCTGCTGCGCGCCCTCGGCGCCGACCGGCGGCAGGTACGGCGGTCGGTGCTGACGGAGGCGACGCTGCTGGGGGTGACCGGCTCCACGCTGGGACTGGCGGTCGGGATCGCACTCGCGGTGGGACTGATCCGCCTCATGGGCGTCTTCGGCATGAACCTCAGGGCCACGGAACTGGTCGTGCGCTGGCCCACGCCCGTGACGGCCTACGTGGTCGGGGTCGGCGTCACCTTCGTCGCGGCCTATCTGCCGGCCCGGCGCGCGGCGGCCGTCTCGCCGATGGCGGCGCTCCAGGACGCCGAGACCGCCGGCGCGGGACGGCCGCTGCGGACGCGCGCGGTGGCGGGCGGAGTCGTCGGCGCGGCCGGTGCGGCCGCACTGGCGGGCTGCGTCGCGTCGACGAGGACGGCGTCCGCGGCCTCGCTGCTCGGGCTGGGCGTCGTGCTCACGCTGATCGCCACGGTGATCGCGGGCCCGCTGCTGGTGCGCCCGGTGATCCGGGTGCTGGGCGCGGCGTTCCCCGCCCTGTTCGGGTCGGTCGGGCGCATGAGCCAGCGCAACGCCCTGCGCAACCCGCGCCGCACCGGGGCGACCGCCGCCGCACTCATGGTGGGGCTCGCCCTCGTCGGCGGCATGTCGGTGGCCAGCGCCTCCATGTCGAAGTCGTTCGACCGGCAGATCGACCGGACCCTGGGCGCCGACTTCGTCGTCCAGAACGCCAACTTCATGCCGTTCCCACAGGAGATCACCGACAAGGTCCGCGCCACGGACGGCGTGGGCCTGGTCGTACGGCAGCGCTTCGCGCCCGTCGCGGTACGGCTGCCCGACGGCACACGCGTGGAGACGTCCGCGGCGGGCTACGACCCGCAGGTCGACGAGGTCGCCCACGTCACGTACACCGCGGGCGACTCGGCCGCGGCGCTCGCCGACGGAGGCATGGGAATGGACGCCGGTTTCGCCCGCGACCACGGCGTCCGGGCGGGCAGCGTCGTCCCGGTGGAGTTCCCGGGCGGCCGGACGGCCCGGCTGAAGGTCGGAGCGCTCACCGACCAGGAGCAGGCCGAGGGGTTCGGCCCGCAGGGCGGGTTGTTCCTCGGCATCGCCACGGTCGAGAAGTACATTCCCGGCGGCCAGGACTCCGTGCTGTACGTCAACGCCGCCGCGGGCACCGGCGCCGACGCGCTGCGCGCCGCTCTGGAGCGCACGCTGGCCCCCTACCCGCAGGTACAGGCGCGCGACCAGGCCGACTACAAGAAGCTCGTGCACGACCAGATCGCGGTCCTGCTCTACCTCGTCTACGCCCTGCTGGGACTGGCGATCGTGATCGCGGTGCTGGGGGTCGTGAACACGCTCGCCCTGTCGGTCGTCGAGCGCACCCGGGAGATCGGACTGCTGCGGGCGATCGGGCTGGCCCGGCGGCAGCTGCGCCGGATGATCCGGCTGGAGTCGGTGGTGATCGCGGTGTTCGGGGCGGTGCTGGGCCTCACGCTGGGACTGGTCTGGGGCGTGTGCACCCAGCAGGTGCTGGCCCTGCAGGGGATGACGGCACTGGCGATCCCGTGGGGCACGGTCGTGGCGGTGGTGGTCGGCTCGGCGGTGGTCGGTGTGGCGGCGGCGCTGCTCCCGGCGCTGCGGGCCTCGCGCATGAACGTGCTGGCGGCCATCGCGCACGAGTGAGACAACCGGTCGCCCCGGCTCGCGGGCCGGGACCCGGCGCCCTGCGCCCGGCCCCGGTCCGCATCGTGGAATCCCCGGCCCAGGTCCGCCCCGCGTGGTGGGATCGCGGCATGTCCGATCTGCGCATACGGGCCGCGGCGCCCGCCGACCTCGACACCGTGCTCGCCTTCTGGAAGTCGGCCGCCGAGGGCACGAGCATCAGCGACGACCGCGCGGGAGTGGAGCGGCTGGTGGACCGCGACCCCGAGGCGCTCCTGCTCGCCGAGCGGGGCGGGGAGGTCGTGGGCACGGTCGTCGCCGGATTCGACGGCTGGCGCTGCCACCTCTGCCGTCTCGCGGTGCACCCCGCGCAACGCCGCCGGGGCATCGCGACGGCCCTGCTCGCCGCCGCCGAGGAACGCTTCGTACGGCTCGGCGGGCGGCGCGGGGACGCGATGGTGCTCACGGGCAACGCGCGCGCACCACGCCTGGCGCGCGGCCGGGTACGCGCCCGAGGAGCACTGGCGCCGCTGGGTCAAACCCCTCGTCGGCTAAGGACTTTTGCCGACCCTTTACCATTGGGGTCGGATCCGGAGCCCGTTCCGGACCGCAGCCGACCGGTACCGGTCCCCAACGGAAAGGTGTGAGCGTCCGCCCATGGGCGAGCCTCCCAGTACCCGACGTCGCCAGACCCGACGTCGCCAGACCTGCCACCGCCGTGCGCGACGTCGCGCGATCCTCCCGGCCCTGTCCGATCATGGGACGGAGGTGACCCGATGACCGAAGTGCTCCTGCTGCTGGTGGCGATCCTGCTGTCGCTCGCCTGCGGCGCCTTCGTCGCCGCGGAGTTCTCGCTGACCACGGTCGAGCGCGGTGAGCTGGAACGGGCCGTCGAACGCGGTGAGCGCGGCGCCTCCGGCGCGCTGAGGGCGGTCCGCAACCTGACCTTCCAGCTCTCCGGCGCACAACTCGGCATCACCGTCACCAACCTGGTGGTCGGCATGCTCGCCGAGCCCTCGATCGCCAGGCTGATCGCCGGCCCCCTGGAGGGACTGGGCGTGTCCGCGTCCGCCGCGAGCTCGCTGGCACTGGTGCTGGGCACCGGACTGTCGACCGTGTTCCTGATGGTCGTCGGCGAGCTGGTGCCGAAGAACTGGGCGATCTCCTCGCCGCTGGCGGTGGCCAAGCGGGTGGGCAGTGCGCAGCGCTGGTTCAGTGCCGCCTTCCGGCCCTTCATCGCCCACCTCAACAACACCGCCAACCGGGTGGTGCGCCGTTTCGGACTGGAGCCCGCCGAGGAGCTGGCCTCCGCACGCGGCCCCCAGGAGCTGGCGGCGCTGGCCCGGCACTCGGCGAAGCAGGGCGCACTGGAGGCCGACACCGCCGAGCTGTTCGTCCGCACCCTGAACCTCGCCGACCTGACGGCGGAGAACGTGATGACACCGCGCGTGCAGGTCATCGCCCTGGACACGCGGGCGACCTGCGAGGACGTGGCGAACGCGACTCGCGCGACCGGCCTGTCCCGGTTCCCCGTCTACCGCGGCAGCCTCGACACCGTCGTCGGCACCGCGCACGTCAAGGACGTGCTGGCGGTGCCCGCCGAGCGGCGTCTGCACGTGCCGGTCTCCGAGCTGATGCGCGAGCCGCTGCTCGTCCCCGAGTCCCTCACCGTGGACCGGCTGCTGGACCGGCTCTCGGGCCGGCGCACCATGGCCGTGGTCATCGACGAGTACGGCGGCACCGCGGGCGTGGCCACCCTGGAGGACATCGTCGAGGAGGTCGTCGGCGAGGTCCGCGACGAGCACGACCCGCACGAGACGCCCGACCTCGCCGCGGCCGGCACCGACCAGGAAGGCCGCGCCGTGTACTCCGCGGACGGCGCCGCCCGCGTCGACCAGCTCGCGCGGGTCGGCCTGAAGCCGCCGGAGGGGCCGTACGAGACACTCGCCGGTCTCGTCGCCGCCGGACTCGGCCGCATCCCGGCCGTCGGTGACACCCTCCAGGTCGGCGGCTGGCGGCTGGACGTCGTGGACGCCTCCGGGCGCAGGGCCGCCCGGGTGCTGCTGCACGCGCCGCTCGACGACGAGACGGACGAGCGCGAGAAGGAGGCCGGCCGATGACCGCCGTGCAGTTGCTGATCGGACTGGCCACCCTGGTCCTCAACGCCTTCTTCGTCGGCGCCGAGTTCGCGCTGATCTCCGTCCGCCGCTCCCAGATCGATCCGCACGCGGAGGCGGGCGACCGGCGGGCCAGGAGCGTGGTGTGGGGCCTGGAGCACGTCTCCGCCCTGATGGCTGCGGCCCAGCTCGGCATCACGCTGTGCACGCTGGTGCTCGGTGTGGTCGCCGAACCGGCGATCGCCCATCTGCTGGAACCGGTCTTCCACGCCATAGGCGTGCCGAAGGGCGCCGGCCACGCGGTGTCCTTCGTGATCGCGCTGTCCCTGGCCACCTATCTGCACATGCTGCTGGGCGAGATGGTGCCGAAGAACATCGCACTCGCCGAGCCGGTGCGCACCGCCCTGGTGCTCGGGCCGCCGCTGGTGACGCTCTCGCGGGCGCTGCGGCCGGTGATCTTCACGATCAACGCGTTCGCCAACGGGCTGCTGAAGCTGATGCGGATCGAGACCAAGGACGAGGTGGCGGCCACGTTCTCGGACGCCGAACTCGCGCAGATCGTCAAGGACGCGGGTGAGGCCGGCCTCATCGACGAGCGGGCCAGGGAGCGACTGCACGACGCCCTGGAGCTGGGCAGAAGACCGGTGCGGGACGTCGTGCTCCCGCTGGAGCGGGTGGTGTACGCGCGGGTGGGCGTCACACCGGAGGAGTTGGAGGGGCTGTCGGCCGAGTCCGGGTTCTCCCGCTTCCCCGTCGTGGACGAGGGGCGCCGCATCGTCGGCTACCTGCATGTGAAGGACGCGCTGGACGCCTCACGGCGGGACGTGCCGTTCCGGCTGCGGGACATGCGCTCCATCGCCCGTGTCCGGGAGACCACGCCGCTGGACGACGTCCTCACCGCGATGCGCGGCAGCCGTACCCACGTGGCGGCCGTCCTGGGGGCCGACGGGCGGCTGGCGGGCCTGGTGACGATGGAGGACGTCCTGCGCGAGCTGTTCGGCCAGCCGGCGGCCTGAGACGGCCGGGCCGCCCGGGACGGGGGTGCAGCGGGGCGCGCCCCGCCCGGGACCCGGCGGCGCGGTTCGGGACCGGAGGGGGCCCGGGACCGGGCACGGCGGTCCGGGCGGGCAGGACGACCCGGGCCGGACGGTGCGTGCAGCGGGCGGTATCAGGGGTGACCGACCGCTGGGTATGGAGCTCCGATACCATCGGTGGCGCCATGCAGACGAACCCCGCCCACACCAGCCTCGTCGCCGTCGGCGACTCCTTCACCGAGGGCATGTCGGACCTGGGGCCCGACGGCTCCTACCGCGGCTGGGCCGACCTCCTGGCCGCCCGGATGTCCGCGCAGGCCCCCGGTTTCCGGTACGCCAACCTGGCCGTGCGCGGCAAGCTCATCGGGCAGATCGTGGAGGAGCAGGTCGGGCCGGCGGCGGCGATGGGCGCCGATGTGATCACGCTGGTCGGCGGCCTGAACGACGCGCTGCGGCCCAAGTGCGACATGGGGCGGGTCCGCGGGCTGCTGACCGAGGCCGTGGAACGGCTCGCTCCCTCCTGCAAGCAGCTGGTGCTGATGCGCAGCCCGGGCCGGCGGGGACCGGTCCTGGAACGGTTCCGGCCGCGCATGGAGGAGCTGTTCAGCTGCGTCGACGAGCTGGCGGAACGGCACGGCGCCGTCGTCGTCGACCTGTACGGCGCCGCCTCGCTCGGCGATCCGCGCCTGTGGGACGTCGACCGGCTGCACCTGACCGGAGAGGGCCACCGCCGCGTCGCGGAGGCGGTCTGGCAGACCCTCGGCTACCCGGCGGAGGACCCCGAGTGGCACCTGGCGCCGTCCCTGGCGCCGCCCCCGACCTGGCTCACCCGGCGCGCGGCCGACGTCCGCTTCACCCGGCAGCACCTGCTGCCGTGGATCGGCCGCCGCCTCACCGGCCGCTCCTCGGGCGACGGCCGCCCCGCGAAGCGCCCGGAGCTGCTGCCGTACCCGGCGCCCGGCCCCGAGTGACCACGCTCTCGTAGCTTCCGCCGAACCGGGGTGTGGCGCCTGCCTGCACGAACCGCCAGTAGAATCTGTGCACGTGACTTCAGCGCCCGCCAAGCCCCGCATTCCGAACGTCCTTGCCGGACGGTACGCCTCCGCCGAACTCGCCACACTCTGGTCGCCCGAGCAGAAGGTGAGGCTGGAGCGTCAGCTCTGGCTCGCCGTGCTGCGGGCGCAGAGGGACCTCGGCATCGAGGTGCCGGAGCAGGCGCTCGCCGACTACGAACGTGTCCTCGACACCGTCGACCTGGCCTCCATCGCGGAGCGCGAGAAGGTCACGCGGCACGACGTGAAGGCCCGCATCGAGGAGTTCAACGACCTCGCCGGGCACGAGCAGGTGCACAAGGGCATGACGTCCCGCGACCTGACGGAGAACGTCGAGCAGCTGCAGGTCCGCCTCTCGCTGGAGCTGATGCGCGACCGGACCGTGGCCGTCCTGGCGCGCCTGGGCAGGCTGGCCGGCGAGTACGGGGAGCTGGTCATGGCCGGCCGCTCGCACAACGTCGCCGCGCAGGCCACCACCCTCGGCAAGCGTTTCGCCACCGCCGCCGACGAGCTGCTCGTCGCCCACGGCCGGCTGGAGGAGCTGCTCGGCCGCTATCCGCTGCGCGGCATCAAGGGCCCGGTGGGCACGGCGCAGGACATGCTGGACCTGCTGGGCGGAGACGCCTCCAGGCTCGCCGAGCTGGAGCGGCGGATCGCCGGGCACCTGGGATTCGCCCAGGCCTTCACCTCGGTCGGCCAGGTCTACCCGCGCTCGCTGGACTACGAGGTCGTGACCGCGCTGGTGCAGCTGGCGGCGGCTCCGTCGTCGCTGGCGAAGACGATCCGGCTGATGGCCGGGCACGAGCTGGTCACCGAGGGCTTCAAGCCGGGCCAGGTCGGCTCCTCGGCGATGCCTCACAAGATGAACACGCGCTCCTGCGAGCGCGTCAACGGCCTGATGGTGATCCTGCGCGGCTACGCGTCGATGACCGGCGAGCTGGCCGGCGACCAGTGGAACGAGGGCGACGTGTCGTGCTCGGTGGTCCGCCGGGTGGCTCTTCCGGACGCCTTCTTCGCCCTCGACGGCCTGATGGAGACCTTCCTGACCGTCCTCGACGAGTTCGGTGCCTTCCCGGCGGTCGTGGCCCGCGAGCTGGACCGCTACCTGCCGTTCCTCGCCACGACCAAGGTCCTGATGGGAGCCGTGCGCGCGGGCGTGGGCCGTGAGGTCGCGCACGAGGCGATCAAGGAGAACGCCGTCGCCACCGCCCTGGCGATGCGCGAGCAGGGGGCCGAGCGCAACGACCTGCTGGACAAGCTGGCCGCCGACGAGCGGCTGCCGCTGGGCCGGGAGCAGCTGGCGGAGCTGATGGCCGACAAGCTGTCCTTCACGGGTGCCGCCGCCGACCAGGTCGCCGCGGTGGTGGCCCGGATCGACGAGATCGTCAAGCAGCACCCGGAGGCGGCCGGCTACACGCCGGGGGCGATCCTCTGACCCGGCTCGCTCCGCAGGACCTGGAGGCCGCCCGCGACCGTCTCGTGCCGGACGTCGTCGCGGACGGCCTCCGCGTGCTGTTCTGCGGCATCAACCCCGGGCTGATGACGGCGGCGACGGGGCATCACTTCGCCCGCCCCGGGAACCGGTTCTGGCCGGTGCTGCACCTGTCCGGGTTCACGCCGCGCCTGATGAAGCCCGCCGAGCAGCGGGAGCTGCTGTCGTACGGGCTCGGCATCACCAATGTGGTGGCACGGGCCACCGCACGGGCGGACGAGCTGGGCACCGAGGAGTACCGGGAGGGCGGACGGCTGCTGGCCGCGAAGGTGGAGCGGCTGCGGCCCCGGTGGCTGGCGGTGGTCGGGGTGACCGCCTACCGTGCGGCGTTCGGCGACCGGAAGGCGCGGGTGGGTCCGCAGGAACAGGTCGTCGGGGGCACCCGGGTGTGGGTGCTGCCGAATCCCAGTGGGCTCAACGCCCGTTGGACCGCGACGACGATGGCGGAGGAGTTCGCGCGGCTGCGCGAGGCGGCGCAGCCGTAGCCGGTCACGGCGGATCCGTCTCGGTGACGGTCAGCAGGAGCCGTATCTCGTCGGCGCGGTCACGGTCGGCGACGCCGAGGACGATCCAGCGTCCGCGCTCCGGTTCCTGCCACACGTACACGTCCGGCACGAGGTGACTGAGGCGTGCCCACGGCTCGGGTATCGCCTCCGTCGCGATGCGCAGGCGTATCGTCTGCAGCCCCATCAGGAACGGCTCTCCCCAGCGCTCGGTGAGTCCGGCGGCCAGCGCCTCCCGGTCCTCGTACAGGCGCTCCGCCTCCATCGCGCGCACCGCGGCATCCGCGACGGGAAGCCCGTGGCTGGCCGCCAACTCGGCGGTGCGGTACCCGGGTCCGCCGATGCCCGTGTCCCACCCGCCGTCCTCGGCGGGGAACTCCCGCGAGCACAGCACGTCGGCGACGACGAGGTACTTCTCGATGGCCATGCGCTCCAGTAAACCTGCCGGCACTGACAACTGGTGGGGCGTCAGGGACGCCGTGACCCGGCGGGGCGGGTCGGGGCCCTGCCGCACCGGGCTCCCGCGAGGCCGCGGCCGGGACCGCCGCCCCTGGCACACGCCTTCGCGCGGTCGGGCCCGGCGGCCGGGGACGGAACAGCGGCCGGGAGGAGGCCGGGAGGAGGCCGGGAGCCGCGGGCGCTCCCGGCCGCGCCCGCGAGGATCGCCGGCCCGCCGGTCGCGGCCCGCGGCCGGTGCGGGCCCGGGACGAGAACCGCCCCGGCCGCGCTCAGGACGTGGGAGCGCGCTCACACGGCCGCCGCGGCGTGAGAGCCGGGCTGTGTGATCCACGGCTGCCCCGCCCGGCACTCGCCGGTGCCCCACGCGCCGAGTACGATCCGCCCAACGCGCGCACGAGCTGGGAGGACGGACGGTGGGGCGGCTGACCGGCGGGGATCCCTCGCTGCTGCGGAGGATCAATTCCGCGGTGGTGCTGCACGCGCTGCGTGCCACGGACTGTGCGACGCTCACGGAGGTCACCCGGGTGACGGGACTGTCCCGGCCGACCGTCGAGGGCGTCGTGGAGGACCTCATCTCGGCCGGTCTGGTCGTCGAGACGGCGGCCGAGGAAGGCGCGGCCCGGCGGCAGGGACGCCCGGCCCGGCGCTTCCGGTTCCGGGCCGAGGCAGGGCACCTGCTGGGCCTGGAGATCGGCCCGCACCGGGTGGCCGCGCTCCTGGCGGACCTGGACGGAAAGGTGCTCGGCGCGCAGGCCAGGGACGTGGAGGAGTCCGCCGAGGCCGACGAGCGGCTGGAGCGGTTGCGTGGTGCGGTGGCCGAACTGCTGCGCCGGGCCGGGGTGCCGCGCAGCTCGCTGCGGGCGGTCGGGGTGGCCACGCCGGGGATCGTGGAGGCGGACGGCACCGTGCGGCTGGGCACGGCGCTGCCGGGGTGGACGGGGCTGCCGCTGGGCGAGCGGCTGAGCCGGTCGTTCAAGTGCCCGGTGCTCGTCGAGAACGACGCCAACGCCGCCGTCGTCGCCGAACACTGGAAGGGCTGCGCGACCGAGTCCGACGACGTGGTGTACGTCCTGGCCGGGCTGAGCCCGGGGGCGGGCTCGCTGATCGGCGGACGGCTGCACCGCGGTTTCGGCGGGGCGGCCGGCGAGATCGGTGCACTGCACCTGCTGGGCCGGGAAGCGACTCCGGAGGCGCTGCTGTCGACCACCGACCAGCCGCTGCACCCCCTCGACGAACAAGCGGTCGCGCAGGTCTTCGCACAGGCCCGCGAGGGGGACCTGCGGGCCGGTGCCGCGGTGGACCGGTTCATCCATCGGCTCGTGCACGACGTGGCCGCGCTGGTGCTCGCGTTCGACCCGGAGCTGGTCGTCATCGGTGGCTGGGCGGCCGGGCTGGACGGGGTCCTGGAACCGCTGCAGCGGGAACTGGAGCGGTACTGCCTGCGGGTGCCGAAGGTCGCCCTGTCCCTGCTGGGCGAGGCGGCGGTGTCGATGGGCGCGCTGCGGCTGGCCCTGGACCACGTGGAGAAGCAGTTGTTCGCGGTGGAGGGCACGGTGACGGCGCGGCGCTGAGTAGCCGGAGCGCCGGAGGGCGTGCGGGCATGTGCACGTCGCCCGTGCGGAACGACCCGTGGGGCGGGCGGGGCAAGGGACCAGTGTCCCGGCCGGGCGGCCTGACCCGGTCGGGGGCGCTGAGCGGTGGGGCACGGGGGCCCTTCCTCCACCGGCGCGGACGTCACGGGTCGCACCGGACCAGAGGACCCTCGCCCCTTTCCGGACCGCGATCAGCCGTGAACCGGGTCGCCGTCCGCCACCTCCCGGGAGGGATCACCCAGCCCGGGCTCCACTGTCGACACGCGTCCTAGGAGGCCCGGCTTTCCGGTCCGTGGTGGATCTCCACGCCGCCGGTGTCGCCGAACGTCAGCCGGCAGGTGTCCGCGCGGTAGGTGGCGACGGAGAGCGCCGCGGTGCGGCCCTGGGCGAAGAAGCGCGTCGTGACGACGAGGACGGGCGCCCCGGGCAGCCGGTCCAGCTCCTTGGCGTCGTCGGCGCGCGCCGACCCGAGCTCCACGGCCCGGTCCTCACCCTCCAGCTGCAGGCGCTCCAGCTCACGCAGCACGGCTCGCGCGCGGGCCGGTCCGGAGGGGGCGTCGATGCCGGTGAGCGCGTGCACGGACGCCTGCGGGATGTGCAGGAGTTCGGCGGCGACGGGCTGGCCGTGCGACATCCGGGTGCGGCGCACGATGTGGACCATCTCTTCGCGGTCGATCTCCAGGTCGTCGGCGACGGCCGCGGGCGGGACGGCGAGGGCGCAGTCGACGAGCTGCCAGTCGTCGTCGGGTGCGCCGGGCCAGGTGTGCTGCTCGGTGCCGACGGCCACTCCCATGCGGGGCGGTGCGACGGTCGTGCCGACGCCGCGGCGGCGCTGGAGGCGGCCCTCCAGTTCGAGCTGCTCCAGAGCCTGGCGGAGCGTGGCGCGCGCGACGCCGAAGCGGGCCGCCAGCTCACGTTCGTTGGGCAGGATCTCGCCCACCGCGAACTCCGAGTCGAGCGCCTCGCTGAGCACGGTCCTGAGGTGCCAGTACTTCGGTTCCGGCACCGTTTCCAGTTGCGTGGTCCCCACCCTGTCCTCCGCAATCGCCGTGATCCGACGGCGTTTCCGCGCCCTTGTTTATTAAAGGTTGTTGCACTTGTCTGCGACCATAGGACGGCCCCCACCCTTGGTCAAGACCAATCCTCGACGCTCCGCGGGCAGACCGGGGCGGCTGTCGAGAGCGTTCATGGGGCGTTCGTGCAACGCCGAATGTGTGACACGGCGGCAAAGCCCGGGTCACGTTCGTGTCGATCATGGCCGGCCCACCCGTCCGGGCGACCGCGACACGCTCCGCCCGCCCCCGGGTGCCGCCGTACGGAGCGGCGATCGTCCGACGCCCGCGACACGACCGGCGCCGTCCGGGCGGGTCCGGTTCCTGCGTCGCAGAATGGCCGGGCCGCCGGTGGCCGGCGGTCACGGCGACGGGAGGAACCATGCGGTACGCGGTACTGGGCACCGGAGAGGTCGGCCGCACCCTGGGCGGGCGGCTGGTGGAGCTGGGTCACGAGGTCACGCTGGGCTCCCGCACGAAGGACAACCCGGTCGCGCTGGAGTGGGCGCGGAATGCGGGCGACGGGGCAGCGGCCGGGTCCTTCGCGGAGGCCGCCGCGGCCGGCGAGGTCGTCTTCAACGCGGTGGGCGGTCAGGTCGCGCTCGCCGCGCTGGAGGCGGCCGGCACGCGGAACCTCGAAGGCAAGGTGCTCATCGACGTCTCGAACCCACTGGTGTTCGAGGGCGGTC
Source organism: Streptomyces sp. MUM 2J (assembly GCF_022414535.1). GTDB lineage: Bacteria > Actinomycetota > Actinomycetes > Streptomycetales > Streptomycetaceae > Streptomyces. The sequence goes on from NZ_JADWYM010000003.1 coordinate 280,590, forward strand.
AGCTGCACCTGTCGCCGGTCGAGTCGGACAGTGTCGGCGAGCAGATCCAGCGGGCGTTCCCGCTCACGCGCGTGGTGAAGACGCTCAACACCGTGAACTGCCGGGTCATGGTGGATCCGGGGCGGGTGCCGGGCGAGCACGTGGTGTTCGTGTGCGGTGCGGACGATGCCGCCAAGGAACAGGTCACCGCCCTGCTAGGGGAGTTCGGCTGGCCGGCGGGGCGGGTGCTCGACCTGGGCGGCATCCGCGAGGCGCGCGCGGTGGAGATGTGGCTGCCCCTGTGGATCGATCTGTTCCGCACCATCGGGCACGCGGACTTCAATCTGGAGCTCCGCCGGGCGCGTTGAAGCCGGCCCGTGTCCGGCGGGCACGGCGTGCCGGTCCCACCTCAGGGGCTACCGGCGGGTAGCAATTGCTGACAAGCTGTCTACGGCGTCCGTCAGCGAGTCCCCGAGGAGCACCGCCATGTCCGCCACCGTCTCCGTCCAGGTCCCCTCCGTGCACGGCCCGCGGGCCGTCACCGTCTCCTACGCGCGCAAGGGGCACGGCGAACCTCTGCTCCTGCTGCACGGGATCGGCCACCACCGGCAGGCCTGGGACCCCGTGGTGGACATCCTCACCGCCGACCGCGACGTGATCGCCGTCGACCTGCCGGGATTCGGCGCTTCCCCGGGCCTGCCGCAGGGTCTGCCGTACGACCTGGCCACGACCACCGCGGTGTTCGGGGCGTTGTGCGCGGCGATGGGACTCGACCGGCCCCACGTGGCGGGCAACTCCCTCGGTGGCCTGCTCGCCCTGGAGATGGGCCGGGAAAAGCTCGCACGCTCGGTGACCGCGTTCTCCCCCGCCGGGTTCTGGTCGGAGGCGGAGCGGCGCTACGCGTTCGGCGTGCTGCTGGCGATGCGGCACCTCTCCCGCCGGCTGCCCCTGGCACTCGTCCAGCAGTTGTCGCGCACGACGGCCGGGCGGACGGCCCTGACGAGCACCATCTACGCCCGCCCGGGACGCCGTTCGCCCGAAGCGGTGGTCGCCGAGACGCTGGCCCTGGCTGAGGCGACCGGATTCACCGAGACGCTGAGGGCCGGGACGAGCGTCCGGTTCACCGACGACCTCGCGGAGCTGCCCGTCACCGTGGCCTGGGGCACCCGGGACCGGCTGCTGCCGCGCCGGCAGGGCGTCCGCGCCAAGCAGTTGATGCCGCGCGCCCGCCTCGTACGGCTGCCCGGCTGCGGGCACTGCCCCATGAACGACGACCCTGCCCTGGTCGCTCGCGTCATCCTGGACGGCAGCCGCTGACACCTCGCCGTGCGGACCGGCCGAGCCGCGACCCCGCCTGGCACCGCCCGCCCGGCGGCGCCAGGGCTCGCGCACCGGGGACCGCCCGCAGGGCAGTCACCCTCCGGCCTTCGACCACCGCCCGGTCGCAGGGGTTCCTCCCGGCACCGGAAACGGGGAGAGGGGCGGGCCGGCGCCGGGCCGGAGCACCCGACCCCGTTGCGGGGACGGGCCGTTGTTCACTTGAGGTTTCCGTGTGCGCTGCGGCGCCCCCGTAGGTGTGGACCCTGCACATCGGCCGAATCCCGTCCCTGGAGGGCTCTTCGATGGCACACCGTCCACTCCCCGGCCGCCGCAGCGTGCTGCGCGGCTCGCTGGCCGCCTCGGCGGCCCTGACCCTGCCGGCCGGCCTCGGCGCGGCACCGGCGTTCGCGCTGTCCGGGCGCCCCGAGGCGGGCTGGGGCGTGCAGGCCGGCGACGTGACCTGCAACTCCGGGCTCGTCTGGGTGCGTTCGGACCGCCCGGCCCGGATGGTGGTCGAGACGTCCGCCACCGAGTCCTTCCGCCGTGCCCGCAGCTGGCACGGCCCACTGCTCGGTGCGGACACCGACTTCACCGGCACCACGCGGCTGCGAGGGCTGCCGCCCGGCGAGCAGATCCACTACCGGGTGCGGCTCGCCGACCCGGACGACCCGCGCCGCACCGGCGAGCCGGTGACCGGCACCTTCCGCACCGCGCCCGCACGACGCCGGCAGGGCGTGCGATTCGTGTGGTCGGGCGACCTGGCCGGACAGGGCTGGGGCATCAACGAGTCGATCGGCGGCTACCGCATCTTCGACGCCATGGGGAGGCTCGACCCGGACTTCTTCCTGTGCAGCGGCGACAACGTCTACGCCGACGGTCCCGTCTCCGCCACCGCCGCGCTCCCCGACGGGTCCCTCTACCGGAACGTGACCACCGAGGAGAAGTCACACGTAGCGGTCACCCTCGCCGACTACCGCGGGAACTTCCGCTACAACCTGCTGGACGCCGCGCTGCGCCGGTTCAACGCCCAGGTGCCGTCCGTCGTCCAGTGGGACGACCACGAGGTCCGCAACAACTGGTACCCCGGCGAGGTCATCGGCCCCGGCACCCCCTATCCGCCCGGCACCCGGCTCGACGACCTGGCGGCACGCGCCCGTCGCGCCTTCTCCGAGTACCTCCCCGTCTCCACGCTCTCCGGTCGACCCGACGGCCGCATGTACCGGGTGATCCACCACGGCCCGCTGCTCGACGTGTTCGTCCTCGACATGCGGACCTACCGCAACGCCAACTCGCCCGGCGACCAGCCCACCGACCCGCAGGGCATCCTCGGCCACGAGCAGTTGGAGTGGCTCAAGCGCGCACTGCACCGGTCGCGGGCGGTGTGGAAGGTCATCGCCGCGGACATGCCGCTCGGGCTGGTCGTGCCCGACTCGCTGGAGGGCAGGCCGAACGTCGAGGCCGTCGCACAGGGCGACCCCGGCGCGCCGCTCGGCCGGGAGCTGCAGATCGCCGAGCTGCTGCGGTTCGTCAAGCACCGGCGGATCACCGGGACGGTGTGGCTGACGGCCGACGTCCACCACACCTCCGCCCAGCACTACGACCCGGCGCGGGCCGCGTTCAAGGACTTCGAGCCGTTCTGGGAGTTCGTCACCGGTCCGCTCAACGCGGGCGCCTTCCCGGCCAACGCCCTCGACGGCACGTTCGGACCCGACCGGGTCTTCGTCAAGGCGCCGACGCGCGCGAACGTCTCGCCCGCCGAGGGCTACCAGTTCTTCGGCGAGGTCGACATCGACGGCGACAGCGGCGAGCTGACGGTGCGGCTGCGCGAGGGGGACGGCACGGTGCTGTTCACGCGGGCGCTCCAGCCGGGCCGGGTCGGCCAGTAGGAGCGGCCCCGGCGGACAGACTCCGTACTACCCTCGGCCCACGGCCGCGCACCGGCGTCATCCCCCGGTGCGCGGCACCGGCCCGGCGCACCGGGCGCGCTGGACGGCGGTCGCGGGACCGGCTCACGCATCCGCCTCATCACCCCAGCAGAAGCCCCGAATCGGCCATAAGCAGCCTTTACCCGGCAGTCACAAGACGTTCGTGATCACGCAACACCCCTGCTCCACTGTGCTTGCATGACTCCGGACATGACTGATGTGACGCGGGCTAAGAACGGTCGCCCGGTGCACCACTGGCGGCGGGACCTCGTGGAACTCGCCGCCCTCTTCACGGCCGTCGCCGTCGCCGACGCCGTGGCGAACCTGGTGGGCCACGGCCCGGACGGGCCGGCGCTGCTGCTGTTCTCGGCCGTCGCCCTCGTGGCCACGGCCGCCTTCCACACCTGGTGGGCACGGCGCCACGGCCATGCGCCCCCGGTACGTGATACCGGTGCCCGGCCGCCGTCCGCAGCGCGGCCGGCCGGGCCCGCGGAACGTCCCGTGTGCGGACCGAGTGCGCTGTGGCGCATGCGGACGACCGTGACGGACGAACCCGGATCCCTGGCGGCGCTGTGCACGGCCCTGGCCGGACGCCGCATCGACATCCTCAGCCTCCAGACGCACCCGCTGGGCGAGACCACGGTCGACGAGTTCCTGCTGCGCTCCCCCGGCGACCTCGCCGCGAGTGACCTCGCCCGGGCGGTGGCGTCGGCCGGCGGCACCGGCACGTGGATCGAGCGGGCCGACGCGCACGACCTCGTGGACGCCCCCACACGGGTGCTCGGCCTGGCCACCCGCACCGCGCTGGACGCGGCCGAACTACCGCTCGCGCTACGGCAGTTGCTGGGCCGCTGCACGATCAGGCAGTCGCCCGCGGCACCGCCGCGCGGTGGGCAGAGCACCGATGCCGTACCCGTCGAGGGCGTGCTGGCGGACACCGTGATGCGGCTGCGGGCACCCGAGGGCGGTGTCCTGACCGTGGAGCGGCCCTACCTGCCGTTCACCCCGACCGAGTTCGCGCGGGCCCGGGCCCTGGTGGAGCTCGACGCCCGGCTCGGACCGCGGGTTCCGGTCGGGAAGGACACGCTCACCCTGGCCGTGGGCAGCGCCCTCACGATCCGGCGGGCCGACATCGGCGATGTCGGGGCCGCCAAGGCCATGCACGAGCGGTGCTCGCCGCGGACGCTGGCCATGCGCTACCACGGGCCCGTAGGTGACGCGGGCCGCTACCTCGACCACCTGCTGAGCCCCCGCTTCGGGCGCACCCTCGCCGTGCAGACCGCCTCGGGCCGCATCGTCGGCCTCGGCCATCTGCTGTGGGACGGGGACGAGACCGAGGTCGCCCTGCTCGTCGAGGACGACTGGCAGCGGCGCGGCCTCGGCGGTGAACTCCTGACCCGCCTGGTGGCGATGGCGGTCGAGGCGGACTGCGAGAGCGTGTACGCGGTGACGCAGGCCTCCAACACCGGCATGGTCGCCGCCATGCGCGGCCTCGGTCTCCCTCTCGACTACCAGGTCGAAGAGGGAACCCTGGTGATCACCGCGCGCCTGGATCCGGCCCTGCTCCACGGGCGCCTGCCGCAGGACGAGCACCTGGCACGGGACTGATCCGCGCCCCGTCCGCCCCGCCCTGTGTGCGACGCAAGCCCGGTGTTCGCCGCCCGGGCCGCAGGGCGGGCCCTCCCCACGGCGGAGGCCCCCGCTCCGTCCGCCCGGCCGGAGCCGCCCGGCCGGCGGGCGCAGGACCGGCGGGCGCAGGACCGGCGGGCGCGGGCGACCGCGCGTCGCCCGCCGTCCGGTCCTCGGCGGACCGGTTGCCGCCCGGTCGGCGTCGTCCGCCGGCCGGGCCCGGCCGCTCAGTGCAGCGCCCGGCTCATCTCCGCCTCGGCCGCCGATCCCGCCCCGGCCAGTGCCTGGTCCAGGTCGGCCCACAGGTCCTCGACGTCCTCCAGGCCGACCGACATGCGCAGCAGACGGTCGCTGACCCCGGCGCTCCGACGGTCGTCGGCGTCGACGATGCGATGGCTGATGGAGGCCGGGTGCTGGATGAGGGTGTCGACGCTGCCGAGGCTGACGGCCGGGGTGGCCAGCCGGACGCCGGCGATGACGGCGTGCGGATCGCCGTGCACCTCGAACGCGATCATCGCGCCGCCGATCCGCGGATAGTGGACGCGCGCCACGCGCGGGTCGTCGGCGAGCCGGCGGGCGAGTTCGGCAGCGGTGGCCGAGGCGGCGCGGACCCGGACGGGCAGCGTGGACAGGCCCCGCAGCAGCAGATATCCGGCCAGCGGGTGCAGTACCCCGCCGGTGGCGAACCGCACCTGCCGCAGCAGCCCGGCGAACTCCTCGTCGCAGGCCACCACGCCCGCCATCACGTCTCCGTGCCCACCGAGGTACTTGGTGGCGCTGTGCAGCACCAGCCGCGCCCCCTGCTCGGCCGGACGCTGCAGCACCGGCGTGGCGAAGGTGTTGTCGGCCAGCAGCGGGACGCTGCCGCAGGCGTGGGCGACGGCCCTCAGGTCGACCTCGGCCAGCGTCGGGTTGGCCGGCGACTCCACCATGACCAGCCCGGTGTCCGCACGCACGGCGTCGGCGATGCCCGCCGGATCGGTCCAGGTCACCTCCGAGCCGAGCAGACCGGCGGTGAGCAGGTGGTCGCTGCAGCCGTACAGGGGGCGAACGGCGACCACGTGCCGCAGCCCCGTCGAGGCCCGTGCGAGGAGCACAGCGCTCAGCGCGGCCATGCCGCTGGCGAAGGCGACGGCGGACTCCGTGCCCTCCAGCCGGGCCAGCGCGGTCTCGAAGCGGGCGACGGTCGGGTTGCCGAGACGGCCGTACACCGGCGGCCCGTCCAGTTCGGCACCGTTCGTGGCGAAGGCGTCGATACGGGCCGCCTCGGCGCGGCTGTCGTAGGAGGGATAGGTGGTCGACAGGTCGATCGGCGGGGCGTGCAGGCCCTGGCGTGCGAGATCGTCGCGGCCGGCGTGCACGGCTTCGGTGGCCAAGGCTCTGGGGGCGTTGCAGTAGGTGTCCACAGGCGTCTCCACAGGCATCGTTGCGAGGTGTCGACGGGACGGCGGCCCGTGAGCGGAAGAGTGAACAGTGACCGGTCCCATGGAGCCACAGCCCGTGCTACGTTCGGCACATGTCCGAATCAGTCGTACTGGATCCGGTGGACCTCCATCTGCTGCGGTTGCTGCAGAACGACGCCCGGACGACCTACCGGGATCTCGCCGCGCAGGTCGGGGTGGCACCGTCGACCTGCCTGGACCGGGTGACGCGGCTGCGCCGCAGCGGCGTGATCCTCGGGCACCGGCTGCGGCTGGACCCCACCAAGCTGGGGCGCGGCCTCCAGGCGCTGCTGTCGGTGCAGGTCCGCCCGCACCGACGGGAGCTGGTGGGACCGTTCGTGGAGCGGATCCGCGCACTGCCTGAGGCACTGACCGTCTTCCACCTGACCGGCCCCGACGACTACCTCGTCCATGTGGCGGTGGCCGACATGGCGGACCTGCAGCGGCTGGTGCTCGACGAGTTCACCTCCCGCCGGGAGGTGGCCCGGGTCGAGACGCGGCTGATCTTCCAGCAGTGGGAGTGCGGGCCGCTGCTGCCCGCGGGTCCCGGAACGCAATCCGCGTGACGTGCGGCGGGCCCCCGTACGAGGATGGTCCGCATGTCACAGACCAACAGCCCGCTGCCCCGCGAGGTCGCCGACGCCTACGTCGACGACCTCATCGCCCTCGACCCGGTCACCGGTACCTACCTCGGCGTGAAGGAGAGTTCGAACCGGCTGCCCGACACCTCACCGGCGGGCCAGGAGGCGCTCGCCGCGCTGGCCCGGGCGACCCTGGCCGAGCTGGACGAGGCGGAGCGCCGGCCCGGGGCGGACAGCGACGTCGAACGCCGCTGCGCGCGGCTGCTGCGCGAGCGGCTGACGGCCGAGCTCGCCGTCCACGAGGCCGACGAGGGCCTGCGCGCGGTCGGCAACCTGCACACACCGCCGCACCAGGTGCGCGACGTGTTCACCGTGACGCCGCAGGCGACCGAGGAGGACTGGGCCGCGATCGCCGAGCGGCTGCGCGCGGTGCCGGACGCGCTGGCCGGCTACCGCGCCGCTCTCGCCCTCGGCCTGGAGCGCAAGCTGTACGCGGCCCCCCGCCCGACCGCCACGTTCGTCGAGCAGCTCGCCGAATGGGCGGACACCGGCGAGGGGCGCGGCTGGTTCGAGGACTTCGCCGCCGCCGGGCCCGGCGCGCTGCGCGCGGAGCTGGACGAGGCGGCCCGCGGCGCCACCGCGGCCGTGGCGGAGCTGCGGGACTGGATGCGCGACGTGTACGCGCCGGCCATCCAGGGCGCGCCGGACACCGTGGGCCGGGAGCGCTACGCCCGCCTCGCCCGCTATTTCAACGGCACTGACCTGGACCTGGACGAGGCGTACGCCTACGGCTGGGCCGAGTACCACCGGCTGCTCTCCGAGATGAAGCGGGAGGCCGAGAAGATCCTCCCCGGTGCCGGGACGCCCTGGGTGGCGCTCGCCCACCTCGACGAGCACGGCCAGCACATCGAGGGCGTCGACGAGGTCCGCGAGTGGCTCCAGGGCCTGATGGACGAGGCGATCGAGAAGCTGGACGGCACGCACTTCGAACTGGCCGAGCCGGTACGACGCGTGGAGTCCCGCATCGCGCCGCCCGGCGGAGCCGCGGCCCCGTACTACACGGCCCCCTCCGAGGACTTCTCCCGCCCGGGCCGCACCTGGCTGCCCACGATGGGCCTGGACCGCTTCCCGGTGTACGACCTGGTGTCGACCTGGTACCACGAGGGCGTCCCCGGCCATCACCTCCAGCTCGCCCAGTGGACGTACGTCGCCGGGAACCTCTCCCGCTACCAGGCCACCGTCGGCGGGGTGAGCGCCAACGCCGAGGGCTGGGCGCTGTACGCGGAGCGGCTGATGGACGAGCTGGGCTTCCTCACGGACGCCGAGGAGCGGCTCGGCTACCTGGACGCGCAGATGATGCGGGCCCTGCGGGTCATCGTCGACATCGGCATGCACCTGGAACTGGAGATCCCCGCCGACTCCCCCTTCCACCCGGGCGAGCACTGGACCCCCGCGCTGGCACAGGAGTTCTTCGGCGCGCACAGCAGCCGTCCGGCGGACTACGTGGAGAGCGAACTCGTCCGCTACCTCACGATGCCGGGCCAGGCCATCGGCTACAAGCTCGGCGAGCGGGCCTGGCTGCTGGGCCGCGAGAAGGCACGCGAACGGCACGGCGACGCCTTCGACCTGAAGGCCTGGCACATGGCCGCGCTCTCCCAGGGGTCCCTGGGCCTGGACGACCTCGTCGACGAGTTGTCCCGGCTCTGACCCTCGCGGGTCATCGACCGCCCGGCCCGGTCGCCCCGTGGGCGGTCGGGCCCGGCACCCCCGTGGCCGCGGTACGGCCGGCAGGGCGGTGGGGGCGCCCGTCGCGTCCCGCACCGCCCGCGCCGGGATCAGCAGCCGCAGTCCCCGACGCCGGTGGGCGCGGTGAGCGGGTCGGGGTCGCTGCGCTCGCGCCCCTGCCGGGACTCGTACGCGAAGCCCTCGCGCACCCAGTACTCGAAGCCGCCGAGCATCTCCTTGACCCGGTAGCCGAGTTCGGCGAGGGCGAGCGCGGCGCGGGTGGCGCCGTTGCAGCCGGGGCCCCAGCAGTACGTCACCACCGGTACGTCCTTGTCCAGGAGCCACTCGGCCCGCTCGGGGACGAGGGCCGTGGGCAGGTGGAGCGCGCCGGGGACGTGGCCCTGGTCCCAGGCCCCGGTGGAGCGGGAGTCCACCACGACGAAGCCGGGGTCACCGCCGGCTTCCAGGGAGGCGGCCACGTCGGAGGCGTCCACGTGGAAGGCCAGCGAGGCCCTGAAGTGGGCGGCGGCCTCGGCCGGAGGTGCCGGCGGGACGCGCAGGACGGGGCCGGCGGCGGTCGGGAGGGTCATCGTCCGGTGCCTTTCGCGGGAGGAGTTCCTACGACCCGAAATCTACGGTCCGCGATCACCCCGCTGAAGGCGCTTTCCCCGGCGAAGGCCTTGCCGCGCCGGGGATTTCCCTGCTACCCATCGGACATGACCGTGTTTTCCCCGGACGCCACCGACTGGCGCATTCTCGACGTCCTCCAGCGGGAGGGCCGGGCCAGCTTCGCCGAGCTGGCGCGGGCCGTGTCCATGTCGCCGAGCGCCGTCACCGAACGGGTGCGGCGACTGGAGGAGGCGGGGGTGATCAAGGGCTACACCGCCGTCGTGGACACCGAGCGTCTCGGGCTGCCGGTTCTGGCGTTCGTGCGCCTGCGGTACCCGACCGGCAACTACAAGCCGTTCCACGACCTGGTCGCGGCGACGCCCGAGATCCTGGAGGCGCATCACGTCACGGGCGACGACTGCTTCGTCATCAAGGTCGCCGCCCGCTCCATGCGGCACCTGGAGGAGGTCTCCGGCAGGATCGGGGCGCTCGGCTCGGTGACCACGAGCGTCGTGTACTCCTCGCCCCTGCCGGGCCGGCCGGTGGGGCGCTGAGCACCCGGCCGCCCGTCACCCGCTGCCGCAGCGGTCCCGGCCCGCCCGCCACCGGGCAGGGCGGGAGCGGCGGCGCGCACAGCGCACCGGGGCGCGCGGGAGCCCCGGTTGCCCGGCCGCCCGTGTCCACGTCCGGCTCCGGTTCGAGGGCAGTCCGCGGCGGCCGCCATCGCAGCGCCGCCGAACGGCCTCGGCCCGCTTGAGGCATCGGCGTCCGCACGGCTGCCTCGGTCGGCGGTCGACGAGTGGCCGGGGCCGGTGGGCGCGCCTACGTTCGTCCCATGGGTACCGAAGGCGCGGGCGAGTCGCGGGGCACGGCAGCAGTCGAGGACGTCGCGCACCTGTTGGTGCGCTGTCTGCAGGCCGAGGGTGTGGAGTACGTCTTCGGGCTTCCGGGCGAGGAGAACATCCGGTTCGTCGACGCGCTGAACGGCTCCGGGATCCGGTACGTCCTGGTGCGTCACGAGCAGGCCGCCTCGTTCATGGCGGAGATCTACGGGCGGCTGACCGGCCGTGCCGGGGTGTGCTCGGCGACGCTGGGACCCGGTGCGATCAATCTGCTGCTCGGCACCGCGGATGCCACGACCAACAGCTCCCCGGTGGTGGCCCTGGCCGCACAGGGGGCGCTGCGCCGACTCCACAAGGAGTCGCACCAGGTCATCGACCTGGTGTCGATGTTCGCCCCGGTCACCCGGTGGTCGGCCCGCATCGAGTGTCCCGACGCGGTGCCGGAGATGACCCGCAAGGCGTTCAAGACCGCGCAGAGCGAGCGGCCCGGAGCCGTGTTCCTGGCAGTGCCGGAAGACGTCGAAGCGGAGCGTTCCACCGAGCCGCTCGCACCCCTGCAGATCGACGCCGTGCACACCGACGCACCGTCGCCCTCCCAGATCTCACGTGCGGTGGAGGTGATCGCCGCTGCCCGGCACCCGGTCGTGCTGGCAGGTCACGGCGCTGCCAGGGCCAGGGCAACAGCCCCCCTCGTGCGGTTCGCCGAGCGGCTGAACATCCCGGTCGCGACCACGTTCCACGGCAAGGGGGTCTTCCCCGACGACCACCCGAGCTCGACGAAGAGCTCCGGTACGGGCGCGACAACGAGTCGTTCCCGTTGGTGCCGCAGCGTGTCGTGGCCGATGTGCGCAGCGCGCTGGACCGCCACGACATCGTCCTCGCCGACACCGGCGCCGGGAAGATGTGGATGTCCCGCCTCTACCCCACGTACGAGCCGGACACGTGCCTGGTCTCCAACGGCTTGTCGACCATGGGGTTCGCCCTGCCGGGAGCGATCGCCGCGAAACTGGCACGGCCGAACCGGCGCGTACTGGCGATGATGGGCGACGGCTCGTTCCTGATGAACTCCCAGGAGCTGGAGACCGCGGTTCGCGAACACGTCCCGCTGGTCGTCCTGGTCCTGGTCGACCAGGAATACGGCCTGATCACCTGGAAGATGGACCTTGAGATCGGCCACCACAGCCACACCCGCTTCACCAACCCGGACCTGGTCGCCTACGCCGAGAGCTTCGGCGCCCGGGGCCATGCGATCGAGGCGGCCGACCAGCTCCTGCCCGTGCTGCGCCAGGCCTTCGACGACGACACGGTCTCCGTGATCGCCTGTCCCGTCGACTACTCGGAGAACCTGCGTCTGACCGAGCGACTCGGCAGTCTCCACGGCCCGTTCTGACCCCTGCGGGAAGAACCCCGCGTCAACGAGCGCGTTGCGCGCGGTCCGGCGGAGGACGACACTCGCCGGCGTGCGCGGCGGGCCGTATGCAATAATGACTGACCGGTCAGTCATTATTGTGGAGAGTGTGATGCCCAAACAGGTCGATCGCGCGGCACGGCGCGAGGAGATCCTCACCGCAGCGGTCCGGGTCTTCGCCCGGCAGGGCTACGGTGGCAGCCGGATCGAGGACATCGCCCGCGAGGCCGGTATCGCCAAGGGCAGCGTCTACCTCTACTTCGGCAGCCGGGAGGAGATGCTGGCGGCGGCGTTCGACGGCCTCGCGGCCCGCTCCCGGGAACTGCTCGCCGAAGTCGGCCGGCATCCGGGCGGCGGCTCGGAGCGGCTGCGGTTCCTGGTGCGTTCGGTGATGCGGCTGCTGGCACAGGAGCGTGATCTGTCCCGGGTGCTCCTGGATGTCTGGTCCATGGGCGTACGGGAACCGGACTGGATCGACATGGCGGGCTTCTACCGGGACTACCGCGCCGCCGTCACCGCCCAGCTGACGGCAGGAGAACGGCACGGCACCGAGGTCGCCGACGCGGTCGATCCTGTGTCCCACGCCACCGTGCTCGTCGGCGCCATCGAGGGATGCGTCCTGCAGGCGCTGTTCGACCCCTCCGTCGACCTCGCCGCCCTCGCCGAACCGATCGTCTCCCTGCTGGTGCCGCCCAGCCGATGACGCCGGCGGCCTCGGCGTCCCGTGTTCCGCATCCTGTGTTCCACCGAAGAGGAGGAGTACCCGCCATGTTCAATCCACTCAAGGGGGGACCGCCCGCCAGCGGAATCCGCCGCGCGGTGCTGCGCGCACCGATCAGGCTCTACCGCATGGGGCTGGGCGGGCTGCTGGGGCAGCGCATGGTGCTGCTCACCCACACGGGACGGAAGTCCGGCCGACCCCGCCAGGTGGTGCTGGAGGTCGTCGCCAGACTCCCGGAGCCCGGCGCGTACCTGATCGCCTCCGGCTACGGGGAACGCTCGCAGTGGCTGCGCAACATCCTCGCCACGCCCCGGGTGCGCTACCAGGTGGGGCGCCACAGGTACCGGGGCACTGCCGTACCGCTGCCGCCGGAGGAGTCCGGCCGGGCCCTCGCCGACTACGCGCGTCGCCACCCGCGGCTGGCGGAGCGGCTGATGCGGTCCGTCGGCCACGACCCGCGCACGGAGGCGGACTTCGAGTCCCTGGGCGCCGACCGCCGGACAGGCGTGCCGCTGATCGCCCTGCGCCCGTCGGAGAGGATGTAGGGCGGGTACGGAACATCTGGCCGCCGCCGTCCTGGCGTCGACTTCAACAGGGGGAAGCATGAAGATCCGAGAACTGGCCGCGGGGCTCACGGCAGGGCCGGGCCGGCGCCTTGCGCTGGCGGTGGGCATGCCCGTCGTGGTCACGGTCCTCGCCGTCGGGATCGCGTTTCTGAACGGTACGGTCTGGGAGTTCCTCAGCCCGCCACTGTGGCTGGCCGCGGGGGTGGTCCTGCTGTCCGAGTGGACCCTGTTCATGGAGGCCGGCACGGACTGGCGGCCCGTCGTCTACGTCGTCGGCACGGCCGCGGCAGGGGTCTGCCTGGCCACCACCGTGTTCGGGGTCTCCGGGAAGATCCTCCAGGCGCGGGGAGTGCCCGTCGAGTGCACCGTCACCGGCGCCTCGGCCAGGTACATACCCCGCGGGGACGACATGGAACTCGGCTTCCGGCACCGGCTGGACTGCCCCGACGGCGGTCCGGAGACGTACGACGACGGGTTCCGGATGAAGCCGGGGACGCGCATGTCCTTCATCCACGACCCCGAGGGCTCGTACGAGGCGCAGACGGCTGGAGCCGTCGCCGCAGCCACGCCCGTGGTGTGGGTGGCCGGTGTCTCGTTCGTGGCCGCGTCGGTACTGCGGGGTTTCGCCGTGGTGCCGGGACGACGGCGGTCGTGAACTCCGGTGAGGACCAGGCAGGTTCGCTCATGATGTTCGGCACACGCCCGTTCACGGACCGGCCGGCGTACCCGGTATGTCGGTCCACCGGCCCGGCCGTGGGCTGGCACAGGGCGAACACCTCCGCGCACTGGAACAGCAGCGGGCGGTCCCGCCGATCACCGTGACCCGGAGTCGATCACTCGGGAGGGACCCCCCGTTCCGCGGGGCGTCCCTCCCGAGGCCGATCCACAGGTCCTGAGCCCTGCTTCGGCGGGGTTCGACGCGGCCGAAGCGGTGGCCGGCGGGGGCCAGCGGGCGGCCACGGTGTCAACTGCCCGACCCGCTTACGGCCGGTGCGGCGAGAGGGCGTGCCGGGCGCCGTGGGTACTGTGCGGGACTTCCGCAGAACCCCCTAGGGCAGGCTGGTGCAGAAGCCCGGCACCACAGGGCTGTAGGTGCAGTTGGTAGGGCTGTTGCCGGTGACGGAGTTGCCACCGTTGTCAGTCACCGCGGTGTCGGTGTACAGACCGCCGGGAGCGGGCGCGGCGGGTGCGGTGTTGTCGGTGATGGATACGCCGCTGAACACCAGCTCCGAGTTGTTCCCGAGAGCGTCGCTGTAGACACCGCCGACCTGGGCACCGGTGCCGCTGGCCGTGTTGTCCGTGATCGAGACATCGCTCAGACTCGTTGTGCCCGCGTCGAATCGATACAGGCCGGCTCCGGCGGAGTTGTCACCTGCGGTGTGGTTTCCGCTGATGGTGGAATTCTGGAAGTTCAGCGTCGAGGTGGGGGAGAACCCGTCGATCGCGACACCGCCCCCATGGCTGCCGGCACCGATGGTCTCGTTCCCACTGATGTCGGTGTTCGCAACCGTCAGCAACTCGTTCGCCTCGCTTACCGAGACGTTGAGGCCACCTCCGTTGGCACCGTTGCCCGTTGCCTTGTTCCCGGTGATCTGACTGTCCGTGATGCTGGCTGGGTGGCCGACCGTGATGTATAGCCCGCCCCCTGCGCCTCCTACCCCAGGTCGCGAGGCGAGGTTGTTGGTGATGACGGTGTTGCTCATGTCCATGGCGCCCCCGACCACGAGGAGACCTCCGCCGGTCTGGGCCGTGTTGTTCTTGAAGGTGCTGCCGCTCACGGTCAGCGTGGTGGCGATGTTGGCCACGTAGATCCCTCCGCCCCCTGTCCGGGCTCGGTTCTCGCTGAAGGTGCAGTCGTTCACGTCAGTCGTGGCGGCGTTGGTGTACAGGCCACCACCGTCGTTCGTGTCGGTCGCGTTGTCCCTCACGACGGTGCTGTTGAGTTCGACGCTGCCGGAGTTGAGTACGGCGAAGATACCGCCGCCCCGCCTGCTCGCCTTGTTGCCCTCGATGGTGGCGTTGTTCGTCTGGAGGCTTGTGCCGGTGGTTTCGAGGTTGATGCCGCCTCCTTCTCCCCCGTCAAGAGTGGTTCCGAACTGGACGGTGGCGTGATTCAGGGTGAGATGACCGGTTTCCTCACCTGTGGTGATGTTGATGATGCGGAAGTCGTGCGCCGTCTTGATTCGGCGGATCGTCGCTGTATTGGCGCCGCTGACCGTGTCGATGGTGAGGGTCTTGTCGATGGTGAGGGCGCTTTCGTCGACCGCCGGAACGTTGGAGTCGTTGAACGCGTAGATGCAGTAGTCAACGAGGGTGACGGTGTCCCCGCTCACGGCGCTGGCGATGGCGTTCTTCAGATTGGTGCCGGCAGTGACGGGGTTCGCGTTGCAGTCGGCGGCGATGGTGGCGGCGTGGGCCGGCGTCGGCGCTGTGAAGAGGGAGATTGCGGCCAGAGCCGCGCCTACGGTTGCGGCGCGAGTCGAACGTTGGAGGTTCATGCAGTGTCCTGTTCTTCGTGGAGCGTCAGATTTCCGGCCGTCCCGCCGGCAGGAATCGGTATCGGCTTCCCTGGCTCGGGGCCTTGGGTGGTGGGGTGCGTGGTGCCGCCGGTGCGGCTGTGCCGCACCGGCGGCAATGCACGGTTCCGGGCGTCTACGACGTCAGGTCACTCCGTGCATTCGGCGAATGCAACGAAACTGACGTTGAATCCGGAGTCGTTGACGGCGGTCACGGTCCATGTCCGGGGCTCTTGGCTCCGGCGGGACTCCCGCACGATCAGGCTGCCGTCACTCGTGTAGCCACCGCCGGTGAGCACGGCGTTCGTCGGGCAGGTCGCCGTCACCGTCCCGATTTCGGTCGGGGCCAGGGTCAACGTAGTGCCAAACACTTCCGACGTGGTGGTAAAGCCGGTTGGCCCCGTAGGCCCCGTAGGACCGGTAGGCCCGGTAGGCCCCGTAGGCCCCGTAGGCCCCGTAGGCCCCGTAGGACCGGTAGGACCGGTAGGACCGGTAGGACCAGTGGGACCGGTGGGACCCGTAGGGCCGGTAGGCCCGGTAGGACCAGTGGGACCGGTGGGACCCGTAGGGCCGGTAGGACCAGTGGGACCCGTAGGACCCGTAGGACCTGACGGCCCCGTAGGGCCAGTGGGGCCCGTAGGACCGCCCTTGCCGTGGTCACCCTTGTCGCCCTTGTCGTGGCCACCCTTGCCGTGGTCGCCCTTGTCGTGCTGGTCGTCCGCGTGACATTTCGGCGAGCAGGGGTCTTGCGAGGTCTGTGGGGCTTGCCCGGCCGAACGGGTCAACTCCAGGGGCACGCTTGCGGCCGTGCCGACGTTGCTGACTGAGAGAACCGTTGCGGTGACTCCTACCAGTCCCCACAGGCGCCGGCGACGGAGTCCCCTCACCCCGGCGCGTCTCGATCGAACGCTCATTCCCTTACCTTTCGAGAGGTTGGCCACGCTCACCGCAGATCGCAGTCAGTAATCAGATCATCACACTTAATTACTTTCTGTGCATGCGGGGGAACCAGGAGTGGGAGTGACACCGGGTGCCATGGCGGGCTGACGCTCCAGCGCCTACGGGCCGCCCCGGGTGACCGGCGGCCGCCCCGTGGTCCCCACGCAACTCCATCCGGCCCGGGCGCCCAAGGCGCCCTCACCGTGCCGGAATCTGCTCGGCTCCGCTTGTCCGAGTGCCGCCCGTGCCGTGGCCCGGTGGAGGAACCGCCTCTCCATGACGTGGGGGCGGACGTCTCGCCTGCGGCTGCTCGCCGGTCGAAGCCGGTCACTGATCCGGCGCTGCTGAATGAGTGAATCACCCGCTCATGCCCACGGCCGACGGACCGTGCAGACGACTCAGGGCCTGCCATCTGAACGGGGTCTATTCAGCCCTTCTCCGCATACGCGCGCCCTGTGCATGGGAACGGTGTGTGGACCGGAACGCCCGGTGACACGCACCGGGCGCTCACCACCCCATGCACCGAGGTGTACATGTCTGGCGTCGACCGAGGATCGAAGGCCCGCACCCCCGGACCGTGGCGCAAGGGCCCAGCCGAGGGAGGTGACGAGCGCGACCCGGGGCGCGGCGCACGTCGGAAGTCCCGCCTGGTGGTGACCGCTCTCTCCGTCGGCGTGGTCGGCGCAGGGATGACATGGGCCGCCCTGACGCTCACCGGGGAAACGGTGCAAGCGCGGCCCCTGGCAGGGACCACATCCACGTGCGTGTACATGCCTAGCAAGGCAGGGAAGGCCGTCGCCGTGCCGCCCTATGACGCGACGAAGGCCGCACGTCCGTACAGCGTCCGACTGGTTACCAACATGGGCACCATCACCTTCGAGGCGCTGACCACCCGCGCACCCTGCGCCACCAACTCCTTCGCCTACCTGGCCGGCAAGGGCTACTACGACCAGAGCGCCTGTCACCGTGTGACGACGCAGAACATCTTCGTCCTGGAATGCGGGGACCCTTCCGGCCAGGGAACAGCCGACCCCGGGTACTACTTCAAGGAGGAGAATCTGAGGGGCGCGTCCTACCCGGCGGGAACCGTTGGCATGTCCAAAGTGGTGCCCGGCCGCAACGGGAGCCAGTTCTTCATCAGCTACGCCGACCCCTCGGTCAGGATGCCACCGGAATGGACGCCCTTCGGCCGGGTGGTGGACGGCCTGGACGTCGTGAAGGAGATCGGCGCCAACGGGACGCGGGACAACTCGACCGACGGCAGGCCCCGCACTCCGGTGGTCATCGAGTCCGTGACGGTCCAGCCGTCGATGCCGGCACCGAAGTCGGGGCCCGCCGACGGCCCCGGCTGATCACGGCGCGACGGAGCAGCATCGCTGTGGTTCCTCCCTCGCGGGACATGTCCTCGCGGAGGAGGGGACACCTCTCTCACCCCATTCGTCCTCGCCGAGGAGATCTCCGTGCGGCCGTCCATCTGCCTGTGCATGATCGTCAAGAACGAGTCGAAGGTCATCGAGCGTTGTCTGACCTCGGTGAAGGGACTCATCGACACGTGGGTCATCTCCGACACCGGGTCGACCGACGGGACACAGGACTGCATTCGCCGAACTCTCGCGGATGTTCCCGGCGTCCTGCACGAAGAGCCGTGGGTGGACTTCGGTCACAACCGCAGCCTGAACCTCCAGCACGCCCGCGGCAAAGCCGACTACCTGCTCCTCGTGGACGCCGACCTGGAAGTCCGCCGGGAAGGACCTCTGCCTCCGTTGTCCGCGGACGCGTACATGCTGCGTCATGCCTGTGACACGTCCTACCGGATCCGCCGGTTGGTTCGTGGGGACCTGCCCTGGCGATACGAGGGTGTGACACATGAATACCTGACGTGTGATCAAGACATTCGTCAGGAAAACCTGGACGCGCTCGTCATCGTCGACCACGGCGACGGTGGAAGCAAGCACGACAAGTTCGAGCGTGATGCGCGGCTCCTCGAGGGCGAGTTGCAGCGTAACCCTGATGATCCCAGAACCGTCTTCTATCTCGCGCAGACCATGAAGGACTTGGGGCGCACCGACGAGGCCGTCCGGCTGTACCAGCGCCGTGTCGAGCTTGGCGGGTGGGCCGAGGAGGTGTACTGGTCACTCCTGCAGATCGGAGTTCTCAGGTCCTCCGTCGGGGACTGGCCACACGCCATGGAAGCCTTCGTCCAGGCATGGGAGAGCCGTCCACAGCGCCTGGAAGCCTGCTACGAGATGGTCACGCGACTGCGCGGAATGAGGCGGTACCACAGCGCACATGCATGGGTGAGCAGCGTGGTGGGGAGCGCCATGCCTGCCGAGGACCTGTTGTTCACGCAGCCGTGGGTCTACCGATGGGGGCTGCTCTTCGAGTTCTCCATCACCTCCTACTGGGTGGGTGACCATGCCGGGGCCATCAGCGCGTGTGATCGTCTGCTGCAGATGCCTGACCTGCCCGAAAGGATCCGCGCACAGACGGTGAAGAACCGGCGCTTCAGTGAGGAGGTGCTCGCCACCCGACGGGCAGACTCCACCGGCGTTGCCCACCAAGCCCCCACCGCGCCAGCGGGCTGGAGGAGAAACCCGTCTCCGGCAGCCGGCTGACCTGATGCCACGCACTCCGTCATACGACACGCCAGGCCTGAAATCCCGGCGCGCTGGTCGGTATCGACCGAGGCGGTTGGGCCCGGATTCCCGGATGCTCCTCCGATCCCCCTCACTCAGAGACCAAGACGCGAGAAACCTGATCCATGATCCAGCCTCGGAAGGGTGCCGGCCGTGACAGCAGTTCCCGTTCAGCTCTCCACGCGAGAAACTCCTGCGCAGCGAAGCGCGGACGAGGGGAGAACACCCGGGGGAGAAGAAGGTATCGGGTGGCAGATCTGGGCACTGTCCGGCGTACTGTTCTTCGTCTACGCGCTGGTGTCCCTGCGCACCCATGAGCGTTTGTTGTCCAACAGCTACGACCTCGGAATCTTCGAGCAGGCGATTCGCTCTTACGCACATGGCGAGTTGCCCGTGTCCGAACTGAAAGGGCCGGACTTCCCGCTGCTCGGAGACCACTTCCACCCCGTCCTCGCACTGTTGGCCCCGTTCTACCGGGTGTGGCCGTCACCGAAGACGCTCCTGGTCGCCCAGGCCGCGCTCGTGGCCGCGAGCGCCATCCCGTTGGCCCGCTGGGCCCGCCGGTCACTGGGGCTGCCGGCGGGTCTGGTCATCGGCGCAGGCTACGGGCTGTCCTGGGGAGTGGCGAGTGCCGTCGGCTTCGACTTCCACGAGGTCGCCTTCGCAGCACCGCTGCTGGCCTGCTCCCTGTGCGCTCTGGGCCAGGGGCGGCTGCGTGCGGCGGCGGTCTGGGCGCTGCCGCTGCTGTTGGTCAAGGAGGATCTTGGTCTGACGGTCACCGCGATCGGCCTGGTCATCGCCTGGCGCGGGAATCGGCGAATCGGCCTCGCGACGGCGGGGATCGGACTGGCGGGGGCCTTGCTGACCCTGTTCCTCGTCCTGCCTGCGTTCAGTCCGACGGGTTCATTCGGCTACTGGGACCGGCTGGGGGAACCCGCCGGTGCGGGACAGGGCCTGACCGGGATGCTGTACCACCACACCATTGGCCTCATCACCCCGGTGACGAAGGTGTCGACCCTGCTGTTCGTGCTGGCACCCACGCTGTTCCTGGCTCTTCGATCACCGCTGATGTGGGTCGCGGTGCCGACGCTCGCATGGCGCTTCGCCTCCAACGACAGCTTCAACTGGGGCACCGGCTTCCACTACTCGCTGGTGCTGATGACCATCGCCTTCGCCGCCTTTGTGGACGCGCTCGTCCGACGCGGGCACGTGGCGAGCCTGCGGAGGTATCTGGCGGGCTCGCTCGCGGTGACCCTGTTGTTGCTCCCGCAGTTCCCTCTCTGGCAGCTCGTCCAGCCGGCCACCTGGCGCAGCACGCCCCGACTGGGTGCCGCGCGCGACGTGATGCGCCTCATTCCCGACGGTGCCACCGTACAGGCGTCCACGAATCTGGTTCCTCAGCTCACCAACCGGACCAGTGTGAGCCTCTTCGGCTGGGCCGGGAGTCGTCCGGATCCGGAGTGGATCATGGTGGACACGCAGATCCCCGACGACCGACGATGGCCGCTTTCCGACACCGCCGAGCAGGCCGCCCTCAACACGGCACGTGCCAACGGGTACACCGAGGTCGCCGACCAGGACGGGTTCGTGCTGTTGCAGCGGAACTGATCTCGGGGCGTGGCCGGCTTGGCTGCCGGGTCGGCTGCGGGACGGTGCACACCCCCCTCCGGGGGACAAGCCGGGGAAAGGCGGGGAAAGGCGGGGAAGGACGACCCGGGGGAAGGACGCGGCAGGAACGGGCAGGATCCTCCGGCGGCGGTCTCGGGAGCAGCCGCCTGATCAGCCGCCCAGCGCGTCCGCCCCGGTGCGCAGCCGCACCGAGGAGCCCGCTCGCCCCTTGCGAACCTCCAGTTGGGCCGGGATGCGACGCCGCAGGTCGGCGACGTGGCTGACGATCCCGACGCTTCGGTCGCGTTCCCGCAGGGAGTCCAGGACGTCGAGGACCTCGTCGAGGGTCTGCTCGTCGAGGCTGCCGAAGCCCTCGTCGATGAAGAGGGTGTCCAGGCGGACCCCGCCGGTCTCGTCGGTGACCACGTCGGCAAGGCCGAGGGCGAGGGCGAGGGAGGCGAAGAACGTCTCCCCGCCGGACAGCGTCGCCGTGTCCCGCTCGCGCCCGGTCCACGCGTCCACGACGTGCAGGCCCAGGCCGCTTCGGCCGCGGCCGGTGCGGTCGTCGGAGTGGACGAGGGTGTAGCGGCCCGACGACATGCGCTGGAGCCGTACGGTCGCAGCAGCGGCGACCTGCTCCAGGCGCGCGGCCAGGACGTAGGACTCAAGGCGCATCCTGCGCTGGTTGTCGGCGGAGGTGCCCGCCGCGAGTGCCGCCAGGCGCGCCACGCGGTCGTGGTCCTCGCGCAGTGGGGCCAGGCGGCGTGCGCCGTGGGCCGCGCGTGTGGACAGCCGGTCGAGTTCCTCGCAGCGCCGGACCGCGGCGTCGTGTGCGGAGGCGGCCTCCCGGAGCCGCCGGGTGGCGGCCGAGGCGGCCTGCTCCGCGGCCGTGGGATCGGCCGGGGGGCGCTCCGCCGCCGCGGCGGTGCCGGGCTCGGTGAGAGCCGCGCGGACGGCGACCTCCTCGGACTGCCGCTCGTCCAGGCGCCGTTGCAGTGCTCGATGGGCGGCATCGTCGAGGAGTGCGGCGGCAGCGGCCCGTGGGGTGTCGAACCCCGCGCGGAAGGCGACGTCGGCGAGCCGCGCGTCGGCGTCCTTCAGGCGCTGCGCGCCGGCCTCGGCCAGTCGGGTGGCCTCGGCGGCCTCCGTCAGCAGGGTCGCCCTGCGCTGGAGCTGGGCGGCGCGCTCGGCCACGCTGCCCGCTTCGCCTCGGGCCTCGGCCAGCTCCGCCTCCAATGCGGCCCGCTCACGGTCGAGGGTGTCGCGGCGGGCCGCCCGGGAGGCGGCTGCCAGCTCGGCCCGCTGCCGCTCGGCGGTGCGGCGCTCGTACTCCTGCTCGGCGCGGCGCAGTTCCTCGTGCGCGCCGTGGAGACCGGAGGCGGCCTGGCGGGCCTGCGTGTACCGCCGCTCCAGCTCGTCCGCGTCGCGGGCCAGTCGTTCCGTGGATGCCTCGCCCGCCTCGGCCGTGGCCGCGGCCAGGGCCTCGCGCACGGTGGCCAGCCGCCGTTCCACCGCCGTGTGGGCCTCCTCGGCCTCCTGGTGGGCGGCCAGGGCGCGCTCCTCGGCGGAGCGGTCCACGTGCCCGGCGTCCTTGCGGGCCGGGGCGGGGTGCCGGGTGGATCCGCAGACCGCGCAGGGGGCGCCGTCCTCCAGGTGTCCGGCCAGCTCCGCGGCGATGCCGTTCAGGCGCTGCTCCTTGACGTCGAGCCAGTGCGCCTTGGCCTGCAGCATCCGCGCGCGGGCCGCGCCCTCACCGTCGGCGGCGCTCTCGACGTCGCCGACGAGCCGGTCGCGCAGCCGGGCCGCGTGCAGGCGCTGCCGGGCGGGCTCGCGCTGCACGGAGAGCTGCTCGGCACGGGTCGCCGCTTCCTGTGCCGTGTCGATGCGGTGCTGGAGCCCGGCCCGGGCCGCGTCCCACCCGTCGAGCCAGGTCGTGGCCTCGGAGAGGACGTCGTCGTCGGCGCGTTCCTGGCGGTCGAGGCCGGTCCGCTCGGTGAGGAGCTCGTGCAGGCGCCGCTCGGCGCGGCGGGCGGAGTCGAGGCCGCCCAGTTCCTCGGTGGCCCGACGGGCGGCCGCGGCGAGTCCGGCGGCATCGGCGTCGGCGCAGTCCGGCGACAGCAGGGCCCGCGCGTTCGCCTCGGCGCCGGTGGCGCGCCGGTGCTCGGTGTCCGCGGCGTCGCGCAGTTCCAGTGCGGGCGCCACCTTCTCCGCCTTCAGGGCCCGCTGCATGCGCGTCTGCGCCTCCTGGTGGGCCGCGGCTCCCTGCTCCAGGCGGCGGGCCCGTTCCTGTGCCTGGGCGAAGCGCCGCTGGAGACGGTCGAGCTCGCGGACCTCGGCCAGGGTGCGGTCGGCGGCGGCCTGTGCGGATTCGGCGGCGGCGAGCCGGCAGCGGGCGACGGTGAGCTGTTCGCGGGCGGTGGCGCGGGCGACCGCGGCGGCGGTCAGAACGGCCTCGGTGAGGCCGGGCTCGCCGGGTGACAGGTCCGGGAGCTCCATGGCGTCACCGGCGGCCTGCTGCATACGGTGGGCGTCGGCCAGCAGTGCCGCATCTCCCTCGCGCACCTGTGTCTCGGTCGTCCTGCGGCGTTCGGCGAGCCGCTGCTCGACCTCGGCGAAGCGACGGGTGTCGAACAGGCGCCCCAGCAGCCGGGCGCGTGCCTCGGCGTCGGCCCGCAGGAAGCGGGCGAAGTCGCCCTGGGGCAGCAGCACGACCTGGCAGAACTGCTCGCGGCTCATACCGAGCAGCTGGACGATCTCCTCCCCGATCTCCTGGTGCGAGCGGCTCAGTGACTTCCAGGCGCCCGTCGTGGCGTCGTACTCGCGCAGCCAGGACTGGGCCTTGTCGACCGTCATGCCCGTGCCGCGCAGCTTCGGGCGCTCCCACGGGGGCTGCCGGGTGAGTTCCAGGCGCCGTCCGGCGACGGTGAGTTCGAGGGTGACCTCGGTGCGGGTGCCGGGGGCCGCGTGGTCGCTGCGCAGGGCCGTGCCCTGGCCGCTCTGGCGGGCGCCGGGGACGGTGCCGTACAGCGCGTAGCACACGGCGTCCAGGACGGAGGTCTTGCCCGAGCCGGTGGGTCCGTGCAGCAGGAAGAGGCCGGCGGCGGACAGCTCGTCGAAGTCGACCGTCTGCGAGCCGCCGAAGGGCCCGAAGGCGGTGATGCCGAGCCGGTGCAGTCTCATCGGGTCTCCCGTGCGCTTCGGGTGCGCCGCACCCCTGGATCCTGCCGGGCGGCGCTCGTCACGGCGCCACCTCGCGCACGGCGTGGCCCGCGCGGACGGCGTCGACGGCGTCGCGCAGGACCGCCTGTTCGCGGCCGTCGGGGCCGGCGCCGCGCACATGGGCGACGAAGTCCTCGGCGATCTGCCGGTCGGTGCGCCCGGCCAGGCGCCGTGCGTAGGACACGGAGGGGTCGTCCGGGGCCCGGTCGGGGGCGAAGACCAGGCTGAGCGTGTGCGGGAAGCGCTCGGTGAGCCGGGCCATGGGGTCGGCGGGCCGCACCGGGTCGGTGAGTGTCGCCTCCACCCAGGCCCGTTCGTGCCGGGTGAGGCCGGGGTCGGCCAGCAGCTCGTCCAGGGTGCCGCGCAGGCGGGCCAGCGGCCGGGGCACCGGGCAGTCGAGGCGCTCGGCGGTGAGGGAGCCGTCGGCGCCGAGATCGACCAGCCACATGGACTTGCGGTCGTCGGCCTCGGAGAAGGAGTACGGCAGTGGGGAGCCGGAGTAGCGGACGCGCTCGGTGAGGGTCTGGCAGCCGTGCAGGTGGCCCAGCGCCACGTAGTCGACACCGTCGAAGACACCGGTGGGGACGGCGGCCACACCGCCGACGGTGATGTCGCGCTCGCTGTCGCTGGCCCGGCCGCCGGAGACGAAGGCGTGCGCGAGGACGACGGAGCGGGTCCCCGGGGCACGGGCGGCGAGGTCGGCGCGGACCCGGTCCATGGCGGCGGCCAGCACCGGCTCGTGCCCCGCCCTCTCCACCCCGAACGTGTCCTTCACCAGGGCCGGTTCGAGGTAGGGCAGGGCGTAGAAGGCGACGTCACCGAACGCGTCCTGCAGCACCACGGGCGTGCCGCAGGCGGCCGGGTCGGTGCGCAGGTGGATGCCGGCGCGTCCGATGAGACCGGCGCCCACGCCGAGGCGTCGGGCCGAGTCGTGGTTCCCGGAGATCATCACCGTCGGCACGCCGAGGGCGGCGAGCCTGTGCAGGGCGTCGTCGAACAGCTCGACCGCGGCGAGCGGCGGCACCGCCCGGTCGTACACGTCCCCCGCGACCACCACCGCGTCGACGTCGTGCTCGCGCACGGCGGCCACCAGGTGGTCGACGAACCCGGCCTGGGCACCGAGCATGTTCACCCGATGGAAGGCCCGGCCGAGATGCCAGTCGGACGTGTGCAGCAGTCGCATGATCCCCGAGACTAACGTCCGGGTCCGACACCACGGGCGGTTACTCCCGTGTTCGCCCGTCACCGGGCCCTCTGCCCGCTCCGTCGCCTTCGCGTCGCCCCGTCCGCGGGCGCGGGCCCTGAGGAGTGGGCGGCCGTTCACCGCTCGGATCGGCGGATCGGCGGATCGGCGGATCGGCGGATCGGCGGATCGGCGGATCGGCGGATCGGCGGATCGGCGAGAAGTACCTGGCGCCGGAGCCGTCGCCCTCCCGACTCACACGTCGCCGTAGGCCTCTGCGCCCGGCTCGAAGTCGGCCGTCCCGGCGGTGGCGTCGGCGAGCCAGGCGCGGAAGGCGTCCACGTCGGCGTCCGGCAGCCCGATCTCCAGGGTGACCACCTCGGCGTACCGTACGTCGCGCACCTCGCGCCCGGTGGCCCGCAGGTCGTTCTGGAGCTTGCCGGCGCGCTGGTGGTCGACGGTGACCGTGGCGAGCCGGAACCGGCGGCGGGTGAGGGTGCCGAGCGCGTCCAGGGCCTCGCCCACGGCGCCGCCGTAGGCCCTGATCAGGCCGCCGGCGCCGAGCTTGACGCCGCCGTAGTAGCGGGTGACGACGGCGACCACGTAGCGCATGTCCCGGCGCAGCAGCATCTGGAGCATCGGCACGCCTGCGGTGCCGCCCGGTTCCCCGTCGTCGCTGGCCCTCTGGATCGCGGCGTCGGCGCCGACGACGTACGCCCAGCAGTTGTGCGTGGCGTCGGCGTGCTCCCTGCGCACCGCGGCGATGAAGTCCTGCGCCTCCTGCTCGGTGGCCGCCGGCGCGAGGGCGCACAGGAAGCGGGAGCGGTTGACCTCGGTCTCGTGCACGCCGGTGCGGGCGATGGTGCGGTACTCGTCCTGCATCCGGCCAGCCTATGCGGGGGCATGCCGGCCGCTCCCCCTCGGTCGCCCCGTGCCCTGTCTACCGCTTCGCACCCCGCGCCACCGTGACCGCCGTCAGCAGGGCGGCTCCGGGGGTGAGCGCCTGCCAGGAGGGGCCGTACCAGGAGAGGACGGCGATCGCGGCCGTCGGGAACTTGGCGCGCACCCGCTCCAGGGTGTCGTCGAGGCCGTCGCCCGCCAGGTCGAGGACGAGGTTCGCCAGGCCGGGGTTGTGCCCGACCAGCAGCAGGGTGCCGACGTGCGCAGGCGCCTGCCGGACGGCGTCGAGGAGCGCGGGGGCGTCGGCGGCGTACAGCCGTTCGTCGTACCGCACGGGCGGCGGGGTGCCCCACTGGGCCGAGGCCAGTTCCCAGGTCCGGCGGGCGCGGACGGCGGTGGAGCACAGGGCGAGGTCGGGCAGGCAGTCGGCGGCGGCGAGCGCACGGCCGGCGGCGGGGGCGTCGCGCAGGCCCCGGGGACCGAGCGGACGCTCGTGGTCGGGGGTGCCTTCCGGCCAGGCGGACTTGGCATGCCGCAGCACGACGAGGCGGCGCATCGGCCCGCCGCCCGCGCGCCCGGTCATGACGGTGCCCCCACGTCGCGGGCGAGGTCGAGGCCGAGGAGCCGGTCGGCGTGGACGTAGGTCTCGAAGCGGGCGCCGTCGGGCAGCTCCCCGGGTGGGGCCTGCGCCACGTCGTGCAGGACGCGCAGGACGGCGGGGATGTCGAGGTCGTTCTCCCAGGCGGCGCGGAGCCGGGCGCGTACGGCGTCCGGGACGGGCCGGGAGGGCCGGCGGGCCCAGTCGGCTACGGCGTGCCGCCGGCGGGCGAGGGTGTCGCCCGCCGCGGCGAGCACGGCCGGGTCCAACCGCACGGCGGCGGTGCGGGGCGCGCCCAGCAGGGCCAGGCGTACGGCGGCCGGGTCGGCGTCCGTGACCGGCTCGCCCGGCTCCACCTCGACCGGGCCGACGGCCAGCAGGACGCCGTCGGCGATGCCGGCGCCCTGTGGAGCCACATGGACGACCTGGGCCTCGCCGAGTCCGGCGGCCACGTCCCGGCTGTCCTCCAGGGGCCGCATGCCGAGGGCCGCCGCGCCCGCCCGCAGCTCGGCCTGCTGCCGTGGGGCGTCGAGGAGCGCCCACACGGGTGTGCCGCCGAGTTCGAGGGCGCGTACGAGCAGGTCGGTGACGAGGAGGACGCGCAGGGCGGTGGGGTCGTAGCCCGGCGCGTGGGCCTCGATGCGGGTCAGCCCACGGCGGACCGGGGCGGCCTCGACGGGCTCGCCGGTTCGGTCGTCGATGATGCGCAGCACGCAGTGAGCGTAGGCGCGCGGACGGCCGCGCGCAGTCCGGTCGCGCGGATTCCGGGCAGGGTGGCGGTGAACGCGCCGGTCGGCGGCGGAATCCCGACGGCCGGAGTGTGGTTGTCCGTCTCGACGGAACGTACCCCGATACCAAGGGAGACTGGCCTTGTACGGCGACGACGCGGCGGTCCGCAAGATCCTCACCGAGTTCGGCGACACGTGGGCGGTGGTGGGCCTGTCCTCGAACCGGCGGCGCGCCGCCCACGGGGTGGCCGAGGTGCTCAGGCGCCACGGCAAGCGCGTCGTACCCGTGCACCCGAAGGCCGAGACGGTGCACGGCGAGCGGGGCTACGCCTGCCTCGCGGACATCCCGTTCGACGTGGACGTGGTCGACGTCTTCGTCAACAGCGCCCTGGCGGGCGCGGTGGCGGACGAGGCGGTCGCGAAGGGCGCCCGGGCCGTGTGGTTCCAGCTCGGTGTCGTCGACGAGGCGGCGTACGACCGTACGCGGGCCGCGGGAGTGGAGATGGTGATGGACCGCTGTCCTGCGATCGAGATCCCGTTGCTCGGCGGGAGTTAGGGCGTGTTTCGAAAGTCCCGCCTGCCTGGCGGCGTCTGGCACGCACGCTCGCCGCGTTGTCGGGCTCGCCCCGATACATCCAGTATCGGGGCGACCCTCCGCCTTGCGATCGCACGCACCAGACGCCGCCAGGCCTGCCCTTCGGGCAGACGACGCTACTTTCGAAACACGCCCTAGGCGGCGGCCGCCGGGCGGTGGCACGGAAACGGCCCGGACCGGACCCCGGTCAGTCGTGCGGCGGGCGGTCGGTGAGCCGGTGGTCGGCGACGCTCAGCGCCTCGTCCACCAGGCGGCGCAGATGCCCGTCCCGCAGCGAGTAGACCACCCGCCTGCCCTCCTTGCGGGTGGTCACCAGGCCCGCGAGGCGCAGCCGCGCCAGATGCTGGCTGACCGCCGGACGCGCCGCCCCGCAGACCTCGGTGAGTGTCGTGACGTCCGCCTCCGAGGACGTCAGCGCGTGCACCAGAACGAGCCGGGTCCGGTCGCCGAGCAGGGCGAGGACTTCGGCGGCGAGCGCGAACTGCTCCTCGCCGGGGGTGCGCGGATGCGCATCGTGTGCAGATGACAGGTGCATGCGTGCGCTCATACGCACATAATGACCCCGTGGGCGTGCGTGCGTCCACCTCCGCCCACCGGAAGGGGAGCCACGTGAGCGACCGGCACGAACACCGACACGATCAGGGGGGTCTCCCCCACGAGGCTCCCGGGCACGGGCACGGGCATGCTCACGACCACCCCCGCCCCTCCCTGCGCCACCGGCTCGGCCACCTCCTCACCCCGCACTCCCACGGGACCGCGGACAAGCTCGACGCCGCTCTGGAGTCCTCCGCCCGGGGCATGCGCGCGGTGTGGGTGTCGCTGGCGGTGCTCGGCGCGACCGCGCTGGCACAGGCGATCGTGGTGGTGGCGTCGGGCTCGGTGGCCCTGCTCGGCGACACGGTGCACAACGCGGCCGACGCCCTGACCGCCGTCCCCCTCGGCATCGCCTTCGTACTGGGACGCAGGGCCGCCACGCGGCGCTTCACCTACGGCTACGGCCGGGCGGAGGATCTGGCGGGCGTCGTGATCGTGCTCACGATCGCCGCGTCCGCCGCCTTCGCCGCGTGGGCCGCGGTGGACCGTCTGCTCGCACCACGACCGGTCGCGTACCTGCCGGCCGTCGCCGCCGCCGCGCTGATCGGCTTCGCGGGCAACGAATGGGTGGCCCGCCACCGCATCCGTGTCGGCCGGTCGATCGGCTCGGCGGCGCTGATCGCCGACGGGCTCCACGCCCGCACCGACGGCTTCACCTCACTGGCCGTGCTGCTGGGCGCCGTCGGCTCGGCCCTGGGCTGGGAGCAGGCCGACCCGATCGTGGGACTGGCGATCACGGCAGCGATCGTGCTGGTGCTGCGCGACGCGGCCCGCGAGGTGTTCCGGCGGGTGCTGGACGCCGTCGACCCCGCGCTGGTGGACCGTGCGGAACAAGCGCTCACCGCGGTTCCGGGCGTGCGCGGAGTCGGCGAGCTGCGGCTGCGCTGGATCGGGCACCGGCTGCGGGCCGAGGTGGCGGTCGTGGTGGACGGCGAGGCGACGGTACGGCAGGCGCACGCCGTGTCCGTGGACGCCGAGCACGCACTGCTGCACGCCGTGCCCCGCCTGACGGCCGCCCTGGTGCACGCCGACCCGGAACCCGCCCCCGGGGTACCGGACCCGCACCGGCCCCTGGCCCACCACGCGTCGCCGTGACCCGCCCCCGCCCCCGCCTTCGCCGGACCGGCCCGGGCGAGGGGACCGTGGCCCGGGCGGCACGGCGCGGCGGGTGCGGGTACGGGCGGTACGGGCCCGGGGCGGGCGGACACAGGGCACCCGCGGGCGTGCCGGGGGGCGGCCGGCTCCCCGAGGCGGTCGGAGCGGGGACCTCGGACGGCGTGCCCGGTGGGCGCGTGCACGGCCGCCGGTGCGACCCGCTGGGGGCGCGGACCGGATCAGCGGACGGGTGGGACGGAGACCGCCATGACCATCTCCATCGGCGCGTCCCCCTCGTTGCCGTAGGTGTGGGGCGCGTCGGCCTCGAAGGAGGCGCTGGAACCCGCAGGGACGCGGTAGGGGACACCGTCCAGAGTGAGGGTCAGCTCACCGGCCGTGACATGGACGAGCTCGACCGTGCCGGTGGGGTGCGGGTCGGAGGGGCTGGACTCGCCCGGCATCAGCCGCCAGTCCCACATCTCCAGCGGGCCGGGAGCCTCGGCGCCGGCGAGGAGGCGGTTGTAGCTGCCCGCGTCCGTGCGCCAGAGCCGTACGGCCTGTTCGGCGGGGACGACGCGGACCTTCGGGCCCTGCTCGTAGTCCAGCAGGGTGGTGATGCTGACGCCGAGCGCGTCGCCGATCTTGACCACGGTGCCGATGCTCGGGTTGGTGCGCGCCTGCTCGATCTGGATGAGCATGCCGCGGCTGACGCCGGCCCTGGCGGCCAGAGCGTCCAGGGTGAAGCCGCGCTCGGTGCGCCAGCGTTTGACGTTGCGCGCCAGGGACTGGGTCAGCAGGTCGAGGTCCGACACGGTCCGTCCAGGGTTTTCGACGTTCTCGGCCAAGGAGACAGATCCAAAGGGTCCGGCGGTTCCAGTGGGCCCGGCGAGGCCCGGAGGGTTCAATATCTTGGATGACGGAGTTTGATTGAGTGAACTACCGTGTGGTGCACCCGATCGTTCACCGAACTGTACTGCGAGGCGGCCCGTGGCAGCAGTCGGCCGCGGACGCCATCGCCGCCCAGCACGGACCGGTCACCGTCGCCGCCGTCCTCGCTCCACCCCGTGGTGACCGCGCTGGCCGCACGCGGCTTCCTCCGCGAACGGCTGCGCGGCGTCCGGGCGGCGGGCGCGGGCCCGGCCCTGGCCGGCACCCTGCTGCCGACGGCAGGCCGACGCGGCGTCACCCCTCCGGCTCCAGCCGGGCGAGCCGTGCCGCCTGCTCCTCGTCGAGTGCGGCCAGCCGTGCCGCCCCCTCCGCGTCCAGTGCCGACAGCGCCCGCAACTGCTCCGGCGTGACGTCCTGGGGTATCGGCACCGGGGCCGGCGTGCGCAGCGGCGGCTGCCAGCCGCCGTCGGGCGTCCAGCGCCGTACGACCCGGGCGGGCGCCCCCGCCACCACCGCGTGGTCGGGGACCGCCCCGCGCACGACCGCGCCCGCCGCGACGACCACGTTCCGTCCGATCCGCGCCCCGGGCAGGATCACCGCTCCGGTGCCGATCCAGCAGCCCGGCCCGATCTCCACCGGCTCCATGCGCGGCCACTGCTTGCCGATCGGCTCGTGGGGATCGTCGTACGAGTGGTTCGTCGAGGTGATGTAGACGTACGGACCGAAATAGCAGTCGCTGCCGATGGTGATCGTGGTGTCCGCGATGACGTGGCTGCCGCGGCCCAGCACGACGCCGTCACCGAGGCGCAGGATGGGTTCGGGCCCGAGGTCGAGATCGGGCATGAGGCCGGCGGTCAGGGTGACCTGCTCGCCGATGATGCAGTGGGCGCCGACGTGGATCCACGGTTCGCCGAAGACCGTGCCGAGCGGGAACGCGAGCCTGGTACCTGTTCCCATCGCGCCGAAGCGGAATCCCGCGGGATGTTCGGCCGTCACGGACCCCCTGCGCTGTACCCACGACCAGGCCGCGTGGACGGCGCGCTGCGCGAGGCGGCGCCGCCAGGATGAGAACGTGTTCTTGCGCTTGGGCACGCGCTCACGGTAATCGCCGCGGGGCGGACCCATCACTCCGTAGCCCTGTGATCTTCGCCCCACCGGGTGGCGTACGGTGCCGGTGTACCGACGAGCAGGAGGCGACGATGACGCAGCAGGCGCTGATCCGGGGCATCGACGGCAGAAGGCCGCGGGTCGACGGGGACACGTTCGTGGCACCCACGGCCTCGGTGATCGGCGACGTGACCCTCGCCGCGGGCGCGAGCGTCTGGTACGGCGCGGTCCTGCGCGGCGACGTGGAGAGCATCCGTGTGGGCGCCGGCAGCAACGTGCAGGACAACTGCACCCTGCACGCCGACCCCGGCTTCCCCGTCACGGTCGGCGAGCGCGTCTCCATCGGCCACAACGCGGTGGTGCACGGCGCGACGGTGGAGGACGACTGCCTGATCGGTATGGGCGCGACGGTGCTGAACGGCGCGGTGATCGGCGCCGGCTCCCTGGTGGCCGCGCAGGCGCTCGTGCCGCAGGGCATGGTGGTGCCGCCGGGTTCGCTGGTCGCCGGTGTGCCCGCCAGGGTCAGGCGGGAGCTGTCGGAGGAGGAACGGCAGGGCGTGACGCTGAACGGCACCCTGTACGCGGAGCTGGCGAGGACGCACCGGGACGCCTCGGACGACGCGGCCGGGTGAGCCCGAACGGGGTGTCCCGGGTGGCGTGCACGGCCGGGCCCGTGCGCCGCCCTCGGTCGGGCTACTCCCCGGCGGGTACGGGCGCCGGCTCCGGCTGTGCGGCCTCTGCCTTCCTGGCCTTGCGCTTCAGCACCAGCATCGACGTCAGGCCGATCAGCACCGCCGCCACCAGGCCCAGCCACGAGAACCGCTTCAGCCAGGACTCGGCGACCACGCCGAGGTAGTAGATGACCGCCGTCGTGCCGCCCGCCCACACGATGCCGCCCAGGACGTTGGCGACGAGGAACTTCCAGTAGGGCATCCGCAGAACACCCGCGAGCGGCCCGGCGAAGATGCGCAGCAGGGCGACGAAGCGGCCGAAGAAGACGGCCCACATGCCCCACTTGTGGAAGGAGCGTTCGGCGGTGGCGACGTGCGCCTCGCCGAAGTGCCGGGGGAACTTCCGGCCGAGCCAGGCCAGGAGCGGTCGTCCGCCCTTGCGGCCGATGGCGTAGCCGACGGAGTCGCCGATCACCGCACCGGCGGTGGCGCATGCGCCCAGCACCACCGGGTCGACGCCCCCGCTCTGGGAGGACAGGAGTGCGGCGGAGACGAGGATGATCTCGCCGGGCAGGGGGATGCCCAGGCTCTCCAGTCCGATGACGAGCCCCACCACGGCGTAGACGGCAGCCGCGGGCACCGTGTCGAGCCACTCCTGGACGTGCACCGCCGGTTCCTCCCCGTTCTGCCGCCCTGCGCCCCGGGACCCCCCGGGCGCGCGCCCGTTGGACGCGCATGCCCTCGAAGCCTACCGGGTCGCTCTGACGTGCGACGTCCCGTCGGCCGCATCGGCGTCCCGGCGCCGAGCGGTCCGCGATCCGCGATCCGCGCAGGCGAACCGGACCCGGGGCGAAGGGCGCGGGGGTGACGGAACGCCCGGGGAGCGCGTGCCACCGCCCGGCAGGGTCCACAGCCCCCTCTCATCCCGCTCCGGGCCGGCTCTCATCGCGGTGTTCCAGCATGCATCGCATGAGCACCCCCCGGACTTCACCGACTCCCCCGACCTCGTCCGCCGTGCGCAAGGCGGTCGTTCCGGCCGCCGGACTCGGGACACGGTTCCTGCCCGCGACGAAGGCCACGCCGAAGGAGATGCTGCCGGTCGTCGACAAACCCGCCATCCAGTACGTCGTCGAGGAGGCCGCGGCGGCGGGGCTCGACGACATCCTGATGGTCACCGGTCGGCACAAGCGGGCCATCGAGGACCATTTCGACCACGCCGTCGAGCTGGAACAGACCCTCGCGGCCAAGGGCGACGCGGTGCGTCTCGACGCGGTGCGCGACCCGGCCCGGCTGGCCGACATCCACCACATCAGGCAGGGCGACCCGCTGGGTCTGGGCCACGCCGTGCTGTGCGCCCGCCACCACGTGGGCGGGCAGCCCTTCGCCGTGCTGCTCGGCGACGACCTGATCGACCCGCGCGAGACCCTGCTCCGCAGGATGCTCCAGGTGCGCGACGCCCGCGCGGGCAGCGTGGTGGCACTGATGGAAGTGCCCGAGGAACAGATCCACCTGTACGGCTGCGCGGCCGTCGCACCGACCTCCGAGCCGGACGTCGTCCGCGTCACGGGCCTGGTGGAGAAGCCGTCCCGCCGGGCGGCGCCCAGCCGCTACGCGGTGATCGGCCGCTATGTCCTCGACCCGGAGGTCTTCGGCGTCCTGGAGCACACCCCGCCCGGCCGCGGTGGGGAGATCCAGCTGACCGACGCCCTCCAGGAAATGGCCGCCGGCGGCACGGTCCACGGTGTGGTCTTCGACGGTCTGCGCTACGACACCGGCGACAAGGCCGAATACCTGCGCACGGTCGTCCGGCTGGCCTGCGAACGCCCGGATCTGGGACCGGAGTTCACCGCCTGGCTCAGAGACTTCGTGACGAACCTGGACGACGGCACGCGCACCGTGACCGAAAGCGCGGCGGCCTGAACCGGACCCAACCGGCATCCCCCGGTCAAACCGGCGACGTCCCGGCGGGAGTGGGACCCTTGCGGGGTCCCGGGCCCGTGCCGCGCGCGCATGCGGAACCCGCGGAGGTGCCCGGGCCCGCGGAGCAACCCCGCACTCGGGCCCACACCGCTCAGCCGTTGGGGCGCAGCGTCCACACCACGGTCATCTCACCGGTCACGGCACCGTCCCCGCGGCGGATCTCGACGGTCACCGGGAACTCCGGCCGCTCCCCCGCGTCCAGTTCGGCCACGACCTCGGCGGCGGGACGCCCGAGCGTCGCCGTGGCGGTGACGGCGCCCATCGCGAGCTTGCGGTACGCGATCTCGGCCCGCACGGCGAGCGGCACGGCCCGCGACAGCTGCTCCCCGAACGCGGCCAGGACGATCGCCCCGCTGGCCGACTCGCCGAGCGTGAACATCGCACCGGCGTGCGGCCCGCCCACGTGGTTGTGGTAGTCGCTCTGGTCCGGCAGGGCGACCACGGCCTTCTCCGGCGTGGTCTCCATGAACTCGAGGTTGAGGGTCCGGGCCATGGGCACCGTGGCGGCGAGCATCTCGCCGATGGACATCTGGTCTGCGCTCATGGGACGGGAGGTTACCCGCGAGTAGCATCATCTGGCCAGAGAGGCGGGCGCGGGGCGTCCCCGGGGGTGCGCCGCACTGGTCGTGGGGGTGACGGCGGCGGTGCTGTGCGGGCCGGACGTGCGCGGCCCGCGGCACCGCGGCCGGCCCGCGGCCGCGGCCGGCCCGTGGCCGGGGGCAGCCCGTGGCCGGGGGCGGCCCCAACGGCGACTCAGCCGATGCCGAACGCGCCGTCGGGGGGCTCGGGTGACGGCACGGCGTCCGCGTCCCGTACCGGCTGCGCGTCGCCGGTGAACCGGCGCAGCGGCGGTCCGTGCTCGACCCGGGCCGGGAAGGCGTCGGCGGCGGTCAGCCGGGTGAGGGCCGCGGTGTCGACGGGCCGGTGGGAGGCGACGAGCACCGCGTTGCCGAAACGCCGTCCGCGCAGCACGCCCGGCTCGGCGATCAGCGCGAGTTCTTCGAACACCGCTGCGAACGTGGCGAGTTGGGACCGCAGGAAGGCGAAGGGCGCTCCGTCGGCGAGGTTCGCCAGGTAGACGCCGTCGTCTCGCAGCACCCGGTCTGCGTCGCGGGCGTAGGCGAGCGTGGTCAGGTGCGCCGGGATCCGGGAGCCGCCGAACACGTCCGCGACGAGGACGTCGGCCGAGGCGTCCGGGGCCGCTTCCAGCCAGGCCCGCGCGTCGGCGGCGTGCAGCACGATGCCGCTGCCGCCGGGCAGCGGGAGGTGCTCGGCGACCAGGTCCAGCAGGCCGCGGTCGGCGTCGACGACGTCCTGCCGGGATCCGGGCCGGGTGGCGGCGACGTACCGGGGCAGGGTGAGCGCGCCGCCGCCGAGGTGCAGGACGTCCAGGGCCCGCCCGGGCTCCGCGACGGTGTCCAGCACATGCCCGAGGCGCCGCGCGTACTCGAACTCCAGATGCTGCGGCGCATCCAGATCGACGTACGACTGCGGCGCCCCGTCGACGGTCAGCAGCCAGGCCCGCTCCCGGTCGACGTCGGGCATGAGCCGGGCCGTGCCCTGGTCGACGGTCCGGGTGACGGGGATGGCTTCGTTCACCGTCTCATTGTGCCCGTGCGGCCGCCCTGGGCCGACCCTCGTCCCCCGCGTCCGGAACCACGGCCACCCCGCGTCGTAAGCCGCGGTCCCGAAGTCCGGGACCGCGGCCTGGCGTTCCGGGACCGCCGTGGGTGTGCCCCGGGGCCGTCCCTCACAGCACGGCGGTCACGGTCCCCGCCCCGACGGTCCGCCCGCCCTCGCGGACGGCGAAGCCGAGCCCCGGCTCCAGTGGCACCTCCCGCCCCAGTTCGACGGTCATCTCCACCTGCTCCCCGGGCCGTGCGACAGCGGCGCCGCCGAGGTCGACGTCACCGACCACGTCGGCGGTGCGGATGTAGAACTGCGGTCGGTAGCCGGTCGCCAGGGGCGTCGTGCGACCACCCTCACGGGCCGACAGCACGTACACCTGCGCCGTGAACCGGCGCCGCGGGACCACGCTCCCGGGCTCGGCCACGACATGCCCGCGCCGGACGGAGTCCCGGGGCACCCCGCGCAGCAACAGCGCCACGTTGTCCCCGGCCTGCGCCTCCTGCATGGGCTTGCCGAAGGTCTCCAGGCCGGTGACGACGGTCTCGACACCGGCGCCGAGCGCCTCGACCCGGTCGCCGACGCGGACCGTTCCCCGCTCCACGGCACCGGTCACCACCGTCCCGCGCCCCGTGATGGTCAGGACGTTCTCCACCGGCAGCAGGAAAGGCGCGTCCAGGTACCGCTCGGGCACGGGCACGTAGGTGTCCACCGCGTCCAGCAGTGCCGCCACGGACGCCGTCCAGCGCGGGTCGCCCTCCAGGGCCCTGAGCCCGGAGACCCGGACGACGGGCGCGCTGTCGCCGCCGTAGCCGTGCGCGGTGAGCAGTTCGCGGACCTCCAGCTCGACGAGGTCGGCGAGCACCGCGTCCTCGCCGTCGTCGACGGCGTCGGCCTTGTTGAGCGCGACCACGATGTGGTCGACGCCGACCTGCCGGGCCAGCAGCACGTGCTCCGCGGTCTGCGGCATGATCCCGTCGAGCGCGGAGACGACGAGGATCGCGCCGTCGAGCTGCGCGGCGCCGGTGACCATGTTCTTGACGTAGTCGGCGTGGCCCGGCATGTCGACGTGGGCGTAGTGCCGGGTGTCGGTCTCGTACTCGACGTGCGCGATGTTGATGGTGATGC
Source organism: Streptomyces sp. MUM 2J (assembly GCF_022414535.1). Classification (GTDB taxonomy): domain Bacteria; phylum Actinomycetota; class Actinomycetes; order Streptomycetales; family Streptomycetaceae; genus Streptomyces. The sequence continues at coordinate 317,348 of NZ_JADWYM010000003.1, forward strand.
CGCGCGCGGCCTCCTCCGGCGCGCGGTCGATGCGGTCGAACGGAACGAAGGCGCCGGAACCCCGCTCGGCGAGGACCTTGGTGATGGCGGCGGTCAGGGTGGTCTTGCCGTGGTCGACGTGGCCCATCGTGCCGATGTTCAGGTGCGGTTTGGTGCGCACGTATGTCGTCTTGGACATGGCGATACCTCGAAGCCTGTTCGTGGGTGCTGCCTGGAAGGTCCCGGTCGTGCGGACCGGGACACGGACCCCGAGGAGTTCCCGACCCTCCCCCTGCGGGGTCCGCCGGACGATCCGGGGAGGGTCAGCTTCGGGCGCCGTCGACGGCGGCCAGGACGAGGAGGACGGCAGCCTTCGGCGCATCCGCGACGGCGGATGCTGCGAGCAGGAAGGCGTACCGGAACATGACGCCGATCTTCGCGGACCCGGCGGCCGGCGTCGAATGGTTTTCCGGGTGCGGGCGGTGGTTCAGCCTCCCGCGTGCTTCAGCGCCTCACGGACCGTCAGCGGCGCGAACCGGCCGCCCTCCCGCGCGAGGAGGTCGTGCACGGCCTGCGGGTCGGTCCGGGCGTACTCGCGCAGGGCCCAGCCGATCGCCTTGCGGACGAAGAAGTCTCGGTGCCCCGCACTGCTCAGGCAGTGGGCGAAGAGCCGCTCGGCGTCGGTGCGTTCCCGGTACCGCAACTGGTGCAGCAGCGCGGCCCGCACGAGCCACGGGTCGTCGGCGGCGGCCCAGGTGTCCATGACGGGGGCGAGGGAGCGGTCGGCCGCGACCAGGGGTCCGACGACGTGGACGGCGAGGGTGTCGACGGTGTCCCACCAGGAGACGGTGGTGAGGAGGTGCCGCACCACCGGCAGGAACGACGACGAGCAGCGTCCGGCGTGGCGGCGCAGGTAGTCGGCGGCGAAGTAGTGGTACTCCCGCTCGGGCAGCGCCCAGCAGCGCAACGCGACGGCCCGGCAGTCGGTCTCGTCGGGGCGCGCCGTGCCCGCGAGGACGGCGCGGGACAGCGCCCGGCGCGCTGGCGCGGGGATGCCGAGGAAGGGGACGGTGTCCTTCATGTACGCCCGCATGGCCGCGGCCCGCTCCGGGTCGGCCGCGGCACCGTACGCCGCGGTCAGGCGTGTGAGGACGGTGTCGGCGAGGGCGCTGCGGGGCACCTCGGCCGGGTCCGTGTCCGGGGCGTTCATGAGACGCACCCTACGGCGATCACCGGGGTGTGTCGGCTACTGTCGCCGGATGCTCGATGCCACCACCCGCTCCGGGGGCACCGCCGAGGCCCCTCCCCGGGCCGCCGCGGGCACCTTCGCCGCCCCCGCCGAGCTCTCCGTGCCCGTGAGCGCCGGCCTTGCCGCGCGCGGCACGAGAGCGGTGTTCTCCCCGTGGTCGCGGTTGTCCCTGCTGCTGGTGCTGCTGGCGTCCGCGGGCGCGGCGGTGCTGCTGTTCGAGCCACAGCGGCTGCTGGCGCACGGCTGGCCGCCGCAGCTGGGCGGGGCCGCCGCGGCGGCGGTGTTCGCAGCGGTGTACGGGCTGTGCACGGTGGCCTTCGTGCCGCGACCGCTGCTGAACCTGGCCGCGGGTGCCCTGTTCGGTTCGCAGCTCGGCCTGGGCACGGCGCTGACGGGGACGGTGCTCGGGGCGGGGCTCGCGTTCGGGCTGGGCCGGGTGCTCGGGCAGGACGCGCTGCGCCCGTTGCTCAGGGGCAGGTGGCTGACCGCGGCGGACGGGCAGCTGAGCCGGCACGGCTTCCGCTCGATGCTGGCCGTGCGGCTCTTCCCGGGGGTGCCGTTCTGGGCGGCGAACTACTGCGCGGCCGTCTCCCGGATGGGCGGCGTGCCGTTCCTCGCCGCGACGGCGCTCGGGTCGGTCCCGAACACCGCCGCGTACGCCGTGGCCGGCGCGCGGGCCTCGGCACCGACGTCGCCCGCCTTCCTGGTGGCGCTGGCCTGCATCGCCGTGCCGGCGCTGGCGGGCACGGCGGTGGCCTGGCGCAAGCGCCACCGTCTGCGGCTGCGGTGAGGGCGGGCGTGGGGCAGAACGGCTGGTGGGTCATCGCGTTGGCGAGGCCGCCCGCCTCGCGCATCGTCCCGGGCGTGCTGACGGGCCGTACGAACGCGTCGCGTGCGACGCCGTCCAGCGGGGCGACCCCGGCGTCGAACAGCCGCCCGCCCGCAGGCCCCGGGCCGGACGGCCACGGGGCCGACGGCGGCCCGACTCCCCGGTCGGCCGCATCCCCGAACGCGAGCGGCACCGCGGCCCCGTCACCCCGCCCCATCGGCTTCCCTCGTCAACCCCCGGTGACGGCACGGCAGTCGGGGACGCTACGCTGCCCTCGACACCGGTGATCACCGTGCGCGGCGGCCGAGCACGTCCGTCGCCCCTCCTCGATCGGCAGTTGGACTCCCCACCTTCATGTCTTGGTTTGAATCCCTCGTCCTCGGGCTCGTCCAGGGGCTGACCGAGTTCCTTCCCGTCTCCTCCAGCGCGCATCTGCGGCTGACGGCCGCCTTCTCCGGCTGGCACGACCCGGGCGCCGCCTTCACGGCGATCACCCAGATCGGCACGGAGACCGCGGTGCTGATCTACTTCCGCAAGGACATCGTCCGGATCCTGACGGCGTGGTTCCGCTCCCTGTACGACGGGGCGGCCCGCAGGGACCACGACGCCCGGATGGGCTGGCTGGTGATCGTCGGCTCGATACCGATCGGTGTGCTCGGGCTGACCCTCAAGGACCAGATCGAGGGGCCGTTCCGCGATCTGCGGATCACCGCGACGATGCTGGTCGTCGTCGGCGTGGTCATGGGCATCGCCGACCGGCTCGCGGCCCGCGACGAGAAGGGTGGCCGGCACCGGGCGCCCAAGCAGCGCAAGACGCTGGAGAACCTGGGCGTGAAGGACGGCCTCATCTACGGTTGCTGCCAGGCCATGGCGCTCGTCCCGGGCGTCTCCCGCTCCGGCGCCACCATCAGCGGCGGCCTGTTCATGGGCTACAAGCGCGAGGCCGCGGCCCGCTACTCCTTCCTGCTGGCCGTCCCCGCGGTGCTGGCGTCCGGCCTGTTCGAGCTGAAGGACGCGATGGAGGGCGACCACGTGGCCTGGGGGCCGACCCTTTTCGCGACCGTGATCGCCTTCGGCTCCGGATACGCGGTGATCGCATGGTTCATGAAGTACATCTCGACCAAGAGCTTCATGCCGTTCGTCTGGTACCGGATCGTCCTCGGCATCCTGCTGTTCGTGCTGGTGGGAGCCGGTGTGCTGAGCCCGCACGCGGGCGAGTCCGGCGGCTGAACCCGGGCCGCACAGGTGCCGCTGTCTAGCATTTCCCCGCACCTGATTGCAACACCACGCCGTGATCATCTCCCACTTGTCTCCCACCCAGGAAACCAGGAGACGATCAGCCAGAAGTGCGCACCTGCAAAGTCAGGAGCAGAAAGGAGGGCCCGCACAGCAGAGTGCGGGCCCTTCTGCGTGGCGGCAGCACACGCCGGTCACCGGGTCGGTGAAGCTCTGTCCGGGTGCGTACGCGGCCAGGTCCAGCGGGGTGCAGCCGGTGGGCGGAGTCGTGGTCGGGTTCGCGTTCAGGATCCGCACCGGGCCCTCGCCGGTCAGGGCGGCGGAGTCGACCTGGCAGATGAGAACTCCGGTGAAGCAGGCGGCCGCGTCGTTGCCCTGGACACGGCGGGATTCCGCCACGTATGCCGTCGTCTCCCCGGTCTGTGCTGGCCGACCTCGGCTTCCGCTCGATCACCCTGGAGACGGACCGCGTGTCCGCGCTGCGCATCGACGACCTCGTCAAGGGCGGCGACGGGCACCTCGACGACGTGGCGCGGGAGGGCTTCTCCCACGATTTCGGGAAGCTGGAGACCAACCGGCACCTCATCGCCTGGATGCGCGACCACAACGCGGACCTGCCGCCGCAGGAGCAGCTGTCCTTCCACGGCTTCGACGTCCCGACGGAGACGACCAGCGCCCGCAGCCCGCGGCTCTGCCTCGAACACGCCCGGGACTACCTGGGGCTCGACCTCGACCTCGCCGGGCTGTTGGGCGCGGACGAGCAGTGGAGTCGTACGGAGGCGGTAATGGACCCGGCCATGTCGATCGGCGCCACGCCCGAGGCCGACCGGCTGGGGTCCCTCGCCGACGACATGCTCACCCTGCTCCACACCAACGCCGCCGAGCGGATCGCCCAGACCTCGCGCGCGGAGTGGCTCCGGGCCAGGACACACCTCACCGCCGGCCTCGGTCTGCTGCGCTACCACCGGCAGGCGGCCCAGCGCCTGGAGAACTTCGACGGGGCCCGCGCCTGCCGCCTGGCCGTATTCCCGCTGGACCACCCGCTACAACTCCCGCCGAAGGCACTCACACCTCGGCAGCAGGCACCGATCACCTACGAACAACAGTCAGCTACTCTGACACTTGCTGCATAACGACACGAACAGGTGTCCACCCTCCAGGGGCAAGGCCCGGTGCCACTCGTCCAGAGTCCACCAGGGCCCGTCCGAACAGCGGGCGAGGAGGGCGAGGCGGCTGAACCGGAAGATCACCCGCAGCCGGGCGACGCTGCCGCGGGGAATGAGCCGGCCCCAGCGAGTGGCATGGAACCACCGCTGCAAAGCGGCCGCCGTCTCCCAGTCCATGGCCGATGGCGTCCCGCCGAGTGGTGTAGCCGATCAAGCTGGCGGAATCCGCAGGTCGTAGCCCGAATCGCCCTCGTCGGCGGCCCTGTTGGGGCTCGCCGAGCTGGGACCAGCGGTGATCGCACGACGGACCGCAGCGGCACGTACCGGACGGCTCCGAAGCGGAGGCGACGGACCGTGATCGGCTACACCACGACGGGGGACACGGCCCCATGGCCCGGATCGAGGGCGGGAAGGGTTGGTTGTCTCGGATCGCGCGGCGCAGGATGTTCGCGAACTGGTTGGTGCCCAGCACCGACGAACGGGTCCCGTCCATCGCCTGCCAGTGCGCCATCCAGGCCAGTTCAGCGGCGATCAGGTCGGGCAGACCGCTCAGGTCGATGCGGCGGTCACCGTTCTCGGTGATCTTCTCCCAGTCGGCGATGCCGTCGCCGGTCACCGGCCCCTTCCAGAGCTCGGGCAGCTCCCGCCAGAGCCGCCAGAACGGATCCTCTTCGCCGGCCGCGTGCAGATGACGCTGTTCACCGGCCATCATCGACCTGCCAGGCGGAGATGTACGACTTCCAGTTCGCCGCGGCCTGCAGGGCCTCGTCCTCGCGGACCCAGCCGTAGAGGTCGAGCGTGGTCTGCACGTGTGCGTGACCGAGTCTGCGTGAGACCACCCACTCCGGCGTCCCAGCCAGCAGCAGCGCGGTCGCGTGGCTGTGGCGGAACCAGTGCGGCGTCCAGGAGGCGGGGCCGACACGCTTCTTGCGCAGGGCGGACACCTTGTCCCGCACCGTGCCCTCGCGCAGGGCGGCCAGCAGCGGCGGCCGCTGAAGGTTCACCAGCAGCGGTGATCCGGCATCGATCTCGATGCCGGACTCGGCGGCCCGGCAGGCGAGGTGGGTGAGGTAGTCGGCGAACAGTCGCTCCAGGTCGCAGCCGACATAGACCCGCCGGGGGCGCATCATCTTCACCCTGGCCCCGTTCGTGTTGTCCTCGCGCGGCACGATCTCGACATAGGGAGTGGAGCCGCGGCCCATGACGAAGTCGCAGATCCGCAGGCCGAGAGCCTCGCCCAGACGCATGCCGGTCTCCGCGAGCAGAGCGAACAGCAGCCGGTCGCGCAGGTTGCCCGCCCACTCGCCGAGCGTGGCGTCCGGCATCGCGCAGCCGTCCAGGATCGCCTGGATCTCGTTCGGCAGCAGCAGCGGCGGGCGCCCACGATGCTGCTGGCGCCGGACCCTGACCAGCGAGGACGGGGCGGGAGCGGTGCGGGCGTCCAGGTGCGCGAGCAGGCCCCGGGCCGGGGCCCGGGCGGTGTCCCGCGCATGAGCCGGCCCGCGACCGGCACCGAGAAGACCGCCTCCTGCCAGCGGTAGAAGGAGATCAGCGCGGCCAGTCTCGCCTCCAACGTCCCGGCCTCGGGGCCCTGTTCGGGCTCGACCAGGGTGTGCTCGACAGTGCGGCCGTTGCGCAGCCAGGACAGGAACCCCGCGACCGCCGGGACCCCGAGATCGCCCCACCTTCCGGTCTCATCACGCTGTTCGAGGAACGTCCACCACTGGGCCAACGAGGTCGCATAGCCACGGACCGTGTTCGGCGACCAAAACTGCCGATGGGCCTCCAGCCAGTCCTCAACCGGCACGACGGTCCGGTACTTCTCGTCGATCACGGTCCATGTCCGCCGCCCGTTCGCGGGGCGGACCGCCAAGCTGTGCGCCACTGATCTCGTTCCGTCTCGTTGAAGAACTCCCGTTGACAGCAACGCATCAACGACGCAGAACGCTCACGGTGACGCTCGTTACCTGCGCAGATCTACGTACGGGAACTGGACGACGGCCGCTATCACTGCTCCGAGCGCACCATGTACCGGATCCTGAAGGAGGCCG